>NZ_CP025532.1:2396989-2570543 GCF_018336955.1 Marinomonas sp. A3A
ATCTTACGCAGGCTCATCTAATAGCGGAAGGCTCCGAAAAATCCCCTCCTTTCCCCCTTAGGGCGTATGCGGTATTAGCATGCGTTTCCACATGTTGTCCCCCTCTACTAGGTAGATTCCTACGCGTTACTCACCCGTCCGCCGCTCGTCAGCAGGAGCAAGCTCCCCTGTTACCGCTCGACTTGCATGTGTTAAGCCTGCCGCCAGCGTTCAATCTGAGCCATGATCAAACTCTTCAGTTAAAAAGTTTGCTTACTCAAAATCTATTACACTAACAATAACTTAATCATTTCATCGTCCATAAGAACAACAAAACAACATAAAGCGAATTGACGTGTTAGACGTTTCGCAAGACTTCAATTTTTTTGATCATCTCGAACCAGTTAAAAACCAATCCGGACAATCTTCTGAAGCCTCCAGCGAGCGCCCACACAAATTATCTGATTATCTATTTTAAAGAGCTTCGCCACACATGCTGTGCGGCTGAGGTCGTGTATAATACAGACTATTTTGATCCATGCAACCGTTTTTAAACAAAAAAAATCACTGCATTGCTAAATACAGTGATTTTTTGTTAATAAACCAAGATCAACTACTTAATTTCTAGTGCTTGCGCTTCGATTCTACTCTTCCACTCAGCAGGTCCTGTGATATGAACAGATGTACCCAATGTATCAACGGCAACTGTCACAGGCATATCAACAACATCAAATTCATAGATAGCCTCCATACCTAACTCAGGAAAGGCAACGACGTCTGCTTTTTTGATTGCTTTAGAAACCAAATAAGCCGCACCACCTACTGCCATCAGGTAAACCGCACCAAATTCTTTGATCGCTTCAATTGCAACAGGACCGCGCTCAGACTTACCAATCATCCCAAGTAGCCCCGTTTTATCCAGAATCGTACGAGTGAATTTATCCATTCGAGTCGCCGTGGTAGGACCTGCAGGACCTACAGCTTCATCTCTTACTGGATCAACAGGCCCAACATAATAAATAAAACGACCTTTTAGATCGACAGGAAGCTCTTCGCCGTTAGCGATCATCTCAACCATTTTCTTATGAGCCGCATCACGACCAGTTAACATTTTACCATTTAGCAAAATAGTCTCACCAGGCTGCCATTCTTTTACTTGCTCAGGCGTAATAGTATTTAAATCAACTCGACGAACACTTTCACCCACCTCCCAAGTAATTTCCGGCCAATCGTCTAATGATGGAGGAACCAAATCTGCTGGACCAGAACCATCAAGTACAAAGTGTGCATGACGAGTTGCCGCACAATTAGGAATCATGGCAACAGGCAATGAAGCGGCATGAGTTGGATAATCCATAATCTTCACATCAAGAACAGTTGTTAATCCACCAAGACCTTGCGCACCGATACCCAGATTATTGACAGCTTCAAAAATAGCCAAGCGAAGCTCTTCAATGCGAGTCTGGGGACCTCGAGCTTTCAACTCATGAATATCAATAGGCTCCATCAAAGACTCTTTCGCCATAACCATAGCTTTCTCAGCAGTACCGCCAATACCTATGCCAAGCATTCCAGGAGGACACCAACCCGCCCCCATTGTAGGAACTGTTTTCTTAACCCATTCAACAATATCGTCGGAAGGGTTAAGCATCGCTAATTTAGATTTGTTTTCAGAACCGCCACCTTTAGCAGCGACGTGAACCTCGACAGTATCACCAGGTACAACCTCCATGTGAATCACAGCAGGCGTATTGTCTTTGGTGTTTTTACGAGCTCCAGCAGGATCTGCAAGTATAGAAGCACGCAATACGTTATCTGGATGAAGGTAGGCACGACGCACACCTTCATTAATCATATCAGTAACACTTCTAGCACTTTCCCATTGAACATTCATACCGATTTTAACAAAAACGGTAACAATCCCCGTGTCCTGACAAATTGGACGCTTACCTTCAGCACACATACGAGAGTTAATAAGAATTTGCGCCATCGAATCTTTCGCGGCCTTACTTTCTTCTCGTTCGTATGCTTCATGCACCGCTTTTACGAAATCCAGAGGGTGGTAATAAGAGATAAACTGCAATGCGTCTGCTACGCTATCAATCAGGTCATCTTCTTTAATAATGCTCATGCTTCTCTCCTGCCGAGTATTACGATTAATTCGAAAACGAAATGGTAAAAGATGCAGCCTTGCAAAGAAAGCATTAAGGTGGGTTTTAAAGAAATATACCCCTCATCAATCAAATGAATGAGGGGTATAAGTAGAAAAAAGTTAGTACCTTTTAGAAGAAACTTAACGGTTAGCTTTTTGCTCCCTATCAGTCTTTGGCTTTTGAACAGAGTGCTGAATATATTCCTCTAAAATTTGAGCAGTAAATTTTTCTCGGTCTGGTAGTGAAGGGATACGCTCAGCCTCCCAGTTGATCAAACGAATAAAAACAGAATATTTTTTAATAAAGCCGTACCCAATATCTCTAACACCAATACCATTAACTTCCATCAGATAAATAACTTGCTCTAAATTCTTCTGAGTTTCGAACTGACCGCCCTCACTTGCCGCTATAAGCAAACGCTGAATATGTTGAATAGGATTTTCAGATGTACGTGATTCTTTTTTCACCAAACTAGAGGTTAAAAATTTGTCTAGCATTTCTTCAGTGTGCGCTTCTCTTGCGTGCACATCTGAAATAAGAGCAGATTCACGCTCCAACAAACGAATAAACAAACTTTTATTTTTGATATCTGAAAATTCTAAATCCTTAAGGGAAAGCCCGTTCTCAGACATGATATCGATCACTTTTTCATAAGATGCGATTGCATCTTTACCAACAGATACCGCAAGTACAAGATGCCTACGCAACTCGTGCATTATTTTAGCAGCCCTGTAATCTTCTTTGCGTTGCAAGTGCTGCTTAAGAGACTCTTTATTTTTCGCTAAGGCATGACTAATAGAATCATACCCCTGAACAGCCTCTTGCTCATCCCTTAGACGAGCCATACGAATCTTGGTACAACTATCTTCCCATGCCTCGTAGGATTTTGCCCTAGCCTGAAATGCTCGCTCAATAGCTTCCTCAAAACTTTGCTCGATTCGAGCCCGCTCAGCCCGCTCCTGCACTTCACCTTGCTCATGCGCATGGCGCTTCTGCTTTTTGAGCTGCAGGTTTTCTTGCGCCAATAAAAGCTGCTTATCTAGAGCTTCTATTTCAGTTTGAATTTTAGCCTCATCAAAATCCGCAAGTTTGTCGTATATTTTTGACCAGTATCCGTCTTCTACAAATGGCACATTCGGATCACTGGTAGCATACTGAGTCTTTAATGTTTCAGTAAACCCATGATTATCTGGGCGAAAAGCTTTGGCGGCATTAATTACATTATCGCTGGAGGTATAATTCGCAGAACCATCCTGCCCACTTTCATTAACAGCAGACCCTACCACCACACCCTCATCCGCATCTTCAAAAACACTTTCCGCTGTCATGCTACCTTCACCAACACTATCGCCATCTAATTCAAAATTTGACTCAGCATCTTCAGCTTGAGCACCAATATCACCAGTAACTCGACCCTTATAGCCCACAGATTCTCCTTCATAATCTGCATTTTTATCATCTGACAAGACCTGATCATCTAGAGTCGCACCAACACCGTGAGAATCGGAAAGCTCCAAATCATCAAGAATAGTACGAGCAGATTCATAAGCTCGACTTGGGTCGTTACCCTTTTCACTGAAACGACGCTGGTAGACAGATCCTTCAGGGGATGATTTTGCGACGGTATCTTTTTGATATCGAGGAGAGGCCCCACCCCAACTAACACGGTAAAGCATAGCGCGATCACACAACTGCAAAATAGGTAGCTCTCGTTGAGCAACCTGATACTGCCTAATTAGCGACTCCGCATGACGCAAAGCCATTACAGACTCACTAGAATTAGTAGAGGTTGCTAAATTCAATAATTTAACAACTTTCTGTATGGCCTTCTTCCTTTTGCTTATGCTCATAAAACACGCTTTCCAAGTTGGCTAAATTTCACTCAGTATAGAATACAAATTTAGGGCTTTTTCTCAATAGTAAAGTTCAGCCCCATCACTAGGTAATGTCAAATCATCACTCAGTAACGAATGAACCTTCTGCAAAATTTCAGCCAATTCTTCTTTTGAATAAGCAATAGCATCCAATTCCCCCCAAACTGGGCCAGGCCAGCATGGATCAGTTGTATATCGAACGATATGATGCATGTGCAATTGAGGCACTAGATTACCAATAGCGGCAACGTTCAGCTTAGTTGCGGAAAAGGCATCATGGAGCGTTTCCGCCAACAGGCAACTTTCTGCCATCAATTGCTGGCGATCTTCTTCTACAAGCTGATATATTTCAGTGATGTCATTTCGCTGTGGCACAAGTATAAACCATGGAAACTGAGCATCATTTATAAGACGCAATTGACATAATGAAAAGTGCCCAACAAGAATAGAATCACGACCTAACACTGGATTTAACTCAAACATCTTTACATCTTCCTATTTACAAAAAAGGCTTTCATAAGCACTATAGCACCCTATTTTTAAAAACTCTCAGAGACTTGGAGCCAGCATGACTGATATGCAATGTGCCGTGGATGCACAAGCAAAATTAGCCGAATGTCCTCGTTGGGACGAACGTACTCAAACGCTCTATTTTGTCGATATAGATTCTTTCATACTATACGCTTACGACACAAAATCAAAAAAACTATCAAGTCGCGAATTCGATGAAGAAATTGGCTGCTTCTCATTAGCTGAAAATGGCGGTTTCATCGCAGCATTTCGCTCTGGTGTCTATACATTCGAGCACATTGATGCTGACTTAAAGCCTTATTGGCTTGCCACTTACGATCAAAAAACAACTCGCTTCAATGATGGTCGTTGTGATGCTAAAGGTCGCTTTCTAGCTGGCACTATGTACTCACCAAAAGATGCCTTTAATGGTGCATTACATCAATTCAGTGGCGGCCAAGAAAGCCTTATTGACCAAGCAGCCTGGACATCTAATGGTTTAGCATTTTCTCCTGACAACACCATTATGTATTATTCAGACACACCGAATCATGTGGTTTATCAATTCGATTATGACTTAGAAAGCGGTGCTGCAACCAATAAACGCGTTTTTATTCAATTTCCACATGGCAATGGCCGGCCAGATGGTGCTGCAGTTGATAGTGAGGGAAATTACTGGTCTGCTCTTTATCAAGGACAGCGCGTTGTAAAAATTAACCCCCAGGGTGAAATTTTAGAAGAATATCCAGTTCCTGCAACCTACCCAACAATGGTTGCCTTTGGCGGACCAGAAATGAGAACACTGTTTGTGAGCACATGTCGTGGTGCACAAACAGAAGAAGAATTAAAACAGTTTCCCCAAGCAGGTGGAATCTTTGCTATTGAAACAAATGTAAAAGGCCAGATTGAGCCGCGCTTCGCAGGCTGAAGCCTTAGCTTACAATTTGATTTTTTTGCTATTTAACTTTAATCACTCAACTTTAAAGTACTGATATTATTATGCGCGCAAGCAACTATTTATTCTCTACCCTACGTGATGCACCAACTGACGCCGTCGTCACCAGCCATCAGCTAATGGTTCGTGCCGGTATGATTCGCCAAATCTCAAAAGGCTTATACACCTGGCTACCAACAGGCCTTAAAGTTTTCCGCAAAGTCGAAAGCATTGTCCGTGACGAAATGGAAAAAGCAGGCTCCCTTGAAGTCATGATGCCAGGCGTTCAACCTGCAGAATTATGGCAAGAAACAGGACGTTGGCAGAAATACGGCCCTGAACTGCTTCGCCTCCAAGACCGTCACGGTCGCGAGTATTGCCTTGGCCCAACCCATGAAGAAGTCATCACAGAACTTGCGCGTAACGAATTGACTAGCTACAAACAACTACCAATGAATTTCTTTCAAATTCAAACCAAATTCCGTGACGAAGTTCGCCCTCGCTTTGGTGTAATGCGTTCACGCGAGTTCTGCATGAAAGACGCCTACTCATTTCACGTTGGCGCTGAATCACTACAAGAAACCTATGATGTCATGCATAAAGCTTACTGCAATGTATTTGATCGCATCGGCCTAGATTACCGCCCAGTTCGCGCAGATACAGGCAGCATCGGCGGCGCATACTCACACGAATTCCATGTCCTAGCCGATTCTGGTGAAGATGATATTGCATTTAGTAATTCATCCGACTTTGCTGCAAACATCGAGCTTGCAGAAGCCATTTGCCTAAAAGAGCAAGCCGACGCACCAACGCAAGATATAGCAGAGGTATTCACTCCCGACTGCAAAACCATTGCGAAAGTTGCTGAATTTTTAAAATTAGATGTCACCAGCACAGTAAAGACTATGCTAGTAAAAGCAGTTGATAAGGATGAGCAACCAACTATCGTTGCACTTGTTCTACGCGGTGATCACAACATCAACGAAATCAAAGTGGAAAAACTATCTGGTATTGTGTCTCCATTTGAGTTCGCTGAAGAAGCTGACATCATTGCGAAAACTGGCTGCACACCAGGCTCCATCGGACCAAAAGGCTTAGCAGAAAAAGGAATTCGAGTTATAGTAGATCGCTCAGCAGCGGTGATGTCTGACTTCTGTGCCGGTGCAAACAAAGACGACTATCACTTCACTGGCCTAAACTGGGAGCGTGATTGCGCAGCATTTGAAATTGCCGATATCCGTAACGTCGTAGAAGGCGATCCTTCTCCAGATGGAAAAGGCACTATCATTATCAAGCGCGGCATCGAAGTGGGTCATATATTCCAACTGGGCCAACAATATGCGGAAGCTCTTAAAGCCACCGTTTTAGATGAAAACGGTAAGGCACAAGTCATGCACATGGGCTGTTACGGCATTGGCGTTTCTCGAATTGTTGCAGCCGCTATCGAACAAAACTTCGATGAAAAAGGCATTTTGTGGCCAGAAAGTATCGCACCATTCGACATTGCTATTGTTGCCATGAACTATGATAAGTCAGAAGCGGTTCGTACCGAATGTGATCGCCTATACGACGAACTCAAAGCCAAAGGTTTAGACGTTTTGTTAGATGATCGCAAAGAACGCCCAGGCGTTAAATTCGCTGATTGCGAGTTGCTAGGTATTCCGCATCGCTTGGTTGTAGGCGATAAAGGCCTAGAAAAAGGCACACTAGAATATAAATATCGCAAAGCAGGTGAAAACGAAGACATCGCTATCGCTGATGCAGTCGAGTTTATTCTAAGCAAAAAATAACACCGTCAAGCCTAACGGAAGCTACCACTTCCGTTAGGCTTTTTCATGCGAACAACGACTAGGAAAGTAGACATGACAACTATTTACCACAACCCTCGCTGCTCAAAATCTCGCCAAACCTTACAACTTTTAGAAGATAATAATATCCAACCTGAGATTCGCCTGTATTTGCAAGACACCCCAAGCATCGAGGAAATCCAAACACTGCTTACACAACTAAATATAACGCCGCTAGAACTCATGCGCACCAAAGAAGCCATCTATAAAGAACTTGACTTAGGCAAAGATTCTACCGACGAAGAGCGTCTACAAGCCATGCAAGCAAATCCAAGCTTAATAGAACGTCCCATTGTCATCCACAACGACAAAGCAAAAATTGGCCGTCCACCGGAAGATGTCTTAGCTTTATTTGAATAAATGAGAATAACCAAATAGGAGCTACCGAATGACACAGTCACCTTACGTATTGGTTTTGTTTTACAGCCGCCACGGCTCAGTCTCAGAAATGGCAAAACACATTGCCCGAGGCATCAACAAAACCAATGGGATAGAAGCAAAGATACGCCAAGTCCCAGAAGTGTCAGACATAACAAACGTCGCCTCACCAGCTTTACCTGATGATGGAGCACCTTACTGCACGCTGGAAGAACTAGCTGACTGCTCAGGACTTGCTATTGGCTCACCTTCCTATTTTGGCAGCATGGCTGCACCATTGAAGCACTTCATCGATCAAACATCGACACTTTGGCTAACAGGGCAATTGATAGACAAACCGGCTTGCGGTTTCACCAGCGCAAGCACCATGCACGGCGGCCAAGAACAATGCATTCATAGCATGATGACACCATTAATCCATCACGGCATGGTTTGGCTTGGGTTGCCTTATAAAAACAAAGAGCTAATTAGCACACAGGCAGGCGGAACGCCTTATGGTGCAAGCCACCTAGCAAACAGCACACATGAAACCGCTTTGACAAATGATGAAAAAACACTCTGCGAAGCACAAGGCAAGCGAATTGCAGAGATGGCAATCAAGCTAAAAAAGTAAGCTACTTACTGTTTTTAATCAATCCCAATAAAAAAGCCGCAGCATGAAATACACTGCGGCTTTATTTATAACCTAACAGTTACAGTCAGTGCCTTGGGAGCTCTACATCTTTAAACAACAACTCAACATCTTGCCGATTCCCAGCCTCCATCGCAGCCATTACGACATCTTTTGTCAGATGAGGCGCAAAAGATTCAATAAATTTATACATATAGCCACGAATGAATGTATTACTACGAATGCCTATTTTTGTGCAACTGTCTGCAAAAAGATGCGAAGCATCTAAAGCAACCAAATCCGCATCTTGCATTTCATCATGGGCCATTGAAGCCACAATCCCAACACCAAGCCCTAAGCGCACATAAGTTTTAATCACATCAGAGTCCGCAGCAGTAAATACAACATTTGGTTGTAATTCAGCCTCTTGAAAAGCCTGATCCAATTGAGATCGACCCGTAAAACCAAACACATACGTGACAATAGGATACTCAGCCAACGCTTGCAAAGTCAGTTTATTCACTTTGGCCAACGGATGATCTTTTGGCACAACCACAGAACGGTTCCAAGTATAACAAGGCAGCATGACTAAATTACCAAACAACTCCAGCGCTTCTGTTGCAATCGCAAAATCAACAAGCCCGTCGTTTGCCATTTCTGCAATTTGCATCGGCGTACCTTGATGCATATGCAAACTAACGTCAGGATAACCCTCAATGAATTGATTAATCACTTTAGGCAAAGCATATCGAGCCTGCGTATGAGTCGTTGCGATATCAAGCGACCCTTTACGCTCATCACTAAACTCTTTCGCTACACGTTTAATATTTTGCGTCTGACTAAGAACTTCACCAGCTAACGCAATAATTTTCTCACCAGCAGGTGTTACATGCGTCAAATGCTTTCCACTTCGCGCAAACACCTCCACACCAAGCTCATCTTCCAAAAGACGAATCTGCTTACTAACGCCAGGCTGTGACGTGTATAAACTTTGCGCCGTGGCCGAGACATTTAAATCATGACGAGCCACTTCCCATATATACCTAAGCTGTTGTAACTTCATCGTCTGCCTTATTCGAAAAAGAGTTAAAAACATAATAAAATATTACTTTATAGAATAGTAAAAAACCTCTAGTGTTGCCAGCTTAAATAACTTCAATATGGCTTTCTAATGGATTTTCTTTGGTACATTTCCGCGGGTGCGGCGGTTGGTTTGGCTGTTGGCATCACAGGTGTTGGTGGCGGCTCACTTATGACACCTCTCTTATTAATGTTTGGCTTTCCTCCTCACATCGCTATTGGCACAGATCTTATGTACGCTGGCATTGCAAAAAGCACTGGCGTTGTTATGCATGCTAAACGCGGCAACGTTAACTGGAAGATAGTTTTCGCCATGGCAGCAGGCAGTATTCCTGCATCACTTATAACCGTATGGGCTCTATCACAGTTTGAAAAACCCGACCACTACCAAGAAATTTTAACTAGTACATTGGGCATGATGCTTGTCATCACCGCTGTGGCAATACTATTTAGAGCCAAGTTGACCAGAGCGTTAAGTTTCAACATATCAGAAGACCAAAGCACTAAAATCGTTTTTATCTGTGGGTTTATCCTAGGCGTGCTCGTCACCCTTACTTCCGTAGGTGCTGGCGCCTTAGGAACCGCTATCATGATGATATTATTCCCCATCATGAGAGCTAAAAATATTGTTGGTACCGATCTCGCTCATGCTGTCCCACTCACACTAGTTGCAGGCACGGGGCATATTTTCTTAGGCAATGTCGACTACACGTTATTAGCCGCGCTTTTAATAGGCTCCATCCCGACAATATATATTGGCACACGCATAGCAAGCCATGTACCTAACCATGTTTTGCAACCTGTACTAGCAACAGCCCTACTCTCTTTTGGCGTGAAGTATCTTTTCTTCTAAAAAATAAAAAATAGATGCCCTAGCGGTTCATTCAAAGAGAAAAACACGATATTGTTAGCGGCTATAATTAAAAGCAAAAAAGCAGGAAACCCCGCAATGAGTAACAAACGTCTTGAAGACTTAAATATTGCCTCATTTACCCCCCTGGTAACACCGAGTCAATTAAAGAAAGAGCTGCCAGTAAGCGAAAGCGTTAGCAGCCACGTAGCGGAATCCCGCGACATAATCAAAAATATTATGGACGGTAAAGACCACCGCCTAGCTATCGTAATTGGGCCATGCTCTATTCATGACCCAAAAGCAGCATTAGATTATGCAAACCGCTTAAAAGCACTTGCCGAAAAATTAGATGATACTCTGTATATCATCATGCGTGCTTATTTTGAAAAGCCACGCACAACCGTTGGTTGGAAAGGCTTGATCAATGACCCTAATCTAGATGGTACATTTGATATAAACAAAGGTATTCGCATTGGTCGTAAGCTACTTATTGACTTAGCAGAACTCGGCCTTCCTCTTGCTACTGAAGCGCTAGATCCTATTTCACCGCAGTATATTCAGGATCTTATTAGCTGGTCTGCTATCGGAGCAAGAACCACTGAGTCACAAACTCACCGAGAAATGGCATCAGGTCTATCTGGCCCTGTAGGGTTCAAAAACGGTACAGATGGCGGCTTGACTGTTGCAATCAATGCAATGCAATCCGTTTCACACCCACACTCCTTCTTAGGCATCAATGAAGAAGGTCAAGTTACCGTTGTGAACACAAAAGGCAATGATTACGGCCACATTGTTCTTCGCGGCGGTGGCGGCAAGCCTAACTACGAAACAAAATTTGTTGCTGAAGCAGAACAAGAATTAGCAAAAGCTAATCTAAAAGTGAACATCATGATAGATACTTCCCATGAGAACTCCAGCAAAAAACCTGAACGCCAAATAACAGTTGCAGAAGACTCCACCCAACAGATCCTTGATGGCAACCAATCTATCATGGGGCTTATGATCGAAAGCAACATTGGCTGGGGCAACCAGAAAGTACCTGCTAATTTAAGCGACCTAGAATACGGCGTTTCCATTACCGATGCCTGCATTGACTGGGAAACAACAGAAAAAGCGCTTACAGAAATGGCTGACACACTACGTGACGTACTGCCAAAACGTAAACGTGGATAAGCTTTACTAACCAGAAAGCCGTTCAACAAAAAAGGGGAATCGCAATTAAGCGACGCCCCTTTTTTATTAAATGTTTTTTGTAAGATACACTTACATAAAAGCATTATCTGTAACAGTATGATCTGTAGAGTCTTTAACAGCAGTAAGACCTGGCACTTTTTCCATCAAAGTTTTTTCAACACCTTCTTTAAGAGTCAGATCAACCGCACTGCAACCCTGACAACCGCCACCGAATTTCAACACAGCAACTTGACCATCGATCACTTCAAGCAAACTTACTTCACCACCATGAGCTGCCAAACCTGGATTGATATCAGAATAAAGTACATAATTAATCTGATCTTCAATTGGGCTGTCGGCCGTTACTTTCGGCATTTTGGCATTTGGCGCCTTAATTGTTAACTGGCCGCCCATTTTCTCGGTAGCGTAATCAACAAAAGCTTCATCCAAAAAGTTAACAGAATTCTTTTCAATGTACACTTTGAGCTTTGGCAGATTTAAAATTTCATCCGTCTCATTTACTTCGTCTGGACGACAATAAGCCAAGCAGGTTTCAGCATAAGGCGTGCCCGGTTGCTGGATAAAAATTCGTACAGCAATACCTTCAACTCCTTGTTTTTCTAGCAAAGAAGAAAGATATTCTTGGGCACCATCGGTAATTGTAATATTCATAATAACCCTTTCAAAATCTATATAACGATCAATAAGAGTTATATTACAGGAGATGAAGAACAAAGCCAAAGACCAAGTAAAAAAGTAGGGTATTTTTCCTCTTTCTGTTTATACCCTTTTTCGATAAACAGATTCCAAATAAGCCTTATTAGCAAAACCCCTAAAGATATAGATAAATATTCATTTTTAGAATAAAGGATATTTGCTAACATGGCTTAACTAACATTTATTAACCACGGTTCATTTCACTATGTATCAATACGACGCCATTGACCAACAGCTTGTTGAAGAGCGTGTAGCACAATTTCGCGACCAGACACGCCGCTATTTAAACCAAGAATTGAGCGAGCAAGAATTCCTACCATTGCGCCTTCAAAACGGCCTTTACGTACAACGTTACGCACCAATGCTGCGTATTGCGATTCCGTATGGAATGCTTTCTAGCGCGCAATTACGCAAATTGGCCGACATAAGCTGCCGCTATGACAGATCATACGGGCATTTTAGTACTCGCCAGAATTTACAGCTGAATTGGCCAAAAATAGAAGATGTTCCAGACATCTTGGCTGAGCTTGCTGAAGTGCAAATGCATGCCGTACAAACAAGTGGCAACTGTATTCGTAATACAACGACAGACCAATACGCTGGCGTCATCTCAGATGAAATCGTTGATCCCCGTCCTTACTGTGAATTGATTCGTCAGTGGTCTACCTTCCATCCTGAATTTGCCTTCCTTCCGCGTAAATTCAAGATTGCCGTAAACGCTACCGAGTCTGCTGACCGCGCAGCAACTCAAGTGCACGATATTGGCTTACACATTAAGAAAAACGAAGCAGGCGAAATCGGCTTTAAAGTTATTGTTGGCGGTGGCCTAGGTCGAACTCCAATGGTTGGCGTTACCATCAGTGAGTTTATTCCTCGCGTGGATCTACTAACCTACCTAGATGCTATTATTCGCGTTTATAACCAACAAGGCCGTCGCGATAACAAGTATAAGGCTCGTATTAAAATACTAGTCAAAGCACTGGGTATCGAAGAATTCCGCAGTCGCGTTGAAGCCGAATGGCAGCACCTAAAGGGCAAAGAAAGCACAGTTCCAATGAGCGAGTTCGAGCGCCTACAAGGTTTCTTTAGCGAACCAAACTATGACACGCTAGAAAACCAGCCAGCTAGCCTAACAAGCAAACTAGCAGACAGTGCTGGCTTTGCACGCTGGTTTGAACGCAATACATTTGAACACAAAAAATCAGGTTACCGTATAGTAACGCTAACACTTAAAAAAGCAGGACAAGCACCTGGTGACGCCACAGCTGAGCAAATGCATAAAGCCGCGGACCTTGCCGACAAGTTCAGTTTCGGTGAATTACGCGTCAGCCACGAGCAAAACTTAGTGCTTGCCGATGTTCGTCAAGAACAGCTAGTCGACCTTTGGGAGGCAGCAAAAGAAGCGGGCTTTGCCACACCAACTCTAGGCCTATTAACCGACATGATTTGCTGCCCTGGCGGTGATTTTTGTGCGTTAGCTAACGCAAAATCCATTCCGATTGCTGCGCAAATCCAAGAAACCTTTAATGATCTTGACTACCTCTATGACCTTGGGAATATCGATTTGAATATTTCAGGCTGTATGAATGCATGTGGTCACCATCACGTTGGTAATATTGGCATTCTAGGTGTAGACAAGAAAGGTGAAGAGTTTTACCAAATCTCTATCGGTGGCGCTTCAGGTCACGATGCAAGCATTGGTAAAATCCTTGGCCCATCATTCGCTCAAGAAGAAATCAGCGGCGTTATTCAAAAACTAATGAATGTATACGTTGCAAATCGTTCTGAAGAAGAACGTTTTATCGACACTTATCGCCGCGTTGGCATCACACCATTTAAAGAGGCTGCTTATGCCAAAGCTAATTAAAAACGGCGAGATTATCGACAACACTTACAACTGGCTACAAGATGCTGAGCAAGCAGTAACACCAGACAGCATTGTAGCAGCACAGAAATGGCTTTCTGAAAAAGATAGCATTGGCAAAGTGGCTGGAATCTGGTTAGAAGCAGGCGACGGAGTTGAATTTCTACACGATATCGACTTAAGTCAGTTTGAAGTGATTGGCGTAAACTTCCCAGCCTTTACTGATGGCCGCGGGTTTAGTTACGCTCGCCTACTAAGAGAAAGACTGAACTACCAAGGCGAAATCAGAGCGCTTGGCAACTTCATTCCGGATCAATTAGGCTACCTTTTACGAGTTGGATTTAACAGTTTCCAGTTCAACGAAGAAGTAGATTTAGAAAAGGCACTTGCGTTGCATAAGCCCTTTTCAATCGCCTATCAAGGTGACGTATCAGACCCTAGACCGCTATTCCTGCGTCGCTAAACAAAACATTTTCAATAAACTAACAAGAAAAGGCCATTACGATGGCCTTTTCTATTGCGTATTGGGCGCCTCATCATTATCGTACTAAACAGATAAAGTGATTGATTGTTAAAGGAACTTGACGTGTCTAAAATACGTATTACCAGCCTAATTGTTGGCGCACTACTCTCTGCCACTGCGCACTCTGCGACAGTATACATTTCCGACATCCAATTTGTTGCTATCCGAGAAGGACTAGACAACAACACAAGAGCAGTAGAAAGAGGCTTAAAAAGCGGGACGCCATTAACCGTTCTGGAACAAAATGATGGCTACACCAAAGTTCGAACTCCGAGCGGGAACGAAGGCTGGGTTGCCGATTATTTCCTTAGCGAAGATATGGTAACAAGGGATCAACTAGATACCTTACAGACCAGACTTGAAAGAAGCACAAATAGCAAAACAGAAGTTACTGAAACACTTAAAGCTAGCCAACAAAAGATTCAAGAGCTAAATAACACCAACGCCAGCCTAAAAGACGAAAATGACTCACTAAAGCAGCAACTACAAGATACCGCCGAACTAACTCAAAAAGCGCAGGCGATTGTTACCCAAAATGAAGATGTGAGCTATCAGATAGAAACACTCAAGCAGCAAGCAAGCACAGCGATAGCGCAAGCTGAAAAACTACAAGACACGACCGAGCAAAAATGGTTTATGATTGGTGGAGCAACTCTTTTAGGTGGCTTACTACTTGGCATACTATTACCTATGCTACGACGCAAGAAAAGCAGCACAGGCTCCTGGTCTTAAGTAGAAGCCTTTCGCTTCATAGAAGCTCTTAGCTCTATAAAGGACAATCAATGGAAGCATCGATAGTACACTCCTTCTTTTTAATATTTGCAGGAGCGGCTGTTGTTGCTTCCATCGCCTTATACACAAGGCAACCTATGATAATCGCCTACATTGCCCTTGGCGTATTATTTGGCCCTTCTGCATTATCTCTTATTAACGAACCCAGACTCATGGATGAGATGAGCCACATCGGCATCATCTTTTTGCTTTTCTTACTTGGCCTAGACATGCAGCCAAGCCACCTAATAAACATGCTTAAAAAAGCCTCATGGATCGCCCTCCTCAGCTCAGCCATTTTTGCAGCTCTAGGATATGGAGTTGCAATACTTTGCGGTTATAGCAGCGTCGAAAGCCTAATAATCGGCATTGCCATGATGTTTTCCAGCACAATTGTCTGCATTAAATTACTTCCGACTACTGTGTTACACCACAAACACACAGGCGAGCTAGTGGTTGGCTTATTGTTATTACAAGACATGATTGCAATCGGTGTATTGCTGGTTTTGTATAGTATTTCCGGCACAGAAGACAACGGCGCAATGCAATACCTTAAACCTCTGATAGGTTTGCCGTTATTGGTGGCTGGCGCCTTTATATTCGTAAAATACATTCTGCTAAAACTAATCACTCGATTTGATCGTTTTCATGAATATATTTTCTTAATCTCTATAGGATGGTGCTTATCCATGGCAGTACTTGCAGAGACAGCAGGCTTGTCAGCGGAAATGGGCGCTTTCATAGCAGGCGTGGCACTAGCAACCAGCCCGATATCCCAATACATAGCCACTCACCTCAAGCCATTGCGAGATTTTTTCTTAATTCTGTTTTTCTTTACCATAGGTGCAAGCTTTAATCTTGATCTACTTAGTCTAGTCATTGTCCCTGCCTTAATTCTGGCAATTAGCTCAATGCTTATTAAGCCCGTGGTTTTTCGCCATCTATTGAAAGGCATAAAAGAAGATGCCAGTACATCTTGGGAAGTCGGCTTTCGTCTTGGTCAAGTAAGTGAATTTTCACTACTAATAGCCTATTTGGCAGCCAATATAGGTCTAATAGGCACAGAAGCCTCTCATGTCATACAAGCCACTGCCATTCTTAGCTTTGCTTTATCAACCTATATCGTCATTTTGAACTTCCCCAACCCAATTGCAATTTCTGATAAATTACGTCGAGATTAGCGATTTAGGGGCAAATTCAAAAGCTACAGAGAGACCTTAGACTACATTTATAAAATGCTTTCCTATTGCCTCTTTCTTTAGGCACATAAAATATAATAGAATAGCGCGAAATACCTGACTACAAATGCAAAAAGTCTTGTATACTAACGCGCAAATTTCGTCCTCACTTATTTAGAGTAATGTAATGGCTGACTTATCAAAATACAGAAACATCGGTATTTTTGCTCACGTTGACGCGGGCAAAACGACTACTACAGAACGTATTCTTAAACTTACCGGTATGATCCACAAGCTTGGTGAAGTGCATGAAGGTGAATCTACAACTGACTTCATGGAACAGGAAGCTGAGCGTGGTATTACCATCCAGTCTGCGGCTGTAACTTGTTTCTGGAAAGATCACCGTTTTAACGTTATCGACACACCTGGACACGTTGACTTCACAGTAGAAGTATACCGTTCACTAAAAGTTCTTGACGGCGGTATCGGTGTATTCTGTGGTTCTGGTGGTGTTGAACCACAATCAGAAACTAACTGGCGTTATGCCAACGATTCTGAAGTTGCACGTTTGATCTTCGTAAACAAGCTAGACCGTCTAGGTGCAAGCTTTTACCGTGTAACTGAACAAGTTAAAAAAGTACTAGGCGCAACTCCTCTTATCATGGTTCTACCAATTGGTACTGAAGACGAGTTCTCTGGTGTTGTTGACCTACTGTCTCGCAAAGCTTACATCTGGGATGATTCTGGCCAGCCAGAAAACTACAGCATCGAAGACATTCCTGCTGACATGGAAGAGATTGTTGAAGAGTACCGTGAAAAGCTTCTAGAAACAGCAGTTGAGCAAGACGACGACGTTATGATGGCCTACATGGACGGCGAAGAGCCTTCTATGGATGACCTAAAACGTTGTATCCGTAAAGGTACTCGTGACCTTGCGTTCTTCCCAACTTACTGTGGTTCTGCCTTCAAAAACAAAGGCATGCAGCTTCTTCTTGATGCTGTTGTTGATTACCTACCAAGCCCAACTGACGTAATTCCTCAGGATCTTACGGATGAAGAAGGTAATCCAAATGGCGAAAAAGCAATCGTTGATGCTAAAGAGCCATTGAAAGCACTTGCATTTAAAATCATGGATGACCGTTTCGGCGCCCTTACTTTCGTACGTATCTACTCAGGCGTACTAAACAAAGGTGATACTATCCTTAACAGCTTCACGGGCAAAACTGAACGTGTAGGCCGCATGGTAGAAATGCAAGCAAACGATCGTAAAGAAATCAGCACAGCACAAGCTGGTGATATCCTAGCAATCGTTGGTATGAAAAACGTACAAACAGGTCACACGCTTTGTGATCCTAAGCACCCTTGTACTCTTGAAGCAATGGTTTTCCCTGAGCCAGTTATCTCTATCTCTGTTACGCCTAAAGATAAAGGTGGTAACGAGAAGATGGGTATTGCAATTGGTAAAATGGTTGCAGAAGATCCAACGTTCCGCGTTGAAACTGATATTGACTCTGGCGAAACCATCCTTAAAGGCATGGGTGAACTTCACCTAGACATCAAAGTAGATATCTTGAAACGTACTTACGGCGTTGATCTAATTGTTGGTCAGCCACAGGTAGCTTACCGTGAGACTATCACTAAGCCTGTAGAAGATACTTACACTCACAAGAAACAGTCTGGTGGTTCTGGTCAGTTCGGTAAAATCGACTACCG
This sequence comes from Marinomonas sp. A3A, assembly GCF_018336955.1. Taxonomy (NCBI): domain Bacteria; kingdom Pseudomonadati; phylum Pseudomonadota; class Gammaproteobacteria; order Oceanospirillales; family Oceanospirillaceae; genus Marinomonas; species Marinomonas sp. A3A. The sequence continues at coordinate 2,415,147 of NZ_CP025532.1, forward strand.
CATCAAACCAGGCGAAGTGGGCTCTGGCTTCAAGTTCTCTTCTTCAGTTGTTGGTGGTAACGTACCAAAAGAGTTCTTCCCAGCTGTAGAAAAAGGCTTCAAGTCCATGATGAACCAAGGTGTTCTAGCAGGCTTCCCTGTACTAGACATTGAAGTTGAATTGTTCGACGGTGGATTCCACGCAGTTGACTCTTCTGCAATTGCCTTCGAAATCGCAGCTAAAGGCGCTTTCCGTCAGTCAATTCCAAAAGCTGGTCCGCAGCTAATCGAACCAATCATGAAAGTTGACGTGTTCACTCCAGATGACCACGTTGGTGATGTTATCGGTGACTTGAACCGTCGTCGTGGCATGATCAAAGACCAAGAGAAAGGTTTGACTGGTGTTCGCATCAAAGCAGACGTTCCTCTATCTGAAATGTTTGGTTACATCAGTACTCTTCGTACAATGACTTCTGGTCGTGGTCAGTTCTCTATGGAGTTCTCTCACTACCTACCATGTCCTTCTAACGTAGCTGAAACTGTTATCGCTGCTGTTAAAGACAAAAAAGAAAGAGAAAAGAACTAATTCATAGTTTTTTCTAATCTCTGAAAAAACCCGATACACAATGTGTATCGGGTTTTTTATTGAACAAAACAAAGCAAACTAAACACTCATCTTTCATAACTCTAATTTTACAGACACAAAAAAAGCGCCGAAGCGCTTTTTAAATTCATATCAGAGCTAATCAGCTGCCTATTAAAACGGAACAGGATACTCTTTAAAGACGGCCATGATATCCTTTAAAGCCTCTTCAGACAGGGTCATATCAAACGCCGCCATATCTTCTTTTAGCTGCTCCAAAGACGTCGCTCCAATGATAGTCGAACTTACACCGTCAACTTGATCACACCATGCCAAGGCAAGTTGAGCTGCAGTGAAACCATGCTTTTTAGCGACCTCCATATAAGCGGCAACCGCCTTCTCAACCAAAGGTGTATCGCGGAAAATACCGTTACGCTGAGAATAAGTCCAACGACTGCCTTCAGGGCGAGCACCACCAAGATATTTTCCCGTTAAAGCACCGGCAGCCAAAGGCGACCATGGCAAATACGCCACATCTTCATGAACACAGTTTTCGACTAGATATGGCCAATCTTTTGTATGCAACAAACTAAATTCGTTTTGAATAGAAGCAACACGTGGCAAATCATGCTTTTCACTGAGACGAATAAATTCATTAATCCCCCAAGTCGTATCGTCAGACAAACCAAAATGACGAATCTTACCGGCCTTAATACACGCATCCAAACCTTGAAGAATATCTAGAATTTGAGCAGACTGCTCATCACGGTCAACATCCGTAAAACTAATCACACCTGGAAAATGTTTTGCAAAATGCGGCGTAGAACGATTTGGCCAATGAAGCTGATAAAGATCAATATAGTCTGTCTGCAAACGCTTTAAAGAAGCATCCACCGCTTCAATCACTGTTTTGCCAGAAATATTACTGCCGTCGCGAACGTATTTCATACCAGGACCAGCAATTTTAGTAGCAAGAATAAACTCTTTACGACGAGATGGGTTACGAGAAAGCCAATCACCAATAATAGTTTCTGTTTTGCCATAAGACTCAGCAGTTGGCGGGATAGAATACATTTCAGCCGTATCAATAAAATTCACACCATTTGCTAAGGCGTATTCAATTTGAACATCAGCATCAGCTTGGTTGTTTTGAGTCCCCCAAGTCATAGTACCCAAACACACTCGAGAAACTTCTAAGCCAGTTCGGCCAAGTGGAACATATTTCATTGTATTAACCTTTTAAATTCAAGCGACACATACAAGATGCGAAAGAAAATAACCAAACAATCAATGTAATAAATTTTTCCTCCACTAGCCAGTTTTATCAATGAAAACAATAAGGAGTTAATTTAAGCTACTAACGAAGACCTCAGCAACAAAGATTTCTATTTATCAAGCAATGACTCATATCGCTGGTCCGTTAATGTCTTCAAAAAAGCAACAATGGCGTCCACCCTTTGATCTGGCAATGCAGGGCCTTTTTGTAAATTCACCAAGTCTATATTTTCCGCTACTTCTGGCTCAGCCCAAGGCTTGCCTGTTTCAGGGTTTATCGTACGCTGAGGGTTGTTGTACTTATCATAAAAAAGCACAACAGTTCGAAGATCTTTAAAAACACCGTTATGCATATATGGCCCAGTCACTGCAACATTACGCAAAGACGGCACTTTAAATTTACCTGCTTGCTTAGGATCATCTATAGACGGATTATCCAACAATCCAAGATCTTTTTTATTGCCATTATAGGCCATCAAATCAGCATTAGCTGGAACACCAATATTACGATATTCGTAATTAGTAAATGTTTCTTGAGCATTAAGCGGTGACGTATTTAGTTGATGACATGCATTACAGTTAGTAAATTGCTGAGAGAAAAATAAGGTCTTACCCAACTCCTCTTGCTGAGTTAGTTTTATTTCGCCACGCAAAGCACGATCGTATCTAGAGTCGAAAGGCATAAACATAGCCGTTTTTTCAAACGTCGCAATTGAATCAGTAATCGCCGCATACCCCTTTATAGGGTCATTTAAAATATCTTGCCCATAAATTGAGTTAAACAAGCCTTCATAGCGCGCATTTTCTTTTACTCGACTAACAACCGCTGCACCGTCAGGCATAGCCATTTCTAAAGGATTAACAAAAGGCCCTTCGGCCTGTTGAGCCAAACCAGAAGCGCGACCATCTAAAAACTGGCCACCACGATACTCGCCATTAGCCATACGATGAAAAGTCGGCGCGAAGGCGGCGTAAGCAGCTGTTGGCGTATTACGACTACCCATGGACACTCGATCACTTCCCAATGAAACAGCACCAAATAATGCATCTGACCTTTTATCAACAAAGCCATTGGCTATATCGTGGCAAGTTCCACAAGACTGATTGCGCTCTTTAGATAAATTGGTATCAAAAAACAACTGCGCACCCAGCATCGCCTTAGGATCTTTCATTGCAATAGGGAGCTCAGGAGATGATTTTGTAGACTTTATTTGTGAAACGGCTTGCTTAGGCTCACTACAAGCAGAAAGAAGCACAGAAACAGCCATCACACCTAGAGAAAAACGCAGCATGTTATCTTACTCTAACAATCAAAAATGAATGGCACGAATCATACACCCATGAAAACGTGAGTAAAACAATGACACCCAAACTCCGTCAATTAGATATAAAAAAAGCACCAAACAAGACATATATCAATTGTCTCATTTAGTGCTTTCCTATCGATACGATCACTTACTTCGAAGCTAGTTTTGCTCTGGCAAGGTCACATTCAACTCTAATATTGAGCAATCATCAGTATTATCCAGCTGGATCTGCACATCTTCACTGCCGATATTCACATACTTACGAATAACATCGATGATTTCTTGCTGCATCTGTGGCAAATAATCCGGCTGATGGCGCTTACTGCGCTCATGAGCAACGATAATTTGCAATCGATCCTTGGCAACAGAAGCGGAGCTAGGCGCGCTTTTGCTTTTAAAATAGTCAAAAATTCCCACTCTAACCCCCTAATAAACGCTTGATAAAGCCTTTCTTCTGAACTTCTAAAAAGCGTAAAGGACGCTCTTCACCCATCAAACGATCAACGGCATCCATATAGGCTAAACCAGCTTCTGAAGCTGTATCCAAAATAACTGGCGTACCTTGGTTCGAAGCTTTCAATACCGCCTCAGACTCAGGAATAACACCAAGCAATGGAATTGCCAAGATATCCTCAACATCGGACACACTTAACATTTCACCCAATGCAACACGCCCAGGATGATAACGAGTTAAAAGAAGGTGCTCCTCAATCGGCGCTTTACCATCCTCAGCTCGTTTAGACTTACTTTGCAGGATCCCCAAAATACGATCTGAATCACGTACAGAAGAAACTTCTGGGTTAGTCACAACAATTGCAGCATCAGCAAAGTACAACGCCATCTGAGCGCCCTTTTCAATACCTGCAGGCGAATCACATATAATGTATTCAAATTCCTTAGCAAGCTCTTCAAGAACTTCCTGAACGCCTTCTATAGTCAACGCATCTTTGTCGCGCGTCTGAGAAGCCGGCAAAATAAACAAATCTTTCGTGCGCTTATCTTTAATCAACGCCTGAGATAGCGTTGCCTCTTTGTTTATGACATTTACAAAGTCATAAACCACTCGACGCTCACAACCCATAATCAAGTCTAGATTACGTAAGCCCACATCGAAATCGATAATAACCGTCTTATGTCCCTTTAACGCAATACCAGTCCCAATAGCAGCACTGGATGTTGTCTTTCCGACGCCACCCTTGCCTGAGGTGACTACTATAATTTTTGCCAATGCTTTATCCCCCGATAACCTCAAATGAGTTTATCTATACAGTAAAAATGAATAATAAATCTTAAAGCGGTACGATTTCTAAGCTATCGTCAACTAATAACACTTGCGCGCTGTCTTTCCAAACGATATTTCGCAGCGCATCACTCAACATAAAATTACCAGCAATAGAAACCAGCTCGGCCTCCATGCTTTTACAAAAAATTCGCGCCTCCACATCACCTTTAACACCCGCTAAAGCGCGACCTCGTAAAGCTCCATAAACGTGGATATTGCCATCCGCTAGCACTTCCGCACCAGCACTGACCTGATTAAGAATAATTAAATCCCCTTCTGCATAAACTTGCTGCCCAGAGCGAATCGGTTTAGTAATAACTTTCGTAGCCTGAGGCACCAATCGCTCCTCAACCACAGTCCTCACAACGACATCAGGGCTCGCCTCTTCTTTTACTGCAGGAGACATATTAATAGGTCTTGCTTTACTTGCCGGCAAAAGAGGAATAGTCACTGAAGCATTCCACACAGGCAACGCATCAGGATCACAACGCCAGCCAATCACACCAAGACCAAGAGCGCTCACCGATTGAATCAACACTTCAAATTCTTCTAACCTAATACCACGTTTCATTTTCGAAATATCAATAATGATCGGGGCTTGATTAAAGAAATGCGGAACCTGATCAATCTTCTCTTTTAAATGAAACACAATGTCATCTAATGAAAAGGTTTGAATTTCTAATAAAACCGTCGTAACGACACTTCCTTTAAGTCGGAAGCCTGAGTCTGTCATGCAAACTGTCCTTTTTTAATAACTTAAATGGCCTTAAATGTTGAAAAGCCGCACTGAACTTTCACTATCAGCGTTAAAAATCTATTCTATCAAGCTGAATGATTAAAGAAAGCCACCACTACAATGTCTTTACATTCACAAAAAAACTCATACTGCTCTCTTGTAGTGCTAAGAATAACGCAAAATGAGCAATAATGAACGCAAGATTAAGCATTTGATTTAATTAATATTTTACAACTTACTTACATACTTGTTCCCATAAATCTGGGGAAAACTTTTGCACCATTTTATGCACCATGAACAGCCAACAAATAAGCAAATAAATACATCACTCCTCAGTCGAATGCACAGCAAATTCAGCCGAAAGGCGACTTACCCCCAAACCACTCTGTTTAGTCAGCTTAATTTGCACAGGAATACGTTCTTTCAAAGCACTAATATGGCTAATAATACCTATGGTTTTGCCAGATGAATGCAAGTTATCCAAGGCATCTAATGCAGACTCCAATGTCTCACTATCCAAGGTGCCAAAACCTTCGTCCAAGAACAAGGAATCAATACTGGTCTTATGAGACACCAAATCAGACAAAGCCAAGGCCAACGCCAAACTCACTAGGAAAGATTCGCCACCTGAGAGAGTTTTCGTATCGCGCGACGCATTCGCTTGCCAAGTATCAACCACAAGCAAAGACAAAGCATCTTCGTTACGCATTAATTGATAGCGACGATGCAAAATATCCAAATGCTGATTAGCCAAGTATACTAAATGATCCAGCGTCAAACTTTGCGCAAAGCGGCGGAATTTCGCGCCGTCAGCAGAACCAATCAAATGATTCAAACGCTCAAGATGAATAAATGCCTCTCGACGAGCTTCCAACACTTCTTTGGATTTCGCTATCTGCTCTCTGCGTTGAACCTCTTCTTGAATCTGCTGAGCCACTACACCCCATTGACGATGCAGAGCTTGGCGTTCCGAATCAAGCTCGGCGTGTTTTTTTTCCAGCTCTTCAAGAGAAGACTTTTCAAAGACTGAACCGTCAAAAGCAGCAAGCTCGGACTTGCTTTCAATATGTTTCAGCAAGGATTCTTCAGATTGATTAAGTAATGTTTGTAATCGAGAACCGGCTTCTTGTAACTTCTTCAGCACTTCTTGGCGTTGGCTTATTTCTTCTGTGGATAAGTTCGCTTGCAGCCACGCAGCCTCGTTTTCAAAACCTTTCTCAGCTAGACGTTTTTGCCAATCGGACAAGACAAGCTTATATTCTTTACTTAACGATAGATGAGATTTATTAAGCGTTTCTAATGTCGCACTGCTAGACGCCAACGCCTGAGCGATTTGCTGTCGCTCAGATTCTACCTTTTCTAGCATTTGATGAGCATGATCATTAAGGGTTTGCATCTCTTGACGAAGCTCACTAATACTCTTGCCACCTAACAGCTCATGTAACTGTTCTGCCATGGCTTTTAAGCTCTCATTAAATTCAGCAACTTTCTCGCGGGCTTGATCATGCAGCTGCTGGCTTTCTTGTAACGCCCCTTGCAGCCTTTGGTGTTCATATGCAAGCTGTTCGCCTTGCTGCAATAAAGCATCATACCCCGCCTTGCTGTCACGCCATTGCGTCATCGCCCCCTGTAACTGCTCCAAAGCCTCTGTCAAAGACAAATCAAGGTAACTTTCAGGAACACCTGATTGCAGCATTTCTTTTTGCAAGTGCCTAATTGTCTGCTCTTGCTCGCCTTGCTTACTTGCTAAATTTTGCTGATGCGCTTCTAACGTTTGCCATAATAACTGACATTGCGACTCATCTTTCACCACTTGCTGTTGCGTCGTTTGATGCTGAACATTCAAGTTCTGCAATTCTGCTTCTAATGCCAAACGAGATTGTTGAAGTTCTTCTAGCTTAGGCGCTATTTCTTGCAAGGCACGCCAGTCTTGATCGACGCGCTGAACCAGAACCGACACTTGTTCTTTATCAAACAAATTAAAGCTGGCATCTTGGCTATTCACATAGTGAGTTAGTGGTGTTATCCATTCTTTCAACTCATTTTCTGTGGTGAGCAAACCTTCAATTAATTGCTGACGTCTAGTTTGACCAGAGGTTAACTCTCGCTGCAGGGATTCTAAATCCGCAGCCAATTGCATGCCTTGCCCCTTAAGGCTATCCAATTCTTTGCCTAAACGAGTAAATTCTTCCTGGCTACCAGAATCTGCTTGGTACAAAGCATTAGCAAGATTGTGCTCTGCTGAACCACACAACGGACAATCATCATGTTCACCTAACTCATTACGCAAATGAGTTAACGCCACAATATGACGCTCGGCCTCGGCAAGTTTTTCAATCGATTTTTGATGACGAAGCTTGTCTTTGTAGGTTTGTCTTTGTTGCTCTAGCTGGCTTTGCTGTTGCTGAATACGGCTTGCCATAGTATTCAGATTCTCGTCCAGCTCGGACAATTGTGATTGCTGATCTTGGTATTGATGAAACTGTTTCCAGAGTGATTGCGCATTATACTGAGCACGTTCAGTTTGATGATAACCTTTCTGCCAATCGGCATATTCACGCTGAGATGATGACGCCATGTAATCATGAACCGTGCTCTGCAATGCTTGCTGACGCTCTTCTATGCTGGCTTGTTCATGCTCTAACTTAGCTTGATTACTTCCATGAGCAGAGCGAGCAGCATCATAACTTTTGGAACCTTGATCGATACTGATCTCAAGTTCAGCAATAGCTTGGGTATTTGCCTCTATGATTTGTGCCTGATGCTGCCAACTAGCCAACTGATTTTCGATTTTTTCTGGCGATGTCCAGCGGCTCAAAATGGCTTTACTGTCTTCACTCGCTTTATCAATGTCTGCTTGTTTCTCTGTTGTGGCTTTTAATTGCGATTGCTGATTTTCGACTTTCTCCGCCGCTTGTTTTAACCGAGCAGAAGCATCTTGATATTGTGCCTTCACACTTTCTTGGCGGGACAAGATGGGCTGAATTTCATCATTAATCTTGTTATTCAAAGCGTCCAACTCAGTGCGAGCATTCGCTAATTTCGCTTTCGCCTGTTCAACCGATTCAGTAAGAGCCTGACTTTGTATAAGCTGTGCTTGCTGCGTTTCAGTGTATTGAGCAATATCTGCTTGATTCTGATCCAAGCGAGACTTCAAGCCTTGCTGCTTTTCATAATCAGGCAGCAAAACTTGCGCAGTCAGTGCCTGCTCAAGCTGCTGCTGTTGAGGCGCGAAATCCGCAAGCGCCTGATTCGCGTCATCGACTTGTTGCTGATACTGAGCCACTTGCTCTTGTAGCTTTTGCTCAGTGCGTCGCCATTCAAGTACGGTTTGATGAGCCTTTAACGCCTGCTCATTGGCTTTTTCGTTGGCTTCAAAACTCGATTCAGTTTGCTTTAGTTCTGCAAAAGCCTCGTCCGTTAATAATTGAGTCTGCTCATTGAAGCTTTCAAGCGCTGCAATAGATTGCTTCTCTAGCTTGTGTTTATCAAACACCCACTTAGACACGTCACCATAAATTTCTGTGCCGGTCAGCTCTTCTAACAACTCAGCACGATCATTAGCAGAAGCATTTAAGAAGGCCGAAAAGCCGCCTTGAGCAAGTAACATAGACTTGGTAAAGCGGGAAAAATCCAAGCCAGTGATTTCCGCTATCTTATCGATTTTTTCGTTTATCTTCGTGGTAATGATCGTGCCGTCGCGTTCGCACAGCTCACAGGTCATGGGCTGCAACTTGCCATCACTTTGGCCGCGGGCACGTCGTTGTCCCCAAAAAGCGCGATAACCTTTGCCCTTTATTTCAAACTCGACTTCCGCCAAACATTCAGAAGTATGGCGCGTCATCACATCATTCTGACTAGGTGAGACTTTCAGACGCGGCGTTTCATGGTACAAAGCCAAACAGATCGCATCCAACAAGGTCGACTTACCTGCGCCCGTAGGCCCGACAATGGCAAATACACCAGCGTCATCAAAAGGCGCTTTGGTAAAATCAATTTCCCATTCGCCTTTAAGGGAATTCAAATTCTTCAGGCGCAGTTTGCAAATTTTCATGATTGCTTCTCCTCGCCTTCTTGTTGATGCTCTTCCAATTCCACTAGGCAAGTTTGAAACAACTCAGTCAACATTTTGCTTTCTTCTTCATCCAGCTCTAAATTCGATTTAAGACTCTGCTGAAACACATCACCAACAGTTAATTCCGACAATGTTTTACGTGCCTCGAAACCTTCGTTCTTTTTTTCTACCGCGCTGCGACGCATAACCCTCAGTAACTCAATTGGCTTACCGTCAATGACTTCTAATAAACGCTTATGCACATCGCTCAAATACTCGTCGGCAATGACCGTCACTTCCAACCAAAGCGTTTTATCTTCCGCCAACTCTAACGCAGAAATCTGCTTAATGACCTCCTTCAAGTTGCCCTTCAAACTCGCCATTGGCTGAAAATTAGGAATCGTCACTAATTGAACAGGATCGGTCGGCTCAGCAAACAAGTCTTCAACAAAAGTGTCTTCACCTAATAAATCGGTATCGAACATAACCAAAGTCTTATCACGACCCAGCTCATCAAAGCTCAGTGGAATCGGCGAACCACTGTAACGGAACCGACCACTTTTACTAATCGGCTGAGCTCGGTGAATATGCCCAAGAGCAAGGTAATCAAACGCCGGAAACACCGACGTCGGCAAAGCTTCCAAAGTACCCACATAAAGATCACGCACCGACTCGCTCACTTGTCCGCCCACTGCCGTCAAATGCCCGGTACCAATAATCGGCACAGGTGTTTTCAGTGCTTTGTTTTTCTCACAAGCTGCTTCATAAACTCGCTGATAAAAATCGCCAATCATCTGCAATAGACTAAGCTTCTTATCTTGCTCAGACTGCCCAGCGACGCTTTGCATTACATCTTTTGGACGCAAATACGGCACAGCACAAACCCAAGCAGCAATCTCGCCCCTTTTGTCTTTAAGCGGAATAACATGAGATTCAATATCTTCAAGATTCGCCTGACTAGACACTTGCGTATCAAGATACGTCAGCAAGCTCTTAGATTCGTTTAACATACTGACCGAATCGTGATTGCCTGCAACAATCACCAACTGACACTGGCGCGCCTTCATGTCTAATACCAGCTGATGATACATTTCGCGCGCGTAGCTTGGTGGCGAACCAGTATCGAACACATCTCCAGCAATGATCACCGCATCGATAGATTCTTTGTCCACCAGCACCAACAACCAATCTATAAAAGCTTTGTGCTCATCGCGGCGAGATTTCCCCATAAAATGCTGACCAAGATGCCAGTCTGAGGTGTGTAGAATTTTCATTTATAGAATCCGTTGAATATCAAAATATACGTAAAAATAAAAAGCCAAGTTACCGAACAAAATGCAACTGATTCGGATGAATCCGCAAAGGTCGCAACAACAAACTCCAATCCTTCGCAGACACATTTTGACCATGATAAATAAGTTGTAGAGAAGTGCTGCCAGAATTCGCCAGCGCCTCTTGAAGAAAAGTAATCAATACATCATCCGCCAAACTAAGCGTCAGATCATTATTCGCATACAAAGCAAAATGCCCGAGAAACATTGGCGTGTAATCCAACAAAGTCTCACGCCAATAAGATGCATAAATAGCATTATCAGGAGAAGAAATGACTACAACAGGCGCATCAGCAATATCCATCTCAAACAACAAACGACCTTTGCGCATTCCAGTCGATAATTGAACATCCACCTTATTATCAGACGAAAGCGCTAAGGCGCGCAGCCAGTCCTTGTCGCATAACTGCGCTTTATGCAACACTACTTTTAAAGGCGCTCCAGCAGGATTTAACGCCATACACTCATAAAAATGAGCTTGCTCATCAATAATAACTGACGATGATTTGCTAGCAGGAAAGCCAACCGAAACACGATCCCCGAAAGAATCATCACTTGGCCCCAAAAGCGTTAGCTCGATAGCTGATTCATTCAAACAAATAGGATTTAAAACAGAAAAAGAAGAAGACACGGCTGGCGTTTGTCGAGTTAAAGACATAGCCGAAGCAACCGAGGTTTGACAAGAAAGGATCGACTCGCAATTGCTCGCATCATAAAGACGACACGCACCACAAGCCCCAGCGCGACAACCGTAACGAACATCCGCACCCTGAGAAAGCAACGACGACAACAAATTGTCACCCAAAACCGCCTCAAACTGCTCATCATCCAATTCTATCGTCAGCGCCTGTGAATCCATCATCCAACCTCATCTTTGATCTGGCTATTATGACATATTCTGCCTAACTACCTCTCTTGTGTGACACTCAATCATAGAAAAATCCCATTTAGTTACTATAAGAACAGGCTCATTAGCCTTTCGACTTTATAATAGGTCAGTCTTAACTGCGCAAAACGAAACTTCCCACATTATGCCAAAAGGGCTTAAGTATTTTATGCAACCCCCTGCCCCCTTAAAGCCAATCACTTAACTCGATTATGTTAGCAAAGTATCAACTTTGTGACTTATTAATCCAATCCTGACCACTTGGTTGACTTTATAACTCTAAGCTTGCTATGTTTTTAACCGTTGATTATGAGTTATGAGCTTTGAAAATATCGTCAACTTTCTATAAGTATCATTTACTAAGACAAGGAGAACGACATGTTAGGCTGGACTGTATTATTGTTAATCATCGCCCTTATTGCAGGGGTGCTAGGCTTTACAGGTATTGCTGGTGCCGCGGCGGGAATTGCAAAAATCATCTTCTTTATCTTCATAGTACTACTGGTGATTTCTCTTGTATCCAGAGCCATCAGAGGTAAAGGGCCTAAGCTATAACATTGCCTTAATGGCATTTAGCGTTATTCAAATAGAAAAGGGGCATATGCCCTTTTTTTATGACTGGCATTGCCTGTAACCAATTCGAAGATTTTGAGCGCCCGACTATGATCTTTTGAGTGTCATAGAGACTAAGTCGGTTTTTCTTCTCTGATAAGCATGTCTAAGAATTTTTCAAATCGTCGCTGCCTAGTTTCTGGTTTCTTCGCACTCGTTAAGCCATGAGCAATCACATAACGACTCGACTTATTAAGCGTTTCAAAAAAGAGTTTTACTCTCGGCTGTTCTTCTATTGCCGCTAAAAAGTCTGCAGGCACTTCCATTTCACTCGCTACATAAGCCTTTTCCCAACGACCGTCAGCTTTCGCTGCGCGAACATGTACAAGCCCAGGCTCCTTCATACGGCCTTCGCTTATCAAACGCTCAACATGCTCCGTGTTTCTTTTAGACCAAGTGCTTCGTACAGCTCGTGGTGTTATTCGTTGAAGGTAGGATTCATCATCCAATGACTTTTTCACACCATCAATCCAACCCCAACATAAAACCTCCACCACAACATCATTCCAAGAAACACTTTGAACCCCAGAGTTTTTCTTAAATATCTTTACCCACAACTCACTTTCAACCGCGTGATTCACCTTGAGCCACTCATCGAGATCGCTAGGTGTTTCAAATGACATGATTCTCAAGGGATTTGGTGAAGGCATGAATTGGGTTCTTTAATGTTAACGCCGCCCACAGCGGCGAGCGAAGCGAGTCCGGTAGCCGAAGACTACGAACTGCTGGGCTTTGTTATGATTCACGGCAAAATTACATTGGTGCGATAGCTTGAAAAGCCATGCGTAACTCATCAACATCTTTAAATCTAATAGACTTATCACTACTAAGGCCTATATCAATAAAAGCACGCACATTCTCTGGTAGCTTTTCAGTCTTACTCTTTCCGGTTAAGACGTAATATAAAATACGAGTCAACGCGTATGTTTCATGCAAGATGCTATAACTATCAAATCCTTCTGTTACTAGGCTTGGATCATTATAGTAGCCTTTAAAATCCGTATTTTCAGAAGTTAGTTCGCTATCAACGATTTTCACCAGACCAAAGTCCGCTATTTTCACTACAGCCACATCATCATATTCTTTGAGTAGAATATTTTTAGGGCTAATATCCCTGTGCAAAATATTTTTAGAATGTATGTACGAGAAAGCTCTGAGTATTTGCAACCCTAACTTAACGCGATCTTGAAACGATAACTTGGAATTGTTTTTTAAAATATACTTATCCAATGAGTTGTCCATAAACTCCATAATGTACTCATTGTTTTTCTCATTGTATCCATAAACTTCTAGAACATATGGTGAGCTTAGCATACTCATTTGTTCGTACTCTCGCTTAAACCTTTCAATTTCCTTTGCATTTAGATCTTTCTTTGCCCGCTTTAAAGCAAAGTTTTTATTATAGAAACTGTCAAAATACTTATAGACATTTGCATAAGACCCACTACCTAAAGCCTTTAAATCAGCGGTCTTATTTTTGTTCTCAATTTTCACTGAACTTTGTGGAAAAAATATTGGGATAGTGTAATAAATCTCTAGCTTTTCAGTATAAGAGGGGATTGCACTCCCACCGCTCTTACTTAGAAAGCTCTTACAAAAAGTAAGTCTATCTCGATGGTACTCCTCAATATAGAATGCATATTCAGAGTTCTTCAAAGATCTCTCTAAAGCTTCAATCGTCTCTATAGATCTAATGAGCTCCCTACTCGGGTCTGCCCAGAAGTGAGCCGTGTCTTCATCTGTTGGAAGCCTATTATTCATCGAGTCAAAAAGACTAGTGACGCTAGAGTGAAGAGTAGAGAATAAAATTCTTAACTTGTCATTATTTATTGATTCGTAAAGATCTTCGAATTCATTATTCAAAATATCAAAGAGCTTTCTGTAGTGACTCTCTATGGCATTATCTGCATTCATTAATATTATAAAACCTGTCTCTAATTGAACCATAACGCCTCAATCAGAGGCAAAAATCAGTTGGTTAAAATTAGCGACGCAGGAGCAAAACCAACTGTTTTTTGTCCTGCTGAATTGACTTGTTAGGGCTAGTTAATTCTGTACTTTTTTCCATCTTTCTGAATATAAACCGGTTTATTTGCCGTTTTAGCAATATCATAAAGGTTTACATAATCCTCTTCTCGAAAAGACTCAGGAATAAATGCTAAATAAACAGACAAATTGCCATAAAATATCATTTTGCCACAACAAGCCCCTGAATAATCTAGAGGCCCAATTACCCATTGAAACACATCAGGGTTTTTACCTTGTATATCGGTCTTGGCAATTTCTTTCTGCATTTGCTCTACTGCAAACTCTCTATAACCAGCTCGACCACGATCATTAATTGGTACATACACCACCTCGCATATCACCTTACCTTTGAAACGTTCACCGAGTTTACTAAAATACAAGCCTCTACCAATTAACTCAAAGCATTCGTGTAATCGCTTGAGATCAGGTTTCCCCCAAGCAACATCAACAACATCTCCATTTTCTAATTTATGAGATTTTACCTCTGAAGTTCTTAATACTTTGTTAAGTAACCGGCCTCCACTACGTCGTATAGCACGGTCAACTTTTGTAAATTTATGCAACATACCAATATCATTACAACCAATTATCCCAGCTAAACTAGCAAGTAAAAATTCATCATCATCAGATTTTTTACCGTTATGTTGATCGCAACTTGGAACAGTAATTAAATCTTTTCTCAAATCTATCCCTAATTCTGTAGGGAAAAGACACTTTGGAGGAACATGCTCTCGGCTAGTAGCAGGACTATTACATGCATAACAAGATTCTATATTTTTACTCAAAACTATGCCTATAGCCCTAACAGTTTAATAGTGCGCATGCGCGTTTACACATTTCAGAAACTTCCTTATTATCACTATAAGTCACTGACTCTAAAGCCATTAATAGAAATATCAACAAAAGTTAAAACTGGAAAAGCGAGCGTGCGCGTTATTTCATTTATCCACAGCGCGTTATTTCTGCTCAGTAGATTCTTGTTGATTGATACTAAAAGACTTTTTTATTTACTGCCAGTACAAACGAGCAATACAGTGATTATTTATTAGGCAAACCGTGCCAATCACTAGGCATTTAAAAAATAAACTGTATATCCACACAGTCTCTATCAATTTGTCTTGGTGTGTTTGAGCGATGAGGTAGATACGGATTAAAAGACTTGGAATGAAAGCTAAATTCCGCGTCGGTCTAAAGGCATGACTTACATAAACAGGACTAACACCTGTTAATCACCTTGGTTTGGTTTTGCGCTGACGCGTTGAGCCTGCGAAACAAGCGCAAGCAAAAGTAATATCAAGGTGATTTAAAGTATGCAGCATTGGCGTAAGCCAAACGGCGGATCACGGTCGTTCCTCCCTCATCCGCCCTACAATTAGTGATTCTACCTGCTATGGGGATCTGATTAACGAGAATAAGAGTGACATTCACCTGAGGTAGGCGATATTTTCGAAGAGAATGTCACTCGGTTCAAGTTATGTACAAAAACCCAAAAACTTAGGCTTTTGGAACAGATTCTAGTAGAGCCACGAGTAGTCGCCAAAAATCCCCAACGGAGTCTATCTCCATGCGTTCTGTCGGTGAATGCGCGCCGCGGATATTTGGGCCGAATGACACCATTTCCATGCCTGGGTATTTCGCGCCAATGATTCCGCATTCAAGGCCAGCATGAATCACTTTCACATTGGCTTCGTGACCCATCACCTCGGTGTGAACCGTTAAGAAGTGCTTGAGCAAGCCTGCTTTTGGATCTGGACGCCAGCCTGGGTAGCCGTTTTCTAGTTTGACCTCAGCTTGAATTAATGAGAAGGCAGATTTTGCCACGTAAGCAAGCTGCTCTACGGCGGAATCCACAAGGGAACGTACCAATAAGCACGCATCAAAGGCTTTCTTGCCATCTTCCGTGTTACGTAGATTAATCACGCCGAAGTTACAAGAGGTTTCTGTTACGCCTTCCAAATCGGCGCTCATGCGATGGACGCCATGAGGTGCGCTGTACATAGCGTTTAACAAGGCATCTTTGTCTGTTTCTTTCAGTTCTGAATCTAGTTCAGCGGTTTCTAATGTCACGGTAAGATTCGTTTCCGTAGCGCTAAATTCTGTTTTGGTAGCTTGTTCAAATTCTTCAACAAAGGCAAACAGTTTGGCTTGGTCTTCATTGCTAACGTTGATCGTCGCTTCTGCATCACGGGAGATTGCATTACGAAGCGTGCCACCAGTGAAAGCAGTTAAACCAAAGTCACAGCGCTCTTTGAGAAGGTTTAACAAGCGCACAATAAGCACGTTCGCACTGGCGCGGCCTTTATGAATATCCAAACCTGAATGTCCGCCACGTAAGCCCGACACAGTTATTTTGAACGCTTTCTTATCACTGCCAGTCGCCACAATGGGATATTGTTTTGCCACATTGATGTCCATGCCACCAGCACAGCCGATGTACACATCACCGCGATCCTCTGAATCCAAGTTCAATAAGATTTTGCCTTTCAGAATGCCCTCTTCAAGCTGCAATGCACCACGTAAGCTGGTTTCTTCTTCGATGGTAAATAAGGCTTCAATTGGCCCGTGAGCTAAATCAGTTGATTCCAATACGGCCATCGCAGCAGCCACACCAATGCCATTATCAGCACCAAGCGTTGTTCCGGTGGCTTGAACCCAGCCATCGATCACTTGCGTGATAATCGGGTCTTTGGTGAAGTCGTGGTCAATATCAGCGTTTTTTTGCGCCACCATGTCCAAGTGGCCTTGTAAGACGACGGTTTCTCTGTCTTCCATGCCTTTGCTCGCGGCTTTGCGAATTAGCAGGTTACCCACTGGGTCAACATAGGTTTCATGGCCTAAATCCGTCGCCCATTGAATTAGATGCTCTCTTAATGCTGCTTCGTGATATGACCGACGCGGCGTATTACATAATGTTTGGAAATGACGCCAAATGGCTTTTGGCTCTAGTGTGGTTAAAACGTCGTTCATACTGCTCTCTTAGTATTTTTTCATTAGTACCTAATTGTGTTAGGAACATTAAAGAAGAGCATGAGTAGAGGCAATCGAAATTAAGACTACACCGATAGAGAAAACGTATGTGCCGCTCTATCGACCTTTCAAAATAAAAATAAAACAATGTTTTAATTTTTTATGGAGACTAATAATAATCTCCTTTAATATTATAGAAAGAATAAAAAACGGATAAACACAATGCAAAAAATGCTGGACTATTTAACTCACTACGCTGACACCATTCTTCAAAACTATCGTGACCCGTACCACGGAACACCGCTTTTCTTTGATGGCTGCAACACATTTAATGGCAAACCGGTGACGTGGAAAAATACCGATGACACAGAGTGGGAACCCTCCAACATTGCCAGCCAACAAAATTTGTTCCGCTTTTTTTGTGGATTGAGTGCGTTAACTAATCAGCAAAAATACAAACAAGCCGCACAAGATGCTATTCAGTGGCACTTTGACAATGCCGATTCAAGTGGCCTTATTCGTTGGGGCGGTCACTCTTTTCTGGATTTGAAAACGCTCAATACCGTAGGGCCAGAAAACAAAAATATGGTGCACGAACTTAAACATCATTGCCCGTTTTATGAACTCATGTATGAAACCAATCCAACCGCCACCAGCCGAATGATCAAGGCGATTTGGAACTGTCATGTGACAAACTGGGATAACATGGAAATGTCTCGCCACGGCAGCTACGGATTAGAATTCGATGAAGCAATTTTTTGGGATAGACCACAAAATAAACACCTAGAGCCACTCCGCGAAATGAAAGGTTTGTCTTTTGTGAATATCGGCAACGATCTCGTGTTCAGCGCAGGAATGCTCTCTAAGCTAGATCGCGATGAAAAAGCCCTTTCTTGGGCAGAGTTTTTAATGAGTCAATACGTCAACAGCCGTCACCCAGACACCAAGCTTGGTTGTTACCAATACAATCGCCCATTAAAAACAGGCGACGCGCCAGAAGACGAAAAAGACCCACAATACACCTTCTCATTTTGGGGCGACAGAGCCCAACGTCAATTTGGTCCAGAATACGGCGATGTGGCGAAAGAAGCTTGGGTATTGTTCAAGATGGATGAAGAGGCTCTTAATGGGCCAGAAGGAATTTATGGGGACTGCGGTCTAGCGCAAACCCTGCTCGCAAGAGAGCTTGGTAAGGATGGCAAACAGCTATTAGATTGGACTACGGAAGGCTTGGAGGCCTGGGCGCATTACGCCTACGATGCCAATACAAATGAAATCAAGCCCATGTTCGCCGATGGCAAAGACCTAACAGGACAACAAATTCCTCGTTACGGTTATTATGGTAAAAAGGGCGTAGAAATTATTCGTCGCCCTGTTCCTTCTCATGTTTTTCTTGCTTATGTCACTAACTGGATAGAAAACTGTTCGGTTGGGAATCAGAGCAATATCATTTGGGCTACCGTCTGTGCTATGGCAAAACATTTTGATCTTGGCAACTGGGTAAGCGATGAACCAAACGTCAATCTGGAAACCCAGGCAGACGAACCGCTTTTCTTGTTCGCAGCCTTAGAAATGCATCAAGCGACCAAAAAGGCGAGTTATTTAGCGCTTGCTGAAAAGCTGGGGGGAAATATCTTTCAACGTAGTGCCAATCGAGATTTTTTTACCACTAGTCATGATCACATTAACTGCCGATTCGACGATATCGAACCGCTCGCCCTACTCAGCCTCATTGCGGCAAAACAAGGTCAACGTGAATTGGTGCCGATTTATCGCAGCCGAGGTGGATACATTCATGGAGACATGATGATGCCCGATGGCAGCATCAAAAATACCATGGATGTTAAATCGATTTACTCTTGCACTCTATAAACAGAATTAAGATAAGCAACATTAAGAAAACACGCGATAACCAAAACAAAAAAAGACACCCCGATAAAATTTACCGAGGTGTCTTTGTTAAGATCATTAACTGAGCCGATGCCGTTGAGCCAGTAAGGCCGAGCTTGTGTTTTCGTCTTATTTTTTCTTTAAAGACGCAGCAGAGAAGGTAACAAATTCTTCAGCGCTTGTTGGGTGAACACCCACGGTATCGTCGAAGTCCGCTTTGGTTGCTCCAGCTTTGATCGCAATACCTAAGCCTTGAATGATCTCACCAGAGTAATCACCCACCATGTGTGCGCCAATGACTTTGTCGTCCACATTGTTCACCAATAGCTTCATCAAAGAA
Organism: Marinomonas sp. A3A; assembly: GCF_018336955.1. Classification (NCBI taxonomy): domain Bacteria; kingdom Pseudomonadati; phylum Pseudomonadota; class Gammaproteobacteria; order Oceanospirillales; family Oceanospirillaceae; genus Marinomonas; species Marinomonas sp. A3A. The sequence continues at coordinate 2,434,417 of NZ_CP025532.1, forward strand.
CGTGATGTGCCGCCGCTTAATGTGTGCTTCATAGGACGAAAATCCGTTTGATAAACTCGGAAGTCTAGACCACGTTTTTCAGCTTCTTGTTCGGTTAATCCGACAGTACCGATAGCTGGCTGGCTGAAGACAGCGGTTGGAATATTGTCGTAATCAAAGTCCACTTCTTTGCCATCGAACCAATAAGCAATAAGCGCCATGGCTTCTTTAATCGCAACAGGCGTTAGCTGAATATTGTCGGTCACGTCCCCAAGGGCAAAAACACTTTTCGCAGACGTGGTGAAATTCTTATCAATAATCACTGCGCCATTTTTGCCGGTTTTAACACCCGCTTTTTCAAGCTCCAACGAAGCAACATTTGGTACGCGACCGGTTGCATAAAGAATGAGACCAAATTCTTCCGAGTGACCATCTTTAAAATGCACCGTTCGAGCACCGTTTGGATTAGTCGTATCGGCAAGCTCAATACTTTCAACGTCCGTATTCAAACGCACATCAATACCAGACTTTTTGTATTCTTCACTGGCAAAATCGCGGACATCTTGGTCAAAGCCACGAAGTAGCTGATCACCACGATAAGCAAGGCTAGTATCAACCCCCAGACCATTCAAAATCCCCGCGAATTCAACGGCAATATAACCACCGCCAACAACAAGGGCTTTTTTAGGCAGCTCTTCTAGGAAGAACATTTCGTTAGAGCTAACAACTAAATCACTGCCTTGGAACTCAGGAATAAAAGGCTTAGCACCAACGGCGATCAAGATACGTTCCGCTGTGTAGGTTTTTCCATCTACCATCACGGTGTGCGCATCAACAAAGCAGGCAAAGCCGGAGATAACTTCAACGCCCGCATTACCAAGCAAATTGCCATAAATGCCGTTTAGACGCTGAATTTCTTTGGTTTTGTTATCACGTAAAACAGACCAGTTAAATTCTACACCTTGATGAGACCAACCAAAGCCTGCCGCTTCTTCAAAGCCATGACCATATTCAGAACCATAAACAAATAGCTTTTTAGGCACACAACCAATGTTAACGCAGGTTCCGCCTAACGCACTGCCTTCGGCAACCGCAACTTTATAACCTTTGGATGCCGCAACACGGCTAGCACGAACGCCACCTGAACCGGCGCCAATAACAAATAAGTCGTACTGATAAGACATTCTTAGTCTCCAAAATCATTCATGATGTAATATGAGGGCAGTTTAACAGCCCCAACCCCTTAGAAGAAGGCTGAACCAGAAATAGCGATGCTGTAGATATTCATTTCTCTTTAGATGCACATAACGAACTTAAAAAATGTATCGTCAAAGGCGACTACGGTATCATTAAACAAACGATAATTTTACCAACAAATCTCACAAAAAGATCATACTACAAGGAAGTTACATGCCCGATTTCATTATCCTAGTTTACATCGCCATCATGGCGTTTTACTTTTTCCAAAAAGACGATGGTAAGTCCTTCTTTATTATAATGGCGTTACCATTTATTCCGCTCTTTAATGACGATTATTGGCTTTGGCTACAACTAAGTGCGGCGTTAAGTGCCATGCTCTTAATTATTGAGGGGTACAAAGCAGGCCCGACCGCTGGCGGTGCTGTGGTTGCTTTTTTCTTTTTCTCTGTTGGTGCCTTTGTTGTAAGCGTCATTATCAAGACAGCATGGACATTCCTTTCGAACTTCAGCTTTTCGACTTTTCATTTAAATAATCCACTTAGTTATGAATGGCCAACTTATGTGATTGCCCTGTATGGACTTGCTGTTGCTCTTTCTCTCGTAACTATTTTTCGCAGTAATAAGGAAAGTTTAGAGTTAACACACATCCATATTTCTGCCTTTGCCTTTGCCGCTCTACCGCATTTTTGCGGGTCATTCCTCTATGGTATGGCATTAAGTTTAGGCCTATTTGCTATATTGTTTTTACTCGCCATAATCAGAAAAATAAATCCAGAGCAACGTTTCCTTTTTGCCTACACCACGCTAGGCATCATCCCTGGAAGTTTTATTCTAAAAGGAATCATAGTCGCCTTTTTTTAAATTATCGATGTCGTCATTAACGGATCATAGGCTCCACTTTATAAGAGACAAAAGAATCTATAGCAATGGACCTGTAAATCCCTTTATGACTCCTACGCAACTGGGTATCATTAAGAAAATTCGCTATGGAATCATTCAGATGAAATTTGTCTCTTTTAATATCAATGGTCTACGTGCACGACCACATCAAATAGAAGCATTAGTAGAAAAACACGCGCCAGATGTCATTGGCTTGCAAGAAATCAAGGTACACGACGACGCTTTCCCTCACGAAATTCCTAAGTCTGTTGGCTATCACGCTTACTATTACGGACAGAAATCTCACTACGGCGTTGCTATTTTTAGTAAACAAGAAGCCACTAGCGTTGAGTATGGCTTCCCTGGTGATGATGAAGATGCTCAGCGTCGTATGATCATTGCAACATTTGATACGCCACAAGGCCCAGTAAAAGTACTGAATGGTTATTTTCCCCAAGGTGAAAGTCGTGACCATGAAACCAAGTTTCCAGCGAAACGAAAATTTTATGCCGACTTAATGGAATACCTTGCAGCACACTCCCCTAATGAAAAAATCATTGTGATGGGAGACATTAATATCTCTCCAACGGATTTAGATATCGGCATTGGCGAGCCAAATGCAAAGCGTTGGTTAAAAACAGGTAAATGTAGCTTCTTACCAGAAGAAAGAGAGTGGTTTACGACGTTGGCAAACTGGGGATTAACAGATACCTATCGCCAAATTAATCCGACAAAGAATGATCGCTTTAGCTGGTTTGACTATCGCTCAAAAGGCTTTGAAGACACGCCAAAGCGCGGCTTAAGAATTGACGTTATCATGGCCTCAAATGGACTAACACCTTACTTAGAAGATTCCGATGTGGATTATGATTTACGATCGTTAGAAAAGCCTTCCGATCACGCACCAATCTGGACTAGCTTCAATCTGAGCGAATAAAAGTCATCAAGGCGGTCATTGTGCAAATATCATACAAAACCATATAATGACCGTCTTACTTGATAAGAGCCACCACTGAACGCCACTAGTCCCAGTCTTATCCACAGACAATGTGGATGGTTTTATTTTTAATACAAAGCTCAGCGTGTCATTTGCCGCATTAGAGACGAGAAAAAACCATGAACAATGAAACACTTACAATGGAAGATATGCTGCAACAATCATCTCAAGCGGCTATATTCCTAAAAGCACTGAGCAACGAAAACCGTCTGATGATTTTATGTCACATACTGGATCAAGAATTGTCTGTGACGGCTTTAAATGAAAAGCTACCTTTAAGCCAATCTGCCCTATCTCAACATTTAGCTGTGTTGCGAAAAGATGGGCTCGTTAACACTCGTCGCGAGTCCCAAACTATTTTTTACAGCATTGGCGACCACCGCGTAAAAGAACTAATCAAAACACTGCATAACCTATTTTGCCCTACACTTTAAAACAGATAAGAATTTTATAAGTAAAACTCTTTCAGTAAATCCGCCAGTAAGACAGGCTGCTCTAAAGGCAACATGTGCCCGCAATCATCGACTGTGCGAATATTAAGATTCTTTGACTCTTTTATCTTGTCTATTACCACTCTCGACAATAACGAATCATCACTGCCTACCGCAAAAAACAACGGACACTTAACTTTTTCAAGCGCCGACAATAAATCTGGACGAACTAAGCTACTTTTCAATTGCTGAATAAAAACAGCCTCACCAAGCGCCTTATCCATGGTAAAAATAATATCCAAAAGCTCACTTTTGCCTTTGTTAGACGCCCCAAGCATGGCGGTGGCCTTTTTCTTTGGTATGCCGTTATAACCTTGCTTTGTCACCCAGTTAAGCGCGACTTCACGTTGCTGTCGTTCTGACTCTAACAAGCCACTTGCCGTATTAGACAAGACCATCAATCGATTCACACGTTCGGGATATTTAAGTACAAAGGCACAAGCTAAATATCCTCCCATAGAAAAGCCCAACAGATTAATAGGCTCTGCAGACAAGGCCTCAGCCAAAGCATCGATTATGGCTTCGATTGTGTCTTTCATAGGAATAGGAACATGCCGTAAATTTAACGATGCCCTAACCTCACCTTGTGTTAAATTCCAAAGCTGCTCATCACACATAGTACCGGGCAAGCAGTAAATATTCGTTAACAAGTCCAATCCCCTTGAACCTAAAGATTAATATTCTGTATCTCGCAATCGTTGAAAGCTAGCAAACCTAGGAATGCCTCGCTCAGTAAAACCATGATATTTATAAACAATATAATCCCCTATATTGGGAGGAGTGTTACGTTCTTTATCTGAAAAACCGCTGCCTATTTTAAAGCGCACACCAGATGGCATTTCCACTAACACAGACCCCATCATACCATCGTACTTACCTGTGCCATTTAAGATTGCAATAACCTTAGCATCAGCCTCCATATGTGGCTTTAACTTGAGCAAGTTATCCGTGCGACCTGTTTCGAAACGAGCTAATTTCCTATGTAACATCAAACCTTCTGAGCCTTTGTTTACATAAGCAGTCAGCATATTATGAAGCACTTCGTTATTACTCACAGAGAACTGTTCAACAGGGAGAACATGAGGTAGGTCTAGAATAGTCAGCAGACGCGAATAACGTTTGTATCTTTCCTCAAACGTCATATTTCGTTCTCGGTCAGGCGCATCAAACACCATGTAATAAATCTTACGCCATTCGCTGTCTACTGGAATTTGCTTCCTAACAGTCGACATAATAAATTCAAAATCATTATGCTTAGACCAAAGCTCCCCATCCAACCAAACACGTGGCAATTTATCAGTAAACCATTTAGGGGCAAAAATTGGATTTCCTTGCCGAGTAATGAGTTTTTCTCCCGTCCAGATAGCGCGGATGCCATCGTATTTTTCACTCACAAGATACTCTTCCACATGAGCATCTTCAGAAAATACAGTCGCCAATTGCACATCTGGTTGCGCAAAAAGAACTAAGGGAAACAAGAAGAGCCATAAAGCCAAACATCTTTTCTGAAACATGATTCACTCCTTTGATAATAAAAGCGCTATTCCATAGCACTTGATTACGCTAAACGATTTTATACCAAGAATCAAACCCTTCGCGCTACGGTCTTCGTACGACACAGTTCGACCGTAGAAAACGAAAAAGCCCATATTTGTCACCAAATATGGGCTTAGGTCTTACTACTATAAAACGCTATTATTTGCTTAGCTGAACGATCAACTTGTTCATGCGACTAACAAATGTTGCCGGATCTTCTAGTTGACCACCTTCAGACAAGGTAGCTTGTTCGAACAACAACCAAGCCATATCTGCAAAACGCTCTTCATCTGTTTCAGAATCCATCTTAGCAACGATTGGGTGATCTGGGTTCACTTCCAATGTTGGTTTAGACTCAGGAAGCTTCTGACCTGCTTGCTCAAGCAAACGGCGCATCTGCAGACCCATATCGTATTCACCAACCACCAAGCACGCAGGAGAGTTAGTCAAACGGTCAGTTGAATTCACACCAGCAACTTTTTCATTTAACACTGCTTTCATACGATCAAGAAGTGGCTTCATTTGCTCAGCCTTTTCTTCTTTCTCTTTCTTCTCTTCTTCGTTCTCTTGATCAGCTAAGTCTAATTTGCCTTTGGTAACGTCCTGGAAAGATTTGCCTTCAAACTCTTGTAAAGAAGACATCATCCATTCGTCGATACGATCACTCAATAACAAGACTTCAAAGCCTTTTTTACGCAAGATTTCTAAGTGCGGGCTGTTTTTCGCTGTGTTGTGGCTCTCGGCATAAATGTAGTAGATCTTATCTTGACCTTCACTCATACGCTCGATGTAGTCAGCCAAAGACACAGTTTGCGCTGCTGCATCAGTGTGAGTTGAACTGAAACGCAACAAGCCTGCAATTTTGTCTTTGTTGCCCATGTCATCAGCAGGACCTTCTTTGATGACATTACCGAATTCATCCCAGAATTTTTGGTAATCTTCTGGCTCGTTTTTCGCCATCTTAGCTAACATGTCCAATACACGTTTCGTCAATGCTGAACGCATAGAGTCAACCGCGTGGTCGTTTTGCAAAATTTCACGAGACACGTTCAAAGACAAATCATTAGAATCCACCACACCTTTTACGAAACGCATGTAAGGCGGTAGGAAAGCTTCTGCTTCATCCATAATAAATACACGCTGAACATATAATTTCAGGCCGCGTTGCATATCACGATTCCAAAGGTCGTAAGGCGCTTTAGAAGGAATATACAACAAGCTTGAGTATTCCAACTTACCTTCAACTTTATTGTGTGACCACTTCAAAGGCTCTTGGTAGTCATGAGAAATGTGCTTATAGAACTCTTGGTATTCTTCGTCCGTGACTTCATTACGTGGACGAGTCCAAAGTGCTTTTGCAGAGTTAACTGCTTCATATTCTGGCGCTTTGTTTTCATCAACTGGTTTAGGATTGCCCTCTTCGTCCATTTCTGGATAAACAGGCTTTTCCATTTCTACAGGAATAGAAATATGGTCAGAATATTTGGTTACCAAATGACGTAGACGGAAGTTATCAGCAAAATCTTTTTCATCTGCTTTAAGGTGAAGCGTGATACGCGTGCCGCGAGTGTCTTTGTCGATGTTTTCAATAGTGAATTCACCGGAACCATCAGATACCCAACGTACAGCCTGATCAGCAGCAACGCCTGCACGACGCGTTTCAACAGTCACTTTATCGGCAACAATGAAAGCGGAATAAAAACCCACACCAAATTGACCAATTAGCTGGCTGTCTTTTTTCTGATCGCCGCTCAGTTGCTCTAGAAAAGAAGAAGTACCAGATTTTGCAATCGTACCAAGGTTGGTAATAGCTTCTTCACGGGACATACCAACGCCGTTATCGTCAATAACAACCGTATTCGTCTCTTTATCAAATTCGATACGGACACGTAGGTTTGGATCTTCTGCGAGAAGGTCTGCGTTAGCGACAGACTCAAAACGAAGCTTATCTACTGCATCGGATGCGTTAGAAATAAGCTCTCGTAGAAAGATCTCTTTGTTGGAGTACAAAGAGTGGATCATCAAATGAAGTAATTGTTTAACTTCTGTTTGAAACCCTAACGTTTCTTTTTGAGTATCAGTTGCCATGTTGTAGCTTGCTCCTATTTGAATGAACCTTCGGACAAAATCCAAAGGCGTATTTCGTTTCACTTGTGACTCATAGATAAAGCCTCTTGGAGCGATTTCAAGAGGCTAGCTCGCTAAAAGAAGCAAAAAGTCACAATGAATTTATGGATATAAACAAGTTAGATGAATTATTAAAGGAGAAAAGAAGATACCTGATTATTTTACAATCAGGCTTTAGGTATTTTTTCGAACCAAGGTTAGACCATCACCAATAGGAATTAATGATAATTCAACATCCATATCGTCATGAATGGTTTTGTTTAACTCACGAACAATCTTGGTGTCTTTATCGTTAAACGCCTCATCCGCGACATTGCCCCACCAAAGAGTATTATCAATTAACAAACAACCACCCGGACGTAATAATTGTTTCGCCAATTGATAATAGGCCAATAGATTTTGTTTGTCCGCGTCGATAAAGATGAAGTCGAACGTTCCGCGCTCAGCTTCTAGAAAGGATTCCATTACTGGTAATGCCTTATCGCAATATGTTGTAACACGATCCATCACGCCAGCTTGCTCTAAATAGCGTGTCGCGATATCTAACCACATCCGCTTTTTCTCTATGGCGACTAGTCTTGCTTCTTTTGGCATTGCCATTGCCATAGACAAGGTGCTGTAACCAGTAAACACACCAATTTCTAGTAGTTTCTTTGGTGCTTGTAGCTTAACTAACAAGGCTAACAACTGCCCCACTTCTGGCGACAGCTGCATGCGAGCCATATGATACTGAGCAGTCTCTCTACGCAGAGCTCTCAAGAGATCATCTTCACGAACAGAGACATCAACTAAATACTGATAAAGCCTGTCATCGACATTTACAGTTCGATTAACAGGCTTATCATCTTCAGACAAAGGTTTGGGGAAATTAGGAAGCATGAGATTTCATCACGAGTCCGCGGCTCAATGTTTTGAATGTTTTAGAACGGAATTCGCGACGATAAAGTACCGCCACCACCATAACACTAGCCGCCATACAGAAATATGGACCAAGGAACCAACCACAAAATGCCATCGCAAAGTAGAACGCGCGTAATCCGTAGTTAAATTGGTTCGCAGCTAAACTACAGATTTGCGCCATATGCATGGCGTATAATTCGCGCTCACTGTCTTCGATACCACGCTCTGTTGCTAGTGGCGCACTGCCAACCAACACAGAACAAAAGTTATATTGTCTAACGGACCAAGTAAAAGTGAAAAATGCGTATGAAAAAATCGCCACTAGAACGATAATTTTCAATTCCCACTCTTGCTGACTCATGGGAGATAAAAGATAAAAGTCCGATAAAATACCAAGCGCTTTTTCAGAATAATTAAACGCCGTAAAAAGACCAGCAATAATCAACAGGCTACTCGAAGCAAAAAACAAACTGCTTCTTTCTAAATTCGCCATCACAGATGCATCAGCAATGCGGTTATCTCGTCTCAGTAGCCGTGACATCCAAGCCAATCGAAATTGGTGTAATACACTTACCAAACAAGAGCGACGTTTAGAATTATACTGAGCATAAAAAGCATATCCCCACCAACAAGCAAAAAAGACAAAAAGTGTCGCTATATCAAGGGGGTTTAACATTAATGAAACAGAATGCTTTTCCATATTTTAACTCTGCTGAAGGAACATTTTAGGGTGACAATATTAGACCATTTTTCCCTTTACATGTCCCAATTTCCGCTTAGAAAATCCAGCAAATCCTTCTAAAAAAATAAATATAAATACTTCATCGAAAAACACTTGCATCTGTAGAAAATATCGGTAAGATCTCGCCCGTCAACACGACATGCGGATGTGGTGGAATTGGTAGACACGCTGGATTTAGGTTCCAGTGCTTCACGGCGTGAGAGTTCGAGTCTCTCCATCCGCACCATTTCTTTTCTTTGTATAAAATCCTCAAATCAAATTATAAGTCTGCCTCCTTACCTTTCGAATTATTTATTTAAAAAACACCAAAGCACAACAAAAAGCCAAACCCATTTCTGAATTCGGCTTTGTTGAGTTTCAACTACTTACTACTAAGTAAAATACTTTATTTTAACTTCCAAGATACTTGCTTGCCAGCGAAGAACGGCACAATTGGCTCACCGCTTGGCAAAGTAATACTGCTAGGCACTTCCCAAGATTCGCGAACCAAGGTCACTTTCTCTGTATTACGTGGCAAACCATAGAAGTCCGCACCATACAGACTCGCAAAGCCTTCTAGCTTATCAAGCGCACCTAGCTCATCAAATACCTGCGCATACAACTCAAGCGCAGACCAAGCACTATAACAGCCCGCACAACCGCAATCTGACTCTTTGCGGTGTTTAGCATGTGGCGCCGAATCCGTCCCCAAGAAAAACTTAGGCGATCCAGATTTAACCACTTCACGCAAAGCTTGCTGGTGAGTACTGCGTTTAAGTACTGGCAAACAATAATTATGCGGACGAACACCACCATCTAGCATGTCATTTCTATTCAATAACAAATGTTGAGGAGTGATTGTCGCTGCAACACCATCACGGGCCGCCAAGACAAAATCAACGGCATCTTTCGTGGTGATGTGCTCAAACACAACCTTTAGATTTGGCACTCGATCAACGATATTTACCATATGCTGATCAATGAATTCTTTTTCTCGATCAAAAATATCAATGTGCTTTTGCGTCACTTCACCATGAATCAGCAACAACATGTCGTTGTCTGCCAAAGCCTCAAATACTGGATACAAAGACTCCAAGGAATTTACACCAGAATCAGAGTTGGTTGTCGCACCAGCAGGATACATTTTGGCCGCTAACACACCGGCTTTTTTCGCATCTTGAATATCTTGAACGCTGGTTTTGTCAGTTAGGTAAATAGTCATGATAGGCATAAAAGTACTACCTGCAGGACGAGCCGCTAAAATACGCTCTTTATAGCTTAACGCTAGCTCAGCAGTCGTAACCGGCGGTACCAAATTTGGCATAACGACGGCACGCTCGAAACAACGAGCTGTCGCAGGAACCGTTTCATGCAACATGTCTTGATCACGAAAGTGTAAGTGCCAATCATCTGGCTTGATAATAGTAATTTCGTTCATTAGCGGCCTTTTTAGATAACGTATTAGATAGTGAGGTAACAACAAAAGAATGTTAACAGAAGTGGTTATTCGACAATACCCAACTTTCTGACATAAAAAAACCGAATCTATAAATAGACTCGGTTTTTTAAAAGCTACAACAAATAAAACATATTAAGCGTTTTTACGTGGTGCTCTTGGACGACGTTCGCCGCTGCGATTTGCATCGCGATCACGACCGCCACCAGCGCCAGCGCTTGGACGACGACGCTCAGATGGACGACGATCACCGCCACCAGCCGGACGCTTACGAGTAGAAGGTGCTGCTGCACGCTTATTCAACTCATCAGCATTGTCTAGCTTAGCAATATCAGTACGCTGTCCACAAATGCGAGTTTTACCCAATTTACCTAAAGCATCAGCACTTAGGTTCGAAGGCAAATCAACTGTCGCAAAATCTTCATAGATTTCGATATGACCAATATAACGGCTTTCAATGTCAGCTTCGTTAGCGATTGCGCCAACGATGTTGCCAGGTTTAACGCCATCACTGTAGCCAACTTGGACAACATAACGCGTCATAGACGTATCAGGATCATCCTTTAATGGCATAGCTTCAGCGGTAACTGGACGAACCTTACGTTCACGTGGCGCACGATCTCCTCGATCACCACGGTCTCCGCGCTCACCACGAGAGCTGTCACGATCTTCACGACGCTCTCTGCGCTCTTGACGAACTTCCATTTCAGATAACAATAATGGTGTTTTACCTTGAGCCATATGAGCCAAAGCAGCCGCCATTTTCAATGGATCAACTTCGTTTTCTTTCTGGTAGCTTTGAACAAGTTCTAGGAAGAAATCAAGATTTTCATTATCCATCGTATCTGAAATGCTTTGCTTGAAGCGATTAACGCGATGCGCATTAATATCTGAAGCTGTAGGCAATGTCATACTTTCGATTGGCTGACGAGTGGCACGCTCAATCGCTTGCAACATACGACGCTCACGATGAGCAACAAACAAGATTGCTGTACCAAGACGACCAGCACGGCCAGTACGACCAATACGGTGAACGTAAGATTCTGTATCGTATGGAATATCGTAGTTAACAACGTGACTTACGCGCTCTACATCCAAACCACGAGCTACAACGTCAGTCGCAACAAGAATGTCAATTTGACCTTTCTTAATGCGATCAACAGTACGTTCACGCAAATTCTGGCTAATGTCACCATTTAAGGCTTCACAAGCGTGACCACGAGCCGTTAACTTTTCAGCCAACTCTACTGTAGCCGCTTTGGTACGAACAAAGATGATCATGCCATCGTGTTCGTTCATTTCAAGAATACGAGTCAAAGCGTCTAGCTTATGCAGACCGCTTACTGGCCAGTATTTTTGAGTAATCGTCATCGCCGTAGAAGTTTTAGTAACGATTTTAACTTCTTTAGGATTGTTCAAATGACGGTTAGCCACCTGACGAATCACAGCAGGCATAGTCGCAGAGAACAAAGCGATTTGGCGAGTTGGTGGTGTTTGCTCAAGAATCCATTCGACATCGTCAATGAATCCCATGCGTAACATCTCATCCGCTTCATCAAGAACTAAGGCTTTAAGGCCATCTAGTTTCAATGTTTTACGACGAATGTGATCCATAACACGACCAGGTGTACCAACAACGACTTGAACGCCACGCTTTAGCTGGCGAAGTTGTGTGTCGTATGACATGCCGCCGTAAATTGGCAAAACATGAAAATCTGGAAGATTACGAGCATAACTTTGAAATGCCTCAGAAACCTGAATAGCAAGTTCACGGGTTGGAGCCAGTACAAGTAATTGTGTCGTTTTATCTGTAACATCAATGCGAGACAGTAACGGAAGCGCGAACGCTGCTGTCTTACCAGTACCCGTCTGCGCTTGCCCCAAAAGGTCTCGACCTTCTAATAGATATGGAATACTTTGCGCTTGGATAGCAGATGGTTGCTCGTAACCTAGGTCAGCAACCGCTTTAAGAACAGGGGCGATTAGGCCCAACGAATCAAATGTAGGCTGAGTATCAGCGTCAGACATGTAAATTAGTACCTTTTTTTGGTGAGGATAAGGCCTGTAATCATTTACATGCCTTAATGAAATTCTCTAGAAATTCTCGGAGGAAAAACTGATGGCGAAGTATATACAATAAATGAGAAATAAGCTAGGCCACATTAAAAATAAGATTAGCGACTTCGTAATAAAACGCATTTATTAACGCTTAGAGTCATCCACTTCCGAGTCAATCAGTACCGCCAACCAATGCATTCTTGGGTTTGCCTCAAAGGCCAACTTCAAAATAATGGTTAATGGTATCGAAAGCAGCATACCAACCGGACCAAACACCCAACCCCATAATAGTAAGGAAAGAAACACCACCAATGTAGAAAGCCCTAACCCACGGCCCATATAACGAGGCTCAATCACATTACCCACAATTAGGTTCACCATTAAAAACACACCAGCAACCAACCCTGCAGATAAGCTGCCTAATTGAACAAAAGCAAGCAATACAGCTGGAACTGCGGCAATAATAGATCCGATATTTGGCACAAAATTTAAAAGAAACGCGCAGACACCCCACAAAATTGGAAAATCAACACCAAGCACCCACATAAAGAAAGTAATTAATACCCCTGTTAGCATACTAACTAAGGTCTTTATCACTAAGTATCGGTTAACCGATTTAGTAAAAGACTCCAGTTTACCCATTGATTTGGAAGCATCGTTAAATGCCAAAGACAGCTTCTTTGGCAACTCAACGGCTTCGAAGAGGATAAAGATAACAATCATCACCACTAAGATGAAATTTGTCAGCGCACTTCCAAGACCTCTCAATGCATTCGCTACCATCTGCATCAGAGCAGAAGGATCAATATAACCTTTCACTTGATCGTAGGAGACATGTAAGCCAAAACCATTCAGGACCTGAATGATACTGGACGCCTCTTCAGCAAAACGTTTCTTGTAATTTGGCAACTGATTAGAAAAGTCATCCAAAGACGCTCCGACAAGAACTGCAATGGAGCTAATTCCAACTAATATAACCAACACAACCAATAAAATGGAAAGCCAAGTTGGCACTTTTCGACGTCGCAAACTAGACATCGCAGGGGCGCAAATAATGGCGATAAAAACCGACAACATGAAGGGCACCACTATTTGGGAGGCCGCCTTAAGAGCTGCAATAATAATAACGAAGGCAGCAAAACCTACCAGCCAATGGATGCCTTTATGTTGTTCAGTCATATAAATTCCTTATATAGCCAGCGGATAAATGCTTTGAGCGTAGTCAGCCAGATCTTGTAGCATAATTTGTTTTGCAGCAGGTAAATCTGGCGTTTGAGCTATTTGGTTCAGTCGATCAAAATACTGTTCCATATTAATAGAGCCACCACCATCTTTTTCAAGCAAGCGCACCTGACGATACTCTTCCCATTCAACACGCTGAGATTCATTTAGTTGATCAGGGTAATTTCGACCGATATAACGCATCAACATTTCTGGCAAACGACGATCATCAAACGACATAGCCAATTCTGATAAACTATCAGCGGGCGTCGTTCGAATTTTTTCCATCCTTACCTTATCTTCACGAGAGAAAAAACCACCAGAATACAGCATAACATCAGGGTCTTTGTGTATTGGTCGGTCTTCTTGCACAAATACATCACTAAGCTTAGCCGCCAAACCAGCATGCCCTTTTATGATGGCAAGATTATGACGACATACCGAACCATCCAATGCTAGACGTTTGACGACATCAGCATCTTTCAAGAATGTCGCTGGTGCGACAGCTGGAGATTTATTGTAGTGAATCACTTTTAAAGGCAACCGCTCTAGATCCCCAAGCTCTTCTTGACGAGTAAAAACTCGATAGCGAATCTCTTCCACACTTAAATCAATCAATGGCTGAGCATCCGCCATGAGATCATACACAATCACACCGTTTTTGTTGGTTGGATGTGGCGCTATTGGGACAACGAAAGCGGAATAATTTCTAGCCTGACCAAACATACCTGAGATATGTAAAAAAGGCTTTAACCTCGCCACATCAATAAATTGTTGTAGTTCGTGCTTCTGACGCATTTTAAAATAGTAGGCAAACAATTTAGGCTGCTTGCTACGAATTAGTTTCGCTATTTCAATGGTTCCATAAACATCAGATAACGCATCGTGGGCTTGCTCATGAGCAATACCATTGGCTTTCGTTAGCGCTTCTAACTTCATAGAAACCTGACCATCTTCGCCTTTTGGCCAAACAATGCCTTCCGGACGCATGGCGTACGTCATACGCACTAAGTCGATCATGTCCCAGCGAGAACAGTTGTTCTGCCACTCTCTCGCATAAGGATCAATAAAGTTACGATAAAAACCATAACGCACAACTTCGTCATCAAAGCGAATGGTGTTATAACCTAAAGCGCAAGTACCAGGCTGCGAAAGTTCAGCCTCTACAGCTTGCATAAATTCTGCTTCGCACAAGCCTTCACGGTTCGCATCTTGAGGGCTAATCCCTGTCAACAAACATGCGTCTGGCTGAGGTAGAACATCTTCTGCTAAGCGGCAATAAAACATAATTGGCTCGCCGATCGGATTAAAATCAAGATCGGTTCTAATTCCTGCAAATTGCATAGGACGATCTCGTGCAGGGTCCGTTCCGGTTGTTTCAAAATCAAACCAAAAAAATGAAGTTGGGCCCGATGAGGTCACAAATAATTCCTGTTAGCCGTTGAATAAAAAGGTATTATACGCATCTTAAAGTGCATTTGGCGATGAGAGGAGTTGATCTATGCCAATCCCAGTAATTTGTCCTTGCGGAACTGGAAGCCCTTATGAGATGTGTTGTGGTATGTATCATAACAATCCAGGCACAGCCCCTACTGCAGAAACCTTGATGCGTTCACGCTATTCAGCTTTTGCTATCGGTGATTTTAATTACATAGCGGCCACGCAAAAATTAAAAGATGAGCCAAATCAAAATGGCGAAGATATCCAAGAAAGCAACGAACACACAAAATGGATAAAGCTGGAAATCAACGCCACAGAAGATGGGCTAGAAAAAGACAAGACAGGGGTTGTCGCCTTCTCCGCTCATTTCAAAGAAGGCAAACATATCGGTCGACTAAGCGAGCGCTCTATATTTAAGAAAGAAAAGGGAAAATGGTTCTACATTTCTGGCGAGCACGACATTCAAAAAAACACCACTCTAATCAATTCTGAAGCCATGAAAATTGGCCGCAATGATCCATGCTTATGCGGGTCAGGGAAAAAATTCAAAAAATGCTGCGCTGTGGCTTAATCTAAATCTAGTTTAGTCAACAGCGTCCCATTTTTCTTTTATCACTCTCACCTCATCTTCAATAGACAAGAAAATACGCACAAGTTCTGGATCAAAGTGCGTATTAGCGGCTTGTTGAATATGCTCAAATGACTCCTCTATGGTCCAGCTCTTTTTATAAGAACGCTTCATAGTGAGCGCATCAAATACATCTGCCAAAGCGACAATACGAGCAGATTGAGGAATATCAGCACCAGATAGACCTTGAGGATATCCTGTCCCATCCCACCTTTCATGATGCCCTAATGCAACCTCCGCAGCCAATTTGAAAAGTGGTGCATCACCTTTAATAAGTATTTGATGACCTATTACCGTGTGCTGACGCATGATGACCCATTCATCATCTGTTAACTTATTAGGAGATTTTAAGATGCTGTGAGGAATGCCTAACTTACCTGTATCATGCATAGGTGCAGCTAATTTTAACAACTCAACCTGAGAGTCCTGCCAGCCAGCAGCCTTTGCTAGCGCAGCACTATAGTCAGCCATTCTCCACATGTGAACACCAGTGTCCGTATCATTAAGCTGCCCTACTTCACCAAGCATACCAATTGCGGACTGTAGAGCATCATCAAGTTCTCTGGTTCTACTCTCGATAGTTTGCTTATTACGCAAATTTTCTTCTGCTAATTTTAAATGAGTAGACACTCTCGCCAGAGTCGTTAAAGGCGTTATTGGCTTAGTAATAAAATCCACGCAACCAACATCAAAACCTTGCTGCTCATGCAAGGGATCAGTTACGGCGGTCAAGAAAATAACTGGGATATCTGCAGTTTTTGGATTAGCCTTCAACTTACTACATACTTCAAAACCATTCATGTCTGGCATCATAATATCAAGCAATATTATATCTGGAAGACATCGGCCTATGATTTCCAACGCTATTTTACCACTTTTAGCCACCTGAACATGATACCTTTCAGATAAAATATCTTTCAGTAGATCAATATTTCTCGGCATATCATCAACAATGAGTACTCGCTTGCTTTTGGACACAGCTTGTTTTTTTTCTTTATTTTCAGTTATCAATTTTATTAACCCTCATCTCATAACCGTCCGAAACTAGGCTACGCTTAAAAGCCTTAACCTTAATTATTGCATCTTGATAATCATATGAGGAAACATCCACCAAGGCAGACTTGAGAAATCCAATACCTTTGTACTTGCCACTTTTCTCAATAATATGCTCAAGCAACCCCTCAGAATCCGAGTCCCCATCGATTAACAAACGATCCAGCTCCTCTATTTTTGAGAAATAATACTGAAATCCCTTATCATCCGACGAGTCATCAATCTTCTGTTTATTTTCTAAATTATATTTAATCATCCACACTTCAAGCTTTTCTATTAAAAGATGAGGATCTAAAGGCTTAAATAAAACGTCATCAATACCAAGTAAAGAGAGGTTCTCTTCCAT
The DNA here is from genome assembly GCF_018336955.1 of Marinomonas sp. A3A. NCBI lineage: Bacteria > Pseudomonadati > Pseudomonadota > Gammaproteobacteria > Oceanospirillales > Oceanospirillaceae > Marinomonas > Marinomonas sp. A3A. The sequence continues at coordinate 2,451,449 of NZ_CP025532.1, forward strand.
CAAATTCAATGCATCAGCTGTCAACACAATAACCGGGGGCTTATAATTTTTTAAGGCTTTAAATATCTTCTCACTTGCCTCATAACCATCCATTATAGGCATTCTAATATCCATAATAATCAGATCATAAGATTGAGAAGTTGCCTTATCGAGAGCCTCTTGCCCATTTTCAACCCAATCAACAGACGCACCCACTTTTTCTATAATTGCCTTAACAATATTGGCGTTTATTTTATTATCTTCTGCTAACAATATAACCTTATCTTTGAAAAAATCTCGATTATCAAGAGTAAAGTGAATAGACTTGTTACTTTCAAGGCCATTTTTATCTAATTCTATCACCGCTAATTGCTTATCTATATTTGTAGGCGTTACTAGCCCAGACACTAAACAATCAATTTCATCCAGAGAAGAACCACTTAAAAAGAGAGCATTTTTTATCAAATATTCCCTTAACTCATCAGAAAGCCTACTATTAACTCCTAAGCAGTGGCTACTTACGACAACTGAAGCATTACTTTTCAATAAATCTAACATCGATAACTGAGAAAAATAATCTACTTTTAATTCATCAAATAAAGAGATCATTTCCGCATCATCTTTTAATACAGCTATTTTTTTAAACGCGGGGACTGGCTCTTTAAAATCAGGGCAATAAGGGAGTCTAATAGAAAACACACTACCTTTCCCAATCTCGCTTTTATAGGAGATTTTGCCACGTAACAAAATCACTAACTTCTGAGTTATACTTAAACCTAAGCCGGTTCCGCCATACAATCTTGTCGTACTGCTATCGGCTTGCTTAAAGACATCAAAAACATCAACACCATCAGGAATGCCTACGCCAGTGTCTTTTATATCAATAGCTAATTCTTCTAAACCTGATTGGTATACAGTGAGAGTTACTGAACCAGAATCTGTAAACTTAATGGCATTACCAACAACATTAATCAAGATTTGCTGTAATCGCGTCTTATCTCCAACCAAAGTATCGTGTAATGTGAAATCTCGACTAACCGTAAAATCCAAACATTTAGATTTAGCCTGACCTTCGCTAGTCTGATAAACATACTTCAAAACATCGTCTAAACTGAAAGATAATTTTTCTAAATCTATTTTTCCTGATTCTATCTTTGAATAATCTAAAATACTGTTAATAATTGACAATAATCCGTCTGCCGACTGCTGGATTTTTACCACTTTTTCACGGTGTTCCTTATCCAGATCCCCATTCAACAATAGGTAACTAAAGCCAACAATTGCATTCATCGGCGTACGAATTTCATGACTCATTGTGGCTAAAAATTCAGATTTAACTTTTAAAGCCTGTTCTGCTGAAAGAACAGAAACCTCAAGCTCTCTAGCCAATTTCTGAGACCTTTCAAAAGACTGCTTTGCGACTTTTAATTGTTTGAAAAGCATTACTATAATAAAAACCATAGTAATAGTTAACAATGCAATTAAAGACCCCAAGTAAAGAAATAAACCTAAACTATCATTCCTCTGTTCAACCTTATTCTTTGACCTAGAAGCCAATGTACTTAAAACAACACCTTCGGTTTCTTTAAGAAGAAAATTGCTTTTTTCTAAAAGCTCCTCAACATTGATTAGTGATTTATCAACAAAAAGACGATGATCAATTTCAGATACTTCGCTCTGAAGGGTCGCCATTAGCTCGTCGGCATTGTCTAAACGGTTAAATAAAATCCTCAATTGCCCTTTGGCTAATACATTCACGCGACTATAAAGAATATCAAATCGAACACGTGAATCATTTAGTCGCTCCTCACTAAAATCATCTTCCAATAACTTTAGTGAGTTCCTTAACTTCAAAGTTTCTCTATCTAGTTGATATGCGGCCCACAATGCATCTTCTTCAACCGCTGATAACATTATTTTCTGTCGATCAACCAATTCAGTAAAAATTAACATAGCTGCTCCCATAAATATAAGTGCAGTTGCAGCCAGCAAAACGAAAGGCGATGACCTCTTTGCTCCGAGCATTTTAGCGATTGAAGAGAAGCGAAATTGCATACTAAATATTACTCAACGTTTATCGATTTGATTTGCCAAACAGAGCGATTATGTATAACTTCATTATTCAAACTTGGGTTACTACTAAAAGGATAAAGCAGAAAAAGAGGCCCTTTATCCCTTACGCTCATAGCTTTACCATTCATATCCATTGCAAGAATCACATCGTAGTCTTCAGCATCTTTTTTTGGCACTTTTGCACTGTAATCATTTAAAGCAGTTACAGATAGTTCGTCTGTTTTAGCACCCACTGCGGACATCACAGAACGCAACAAAGGCCCTCGATAAACATCAACACCTTCACTCCAAGGGGTCATGGTTTTTTGGTTTACCACTTCAAGGTTCATCAGCATGTTGCGGTCAAATTCGGCCGTTTTTCCGTCTGTATTAGTATTTTCGATGTTTCCTGTGATCGTTAAAATAACCGGGCCTGTTGGCTTAGATAAAGTCTGCGCGTGCAAACCAGTAAAAGCGAACACACCTAATAACATTATTCCCGCGACAAAATTTTGCTTCATTCAAATCACCTCAAGACGGATTAATATTGCCGCAGTATAGTGAATAAATTTCTAGTTTTCGTTGCTGATTTACGAAACGACACGCTTTCTACACCAAGCAAAACAAAGGCAAAACAGTAGATACAAAAAGAGCCGCAGAAGCGGCCCTTTTATAAGAGGTGAACAACAAAATATGTAAGTAATTAAGGTACCGGCTGCCCCTGAGACGCTACCCAAATACGAAACCAATCATCATCACTAAGCAGAATTGACATCGCCTCAACTGCTGCCGCTAAACGAGCAATTTTCCCAGACCCCATGACAGGACAAATGCCAGCTGGATGACGTAATAACCAAGCTACAACAATCTGATCAATCTCACAGTTTTTTTCCTGCGCCAAATCACTCAATATAGCTTGAACGCGCTTTGCTTGCTCGCTTACCCCTGAGAAGAGTTCACCACCAGCAAAAGGCGACCATGCCATAGGCGTCACAGCGTGTTGCTGCACATGATCTAATGTGCCATCTTCAAAATGTTGCAGCGCCAAAGGCGACAACTCTACTTGATTAATAATTAACGGCGCATCAAGGCGCGACTGCAACAAATCAAATTGACGAGTTGTAAAATTAGACACACCAAAATGCTTAACCTTGCCAAGCGTAAACAGCAAATCAAATGCCTGTGCAACTTCATCGGCATCCATCAAAGGACTTGGACGATGCAATAACAAAGTATCAATGTATTCACACTGCATATTCGCCAAAGAACAATCAACACTAGCCAAAATGTGCTCAGCGCGATAATCGTAACGATGTACCTGAATGTCTGGGCGATTCTCTGACGGCAATAAAATCCCACACTTAGTGATGATTTCCATCTTATCTCGCAAAGCAGGTTTAAGCTTTAACGCCTCGCCAAACAAAGCTTCACACTGATAACCACCATAAATATCCGCATGATCAAACGTCGTCACACCAAGGTCTAAACATGCTTCAATAAAGCCTAGTGTTTCTGAAGCAGTCATATTCCATTCTTCTAGCCGCCAAAAACCTTGAGCGATACGTGACCCTTCAAAACCAAGGGGATGATATTGGTGTCTCATGGATATTTTCCTCAACTTCATTATTTTATTTATCAGTATTCTAAAGATACTTTGTTATAAAAAACAGCAGACTGAGTGAATCGGCATAACTGACAGGAAACATCATCGAAGGTATACTATTGCACATTCAAGACCGACCTCTAACAAAAGAGCGACGCGACCACTTAACAATGGACACACTATAACGAATAAATTACGGCCAATATCGAACACTTATAATTCACACGCAGCGACACATAACGAACCGCAAAGTCGAAACAATAAACACCACTGTGATGGACTTAATAATGAATTCAATTACGCTAGGCCCTCTTTCCAAAGCCAATGGAGAGATCCAAATCCCGGGCTCCAAAAGCCTTTCAAACCGTATTTTATTGTTAGCAACGCTAGCAAAAGGCACCACCAAAATCACCAATCTACTAGACAGTGACGATATTCGCCGCATGCTAGAAAGCCTAACAAAATTAGGCGTTAACTATTCTCTAGAAGATAACGGTACAACCTGTGTACTAGAGGGACTTGCCGGCCCAATCCAGGCAGATTTCGGTGATTTATTCCTTGGCAACGCTGGTACAGCAATGCGCCCTTTAACAGCTGCGCTTTGTCTTGGTAAAGGTGAATTTCATCTACATGGTGAGCCCCGCATGCACGAACGCCCAATTGGCGACCTTGTAGATGCTTTACAAGCACTTGGTGTCGACATCGCTTACGAAGGCGAGAAAAATTACCCACCTTTGCGCATTAAAGCAAATGGCTTATCTGGCGGCGAAGTGTCTATTAAAGGCAACATTTCAAGCCAATTCCTTACCGCTATATTGATGAGCGCCCCATTGGCAAAAGATGATTTAATCATCAAAGTTGATGGCGAATTGGTTTCTAAGCCTTACATAGACATCACACTACATGCCATGAAGCAATTTGGTGTGGAAGTGGAAAACCAGAATTACCAAGCATTTGTTGTAAAAGGTCAGCAAACTTACCAAAGCCCTGGTGAAATAATGGTAGAAGGCGATGCCTCTTCTGCATCTTACTTCTTGGCAGCTGCGGCTATTGCGGGTGGGAGAATTAAAGTCCACGGCGTTGGCACAGACAGCGTACAAGGTGACGTGAAATTCGCCGATGTACTGGCTAAAATGGGCGCGAAAATTACCTACGGTCCAACTTGGATCGAAGCAGAACGTAACGAGCTTAACGGCATAGATATGGACATGAACCACATTCCTGATGCTGCCATGACCATAGCAACAACTGCACTATTTGCAAAAGGCCCAACCACAATCCGCAACATCTACAACTGGCGCGTAAAAGAAACCGACCGTTTATACGCCATGGCAACTGAATTGAAAAAGCTCGGAGCTGACGTTATTGAAGGCGAAGATTTCATTACCGTCACACCCGTTGATAATCTGCAACATGCAGCCATCGACACCTATAACGATCATCGCATCGCAATGTGCTTCTCACTCGTTGCCTTCTCAGACACACCAGTCACCATCAACGATCCAGGTTGCACATCAAAAACCTTCCCGACGTATTTTGAACTGTTTAACTCTATAGCGAGTTAACTGATATAACCAGCTTAAAGGGATCAAATCCCTTTAAGCTAAATCGCCTTCTAATAAATTGTTTTTCAAACAAAAAAAATCCCCAGCTTTTTGACGGCTGGGGCAAGGCTCTCAGTACAGGATTACTAATAAAGGGGATTATCAGTAATAGATCTCAGTAAAAAGGGAAAAGATTTACTGAAAAATTAAGACTGCGGTTGTGCTGGCGTTTCCAGCTTTTTAATCTGTTGCGGAGTTAACAAGGCATACAAGCCTGCTCGGTTTTTTGCATAGGCAACGGTAAGATCTTCGGTTAGCTCACCGCTTTTTTCTGCAAGATCATCAACTTTGTCCATGTAATCTTTTGAACTCGGTGACAAGCTACTTAACTCCATTTGAGTTGTTTGTAACTGCTCTTGAATTTTACGAATCGCCTTACCATCTTTTTCAAAAAGATCAGACACTTTCGATTGTGTTTTCTCATCCAAGCCAAGCTGTTGAGCTATACGGCTTGCTAGTTGCTCATGCGTTGGGACGGCATTCATTGGAGCTTCTTGAGTCGCTTGGCCTTGTACAGCCTCACCTTTAGGTGATCCTGTTTCTGCAAAAGCACTCACTGCTACACCGGTTATAATCGCTGCACTCAAACCGATAACGCCCATCATTCCTGCTTTTTTACGATTAAACATAGTTGGCTCCTTAAGCTCTGTTTCCTGTTTGGATGAAATCTATTATGTCTATTTATTTGTCAAACAGTGTCAAAGAGAGTGAATCGAGATGCACAACTTGTCATGAGAGCGTAAGGGAAAATGCGCATTCACGAATTTTCCCTGTTAACCGAGTAAGTATGAACATATTCTTAGGAATGGTGGTGAATGGCTTTACGCTCCATCCACGTTTTAGGTATGTGAAAGCGCCGGATCCCAATCTTTCCAAACCACTTCGCGCCCTTGCTCACGAATCATCGCCATAATTTCAGCCACAGGTCGCTCGTCACTGATCTCAAATTGTTCCAGAGCCTCTTGCGAATCGTCCGCATAACCACCAGGCTGAGTTTTTGATTCCGCACTCATGGTGGTAAACCCCATACGCACGGCATGTTGACGAAACTCAGGCGATTCACGAGTAGACAGACTCATTTCTAAATCTCGATCAAACAAACGCCACGCAGCAATAAGCTGTACTAACTGCCGATCCGAAATCACCGACTTAGGAACAATACCACCTTCACAAGGACGAATACGCGGAAACGCCACACTAAAACGACTTCGCCAATAACGCTTTTGCAAGTGTCGCAGATGATGCGCCATCATCACGGAATCCGTACGCCAGTCCTCCAGCCCGAGTAACACGCCTAAACCAATTTTATGAATGCCAGCCTGTCCGATTCTATCTGGAGCATCCAAACGATAATTAAAGTTGGATTTATTGCCCCTTAAATGATGCTCAAGATAGGTCTTACGACGATAAGTTTCTTGATAAACCAACACGCCATCCAGACCGATACCCTGTAGCTGTTTGTATTCGTTAGCATCTAATGGCTGAACCTCCATGGAGAGCTGGCTGAAATGCGGCTTGATCAAAGGAATCATGCGTTCAAAGTACGGCATGGAAACTTTATTGGTTTCCCCCGTTACCAAGAGAATATGATCAAAGCCTTTACTCTTTATCGCTGCGACTTCTTTTCCCACCTGAATTTCATTTAAGGTAAGACGCTTAATAGCATTACTCATAGAAAAGCCACAATAAGTGCATTCGTTTGCACAAGTGTTAGATAAGTACAAGGGCGCAAATAAACTCAAAGTATTACCAAAGCGCTGCAAAGTAAGCCGTTCGCTTTTCGCTACCATTTCTAACAAATAAGGCTCTGCTGCAGGCGAAATCAAGGCCGTAAAATCCTCCACGTCGAGTTTGCTCTTATTCAAGGCTCGCAAAACATCTTGTTCGGTTTTTTCTTGATGGCATTGCGTCACTGCTTGCCAATCTGTGTTTTCAACAAAATGGCTAAACTGACCTTCTATAGCTGAGCTTTGTTCTAACAGGCGAATGTTATGGCTGGCTCCGTCCATCATGACAATGCCCCGAGGAAATCTGTCAACGGGCTCGTTGCTTGCGCTTGTACGCGCCGCTCCCCCAAACCAGATTCATACGCCATTCGCCCTGCCTCCACCGCGAGCCGAAAGGCTTTACCCATTTGTGCGGGCTGCTTCGCAACGGCCATGGCGGTATTCACCAACACGGCATCAGCACCGATTTCCATCGCGAGTGCTGCATCCGACGGTGCACCAATGCCTGCATCAATAATCACAGGTACCGTGCTTTGCTCAATGATAATTTCCAAAAACGGACGACTCGCCAAGCCCATATTGGAACCAATGGGCGAACCCAGCGGCATTACACACTGACAACCCACTTCTTCTAAGCGTTTGCAAAGCACGGGGTCGGCATGAACATAAGGCATCACCACAAAGCCTTTTTTGATCAATTCTTCCGCGGCCAACAAGGTTTCCATACCATCTGGCATCAAGTAACGCGGATCGGGATGAATCTCTAACTTCACCCAGTTGGTCTCCAATGCTTCACGAGCAAGTTCGGCGGCAAATACAGCTTCTTTTGCGGTACGAGCACCAGAGGTATTCGGCAATAATTTCATGCCATGCTGTTGCAAGGGTAGAAGAATATTGTCAGTTTGATTTTTTAGATCCATACGGCGCAAGGACAAGGTCACCAGCTCACTGCCACTAGCAGCCAAAGATGCCATCATGGCGTCCGCACTGGCGTATTTGCCTGTGCCAGTAAACAATCGAGAATGAAATTCGTGCCCTGCTATAAATAAAGATGACATGCTAGCCCCCAGCAATAGATTCAAAAATAAACACCTGACTAAGCTCATTCAACTCAGTACTACGCCACAAGCTCTTTGGCACCACTTGCTGATTAATTGCAATAGCGATGCCTTGCTCACTTTTGTCTAACTGAGTCAGCAAGTCTTTAAGCGTTTCTCCAGCAAATTCATAAAGCGCATCGTTCAACACAATCTTCATTGCCTGCCCCCTATATTTTCTTTAAGCAAACGAATAAGTGATCGAGTTGCTTCTTCAGGTTCAACCGCTTTAGTAATAGCTGTCACCAAAGCAACACTATCAACCCCCGTTTGAGCAACAGCAGGCAAGCGTTCCGCATTGATGCCGCCAATCGCCACAGTGGGAAAGGTACCTTTTAATAGCGTGGCATAATGAGCGAGACGCGTTAAACCTTGCGGTTGAGATGGCATGTCTTTCGTCTGTGTTGGAAAAATATGACCCAAAGCGATATAGCTGGGTTGAATTGATTGAGCCCGAGCAATTTCATAGTAACCATGGGTACTGATGCCAAGTCGCAAGCCAGCCGCTTGGATTTGCGCTAAATCCGCCACATCTAAATCTTCTTGACCGAGATGAACACCATAAGCACCAAAAACGATGGCCTGCTGCCAATAGTCATTGATAAAGACTTGAGCGTCGTATTCTTTTCCTAAGACAATCGCCTGTTGGATTTTGCTTTCTAGATCTGAATCGTCAGGGTCTTTGATTCGCAGCTGGGCGAGTTTCACGCCTTGCTTTAGGACTAATTCTAACCAAGCAACCGAATCCACCACAGGGTACAAGCCCATTTTATCAAGATCCATCTTGGTGAAAGGCTGGTTCATCGATATTTTTAGTTCGTTCGGCGTAACAATTGTCGGCAGGTTTTCAATCTGTAACGGCCAGCCAGGTCGACCCAATGGCCCTGCCCCTTCACCAATTTGCACACCGCTTTTTAATGCGCCCGTGATGTAGGCTTTCGCCATGGTTGTAGCATCTAAAAGATCGTAGCCATGAGCAATAAAGCTGGCGAGCGCCGTCGACAAGGTACAACCTGTGCCACGCGTATTGTGGGCAGAAAGCCTTTCGTATGCGAAACCAACGATAGAATCACTATCTAGCAACCAGTCCGTTACCCCCTCTAAATGACTGCAATGGCCGCCTTTAAGCAACCAACGGCTATCAGAAGCACCAAAGTACGGCGCCATTTGCGCCCGTAATTCCTCAATGGCAAGCTCAGCTGACAAGCCTGTCAAAGACGCAAACTCCATTAGATTTGGTGTAATCACATCTACGTACGGCAAGATATAATCCAGCAAACTCGCACCCGCATCGGTCTGCTGCAATTGATTTCCAGATTCGCTGCTCGCTGCCATAACAGGGTCAAAGACGACCATCACATTGGGTGCGTTCGTTTTGATACGCTTTAACCAAATCGAGCACGCTTTCACTATCTCGATAGAAGGAAGCAAACTCACTTTAATAGCATCTGGCGGCACGTCATCGAGCAAGGTTTGCCATTGCTCATTTAACATGCCCAAAGATACAGGTTCGACTAAGCGTACTTCTTTCGAGTTTTGCGCCGTGATGCAAGTAACAATGGTTTGTACGTGGCAGTTTAAATCTTGCCCTGTGCGCAAATCCGCTTGAAGTCCAGCGTGGGCAGAAGAATCCGATCCACCCACGCACCAGACAACAGGAGGCTTTATAATCATAAATCCTCCTTTTACTTACAGCGATTTTTCTTTTGATTTATCTGAGGTGTGCTTGTCTGTGGTTAACTTATCCGTGGTTAAGTAGACATCACTGCCTAGTTCACGAAATTGCTCAGACATTTGCTGCATACCTGCTTCCGCATCACTTGCTTCTAAAGCACTCACATCAATGGCTTGGGCCTCTTCAAGCCCTTTGGCATAGTCACGCACTTCTTGGGTGATTTTCATCGAGCAGAATTTTGGCCCACACATAGAGCAGAAATGCGCCACTTTGCCGGAAGCTTGTGGCAAGGTTTCATCATGATAAGAACGAGCGGTTTCAGGGTCTAAGGACAAGTTAAACTGATCTTCCCAGCGAAACTCAAAACGCGCTTTCGATAAGGCGTTGTCACGAATTTGTGCACCCGGATGGCCTTTTGCCAAATCCGCCGCATGGGCCGCAATTTTATAAGTGATTAATCCCTGCTTAACGTCTTCCTTGTTAGGCAAACCAAGGTGTTCTTTTGGTGTCACGTAACACAACATGGCACAGCCGTACCAACCAATTTGTGCCGCACCAATGCCAGACGTAATGTGATCGTAACCAGGTGCGATGTCTTGTGTTAATGGCCCTAAGGTGTAAAACGGTGCCTCATGACAATGCTTCAACTGTTCGGTCATATTCTCTTCGATCAGCTGCATTGGCACATGACCAGGACCTTCGATCATCACTTGCACATCGTATTCCCAAGCGATTTTCGTCAATTCACCTAAGGTGCGCAGCTCCGACATTTGCGCTTCATCATTGGCATCCATGATAGAACCAGGACGCAATCCATCACCAAGCGACAAAGCCACATCGTATTGCGCACACAACTCACAAATCTCGCGGAAGCGCTCGTACAAGAAGCTTTCTTTGTGGTGCGCCAAACACCATTTTGCCATGATGGAACCACCGCGTGACACGATGCCAGTAAGACGTTTCGCCGTCATTGGTACATAGCGCAGCAAAACACCAGCATGAATGGTGAAGTAATCTACGCCCTGTTCCGCTTGCTCGATCAAGGTATCGCGGAAAACTTCCCAGTTAAGATCTTCCGCCACACCATCGACCTTTTCTAAGGCCTGATAAATCGGCACTGTGCCAATTGGCACTGGCGAGTTTCGTAAAATCCATTCACGAGTTTCATGAATGTTTTTACCCGTCGACAAATCCATTACCGTATCTGCGCCCCAGCGCGTCGACCAAACCAATTTCTCCACTTCTTCTTCAATAGAAGACGTCACCGCTGAATTACCGATATTGGCGTTTACTTTCACCAAGAAGTTACGACCGATGATCATCGGTTCAGATTCTGGATGATTGATGTTGTTTGGAATGATGGCGCGTCCTCTTGCCACTTCGTCACGAACAAACTCTGGCGTAATACGCGTTTGCAGATTAGCCCCAAAACTTTGCCCAGGATGTTGTTTTAATAACAACTCACTCTTGATGGCGTCGATATTTTGATTTTCACGCAGTGCGATGTATTCCATTTCTGGCGTGACGATGCCTTGACGAGCGTAATGCATTTGCGTCACGCACTTGCCTTGACGAGCTTTGCGTACTTTAGGTAGCTCTTTAAAGCGCAGGTCATCTAGTGCAGAGTTTTCTAGACGTGACAGAGCAAATTCTGACGACACACTTGGCAATGTTTCTGTATCATCACGCTTTTCAATCCAAGGCGCACGCATTGGTGCCAAGCCGCGATACACATCAATGTTTTCGTGCGGATCGGCATAAGGACCGGAACAATCGTAAATGTAAATCGCTTCATTGGGTTCAAAAGTCAGGTTGTCCGGATCAGAACCAATCGGTGTATCAGTCAAATTGATTTTGCGCATTGGTACGCGAATCGTATCATCTGAACCCGTTAAATATATGCGTTCAGACGCTGGGAAAGGTTTGGCTTGCAATGACTCAATAAAAGACTTTGCCGCTTGACGTGATTCTTCACGAGATTGTTTGTTAGGTTTTTTTGCTTGTTGATTGGATTCATTGATAGTCGACATGAGCACTTCCCTTATTATAAAAATGGAGAATTGCTTGTCTGGGGTGCTGTTTCACAGGCAAACGCACTACTGGCGTTAATTGCAAAACGTGAACCCTGAATTTTATTAGAAAGGATGCTTTAGATGATATGACTGCATCGATTCCATAAAAATCAGGAGTTCATTCGATGCAGAAAAGAAAAATGGAGACTTTCTTGTTTCCTACGCGGGTATTAGCCCGATCAGGTTCTGCGGATCCCGCACTTAATTATGCGATCTCAGCCAAATGGCACTCCGACAAGTAGAGCTGAGTATACTCAGTCTTATCGGAATGTAAACACCCACCTTTTCTATGGATGTTTACCAAAGGCAAGAGGCGAAAATCTATTCGCCCTGCATTTCCAATGCCATTTTATAGAGGTAGTTTTTCTTCTCACCTGTTAATTTTGCTGCCATAGCGGCTGCTTGTTTAACCGGTAAATCTTCCAACAAAATCGTAAGTATACGCTTCGCTTCTAATTCAGCTTCGTTACCGCTTTCTTGCGTAAAACTCAGCATAACAACAAACTCACCGCGCATTTGGTTAGCATCTGCATCGAACTTGGCAAGAATTTCAGTTGCTGTACCAGATAAAAAAGTTTCAAAGGTTTTCGTTACTTCGCGAGCTAATACAAGCTGAGCATCGTCACCGTAGACTTTTTGCACATCAGCAATGGAGTCATAAACACGGTGAGTGGATTCGTAAAAAATCACAGTACCAGCTTGCTTCTTCCAAGATTCAAATAAGTCACAACGCCCTTTGGATTTGGCTGGCACAAAACCCGCAAAAAAGAACTGATCCGTTGGCAAGCCGGAAGCACACAAAGCTGCAACCAAAGCACAAGCACCTGGAATTGGTACAACCTTATGACCTTTTTCGCGTAATGCATGGACAACATGATAACCAGGATCGGAAATAAGTGGGGTTCCTGCATCAGATACCAAAGCGACATTTTTGCCTTCGTCCAATAAGCTAGCTACATAGTCAGCTTTGTCTTTCTCATTGTGGTCATGAATGGAAAATAGCTTCGCTTCAATCGCAAAATGATTGAGTAACCGTCGAGTGTGTCGAGTGTCTTCAGCAGCGATATAATCTACATCACGTAAAGTTTGCTCCGCTCTCTTACTAAAATCGTCTAGATTGCCAATTGGAGTAGCAACTATGTACAGCGACCCTCTCGCATCATCAGAACTATGTGGTACCATGTTGCCTCTTTTATTTGTCATTTTATAAGCTTATGAGCCTAATTAATTACCGCATCATATCATTAACTCTTTGCACTTTTCTGCTAAGCGCCTGTAATTCCATGAATTTAAATATGGATCAGTCTCAAAACAGACTTCAGAACGCCAACAATAACGGTGCATTGGAAAGAACTCTGCCACCTAGCATTTATCATCCAAAGAAAGCATCTGATGTTTCAAAGGAGCTAGCCGATGCTTATAACGCAGCAAAAAACTTCTATGAGCAAGGCGAGTTCCAACAAACTGTTGACGTACTAGAGAACAAGGTACTGATTACCTCTTCTTCTATTCAATTTGAAGCTTACTTACTCGCCGCTTTAGCAGCATCAAACTTAGATAATTCTACCGATGCTTTGAGCTACTTGGAGCAAGCCAACAAGTTGCCAGCAGCAAACCATCCAGACAACCAGAATAGATGGAAAGAAACAAAAGCGTCTATTCTTGAGTATTTTGGCAATTGGCTAGAAGTCGTGAATCTGCGAATGGATTTGACTTATAACCTTCCACTTAACGAAGGCGAAGGTAATCAAGCAAAACTATGGATGGCTATCCAGAATTTAACACAGAATGAAATTGATGAATTATACCAGCAGCAGAAGCCTTTGCTTAATGGCTGGTTAACTATCAGTAATATATTAAGAGACCAATCTCTTTCTATCGAACAACAATTAACTATGTTCAAAAACTGGCAAGCTGAAAACCCAAATCACCCAGCTGCAATTTCACCGCCACAAGACTTCAAAGTCATGTCATCCGTTGAACAGATGGCACCGAAAAAAATTGTCTTGATGCTGCCAATGAGCGGTAGATTAGAACGTGCATCTCAAGCTATTGTAGATGGTTTTTTTGCTTCTTTTTACAACCAGAAAGAAGCAAGACCACAAGTTAGTATCGTCAACATAGACGATTACCCAAGCATTAATGAAGCAATTGCCGCCGCCAATGAACAGCAACCGGATGTTATTATTGGGCCATTGCAAAAAAACAATGTTGCTCAAGTTAGCCACTTAGATCTTCCTTACCCTGTGATCGCGCTAAACCAGCTTGATGTTAATCAACATCCAAAAAATCTTTACCACTTCTCTTTAAGTGCTGAAGACGAGATACATGAGCTAATCACCTTCGCGAAACAAGAAGGCGCAACAAAAGCCGCAATCCTAAGTACGCAAGACACGTGGGCACTAAAACAGAGCGATGAATTCCGCGCTGCAGCTGCGAAAGAAAATGTCACAATTACTTCCAATCAGTCTTATGCCAACACACCAAAAGGCAGACAGGATGCGATTCAGAAATTGCTACTGATTAATGAAAGTTATGCCCGTAAAAGATCCGTTGAAAAATGGATAGGTACAAGTGTAGATAGCATTGCAAGATCTCGCGAAGACCTAGATTATGTCTATTACATTGGCAAGCTTAATGATGCTAAACAAATCAGACCTCTGCTAGATTTCTATTTTGCCGACAAGATACCTATGCTGGCCAGCAGCACGCTGAACGATAGCGCACCAGAAAGATCAACCAAGCCTGAAGACATTGAGCGCATACTGTTCACTGAAGTCCCTGCCCTTACACCAAACAACACGTCGCTAGATGCTTTGCCTAAAAATCAAAGCTCAAATATTTTGCGCAGACTACAAGCCCTAGGCGCTGATTCGTATTTACTAGCAAACAAATACCAACTATTCACCTTACTTCCTAGCACCAAAATTTCTGCAAATACTGGCATTATCACCATGGATGAAAATGGCATATTTCATAAAAGACCAGAGATCATGACTTACCGAAAAGGAAATTTGGTATATGCGACCAGCCATCAGTTTTTTGAACAAAAGGAAAGTACCGAAAAATAACGGCGAGAAAGCAGAACAAGCAGCCGAAGCCTTTCTCCTAAAGCAAGGGCTTCGGTTTGTAGAAAGAAACTTTTTCTGCCGTATCGGGGAAATTGATTTAATTTTTTTAGATCAAAACACCTATGTTTTTGTAGAGGTTCGCTTCAGAGCAAACAGCGCCCATGGAAGTGCCGCTGAAAGCCTTGGACAATCTAAGCTTAAGAAAGTACGCAACAGCGCGGCTTTATGGCTACAAAAGAATAATAAAGTAAACAATGCAAGTCGCTTCGATGCGATACTATTTGACGAAAAAATAGACACACAACATTTAACTTGGCTTAAAGCAGTATTTTAATCACTATGGATTTTCAAGAAGCAATCTACACACAATTTGCCCAGAGTTTTGAAGCACAACAACAAGCTCTGGAAAGTTTACCGCCTTATATTGAACATGCTGCAAAAGTGATTTTTTCAAGCATTGCTTCTGGTGGGAAAGTTATCTGCATCGGCAACAGTACCGGCTCTCACCTATCACAGTATTTCAGCACACTCCTGTTGGACAGAATGGATAGAGAACGCCCAGGCTTACCCGCAATAAACCTGAGCGGTGAAGGCTCAGCTCTTTTAGCCATCACTCACAACGATAGCTACCACGATGTTTTTTCGAAGCAAATTACCGCGTTAGGTAACCAAGGCGACATTTTGTTTGTCATTGCCAACCGAGGTAACACCTCGCCAATAATACAAGCCATTCAAGCCGCCCATGAACGCAAAATGAGTATAGTTGCGCTCACTAGCCCAGAAGCTAAAAACGTTTCATCACTCACCTCTCAGGATGATACAGAGATAAAGATCAACCTTCTTGGAACAGCAAGAGTACATGAATGCCAACTTAGCGTCATTCACATTCTAGTTGACCTACTTGAGCGCCAACTGTTTGGCTACGAAGACTAAGCAGATTAAATTAAAAATATTTGAGACAAAAAAAGAGCCATTTTGAAATGGCTCTTTTTTTAGAAAAATATAACGATATTCTTTATTTCACAACTTTCAACTGAAAACCTTTTTTAGGTTCTGGCGGTGTTGGAGTTGGCTCATCAAAGAACTCTTCATCTGGAAAAACAAATCCATCACCATTTTCTTTCGCGTACAAAGCCAGCGCCGCTCGCATTGGCACATAAACCTGCATAGGTTTTCCACTAAAACGCGCCTCAAACGAAACCGCCTCTTTATCCATAATCAAATGGCGAACAGCAGACATACCAATGTTTAAAACTATTTGACCATCTTTAACAAACTCGGTAGGCACCACGACATCTTTTTGCTGAGCGTCTACCAGCAAATAAGGCGTCATATCGTTATCAGCAACCCAAGAATAAGCGGCATTTAATAAATAAGATCTTTTCGGTAACATTTTATCTCCTACCTAATAAATATTTCGTAAAAAAAAGGAGCCATAAGCTCCTCTTTTGCTACTTAACAAAACCGAGACAAAGCCTCAGTTTAGTCTAAACGCATCTCTTGTTCAGCCTCAGAAAGACTTTCTTGAAAAGACTCACGAGCAAAGACAAGATCCATATATTTGTATAACGCTCTTGCTTGATCTTTTGGAATCTCTACACCAAGTATAGGCAAACGCCACAAGATTGGAGCCAAGCAGCAATCTACAATAGTAAACTCATCACTCATGAAGTAAGGTTTTTCTTCAAAGATCGGAGTAACGTTCAATAAACCTTCACGTAACTCTTTCTGAGCTTTAGCGACAGCTTCTTTGTCTTTACTAGTAAGAATCAAATCAACCAACTTGGCCCAGTCACGCTGAATACGGTACATAAACAAACGACTTTCAGCACGAGCAACAGGATATACAGGCAGCAACGGTGGATGTGGAAAACGCTCATCCAAGTATTCCATCATCACATTTGGCTCATAAAGAACCAAGTCGCGATCAACTAAAGCTGGTAGCTCATTGTATGGATTAACATCCGCCAACTCGTCTGGCTTGTTAAACGGGTCTACATCTATGATGTCCACTGTGACGGCTTTCTCAGCCAATACAATACGAACTCGATGGCTGTAATGATCTTCTCCATCAGAGAAGAACGTCATTGAGGAGCGCTTTGCAATAACACCCATGTCTAACCCCTATATTGAAAACATCTACATCCCCTTCAAAGGAGGGGACAAACTATAATATGGTGACGAAGTAACAAAAATATTACACGATATCGTCAACACAGAAAATCTTTCATGGAATGCTCGCTTGCATACCTTTTATAAAACAAGGCTTTAACTTAGCACTCGACTCTAAGCAGAGAGATATCTCAAACCTAGATGGCAGGCAATACGCAGCAAACAAAAAAATACACTTGCGAAACCATGAACTTTAAAGCTCGGCTATTCTAGCATTATTTTCAAACAATTTTTCTTAGAAAAAACATTTTGTTGCAAGAATTCTGTAACCAACTTTATTTCAAGCAAAAAAAACGCTTGGCGAAAACACCAAGCGTTTTAATAATAATTCCAAAGCGAAAATTAACGCTTAGAGAACTGAGGACGACGACGTGCTTTGCGTAGACCAACTTTCTTACGTTCAACTTCACGAGAGTCGCGTGTAACGAATCCTGCAGAACGTAGAGTACGACGTAGAGTCTCATCGTATTGCATCAAAGCGCGTGTGATACCGTGACGGATCGCACCAGCTTGACCAGAGATACCACCACCTTTAACAGTGATGTAAACGTCAAATTTTTCAGTAGCGCCAACAAGTTCAAGAGGTTGACGAACAACCATCTGAGCTGTTTCACGACCGAAGTACTGAGAAAGAGTACGGTTGTTGATAACTAGGTTACCAGAACCCGCTTTAAGGAACACACGAGCGGTAGACGTTTTACGACGACCTGTACCGTAGTATTGAGTAGCTGACATAATGATCTTCCGTATTAAATGTTAAGGGCTTGAGGCTGTTGAGCAGCATGTGGATGCTCAGTACCAGCGTACACTTTCATTTTCTTGTGCATTGCACGGCCCAATGGACCTTTTGGCAACATACCTTTTACGGCGATTTCAAGAACGCGCTCAGGAGCGTGATCAATCAACTTCTCGAAATTCATAGAACGCAAGCCGCCTGGATAACCAGTATGGCGGTAGTATTGTTTAGCTGCTGCTTTGTTACCAGTAACGTGAATTTTCTCAGCATTAACAACAACGATATAATCGCCAGTATCAACGTGCGGAGTGAATTCAGCTTTATGCTTGCCACGTAGACGACGAGCAATTTCGGTAGCCAAGCGGCCTAGAGTTTTGCCTTCAGCATCAACCACGAACCAGTCGCGGCGAACTTCAGCAGGTTTAGCTGTAAAAGTTTTCATCAAAAAACCCTTTCAATACGCGTGCTCAATGACACGCTATACCTATTATTATTGGTTGGCCAAATATAAATATTCGATCAACGTACACTTACCTTTAAAAAGGCGAGCGAAGTATATACCAACAGAATTAAATATGAAAGTCGAAATACACCTAAGGACGGTGTTCTAAAGACAAATACTCTTCCGATTGCATCTCTAATAATCGACTCACCGTACGATCATATTCAAAGGCCAAGCGCGTACCAGTGTAAATATCTGGAATAGCGACCTCAGCAGAAAAAATCACCTTAACATGACGATCATAAAACTCATCAACCAAGTTAATAAAACGCCTCGCTAGATCATCTCGCGAGGCATCCATTTGAGGTAGATTCGAGATAATAACTGTGCTGTATAAACGCGCCAACTCAATGTAATCAACCTGACTTCTCGGCCCATCACATAACGCCTTAATATCAAACCAAGCAAGTCCTTCACAGCTTCGTAGCAGAGGAATATTACGACCTTCAATTTCTGCAGCTCCACCTTCAACGATATGAGAAGCATCAGAGATTAGACTCATGAAACGCTCATTCAACGCCTCATCTGCATCCTCACTCAATGGGAAGTGATAAAGCTTAGCCTGCTTCAAAGTACGCAATCGATAATCTACACCACCATCAACATTCATCACCTTAGTGTGCTTCTTCACAAGATCGATTGCCGGCAAGAAACGCGCACGCTGCAAACCATTTTTATATAAACCATCAGGCTCTATGTTAGAGGTTGCCACCAGAGTCGTGCCGTTCTCAAACAACACCTCAAGCAACCCCGCCAAAATCATCGCATCCGTTATGTCCGTTACAAAAAACTCATCAAAACATAACACCTGCGCTTTAGATGCAATTTCTTTCCCAACTATCTCCAGCGGATTTTTCACATCACGAAGCTTACGAAGCTCTTGATGCACCATCTGCATAAAACGATGAAAATGCAGACGCATTTTTCTTTCCGTTGGCAAACAGTCGAAAAAGGTATCCATCAGATAGGTCTTTCCTCGCCCTACACCACCCCAGAAATACAAGCCCTGCTCAACAGCAGGAGCTTTCTTTTTCAGAAAGCGCCCCAAAAAACCACTGGAAGATTTATCAGTCTGATTTGCAATTAAGCGGTCAAATAAATCCTGCAGCGCCTCCACTGCTTCTTCTTGAGCGGGATCATAATTAAAGTCTGCTCTTGTTAAATCTTGCTTGTAACGTGTAATGGGTGTCATCGCCGCTCTTTCGTTCGATTAGTAAATTATGAGTATTCTAGCAAATTGCATCTTAAACAACACCTATCAAGCTGTTATCGTAGGGGTGGTTTCGCTATAATGGATTATCTGTTTTTTGGAGAAAGTCATGAACTTAGAAGAATTCAATATTATTATCTTTATTACCGGCATTATTATTGGCTGTGTCGCTACACTTGCTCTTAAAAGCTACAGTGCAAAAAATAACAGCAAGAAAGCTGATTCAAGCTCAAACATCATCACTATGAAATCGCTACAGCAGGAATTAGACAGCAAACAAGTCATTATCGACAACTTCTTCACAGACAGTAATGAACAACTAATGTCCGTCGAAAAACGCTTGGCCGACTTAAGAAACTCTCTTGCCGATAACGCAAGTCAATTAAGCAACATAAAAGTCGAAAAAAGCACAACAAACAACGCAGACACAACTGAAGAACACACTTTCACAGAACCACCGCGAGATTACGCTCTAAAAAAAGATAAAGAGCCAGGCATGCTAAGTGAAACATTTGGTTTTGATGAAAGAAATGTCGATATCGAGCCTAAACGAACCATCTAACAAGAAAACAAATCAATAAAAATGGGCTTTTTAAGAGCCCATTTTTATATCTAGTCAGCGCCACCACTAAGCTGGACTGTCCACATCAATAAAAACCGCATAAAGACCACACTCATCTGATAAATACGCAGCCATAGATCTAGCACCAAAGCGCTCAGTTGCATGATGCCCCGCGGCAATGAAATGAATATCCATCTCACGCGCAATGTGAATTGTCTGCTCAGAAACTTCACCAGTGATAAACACATCCGCACCAACGGCTACCGCTTGCTCTATATAACTCTGCGCGCCACCCGTACACAAGGCAACACGACAAATAGGCTGATCATTCACGCGTTCAAAAAGTATATCTCGCCCTACCGCGGCCTCGACTATCTTTTGAAATACAACCGCCGAAACCGGCTCACTCAATTCCCCAACAACACCAATAGACTCTTCTATAGGCACACCAAATTGTAAACTGGAACGATTTAAAAGCCCTATTGCATCAGCCAATCCAGCATTGTTACCCAACGCAGGATGCGCATCCAAAGGCAAATGGTAGCCATATAAATTGATGTCATTTTTAATCAAAGAAGAAATGCGTCGATATTTCATACCAACAATCCGCGGATCCTCATTCTTCCAGAAATAGCCATGATGCACAAAGATAGCGTCCGCTTTATACTCGATAGCAGCATCAATTAACGCCTGACTAGCAGTTACCCCAGTCACCACGCGGTTAATCTCTTTTTTTCCTTCCACCTGCAAACCATTGGGCGCATAATCCCTGAAACGACTTGGACTTAATGTCTTATTAAGCAATAACTCAAATTCACTGCGTAGCAAAACAACTCCTTATACCTTATGAATCAAAAAAATTACTGTATACCAATCATTATCGCTATTCTCGCTGGCACTTGTATAGGCCTAGCCGTATTACTTATACAGGAGAAACAAAAAACCTCACTTTCAAGCTACTCAACACCAGTCAAAATCGCCACCCCTTCTGTTGTTAATATCTATACCCAAGTCCTACAACAAAAAGGCCTAAACGACTTAAATACCGCAAAACACAGCATCAACTTAGGCTCCGGCGTAATTGCCACAAAAGATGGCTTCATCCTGACCAATCACCACGTCATTCAAAATGCACAAAGCATTGTTATCGCTCTTAACGATGGCAGACGTGTTGAAGCAAAGCTAATTGGCTCAGATCCATCAACCGACCTAGCCGTTTTAAAAATAGATCTACCCAACCTGCCCAACATTAAAATGGGTAACAGTGACGAGATATCTATTGGAGATCAAATCCTCGCCATAGGAAATCCATTCGGGATCGGCCAAACAGTCACCGCTGGCATCATTAGCGCAAAAGGCCGAAACAGCATAGGACTTAACACTTATGAAAACTTCCTACAAACTGACGCAGCAATAAACCCTGGAAATTCAGGTGGCGCTTTAGTTAACCTGAGAGGCGAACTCATTGGCATTAGCTCTGCAATTTACTCAAGCACTGGAGGCTCTCAGGGAATAGGCTTTGCAACACCGATTGACGACGCTCTTGATGTGATGACTGACATTATAAAACACGGCGAAGTAGTAAGAGGATATTTAGGAATGGATGCTCAAAAAATCACTAAGACACTAGCAGAAAACTTACTACTACCATCAGAACATGGACTACTAGTAAGCGATATAACAAAAGAAAGCCCAGCAGAGAAAGCTGGCATAGAAGTGGGAGATATTATTCTTGAGATCAACAATACGCCAAGTGAAGATCCATTTCAGATAAGACACCTAATCGCATCTCTAAAACCTGGAACAAATATCTCTCTAGTAGGTATTCGTGGGCAGCAATCCTATCAGACCAATATCATGCTAGAAAAACAACCCACTATGCAGCGCATCAACTATTAACACATCATTTATAATTGCTAGTGCAGAAGCTCAACTTGCTCTTTTAGCTTCTGCAAACTGCGCTCAAAATTACTACCCGCAATATTGTTTGCAAACATAGCAAGGTAAGGGCTCAACAAACCAGCGCTAAGATTCCCTTCAATAGTCCATTTAACCACTGTACTACCTTCATTTTCTTGTAATACAATTTTATTATGAACTAGATTTACCTTTGGCTTAGGACGAACATCAAACCGAATAACAGATTCTGATGATTCAATCACAGACAAAAGCCCTTGGTCGGCTGTTTTATCATAAACCAAAGCTACGGAATCACCCTTCCCCAAAACACCACCAAATGAAGCAACTTTACCATCTTGCACAAACATCCAATCTGGTAAACGATCTCCTTGAAGGATATCTTGATAAACCACATCGCGAGGAGCGTTAATAACAACACTACGCTCCACCCGATAATCCGCTGGCATAAAGAACCCAACCACAACCAAAAGCAAAATAACCAACGCAGAAATGCGCGTTACCTTTCGCAGCTTGTAAAGCGCCGCTGGGTGCGAAGAATTATTCGCCATTAAGCATCCTTCAGAATACGGTATTCAGCCGACATAGCGTGCGCTTCCAAAGACTCTCCACGAGCCAAAGGAGAAGCAATTTTCGCCAATTCACTTGCCCCTTCAGGCGAGCAATAAATCAAAGAGCTACGCTTTTGGAAGTCATAAACCCCCAAAGGAGATGAAAACCTTGCCGTACCAGACGTTGGCAAAACATGATTAGGTCCTGCACAATAATCACCCAATGCTTCCGGCGTATGGCGACCCATAAAAATAGCACCAGCGTGACGAATTTTTTCGGCCCACTTCTCAGGCTCATCGATCGATAACTCAAGGTGCTCAGCAGCAACAATGTTCGCAATATCCATAGCTTCATCCATATTTTCAACATGGATAAAAGCACCACGACCTTCCAAAGACGCCTTAATAATATCTTTACGACTTTGCGTTTCAATCAAACGCTCCATGGAAGCTTTTACATTTTTAATAAAAGCCAAGTCAGGAGAAATTAAAATAGATTGAGCATCTTCATCATGCTCTGCCTGAGAGAACAAATCCATAGCAATCCAATCTGGATCCGTCTTACCATCACAAACAACCAAAATCTCAGAAGGTCCGGCGATCATGTCGATACCAACAACACCAAATACCATTTTTTTAGCTGTGGCCACGTATATATTGCCAGGACCGACAATTTTATCGACCTTGGGAATCGTTTCTGTACCATAAGCCAAAGCCGCGACAGCCTGCGCACCACCGATAGTGAACACACGATCCACACCAGCAATATAAGCCGCCGCCAAAACGATATCATTAACCAAACCATCAGGCGTTGGAACCACCATGATAATTTCGCCAACGCCAGCTACTTTAGCAGGCATTACGTTCATCAATACAGATGAAGGATAGGCTGCTTTACCGCCTGGCACATAAACACCAACACGATCTAAAGGCGTAACTTTTTGACCAAGCACTGTGCCGTCATTTTCTTGATATTGCCAAGAAGGCTGTTTTTGACGCTCATGATAATCATGCACACGTTTTGCAGCCGCTTCCAAACTAGCAACCAGCTCCGCGCTGACGCGACCTTTTGCCAAAGCCAATTCTTCACGAGAGATTTCAAGCTCTTTAGAAGAATCAACCTGTCGACGGTCAAAACGGTTTGTAAACTCAATTACTGCAGAGTCACCATTAAGACGAACTTGCTCAACAATATCTGCTACGGCTTTTTGCACACCAGCATCAGACACTGAGTCCCATGCAAGCAAAGATTCTAACTCAGAGCGAAAACCATCAGAGCTAGAAGAGAATTCTCGAATATTCAGGTTCAATTACTTACCCTCGTTATCTTCAACCGCACGACGTATCATTTCTAGGATAGGCTCGATTTCAGAATACTTCGTTTTATAAGCCGCTTTATTGACCACCAAACGGGTACTGATTGGCGCAATCAATTCACGAGCCTCAAGACCATTTGCTTTTAGCGTATTGCCAGTATCGACGATATCTACAATAAGATCTGCCAAGCCCATGATAGGTGCCAATTCCATAGCACCGTATAGCTTAATCACATCAGCCTGAATACCTTGCTCAGCAAAATACGCTTTCGCCGTTTTAATAAACTTAGAGGCTACTTTCAAACGCCTATTTGGCAAAGGTTGACCAACAACGCCAGCCGTCATCAAACGACATTTTGCTATTTTGAGGTCTAGTAGCTCATAAAGGTTTTTAGTAGACGCTTCCATCAACACATCTTTACCAGCAACACCAAAATCTGCCACACCATGGTCGACATAAGTTGGTACGTCAGTCGCGCGCAAAATCACCAACTTAATATGTTCATGGTTTGTGTCGAATATTAATTTTCGGCTTTTACTAATATCTTCAACTGGAACAATATTCGCTTTTTCTAAAAGCGGTAAAGTTTCACCAAGAATGCGCCCTTTCGACAGCGCAATCGTTAATGTTTTACTCATATCAATTTAAGACCCGTGAAATTTTCGCACCTAATGAACCGAATTTTTCTTCAATACACTCATAACCACGGTCAATATGGTAGATACGATCAATCTTTGTATCACCCTCTGCCACTAAAGCAGAAAGCACTAAACTTGCAGAAGCACGTAAGTCTGTCGCCATGACTGGTGCGCCTTTCAAGCGCTCACAACCACGCACGATAGCCGTATTACCAGTGACTTCAATATCAGCCCCCATGCGAAGCATTTCATCAACATGCATGAAGCGATTTTCAAAGATATTTTCAATAACTCGACCTACGCCGTTCGCAATTGAATTTAAGGCAACAAACTGCGCTTGCATATCGGTTGGAAATGCAGGATACGGAGCGGTACTGATGTTTACAGCATTTGGACGACGCCCTTCCATATCCACTTCGATCCAATCATCACCACAAGTCACTTTCGCGCCAGCTTCTTCTAGCTTAGAAAGTACAGCCTCAAGTGATTTAACATTGGTATCAATCACTCGGACTTTACCGCCCGTAATTGCAGCCGCAACCAAGAAAGTACCTGTCTCAATACGATCTGGCATAACTGGATAACTAGTACCATGCAACGCTTCAACACCATCAATAATAATAGTATCCGTTCCATGACCAGTAATCTTAGCGCCCATTTCAATTAGACACTCAGCTAAATCAACTACTTCAGGCTCACGCGCTGCGTTTTCCAAAATAGTTTGCCCATCAGCCAACGTCGCAGCCATCAACAGATTTTCTGTTCCGGTTACAGTAACTTTATCAAAGAAGATGCGTGCGCCTTTAAGACGACCATCAACACTTGCAACGATATCACCACCTTCCACAGAAATTGTCGCACCCATGGCTTCCAAACCACGCAAATGCAAATCCACTGGGCGACTACCAATCGCACAACCACCAGGAAGCGACACAACCGCTTTACCAAAATGACTAACTAAAGGACCAAGCACTAAAATAGAAGCGCGCATAGTCTTAACAAGATCATAAGGCGCTTCACAATTATTAAGTGTTGAAACATCTAACTGCACACTCATTTTTTCATCAACAACAACACCACACCCCATAGAACCAAGTAGTTCAAGCATGGTGGTAATGTCATGTAAATGAGGAAGGTTTTTAATTGTGATCAATTCTTTTGTTAACAAGGTTGCCGCTAGAATGGGCAACGCGGCATTTTTCGCACCAGAAGCGCGAACAACACCATTAAGCCGAGTACCACCGGTAATCAGAAGCTTATCCATATTTTTAATCTCTTATAATAGCTTTTATAGCTTGCTTATTTGTTCTGGCGTATAGGTTTTCATTGTAACGGCGTGAATAGCGCCACTAGAAATAGCTTCTTGAAGATGTGAATATACAAGCTGCTGCCTCTTAACTGTAGACAGGCCTTCAAATTCACTTGTCACTACAACTACTTGAAAATTACAACCTTCTCCCTCGGCAACCACTTCACAGTTACGGATAGAGGATTCTAAAAGTGCTTTAACTTCACCTGCGTTCACAGTCGCTCCAATAGATAAATATGCTTGATCTCACTATTCTACATGAGTACAGCCAACTACTTAACACCTCTATGCCCAACTCTGAATAAAAAACCACTTGTTTTCTAAGATTTTAATCAAGACTGACAATGCTCAGAGCCTAAAAAGCAAAAAATCCGAACCCACTTAATGGATTCGGATTCTATATCGTTGCAAAACAATAACGCCTAAATTAAGACTTCTTAGCTAAAGACTCTTTCCAGGCTGAGATAGCAAGGTCAATATCGTTTTTATTTTGCTGCATCATAACGCCAAACTGCTTACGAAAAGTTAAGCCGAAGTTGATATTATTAATTACAACATTACTCAACATCCAAACACCTTTTTTAGATTCTTCCATATAAAAACTGATATTTAACATACCACCAGCCTCCATTTGGAAATCAACATCAACCTTTGTCTCCCTGCCACTCCCTTGAGGACCTAAAGGCAAAACCTTAATTCGATCGGCATCAAGCTCAAGCAAAGAAGTACCGTATGTTTTCAACAAGGTATCTTTAGTCACATTAACAAAGCGAGTACGCTGCTCAGGCGACGCTCTTCGATAATATTTGCCCATCACTTTTTTAGAAAAATCATCGAAATCGACCACTTTCGTTAAAATACTATCAACTCGTTCTTCTAACAAAGCTGGATCTTTAGACAATACCGCCTTATCAGCGACAATATCAGTTCGAAAGGCATCTACCACTTTAATAACGGCATCCCTTGCACCTTCAGAGCTAGACCAAGTCAGACCCGAGCCGAGCAAAGCAAAAACAAAAATAACACCAGATAAAATCTTAGACATATACTACTTCTCCGAATCGCCACCTTTGAACAAAAACTGACTAATCAAAGTCTCCAAAACTAGAGCCGATTGAGTGTCATAAATCTCGCTGCCATTTTTAAGCATCTCATCATCAGCACCAATAGAAATACCCAGATATTTCTCGCCCAACAAACCACTTGTCAAAACAGCAATAGAACTATCTGTAGGAATATTGTTAACGTCTGAATCTATATTCATTGTGACTAAAGCCATATATAAGTCCTTATCAAACGTGATGGACTCAACATTACCAACTGCTACACCAGCAATAGACACTTTAGCCCGACTTGTTAGCCCAGCAATATCATCAAATCTAGCAACGACCTGATAAGTATCTTTCTTACTTGAAAAAGCAAGACCACTAACCTGAACAGCCAAATAAACAAGAGCTGCAACGCCCAATACAATAAAACACCCAACCATCAACTCTGAACGTTTACTTCTCATGCTAAAAATCCCCAAACATAGCGGCGGTTAATACAAAATCTAAAGCCAAAATAGCCAATGAACCTAAAACCACTGTACGAGTGGTTGCCTTACCAATCCCTTCAGAAGTAGGAACACACTCATACCCTTGATAAACTGCTATCCAAGTAACAACCACTGAAAAACATAACGCCTTAATAAGACCATTCAGAATATCAGTATCAAAATACACGGACTGCTGCATTGATGACCAAAATGCACCATCGTAAACACCTAACCACTCGACCGACACAAGATGTCCACCAAGGATACCAGATGCAGAAAAAATCAAACTCAAGATAGGCAAACAAATCACACCAGCAATAAAGCGAGGCGCAATCACTCGCCTCAACGGGTCTACCCCCATCATCTCAAAACTAGATAACTGCTCAGTTGCTTTCATCAATCCAATTTCAGCAGTCAAAGAAGACCCAGCACGACCCGCAAATAAGAGCGCCGTCACTACAGGAGAGAGCTCTCTCAACAAAGAAAGCGCCAACAACTGACCAACGGCCTCTTCTGAGCCAAACTTAGCGAGAATGCTGTAACCTTGAAGTGACAGCACCATGCCAATAAAAGCACCAGAAACAATAATAATAACAAGAGACAACACACCAACAGAGTAAAGCTGCTTCACTAATAAATTAACGGACTCCTTAAAGCGTACCGGCAATCTAAAAATGCTTTGCACTAGAAATATTCCAGCCCGGCCAACCGCTTCAAGCCAATCCAGCAGCGACGCCCCTAACAATCCAATACTTTTCATAACGCCACCCTGCCAGAGACATCTTCTTCTGGATAATGAAAGGGAACAGGGCCATCAGGCTCACCGTTCAGAAATTGCTTCACTTCAGCATCATCAGATGCTCGAATCTCATCCGCAGAACCTTCAGCTATAACCCGCCCACCAGCCAAAATACAAACATGATCAGCGATAGAAAGAGACTCTTCAACATCATGAGAAACAAGAACCGACGTGATATGTGCAGAATCATTAAGCTGACGAATCAACTTCACAAGAACCCCTTTCGATATTGGATCTTGTCCAGTAAAAGGTTCATCGTACATAACAAGCTCTGGATCTAAAGCAATCGCGCGAGCCAAAGCAACACGACGAGCCATACCGCCAGACAATTCCGATGGCATCAAATTAACAGCACCTCGCAAACCAACACTGTAAAGCTTATCAGCCACAATATCCGCGATTTTCTTTGCATCGTACTTAGTGTGCTCCTCCATTGGAAAAGCAATATTCTCAGCAACAGTCATATCACTAAATAAAGCACCACTTTGGAAAAGCATGCCCATTTTCTTTCGCACCTTATAAAGTTCGGAGCGAGACAAGGCATGAACGTCTTGACCATCCACTAAAATCTTGCCCGAATCTGGCGCAAGCTGTGCCGCAATCAAACGCAGCAGCGTCGTTTTTCCCGTTCCACTAGGCCCCATTACCGCAGTAATTTTACCTCGTGGAATAGTAAGGGAAACGTTCTCATAAATAGACCGCTCTCCCCTTGAAAAACTAACATTTTGGACTTTTATATAAGCATCTACCACTGACACACCTTTTTAATCCCTATAAAATATTGCCAGATACTAACATCGCCCCCCGATAAATAAAATCGCGACACAGCCAAATCCATTTTGTTTATAAGATCAAGCCTTGAATTTCAACGTCAAACCTCATTAAATGGTACTCCCTGTATCTATGAGTAATATCAATACCATGCTGTTGTTTTCAATCGCCCTAATTCTAGGCTTAATTTTACTCGTAATGAGTTCCGACAAATTTATAGAACACTCTGCACTTGTAGCAGAGAAACTAAATGTTAATCCAATGATAATAGGCATTACATTAGTCGCGTTCGGCACATCAGCACCAGAAATGGTCGTTTCAGCCATTGCCGCACTGGATAACGCCCCTGAAATTGCCGTCGGCAACGTCCTCGGATCTAACATTGCTAATATCGCTCTTGTCTTCGGTATCACATTGTTATTCTCCTCGATCCCAATAGCGTCGGGCCTATCATCAAAAGAAGTCCCTCTTGTATTGGCAATCACACTGCTAGCAGGATTTTTACTGTTTGATCAGACCCTTGGCGTATGGGATGGAATCATATTAATTGCTGCTTTTATCATTATTTTGGTGATTTTATTGAAAGGCAGTAAAGATTTAGAAAATGATTTAAAAGCAGACCTTCCCGAAGATGATGGCTCTTCTATTGGCAAATCTTTGTTGATTGCCTTTATTGGTCTTGCTGTCTTAATAGGTAGCTCAAAATTACTTGTTTGGGGAGCAATTGGCATAGCGACCGCTTTAGGCGTAAGCGAATTGGTTATAGGCCTTACTATCGTTGCTGTCGGAACCAGCTTACCAGAGCTTGCCGCTTCAGTTAGCAGCGTACGAAAAGGTCATCACGACATAGCAATTGGTAACATCTTAGGATCAAACATCTTCAACTTAGCAACTGTACTTCCTCTACCTGGCTTAATTGCACCAGGATTAATTGATGGAAGCGTAACAAGCCGAGACTTCCCTTGGGTATTAGGCTTAACCGTCGCTCTTGCTCTTGCCATTTTCATCTTCAAAAGAACGAAGAACAACAGCATCCCTCGATGGGTAGGTGTACCACTGATTGCTTCTTATGGGGTTTATTTATTTATCATTAGCACAAACGGTTCGGTGTAATGCTTTCGCTTAAACAACTAATAAAACCCAAAAACCTCTCGATCATAGGGGCTGCTTTACTATTAGTGGCTTCTTTAGGGTGGTATGGGACGACACCTATGCAAAACTTGGTTCAAACTGAATCACTAAGCAGCTCACCCGACTATTTCATCACTAAAGTCAAAGTAAAAGAGTTTGATACCGATGGAGCTCTAATTGAAACACTCGACGCAGAACAAACACTGCATTATATAGCTAAATCCAGAACCTTATTAGAAACTCCGAGTATTGAACGCTACACAAAATCAGGTCAATGGAGCGCAAAAGCAGATAAAGGGGTTATTGAAGACGGAAGTAATGATATTCTATTAACCGAAAACGCTAGAGCAACTAAAAAATACCTCCAATCTGAAGATATAAAGCTCAGTGCAGACAACATACATTACTTAGATAAAGATCAATCACTAACCAGCTATGGAAACGCGACACTTATCTCCACTCAAGGAGAGACTTCTGCTGGAGAAATTAAAACTTATATCAATTCAGAAGAAGTCGTGATGACAGGATCTGTACGAGGAAAATATGAAACGATTCATTAACATCAGCGTGTTGCTCACTTCGGCCCTAATTGGCCAATACGCATACGCACTGCCTGACGACACAAGTAAACCATTAGAAATACAGGCAGATGAAGCATTATTCGACCAAAACTCAGGCGAAGCAATATACAAAGGTAATGTATTTGTTAAACAAGGTACCATTGAAATTCAAGCGCAATACCTTAAAGTAACAACCGATCCAAAGACTCGACAATTCAGCAGCCTAGAAGCCACAGGAAAGCCTGCGAAATTTAGCCAGCAAATAGATTGGAGCGGCAACATTGTTATTAGCAAAGGTAACGAAATACATTACCTAACAAGCGAATCAAAACTAGAAATCATCGGCGACGGCTATTTAAGTAGAATGCAAAATTCCATCACTGCAGACTACATCCTTTATATGGTCGATGACGGCACTTTCAGTGCTGAGAAAAAAGATTCAGGGCGCGTTTCAATGACTTTACAGCCACAAGCGCCAAAAGATAAACAAGCACCTGAGACCAAAAAATAGATGGCTATACTAGAGGCAAAACACCTTGCAAAGAGTTACAAAAAACGCCAAGTCGTAAAGGATGTATCTATTTCCGTTGAGTCAGGCCAAGCCGTTGGCCTACTCGGCCCTAATGGCGCGGGCAAGACAACCTGCTTTTATATGATAGTTGGCATGGTAGCAAACGATGCTGGCGGCATATTTATTGACGGCCAAGATATTACTCATGACGCGATGCACACACGTGCTCAAAAAGGCGTTGGCTACCTTCCTCAAGAGGCATCTATTTTTAGAAAAATGTCTGTAGAGGATAATATTCTAGCCATCTTAGAAACACGCAAAAAACTAACAAAAGCGCAACAACAAGAAAGACTAGAAGAGCTCTTAGAAGAGTTCCATATCACTCATATTCGCACCAACCTAGGAATGGCCTTATCAGGAGGAGAAAGACGCCGGGTCGAAATAGCGAGAGCTGTTGCCATGAACCCAAAATTCATCTTACTTGATGAACCATTTGCTGGCGTAGACCCTATTTCCGTTGGTGATATAAAGCACATTATCAAACACCTCCAAGAGAGTGGAATCGGCGTCCTAATTACCGATCACAACGTCAGAGAGACACTAGACATCTGCGATAAAGCTTACATTGTTGGTAATGGCTACATCATTGCATCTGGCGATGCCAGTACCGTCATCAACAATGAACAAGTAAAAAAGGTCTATTTAGGCGACGACTTCCGCCTGTAACCCCTTATCATTGCTGTAGAAAGGGAGTAGTATGCACAACTCGTTCCAATTCATTCAATTAGAAGAAAGAGTTGCTCTATGAAGCAGTCTTTACAATTAAAGCTCGGTCAGCAGCTGACCATGACGCCACAACTGCAACAGGCTATCCGCTTGCTGCAGCTTTCTACGTTGGATTTAAAACAAGAAATTCACGAATTCCTTGAGTCTAATCCACTACTTGAGCTCGACGACGACGAACAAATTCATAGCGACATCCCTGCCAGTATAGAATCAAAAAGTGCTGCAGATACAACAGTCGACAACAATAGCGAAGAAGCACGCGTAGAGTCCGAGTGGACAGAAAGTATCCCAGAAGAACTGTCCATCGACAGTAACTGGGATGACACCTACCAAAGCTCTGCGGCCGTCAGTGATCACAACAGCTACGAAGGCGATAGCGACTTCGAAAGCCGAAATGCACCAGCAGAAAGCATACAAGACCATTTAATATGGCAATTAAATTTAACTCACATGTCAGATCGCGACATCGAAATCGCTTACGCCATCATTGAATGCGTCCAACCCGATGGCTACTTAAGCATTTCCCCCGATGACATTTGTGAGTCCCTTTGTACAGAACTAGAAGAGCTTGAGTTAGACGAAGTCATTGCTGTACAACACAGACTACAACGCTTTGACCCTGTTGGCGTATGCTCGATCGACCTACGCGACTGCCTTCTTGTGCAACTGGAAGCTTTCCAGAGCCACCCTCTATACAAGAGCACACACAATCTTATTGATCATTACCTACCCTTGTTAGGTAACCGAGATTTTGCTCAGTTAAGCCGCAAAACAAAATTAAAAGACGAAGCACTAAAAGAAGTCGTCAATTTGATCCAACAGCTTAACCCACGCCCTGGCTCAGTGATCGACGCAGATGACACCGACTACGTTATTCCAGACGTCACCGTAAAAAAACGCCATGACGTATGGCAAGTTGAACTAAATAACGACGCGTTGCCGCCCATCAAAATCAATGAGACTTACTCAGCGATGGCTAGCACAGCAACAACCGCCGAAGATGCCACCTACATCAAAACCTCTCTTCAAGAAGCAAAATGGTTCATGAAGAGCTTGCAGAGCCGCAACGAAACATTATTAAAAGTGGCCAGCTGCATAGTAAGTCGACAAATTGATTTCTTCGAACTTGGCGAAGAAGCCATGAAACCCATGGTTCTTCACGATGTTGCAGAAGAAGTTGGCATGCATGAATCAACTATATCTAGGGTAACAACCCAGAAATACATGCACACACCTAAAGGTATTTTTGAGCTAAAGTACTTCTTCTCCAGCCATGTCAACACAGCCTCTGGCGGAGAATGTTCTTCTACAGCAATACGAGCTATGATTAAAAAGCTTGTATCAGATGAACCAGCAAAAAAACCACTAAGTGACAACAAGCTAGCTGCTATTTTAGCAGACCAAGGCATACAGGTTGCTCGACGTACTGTTGCCAAATATCGAGAGGCGATGAACATCCCTCCTTCCAATGAACGAAAACGACTGATCTAAACGGAAACCATTTTATCATGTCCTTGAAATCATTATTAAAAGCGGAACTCGTTCTCGCAAAACAAGATATTGTTAGTAAGAAACGCGTCCTTGAAAGCATTGCGGAAGTCGCTTCAAATCGACTACATTGCGACAACGAAGCCATCTATGACGCATTACTTGGTCGAGAGAAACTAGGCAGCACAGGCATTGGCAACGGCATCGCTATTCCACATTGCCGTCTAGAGTCTGCAAACCACACCGCTATCGTTGTTATGTCTCTACAAACGCCTATTGATTTCGACTCCATCGACAAAAGAGCGGTTGACCTAATATTTGCTCTAATTGTTCCACCTCATGAGTGCGATCAACACCTTGCAACTTTAGCCCAAATCGCCGAGCTTGCTCAGTCTCCAGAAGCATTGGACAAGCTGCGTACAGCACAAACCAATGAAGAACTATTCAATATTTTTGACTCATTAATATAGGGAAACAGCATGCAGGAAGAGTCCGTCACAATTATAAACAAACTTGGCTTGCATGCTCGCGCTGCCGGCAAACTAGTTGAAACAACCACTCGCTTCTCTTGCGACATCACCATAGAAAAAGACAGCCGCAATGTTGACGGCAAAAGCATTATGGCAATGATGATGCTGGCTGCTGGAAAAGGCACAGAAATTCGTGTCAAAACCAATGGTGAAGACGAAAAAGACGCAATAAAGGCGGTGATAGAATTAATCAACAATCGCTTTGGTGAAGACGAGTAAAACCTTCTATGTCAGAGCAAAACACGCTTAATCACCTTCAAACGGTTACTGAATCGCTTGAATCCGGTGCCACCATGCAAATCCGTTATCTACTTAACGGGGCTTTGCCTGCACAAGATGTTGCTCGTCTATTAGAGTCCTCCCCTCCCAAAGAGCGTAAGCTTCTTTGGGAGTTAATCGAAGCAAAAAACGAAGGTGAAGTACTTCAATATCTAAGCGAAGATATTGGTGTACAGTTCATGAAAAACATGGATACAGAGCGACTCATCGCCGTATCCGAACACTTTGAAAGCGATGACCTTGCCGACTTACTTCAACACCTACCAGAAAAGGTCGTAAAAGAAGTTCTTGCGTCAATGTCCTCGCAAGACAGAACAAGAGTTGAAGCACTATTAAGCTACTCGGAAGATTCCGCCGGCGGCTTGATGAACACGGACACCATCACCATACGTCCAAACATCACCGTCGATCTGGTTTTCCGCTATCTACGCAGACACTCAACCCTGCCAGACATGACTGATAACCTACTTGTTGTTAGCCGATCAGATCGCTTATTAGGCACTCTCCCCCTCACCAAACTATTGGTATCTGATGTTAGCGCAACCGTGCGCGACATCATGGAAACAGAATTCACGGTCATTGATGCAGAGACACCAGCCAGCGAAGTAGCACAGCTTTTCGAAAAAATGGACTTGGTTTCTGCACCTGTTATTGACAGCAAAACCAAAAAGCTACTTGGCCGCATCACCATCGATGACGTTGTAGATGTTATCCGAGATGAAGCCGAACACTCCATGTTAAGCATGGCAGGTCTTGATGATGATGAAGACACCTTCGCACCCATCATAAAAACCACTAAGCGACGCGCAGTGTGGCTTGGCATAAACCTAATAACGGCTTTTACCGCATCCTACGTCATAGGTTTATTCCAAGAGACGCTAGACCAAGTTGTTGCATTAGCTATACTCATGCCAATCGTTGCTAGCATGGGCGGTATAGCTGGCTCTCAAGTACTCACACTGGTTATTCGCGGTATCGCACTCAATCAGATAGGCTCCACCAATACTCGCTGGTTACTCAACAGAGAGCTCATCGTTGGACTCATAAATGGCCTTCTTTGGGCAACGGTTATCGCCGCCCTCACCGCACTTTGGTTTGACAACATCAAGATTGCCTATATCATTGCGGGCGCCATCATAATAAATCTGCTATTTGCTGCAGCCACTGGCACACTTCTGCCGATTTTGCTAAAAAAAATCGGTATCGACCCTGCCTTAGCTGGCAGCGTAATTTTGACTACCGTGACCGACGTGGTTGGATTTTTATCCTTCCTTGGTCTCGCTACTATTTTTCTAATATAGGTTCCCATGACAGACTTTGATCAATTTGAAAACAACGAAGAAGAAATCCCTAAAAGCAAAACCCAGATCAAGCGTGAAATGGAAGCCCTGCAAGATCTTGGAAAAAAACTATTAGGCCTAAGTAAAAACCAACTTAAAAAAGTGGAAATGTCTGACACATTACGCGAAGCATTCGTTGAAGCTGGCCGCATAAAGCAACATGAAGCCATGAGAAGACACTTGCAATACATCGGCAAGGTAATGCGCACAGAAGACCATGAAGCTATAGCGCATCGTGTCGCACTTTTCGACTCAACATCTGCCGCTTACAACAAGCTATTTCATCAGCTTGAAATTAAGCGTGATGCACTAATTGGCGAAAACAGCAAAGAAGAACTGTCGCAATATTTAGAGGAAAACCCTCAGGTTGAAGACATTCAACTGCTTAGACAGCTTATTCGCCAATCTCAAAAAGAAGTATCACAAGCAGGCAACACCACAAACCGTAAAAAGCTTTTCCGCTTCTTACGCGAAGCCGAAGAAAAGCGTCTAGGGTTAACTGAATAAATTCCAACCCAACCCAAAATGAAGCGTTGACACATAAAAGAGCCTGTCTTTAAGACGGGCTTTTTATCATCAAAAAACAACACTCACAAAAACTCGAACTCACCGTGCAATTTATTGTCTTACTCTACAACAATAAGGCATGACATAATTATGCTAACAACGCTCACCATAGCGACAGGAGAACAAGTCTTATGAGTAAACCATACAACAAACTTACACCTGTAGAAGCCAGTGTAATCCTTGATAAAGGTACAGAACGCCCATTTACTGGAGAATACACCGACACCATGGAAGGCGGCCTGTATGTTTGCCGCCAATGTGATGCACCGCTTTATACCTCAGAACACAAATTCATCTCTCATTGCGGCTGGCCAAGTTTTGACGACGAAATTCCCAATGCAGTAAAACGTGTCCCTGACGCCGACGGCCGACGTATAGAAATCGTCTGCGCCAATTGCGAAGGCCACTTAGGTCACGTATTTGAAGGGGAAAGACTCACAGAAAACAACATCCGCCACTGCGTCAACTCCATCTCAATGAAGTTCGTAAGCCAAGGCTGATCACTTAGCCCAAGCGCTAAAACAATAAAACCGCCCAACTGGCGGTTTTATTGTTTCTATAACTGTTTTATTGGTGGCGTCTGAAACACAAAAAATCACCTAAAGCCGGTACTTTAAAAACAACACAAAACAGCTCTTAAATCATGACCCTCTTACTAAATGCGTAAAACTTGGCACTGAACGATCAAGCTTTATTAGCAAATCTTCAACTGCAATCTTTGAATCTTTATGGCTCCCTTACATAGAATCTGTCTCTTGTTCAACGTTAGTAATTAAACTAAGAGTTTCATCTATTGACCCCTTCGCCTTAAAAAACTTTTTCCTTGAGTAACATCACACCCGCCATTTTAATATGGTGATGTGTGAGCGATTTCAAAGAAGAGAATAAGTGTCTTGGGTGACGCTGGCGCCTTGGCGTTGGCTTTCAATAAGGCCTCTTGGCAGGCTTGTTGGGCGGCGGCTGGGTTGTCGTAGCTTTTTGCGGTCGATGAAGACTCAGTGCTATTTTTCATCTGCCCCCAAATTCCAATACCAGAAGCTCATCAGTACGTTGTAGCAGAGCGTTTAGAGCAGCTTCAAGTGAGCTTAAAGTCGTGTTAGCAGCGTCAGTCTAATAACACCGTAACGACAGAGCGGAGAATCGAAAACCTTTTATGGACGACCCAGAGTTTGAGATGGCATTTGAACGAGTAAATGCTATAAGAAACACTGACAATGCACAAAGCCCATCTATTTGATGGGCTTCTTTATAATTACTCAGGCTTTATGTTGAACAACCCCATTTATACTTCTGGGTTTTCAGATATTGTGTCTAGAATAGATTGATAAAACATCAAATCATTACTAATTTCTACGGCGCCATCACTATCTGGATCAATTGTTTTTAACTTTTCCAACAAGCTATCCATGCTAGCTTTAACTGACGCCCTAATTATGCGTAACTCCATTATATTAAACATTTTTTTCTCCTACTGTATCTTTGTATTCACTCACGTGGATGGCGTACTCATTAGCCCAATCCAATAGAGTTTTTTTCCAAATATCGACATGGATATCCTCCAAAGATCTTATAGAATAATGACCTTTAAAGATTCCATTTGTTAAATCTTTGGTTAAAGTAAATCCTGCTGGAAGTGGAGTATCCTCTGGTAAAACCCACCAATCAGGACCAAATCTAAGGTTAGGCGTAATGAACAAACTTAAGCCACCGGATTTATGATCAATCATCTTAGTTTTCGGATCGATTTTCACATCATACACTTGGGTGTCATCGCGTGGTGGCATCGTTCTGAGATAATCAAATTTAGGTTTTGTCCGAGCCCCTGCTCGAAATAAAGCAATTGGAAGCTTTATATAATACTCAACAGGTGTGTGCATAACTGATCTCCATATCAAATTTATTCCAGCAGAACATTATCTCTTCTTACTCTGATAATCAAGCAAAGCCCACTTCCGTGGGCTTTGCTTTTACTTATTGAAATAGCCTGTCGTTTAGAAGTCTGTTAAGTTACGTTGGGCGAGGTCTTTGACGCGGCTGATGTTGTCGCTTACCCAGTCTGCTTACCTAAATTAAAAAACTAGCTGGGCGATTTTTGGGCTCTTATTTTTCTGGGAAAGTGCGGACGGCTTGAATTAGGTCGATGAGTTCTTTTGATGGAACGACGACGGGGTCGCTTTGTATCTGCATGGATTAAATGAAGGTTTTTCCTCTAGGCTCAAACTCGGAATCTGAAAGCTTATCGTATAGTTCAACTATGACCTTGCGGAGAATGATGATTATTGGTTCAAGTAGATCCACTTGAACTTCATCAAACTGCTTATTACCATGAAACATATTGCATCTAACTGTATAAATATAATCCATAACAGCGTTTACTTTTACCTCAACTGTCTTTGACCTTAAATTCTCAGCTAATTCTTTATCTTTTATCTGTTGACGCTTCCCATAAAGCATACTCAACTTGATATAAAACCTTCCTGTTTCAATAAAATAAGCCAGTTCATCGATGCAACGAGCACATTCATCTTCGGAAAATATTCTTTCTAGATTTTCATACCCTATATATTGAGGTGCAAATATTGTTGCTCCTTTGCGATCTGGAAACCCTTGTCTTTCGTTTAACTTAATTATCTTCGCTCTCGCTAGAGAAAATGTTGCTTCGGCATATAGTTTGTTATAAAGCGTAAACAGTGAAAATGCTTTATTAAAATAACCAGAAAGACTTTTATCGACGTAGCTATCTGCTTTATTTAACCATTCATTATAAAAGTACTGAACATGAGGATGTAATGCCACATTTTTCTCCTATTTAGAAAGACGGCTAATTCCATCTAACCCAATCCCAAACTTATCCCTTTACCCCAATAAAAACAACAACTAAATCCCACTTTCGCAGGCTTTAGTTGCTTGCTGCTTAGAAGTCTACAAAGTTGCGTTGGGCGTAGTCTTTGACGCGGTGATGTTGTCGTTTACCCAGTCTGCTTGCCTGAATTAAAAAGCGAGTCGTGCTATTTGCTGTTGCTTATTTTGTTAGGAAAGTGCGGACGGCTTGGATTAGGTCGATGAGTTCTTTTGAGGAAACAACGACGGGGTCGCTTTGTATCTGCATGGATTTGACGATGTTGTTGAGCAGATAAAGGCTAAGCGCTATTTTTCACCTACTCCTAAACTCTAAAAAATAATTTAGTCTCTCCTTTTTGGCGTCATAAGCTCTTGAATTAAATCGTCGCTAACCCTATCCGCTTGGCTTAAATAAAGCCCTAAATTATCAACCAAGCCTTGCGTATTTCTCATTATATGACCTAATTTAACATCACTACTAGAGTTAATCCAATTAGATAATTTAACTAAATTCCTTGAAGCTTCAATCATTTTATCTTTTGATGGCAAACCTGTAATTTTTGCAATGTTTTTATAAAAAGGTATTAAAGTCGTATGTGCTATAAGAGTTCCAGAATACTCCCTATAAGCATTAAATACTTTATCTAGATCATTTTGATCAAACGTTTCACTATTATGGGCTATATGACCTAATAAAAATTGATCTATTTGAATTTTCGCTAAAGTTTTTTTCACTTCTTGAACAGGCTCAATAATAAGTTTTAATATAGCCTGACCAATAACAAAAATAAAGACGCCTGAAATTACTGTTAAGAAAATACTCAAACCATACTCCAGTTTTTTAAGATTATTAGTTTCATCTACACGCCCAGTAAAATTATCTTCTTATCCGAATAAAAACAACAACTAAAGCCCACATCGGGGCTTTAGTTGCTTACCGCTTAGAAGTCTACAAAGTTGCGTTGGGCAAAGTCTTTGACGCGGGTGATGTTGTCGTTTACCCAGTCTGCTTACCTGAATTAAAACGCTAGTCGTGCTATTTGCTGTTGCTTTTTTTGTTAGGAAAGTACGAACTGCTTGGATTAGGTCGATGAGTTCTTTTAATGAAACGACGACGGGGTCGCTTTGTATCTGCATGGATTTGACGATATTGTTGAGCAGTTGCCTTCCTTGGAGGGAATAGCTGTCCATTTTCGCTAGCGCTAGATTGTCTGTGGTTGTTTTTGCTAGTGGAGCTGTTTTTCCATTTGATTTAAGGCGTTGATGTAGGCTTCTTTGAATTGGGCGGCTTTGGTGCCGGTGAAGCCCATGGCCAAAAAGACGAAGCCGTCGCGGGTGATGCGGTACATAGGGCGAGTCTTGTCTTGTTCATTTTTGTAGTTGCCGTGGTGAAATTAAATATCAGTCGCAAAGGAGGACAAGTTCGAGTCGGTGTGACAGCATCAAAAGACGTGACGGTACATCGTGAAGAGATTTATAAAGGCATTAAAGAATGAAATAGAAATGATGTGAAAAAGGGAGAGTTTAGAACTTTGGGGAGATTAAGGTGGCATCTCTACCAGCCGCACCTCGGCACACAAGTCCACCGCTGTGGCTGCTTCCTTCCGGACCTGACCAGATTAACGGTTTATCGTTGCGAGGGGACCAGCAGAGACACCATAAAGGAGGCTTGTTGACCTTGGGGCGCAATTATACGCAGCCAAATCGAAATATCAACCGCCTTTCTTATGTATTTTCAAATACTTAAATCTTTCTGCTTATAAGCACCCTTTCCTACTCTTGTTCCTATGCTTGCGCTTTTTAGTATCAAGCTATAACGCTGCTTCTATTTACGGTAAGATACGCGCCATTAAGAATCATAGGAGTAGCGAGTTGAAGCTATTTGTAAAAAACCTAACCCACGTGGATTTTTCCTACTTTGATGCCACACGTGGTTTGTTGGGCGAAAGCTGGCAGACAGACATTGTACTGACCGGCAAGTTAAACGATGAAAGTATGATTTGTGATTTCAGTATCGTGAAAAAACAAATCAAGAAATGGTTGGATGAGAATATCGATCACATGCTGGCGATTCCTGCTGAGCACAGCGGATCAACTATGACTCCATTAGCTGATGATCGCGTATCTTTTCACTTTGATCATAGTAAAACCACAGCTAACGATAAACGCGTGTTTCAATGTGACGCACCTACTCAAGCCATTTGCGTATTGCCAATGACCGAAATCACACCAGAAGCGGTCGCTAAATGGGTTGAATCACAAATTCTTAATCTGCTTCCAGCGGAATTAGAAGCGGTCAGCGTGCGTTTTTCACCAGAACAAATTACTGGCGCGCAATACCAATACAGCCATGGTTTAAAGAAGCATGCCGGTAATTGCCAGCGTATTGCTCATGGCCATCGTTCTACGGTTGAGATTTACGCCGATGGCGCACGTAATGCTGCAATGGAACACGATTGGGCAAAACGTTGGGAAGACATCTATTTAGGCACCCAAGAAGATTTGATAAATCAGGTCACTGAAAACGGTGTAAATTATCACTGCTTTAGCTACACAAGCCAGCAAGGATTGTTTGAGCTAAAAATCGACAGCAATCAAGTCTACATGCTGGATTGCGATACCACTGTTGAATCGCTTTCCGCACACATTGCCGATGTATTAGCAGAAGAGAATCAAGGTGTGCACATTGAAGCCCACGGTTTTGAGGGCATTGGTAAAGGCGCAATTTCAGAAAAAATAAAGGCCAGAATATGAGCTTAAAAGAATACGAAAACCTCGCCAAAGGCGAGAAGCTATCTCTAGATACAGTATTAGCGAATCTAAAAACAGACGAGCATGGCTTGGTCGCGGCCATCGCGCAGCAACATGATACTGGTGAAGTTTTGATGCTGGCGTACATGAACGAGAAATCGATTCGTGAGACGTTAGAAACGGGCCAAGTGTGTTACTGGTCTCGCTCACGTCAAACTTACTGGCGTAAAGGTGAAAGCTCAGGGCATCGCCAAACGCTAGTATCCATGTCATTTGACTGTGATGGTGACGCGATTCTAATCAAGGTTAATCAACAAGGTCCAGCCTGCCACACAAATCGACGCGACTGCTTCTTTTTTACGGTTGACGGCAATGACGTGGTTATCAGCTCCGCACCATCAGAGAACAATTAAGCCCTCAAGAATGCACAAAAATAGAGCATAGCGGGAAAACCACTATGCTTCTCCTCCCTTTTTACGTTATCTTACTATTCGCCAGCTTTGCTTGCACATTCCCTACAGAGTGCATATTCAAGCTTGAGCAATAAAAAAAACAAAA
This sequence comes from Marinomonas sp. A3A, assembly GCF_018336955.1. Classification (NCBI taxonomy): domain Bacteria; kingdom Pseudomonadati; phylum Pseudomonadota; class Gammaproteobacteria; order Oceanospirillales; family Oceanospirillaceae; genus Marinomonas; species Marinomonas sp. A3A. The sequence goes on from NZ_CP025532.1 coordinate 2,493,692, forward strand.
TAAATTAGATCCTCTCTAAACACGTGGATATTTTTGCCAAGCTTTAGATCAAATAAAGTACAGGTTGCGGGGACGATATAAGCCAACATCCTTCGTACGAGATAATGCAACTTGATTGGCATAAGTATTGCTGTACTAGAGATATCGACCAACACTCTTAATTCATTGGATTAACTATGTTAAATCTGTCCGTACGCACCAAAATACTCTCACTTATTGCACTCTTTTCGTTAGTAATTATTGGCATCAGCATTAGCTCTGCACTGACCAGTAAATCCGTTTCTTCCGAATTACAAAGCCTTTCTTCTCAAAGCCTTCAACTCGTTAAAAATCTAGAAAAAAGCCGCCAGCTTTTACTGCAACAATCTGTTGAATTTGAGCGTGGTTATTTCCAAGTCTCTATCGCAAAATCTATTGGTGGATATGGCACTGAACAGATTGCAGAGTCTGCCGCAAAATTCAAAACTTATACTGGTGAACTAGTCACCAGTATAGAGAATGTAAAAAGCATTCTTGCCACCATGCCAGTTCATGATGGATTAGGTGACCTACTAGAACAAATTAAAGCCCTAGAAGAGCAACAAGCTATTTTCTTAGAAGCCAGCACAGAAACCTACAGCTGGTGGGTAAAGTTAAATACCATGAAAGCAAGTAAATCTCGTCGCGCTGCCGACGAGAGCCTAATCACGGTGAACAAGCAAATGGAGGACATTATTGCCTCTATAAATGAATACAGCAGCGCCGTGGCTGATAATCAAAATCACAAACTAGACCAAACCATTTACACTAGTGGCATACTAGCTGCCGTGCTTATTGTGATTGGTATCGCCATCAGCATCATCATTGTTAACGGCATTTGTAGACCACTTATTAAAGCGGTTCGACGTGCAGAAGAAATTGCCTCAGGTGATTTGGTTCAATCTAAAATCGCCAGCACACGCAAAGACGAAATCGGCATGCTAGAAACAGCAATGGACAAACTCGTTGTACAACTTAGTAGCATTTTGCATGACGTAGCAGAATCCAGCTCGATGCTAACAACTGCCGCCAATGATCTTAATCGCATTACCGACGAATCCTCTGAAATGGTAGATCGCCAGCAACAAGAAACCAATTTTATCTCTCAAGCGATACAAGAAATACAAGCCACGGCGGTACATGTTTCTGAATCAACTACAGACGCAAGCCAAGCTGCACACGAGGCAGAAACAGCCGCGAACGAAGGCACGACCATTGTCACAAAAACAATTAATAGCATTCAGGAGTTAGCAAGCGAAATTGCCAGCTCTGCGGATACTATTAATGAATTGCAAACCAATACCAAAGAAATCAGTAATATTCTTAACGTCATTCTAGGTATTGCAGAACAAACCAACCTACTCGCTTTAAACGCAGCGATTGAAGCGGCACGAGCAGGTGAGCAAGGCCGTGGCTTTGCCGTAGTAGCCGATGAAGTACGCCATCTTGCACAAAACACCCAGAATGCTACGCAAGAGATCGAAAAAATGATCGCCTTATTACAAAGCGGCACTAGCTCTGCAGTAAAAGCCATGACATCAAGTCATCAGCGCTCTACCGATGCAGTGAATCAGGTCAAACATGAGGAGGACTCGCTTCATCATATCAACCAATCCGTGTCTAAGATTCGTGATATGAACGATCGAATTTCAGCAACCGCCGAAGAACAAGCCTCGGTAACCGCTGAAGTAAGCCGCAACGTCGAGAATATTACCGAAATTGCCTCACGTACAACGAAGTCGATTCATTCTATTAGCAACTCTGCAGAACAACTGGCCTCATTGGCAACACAACTTTCAGCTAAGATCAGTTATTTCAAAGTATAGTGTTACAGGAGTATACTTTTTAGATTAAGATTTCAGGGGAAGTTAGTCACTTCCCCTTTTCATTCCTAGGAGAAAATCATGTGTCGTTGGATGGCGTATCAAGGTGACGCGGTTTACCTTGAGTCATTACTTTTCAAACAAGAGCATTCTTTAATTCATCAAAGCTTAAGCGCTAGAAAATCGGAAGTCACAGTGAATGCTGATGGTTTTGGTTTGGGCTGGTACGATGAACGCGAGGAACCAGGCCTTTATCATGAAGTATTGCCTGCATGGAGTGATAGTAATTTAAAAAGCCTAGCGAAACATATTAAAAGCGGCTTGTTTTTCGCCCATGTGCGCTCTTCCACTGGCACAGAAACCAATCGCTCAAACTGCCATCCATTCAGTTACAAAAACTGGCTATTCATGCACAACGGACAAATTGGTGGCTATGAGTCTTTACGCTGGCAACTGGATCGCTTGATACCTGAACATCTTTATAGCCATCGACATGGCGCAACCGATTCCGAAGTGATTTTCTTATTGATGATTGCCAATGGATTAGAAGCTAATCCTGAAGCTGCGATAGAAATGACCCTAGCGCAAATTATGGAGATGATGAAACAGAAAAACATCAAAGATCCGTTGCGTTTCACAGCGGTTTTTTCAGATGGGGAAGAAATCACCGCCATTCGCTTTTCTAGTGACGAACTAGCACCAAGCTTATACTGCAAGCAATTTGAAAAACACATCGTGATTGGCTCAGAACCGCTAGACCATTCCAGTGACAGCTGGACTCAAGTACCAGCAGGTCACATCGCGAAAATCAAAGACCAAAACTACCGAATTCAACCTTTATCTGAACTATTAAAAATGACCGCCTAGCGGTCATTTTTTTGGCTCTTCTTTTTTTGAACTCTTCTCGTTTTAGTAAATATTTTATCTTTTATATCATTACACGTTATCTTCACGACTTGTCACCCAGATTAAGCTTTTTCTTTCTCTCGGTACGCATAGGTTGCATCAAAACGTGACTGAATCCAGTCGCCACTCAAGATCCCATCATATTTGGCAGGTTTATCAGCGGTCGCGCAGCTTGGCACACACTCAACATTGGTTTCGTAATCTGGTTCCACAAAGAATGGGAACGAGTAGCGATGCACATCTGGCAATGAAGCACGCACTCGATGCGCTGTAGAAACGTATTCGTCATTAGTCCAACGCTGCATTAAGTCGCCGATATTGACCACTAAGGCATTGTCAATTGGCGTCGCATCAACCCACTCGCCTTTGCGGTTCTTCACTTGTAAGCCACCTATTTGATCTTGCAATAGCAAGGTGACACAACCGTAATCCGTATGCGCACCCGCACCATTGTCATGATCGTTGGCTGGGCGTGGCGGATAGTGAATCATGCGCAAAACAGTCACGTGATCTTTGAAGCCGCGTGTAAAGAAGTCATCCTCTAAAGACAAGGCTTGCGCCATAGCCGTCAGCAGCTTCTGCGCCACTTGGAAAGCCTCTACATAGTATTCTTGCAGCACTTCTAGTGTCGTAGGATCACTTGGATTCTGGTTAGGGCCGTAAGCCGTCGGATATTTAATCGCCAAAGGGTGATCTTTAGGAAAGTCCAACGCCATATCAAAGGTTTCTTTCCAATCCGCATGACCAATTTCGTCGAGCTGCTCTTCGCCAATATTGCCGTAGCCACGGTGATTAATGCTGTTTTTTATGTCGATGGCGCTTTTAACATCTTGTGGCTGATTAAAAAATCGCTTGGCTTCGCGCATTAGTGCTGCCATCAATTCTTTCGGAATGCCTGTATTGGTAAGGTAGAAGAATCCAATCTCTCGGCACGCCTTGTCTAGGGCGTTTATTTCAGTTTGGCGGACTAACTCGCTCTCGTGAGTCAGTTTAGATAAATCAATCAATGGAATGGACATTACGCGTTCCTTAGGCTCTGGAAGACAGTTTAATAAGTTGTGTGTGCTTGGGATTAAAGCGTTTTAGACCCATTTCACCAAAATCCACGAAAATCATTTGTTTGGCGTCTCGCTCTTGTCGGACAACAACGCCCTGACCAAATTGGTCGTGACGGACTTTGTCGCCGGGCTGCAAGAGACTTTTACCTTCAACCCGATGACGAAATGTCAGCGACGGAGATGGATCGACCGCGTTCAAATAACGTTGAAAGACCGAACCTTTTTCCGTATCAATTGGCGTGCCAACATTCTCGACATACCAAGCTTCGCAAATACGGCTCACCGCGTAAGGCTGTGCTTCGAACACAAAGCGCGACAGAGACAAGCTCTTTAGTGCCGCTCGGGGAATATCACCCTGCTTCATCCGCTTACTTTCATCGGCACTGGGCGTTTCTAACAGCACGAGTTTCTGTTTGGCGCGGGTAATCGCCACATAAAACAAACGTCGCTCCGACGCCATATCACTGGCGGCTTGTTTATCAATGGCGCTTAAGTCTTCATCGTAATAAGGGAAGCGCCCTTCTTGTAAGCCTGACAATAATACCTGATCGAACTCCAAGCCCTTTGACTTGTGAATCGTCATCAAATGCACGCCATGAACATCATCCGTTTGTTTTTCATTCAAAGTGGCAAGCTGTTCTAATATTGATTTTGCATCACCGCCAACACCACGTACATAGGCCATAAAGGCATCGCAGGTAGCGATTTTTTCTTGGGTCTGAATATCTTTACTGCTGGTGCTTTCAAAGTAGCGATAAATGCCTAACTTTTCTAAAGTGTGCGCCAAGCCTTGCCCCGGATCGGTGCGATAAACGCCTAGGCTGCGCAACCAATCAGCACGTTCGTATAGTTTTTTAGCACGCCAACCATCTGTCGCGTCAGCCACGGACTCGATAATCTGCGGCAACAAATGCGGCGCTTGTTTCGCTTGTTGGATCAAGGTTTTGCGCTGCGCCATGGAACCACCAAGGCTCGGTACCGTCAGCAAGTATTCGATATCATCCGGATGAAAAAAGGTGTTCGACGTTTCCAAGCCACCAGCAATCACCGCAAGATAGGCCATTAGCATGCGAATCTGACGATTTTCTAATAGCGGCGAATCACCGTGCAATTGATACGGCACACCTTTGTGCATCAAGGCGAGTTGCACTGGCACCATGTCGCTGTACAAACGCACCAACACGGCGGTGTCACTTAATGCGCGACCTTCCTCTACCCAAGATTTCAACTCACCCAACAAGGCTTTGCCTGTCTTCGGTGCGCGGGCAAAAGACACTCGCGTGCGTTCGCCAGCGCCAATCACTAAAGCATCAGGATCGTTTTCACTGATCACGCTCGACGCCATTAAACCGACGGCGTGACCGAAACGAAAACTGGTACTTAGCGGATAAGTCGCCACACCAGCAAAGTCTTGGTCAAACTGACTTGCCATGATCTCTGGGCTGGCACCGCGCCATTCGTAAATACATTGCTGTACGTCGCCCACAATCATCCATTGACAAGGCGCAGGATAAAGCAATTTTAATAGCTCGTATTGGCAAGGATTAATATCTTGAAATTCGTCAATTAACAAATAACGGAAATCAGGTACTAAGCCACGCACTCTCACGCGTTCAGCTTCGTCTAATTCACTGATTAATTCATAAGGGTCACTGAGCAAATCCGCAAAAAAGCGGATGTTATTACGTTTACGTAGCTTCTCTAGCTCATCGTATAACGCTGGGAAAAACTTACGCTCGTTAGACCAGCCCAAAGCTTCAAAAACGATCTGCGCTGGTTGATCAGACGCTTTGACTTGATCGACAAACAACAGCACGTCTTCAAGCCAGTCTTTCTCGTCTAGCATAGCGATTTTCTCGCCATTGCGAACCAGACGCTGTAACGCCTCGCGCAACATTTTTACCAAACTAAAATCATCGGTAATGAGCTTGGCGGCAGACAACCAACCTTGCTGTTCCAAACGACGACAAAACTTCATACCAAAGGCATGAAAGGTCATCACACTGGGAGAGCGTAAATGCCCTGCTGCCATAAGGCGCTTACTCAAACGCTCGGAGAATTCCTCCTGTGCGCTTTTATTAAACATAAACACGCCGATGTGAGAAGGATCCACACCCTGAGCCAACAAATGCTCGATACGAGAAATTAAGGTGGTGGTTTTACCCGCGCCAGCCACGGCAATGACTTTCGCTGGTGACGTGAGATCATGATTTACAACAAGCGTTTGCTCATCGGTTAACGAGGTGGTCACCTCTGTATTGGGTTGCGCTTGTGTCAAAATAATCTTGCCTAGTATTTATACGATTGGATCTTCAATTACTAATTATCGACTTTTAAGTCATTAGTTTTTCTAGTCTTCAAACAACTTGCCGATCTCACGAAACGCCAGATGTTCTCTGCCAGCGATCTTGGCAATGGATTCGCCACACACCACCAAACGGCGCTGTACACGGGCAAAAAACACGCCATTGGTGCGTGAAACCAAAGGATAACTGGAGCTTTCCACGTCATCGTCCATTAGGTTCACCACTTCACCAATCACTTCGCCTTCTTCTACTTCGTCGCCAATGGCTTTGTGATAACAGACAATGCCAGCACACGGCGCTTTGACTAAATCCATGGCATCCAGTGGATAATATTCAACGTCGCTGTCATCAATCGCGGGTGACTTACCAGCAATCACTTCTCGCAGCACAAGATAATCAAATAAAGCTTGTGCATCTTGCTGAGCAAACTCATTAGAAATGTCATTTTCGCCGCGTAATTCTACCGTTAAAGAGCGGCTTCCCCAAGGAATCAAATGGGCATAATGGGCTTTTAAATCACGCCACACACTGACATTGGTTTCGTCAAACGAAGCGGCGCCGGTTTCTAATTCAGACAAGCCGACTTTCGCGCCCAATAGCGCCAATAATGGCTTAAAGTGGCCTTCAAATTCTTGTGCGACATAGGCGTGCATGCTGGCTTCCCCGGAACAATGCAGATCGATCACTTCATCTGCATCCATAGACAAAGCCAACAAGGTTTTCTTCATACCTTGCAGTTCGGTGGTTTCTGGCAGCAACACCAATTCGTCGTGAATCGCTTGACGAACAATGTCTATATTGCTTTCTATATCACCCGTTATATCGCCCTTGATGCGCTTTTCTACTTTCGCGCCTAACTGAGGCCAGTTGCGGTTAAAATTACCGCCACCGTCAGAAAACGCAAAGCGGCCCGGAATATAACCGTGAAAATTTTGCGCCAAACCAATCGGGTTCGCCACAGGCACGATGACAATCTCACCTTGAATCAAACCTGCATCGTCGGCTTTTTTCAGTTTTCTCAGCAAGGTGTTAAGCACCAAAAACCCCGGCCATTCGTCTGCATGTAATCCCGCCTGAAAATACACTTTAGGACGCGCACCTGCTTCACCAAAGTGATGGGCTTTTAACACACGCTGAGTGCCTGGTGTAGCGCTCGGTAATACATGAGAGTAAATTTGGTAAGACATAACACCTCGAAAAAAGCTGTAAAACATTCGCCCAATTTGAGCCTGCAACATGGTACGCTAAAACCAATTTTTAATAAAAAACAATTCCTTAAATAAAGGACTGTAAGAAACAAGGATCTATTTACGTCTAAGCTTTCGTAAAGATTAAAACAACTAAAGAACATCAGGAGAAAGGAATGAGAAAATCGTTTGTCGCGGCTTCCATCGCTGCCGCCCTAGCCTTATCAAGCTTGCCTACACTAGCCACTTCAACTCAAAACAACGCAAGCCAACAAAGCTGGCAAGACACGCTTCAACAAGCCAAAGGCCAAACCGTGTATTTCAACGCTTGGGGCGGAGCCGACAACATTAACGATTACATTCAATGGGCAGCCGACCGTATAAAAGCAGAATACGATGTCACACTGAAACAAGTGAAACTGACCGACACATCTGATGCGGTAAACCGAGTATTGGCCGAAAAGACCGCTGGCAAAAATAGCAATGGCTCCATCGACCTTATCTGGTTGAATGGCGAAAATTTCCGCGCCATGAAAGACAACAATCTATTATTTGGTCCATTTAGCCAATCATTACCAAACTACATCAATTATGTAGACGAAAATGCTCGTCAAAGCTTAACCCAAGACTTCGGCACCCCGGTCGATGGCATGGAGTCCCCTTGGGGCATGGCGCAAGTCATCTTTATGTATGACACAGTAATTTTGAACAATCCGCCTAAATCCATTGCCGAATTACTGACTTACGCCAAAGCACATCCTGGACGAATCACCTATCCAGAACCACCGCAATTCCTTGGTTCAACATTTTTGAAACAAGCTTTGTACGAATTAACACCTTACCGCAAAGCGCTAGCACAACCCGCAGACAGTGTGGATTTCGACAAGATTACCGCACCTTTGTGGGCCTATTTAGATCAGCTTCATAAGGTCGCATGGCGCAATGGTCAAACCTTTCCATCCAGCTCAGAAGAAATGATGCGTTTACTCGATGACCAAGAAATCGATGTAGCATTAAGCTTCGACATTTCCGCGGCATCGGTTCAGATCGACAAAGGTAATCTACCAGACTCGGTGCGCTCTTACGTTTTCACCAACGGCACCATTGGTAACACCCACTTTCTAGCAATTCCGTATAACAGTGGCGCAAAAGCGGGAGCACAAGTTGTGGCAAACTTTATGTTGTCACCAGAAGCGCAAATTAAAAAGCAAACGCCAACTATTTGGGGCGACTTAAGTGTTTTATCTTACGCAAAATTGCCTGCGTCTGAACAAGCCAAATTTGACGCTCTGCCTCGTGGTATCGCCACATTAAGCATTGAAGAGTTAGGCCAAACGTTACCCGAGCCACACAGTAGTTGGGTGGGAGCGTTAGAGTCTGAGTGGCGTAAACGTTACGCACAATAAGGTTTGAAGGTACGATGTGATTCCCGCGATGAGACCATCGCAATACCCCCTCCCAGCCTCCCCCTTAGCAGGGGGAGGAGCAGACTGTTTTAATTCCCTCCCCTTGTGTCTTTGAAGGGGAGGATTAGGGTGGGGCTTTAGGGCTTAATAAAGGTCTACAAAATTCGCTTAGTACCTTTAGCGACAAGCTCAAAGGCGGGAATGACAGACATTAGTGGCTATGATTATTACCCCCCCCCAAATATATTAAGAAGCAAGATGCCGTTAAAACACGCGAAATGGATCACTGGGATAATTAGGCTGTTATTGGTATTTCCCATTGCCATTGGTTTGATCGGCACCTTGCTTCCTGCGTTTGCATATTTCCCTCCCCTTGGTGAATACGACCTTTCCTTCTCTCCTTGGCGTGACTTGTTTACCCAAGGGGAATTTTACGCCAGTTTAAAACTCACTCTCATAACGGGAATTGCCGCGCCTCTGCTTGCCCTTTGGTTCGCTCTGTCGCTGTTGGCTTGGGGCTATCAGCGTCCGTTTTTCCGAAAAATAGAAGCTCTGTTATCACCGATTTTGGCGATTCCCCATGCAGCCATTGCCATTGGCCTGTTGTTTCTATTGAGTCCATCTGGTTGGTTAATTCGATTATTTAGCCCTTGGCTAACAGGCTTTGATCGCCCACCTAACTGGATTACCGTACAAGATCCTTATGGCGTTTCACTGATTCTCGCCCTTGTGATAAAAGAAATGCCTTATCTCTTGTTTGTCATGCTCGCCACCATGAAGAGCATCAAGGCGCGAGAAAGCCTACAAGTCGGTCAAGCCCTCGGTTACAGCCGTTTTACCTTGTGGCGAAAAGTGTTAATTCCTCAGCTGTATCCGATTATTCGTTTGCCCATTTTCATTGTTATTGCCTTTAGTTTGACCGTGGTCGATTTGGCCTTGGTGATTGGCCCCAACACACCGTCAACACTGGCGGTGACATTGTTACGCTGGTTTAATGACCCCGATTTATCCATGCGTTTAATGGCAAGCGCTGGGGCCATTTCTCTTATGTTGATCATTGTTGCCGTTTTAGCAGGCTGGGAAGTGGCGCACTTATTGTTTAGTCGATTAACACGTGCAGAACGCAGCAATGGCAAGCGTGCGGGTCTTACTGACTTCGCGCTTCGAATGGGTGTCATGCTCGGGTTGCTGGCTTTAATCAATGCGTTTGTTGCTCTGCTTGTGCTGCCTATTTGGTCACTTACTCGACGCTGGCGCTTTCCCGATGCGCTGCCCAGTCAATGGACATGGGACAATATCGAACGCGCCACGCCGCTGTTGATGGAACTCACAAGCAACACGCTCATTATTGCGCTGATAGCCACGCTGCTGGCTTGTGTCATCAGTCTTGTGATGTTGGAAACCAAACGACATAAGATGACACATTCAGTCCAGAGCGACACGCCCCATTTATTTGATTGGCTGATTTACGTGCCCATTCTATTGCCGCAAATTGGTTTTTTGTTTGGCCTGCATGTGTTGCTGATTTATCTAAATCTCAATGGCGACCTACGGGCCATTATTGCCCTGCATCTCATGTATGTTTTGCCTTATGTGTATCTGACCCTAAAAGGCCCGTATTTAGCGTATCAAGAGGAATACTTACAGCAAGCCAATCGGCTCAACCATCGTCCTTGGCGCAACTATCTTGTGGTTAAAATCGCCATGCTGAAACCCGCTATTTTCACCGCCTTTGCCATTGGTTTTTCTGTCAGTATCGCCCAATATTTGCCTACGCTCATTGCGGGTGAAGGCCGTTACAACACGTTAACAACCGAAGCCGTTGCCCAAGCTGCATCAGGCGATAGAAAGCAAGTGGGCAGCATGGCCATGTTGCAAGCCTTCTTTCCCATCATGGTGTTTTGGCTCGCGCAATTTATTCCACCGCGCTGGACTAGGTGGCGCTTGGTATTAAAAACTTTGTTTAGCAGAAGGAAGACATCGTGCTCAGTGTAAATGCGTTTTCTTTGTCTTTGGGCGATAAGACACTTATCAAAGATTTGAGCTTCGAGATCACCGATGGTCAGGTTTTGTCCATCATGGGGCCAAGCGGCATTGGCAAATCCAGCCTACTGCATTTTTTAAGCGGATCTTTATCACCGAATTTAACTACCACTGGCGAAGCCTTTTTAAACGACGAAGCTTTGCACACAAAATCCATGCAAGATCGAAAAGTCGGCTTTTTACAACAAATGCCCTTGCTGTTCCCGCACATGAGCATCACTGAAAACCTCATGTTCGCTATTCCTGCTGACATCCATAAGCAAGAACGTATCAACATGGCGCAAAACGCCTTGGAAAAACTCGGCATTCCCGACAAAGCCAATGCCCTACCGAAAGAACTGTCTGGCGGTCAACAGGCTCGTGTTGCCTTGCTACGAACCCTGCTTTCCAAACCGGATTATTTACTATTGGACGAACCCTTCAGCAAACTTGATCCAGCACTAAGGCGTGACGTACGAGCCTTTGTGCTAAACGAAATACGCCAAGCGAACATACCCGCGTTGCTTGTCACACACGATCCTGAGGATGCAAAAGCCATGGAAGGAGAATGTTTGGAGTTAGGCCGTGAGTAAATAGCCCTTTAATCTCATATAAAAAAATAGATAAACTATTAGCCGACACCTAAAATCAAAAGGATGATGAATAATGAGTAAAGTCGTAGAAACGGAACTTCCTAGCAACAGCCTTCTTACCGATCGTATCAATAAATCGGATTTCATAGACAGCTACGCTGTTCAATCCAATTTATCACCTCGCGAAGCAGCTGAAATTATTACCGACTTTCCCGGATGGGCAAGTTTCTTGGTAAAAATACGCAATGCTGTTGTTTCAAAGTTTGGTCTGTTAAGCGATGGGCCAGAAGCATCCGACAAGGTTGGTTTTTTCCCAGTTGATTCAGAGAATGATCATGAACTAATCGCTGGGTTTAATGATAAACATTTAGACTTTAGAATCTCTGTCATGTCTAAGGATGGTCGAGTATTTTTATCGACTTGGGTACATCCCCATAACATCGGCGGAAAAATCTACCTTAAAACTATTCTTCCCTTTCATGTTTTAATTGTTCGGAATGCGTTGGCTCGCGTTCAGAGGTTAAATTTTTCTAACAGCGTCTAAGCTGTGATAAGAGCAGCTAACAGCATAAAAAGAGCATGTGACTTTATTGATCCCAGCTTATCAGTCCGCATAAAAAATTTGCCAAATAGTCAGTATTTCCGAAGTTGCTGCCATATTCGTCAAAACACCTTTATTTTGCACAATACCACCAGTAAAATTCTTATTCCTGTCAGAAAACATCTCTTTCTACCCTCATGTCTGAATTTTCATGAATAAAAACAAAAATCGTAGTGGCGTTGGATAGGTCCTCTTTAAACAAAAGTAGCCCTTAATAAGTAGTTGTCTAATAATCATGAATACAAAAACACACACTCAACCCAATAGTGCTGATGATGGAAATGCTCCTCATCGACGCTTAAATCGAAGTGATGCCAAAACCTTAAGTTTGTCCGCTCTTGGTGGCGCGTTAGAATTTTACGATTTTGTCATTTTCGTTTACTTTGCCAACGTTGTTGGTAGTCTTTTCTTTCCAGCAGACATGCCAGATTGGTTACGCCAAGTACAAACCTACGGCATTTTTGCGGCGGGTTACTTAGCCCGTCCTCTAGGCGGCGTTATCATGGCTCACTTTGGCGATAAACTTGGTCGTAAACGCATGTTTATGATGAGTATTTTCCTGATGGCTGTACCGACATTAGCAATTGGTTTAATGCCTACTTACGAGACGATTGGTATTGCCGCTCCTCTATTGCTTTTGCTATTCCGTATTTTACAGGGTGCGGCTATTGGTGGAGAGGCTCCAGGAGCTTGGGTCTTTGTAACAGAGCACGTTTCTAAGCGTCATGTGGGGTTCGCTTGTGGTGTGCTGTCTGCTGGCCTTGTTGCGGGTATTTTAATTGGTTCCTTGGTGACAACCTTCTTACACGCTATCTATTCAGCGGAAGAGATCCACAGTTTTGCATGGCGTTACCCTTTCATTCTAGGTGGTTTGTCTGGCTTTGTGACTATGTATTTACGTCGTTGGTTGCACGAGACGCCAGTTTTTAAGGCAATGGAACAGCGTAAAGAGTTAGCCGAAGACCTGCCTCTTAAGACAGTACTAAAAGGGCATATTCCTTCGGTTGTGGTTTCCATGGCCGTTACTTGGGTCTTAACGGCAGCTATTGTGGTAACTATATTGATGACGCCAGCTTTGCTGCAAAAACTTATTCAGCTAGATCCTCAAACATCATTAGAAGCCAATAGCGTGGCGATTATTTTCGTTTTAATTGGCACGCTGGTATGTGGCGCTTTAGCAGATCGTTTTGGAAATGGCCCAATACTGGCAATTTTTAGCGTTGGTCTTGGTGCAAGTTATTGGGTGTTTTATAGCACTATGCTGCAAGATACATCCTTGCTCTTTCCATTATACGCTTTGGTTGGTTTCTTTGTCGGCTTAGTGGGTGTTGTCCCTGCGATTGCAGTGAAAAGCTTCCCTCCTGCGATTCGTTTCACGGGTCTGTCGTTTTCTTATAATTTGGCTTATGCCATTTTTGGTGGTACAACGCCACTGGTGGTGAGTACGTTAATAAATGAAGATCCATTAGCTCCTGCGTATTACGTCACGCTTGTTTGTTGCGTAGGTGTTTTGGCAAGCCTTGCTGTTATGCGTTTTCGAGTACGCTTGGATGTGGCTGCCAACCCAGCCTAATCCTTTATAGGATTAATCAATAATAGCCAAGACCGTCGATACGGCCTTGGCTTTTTTGTGCTTAAAAAGTAGCTTATCCCAAATAATTTGCTCCAAGCATGATGAAATAATAACCTCTAGTGCATTCATTTAGCCTTAAACTCTAGTAAGGATACGACTATGCTTGAGCTCAAAAATGAGAAACACATTGCGGAGCAATTTCTTCAAGGAATGCTGAAAGCCGATGACACGGGCAACTATGAGTTGTTTATTAAACATTACGAAGAGGAGGATCTTGTCGATTTCTCTCCAGAGCGTTTTGAGTATGACATCAAACACATGCAAGCCAAAAATGGTCGAAACGTGGGTTACGAGTATTTTGGGGCTTTACAAGGCTATCGGGATGGCAATCATGACGGTTGCTTTCGCTTTGTGTGAAAAGGTATTTACGAGAAACGCGAAGCTCTGATCGTCATTGGTATCCATCACAAAAATGATACCTGGTATGTAAATGAATCAACGGTTCGATAGAACTCAACAAGATTATTGCCTAAATTAATCCGTCATGCTTCCGTACAAATTGCATATTTCTTGATCAAGATTTATACTGCATAACAATACGGAATGTATCCGTACAGTTGGAGGCTAAAAATGGCGACTGCACGTTTAGATATTCGGCTTGATGAAGAAATTAAAGCCAAAGCAGAAAAAGCGTCCGCTCTTTTAGGACTAAAAAGTCTGACTGAGTACGTTGTTCGATTGATGGACGAAGATGCTTCGCATGTTATTGCTAAACATGAGAGTCTTATAGTGAAAAAAGATGTTTTTGAGCAATTTCTCATGGCTTGTGAACAAGCAGAAAAACCTAATAATGCACTCAAGGAAGCAGCTGCATTTACTAAAGATGAAGGCTTTCGTTAAGTCGAAAGCGATTAACTAGCAACAATAGGTTGAAAAAATGAGCTGGAAAAAGGAATTTGAAGAGCTAAAAAAATCGGACCATGATCGCGACTCTTTCGATTGTGGTGAAGATGAACTGAATACATTTATCAAAACTCAGGCTGCGAAACATATGCAAGCGGGTATCAGCCGAACTATGGTTTTACCTGCAGTGCAGCCTCTGCTTAATAAAAAATACCCTATTTGCTCATTTTATTGCGTTGCTGCCAGCTCCATAGGCAGAGAAACTTTACCTAAAAATTTAGCTAAAAAGCTGCCTACCTACCCTATTCCAGTATTTTTACTGGCCCAGTTAGCCGTTCATAAAGAGTTCCACGGCAATGGACTTGGTAAAGTGAGTTTAATAAAAGCACTGGAATATTTATGGCGAGTCAATCAATACATGAAAGCCTTCGCGGTGGTTGTTGACTGCCTGACAGAGTCTGCTCAACATTTTTATAAGAAATATGGTTTTGAATTCTTATGTGAACATAATGGTCGTATCCGGCTGTTCCTACCGATGAAAACGATTGAACAGTTATTTTGCGACTAACTCTCTTCTCTTCTTAGCCTCTTAATATCCAAAAAAGAGGCCCAATCTTAATATTTAAAATAAGATTTTCATATTTATTAAGACTGCAGCCTCATTCATTTTAAATTATTAATTCTATCGTTATCTCTCTTCTTTTATCTTCAAAACTCACCCTTTTATTTTATAACGTAGTAAAACAATAAAGAAATAACACTACAACACTAATCGTTAGATATGTAACTTATATCAATCAAAACGCTTACATAACTAATCATTAGACATGACAGTTATTTATAAGCGCCAATTTTGAGCTGAACGCTTATTTTTAGGGCTCTACCGCGCATTTTTGGAGCACACTAAAACGCCTATTTTATTGATTGAAATGTGAATTTTCAGCTTTTTATGATTTTTTTACATATTTCTCTATGTGTTTGTTTTGAGCGTTTTTTTTGATGTTTTTATGTTTTATTTTCTGTCTTTTATACTTTTTATTGATGTTCTTTTTATTTTTCGCTCTTGCAACCCCATAAATATTTAATTACTACTGTATGAAGTTTTTCAAATTACACAGAGTTTTAAGGGAGGCGTTATGCAGAATTTATGGCAAGAGAATATTATCTTCGCAGAAAACTTGCGTAAGCAGTTACACGCTCATCCCGAGCTTAGTTGGCAAGAAAAAAACACTGCATCATTGGTTCGCAGCCAGCTCGATGCCTTGGATATTCCATGGCGCACTTGTGCCGATACAGGAACCATCGCATGGTTGAACAAAAACGCTAAAGGTAAAGCGATTGCTTTGCGTGGAGATATGGATGCCTTGCCAATTGACGAGCAAACAGGCAAGGAATGGCAATCGGTGAACCAAGGCTGCATGCACGCTTGTGGTCATGATGGACATACGGCCACTCTGCTAGCAACAGCACGTTGGTTAAAACAATTTGAAAAAGAGTTACCTCAGCCCGTGGTACTCATCTTTCAGCCAGCCGAAGAAGGTTTTCACGGTGCACGTGAAATGATCAAAGATAGCGCATTGGAAAATGTCGGAGAAATTTACGGCTGGCACAACTGGCCCGCTCTGCCTTATGGCACGATCGCTTGCCCTGACGGTATTGTGATGTGTGGCAATGGCACGTTTAGCATGGAATTCAAAGGTCGTGGCGGGCACGCCAGCCAACCAGAACTCTGCGCCGATCCTTTGTTAGCAGCCAGCGCGGTAAATGTGGCGTTACAGCAAATCGTCAGTCGACGTATTGCACCACAAGCCACAGCAGTGATCAGCGTAACGCAAATACATGGCGGAACCGCGCCTACGGTGATTCCAGAAACGGCGACATTAAGCGGCAGCATTCGTGTGCCTGACGAAGCAACTCGCCAACTAATTAATCAACATATTACCGAAGTCGCCACGCAAACTGCAGCGGCTTATGGCGTGGAATGCGTTATACAACACGACATGCGCTATCAGGCAACCATTAATCATAAAGCCCAAGCCACAAACGCTCGCGAGGTGTGGCAATCGCTTTATGGCGAACAAACACTTAATCACGGACAAGCCTTACCAATCATGGCGTCGGAAGATTTTAGCTACTATTTGCAAGCGATTCCCGGTGCGTTTGCCTTGATAGGCAGTGACGATGGCGCAGGTCACAACGTGGCTTGTCACAGTCCACATTACGATTTCAATGATCGATTGATTGCCGATGTCTGCCGTTGGTTTTGCCAGCTTGCAGGCCTTGCCAATCAATCACTACCAAAACGATAAAACCAAAAGCACAACCACAAAACAGCAAGTGAACAGAAGTTTCATAAGGAGACGACATGACTATTTTCGAACAACGAGAATCCAACATTCGAGCATACGCTCGCACGTACCCAACGGTTTTTGTTACGGCAAAAAACTCACGTCAGATCGATGAAAACGGTAAGGAATACATTGATTTCTTTGCTGGCGCTGGGGTGCTTAACTTTGGTCATAACAACCCACACATGAAAGAAGCAATGATCGATTACATGCAAAAAGATGGTGTGCTTCACAGTTTGGATATGCAAACCCAAGCCAAAGCCCAATTTATGCAAAAATTTACCGATGTCATTCTTACCCCTAGAAACATGCCTCATCGCATGCAATTCATGGGACCGACAGGCACCAACGCGGTAGAAGCGGCCATGAAGCTGGCGCGTAACGCCACAGGACGACACAACATTGTCGCCTTTAGCCAAGGCTTTCACGGCATGACGTTGGGCGCATTGGCAGCAACCGCCAACGAGTATTTCCGTCAAGCTTCCGGTGTGCCTTTGCTGCATGTCAGCCATGAATTATTCGACCAAGAGCACGACCAAGAGGCTTCACTTGCAGCATTAGATGCATTAGCAAGCCAATACCGAGATCCATCCAGTGGCATAAAACCACCAGCCGCATTCATGGTGGAAACCATCCAAGCGGAAGGTGGCGTGAATGTCGCAAGCAAAGAATGGATGCAAAAATTGGAAAAGCTCGCCAAAGAGTTTGGCTCAGTGCTAATTGTCGATGACATTCAAGTGGGCTGCGGGCGCACTGGCTCGTATTTCAGCTTTGATGACATGGGTATCAATCCAGACATCATCACTTTAGCCAAAGGCATTGGTGGCGCGGGTACGCCAATGGCAATGAATTTGGTACACCCTGATTTAGACAAACATTGGTCGCCAGGCGAACACACTGGCACCTTCCGTGGGCAAAACTTGTCGTTTGTCGCTGGTGAAGTCGCCTTGAGCTACTTTGACGATGACAAGCTGATGAACGAAGTTAAAGAAAAAGTCAAAACGGTACGCAATGCGTTAGAGCCACTGGTTAGCGAAAACAGCGCAAAAGAATTGCGTGGTAAAGGTCTAATCCTTGGTTTAGACATGGGCAGTGGCGAAGTGGCAGCGAAAGTCGTACAACGTTGTTTCCATAACGGCCTGATGCTGGGCGCTTGCGGCAGTGGTGGTCGAGTGTTGAAGATCATTCCACCATTAACCATTCCTGACGCAGATCTAATCGAAGGTTTGGATATTTTAAAAGATGCCGTACGTTTTGTAATGGAGGAAGCCGCATGATTGAACGCGATGATATGACATTTACTTTCGCTGAGTATCAGCGTCGCTTGGGTGAATTGCGCGCTCGCATTGCCGAGCGCCGCTTGGATGCGATTGTAATCACAGACCCAGAAAACATTACTTATTTAACCGATTACCAAACCACGGGTTATTCTTTCTTTCAAGCACTGGTGATCCCGCTCGAAAAAGAGCCTTTTATGATCACCCGAGCGTTGGAAGAATCTAATATATTTGCTCGCACATGGGTTGAACTAACTCGACCTTACCCTGATACAGGCGATGCGATTCAAATGCTCGTTGATGCGCTGCGGGAATTTGGTTTAGCTGACAAGCGTATTGGTTACGAACGCAATAGCTACTTCTTCCCAGCTTATCAGCAGGATTGTATTCACACGACATTGAAAAATGCCAAATTGATGGATTGCTTCGGCATCGTCGAAGAAGGCCGTATCTGCAAATCTCAAGAAGAAATCATGATAATGCGCCGTGCTGCATTGGCGACGGAAGCTGGCATGAAAGCAGGCATCGAGATTTGTCGTCCCGGTATTACAGAAAATGAAATTGGTGCAGAAATCGCCGCGGCGATGTTCCGAGCTGGTGGTGAAACGCCTGCCGTCATGCCTTACGTCACCTCTGGCCCACGAACCATGATTGGTCACGCCACTTTTGAAGGCCGCACGGTGCAGCCAAACGAGCATGTCTTTTTAGAAGTGGGCGGTTGTTATCGTCGTTATCACACAGCCATGATGCGCACTGTGATTCTTAGCGAATTATCGGATGCCATGTATCAATCTCAAGAAATCATGAAGCGCGCGCTCAATGAAATTCATCGAGTGGTACAGCCTGGAATGACAGTGTCGGACGTGGATAACATGGTACGAAACATCATTATGGACAACCAAGTCGGTGCAAGCTTGATTACGCGCTCTGGCTACTCTATCGGCATCGCCTTCCCACCAAGCTGGGATGAAGGCTACATCATCAGCTTGAAACAAGGTAATTCTGCGGTGTTAAAACCGGGTATGACCTTCCACATGATTCCATGGATGTGGGGTATTGAAGGCGATAAAACCTGTGGTATTTCAGACACTATCGAGATCACCGAAGACGGTTGTCGCTCTTTCTTTAGCATGGATCGCGACTTCACAGTGAAATCCGGCGTAGCAGTGCCTCAGGAAAGAAGAGCAATCGAGCTGCCCAGCAGCGTATCTGTTAAAGAGCCCAGCACCTTGCCTGCTAAAGAGGAAGCGAAGAAAACCAAATCGAACACCAAGCAAGCCGAAAAAGCGGCCAGCTAATTGGAGGTGACCATGTTAACAGCAGCCAAATTAGAAACAGCAACGCTTGAAAGCATTAACCCGACGACTGGGCAAGCTTTACCTTCTTATGAAGCTTTAACGCTAGACGAAGCTCGCTCCGCCATCGATAAGGTGGCAGCAGGCTTTTCCGGATGGAAAGCCACAAGCTATCCAAAACGAGCGGCTATATTAAAAGCCGTTGCCGCTTCGATGCGAGAAAACAAACACGAGCTGGCCGATTTAATGGCTCTGGAGATGGGCAAACCAGTTAAAGAAGGCGTTGCCGAGGTTGAGAAAAGCGCCTGGTGCGCAGAATATTACGCTGACAATGGCGAAGCGTTTCTGACACCTGAAACCTTAGAATCGGACGCAAGCCACAGCTATGTGCAATACCCTCCTCTTGGTACGGTTTTGGGTATCTTGCCTTGGAACGCGCCGGTTTGGTTGGCATTGCGTTTTCTGGCGCCAGCCTTAATGGCGGGCAATACTTGCGTGCTAAAAGCCGATCCGAATGTGCCGGCCACGGCAAACAAATTGGTCGAATGTTTTTATCAAGCTGGCGTACCAAAAAATGCGGTTGCTAACTTAACGGTAACAAACGCGGTAGCGAGTAAAATGATCGACCATCCGCAAGTAAAAGCCGTCTCTTTTACCGGTTCAAGTAAAGCGGGACAATTCATTGCCTCGCAAGCCGCAGCGGGATTAAAACCAGCCGTGTTAGAACTTGGCGGTTCTGATCCTTGTATTCTGATGGCCGATGCGGATTTGGAAAAAGCCCTCGATATTATTACCCTATCGCGCATGGTCAATGCGGGGCAATCATGCATCTCAGTGAAGCGTTTGTTTGTCGAAAAATCAATTTACAACGAAGTCTGTGAAGCACTGCGAGAACGCTTTAGCAAACTGAAGTGTGGCGACCCAAGAGACGAAAGCAATAATTTAGGGCCATTGGCGAGAGAAGACTTACGAGATCAACTGCATCGCCAAGTATCAGAAAGCATCGCAGCTGGTGCTCGATGTTTAACAGGCGGAGACTTACCCTCTCGTTCGGGGTTCTTCTATCCGCCGACGTTATTGGTTGATGTAAAGCCTGGCATGACAGTGTTTGAAGAAGAGACTTTTGGACCAGTGTTAAGCGTGACGCCAATTGATACGATTGATCAAGCGCTGGAGTTGGCAAACGACACCGAATACGGCTTAGGCGCCAGCATTTGGACCAGTAACCAAGTGGCCATAGACCGAGCCATTGAGACACTGGAATCAGGACAAATTGCCGTCAATGGCATCGTCAAAAGTGACCCAAGGTTGCCATCAGGCGGGATTGGTAAATCCGGTTATGGACGTGAGCTTGGCCCACAAGGCATACGGGAGTTTGTTAACGTACAACAAATTTGGATTGCTTAGAACTATATTGCTATTATGTTAAAACTCATCAAAAGAGCCTCCCTTGAGGCTTTTTTTGTCTGTGAATAAACCCTAAAAAGTAGCAAGAGTAATGAGCATGGAACCGCTGCCATATTTGAAAACCATCGAACTTAAAAGAGATTTAATCGACTCTTTTGAGGTTTACCCTTTCTCTATCCCTGCAGTAAAGGAACTGGATTTTATTGAATTCGATAAAGCTGTGACTATTTTTGTTGGGGAAAACGGCAGTGGTAAATCCACCTTGCTCGAAGCCATTGCGGTCAGACTGGGCTTCAACGCAGAAGGCGGCACCAAAAACTTCAACTTCGGTACGCGCAGTACTCATTCGGATCTACATAGCTACCTTCGCCTTTCGAAATCCTTTAAACGCTACCGAGACGGTTTTTTTCTTCGAGCAGAAAGTTTCTATAACGTTGCTACCAATATTGATGAATTAGATGAAGCCCCCTCGTCTGGACCATTTATTATAGATAGCTATGGCGGAAAGTCGCTGCACCATCAATCCCATGGTGAATCTTTTCTAGCTCTTATGTTGAAGCGTTTTGGTGGAAATGGGCTTTATCTCCTTGACGAGCCAGAAGCCGCGCTTTCACCAACAAGGCAACTTGCCGTATTAAGTCGAATGCACCAACTGATAAACCAACAATCTCAATTCATCATCGCAACACATTCACCCATTCTGATGGCGTATCCAGGAGCAAAAATTTACCAGATCGATAAAACAGGCATTTACCCAGTAAAATACGAAGACACCGAACATTACGGAGTTACCAGAGCCTTCTTGAACAACCCTGAGCCAATGTTGAAAGAACTGTTTTCATAGGAAGGAGACAGCATGACTTTGCATGTAAATGTATTTGACCATGTTATCGAAAAGTTGATTAAGTGAACTGTATTAAACCAAATAGCCCCTTATTGCCTATGAACAACGAGCAATAAGAGGCTATGGAAGTGCCAGACAAAAAAGTCTTTTTGGAATGTTACAGTGTTGCGGTAAATACTTTAGAGAAGCTGGTTTTTTCTTGGATATCGATATTTAGGCGCAATCTACGAGAAATATCACTGGCTGAGAAAATACCGCGGATTTTGTGATTTTCACGATCAAGAACAAGACAGTGACGTTCGCCGTTATTTTTAAGCGCGGTGATCACATCCGAAATGGTGGCTTTAGAAATGTCCTGCCAATCCAATGCTTTTAGGTTCTTTTTAGCTGTCATAAGTTCAGCGACAACGATTTCAGCTCGCTCTAAACCTTCCGATACTTTTTGAACGATTTTGCGCTCGATAATATCGTCAGAGCTAACAACACCAATAAAATGCTTATTTTCGTCAATGACAAATTTTAAGCGCACATGCTCTTTTTGCATAAGCTCTTTGACGTTTAAGACTGATGATGTGGATTCAACGACCAGAGGTTTGTTGTTTTGAAAATCAGTAAAAAAAAGTAATGCAGGAGAGTCTATTGTAAGGTCGTAGTTTTCTTCAGGCCAAGCCAATTCATCTATTTCTGTCGTAGGGTAAAAATCAAGTGTTTTCATAAAGGCACTCCGTAGCGCTGTCTTGTCGTAAATCTAATATGGAAGGTGTCTATCCATAATCATAACTAATCATTTTGTATAGCGTAATAGATTGCTACTAAAAATAACAATTTCAAGTCTAGGGAACAAGGCCACAAGCGGTTCTGTGTTGTTTTTCACAGATGCCAAAACACCTTAATAATCAAAACTGATAGATAAAAATATTCGAACTCTAATGTCTGCCAGTGCTAAAGTGGCTAACAATTTAAATCGCTATGCCAAAGATGACGGGGAAATATGAACGCAGTCAGCCAACAGTACAAAATGAAAGGAATGCTTGTTACCAATCACGAATTAGAAGTTCCGTTGGATTGGCGTACCTTTAACAACAGCCCAACCATTTCCCTATTTGCTCGCGAGGTGGTGGATATAAACCGCGCCGATGAAGAGCTACCTTTATTGTTATTTTTACAAGGTGGCCCCGGTGGCAAATCCCCTCGCCCAATGCCAGGTTCCCCACCATGGATGGCGGAGGCGTTGAAAACCCATCGGGTTATTCTGATAGATCAACGTGGCACTGGCCGCAGCAGCCGAATTGATACCAATTTGATTAGTAAGCTGTCTGCTGAGGAAGGTCGTGATTATCTACTTAAATTCCGTGCCGACAGTATTGTCGCCGACTGCGAACACTTACGTAAGACGATATATGGCGGTCGTTTATTTGAGACATTAGGACAAAGCTATGGCGGCTTTATCACTTTAACTTATTTATCCCAAGCGCCAGAAGGTCTGGCGGCATGTTATGTAACGGGCGGATTGGCTGGGCTTGAAGAATCAGCAAAAGAGGTATATCAGCTAACTTATCAGCGCGTGATCGAGAAGAACCAAGACTATTACGCTCGTTATCCAGAAGACGCGAACGTCATAGCGAAGATCGCACAATGCCTAACAAACGAGAAAGTGATTTTACCTGATGGCGACCAGCTCACTTTAGAACGATTCCAAAGCATCGGCATTCTTTTGGGGATGGGGCCAGGTATTGATCAGGTACATTGGTTAGTGGATGAAGCCTTTGCTGGCAGTGACAAAACTCGGCTTAGCGGTGTGTTCTTAGAGCAAGTCATGAACATAACCAGTTATCACGAAGGACCACTTTTTGCAGCGATTCATGAAAGCATTTATGGCCGACCTAATGAAAGCACTAGCTGGACAGCACAACAGCTGCGAGATCAGTTTAGTGAATTTGACGCGCCACACTCGCCTTTGATGCTAACAGGAGAAATGATTTACCCGTGGATGTTTGATCAAATTTCTTCGCTGCGCCCTTTTGCTGAGGCTGCGAATGCCCTAGCAACTTACAAGGACTACGCACCACTTTATGACCTTGAAAAACTTGCCAAAAACAAAGTACCCGTTGTCGCGGCGGTGTATCACAACGACATGTACGTACCCCGTGAGCTGTCTCTAAAAACAGCGAGCCAAGTTTCCAACACGCAAGTTTGGGTCACCAATAGCTACGAACACGACGGCGTTCGTCAGTCGCCAGAAGTGTTCAGCAAGTTGCGTGAATTGCTGTTAGATCAAGGCGGCCCGTTAAAAAGCTCAAACTAAGACAATCACAATGTTATGCAATTTTTCCGCATTGTTTAGGCGACAAACCGCTAAGATCCTTGCATCGAACATAAATTGATAAGGAATTTTTATGAGTCATCCATTGAACCTAACCGTTAAAAATATCCAAGGCGAAAGCGTTGATCTATCGACCTACCAAGGCAAAACCGTTTTGGTGGTTAACGTTGCGTCTAAATGTGGGCTAACACCACAATACGAAGGCCTTGAAGCCTTGTACAAAAAATACCACGAACAAGGTTTAGAGATCCTAGGCTTCCCTGCAAACGATTTTGCAGGTCAAGAGCCAGGCAGCGATGAAGAAATTCAACAGTTTTGCAGCCTTACCTACGACGTTACTTTCCCAATGTTCAGCAAAATTGCGGTCACTGGCGAAGACAAACATCCTTTATACAAAGGTTTGATCGAAGCAGCACCAGTTACGCCAAATCGCGACGCCATGGTAACTATGTTGGCAGGCCATAAAATCGAAGCGACAAAAGCACCAGAAGTGGTTTGGAACTTTGAGAAGTTTTTGATCACCAAAGATGGCAAGGTTGAGCGCTTCTCGCCAGATGTGACACCAAAAGACGACGCACTTGTTGCATCAATTGAAGCCGATCTATAAGTCTTTCAGACTAAACAGATCTATAAACAAAACGAGCTACTATGAAAATAGTAGCTCGTTTTGTTTTTTTTATAAGCTTTTATCTAAGAGTTTCTAAGCAGTCTAAGCGATTTCATACGACTCCACTTTTGGCTATTCAGTTTTTTGTAGATCCACAAACACCCAATATCGAAACCAAAATAAAACACACTAATACCACTCGGCGGATTACTACTCGCAATGAAAGGCACTTTACCGAACCATGTATCTGGCCAAACCCAGCACTGGTAATAGGTCCCCAGCAATTCCAAATACACCACCATGAAAAACATGATAAGAAAAAACAGCTCATTGCCCGTTTTCTTTCTTAGCAACAGCACAATCACCAACATACAAAGGAAGCCAAACACATCCTGGTCGAACAGCAGCCAAAGGCTCGAATAGGCGATCATTGCCCAATACAAAATCGAAATAATACGCGCCTTATTACGCTGGATAATTTTTTCTTTTTGGATATAAAACACAGCGGCATAAATAAGACTGTGCCCAAGAGGTACATACAACGGAACATTTTCTAGGCGATATTCGTACATTCCCAAAAGAAGGGAAAACACCACCTCACCAAGCAACGCCAACGCAATGCCATACAACATCAGCTTTTTGATTCTTGCCGTGACACGAGAATAAACCCAGACAAAACAGATCAAGACCAAGAAATTAGTGATCCATTGATTAAACGGAATGTGCTCCGCCAATGCTTTGCTATCGAGGAAAAGCCCCAGCCACAACACAAGGAAAACAGGCAGATAAATAGCGATAAATTGCAGTTTTGATTTCATGCTGGAATCATAGCAAACTTGATGATGGGCACCATCAAAAATACACGCCCTAGCGTAATAACCTGCTTTTCATAAAACGCTTTGGCGTAATACCGGCGATTAACTGACATTCACGTGTCATGTGGGCTTGATCAGAAAAACCGTATTCGACAGCGATTTCAGCCAGTTTGACATGATTTTCTTCCATTTTTAAAGCCAACAAAACCGATCGAACTCTTCTCAAGCGTTGGAAGTATTTTGGGGACATACTTAAACGAGCTTGAAACTGACGCTCTATTTGCCGCTGACTAAGAGGAAGCACGTCTAACAAATCAACTCGGGAAGATTGTTGTAATAATTCTACGGCTTTCACTACTGGGTCATGATCATATGCCGATCCTGAAGTAACGTGATCGAAAGCCTTATCCAATAAATTAATACGTTCTTCTACACTTAAAATACTTTTTAACTGAACCAATAAACATTGGATAAATTCAGACGATTGCCATGAGCCAATATTGCCTTCCAGCGCAGCTAACTCCGCCTGCAACAAGCCCCCCATTCCGGGCTGAAAACGTACACCAACTAAATTGGCACCAGTAGGCAAATGAATAATATGCGCCTGCCGATTAGTTGATTGAAATATCACTGGTTCATTCCAAACTTCTTGATCAACCCGTATCGGCTCTCCAAGATTGAACAATATGCCACTACCTGCATCAGCAACCAATCGACGGGTAACGCCCTTTTGATCCATTGGGATTTGCGCCGACCAAATAGCCTGCACCCACAGAGAAAGTGGCCCTTGCGGAAAGTGAATATCAAACAACAAGGACGACAACAGATTAACCCTCTTACTTACTGGTGAGCGAAAGTGCTTTATTCAGCGTAAACTACCAACCTCAGGCTTAAAGACTTTTACAATTCGATTCCAACTCGAAATAGCATTTATTGCAATGGTTAAATAAGTTAGTCCAGATTCACCGAAATTAGCCAACATTTCTTCATAATAAGCATCATCAACAGAATATCCAGAGACAAGATGTTCCGCAAAACCCAAAGCTAGACGCTCTTGCTCAGAAAATAAAGGTGAGTCTTTCCAAGCATTCAATGCAATCATTCGTTCGTACGTCTCACCCATTTCAAATGCTTGCGTACTGTGCATATCCAAACAAAAAGCACATTGGTTTACTTGTGAGACACGAAGCTTCACTAGCTCCCAAATAGTTTTACTTAAGTTTGGTATCTCTGCGAATTGTTTACCTATGATTTCTTCTTGCTTGAACAAAAGCTCTAACGCTTGTGGTGCTGCGGCAAAATAATTGATGCGTTTTAACATAGTGAGTTCTCCAAAGAATAAATTTGAAGCCCAATCCTAGCGATAGGTGATCAGCATTAATTGAAGAAATTCGACATTTTGAAGGGAAATATAAAACACACCAAATTAATGTAGAAATGTCAATTCAGTGTGTTTTGCTTTATTTTTCTATAGCTCTCTATTACCAATAATTTAACGATAGTAGAGCGACAGTTTACTGACTACTGAACAAACTGCTCAGCCCAAAATGCTACAGGTGAAGCAATGAGAATCGTTAAAGCCACACGCTGATACCAAACCATCAACATTTGTTTAATATTCAATGGGATCTCGGTCGACAAGATACAAGGAATCGATGCAGAGAAGAAAAGTATGGATGAAATAGACACCACACCCACCACGAACTTCACAACAAATACGCTTTTCGCTGCGATTAGCGCTGGCAAGAACATTTCAGCCAAGCCCGTTGCAGACGCCGTCGCTACCATCATTGGATCTGGCAATTGGGCGATCCATGCGAATGGGTAAAACAAGTAACCAATCCATTCAAATACTGGCGTGTACTTCGCCAATAACAAGCCACACAAACCAACCGACATAATAGAAGGCAAAATGCTCATTGCCATTAACATGCCTTCTTTGATGTTTTGCAGGATATTACGACCAATGGGCGCGGCATTTTTCGCCACATCCAACCCTTCCAATGCCGCTTGTTTGAAGCGCGAATGCTCGAACTTTTCGACTTCACGACTTTCTGCCGTGTCGTCCATTTTGCTAAGCGGAAAAATGCGTACTGTGATTGCTGTCACCACAAAAGTGATCAATAAAGTGGCCCAGAAAAAGACGTTCCAAACATCCATCAAGCCCAGTGTTTTCGCCACAATCACCATAAAGGTTGCCGAGACGGTAGAAAAACCAGTCGCAATAATTGCCGCTTCTTTCGCGGAATATTGACCAGACTTATAAACACGATTGGTAATCAACAAGCCAATAGAATAACTACCTACAAAGGACGCAACCGCATCAATCGCTGATTTCCCCGGTGTTTTAAACAAAGGCTTCATAATGGGTTGTAAAAGCACACCAGCGAACTCAAGCAAGCCGTAGCCAATCAGAAACGCAAGAAATACTGCACCGATAGGTACGATCAAACCAACCGGCACGACCAACTTGCTAAATAAGAACGGCAACATGTCTTTTTCGAACAAGAAGGCAGGTCCAACGGAGAAAAACGCCATTACAGCCGTCACTACGCCCAAGACTTTGAAAATAGACAAGACAGTTTGAGTTTTACTGGCACGCCAGTTACCCGAGATAAAAGGATAAGCACCACCAGCCAACACCACTAAAATAGCGTAAACCTCAGCCATTTGACCGTAATCATTACGGAGCCAAGACACAATATGATCAAGCGGGATGGTTTCTTTCCCACCGATATTGATCGGAATGAAAAAGACAAAAAGACCAATGCAGCTATAGGCAATGAGTTTAAGAAGAGACAGTGGAGACACCACTCCTGACTTTGGATCTGTAGCATTCATATGAAGACTTCCTATGAGAAGGTTATTAATCATAAGCTAAAAAGCAACATACATACCAACATGTATATACATATTAAAATGACGTGAATTTGCTCTTCTTTCTTACGATTAAAGTGAATTTGTTTTTATTTTTAAGGCATCAACCATAGGAATATCGCACAAAATAGGCGCGATATAAAGCATTACGCGCCATTTTGATTCATAAATAATGTAGAGAAAAACAGAAACAATAAGTGCTTTATAACATACAGATTAGCCAAGTTGTCTATACATAATCATTTTGACATCCGTGCTGATCAATAAGCTCATCATATTTTTTTAGTAAGTTTTCGGCTTGGTAATGACTAACGCCTGGTGCTTTCACATCATCCCTAACAACACGCAGAATCAAGTCCACTGCTCGCTCGGCTTCGCTTTGAATATCCTTCAAATCGCTATGATAAAGATACAGCTTTTCGTTTAGGTGATTGCCAAACAGCTCTGGATAAACCTGTCGGTCTGGCAGCACTGGCACACAACCCAGCGCGACCGCTTCTAGCACAGCAAGGCCTTGGAATTCATGCAATGCGGTAGAAAGCACAATGTCTGATGACGCAAGAAAACCTAGATAATCCGCCCGACTTGGTGCAAAGCCAAACTGTGTGATTCGATGAGCAAACTTGGCTTGAATCTGATCAAATTCTTTTGGAATAGAACGAAACTGTTCGCCAAGAATGGCAATTTCATAGTCTAGCTTGCGGCGCTCTAGTTCTTCTAGCATAGCCAGTAATCGATCAGGCCCTTTGTCAAATTCCCAACGCGCCGACCACACCAATTTAATTCGTTCAGGGAGTTTTTCATCTCCCTTCTCTTCTGGCGCTAAACTCGTCTCCACTAAAGACTCGATTGAAGTAGGCATATCCAGAGGAACAGCAAGCACTTGGGCGTTGGTTTCTGTGTCATTTAACCAATCTGGCGAGACGTAATCAGGCAGTTTCTTTAACAAGGCTCGCGCCCCACCAAAGAAAGAGTCTTTATTGAATGCGCTATTAAACACGCACTGGTCAGCAGCCAAGGCGCTGTACAAGGTGACCATCTGCATTTCCACCAAGCCTTGCTGTTTATCACTGGCAGGATAAGCAAATTGATTTTCATGAAAATACAGCAGCCAAGGAATGCTCTGTAAGTTTGGGCAAAAGGCTTTTAAACCAACACAGTCCGTCATCGAGGTGGCGATAACCAAATCGTACTCTTGCTCTATCTGAGGTTTAAATTGTGGGTCAAACGCAAAGCTCATGGCGTTACCACGAATCCGCCAAGCAAAATGTCGAGCAGGTAAAGACAAATAGTGCCATT
The DNA here is from genome assembly GCF_018336955.1 of Marinomonas sp. A3A. NCBI lineage: Bacteria > Pseudomonadati > Pseudomonadota > Gammaproteobacteria > Oceanospirillales > Oceanospirillaceae > Marinomonas > Marinomonas sp. A3A. Next base: position 2,523,180 of record NZ_CP025532.1, read on the forward strand.
CATGCTGATCTAAACCATTCATCAAAGTATTTGCCCAGGCTTTATGGCTGCTGGCTTCGTAGGCGCTGATCAATAAAATTCGCACGATTTCTTTCTACTCGTTGGTTAAATTTGGTTTTTTATCTATTTAAGAGCTTTTATGTCTATTTGAAAGCTTTGCAGCTGGCTCATCCCAGTTGGGTCGAATATCATGTAGGAAAATGACAAATCGCTTTAAGGATTACCATGATCATTCAACGTCACGATCAAGATATTAACACGCCAACCGGCACCATGCGCTGCACTGTTTATCGCCCTCAAACCGAAGGTCGCTTTCCGTGTATCTTTTTTTATTCTGAAATTTTCCAACAAACGGCACCGATTGCTCGCTCTGCCGCCATTATGGCTGGTCATGGTTTTGTGGTAATTGTGCCAGAAGTGTTTCATGAGCTTAACCCAATCGGCACGGTCTTGGGCTATGACGATGAAGGCAAGGACAAAGGCAACGCTGACAAATTCACTAAAACATTAGAAGCTCACGACAGCGACACGGTGGCCATGCTGGAATACTTCGAGCAGCAAGATTACTGTACGGGGCAATTTGGCAGTATGGGCGTTTGTTTGGGTGGTCATTTGGCGTATCGCGCGGCGCTAAATCCTCGTATCCAAGCGGCTTTTTGCTTGTACGCAACGGACATTCATTCAAATACCATTCCTTGCGATGAAGGTAACGACTCTTTCACTCGCACAAAAGAAATTCAAGGCGAAATCACTATGGTGTGGGGTAAACAAGACCCGCATGTTTCTACGGAAGGACGCCAGAAGATTTACCAGCAATTGATCGATACTGACCGCCTGTTCACTTGGCATGAATTCAACGGCCAGCATGCATTTATGCGCGACGAAGGCGATCGTTACGATCCTGCCCTCGCCTTAGAGTGTTACAACAAAGCCGTTGCGCTGTTCCAACGCACTTTGCATAAAGCATAACACCACATCAATACGCGCATAGTGGATGAAGGTGAGCTTATTGCTCACCTCGCCACATTGGTGTCATGGCACATTCGCCTAGCTCACCAGAAATCCACATTTCGCTATCCTGAATAGTTACATTCAATTGCATAGAACGAGTACAGATCTTCGCTAACGCTTCAACTTGAGCTTCTGGAAAGCGCAATACTCGCATGTTATCAAAGCGGCTGTTCTTGCCTTTGTTTTGCTCCCACCAAATATCGGACTTATCGTTGTAATTCACTACAACGACGTTTTGAGCGCGACCGCAGGCTTTACGTAACCGTTTCTCGTCTGGCTGTCCTAGCTCTACCCAAAGCAAAATTTCGTCTGAGTAATTCTTCTGCCAAAGATCGGGCTCGTCTTCAGTACTAATGCCTTTGCTGAAACTTAATTGCTCGCCGCCTTCTTTCTCATCAGCCAATAAAGCAAACGCCGCTAAACGCACCATCATGCGCTCTTCGGTTTCAGAAGGGTGTAATGCCAAGGTCAATTCATAACTTTGGTAATGGTTTCGATCCATATCAGATACTTGAACCGATGCTTTATAAATTGTTGCTTTCGTCGCCATGAGGTCACTTACTACATTTGTTAACTATAAAAGAGGACAGGAAAATCGCGACGAATTGTACAGCAAAACACACCCACAATATCGCTACATGCAGACTGTTTTTTTGACATTAAGAAAGTATTTATGCAACTTAAAAAAAGAAAAGTAATTTCAATATAAGTGATTGACATAAGTCACGAAATAAGGCCCAATTAAGAAGCTCAAACGAGCAATTTTTACACTATGCATTACGCAATCAATAAAACCCAAAGTTAAGGAGAAGCAAAATGACTACCTATACGCTAAATCATTCTACTTCCTCCATGGCTACTCGCTGCAATAATCGAGTACGCAAAACTTTGTCTACGCGTTCAATGCCTGTGTAATACACCATTGACCGCGGAATTTACGCGGTCACCTCTGTAAGAAATCACCCCGTAAGTTCCGCCAAAACACACTATTAAATGTTATATTTTGGAGAAAACTTATGAGTATCATTGCCCTATTCAACGCCGCTAAAGAATACTTCGAAGCTCGTCGCACCAATCAAGCTTTTCGTCAGCTTGATGACCATTACTTAAAAGATATTGGCTTCTACCGCGACAATGGACAAATTCGTCCTTTGGCTGGCAACAACGATTTAGAAAGTGATCTGAAAGGAAAAGCTCAAATACCACCAGGAGAACAACCGAGCGACGGATGACCAGATTGTCACCTCAGAAGACTCTGAGGTGACGGTAAAACACTAGGCCGGATGGCCACGACGCCTTTCATTATTAGGTAATGGAAGGCGTTTTTTATTGGCTCAGATAAAAAAGTAAAATGGAGACGATTAGCCACGCTCTAACTGACGAACTACGCTGGTAACCACACCAAATACTTCTAAACTAGATGCATCTTTTTTAATAACAGGCGTTACTGTCGCTGCGTAGGCTTTATTCTTGGGACGAAGCAAAACATCAGGCTTTAATTCCAATGTCATTACCGCCATCTTTCCATGTTCAAATGCAATAACAATGTCCCCATGACGCGCCGTTAACGATCGATCAACTACCAGCACATCGCCCGAGTGAATATCTTCTCTTTCCATCGGCTCACCTTGAGCACGAACAAAAAAAGTCGCCGCAGGATTAGGAATGCACAAGGCATTCAGATCCAAAGAATTGTCTTTAGGCTGCTGACTAAGATCAGAAAGCTGTACTGACTCAGAATAAAGTGGAATTCGAACACTGTTTGCTGCAATAAAAGCCGCAGACTCAGAGGTACCAAGATAAGAAACGCGCATAAATAAACATCCAAACTGTATATTCGTACAGTATGTTTTAAAGCACGCAAATAAACTAGCGAATTTTTGTAAAGACGAGAGATTAACCACCTCTGCCAAACATAAAGCTAGAGCTCATGATCTTTAAGCAAATCGCTTTCACTGACCTCCCCCTCCGTCGCCAAAGAGATACGCCGTATGTATTTTGCTGGCGAACGTTTATGGATATGTAACCAGTTCCAAACGTGAGCTTGCTTAACCCCTAATATTTGCGCGAGTGCAGTTTGGCTTCCTACAATTTCGACTGCTTTTGCAATGGCTGACATATAACCTCCTTAACAACCTTTGCTGTATTTGATTACAGTTTTTATTGTTTGTCAAATACAGATAAAGTTGTAATTATTCACTTATGACTATTGCAGAACGCGTTAAACAAAAAAGAACCGACCTAAGACTGACTCAAGCAGAGTTAGCCAAACGTATTGGCATCTCCCAACAATCGTTGCAAAAGATTGAAGACGGCCGGACACAAAATCCGCGCAAGCTACTCAATTTAGCCAAAGCGTTGCAATGCGATGCAGAATGGTTACTTTTAGGAGCGGCAAGCGAAGTTAGAGAAAATACTTCCAGCTACACCAATAGCAGCAGCACTTCACAACCCTTAGAAACCCATCTAAGACCTGTCATTACAACACCACAAGCTGCTCAATGGCCGAATACTGAATTAGACAAAGAAAAATTTGACTGGATAGAAACACCAGCATCTACGTCGAAATCAGCATTTTGGCTAAATGTCGTGGGAGATAGCATGATGTCGCCTTCTGGCTTAAGCGTTCCCGAAGGTTACCTAATTCTTGTTGAACCTAGCTTAACGGCCAAGAGCGGTGATTTGATCATCGCAAAAGTAGTAGACAGTAAAGATGTAACATTTAAAAAATTGGTCATCGACGCTGGGCGAACTTACCTAACTCCACTCAACCCAAACTATAGACCCATTGAAGTTCCCAGCGATTTAGCAATCATAGGCGTTGTCACTCAAGCCCGAATTTTATTTTGAACTATTTACAACTTCTCTTCTTCATACTACCGTAACACTTGACCTATTAGACAATAAAAAACACCCTAAGCTGTTGACAGGCTAACAATATAAGTTGTATTTTAAAAGTGTCGACAACAACCAAAGGATAGGAATTATGCTAGTCATTACTCGACACCCCGGTGAAACAATTAATATCGGCGATGATACGGAAGTCACGGTATTAGGAGTGCAAGGCACTCAAGTTCGCATCGGCATTAAAGCCCCGCAAAAAATAAGCGTTCATCGAGAAGAAATTTACAAACGTATTCAAGCTGAAAAATTACAGGAAACTCAAAGCGAGCAGACCAAAGAAACGGCACCTGCGTAGCCCTTCTTGACGGCGAAATTTGAATAGCGATTTAATAGATAAAAGCGGCAGATGTAAAAGAACCCTAATGCTTGAGAAAATATTAGGGCTCCTTTCATTACTGACACGCTAACAATTATTTAAACGAGAACATTATCGACATCATACGTACCACCAAACAACTCGAATATTTTACCATTCAAATTATCCTTGCTTAGGATAAATAAAACCGATTTAGCAACATCCGCTCGCGGAATCGCCATCTCTTCTCGACTATTCGGCCGTTTAATGGTGATTTTTCCTTGGCCTTTATCATTCGTTAATGGGCCAGGACGGACAATAGTAAAAGGCACACCTGACGCCATCAAATATTGATCTGCCATATGTTTAGCAACCAAATAAGGCTTGATATCTGACTCTATTGCCTCAGGATCATCCGCGCCAATGCTGCTCAGCATAATAAACTGCTTAATATTGGTTTTTTGTACATAGTCGACGGCTTTTTTAGCAGCCCACAAATCAATCAGCAAGGTTTTATCCGCACCTGTTGAACCACCAGAACCAGCCACAAAAATCACATTATCAATACCATCAAATGCATGACTAAAATCTTCTTCAAGATCAGCCTCGACTATCTCCAGCTCACTGTCTTTAAATTCATCCAGCTTACTTTTATCTCGCACCAGAGCACGAGCAACTTCTTTTGACTCAACAAGTGTCTTCGTTATCAACTGACCAATTTGACCACTTGCACCTATAACGAGAGTTTTACTCATAACCTGCCTCCTTCTACGTTTCAAGGAACGAGACGCGAATATTAAAACGCCACGGCCTTTTAAAGTCTTACTTACTACTATAAGGGTATGACGCCAAGATAAAACCCCAAACGACAAGCTTGCATATTTACTGGATATTAGGTGTTTGTTTGAGGAAAAATGAAATTGGGAAGAGAAACACTGACACAAATGCATACTCATTTCTTAAACTGAAAATTGGCTTGCAACAAGATATTACATTCCAAAACCACCTGAGAACACTGACAGCCACTTCTCACCGATCTAGAATGTATTTTTTCCCTTGCTGATATTTCAGCGACACCTGAAGCCAATCAGCACGACGTAGCAGAGCGTTTAGAAGCGCTACAAGATGAGTTAAGAAGAGCCTTACAAACAAATCAGTGATCACGCATTCACTCAGAAAATCATTATTTGGTTAACATTTGATCACGTTATAAGTTTGACGATCTTGTCAAACTTAGCTATAAATACGGCTGTAATATTATTTTACATTTTTAGGTGAAACCATGAATACCGTAGCAGAGTATAAGCCATCCACTCCGATGTCTTTATCTCGTCATAACAAGGCTAAACAAGCTAGCAAAGATGCTAAAGAAATGAAGCATTATGATATTGCTGGGCTTGAAAAAGTCTCACGCGAAGGTCTTGAAGCTGCCATGAAAGACAAAACAACGTCTGGCTGGGTTCGTGTTATCTAATAAATGTCCTCTCAAATACAAGTCAGTGTTAGCTCTTTCCTTACTGATCACCCAGATATAAGCGACTTAGCCAAAGACTTTGCCCTGTATAAAGAAACAGGTATTCCTCCCCTGCATTTTGGTAGAGACGGTGACAATAACCGCCCCACGATTTGCAAAGAAGAGAATGTCTGGCATATACATCTAGCCCACCTACCGATTCACTTCACTAAATGGCCAAAAATCCGTAATCAGCAAGCGCGTACAAGCGACAAGTGTCTTATCTATTGCCCTGGCTATTTCAATGAAAATCACTATCTACTGATTGCTATTCTTGATCCGCCAGCCCACGAAAAACAAGAAGACATGCCTTTGATGGAACAGATTGGCCGCGAAGCCGAAGCCTTTAGAAGAGAAATCTAATCCTATACATACCGCCGATAATGCGATCAAAAGGGCGTAACTCCCCTTTTCCGTCCTCATATTCAACCAGCTCAAAATTGAGCGCGTTAAATAATCAAATAAAGAATGACAATGACCGCCCCCTCAAAAATGAGGAGGCGGTCATTCAAGCACTTAAAAACGATTTATCAATTAAAAGTCTGTGAAGTTGCGTTGGGCGTAGTCTTTCATGCGGGTGATGTTGTCGTTTACCCAGTCTGGTGTGCGTAGTTGGGCGATTTGGGTTTGGTACATGCGGATGGCATGAACCATGTCTACGATCTCTTTTGAAGGGATAACCACAGGGTCACTTTCCAGTTTCATGGCTTTCACTACATCGTTGAGGACTTGGTACTTTTCTGTTTCTTGGAATCTGGTTTCGAGGGTTGCCGTGTTGGGCGTGGTGGCGGGAAGGTGTTTTTGCTCGTGTAGTTGTTTGAAGTAGATGAAGGTTAGTTGCCAATTTCATCTACTTCAAACCCTGAAAACCATACTTATTTTTTAAGCTTGGCTTTTTCTTGTGCAGCAAATTGTCTAGCTTTTGTAAAGGCATCTTGTGGCGAGACCTCTCCAGACAATGGCTTTTTCTGTTTTTCATCTTCGGATAATGGCTTACTATTATTTATCGTTTTCATCATCTTCTCCACGAATTATCTTATCCATATCACCGGATACTAAATCAGATGGTTCATCCTTTGATATCTCCTGATATTTTTTAAATTCCTTTTTTGCATTTTCTTTAATCTCTTCGAGCGTCCATCCTGAACGGTCTCGTTTTTCCCTTCTCGCCTTGTCTATATCATTACATTCATAAGCCATTACAGGATCTCCCTACATAAATAATCACCACCTGATACATATCTATAACCAAACTTCTCGTAGTAGGATATAACCTCGTTATTAACAGGATGCATGATTCTTATTTGTTTTGCATTGAGCAAACGTGCATAGATACCATAAGCAACCAAAACGGAATCAAAAATACTTGGGCGATCACCAAGATCTGACGGAGCTGCTTCGACTACATCCAGCCTTAGTGCAGTCCCTTGGTAAGTTGGCCTTCCCATAGATAAGCCAATGAGATTACTTTTATCCCAAAGTGCAATTTCAAATCGCTTTGGATAACGGAAACGAAAACTATTATACCCTTCAATCCAATCCCAATCTTTTACTCTGGTTCTCGACTTTGTCCAAAACCTGAAAGCATCTAACGCCTGGTCATCTATTTCAGATAACATCATTGATTCTTTACCGCTACCTTGGACTATTTCTGTAGCAGCCGCTAATGCTTCTTTTCGGATTATCGAATATCTTCTTTCTGCATCTAAATGTGTAGCTAACACTTTCACCTCCTTGATAATTATTCCTATAGCGCATAAACCCCAAACATTACAAAATAATAGTCAGTAATCGAGCTCATACATTCATCACATGAATATCATTTGTGATAAAAGCCATATTGCTCATTGATACTAAAACGTTTTTAACGCCCTAACCAGTACAAAAAGTGTAAAAAAAGACGAAAGCCCATCAGTGGGCTTTTTTGTGCTTGTTGCTTGTAATTGGACATTGGCCAGTCGTCTAGGAAGGTGCGGTTGACGTATTCTTTGATGTGGTCGATGTTGTCGTTTACCCAGTCGGGTGTGCGGAGCTGGGCGATTTGGGTTTGGCACATGCGGACGGCTTGGATTAGGTCGACGAGTTCTTTAGAGGGGGTGACGACGGGGTTGCTTTCCAGTTTCATGGAGGTAACGATGTTATTGATGAGTTACACTTACCTTGGAGGGAATAGCTCTCGGCTTCCAGCGCGACTGTATCGGCAGGAAGGCGTTTTTGCTCGTTGAGTTGTTTTTCCATTTGATTGAAGGCGTTGATGTAGGCTTCTTTGAACTGGGCGGCTTTGGTGCCGGTGAAGCGATACGCTCGATCTTGGCGAGTTGCGCCTTTGCCTACTTCCACATCAATTATTATCAGCTCAAAATTGAGCACTTTAAATTCAGCACTATATTTTTGGCAGCTTATAATCTCCCCCTAAACAGCTGCTATTTCGCATTACGAAATTTTTCCTATTCTTTTTCCATTAGTTTAAAACTAGATCCTCTTGTCTCTTAGATATCTTGTAATTTTATGACATAATGTTGTGCATCAGTCGCAGGGAGTTGCTCTCTTATGTTGCGACGCTTTTTTGAATTAATTCGATAGTAGAAGAATGTCACTAGATAATGGGTCTAACCCAGTAAATTCAAGCGCTGAGCTTGATCGTCGATTTTCCATCGCGCCCATGATGGACTGGAACTACTTTAAAAAAACTCTATTACTTTCAATAAATTAAATATCATTAATTTTCTTTTTAGCATTTTTTTAGCATTCACAAAAAAATCCCTCTCTTTTTTATACCATTTCGATACAAAATACCCTTGTGATATGTAATGATTAAATACGTTCAAGGAATGGACGAATCCAACATCAAGGAGACACTATGGAACAATTACAGCAACTTCTCACCGATCTAGAATGCATTTCCCTTGCTGATATCTCAGCGATACCAGAAGCCAATCAGCACGTCGTAGCAGAGCGATTAGAGCAGTTACAAGATGAGCTTAAAGAGGCTTTAGCATCATCAGTATAATGATACTGTTACCACCGAGTGAAAGAACTGAAGGGGAACCGTAGCCCCTTTATCGATCATCCAGAGTTTGTGGATGCGATATGGGCTAATAAGTGCTCATAAGACTTTAAGAATTGCGTCAGATGAAACATTGCTAATTTTCATCTAACGCAAAACTCACAGATATTTCTCTAAGAGCTTATCTTCTTTAGAACAGGATCAAAAATCTGAGCAACCATATCATCCATATCTTTGTCAGAAATCTTTCCCATTCGCTGGTGCCTCTCAGCAATTTTTCGCTTAACACCATTCATCGTCTTTTTATTGACTCGCTTAGAAAGAGTCACTAAGTCTTTTTCAAACACCTCTAATGACTCTTTATAAGCAAGGTTAGTAAAACTGCTTTTAAATGCAACAAAATTTGGATCATCAGAATTCGGATCACCAAAAGAGTGTTCGTTGATTTTTTTTAAAAATCCAACTAAAAAAGTATTATTTGAAAGCTCGAATGCTAACAATGGGTCTATCATTGATAGGTCATCAACAGACATATTGTATTTTCCATATAGCTCATTCCTATTATTAATTGGCATTAGTTTAAGAAGGTATATAGACATGTCGGACTTAAAGCCTTCTGGTATCACTTCATTTGGCAATTTCCTTTTTATACCAGAAATATATGCATCAACATATTCTTCAGAGAGTAGAAAACTAGATGCGGAAATTTCATTCCAAACTGAAAGAAGACCAAACAGGGATTGGTTAAGCTTGCTATGGACAGCTTTTCTTTCTTTATATCTAAATGAAACAAAGCTTATGATCGAACCTAGAAAAGCACCGATTACAATGGAAATAATAGGAATCAAAAAACACCCTCAGCAAATAATTTGAATAAGTACATCTGCACTTAAAAAGATGGCCAATTCCATCCCCCCCAAACTAAAGTTATCTTTTTAACCTATGAAAAACAACAACTAAAGCCCACATCGGTGGGCTTTTTTGTGCCTGTCGTTTAAAAGTCTGTGAAGTTACGTTGGGCGAGGTCTTTGACGCGGGTGATGTTGTCGTTTACCCAGTCTGGTGTGCGGAGTTGGGCGATTTGGGTTTGGTACATGCGGACGGCTTGGATTAGGTCGACGAGTTCTTTAGAGGGGATGACGACGGGGTTGCTTTCCAGTTTCAGGGATTTGATCATGTCGTTGAGGAGTTGGTACTTTTCTGTTTCTTGGAAGCTGGTTTTGTCGGTTGTGGTGGCGGGAAGGTGTTTTTGCTCGTGAAGTTGCTTTTCGCAGTCGATGAAGTAGCGGCGGGCTTGTTTGCCCTTGTCGTTGCGTTCGACCATGGCCAGTTCTTTTGCCATGTCTAGGGTGATGAAATACTCTTTTACTTTTTGCGTCCTAGATTTTGCGCTCGCCCGTTTTGGCGAGCTCAAATTTTCAACGCACATAAAGTCTTCACCTTCAATAAAGCCATATCGATTAATGCGAGCTTTTATCCAATTTGAAAAATCGCGGCCTAGTTCAAGAAAGGTGTGAAGATCACGAGCGTTTACGGTATCGATGGTTTGCTCGTTGATAAAGCGAGTGTGAAGTGTAATAAGTTGCATAGCCATCTATGGCCTCCTACGGTCAAATTAAGTCCACCAAAACAAGGTATCAATCTTATTAAGGTGGTGAGTCTAAATTCAGGTTGATACTACCGCCCGTAGGAACGGCCTAGCCGAAGCTAGCCCAAACAAAGACCCACCATAACAGGCGGATTCCGGCCACAAAAAAACACGCGGTGCGTGTTTTAGGCCGCTACGGTTAGAACGGGGTATCAATCCCGGCACTGGATTTTGCCAGTACAAGAAGAATGTTAGATCAAGATGCTAGCAAGGTCAATTTTATATTTTGTAAAAACATCATTATTCTTATCTTAAGTGGACTCTACTTTTTATTTCAGAAAAACTAAAAAATAAACATAGTAAGTTCTTAACGAAAAACTTCATCACTTTCAATTCTTGAACATACTACACTATAATGTTCAATCAAGTATTCCCCAAAATTACCAACGTGCTTTCCAAGAGAGAAACACTTAGCAAACTCATTTATTTTATCTTCATCCCCCTGCTCAGCCAAAATCATATAACAAATATACATCAATGATATACCATAATTAAATTCTTTATAGTTTTTTTGACTAATCCAATTTTCAGCAAAAAGAGTAATATTATTTTTATATACATCAATGTGCATGTAGAGCTCAGAAACTCTATTAATCCCTAACCAAAGTAACATATTCGCAACTGTTTCAGAGTAATCATGGTTAATAGCTAGGTTAGCATTTGTTAAAGCACAAATTCTCTTATCAATCGAAATAATATTCTCATCATGTTCAGTAATTATTGAAATAGAATTTTTATCTACATTTATTTTACTTTTATCCTCAGTCAATAACGCCAAAACATCTTCTTCATATTTTTCAATACCTTTTTTTATTTGTAAGAATTCTCTGTCCGCTAGCTCCAATAGACTAGATAGTTGTGAAAAGCGTCTCTTAAGATAAATAGGTATTACATATTTACTTTTATAACCAAGGTCGTGTTCAATTTCAGCCCAAGTATGTTGGAGTATAGATCTAATCTGAATTTCGGCTTTCATTCCATCAAATGAACTATATTCAACATGTTGGAGTCGATCTTTTTTAAGTCCAATTATATAATGTAGTGACATATAGCCAAATCTATCGGGATCATAAAGCCTTTTTTTATCAATTGATCTTTCTTCATCAACCTCAAACTCTTTTTCAATGAGATTTTTTATTTCATCAACATCACTTTCAAAATATGTTGTTATTCGAACCCCAACAATATCAGTAATATCACTCAATTCAGTGTAAACCTTTCCTGGCTTTTTCAACTTCTTTAAAAAGCTTTCACGCCCCTTTCTACGAGAAGTTATATCATGAGGAATAACATTTGAAGACTCAACAATACGTCGAACAAGTTGAACTAAGCATTCCTCAAATCTATCAAATTTTTTTTTCTGAGCCTCATAATCACTCAAAATTGATTTTATCCTTTTTTCTTTATTATCTTCATTCATGATCAATCCATTTTGCTATTGAATAAAACATTGAAATTTATGGGTTAGATGAAAAATAGCATAATATTCCATCTAACCTTAAGCTTATAGCTCTCATAAAAAAACCAACCATTGGTTTTCTGAAACAATTTTAATAGGGTGACCTTCAAGGCGTAGTTTTACCGCCTTTTCAATCTTGCCACCAAAGTTAGACGATCCCCAATTAGGAGAAACCTTAGAACCAAAAATCAAATAGTCTGTTTTCTTGCTGATTGATCCGCAAACTCTATAACCTCTTGCCTCCGCGACTTCTTTAACATCATCACGACTGCCAAAATCAAACTCTCCAGAGACACAAATTGTTGAATTATGATGTGTCATAGCGTCTAACGTGTCTTCAATAAAAGATAACGGGTGAACGTCGGCGCTGCCTGTTTCGCTGAATTTAGCGCCTGATACTTGTTTAAGGAAATTTAACAAGTCATCTGGAGACGACTGCTCTGTGACAGAATTATTAAGTTGATCGAGTTGCTTCACAACTAAGTTGATTGGAAAAGAATCGAATAAATCATCATTGGCATTTAGCCATTCGATTAGTAATGACATTTCTTCGTAGTTCAGAACATCATCAGCAACAACGCCAGATAGAATGCCTAAAAACTCATTTACACGATCAATGTCTTTTTGCCTAGGAAAGTCTTTAAACTCTACAATGTCGTTCACTAGGCATTTTAGGTCTTCGATTTCTTCTTCAGTGACAATGCCATCGGCAAGAATATCATCCACCGCATCAATAAGGTCAATCGCGTCAGGATCGTCTCTTAGATGCTCTTGTGATTTTAGCCACACATCCAAAAACAATACTTCGACTTCGTTTAACTGCTGATCAGCCGCTATTCCTTGAAGTATTCCTTTTAGTGAGATTACAGCCTTTTTTCTATTTCGATCTAAACAGTAATAACTAACCGTATCCATTGAACCCCTCCTTAGTGTCTTTACAAGAAATATACACATGTGAGGGAGAAAGAAAAAGAAACCACTAAGACTTACCGTTGCACCACCTCACTAGCCACAACCGAACACCTATACCCTGCTTTGCTGTCGCCTCGTGCGGTGACTTTGTCGATGGACCAGTTGCCTTTCATTTCGGGTGGGAAGGTGTCGTTTAGGGTGAGGATGCCTTCTGCGACGAGTTTGGGGTTGCCTGGTAAGTCGAGGGTGACGCTGGAGCCTTGACGTTGGCTTTTGATGAGGTCGTCTTGGCAGGCTTGTTGGGCGGTGATTGGGTTGTCGTAGCTTTGGCGGAGTTTCTTGTAGGGTGCGGTGCCGACTTGTACGGTGTGTTCTTCCCCTGTGTTGTTGTTTGTCCAGTTGGCTTTGACGCCGGTGATGGCGCTTCGGCTGGGTCGGTCGAGTTGGCAGTTGATGAATTGGCCTTCGCTTGGTTTGTTCTGGCTCGGTACGCCGACGACGACGGGCGGGATGGCTTGCCCTGTGATGGTTTTCACTTGGCCCCGTTTGGCGAGGACGTAAAGCTCGTTGACGGGTTTGGCGATGGCGTCCCGTTCCCGTGCGATACGGGTTAAGAAGGCGCTGTCGGTTTCGTCGGTTTGGTCCATGTGTTCGAGGACGACGCTTTCAAATTCTTTGGCCACCCGTGGGCTGAATCCGTGGGGCGTGACGACTTGGCGGAACAGATCGGCAAGGCTGACGTTTTCAAAGGTGCGTGTGCGGCGCTCTTTAAAGCCGGTCTTGTCTTCTACCTGAAACGGCGCGGCGGTGGCCACGATGGTGACGCTGGGCGGAAACAATTTCGGGACGATGCGGGTGATTTTGAACTGGCCTTTGTCGATCAGGTTGTCGCCGTAGCCTTCTTGCCACGTGAGCACGGCGCCCTCTTTCGGCAAGCCTGTTTGCCCTGTGGTGTCGATGTGCAAGGTGAGTTGGTCGCTTTGGGTGCCAGCGGCGTCGATGCGCTCCCACGAGGTCAGGCGGTTATTAATGATGCGCTCGCCTGCTCCGCTCACGCGCCCTCTTGGCAAGTAGTTGGATGGATTGTCTAGTCCCATATGTTGGTTACCGTCTCGGCTGCTTTGTTTGGCAAGGTGGGGATTTCAATAACAACGCCAGCGGGAAGCACTGGCCCGTAGGCTTCTAAGCCGGGGTTGAGTTCAAACAAGGCTTCTTCCGCTTGGTCGTCGTTGCGTTTTAGGGCGATCCACAGAATGTTGGAAATGGTGTCGCCGTCGCGGCTACGGATGGTTGTCATTGGCGTACTCTTCTAGCTCTAGGGTGAAAGCGAGGACGAAGGCGGTGCCGTCGTCGATGATCTTGTCTTGCTTCTCTTGCAAGTGTTTTATCGTCCATTGGCCTAAGTTATTGCCGTAGCCATCGGCCAGCACCAAGGGCGCTCGCTGGTTTTGTAAGGCGCGTAAGGCGTTGAGATTCGCCATGCCATCGCCTTGAAACCACGTGCCTGTGACCGTGATGTTTTCCAACTGTTGGCCCGTGTTTTGGCTCATGGGCTTTTGGCCATATCGCGCCACCGCGACCCAACCACCGTCGCTAGTGCGCTGCAAACCCTCGTATGGCGTGCCTTCGCTCAGCGAAAACACAAAACCACCGAGCGACATCATCTGACGCATGAATACTCCTTAGATAAAAATGGAAGGACAGAAACGAAAAAGCCCATCATGGATGGGCTTGGAGGTGTTTGGTTAGGTTATTTTAAGAGGTTAAAGGGTTATTTTTTATCTGAGCCCAAAATTATACCAGCATCTACTAAGACAAAACCCACGATTGTGGGCTTTCCTTTGGGCAAGGGTTAATTTTCATCTGCACCAAGATTCTTTGGCAAAATCGGCACCATTACCTTTGCATCTAAACCATGACTTACTACTTTAATTGGTAGATCTAATTTATCCAAATCAGTGTTAGGAAAATAATGTTTAATCATAGATAAAACCAAATTTATTTTTACAGCTATAACTCTATTTTCATTTTTCAAGTAGGCCACGGATAAAGCAACTAACTTTAGCTCCTTTTCACTCTCAGTAATTTTCCATACCCCCCCACCACTCATTCCTTGAGGCTTTGGCAGCGTTACATCTTGGCTTTCAAGCATTTTATTCGCATATTCCAAAGTTATGGCTGTAGGAAATACTTCTGAATCGCTAGCTCTAGTCACAACGTAAAACATCTTAGCGGGATTATTAACGCTACCAAGCATCTTATTTTTTGAACTAGGATATCCTGTTATCAAAAACCCCATGGCATCATCCACTACATTTAAATCTAGTGAGACATAATCCAAATCTAGTGATTGATTTGAATTCAAGTTTTGATATTCAGATATATCAATTTCTATAATTGCAAAGTCAGCTCCGTGTTCAACATCATCACCTGGGATACAGACTATATCTTCATTAATTGTAGTTTTTCGTTCGTCAGCATGGTTCCATAGCCATAAGGTTTTATCTAATAAATGATGTCTCGCATTCATTACATGTGCAGCAGTAATAAAGAAATGTCTTCCCCCAATTTTCAAAAGAACACAAGTTCCTATAACCTCCCACTTCTTACTATTTTTATTTTGACCAACTATTGGATATTGACACTTACTTAAAATTTCATCATATGACAAAGACAAGACTAAAGTCTCCTTACTATATAACATCTATGGGCATCCCAATTTCTGCAAATAAAATCAAAACTAAAAAAGTAGTTTTCAGCCATAATCTCCCTTGCATTATTCCCAAGGTGTATTGCAATCAGTATTCCTGAAAGTGCTTTTTTTATTTTTCAAAAGCTCTAGCCAATCCCAAACCTATCCCTTTACCCAAATAAAAACAACAACTAAAGCCCACTTATGAAAAACTATTTTTCATCTGACCCCAAATTCTTTATCGATTTCACCTGACTTGATCACTACTATGATATTCCAATAAGTGTGTCGCTTTAAGAATCAAAGCATTTATCTTCAAGCTACGATCAGTTAGGCCAAACCATACGCCCCAGCCACTGCCATTACTCATAGAAGAAGAATGTGATAACGGATCAGGTAAAATCAATCTAAGTCGAATCAAGTCATTTAGATAAACGAATATTGCTTCTTCTGACCAACCTTTATTCATAAAAATATCAGCATTACTGCTATTTACACCACTTCTCGGATATACATATTGATCACTTTCTCTATTCAATTTACACACTTCTAGAAAAAAGTTTAAAAGGTCATCATTCATTCCAATCATGGCAGTGGTAAATGTATAAGTTTCATTTTTATCAAAACTGAAATCTCTATCTTTACAATACAAAATAGCTAAGGCCATCTGGGCACGTTCACAAGATGTTTGAGTAATGGTGTCAGCAAACGAAGCTAAAACATCTTGTCCTTCTTCGCTGCTTACATATCGAGTCAATTCATCTACATCCGACGTTTTGAGGTGTCCATAACTTAAATCGACAAATCTAAAAAAATTATCAACCCGTTTTCTATGTCGGCTTTGATATGCCTCAACCATGATATTATATGACTTACCTGCTACTTTAACTACTTGTCCTATTGTTGAAGGTTCCATAAATTCCAACTCGAAAATCAATTAAAAGGCGGAAGACAACTCCCATCCAACTAAATTATCTTTTACTCTTCTCAAAAACAACTAAAGCCCACTTTCGCAGGCTTTAGTTGCTTGTCGCTTAGAAGTCTACAAAGTTGCGTTGGGCGTAGTCTTTGACGCGGGTGATGTTGTCGTTTATCCAGTCTGGTGTTTGGAGTCGTGCTATTTGCTGTTGGTACATGCGGACGGCTTGGATTAGGTCGATGAGTTCTTTTGATGGAACGACGACTTTAACTCTTTGAATCTCTATTTAATTATACTATTTCCAATTTCTTGATATGAGCCCCAGCCACCTTGAATAACTTCGTCTAAGTCACCTGACAAGATGTTAAAAGATACGATATATCTATCGTAAGCATATTTAGATATTTCATCCGAATGTAAAGATCCTTTATCTACTAGGCTAATCTCAAAATAGCTTTCATTTAGTTTTTTGCTTTTGACGTTTACATCTAAGTCAACAAGAACGAGGTTGTTTTTTATAATTTTAGGGTATGATTTTATTATTTCGGCTTTCGATCTTTCTATAAAACTACTAATATCAATTCCTTCACCTGCTTGTGAAGTAAAAGAGAGCAATGAGGTCAATAAAAAAATAAGATATTTCATAATCATCCTTAAAAAGTAATAGCTTAACAGTGTATGTGCGCGTTTAAACATTCATTGATACTAAAAGACTTTCTCGTTTCCTACCAGCCCAAACAACAACTAAAGCCCACTTTCGCAGGCTTTAGTTGCTTGTCGCTTAGAAGTCTACAAAGTTGCGTTGGGCGTAGTCTTTGACGCGGGTGATGTTGTCGTTTACCCAGTCTGGTGTTTGTAGTCGTGCTATTTGCTGTTGGTACATGCGGACGGCTTGGATTAGGTCGATGAGTTCTTTTGATGGAACGACGACGGGGTCGCTTTGTATCTGCATGGATTTGACGATGTTGTTGAGCAGTTGGTACTTATCTTTTTCCGCGAGCGCTAGGTTGTCTGTGGTGGCGGGAAGGTGTTTTTGCTCGTTGAGTTGTTTTTCCATTTGGTTGAAGGCGTTGATGTAGGCTTCTTTGAACTGGGCGGCTTTGGTGCCGGTGAAGCCCATGGCCAAGAAGACGAAGCCGTCGCGGGTGATGCGATACGCTCGATCTTGGCGAGTTGCGCCTTTGCCTACTTCCACATCAATTATTATCAGCTCAAAATTGAGCACTTTAAATTCAGCACTATATTTTTGGCAGCTTATAATCTCCCCCTAAACAGCTGCTATTTCGCATTACGAAATTTTTCCTATTCTTTTCCCATTAGTTTAAAACTAGATCCTCTTGTCTCTTAGATATCTTGTAATTTTATGACATAATGTTGTGCATCAGTCGCAGGGAGTTGCTCTCTTGTGTCGCGACGCTTTTTTGAATTAATTCGATAGTAGAAGAATGTCACTAGATAATGGGTCTAACCCAGTAAATTCAAGCGCTGAGCTTGATCGTCGATTTTCCATTGCACCCATGATGGATTGGACTACGTCCGATTACCGAGTTTTCGCTAGAACACTTAGCAAGAATACGCTGCTTTATACTGAGATGGTGACGACGGGCGCGTTGTTGCAAGGTAATCATCCTGAAAGATTCTTACGTCACGATGAGTGCGAGCACCCTATTGCTTTACAATTAGGTGGATCTGACGCAGTACCCTTGGGTAAATGCGCAAAAATGGCGCAGCAAGCGGGCTTTAATGAAGTTAATCTTAATGTCGGTTGCCCAAGTGACAGAGTACAAAACAGTTTAATTGGCGCCTGTTTAATGGCTCACCCTGATAAGGTAAAAGATGCCATGCGCGCCATGCAGGATAACTGCGATATTCCGGTGACGATCAAACACCGCATTGGTTTAGACGACCAAGAAGATTATAGCGTGGTGCGGGATTTTGTCGGCGATGTCGCCACCACTGGCGTGACGACTTTTATTGTCCATGCCCGCAATGCGATTTTGGAAGGCTTGAGTCCAAAAGAGAACCGTGAAGTTCCACCGTTAAAATATCACTATGTGCATCAGTTGAAGAAAGATTTCCCTGACCTTGAAATCATTCTAAACGGTGGCATAAAAACACTAGAAGAGTGCAAAGAACAATTAGCGCACGTCGATGGTGTGATGGTTGGCCGCGAGGCTTATCATAACCCTTGGATATTAAGCCAAGTCGACGAAGTATTATTTGGCGGTCAAGCCTTGGTTCATGATCGCTACGAGGCACTAGAAGCTTTCGTTCCTTATGTTGAACGCAAGCTGAAAGAAGGCGAACGCTTAATGCATCTAACCCGACATATTTTGGGTATTTTTCAAGGTGAAGCCGGCGGCAAACAGTTCCGTCGCTACCTATCTGAAAATGGTCATAAAGCTGACGCAAAGGTAAATGTATTATTAGAGGCCATTGAATTGGTCAAAAATCATCAACGCAAAGGATAAAAGAGCAATGAGCAATAAGTTATCTCAATTAAAAGAGTTCACGACCATTGTGGCCGACACCGGTGATATCACGGCAATCAAAGATTTTTTACCACAAGATGCGACAACCAACCCATCTTTGATGCTTAAAGCTGCACAAATTCCAGAATATGCCCCTTTCCTTGATCAAGCGGTTGCTTGGGCAAAAACGCAAAGCAACGACAAAGACCAGCAAATCCTAGACGCTGGTGACAAGCTTGCTGTGATCATTGGTACTGAAATTCTAAAATATGTTCCAGGCCGTATTTCAACTGAAGTGGATGCGCGTTTGTCTTTTGACAAAGAAGCGACACTAGCGAAAGCTCGTAAATTGATCGCCCTTTATGAAGAAGCTGGCGTGTCTCGTGACCGCGTTCTGATCAAAGCCGCGTCTACTTGGGAAGGTATTAAAGCAGCAGAAGAGCTAGAAAAAGAAGGCATCAACTGCAACCTGACGTTGCTGTTCTCTTTCGCTCAAGCACAAGCCTGTGCTGAAGCGGGCGTTTACCTGATCTCTCCATTCGTTGGCCGTATTCTTGATTGGTACAAAAAATCCACTGGCCAAGAATACACTGCAGAAACAGATCCAGGTGTAGTCTCTGTTACTGAAATCTACAATTACTACAAGCAGCACGGTTACAAGACTGTTGTGATGGGAGCGAGCTTCCGTAACATCGGCGAAATCGAGCAACTTGCTGGTTGTGACCGCTTGACGATCAGCCCTAACCTGCTTGAAGAGCTGAAAAAAGACGAAGGTAAACTTGAGCGTAAATTGGTTCCAACTACGGATGTGAAACCTGCTCCAGCAGCAATCACAGAAGCGGCATTCCGTTGGGCAATGAACGAAGACGCAATGGCAACTGAAAAATTGTCTGAAGGCATTCGCAACTTCGCAGCAGATCAGCGTAAATTAGAAGTTACTTTGGCGTCTATGCTTTAATCATAACGACGGCATTTGCTAGTATTATGAACACTAAAAACGCGGCCTAGGTCGCGTTTTTTACTTTTCACAAGAAGAACAAAAGATGAACGAGACAACAGAATTTGAAAAAATGGTTCGAGGTGAATCATTCAATGGGATTGATCTTGATCTTAGATTACGACGCGAAGCCGCTCGCCTTGCCTGTGCCAAATTCAATGCTCACCCCAGCAAGGGTAACCTTCGCCATGTGACACGCTTGTTTGCCGAGTTTGGCAGCGTGGTGATTGAGCCGGGCTTTCAGTGTGATTATGGTTCGCAAATTCACCTTGGCGAGCGAGTCTTTATTAATTTCCAATGTATTTTCTTAGACAGCGCTAAAATTCATATTGGTGACGATGTCTTAATCGGCCCTGGTGTTCATCTTTATACGGTTGATCACCCTAGAGACGCAGAACTAAGAGCCTCTGGCGAATGTTTTGCTCGGTCCATTACTATCGGCAACAAAGTTTGGATTGGCGGTGGCGCAAAAATCCTCCCAGGTGTTGAGATCGGCCATAACGCGATTATTGCCGCTAACGCGGTAGTCACTCGAAATGTGGCCGACAATGAACGCTACTTCGGGTCTTCAATTTAGACAGTTACTTTAGATAGTTAGTTTAAGTAGCTACTTTTTGCATGATCCCACCAAAAAACACGCTTTAAGGCCTTAATTAGAGCGTATCTGAATACTTCATTCAACTAGGTAAGCAATCGACAATTGTGAAGGAAATGCCTTCCAAAGCCCTCTTCTTACGTCTATTTTCTATATACTGCACTGAAATTAGCGAGAAGAGGTCGCCCTATGAAAACTTGGATTATATTTTTAGCTAGCCTTATGGCGCTAAATACTAGCGCCTCGGATGCCATCGGTGACGATTCACTAAACGTTGATCAAATCACTCAATTTGATGGCATACCTTGGGGTATTGCCGTAATCAATGATCAAGAAGCTATCGTCACAATCAAAAAAGGTGCAGCTTACAAAATCAATTTAACCACAGGCAAAAAACAAGCACTGACAGGCCTACCAGAAGTGGATAACCGAGGCCAAGGCGGTTTGCTGGACGTGGCAAAATCACCACAGTTTAAAGAACAAGGTTGGTTATATTTCACCTATTCAAAACCAACCGACGAAGGTTCAAAAACCACGCTGGCCAGAGCAAAATTAGTCGGCAATAAGTTAACTGAATGGAATAATTTATTAGTCACAGATTCTGCAACCAGCGAAACCAAACACTATGGCGGACGTATCGCCTTTGATGACCAAGAACATGTATTTTTCTCGGTTGGTGATCGTGGTGTTCGTGAAAATGCTCAAGATTTAACAAACCACGCAGGCAGTGTTATTCGTTTAAGCTTGGATGGTCGTATACCAGCGGACAACCCTTTTGTCACTCATGCCAATATTCGCAATGAAATATGGAGCTATGGACATCGCAACCCTCAAGGCCTTTTTTACGACACAGATACGCATACTCTCTGGTCAAATGAACATGGCCCAAGAGGCGGTGATGAAATTAACTTAATTCGTCCAGGTGCTAACTACGGATGGCCGATTGTGTCCTATGGCAAGGAATATTGGGGCCCTGTTAATGTGGGAGAAGGCAATACAAAAGACGGCATAGACAACCCCGCCAAGGTGTTTATTCCTTCTATCGCACCAAGCAGCTTAATTCGTTACAAAGGTATGTTATTTTCAAACTGGAACGGTGATTTTCTATCTACCGCGCTCGCGTTGAGACATTTGAACAAAATTAAAATAGATAAGGATGGCGAAACAACAGAAACGCGCTATCTCCAGCATTTAGATGAACGTCTTCGTTCGATTGCTCAGGATTCAACCGGCGTGCTGTATATTGGTACAGACTCTGGAAAGCTATTGAAAATCACACTTGCGATAGACAGTAACCTCAAAAAAGCCAGCTAAGGAGCATTAATTATCTGTTAAGACTACACAATTCCGACCAAGGCTTTTTGCTTTATATAGCCGTTGGTCGGCAATTCTGTACAGATGCTTAAAATCACCACTCTCTTCCTGACTATAAGACACACCAATACTGATCGTATAATGAATTTCGAGGTCAGCGAAATCAAACACAGTATCATGCACATACTCGCAAAACGTGACTGACCAGTCTTTACTTTGCGCCGCTGGCATAAACACACAAAACTCTTCTCCACCTAAACGAAACAACTGCTCGTTGTCATCAACATGCTCTCTTAGTCGCTCGGCAAAGTCCACCAGCACAGCATCACCAACATCATGTCCATGAGTATCATTTATTTTTTTGAAGTTGTCTAAATCAATCAAAACAAGCGCTAATTCATCGCCCATATTCAAAGCTTGCTGAAGCTGGTATTGGTAGGTTTGACTAACGTTACGACGATTTGCCAAACTTGTTAATGGGTCAGTAGAGGCTATTTTCTTTAGTGCATATAACATTTTCTTGTGAATGCGTTCAGCACCATGAGTTAACCCCCATAAAAAGGTATACGCCAAGAACAGGTTCACTACAATACCAATCAACCCCTCACCAAAATCATCATAAAAACGCAGAAATAGAATGATGCTAACCAAGCAAAGGCAAACACCACTTAACCAAAATCCTGTACGCTTACCGAGCATAAGATAGGAAGTCATGGGGAAAATAAGCACCCAAACTTGTCGACCCGAATACAAAGGAGAAGTGCTAATTCCTACAAGAATACCAGCGAAAATGAATGCCACATAAAGCAATACAAGCCACTTGTAATAACGCCATTGTGTAGGGCAAAACCAAATAAAAACGGTTAACATTAGCAGAATAGCTTCTGTGAAAGCGACTTGGTACTTTTCCGCCATCACATTAAGCACTATCAACAAAAGGCAAGAACTGCCTATCACCAGCAAAAAACCTTTTACTAGAGCTTCATTAAAAAGCTCTTCATTAAACCAATGAGATGTAGACAGCCGTTTATTCATTCATATTAATTCGATTATTCGGACCAACTACTGTCCGTTGTGACATCATCCTCTGACGACATACTCTCCTCCGTAGTTGCGGCAGAGTCATCTCCCCAACTGTCAACTTCAGTTTCATCACCCCAGCTATCACTAGATGCTTCATCACCCCAGCTATCGTTTTCAGTTTCGTCACCCCAGCTATCGTCATCTGAATCTATATTTTTGGTAGCTTGTTTTTTAGGCGGATTACCGTCGTAGACTTCATAAGCTCTATTTTGTAAATACACATCGCGGATAAAACTATATCTATCGCCTACAATCATGCCTTCTGCATTGAGATAACGTGCTCTTGTTTCAACAACATCTAGACCCAACAACCCAAGCTCCTCATCATCATTTAAGTCGAGGATGCTTGTTTCATCAAGGTACGTATATTTAACAGCCAAACCTGTACCATCACGCACAGTAGAAGGTCCAAAAAATGGCAATACCAAATATGGACCAGATGACACGCCCCAATAACCAAGAGTTTGACCAAAATCCTCATCGTATTTTTTTAGACCTAATTCACTGGCAATATCAAAAAGTCCAAACCAACCTGCGGTACTGTTTATCAGGAAACGAAAGGTAGACGACGCCGTAGCATCCCATTTCCCCTGTAATAAGTTATTGGTTATATTGCCTATCTCACCAAGGTTAGAGAAAAAATTACTCACACCTCTCTGCACTGGATTCGGTGTAACAGCCTTGTATCCTTCAGCGATAGGCTTCAAAACAGCACCATCAACAGCATCATTAAAGGTAAACATAGAACGGTTAAAACCTTCCCATGGGTCTTCTTTAGTTTCTACTGGCACCTGTGCGCAAGATTGCACAAGCAACAACACAGAGCCAAAAATTAAAGTGCCTATTGCTTTAAACATTTTCACTATCCTTAACTTGTAAGACTACAAACACAGTGTCTAACTAAAAACAAAACTTTATCTATTACATCAAACCAATTTTTTAACTTCTTGCCACTGCTTAGACAGGCGTTTCTCTGAAATAGGCTCTAGCGTGCCAACCGACTGTGCAAACAAAGAAATACGGTATTCCTCTAGCATCCAGCGATATTTAATCAATTCTGGATCGTACAAGGCTTTTTCGTCATGCGCTTTTTTCTGTCTACTGTAAGTCTGCCAAAGACCTTCCAACTCAGACACATAGTGGTTCTCTTTGTTCAAATGATTCTGAAAACGTTCCAACCGCACTTCAATCCCTTTGAAATAACGTGGCAATTGCCCTAACCAGAACAGCGGCGTATTGCCAATAAAGCCGGGGTAAATAAGCTGTTCTAATTGAGCTTTAATATCCCCGTAAACTCGTGTCCAAGGTAATGGAATACTGCCTTTCATTCTTTTCGCCACACCTTGATAAGACGATAATACGCGATAAAGTTGTCCAGCCATATCATTCGCCACGCTCACTAATTGCGGTTTATTATTTACCACACAGCTTTCAAAGTCTGTTTTTGTACGAGGTAAAGCACGTCCATCCAAGAACACTTTATCTAAAACGGCGTTGAGCAAATCATCTAGCAAGGTTTCTTTCTGACCCAAAGGTGAAAAAATCAACATAGACTCTTTAAGATGCGGTAGATTCTTTTGCAGGTAACGCATCTCTTTGCTCAAGGTTAGTTTAAGCAAGGTGATCACGCCTTTACGATGGGTTTCCAACGCAGTGTTTTGATCATCGAACATCTTCAATGAAACATGATCGCCTTGCGCTACCAAAGCAGGAAAAGCCGTGACCTTGATACCCGCTTGTTTGATTTCTTGGCGTTCAGGAATGCCCTGCTCTGGCCAAGACGTTAAACCTTCTTGCTCATGCTGCTTGGTACCAAACTTAGCAAAACTTTCTTCAACTAGGTCGCTAAACTGAGCTTGAAGCTGTGCTAGGTTTTTACCGACACCAAGCACCTTACCGCGCTCGTCCACGACTTCTAAATTCAATGTTAAGTGTGAATCTAGTTTATCGGCGTTCCACTCATTGAGCGGAATATCAATCAAGGTTTCGCGCTTAATCTGCAAGCTAAGCTGCTCAAGCAAATCACCTTTGTCTTTCGACAAGTTTGGGTATACGCGATCAACAAACTGTGGAATTGGTACAAAGCGGCGACGTAACGCTTTAGGCAAAGCACGCAGTAAGGCTTCGCAACGCTCTTTGATAAAACCAGGAACAGCCCAGCCTAAGTCTTCTAAGCTCAACTGACGCAACAAACCAACGGGGACTTTTAGAGTCGCGCCATCGGCTTCTTGACCAGGATCGAATTTATAATCAATTGGTAACGCGACACCATTTAATCCAAAGGAATCTGGGAAGGCAAAATCATCGACACTGACATCTTGATTGATCAAATCCTCACGAGTCATCAATAAAGCATCAGGCGAGGTTTTAACGAAATGCTCTAAGCTTTTTAAGTTCCGCACATGGTCAGGCAAACGAGAATTATAGAAGGCAAATACCGTTTCATCGTCGACCAAAATGTCGCGCTTGCGCAGCTTGGCTTCTTGGGTTTCTAACGACTCCATCAGGGCTTTATTTTTACGATAAAACGCTTGCTTGGTGCGAAGTTCTCCTTCCACCAGCCCAGAGCGAATAAAAATCTCACGGGCTTCTTCAGGGTTCACGTGGCCATAATCAATACTACGTTTCGCCACAATCACCAAGCCATAAAGCGACACTTGCTCATGGGCCATGATGCGACCTTGGTTACGCTCAAAATGCGGGTCAAAATATTGACGTTTTACAAACGGAGCAGCGTACTCTTCGATCCAAGCAGGATCGATACGAGCGGTGACTCGCGCATACAATTTACTGGTCTCGACCAACTCTGCGGCCATAATCCATTGCGGTGGTTTTTTGAATAACATGGAGCCTGGGAAAATCGCCAACTTACGCGAACGACAGCCTAGCATCTCCTTGCTGTCTTCCATCTTATTGGCGACTTGCGTAAACATACCGGCTAACAAAGAACGGTGAATCGCCTCATAATGGCGCTCTTCGTGTTGCACTTCTTTAAAGCCAAGCTGCTTACAAGCAATCATGATTTGTCGATGAATATCTCGCCATTCACGCATGCGCATGAAATTCAAAAATTGCTTGCGGCAATATTGGCGCAATTGATTTTGTGACAAGGCTTGGCGCTGCTCTTCAAAGCGTTCCCACAAATTCAAGAACACTGCGAAATCAGAATCTTCGTCTTTATCAACGGCATGGGCTTGGTCAGATTGAGTCTTCTTGTCTTGCGGACGTTCACGAGGATCAGGGATAGACAAGGCACTGACAATAATCGCCACTTCTTTAAGAACACTGTGCTGTTCGGCAGCGATTAAAATTCGTCCTAATTTCGGGTCAATTGGCAACTTAGCCAACTGACGACCAATCGGCGTCAGTCGCTCTTTATTTAAAGCGCCAAGTTCCGTCAAGGCACGATAACCATCATTGATCATGCGTTTTTCAGGCATTTCAACGAAAGGAAATTTTTCAACCGCCCCCAATTTTAGGTTGGCCATCTGCAAAATAACCGACGCCAAGTTGGTACGGAAAATTTCTGGGTCGGTAAATTCTGCACGATTGTTAAAATCTTCCTCGTCATACAGACGAATACAAATACCATCCGCCACACGACCACATCGCCCTGCCCTTTGGTTGGCACTGGCTTGGCTGATTTTTTCAATCGGCAACTGTTGGACTTTGGAGCGCACGCTGTAGCGGCTGATTCTCGCTAAACCCGGATCAATCACATAACGAATCCCTGGTACAGTTAACGAAGTTTCTGCAACGTTGGTCGACAACACAATGCGACGACCAGAATGAGATTTAAAAATACGTTGCTGCTCGCTCGCACTCAACCGAGCATAAAGCGGCAAGACTTCGGTGCCACGCAATTCGGCACGACGAAGGATTTCTGCAGTTTCACGAATTTCTCGTTCACCCGGTAAAAACACCAAAATATCACCCGCGCCGCGATAGCCAGATTGGCGCTCTTCCGCTATCAAAAGTTCGACGGCGTCTAAAACACCTTGTTCCATGCTTTGGTCTTCATCCAACTCTTCCGAGTCAGATTTACTTAGCAAAGGCTGATAACGAATTTCAACCGGATACGTTCGACCAGATACTTCGATAATCGGTGCGTTTTCAAAATGTTCAGAAAAACGTTCAACGTCGATGGTCGCCGAGGTGACAATGACTTTTAGATCCGGTCGAACCGCCAAGACTTGCTTTAAATACCCAAGCAAGAAATCGATATTCAAACTGCGCTCATGGGCTTCGTCAATGATAATGGTGTCGTATTTATGCAGGCGCTTATCTTGCTGAATTTCGGCCAATAAAATACCGTCGGTCATTAACTTAATGAGGGTTTCTTCGTTGCTTTCGTCACTGAAACGAACCTGAAAACCCACTTGTTCGCCAAGGTTAACTTGCAACTCATCACTAATACGCTCTGCCACGCTGCGCGCAGCAATTCGTCTTGGTTGTGTATGACCAATCAGACCCGCGATTCCGCGACCTGCTTGCAAGCACATTTTAGGCAATTGCGTGGTTTTACCAGAGCCTGTTTCACCCGCAATAATCACCACTTGGTTTTCTTGGATCGCCTTGATGATTTCATCAGCACGGGCTGCAACCGGCAAGCTTTCATCGTAGGTAATCTTTGGCATACGTGACAAACGAGCTTGGTACAGAGTCTCAGATTTTTCGATAAGCGCATTCACTTCAGATTGCATACGATCAAAAGGCAAACCATCCTTTTGACGCTTACTAAGCTGCGCTTGTTTTTGATCAATTAGATGACGATCGCGCGTCATTACGGCATTTGTCGGCATGATAGGTAAACTTGTATCCTTTTTACTTGGCGCTGGAAAAATAGTGGCAATAAATAACGCGCCGTTTGTATTAGATGCTTTGGTACAGAGCCTCAAGTGAAGCTAAGTGGTTGTACGAAAACCTCTATCTATATAGTTGTAAATTCTAACATCAATCCCAACCTAAGGGTTATAGTGAACAACATTCACAGTGCATCTAATACGATGTTGCTATTACTCTCTAAAGATCAATTAACTACAGATCAACCACAAAAAGGAAATGGTATGTCTCATCAAATCTTTGAAGATAACTCTCTTACCATTGGCAATACGCCTCTTGTACGTTTAAACCGTATCGGTAATGGAAATATTTGGGCCAAGCTCGAATCTCGTAATCCTGCTTTCTCAGTAAAATGCCGCATCGGCGCCAACATGGTGTGGGATGCAGAAAAGAAAGGCATTCTGAGTAAAGGTAAATCCATTGTTGAAGCTTCCAGCGGTAACACAGGTATCGCCTTGTGTTTCGTTGCTGCGTCTCGTGGTTACCCGATTACCATCACTATGCCATCCAGCATGAGTGTGGAACGTCGCCAAGTCATGAAAGCCCTTGGGGCGACCATCGTTCTAACTGAACCTGCAAAGGGCATGAAAGGCGCCATTGCCAAAGCCGAAGAAATTGCCCAAGACGAAAATTTCGTTTTGCTGCAACAATTCGAAAACCCAGCTAACCCAGAAATTCACGAAAAAACTACTGGCCCTGAAATCTGGCAAGACACCAATGGTGAAATAGATGTTTTCGTTGCAGGCGTTGGTACTGGCGGCACCATCACAGGCGTCAGCCGTTACATTAAAAACACTCAAGGCAAGGCCATTATCAGTGTCGCGGTTGAGCCAACCAGCTCGCCAGTTATCACTCAAACAATCAATGGTGAAGAACCAACGCCATCACCACATAAAATTCAAGGCATTGGTGCGGGTTTCATTCCGAAAAACCTAGACCTCTCTATCGTAGACCGCGTTGAACAAGTGTCTAACGAAGACGCCATTGCTATGGCGAAACGCCTAATGCGTGAAGAAGGTATTCTATGCGGTATCTCTTGTGGTGCTGCTGTTGTTGCGGCAGAACGCTTGAGCAAACTAGATGAATTTAAAGACAAGAAAATCGTTGTCGTATTACCAGATTCGGGCGAGCGTTACTTGTCTACAGCTTTGTTTGAAGGTGAATTTACCGACAACGAATTGGTTCAGTAATCATTAACATTGATAACCCCCTCCCGACCTCCCCCTTAGTAAGGGGGAGGAGCAAACCGCTTCCCTCCCCTTATATCTTTCAAGGGGAGGGTTAGGGTGGGGTTATTCTCTTCTTAGGGCTGAACCCAATTAATGCGTTTTCTTCGTACCGTAGCGAACCATGTCTTTACCATTTTCAAATACTTCGGTGGTCACATAACGCCCTAACACCAACTGCTGATTATCATCCAGCACTGCCACAAATGGACGACCATTGGAATTGTTCGTCGCCAACGCCACGCCAGATACATTGTTTAAGCCTAAACCACCCACCTCAACCAATCGCAAAAACGTCTCAAGCTCATCCAAGGTTTCAATTACATCATTATCATTAATCATTCGTTCTACTCTGTTACACCAATAATGGCGCTAGAATAACAGTTATCGCAGCGAGAGAAAAATGGGGAACGCTTAACCTAAACCATGGTGATTCATTTTTGCTATTTTTTCTCGGATAGCATCACAGACAAAAGCATTTAAACTTTGACCTTCAGCGGCAACAACTGCTTCTCGATGCAACGCCTCACCAGTTCTAATATTAAATGAGCCCTTACATGGCTTTTGAGCCTCCCGCCCAAGCTCTTCACAAGACAAAAGGTATTCATTCACCGAACGACGGAACTCAACTTCAAGCTGTTTCAACGTCATCGCTTCATAAGTAACCGTGTCTCGAATAAAAGCAAGCTTGCCAAAAAGCGTATTGCTTTCTAATTCAGGTTCAATTGTGCCTAAATAATCTTTATATCGTAGATAAGTCATAACCAACCTTCTTGTATCAAATGCAGCTTCACCGATTTTAAAGCGCCGCCTTTCAGCTCATTCTCAGGGTGGGGTTTATGTAGTAATAGCATGGCATCTTTGCCTTTATGGTAAAAACGAACTCGCGAGCCAGCCATTTCTTTCTTTTCATAGCCAAGTTGAGTTAACAACGTGACCAACTCGCCCCATGGAAAAACTTTTCTGGCCATTCTAAGCTTATCCATTAGCTTCTCTTGCTTACCCATTGTTACTTCTTCTATCGTCCTGATAGTTTAAGTATAGTTTTTAGATGGACAGCAAGCAACTAAATATAGTTGCAAAAACATTCACTTTTAGCCACAGCGAAAACGTCCAAAAAGACATTAAAAGATTGTTGTTAAGCTATTGAGCCGCCATTACCGTTTATAACTTTAATCAACAAGCTACCAAGCTGTCTAGTGTTGTAAGGATTGCCATTACTATTAAGCAAACCAATACTGAACTTAGCTGCCAACTCCCTTAAAATAGGTTTCGCTGGAGAAATCACCTCCCCATCTCTCAGAATCTCGATAGTTCCATTTTCTAGCTCATGGATCGTAAATGGCTCAGAGTAAGCTGTTTTTATAACTGGAATATCACATCGTTCTTTTGATGCACTTAGAAGTTTTGACAAAGAAATTGACACTTTCCCATTTGAAGAAGGAATCCCCATTAGTTCTATCGCCTTTTCTTTTGGCTCATTTAACAGGGTTTCAATTTGCATCTCTTCAGTATTGATTCGCAGAATCATTACACGGTCAACCTTATCAAGGGTTTTAGGATTAAATGAAATATGTCCTGACAACCCCATTATAGCAGTTGTTTTAACAGAAACTCTCTCACCTAGAGCACTTACAACATCGTAACCCTCTTGATTTACCTCAGTCGCCATTTGCCCATTGGTAATTAGAGCAGCGTAAAGCTCGCCAATTCGGCCACTAAGGTGACGTAGTTCGGTAGGTGGCACCCCCCATTGTAACTCTCTCTCAAACCAAGACATTGCCTCGCCAAGAGATTGGATAATCTGCATTTGAGTTATCGCCACTAGCACTCCTAAAGCATATTTTAAAAAATAAGAGTCACTTCGCTCATCGTGACCTACAAGTATTGAGAATGACGTTTTTAAATTGCCGTCACCAGCAACAGCCAAAGCAAATTCTATCAGCGATGGTCAAACGATAGTTCGAGCATGGGGGTTGTTTTGGCATTCGAGATAAGCTGATCCCTTGAAGATACAAGAAACCCTTGTCGGCATAAATGCCGACCTACACTATAAGTTATAAAGCTTCTACTAAATTGTTCGCCTTGATTTGACAAACCACTTCGCCGCCTTCAAACACGCATAACTCGCCTTCTTCCATTTGTTGCCACGTTTCGTCGTGGGTTAATGGTTGTGTGGCGATGACGGTGACGACGTCTTTGTCTGTGGTGACTTCCTTGAAATCGACAATGACATCTTCGTCCGACAAGGTAGCTTTTTTAAATGGCGCTCGGCGGGTGATCCAGTGTAATTTAGTAGTGCAAAAGCAATATAAACGCACACCATCGGACAGCATCATATTGAAGACGCCACGCATTTTTAGCTGCAAAGCTAATGCTGATAGTGCTTCAGACACCTCAGATAACGTGGGTTCTAGATCACCAAAACGTGTTTGTAGTTGCTCAACGATCCAACAAAAAGCACGTTCAGAATCGGTGCTGCCTAATGGGTGGTAATATTTTATTGGTAAGGATTCAGATGACTCCAACTGACCATTATGAGCGTAAGTCCAAGTCTTCCCCCAAAGTAGACGGTTAAACGGATGGGTGTTTAATAGACTTACCGCGCCAACATTGGCTTGGCGGATATGACTGATGACAATGTCACACTTTAAAGATGTATTGCTGATGACTTCTGCCATGTCCGAATCTGCACTTGGTCTTGGATCATGGATCGCCCAAACATAGCCATCACGATACATAGCCATTCCCCAACCATCTTTATGAGGACCTGTGCGCCCGCCACGAGCACGTAAACCAGAAAAACTAAAACATATATCGGTTGGCACATTAGCGCTCATGCCCAATAACTCACACATCGTCTAGATCTTCTCTTCTAAGGGATTGATTTTTCTTTATACGACGATACAAAAATACACCGCCAGCGATTACGATAATACCGCCTAGGTTCAACGCGACATATAAAATCCATTCTGATGTTGATAGATTGTTCGCTTTATCTAACATCTGATCGGTTACCGATTCATCCGTTTTGGTATTCTCTTCTGGCACCGGATCAGAAGTTTCGGCAACATCATCAACAACAGACACAGATGGTGGAACAAATACAGGAGCCACATCATTGTTAGATGAAGCTTCTGACATATTAGACGAATTATTCACATAGCCATCCAGCAAGGTAACGGTTGGCGCACTATTTCCTTGTCGATCAAAGTGCCACATTGGTGTCCAATAATCGAAACGTTGTCCAGTTTGAGTCATGCCAATCAACTTAGCTCGGACGTTTACATTATCGCCCGGAGACACTGGAATGAGTTTTTCCCAATAACCTTGCCCAGCCAGCGGCATATCTTCCGTTTCAGTTGTACCGCTATTGTAGGTAAATTCAAGCTTCACATTAGAGCGCAACATATTCAGTCTCAAATTCACTGGCTTAGCCGAGAACTGGACTAAATTACCACCAGGACTAGTTCCTTCAAAATCGATAGCAGGATGAACAGCAAAAAACTGACTAATCTGACGAGAGAAGGTTTTACCATCTACTAAACTGATAAGTTCATAATTCCCTGGTTCAGTAATACCTTCTAGACGTTGCTTAAATTGCTCATTCGTTCTCAGCGTATCCTGAGAAAAAACCGTCTCTTTTTGTTCGCCACTTAAACGCACTAATGTTTGTTTGACGTCCAATAAATCTAATACTTTATCGTCTTTAATTAGCTCATTTTTTTGAAACAAGCCAACGGTTGAGTAGATAGGCTCATTCTGAAATATCACTGGCGCGACAGGCGTTGCTTGCGCACTTAAATCTGTGATGACGCGAATGCTGCTTCGTTCAAGATCCACATTATTGACCTGCCATGCACCAGATGCAGGATCGCGAACTGTTATTAGGGTGTAATGATCCGAACTAGAAACAGACACCTCGGCACTACTCACTAGCGAGAGCGACTTACCATCAGGCTTGATGATATGAGGCTGTATACCCGTTTCATGGAACACAACCAATGTAAGCTCTTTAATGGCGTCGTCTACAGAAAAACGATTGCCATCAAATGGTAACTCGTCCGAAGGCGAAGCTTGGGTAAAAATACGGTCAAAGGTATCAAGTAAATCTTCAGGAATAGCAACTTCGGTGTGTGTTGCGTCAGTGCGCAATGACAAGGATTCAAGTAAGGCTTTGTCGGTATAACCCGTCATAGAAATAGTGTGAAGATGAATACCACGTTCTTCTAATTTAGCAGTTAATTCATTGAGAATACGATCACGGGAAGCTTTGTTTACCGCCTCATCTAAACTGATATCCACCATGCCATCAGTGACTAAAATCCAGTGACGATTAAATCCCGACTTTAGGTTTCCCGAATCGGGTGTTTCTAGCAACAGCTTTATAATAGCTTCTA
Organism: Marinomonas sp. A3A; assembly: GCF_018336955.1. Classification (NCBI taxonomy): domain Bacteria; kingdom Pseudomonadati; phylum Pseudomonadota; class Gammaproteobacteria; order Oceanospirillales; family Oceanospirillaceae; genus Marinomonas; species Marinomonas sp. A3A. The sequence goes on from NZ_CP025532.1 coordinate 2,556,468, forward strand.
AATCGGTTTTGACATCTTGTGTCACATAGCTATCGACATAGCTGGCAAGTTTCGTTTTGTTGGCTTTGTTAACGATGGCTTCTGGTAGGAGCACTCTAGGCTCTTCGCCAAATAACCAAATCCCTAATGTGGCTTTCTCTTCAGGCGCGAGATTAGAAATCAGACGCAACGCCTCAGATGTTAGCTTATCAGGATCACTGATCAACATACTACCAGAGGCATCAACAATGACTCGAAACTGAGTATCCGCTTTACTCAACGGCATCCAAAAGGATAAAACAGCCACTAACAACACAGTATTTATTTTCAACCACTTCACGTTTGCGAACTCCTTGAACTGCTTTACTTTGCTGAATTTAGCGACCATTTGTCGTAATCAAACAGAGGTCTCAAGTTACATCATACGGTTCCGGCATACCATGTACCCATTTTATGACATGGGTTTCCCATTCGTCTTCGTCTACCGTATTCTCGTTCACCGCGTAATGGCGAACGGTAAGCCCTTGACGAAGCATTTCTTTATCGCTTCCAACTACCAAAGGATGCCAATTCGGCAAATCTTTGGTTTCGTACAATACACGATAACTACAGGTATCAGGCAGCCAATGAAATTCATCGATTTGATCCGGTGTTAGCGTAATGCAAGTAGATACTTTATCTTGCCGAGTTTCGTACACTTTACATTGGCACGAAGCAACATTGAGCTGATGACAAGATAAATTGGTATAAAAAACTTCTTCGGTTTCATCGTCTTGTAGTTTTTGCAGGCAACATTTGCCACATCCATCACAAATAGATTCCCATTCGACTGGAGACATTTTTTCCAGTGGCGTGGTTTTCCAAAAAGGCTCGTAACGCTTTGCAATCATTCTATGAATCCAAGTAATTAATAAACCGCTTGCGTCGGCGTTTTGTATAAATCCAACAAATACTCGTCCTTCACTGGCGGTAATTGCAAATAAAAGCCTTTTTCACGAATGCCTTTAGTGACGTTTTCTGGTGTCGCTCGAGCTAGCTTACTTTCATTAGTCAGTAGCATAGTCATCGCACTGATGCCTTTGCCAAAACGAACCATAAGCTCTTCAGGAATTTCCTTCAGCCCTTTGCTTTTTTCTACATACAAGTACATTCCATCATGCTTGCTGGAACGAAATACTTCTACGATTAAATGCTGTTTCATAATTTTCTCTTGGCGCGCTGCACCGTATTAAGACTTTTTTAAATTTTTCTATTTTTTAAACGTATTCAATATGGGATCAACAATCACATCACGACGCCAACCTGTCATTGCAGGGTTCTGCAAATCGATCTCAGTACCATCGAACAAATGACGCACTAGTGGATCTAGCAGCTTACGCTTCATCATAGCTTCTGGTGCAATGTTTAACGCCTCGGCTTTTTCACGAATAAACGCTTTGATTGCTTTCGTTAAATCACCCGCCTGAGATGGTAAAGGTATTTCCAATGGCAACTGATATTCATCCGGTGACAATTCATTCACCATGGCGACGTTTTGCAAAATAACTTCACCATACAAACGATGCTGACGACCGGTTAACTCTTCCGCCTCAGAAACCGCTTTATGATGTGTCGGCAAGGTTTTCGCCAACGACCAAAGAGTACGATCTTTTAGAATCTGCCCTTTTGGAACGTCTTCTTTACGAGCTTGTTCATCGCGCCAAATGAATAGCAAACGCAATAGTGTTAAACCCGCTGGCGTCAAACGCCACGCAGTTTTAATGCCATCCCAGTTTTGCTCTGGATCAGAGTTCATCTGGTATTGCCATTTCAAGGAATCACAATCCTCCATCACCCATTCAAGCATATTTTTCGCTTCTAAACGGGCAATTTGCATTGGATAGACTTTTGCCAAATACACCACATCAAGTGCTGCATAACGCTTTTGAGCATCCGTTAAAGGACGCTGAACCCAGTCTGAACGAGTTTCGTCTTTCGCTACTTCAATTTGCAAATACTCATGAATCAACTTCACATAGCTAAGTGACCATTGCGCACTAGCATAGGCTTCACCAATTTGAGTATCGTAAAAAGGCGCAGGTAAAACACCTAACAAACGATCAAAGACATCCAAATCTTCAGAACATGCATGGAACACTTTCATTACTGAAGGGTTTACCATCAGGTTACGCAGAGGCTCCCATTCATCGATGCTCAACGGATCAATCAGTACAGCTTTCTCGCCTTCACTAATTTGAATGAGCCCCGTAATTGGAAAATAAGTTGTGCGACGAATGAATTCTGTGTCGACCGCGATTACCGGTAAATCTGCCCAGTAATCACACCAACTTGCCAAAGATTCATTGTCCGCAACCCACACAATATTTAGAGCATCATCTTGATCATTCATACTAGAGCTTCTTCCGTCCCTCTAGCGCTAAAGCCAGAGTGTTTCCATCAACGTATTCCAGTTCACCACCCATAGGCACTCCATGGGCAATACGACTGACATTGATGTTCAATGTTTTTAATTTTTCAGCAATATAGTGACAAGTCGCCTCGCCTTCTACTGTTGAGTTAGTGGCAATAATCGCTTCTTCCACTTCATTATGCTGAACCAAAGCTTCTAAACGATCCAAGCCTAATTCTTCAGGACCAATGCCATCAATCGGTGACAAATGCCCCAGCAAAACAAAATAACGCCCAGAAAAACTACCTGCAGATTCGATTGCTATAACATCCGCTGGTGTTTCTACAATACACAAATGCTTTGCATCCCGCTCAGGGTCTGTACAAATTCCGCACTCTGACTCTTCAGTCAAAGTACGGCAACTTGAACAACGCCCGACTTTGTCGAGCGCCTCACGCAATGCATTTGCCAGTCTATCTGCCCCTTGATGATCACGTTCCAATAAATACAAGGCCATTTTTTGAGCCGATCTTGGCCCAACACCCGGCAAACAACGTAATGATTCAATCAGTTCTTTAATTAAGGGACTAAACAAAGCTCGCTCCTAGAAAGGCATCTTGAAGCCAGGTGGCAAAGACATACCCGCTGTTGCAGAGGCCATTTTTTCTTTTTGAGTCACTTCGATATTACGCACTGCATCATTCACGGCAGCCGCAATCAGGTCTTCTAGCATCTCTTTATCATCACCAAACAAAGAATCATCGATAAAAACACGTTTCACATCATGACGACCTGTCATTAGGATTTTAACAAGACCTGCACCCGCTTGACCTTCTACTTCCATGTTGGCGATTTCTTCTTGCGCTTTCTGCATGTTTTCTTGCATCTGCTGCGCTTGGCGCATCATGTTACCCATACCACCTTTAAACATAACTTTTGCTCTCCAATTTAGGCTTTAACTTTAACCGTATCGTAAACCAGCTGCGCACCCATCGTTGCCGACAAGGCTTGCACAACTGGGTGTGAATTCAAATGTGTGATTGCCACTTGCAAGGCTTCTGCTCGCTTACTTGCGGCAAATTCCTCTGCGGTCACACCTGTAGTGTCTTCCACTGTATCTATAATCAAAGGCACCGCCATCGCAAAAAAATCGCTCAGTGCACCTTGTATTTGTTCGTAACGTACTTGGTTTAGCATGTGCCCGTATTCTAAAGGCACTTCGAGGCGAATACCTTGATCACTTGCATCCACCAAGCTGGAATTCATTAAAATATTTTGCACCAAGCCTGTCAAAGGCAAACGCGGCGCCACCAGCCACCAAAGCTTCATGGTCAGCTCATTATAATGGCTCATCTCTGGCAATGGCATACCTAATGCGGGTTGAGCAATAGTATTCGGCACTTTGGACAGACGCGTGTCTGGCTCTTTACTTTCTTCTTCGACGATTGGCGATTCAATAGGTTCCGCTGCTAAGGCATCAACTAAATCTGCAGCAGGATTAAATGGATCGACGATATCAGCAATGGCACGCTCTTCCGCTTCTTCTTCGTCTTCATCATCGTCACTTTCATCTAACGAGACTTCTGTGAATCTATCTTCCGCAACAACAAAAGGTTTAGGCTCATGATCCAGCTTGCTAGCAGCCCCTGCCTCTTGCTGTATGTCTGCCTCTTGCTGTATGTCTGACTCTTGCTGTATGTCTGACTCTTGCTGTATGTCTGACTCTTGCTGAGCTGCAGGCTCTAACTCAGTGCTGTTTACTTGCTGCACTACATCAACAGATTCTACTGGTTCACTACTTTCTACTGTTGCGATCTCAACATCATCTAACGTGATGGATTCAACATCTTCTTCAATATGATCCTGAGCAGCCTCACTCTGAACACTTTTGCTTTCAACAGCGACATCTTCAACAATATCATTTTGAACAAGAACATCTGCTATAGCAGCTGGTTCCGGCGCATCTTCCCAAGGCGGATGTTCGGCAGTTACCATTGACTGAACCGACTCTTGATCAGGCTCTGGATCAACTATTTGCTCAGCTGACTTAATGACTACTGGCTCTTCTGGTTCAACGACTGATGTTTTTTTTTCTGTCATCGGCGGCGACGGATAGTCAGACTCTGCCGTTTGATTCATTGCTTCAGGTGGTGTTTCAGATAATGCTACTGACGCTGTTTCTGTTTGAGCATTCATCACAGGCGGCGCATTATGACTAACCATCATTGGCGGTGCTGGACGGAAGGCAATCAACCTTAACATCAACATTTCAAAACCCGCACGAGCAGAATGTGCTAAATGCAAATCACGGCGACCAATTAATAAGCTCTGATACATCATTTGTATTTCTTCAGAGCTAACACTGGTGGCAATACCCTGAATCCGAGCCAAATCACCCAGCTGATCCATTAATGCGCCCGGCACTTGCTGCTCTATCGCCACACGGTGCAACACATCCAACAAGCTACCACAAATCGCGGAAAAATCTGGCTGATAATCAGCAAGTTGCTCTATTCGAGTCAAGACTTGCGCTGCGTTCTTAGACGCAACGCTTTCTAATAAATCCAATACTTGTGCTTGGTTCACCAAGCCCAGCATCGCGGTCACGCCGGATTCCGAAATTGTACCGTTACCAAAGGCAATAGCCTGATCCGTCAAACTCAATGCATCACGCATACTGCCATTAGCCGCTTGGCCTATTTGCCACAGAGCTGGCTGATCAAAGTTGACTTCTTCGGTGGTAAGCACGGTTTGCAAATAGTCCACCACGCGCTGTGGCGACATATTTTTGAGATTGAACTGCAAACAACGAGACAAAATGGTCACAGGAAGTTTCTGTGGATCTGTCGTTGCTAGCAAAAATTTGACGTGCGCTGGCGGCTCTTCAAGGGTTTTTAATAACGCATTGAAGGAATGAGTCGACAGCATGTGCACTTCGTCTATGAGGTAGACTTTAAAACGTCCACGAGTTGGCGCATATTGCACGTTTTCTAGTAATTCGCGGGTATCTTCTACTTTGGTACGAGATGCCGCATCCACTTCGATCAAGTCAACAAAACGACCTTCAGCGATTTCTCGGCAACTATCACAAGTTCCACAAGGCTCAGGCGAAATGCCATTGGTTTCACAGTTCAAGCATTTAGCAAAAATACGCGCGATCGTGGTTTTACCGACACCGCGTGTTCCAGTAAATAAATAGGCGTGATGTAAACGCTGTTGGCGTAAAGCATTCACCAACGCTTGAAGTACATGGTCTTGCCCAGCCATTTCAAGGAAAGTCTGTGGGCGCCATTTTCGTGCGAGTACTTGGTAGCTCATGCAATCCAATCTAATGATTATTAAGGCTGCGTAGCACAGCGTTTGATTTTGTGACCATACTACAATCAATGCATATGGCTATATAATTTGCTGAATTTTAAGCTTTTTCAGCTTAAAAAGAAATGAGCTGGCGGGAATTCTATAAGGCACGAAGATCCCGCTGAGCAAATCCACTCAACGGGATATCGAATTTATTTACGATCTATTAATTTGAAACCTTTCGGCACTTCAAAACGACTCGTGTGCTCACCAGTCATTTTGGCTGCTTTTACTTCTCGGATAATAGTAAGGGCAGGCTTGCCATCTTCCATTCCCATCCAAGTTTTTGCACCTTTTTCTGCTGTATTGGATAAAAAATCTCCCGCCATGCTTTTCAAAGAATTCACAGGATCTTTCACATCAAATTTAGTACTTTCTTCTTCTGACTTCGGCGTTGGGCAAGTATTTGCGTCAACATACCATTCTATCTTCACAGAAATTGGCTCGCCATCCACTGACGTCAGTTTTTTCATCTCTTCAGGCTTACCAGCGCTCAGAAATTCCATCGCGGTCGCTGCATTGTGATCGAGGAAAGCATCCAAAGGAGCGGAAGCAATCACTTCATTATAATATTTGCGATCAAAATTATGAGCCACTTGTAAAGCTTGATTTGAGGACACATTCGCCATCCAAAAATCCATCGTCACAACATGCTGGTCCAGATTGCCTTGATCATCTTCTGACACCAATTCCCATTTAGCTACATATTGATCGGCAACAAAGCCATTAATTTCTCGCTGACGAGCCTCAGGCGTTACATGAAAATCGTATTTTTTAACCTTAACCTCACAGCTCTCGGTGCCATTTGGGTTGTAACCTTCTTCCCCTCCATCGTCTTGCGCTTTACCTTCCTTCTGCTCCTCTCGAAGTTTCTCCAAAGGACTCAATGAGCCAGTGCAGCCAGACAAGCCACATTCCGCAAACTCTTCCGTCTCATAATTAACGCTCCAGAGTAAATTCTTGTCAAAACGAGCAATATCAGCGACATGTTTTTCAATGGCAATGGCATCGACTACCCAAGAGTCATATTCAGTTTGCACTTCCGTTGTACTTTTATCTGCAACGGTGTAACGAACCTCCTTCACATTCGCATCTGGCATCATATAGCCACCAATGCGTGTGTTATATTGCAAAACACTTGTATCAACAATAGGAGTATTATCAACAACTTGACTAGCACAACCACTTAAAAATAGCGCAACGCCCGAAAGGGCAAATAAAGGTTTCGAGTATTTCACGAAAAAATCCTTCTATTAATAATCCAATAAACCACAGACCCGAAATACTGCATTTAGCCTGAACGAGTAAGAATACTAGATCTATCACCTTCTAATTTCAACACCAACAAAAAAGGCCAGCATCAATGCTGGCCTTATAAAATACTCAATCAAAACAACATTATCAGGCTTGTTCACGCACCTTGCGCTGACGCTCTTTTTCTAGCGTTTTTTCCAAACGATGCTTTTCAACCGCATCTAATACTTCTGCACCTATGTGCTCTTCACCACGAGAACGAGCCAGCTGAACTTGGCGCTCACGCTCAATAAAACGTTGACGCTGCTCATCAGTGAATTTATCAACGCAATGCACGCAACTCACGCCTTGAATGTAATGCTCGCTTTGTTTCTCTTCTTCGGTAATTGGCATACGACACGCATGGCATTGGTCGTATTCACCTTTTTGTAGATCGTGATTTACAGAAACACGATTATCAAAAACAAAACACTCACCTTCCCACAGGGTTTCTTCTTTTGGTACTTCTTCCAAGTATTTCAAGATGCCACCTTCAAGGTGATAAACCTCTTCGAAACCTTGTTCTAGCATGTAAGCTGTAGATTTTTCACAGCGAATACCACCCGTGCAGAACATGGCAACTTTTTTGTGTTTCGCAGGATCCATGTTTTCTTTTACATAAGCAGGAAACTCACGGAAGGTATCCGTTTTTGGGTTTACTGCGTTTTTGAACGTACCAATTTGCACTTCGTAATCGTTACGGGTATCAACCAAAACCACATCAGGATCAGAGATCAGCGCATTCCATTCGCTTGGTTTAACATAAGTGCCAACCACACGCTTAGGATCGATACCTTCAACACCCATGGTTACGATTTCTTTTTTAAGCTTCACTTTAGTGCGATAGAAAGGCATCTCTTCGTCATAAGACTCTTTGGATACAATCTTATCCAAACCTGGTTGCTGATCTAACCAAGCCAACATGGCATCAATACCTTCACGAGTACCCGCTACTGTACCATTAATGCCTTCGCTTGCTAGCAACAAGGTGCCACGAATACCGTTATCTTCTAATGTTTTCTGAAGCGGTTCACGAAGGGATTCAAAATGAGGCAGTTCGACAAATTTATAAAGGGCACACACGACGACTTTAGACATAACATTCTCCTATGCGATCTGGAACGTAAAACCAGAGCAATTAAATAAGGCGCGCATTATAAAGATTTATATTCCATTTTTCGAGGCCAAACCCTAAAAAAACCACACAAACAAAAGGGAGTAAGTTTATTGGTCTGGATCAAGTGTAGAGCCTGTGGTGTTATTTACACGGAACCAGCCAGCAATACTGTGCCGCGTACGTTTTGCCACCATAACTTCATGATAAAAACATTCACTCAGAAACACGGCCAACCGCCCTTTTTTCGGAAAAAAACGTCCGACTTCAACAGAAGGATCATTTTCATCGTAAATAACCAGTTCGCCACCATCACCATCTTGCCAGTCTTCGTTCAAATACAAGACAGTAGACAAAATACGATTGCTCTCACCTTTAAAAGCATCAATGTGCTTTTCATAAAACGCGCCTTCTTCGTAACGAGCAAAGTGCGCCTCATAATCAAATAATCCAAGGAACAAACGACGATTCAAAGCAACGCGTAAATCAGCCATCATTTTTAAGAAATCTATGCGAATTGGCTTATCCGGATCTATCCACTGAATGTAATCACGACGAGCGTCTAGCACGATTTGATGATCTTGTTTTCGACCGATACCAGCCTGCAACATAAAAGCGTTTTGTATGCTTTCTGCTTCATCCATCAAGGCTTGAGTGAAATCTGTTGAAAAAAAGTTATCCTGAACACTCCAGCCTTTTGTCTGTAGATCCGTTAACAGATTAGAGAACGGTTCTTCTCGGCTGAAAGCAGGAATAGAATTTTCAACATACAGGCGTTTAGCTGGCTGGACTTCAGTAGACATAGATAGGTTCGTCACTTATAAAAAAGATCACTTGTAAAAAGGCAAAATAACTACAGCAGCTATGATACTGTAGCCCAACAGACAACACATCAAGATTTCACCAGATAGATTTAATAAGATGACCCAAACCTTTCAATTACGAGACTATCAAATTCAAGCCGTTGAGGCGTCTTTGGGACACTTTCGTAATAGCGATGACCCTGCTGTCATAGTACTTCCCACTGGAGCAGGAAAGAGCTTGGTGATTGCAGAGCTCAGTCGACTTGCCAAAGGTAGAGTTGTTTGTCTGGCGCACGTGAAAGAATTGGTCGAGCAAAACCATGCTAAATTTCTAGCCACAGGATCCTCTGCAGGGATTTTTTCTGCTGGCTTAAGCCAAAAAAACAGTACAGAGAAAACCACCTTTGCCAGCATTCAATCACTTTCCGCAAGCCTTGCTGATTTTAACGAACCAGCAAGCTTAATCATCATCGATGAATGCCATCGCGTTGGCATGGAAGAAAGCGGCCAGTACAACAAAACCATCGAGCATTTTCGAGCCCTAAATCCAAAAGTCAAAATTCTCGGCTTAACCGCCACGCCCTATCGCTTAGGCAGCGGTTGGATCTATCAAAACCATTATCATGGCTACACGCGGTCATGTACAAATTCGTTATTCAAGAAATGTATTTTTGAGCTACCTCTACAACACATGGTCAAAAAAGGCTATTTAACGCCGCCAATTCATTACGATGCAGCCATTGCTCACTATGATTTCAGCTTACTAACCGAAAGTTTAGATGGCGAGCAAAATACAGACGACATCGCACTAAACGAACTAATCCATAAACACCCTCGGGTAACCAAAGCCGTTACCGAGCAAATATTGCAACTTAGCCAAGATCGCCAAGGCGTGATGATCTTTGCGGCAACCATCGATCATGCACAAGAAATTGCCAGCTACCTGCCGGTTGATAAAACCGCCTTAATAACTGGAAAAACCAAACTCAAACAACGGGATTCATTGATCGCAGCATTTAAAGCCAAAGAGATTAAATACCTCGTTAATGTCTCCGTATTAACCACAGGGTTTGACGCCCCCCACGTGGACGTAATCGCTATCTTACGTCCAACCCAATCGATCAGTTTATTTCAACAAATCGTCGGTCGTGGCTTGCGTTTAAGCCCCGGCAAAAAAGACTGCTTAGTCTTGGATTACACCAACAACGGCTACAATATCTTTCAGCCAGAAATTGGCGAAAAACGCCCAACACAGGATTCTGTCGCTGTACAGATTCACTGTCCAACTTGCGATTTTGCTAATACTTTTTGGGGAAGAAAAGACGCTGAAGGCAATATTCTTGAGCATTTTGGGCGCCGTTGTCACGGCCTAGTCGAAAACGAACAAGGTGAAGAACAACAATGCAACTATCGCTTTCGCTTCAAACGCTGCCCTTATTGCAATGAAGAAAATGATATCGCCGCGCGACAATGCCAGCATTGCGCAGAAAAGCTTATCGATCCAGACGACTTACTCAGAAGCGCACTCAATCTAAAAAACAACAAGGTATTGCGCTGCTCGGATATTACACCTGAGCTAAACATCAAAGAGAAAAGCATCAAGATTACGTATCACGATGAAGATGGGCTGACGCTAGCAGAAACATTCCGCTTTAACTTCAAGAAATCACGGCAAGCCTTTAACGACTTATTCGCTCGCAGAATAGCCAATGGCAGCCAATCAATTCAGTTTGATAAAATCGAAGAAGTCGAGCGCTTTTTACCCTATCTTCCGACACCAGATTTCGTCATCGCTAAAAAGCAAAAACAACACTGGCAAGTCACAGAACGTTTGTTCGATTACCAAGGCCCGTATAGAAAAGCCAACGAACTTGGTTAATCTCATCAACCTTTATTTTTTAGCGCATTACGATAAGAAACCTCAAACGGAAGATTCATACGCTTCAAATGATCAATCGCAACTTGCCCAAGAACACCTTTTGGCACTCCCGTTAGCAAAACGAACCAATAGTTAGAAATCATATTTTCCGCAAAAATACCGGCCGTTTTATCGTCTACGCCGACTTGCTTAAAGCGCTTGATAATACCTTCTGAAATTACGGCCATTTGGTTAGTGTGAAAACCACCTTTTGCCAAGCTATCCAATAACACTTGGCGAGTAAACTCTGCGTACGCATCATAAAATTCAAACAGCACTTGTGCCATTTGCAAAAGGTAATCAATTGGAGAGGAGCTGGCTTTTTGAGACGCGACAGCAGCACGAAGTGCTACATCCATTTCGTCAAAGAAAATGTCTTTTACGAGCGCTAATTTATCGGGAAAGTGAACAAACAAAGTTCCCACAGCAATACCAGCTTTATCACTTAAATAGCGAGTACTGGTGGCTTCGATCCCTTGTGTTAAAAAGGCTTGCTTGGCGATGGTTTTAATTTTAGATCGAGTATTGGCTTTTTGTTGCTGACGAAGACTCACCTTAACATTCCCCTAAGTAAGATATTAGGAGAGTCTAGCGTGTCTAATTTTCAAAGACGAGTGTAATTTAATACATGGAAGATTAACGCAAAGAACTTAAACTAGGCATCGCAGATCGAGCTAGCAACTCTGAAAGATCGGACATAAATGATACGATGCGTTCTGCATTGACACCAAAATCACCAGAACCAACCCTTGAACAGGAACGCATATCCACCCGAACTTTACCTGACTCTATCTGAGTAATACGAATGATCACATCATCTCTAAAACCAAAAATTGGCGTGCGTGCAGTCGCCTCAACGATTCCTGCACCAGAATACGTAGCAACTACATCCCAGCCACGTTCCTCAACAAGCCTTACTACCGCAGAATAAACAGCTGTTTTATTTTTTGATGAAAATAGAGGCTGAACATCAGGATAGAACTCATGCTGAATAGGTGCCCATTCACTATTATAACGTAAGTCATTTTCTTGAGACTTACGAATAAAGTTAACATTTAAAAAAGCAGGGGGAGCATCGGTATCGGTAGTAATATCATTAATGTCAGGCAAACCAGAGCGCTGTAAATAAAACCCTATCCACATAACGCTATAAACAAATGAAACGATTAACACTAAAAAGAAGAAACGCTGACACGCTATATTTTTTTCTTTCCGGCAAACACCTAGCGAAACTGCAGCAAGCAAAGACAAAACCAACGCGGCAAATACGCTCTTACGAAGCATAGAAAAACCTGTTATTGGCTCAAAAACCCCAACTCGAACACCAGCAATAGATATGAATGCAATACAGCCAACCAACATGAGAAGAATGTATAAAACCGGAGAGATATAACGACTCATAGACAACTCATAACGAAAAAATAATATCTCACACCATATCGCGACTTGATGACAACGAACAGAAGCAACAAGCCTGATTCAACGTATTCCTCTGTATTTGCATATTTTGTGTAAAGTTAACTACAGAAACAGTACAAAGCAAGAGATTAACACAAGTAACCTACCACCTGGATAGCCTACATTATTAAGAAGCAGCCTACTCTACTCGTTGCCTCCCAACACTAAAAACTCAAATGCGACACATATAAAAATGGCCATCTACAAAGATGACCATTCTCACATAAACATCAAGTGAACAAGGCTCATCAAACAAAAGTCAAACACCAAGCTTACGACAATAGGTATTGAGTTTTATTAAGCCAGACTCAAGCTCAAACTTTTGAACGTTAGGACTTTTAAACTTGAGTGCATTAGAAATATGCGTATTGATCATCGCCGCCATACCTTCAAAACCCTCTGGCGCTGATGCGATCAAACGATCCAGCATAGGAGCCAGTGACTCTTGCTTTTCTTCAATCAGAGATGGGTCTTCATACACATCATGCACCAAATCAATCAGAGCTGAAAAGTTAACCTCTTCCATAATTTGCTATCCTTAAGATTATCTAAACCACATACCCTATGAGTTTTCAGCCTCATCAGCAAGTTTAATCTGCTCAAAAGACCACTTATAGAATGACAAAGAGTTTCTTAGATTGCATCTATAACTGCCTCATCATTGCCTGTCGGCAATTTACCTCCTGGAAGCCAAAGATCGTTTGCTACATTTTGCCGACCAGTTGGAATTCGTTTGGGCGGTTGATGTATCAGGTGTGTTGACCGTTTAGGCATTCGCCTAACTCCAGCATTCGCAGCTCTAGATGTAAGTGCAGTATAAAAAATCGCTTTAAAATATGAGATTTTTCCCAATATAGCTGCGCCAGTAAACATTAACCCTCCTCCAGAAGATACAGCTCCAACTGCAGATGAGGATATAACTGACATAGGGTCAATCTTTTCATAAACAGCATATTGAACTGTAGCATCTAAGGAACCAGCTAAAACTGCACCGGTTACCATTGCCTTCATCAAACCTTGCTTTAATTTTCTAAATAGTCTGGTATGGACCCAGTTTCCTAGACAGTTTCTAGCTCCGTAAAATATCGCCTCTCATATTGCAGTGGCGATAATCCATTATTTGCCCCATGGTGTCGCTTTGGATTATAAAAGCATTCGATATAATCCAAAATCTCTGAACGAGCATCACTTCTTGTTTTGTAGGTTCTATTGCGTACTCTTTCTTTTTTTAACAATGAGAAAAAGCTTTCCGCAACAGCATTATCATGGCAGTTACCACGACTCATACTGGCTTCCAGATTATTATCTTTTAAGAAGGTTTGCCAATCTTTCGAGGTATATTGAGCGCCTTGATCTGAGCGTACCAGTACTCTTTTTGTGGGGCGTCGTCGCCAAACAGCCATGAGTAAAGCATCAATAACGGACTCCGCTGTAGCCCTTGATCTCATTGACCACCCTACGGCCAATTTTCATTGGCATCGTAGGCGATCTTGTAGCTGGCTTCATCATCTCGACGAATGCCGGTTAGGTTACGCTCTTTATCGTAAGTGAGATGCAGTGCGCTGCCATCAGGCTGAATAATAGAGCTAGGCTGACTCAAACCCTCGAACGTTTGTTGTGTCGTTTCACCTTTGTTGTTTTTGCTGGCAATAAGACGACCAGCCTCATCGTATTCAAAGTAGGTGTGTTTTTTGTCGTCTGGGGCGTTTTCATCAAAAGCAATGGTTTCAACCAATTGCCCCTGCTCATTGCGTTTGTATTGCAC
>NZ_CP025532.1:2570643-2669364 GCF_018336955.1 Marinomonas sp. A3A
GTCCCTGATGGTCATAAGCAAATAAAGCCACACGACCATCTGGCTGTGTTTCACTTTGCAATAAACCAGACGCGCTGTATTTACGCGATAAGGTCGTTTTATCTGGCAGTATCGTAAGAATTCGCTGACCCAGCTGGTTATAAGCAAAGGTAGTCTTGTTGCCATCCGGTGTAGTCACAGATTCGAGTTGACCTAATGGCGTATAGGTCAACTTAGTTTGGTTACCTTGTGGATCGATTTCCCGTGTCTTTTGGCCATTTTGATTGTAAACATAGCGACGCAGGTTACCGTTTGGGTCGGTATGTTCGATGAGTTTGCCTTGTTCGTTATGAACAAAGTGCTCTCGGTTGCCTCGTGAATCTATACTCGTCGTTGTGCCTTTTTCAGGACCATATTCGAATTGATAGCAATAGGTGTCGTTGTCGCCCCACTGCTTAATACATTTGGCGTCGTTTGAGTAGCTATCCCATTCGAAATGATGACTAAAACCACTGGCGCGGGTTCGCTTGGTAATGAGGTTCGCTGCGTTATAAGCATAACGTTCTTTTTCGCCCGATTGGTTTATCGCGGCGATCAAGTTGCCCGTATCGTCATACTCGTAGTGAGCTAGAGGTTTTCCTGATGTGACGAATTGATCGCTATCATTCACATGATAAGCCAAAACATCAATCAACAATCCTTGTGCGTTATATTTAAGTAAGCAGCCACGCGCTTTGTTCACTTCAATACGAGCCAAACGCTCTTTAACGTCATAATGAAAACGGGTGCTCTGACCTTTATCATTGATGATTTTTTCAAGCAACCACGCAGATTTTCCAGCTTTGAATGTTAAATGCTGATCATCAGGCGTTATTAATACCTGTTTACCATTGGTTTGATAATGCAATGCCAACTTACTACTTAGTTGATAGCTAGATTGGCCTGGTTTGACTTTTTCAAAACGGTGAGAAGCGCCATGCTCATCGCGGTATTCTAACCAATAGGTTCCCTTTTGTTTTGGGCCAACTTTTGGTGGTGGTAGATAGTGTTCCGTCAAACACGCCATAAAATCATGACGCCAACCATTACCCATCGCCGTTTTGTTATTTGAATGGGAAGATCGATACAAACGACGCCACACTAAAGAGCGACTACCGTTTAAGGTGAAATCGATCAAGGGCAGAATCTCTTCCCCTGTCAACATAGACACAGGGTCTGATCGGCACTCTTGATCTGTTATTGGTGTTTCACTAGAAACATCAGATGAAACACCACCAGTATTAGTCTCAGGCGATTGGGACACTGTCTTTCCCACCGCTTTTTCTGGACCTTTTTTGTTACTTGCTTTAACCGCATCTGCTTTATTATCAGAATATGAGATTTTCATATCCTGCATGTAGAAAGTAACTACCTCTGACATAAATGCGGCCTTTAATGCTGCCGCTGTCAAAGATGGCGCTTGATCCTTAGCTCCCTTCACACCAAGCGCTTGGAGAAATAGAATAACATTAAGATGTGATGAAGGCTCTTTGGAAATTATACGGCTCACTTCGTCTGTTCTGTTATTTGCAGACTCAGACGTGTCCGTCACTACTTGATGATACCCAGAAGGTACTTTACCTCCCTTACCAACAAGATAAATGTGATATCCCTCTCCTTTCAATTCAAGTGAATTACTTTCCATTAGCGTCGCGTTTCCTCATTCTTCCATATGTATACCCCAACAGCTTGATGAACCGACTGCTCTTGAGAAATCATTAATGCATGCTTTTGACTGCTGTAATTGGGATTATTAATAAGAGAATAAAGATTCATCACCCCATTAACTGCTCCTAACTTTCCTAAAGTATAAACAGGAAAAATATATTCGATATTTTTACCAAGATGTGGGGCAAGCAATTGCAGACTATGTAGCCAAATGTCTCCATCTTCATCAATGCCATTTCCAGGAGAAAAAATAGTATCTATATCAACTGAAACATCTTCTATCGCTTTCTTAAAAAGCGCCCCAAACGCATCATGTTGCTCGAAATCAATACTAGCTTCATAGCAAAAAAAGCGCTGCGACCAACCTACACTAGTCAAATCTAATGTAGCAACAACCCCACCAACACCATGGTAACAATATTCTGAGCTGGAGTTTGGTAGATAAACTCCATCGATAGCAATAACATTTGCAGCATCTATGCCTTGCTCTGAGATAAATTGTATAGCGGCATCTATACCACTAGAGCCTAGGAAAAAAACAAATTCAGACTTTGCAGCAAAAAGCTGATAAAAACTTTCAATTACTATCTCTTTTTGCTCACTCTGAAATACCCAAGCAGGCATGAGCCAAATAGTAGGCAAATTAGAATCTTTTAGAGATACAAATAACGATTTGGCCTTCAAGATACAGTCATAAGTAAATGACTGCCATGATTCATCTCCAGAAAACTTTTCTTTCGTTACAAAATCGCCAATCATCAACTCTTCTATAGAAGAGGCATGAGGCAAAGAGACATAATCAACAGATAGTAAAAAGGCTGTCATTCCTATGCAGCTCCAAGCTTTTTCTCAGTGAAGAACAGTGACTGATATCGTTCAAATAGCATCACCAGCAAGACATTTGATACACTGATAGATTGCTTATTGGCGACATCAATCGTCCCTGAAAAAGACAAACCACCCAGCAACCTAAACCCTGCAAATTTCTCTTCGTATTTAGGCCAGTTCAACGCAAACTCTTGCTGAAAACACTCCAAAGAACCTTGATCGCCTAACCAAGCAGAAAGCTGGACATCAAAAGGGACAATGCTATCAAGATCACTCCCTAATATACTTCTAAGCTCTTTAATCAACTTGGATGACACATCAGATTGAGTCAGAATAGAATTTAGCAACGGAGAATGTTTAACCATCCCGCCCCGCATCAATAAGCACAACGTGTCGTCTGTTGACAAAATATCACTAGCAAAATTGCAAACAATATTTAATTGGCTTGGCGTTATCACCATCAAAAACAAAGACATTACTCTTGTTTCTAACAACCCCTCATCTACTAAATCTGTAAAAAAAGCCAACAACTGATCACGTGATAACAATTCTGGCGTTTCCAACCACGGAAACCGCTCATACAAACCAAGCGTTATCGACTCTTCACTAGATAAACTCAACATCTGATAAAGGCATAACTCCTTATCTGTCGCAAGATCACGCAAAAGACAATGGGAGCCAGTTATCTCAATAATATCTTTTGATACAGAACGAAGATCTTTAGAAAAATAAAGGGCATTGATATATTCAGCTTTTCTATCTGCTGCCATTTTACCAATTAGATAAGCAGCCCCCTCAACAAGAATCTCTTTATCGACATCAGACTCCAGCAATACAGAAAGATGATGTAAATCTACATCATCAGTATTGCTCTTATTAATGACGGACAGCCAGCATTCTTCCGTCAGTTGCTTTTTACACTGAGCATAATAACCATATGAAAAAAAAGGATTTAGCCTAGCCTCATTCAGCTTTTTTATCTGACTATAAAAGTCATTAACGAAAACAGATAACAAATCAGCCGCCTAACCAATGAGAACCGTAGGATTACCTACTACAATTTTGCCACTATGCGAAGTCCCGTCACCAAGTCGAGCTGCAGGTTTACCGTTAATAGTCACCGAGCCCGAGCCACCTTTTATACTATCCGGCGGCCCAACACACACAAGCATATCCCCATCCCTTGCCGCTGGAATACCACCAATTAAGACATTCGAAGACCCTGCAGCAATGGGGCCGCCAACATGCGGAACAGTGCCAGTTGTTTTAGGGCACACATGCATACTTCCAATTGTTGCCGCTGGCTTTCCCATGCAACCTCCTTATATAGCAATATGATTTTAATCTACTGATCGTAGAGTGGAATGACTAATAATTTCCCCGATGCAACAAAACAAGCAAGCTCTTCTATTAAAGTATCTAACGTCAAATCAGATATAGACACACTTGAAAAGGTTACATAGAAATATAACTTTGAAATGATATTGGTCTGATTCAATCGAGGATGTAAAGAAGAAAAAAACTGATCGGCAAAGTACCCCCCCCCTACTTTTAAATAAGCAAGGGAGGGACTTAGAAGGGGGTCATTAGGTCTATGAATAGGTAAACAGACAAGGTGAGGAAGCCCATATCGACAATAAGTTATAAGACCTTCCTTCACGCCAGACTTCATAATAATACTAGCTGTGCTATCTATAATTTCCATATCATACACTTCTGCTTAGTTGAGTTTGATGGTTCCTGCCGATAAACTAATCGCGCTACCATTTACTTTCACATTACTGCCTTTGATATTGATATTGCTACCCTCAATAGTTATATCTCCGCTACTAGACAACTTAATTTGTGCAGAGCCAGTTTTAATAACTATTTCATCTCCAGCTTCAATATTTAAGCTTTTACCCACTTTTAAAGTATCATTTTCTCCAATCTCAGAAGTACGATTAACTTTAACTTTAAGGTCTTCATTATTGCCGATCTCAGTCGTTACGTTGTTATCAACCTTGTCATTACGGTCATTTTTGACATAAAGCTGGTGGTCTTTTTCAGCTTGCATATAAACAAGCTCACTGCCTTTTTTATCCTCAAAGCGCAACTCATTAAAATTATCAGCTCCACCTTCTTTAGTAGAACGTGTCTTTATTCCGCTTTGGGTTTTCTGTGCAGGTAGATCATAGGGGGGCATTAGATCTGCATTATATATGGCACCACTAATGATCGGCTGATCCGGATCACCGTTGATAAAATCAACCAAGACCTCTTGACCTACTCGTGGGAAGAAAAAAGCGCCCCACTTCTTTCCTGCCCAGTTTTGAGCAACACGAATCCAACAAGAACTCTGAGAGTCTTTCTTTCCATCTCTATCCCAATCAAACTGGACCTTAACTCTTCCGTATTTATCAACCATGATCTCATCGGCACTATCACCCGTTACTATTGCCGTTTGAACACCGTGAATAGCCGGTTTCTTTTTAATCGCCAGAGGTCGGTAAGGGACATCTTTCGGCACACATTCAAAGTGATTCATGTATACCATATTAGCAGCTGAAATTGATGCGCCAGACTGGTTAGGAACAGAGATGGTAGTCAACATTGAGGTAATAACGAAGCTTTTACCACTCATACGAGGGTCTTCGTGTTCAGCAAAACTAAAAAGCCCGCCCACAAAAAAACTACGGCAATCACTTCTACCGCTACTAAGCTTCATGTCTCTTTGCAACGATTCCAGCTGAAGAGAAGCCAAGCTGGCAGCTCGAACATTACTTTCGTCCTCGCCAGTATACTCAAACACCTCTGTAAAGGACTGCGTCGGTAGCGTTGGTTTCTTTTGTTCACCATCAGGATATCGAGAGGGTTGTTTAAAGTCATAGCCAATTCGTTTAAAAGACCCTGGAGCTAAACTTAAACCACCTTGCCAGGTCGATATATGAGGGGTACTTAAATGCCCTGTTGAGTACGCAACCTCTGACTCATCACATTCAGTATATGCAGTAACATCATCAGAAAGAACAAGCACATGATCACTCTTAGAGTGCTCAAAGAAATAAAATATACCTTCCTGCTGCAACAAACGCTGAATAAAATCAAAATCCGTTTCTTGATACTGAACACAGTATTCATACTTTGGATACGTCTTTGTTGTTTGATCTTTAAAAGTAACGTTATGCTGTGAATATAAATCCGAAAATATATCTTGGATTGTTTTCTTTTGGTATATGCGACTGTTTTTGCGGTTTCGCATTGACGCAGCGTGAGGAACAATCACTGCTTGATAATCAATGTAATTCTTTTTCTCAGTTAAATCAGCAGTTCTTGTCCCTTTCGAAACAAGATCGCTAACTATACCGTGATAATAGCGCTCAGTTTTATTGTCAGTACTTTTCACTAAAATACTAACAGGCTTACCCAACAAATCCTCGTGAGAAACTTGACGGCCTAAAGCATAAACAGAAGCAGAAATGACAAATAAATCCGACATTGCCTCTTGAGCAACAATTCTAGATAAGTAAAGAGCATCCTTACCTAACGGTGTGTTGATCTGTATGACGTTATTTTTTTGTGTTTCGTTTTGCATTCCTTGCCTTACCCATCAAAAAAAATAAATTAAAACAAAAAAGCTCTGAGCATTCGCCCAGAGCCCCTTTATCAAGACAACAAATTACATTTGCTGACCTTTAGCACCGCTATAACCATAAACAAGAGGTGCAGAAATAGCATTCTGATCATCTGTAGGTGTAACAGTCATCATCATTTCAGTATAGCTGATAGTGATTGTTTCGTAAGGACGATCATTTTGAACTGAAACTGAATAGCTAGAAATCATAGCATCAGTCAATTCAATTTTCATAATTTCTTCAACCTTATCACCTTGCTTAGTGATATGAAAAATTGCAGGCTGACCTTTACCGATTGTTGCTTCTTTGAATAGATCTGGAGAAGCTTTATCTTGAAGTTTAGTGATAGTTACATCACCAAGACGAGTCGCGCTTGACTCACGGTCCATTGAAGTACCTGTATGTGAAGAGATTTCACGACTAACGTTCCAATCCATAGAAAGCACTGTAATCATATCTTTGAATGATTCAGCTGTAGCTTCACCTTTAATTGAACCGTATTTTAGATAAGTATTAGCTTGCATTTGATAACGCTCCTTATATTGAATTATTACATCCTACACTGGATGCTCATAGCTTTGGTTTCCCAAATTCCCTTGAAATCATTATCTTTTTAAATTGCAACGAAAGGAGTGTACTTAATTCCCTTCCCTGGTTAAGACAATGTCTCAAAAACGTCCATTAACTAATTAAGACGAGAAGATTATAAGGTTGGGGTTACGAAGAAACAACCCTATATTTCTCACTTTTCGATATTCTTATTTTTTACTAAATCAGAACAACTAACTCACTACCACAGAGAAATCATTATTATCTAAAGATAAAACGACATTACTAATCTCTTTATCCTCAACCATGTTGCTTAGTAACAATTCTGAGAGTAAAGGCAACACCTTGTTTTGTAATAAAGTATGGATATTACGAGCACCAGAGCCTGCATTTTGACAATTAGCGACAATATGATCCAACACACCATCATCATAAGAAAAAGAACAATCGTAATTAGAACGAATTCTATTTTTAATTTTAAGAAGCTGGAAGTTTGCAATTTGAGAAATCACTTCATCACTCAAAGGCACATAAGGTATAACGTTTATACGCCCTAAAAATGCAGGTTTAAAAACAGCTAACAAATCATCCTGTAAGGCACTCTGCAACCCCTTGATACTTGGCAAAGCCTCCTCATCTTCATAAAGTCCCATTGTAGTATCAGTACCTACATTTGACGTCATAATGATAATAGTATTCTTGAAATCTATATCGCGCCCTTCTCCATCCTTGATCATCCCCTTATCAAAAACTTGATAAAAAATATCATGAACCCCAGGGTGAGCCTTCTCCATTTCATCAAGTAATATCACACTATACGGCTTCCTTCTAACCGCCTCAGTTAAGATACCACCTTCACCATAGCCTACATAACCTGGGGGAGAACCAAGCAACAAGGAAACTTTATGCTCCTCTTTAAACTCAGACATATTTATAATAGTTATATTTTCTTCGCTACCATACACTTCTTGAGCCAAGGTTAACGCAGTCTCAGTTTTACCAACCCCGCTAGGTCCAGTAAGCATAAATATACCATTTGGCCTATTCTCATCAGCTAAATGAGCTCTTGAAGTTTGAACAACTTTTGCAATAAGATCAAGCGCATGATCTTGCCCAACAACTCGCTCTTTCATTGTATCTGCAAGCTTTAACACACCAAGAACTTCATCTTGCTGCATTTTTCCAACAGGAATACCGGTCCAATCCGAAATCACCTGCGCAATGACCTCTTCATCAACCTGCCAATGAACCATATTTTGCGCAAAGGACGACAGCTCATTTTTACTCTTTTGCAGAGACTCTAAAACACTAACATCAGGAACATCTTCGCCACTTATTTTATTAAAAGCCTCTGACAACTTTGAAACAATCACTTTTTCTTTTTCAAACTGCTCTTTCAAAGGCACCAAAAGATCCAGAGCCTTAACTGAATCTGCCTGCAGCTCATTAATTTTTTCAGCATGATCGAGACCTGACTTCTCCTCACGTAACAACATACTAATTTGAGAATCAATGTTATAAATTTTATTTTCTAGTTGCTCAATAGAATTAGGTACGGACGCTTGGCTCATTGCGACTCTCGCACAAGCTGTATCCAGCAAGCCAACCGCTTTATCCGGTAATTGCCTACCCACGATATAGCGATGAGAAAGATTAACAGCACTCTCAAGAGCCTGCTCAGAAATAAATACGTTATGATGTTTTTCCATGACAGACACTAAGCCACGAAGCATTGATATAGCCTTTAGAGGATCTGGCTCTTCAACCTTAACAACCTGAAACCGACGAGAGAGGGCAGCGTCTTTCTCAAAATATTTCTTATACTCAGCCCAAGTTGTTGCAGCAATGGTTCTTAACTCCCCTCTTGCCAATGCAGGCTTTAGCAGGTTTGCTGCATCATTTTGACCAGCTTGACCACCACTACCAATCATTGTATGCGCTTCGTCAATAAAAATAACTATTGGTCGAGAAGAGCTTTTCACTTCTGATATTAATGTCTTTAGACGGTTCTCAAACTCACCTTTCATGCCAGCACCAGCCTGCAATAAAGCAAGATCCAAGCTATGAATCCGCACATTTTTTAAGACATCAGGAACAGACTGCTGAGCAATCCTAAGAGCCAACCCCTCTACAACCGCTGTTTTACCTACCCCAGCTTCGCCAGTTAAAATAGGGTTATTTTGCCTACGCCTGGTTAAAATATCGATCATTTGTCTTATTTCAAAATCTCGACCTAAAATTGGATCTATTCGCCCACTTTCAGCTTGTGCAGTCAAATCCACAGTAAATTGATCAAGACTAGGCGTTTTAGATGCTGATGCCAAAGACGACTGCTCAGATGAGCCTGACACAACATTAGACTCTTGGGATTGAGCCATAATTCCAGGCCAAGCGTGTAATAACTGCCCCGGATCTATTTTATTAAACTGCTTACTGCATCTCGTTAATAAACTCGACAGCGCATCATCTTTGATTAACGTGTAAATAACATATGCACTTCTAATTTGAGTATCTGTAAACTCAATACTTGTACTCAACCAAGATTGGCGCAGTAAACTAGTAACATGATGGGAAAGGCTTGGTGATGATTCACTACCAGTCTTAAAAGACTCAAGCGAACGATTCAAATCATTTTTAACGACATCAGCGTCAACATCAAAAGCACTCAAAATCAACCGAACATCATCAAGCTGATTCTCTAACATAGCAATCAGCCAATGTTCTAATTCCACAACAAAATGACTACGACTATTACAAATAGCAACCGCTTTTTCCAAACTCAACTTACACTCAGGGCTAAGTTTCTCGACCAGTTTATTCAATGTCATAGAAGACATATATTCTTCCTTATTAAAGTGAATTATCCTTTACGAGAAAGGTGCAACCTCTTATTAGAGTTCAATCGACTAAAAGCCAGAACACTATTCCCACCAAGAGTTACATCTTTCTTATTCAATCTAGAAATATCAGAATTACTAAAAGCCGATTCAACCAGAATCCTAGCTTGAACACCATTACCCACATAATCCTTAATAATTCTACACACAAATTTATACAATTCAGCATTGGGCAGTAATTTTTTCAGTTGCGCTGCATTATTCGGATATATACAGACCTCAATTAATGTTGAAATATCCCATATCTTGCTACCTAACAAGGCATCAACACCTAGCTTGGAATATTGTCCATCAAACGAAGTACGACTCGATAATCTTGTCTGTTCAGATGACTTTAAGTTCTGCCATTTCCCTTCTAACTGCTTAATTTTTACCTCACACCCTAAATATGAAGTCAAAATATTTTTCAAGTCAGAAGTGTTTTTTATTGCCCTAGAAAAGATTCCTGAGAAAAATAAATTATAGTCTGCAGAACCTCCACCTAATAGTGACAAAATTTTAGTATGACTGTCTTTATAGCCACTCTTAGAAGAAAAATTAAGTGAATGCTTATACTTTTTCCAAGATCGATAGTATAAAGATATTAATCGATGGTTAAACATATCGTAGAAATCACGCATCGCAGTATCTTTATACTTCACACGCTGAAGAACCAACTCACTATAAAACTGAGGCATCACACCTGAAGAACCAGTTAACCCCATAAAAGAAATATCTACTTTCATTTTTTGTAGTACCGAGGGATCGCCAACAGGCTCAATTCTACTGATGGATGCTCCAGGAAAACCGAACTTTTGAGTTGATGAAAACCTAACCAGCTCATTGACTGGATCACAGTCATAACCGACTTTCCTATAAGCCATTTGCTCTCTATCTAATTGCTTCTCAATTAAATAAATCGCTTTATAAAAATCAAACTGTGAAGCGTTTTCGGACAGCAATTTCATCATAATAGTACCCGATCACCAACTCTCGCAGGCCACTGATGATAAACCTGCTCTTGCTCTTTCAACCTCAAAGATACCCTAGTAAAGCTATTAATTGCCGCAAACTGCGCAAAGAAATGCTCGAGAATAGATGCAAAAAAGAATACTCCACTACCTGAGAAGTCATCATTAGCAAAGGTGATTTCAATATCACTTCCACTTGCAAAACACACTCTCCCCTTTTGAACAACTCGCGCAGTAGATGGCTCGATAACCACTTTATATATATTATTAATTAAAGCCTTACTCTGAGGAGATACTTTAAAATCATAAAGTCTCAAAACCTCTTTTAAGCGCTCACAGGCATCAGGACCGGTAAAATAATCAAGGTTCAGATGATTAATTAACTGCCACCTAGTCGCATCACCAAGAACTGGCCTAATTGCATGGGTAGGCATCACCAGGCATCGTATTTTCTTAATAATATCGCCTTTTTCAGGCATCATTAAACCCAGCTCATCATCCCCAAAAGGCAAACTTGCGGGCAAATTACGATTACTGCACTTCGCCCTAATAGTAATAACCGTTTTATCACTATTCTCATCCAAGTGAGAGTTATCAAATGATGCATCAACCAACGAAAAAAATGTCTCTGTACCTGCTTCAACATATCCCCCCGCCCACATTGCGGTCTCTCTCCTGATATGCCAAAACAAATCATTACTACCTTGATATTTAGGATGTGTTTGCCCATAAAAAGGAGAAACAACCTGCCTATTTCCTTTAGCATCAAATACAATCACCTCATCGACACTAACAACTTCCGATATCTCTGCATCCATGTACCTAGGGGCGAGCTTATATTCATACTCACTGAGTTGTGGTCGAATAGGCTCAATTTCTTGTTCAAAAAGGTTAACGATTGGAGTACATCCCAACAAAAAGCTAGAACTATCAATTTGCTTTTCTAGTTCAGATGAATCTGTATCCATATAAAAATATATACTTGTAGCGCCTGATTTTTTAGGAAGCATTGATCTAATATTTTTCAACTCAAAGAATCTAAACTTCTCGGGAAAAACAAAATTCTCAACAAGCAATCTAAATCCTGAGGAAGAGCGATGCGAGTAAGGAACAACAACCTCATTCTCACCAAAACCAACAGCTTGGAGGTGCTCCTTAGATACGTAACGAATACCTTCCTCACCATTATCAAATGCTACGCCAATGCAGTTCTTAAATAATAATTCATATATTTTCAATCCATGATGCCACTGCCCGCCAATATAAAACCTTAAGTTATTCAAGTCGGTTTCATATAAAGAAACACCGTCGTATTCACACATAACATCAAGCTGAAAAATTGATTTGGCAGGCTTCTCCCACTTTGCCTTTGGAGCAGAAAATGGTGCGTTCTCAAATTTTGCGAGTTTAATTTCAACAGGCCAAAGATTCGTTTCAAAGCAAGTCTTAAACTTACACTGCTTCATGCCTTCAGCATTAGATTCCACCTCTGTTCCAACTGGTATAACAACACCTGTAGTTGAGAGGTTCTCCGCTTCAAGCTTAATAATAGACATTGAAGGTATTGGCGCCTGATAATCAGGAAACATTTGACCAAGTAGCGCATCAGTCAATTCTGGAAAACTATCTTCAAGCTTCTGTCTTATATTAGCTGTCAAAAAAGCAAAAGATTCAACCAGACGAGAAACATGAGGATCCTCAACAGTATCACCACTTAGTTTTAATCTACCGGCAACTTTAGGATACTTCTCGGAAAACTCACTCCCCATTTTTCGTATAAAGGAGAGCTCTCTGTTATAGTATTTTAATAGCTCATCATTCATAAGGAGGCCTCAATAATTTTCATCCCTAAATTTATAGGCTCAACCTCTGAGTTAAAACTAATAAACTCAGGCTCAGGGTCGGCATAAAGCAAAGCATTGATTCGTAAGTTTAACACTCGGTTGAGAGGTAGATCTTCATCAGTGAACACCTCTACCTCGATAAATCTAGGCTCAAATTTCTCAATTGTTTTTTTGACAATATCACACAGCAGATCACGACCCTCACTCGAACTCACAGACATACTCGAAAAATCAGGTAACCCATAAGATAAAATAGAGGTGGATAATTCTTCATACTGATCAGGCCAAGTATGCCACTGAATCCTCGCATTAAGTAATGCTTCAATATCACGACGAATATTTCGCCTTAAATCTGAAATACTTATTCCTTCTGATCGAGATGGAGACTCTTGAACTGAAGGATCATCATCAATCAAACGGTCTAAAACCGAAGCTTGGAGCTGCTGCTTACTCTCAATCATGATTAATCAACAGACAATTCTTTGTTTTTAGAAATACTTAAATCAGATATTAGACTTGCTTCTTCATTAATAAAGAGCATCTTCATCCCCCTCCCTACAACCACGTTTTCAGATAACTCATCCCACTCTGTAATCTGCCCTAATTTCTCAACATCATTTCCAGATTGAGCATAAACCAAAGGTAAATGGGCCGTTCCTGATGGGCCATCTTTTATACCCATCTCAACCCTAAGCCAGATATTCTCAAGAAGAGAATCAACAGGCTCCACCTTAAGTGATTCAATTTCACTAAAACGAGCCAAGTAAAACTCTCCATTAGTCCCCAAAACCTCTAGATAAGGATTAAGAATATCATCCAAATCACGAACCATACTCTGAGGGTTATCGTCACTAAATGATGCCGCACGTAAAACTTCAAGTTTAGAACTCATATCAATAAGTAAATCCGAGTCACCTTCCAACTTTGCAAGGTGCATCTCGAGAAACAGAGTATCTAACTCATCGGCCTCATGAAAAAGCTTCGGCGCACTTTTCCCACTATAAAAGTCCTGTCGAGACTGCTCTGCACGAATGAGATGCCTTAAATTAATAGCTCCAACTGCAAATTCTGGATTCTTCTTCACCATAAAATCAAGTTGCTTATCCGCACGGTCAAGGTCACCATCAATACACAGTAGCTCAGCATAAGCACTTCTAATATCAAAGTTAAGAGGCTCATCTTTTAGCAAAGATGTACAGTATTCCATCGCCTCAGACAATTTACCGCCTTTAATGAATTCATATATTTTTTTCATACATTATTCCTTAATATGATGATGTGGACTTAACTCTGTAACAAGCTGAATACTCGACACCATTTGATCTAATTGAAAATGAGGCTGAAGCTGAAGAAGAGAAAAGAAGTGACCTGGACTTGACTTACTCTCACTCACCTTTACCTTAGCATTACTAAGAGGGTATTTACTTCTGACATGCTCAGATGCTGAATCTGATGCTGTCGTATAGTTATTTATCCAAGCTTGTAAATCTCGCTCACACGCCTGCGCAGTGGCATATGAACCAATACGGTCACGAGCAAGGACCTTCAGATAATGAGCAAACCTAGACACGCAAAGAATATACTGAAGCATCGACGACAATCGAGCGTTAACATTAGCCATGTTTGCACCATAGTTTTTCGCCAATTGAGTAGAAGCGTTACTATAAAAAACAAGGTGCTCAGTATTTGTAACAGAAGATATAGGTATAAAACCCAGCTCAGACAACTCCTTCTCAAGCTTAGCAGTAACAATCAAGTCTACTGGTGGCTTCCCTTCTTTTTGGTAAGAATCATTTTTAAAAAAGTCTTTAGCAATCCCCGTCACCATTCCCTTCGACATTTCACCGGGATCCAATCCCCTTATATGACCAAACCAACCACTAGAGCAATACGCCCTAATAAGAGTTGAAACAAAAGGAAAAGCAGCATTCCCCCATAACATATCTTTATCTGAGTTATGGATACGCTCTGTAAAATAAAAGCTTTCGGAACGCTTACCATTATTTAAGTATGGCGCTCTAACAAGAACTCTAGGTAGGGTTAAACCAACAAAGCGAGATTCCTCCATATTTCTGAAGCTTCTCCAGTTGGTATACTCTGGCTGCTCGAACTGGGAAAATAAATCGTATGCATGACCTAATTCGGAAAAAGCATCAACCCCAAATAAGCTCGAATCACTAGAACAAACAAAAGGAGAAAATGCTGCGGCTGCGACCTTCGAAATTTCTTTTAGTGTGGCAATATCATTATATAAAGAACCATTTGAATGAGAGTTAGAAATCTCATAATCCCCAATAACAACACCAAAAGGCTCGCCTCCTGGGTGATCAAATTCGTTTTGGTACACTAAACTAAAAAAAGCACTCTGATCAAAATCAATAGCCTTATTCACATCTCTAGACAATGTCATCCAACTACAATTCAAAAGCTTAATTTTAACTTTTTTTTCATTATCCATTTGCTCGCTTTGAGATAAAAGCCAAAAAAGACTACGCCAACTAGATTCAAGCTTTTTGAATTTATCCTCATGGATTATTTTATTAATTTGTTCACACAACTTGGCATCTATATCCGTTATTACCTGCTGGATATACAAAGTAATAGAATCGTTCGTCCAATTTATGGGAGCGTCTGAAGAGCTTTCAAGCCAAAGAAAAAGAGCTTTATACAGGTCTTTCTCATTCAAAAAACGATCCAATAAGGAGTCGCTCTCACTTATTTTATACTCAGCTTTTCTTTCAAAAGCTGAGCTTTGACTTATAAACGAAAACTCTTCAACACTCATTTACAGCATCATCCTTAATATTAGCGCTTATATCAGTGCCGCCAACTAACCCACTTCAGGTATTTTAGCAACTAAGCGCAAGGAGGATGTCAGTTCTTCCATTTGCAACCAAGGCTTAAGCCACGCAACAGCATTATACGCCCCAGGCTGACCCGGGATTTCCTTAACGCGAACTTTAGCATCAGCTAATGGATAACGAGCACGAATATCTTGTCCACCGCCTTCTGTAGCATTGACATAAGACAAGATCCAGCGATTTAACCAAGCCTCAACATCTTCAGCTTCCATAAAGCTACCAATTTTATCTCGCGCCATCACTTTTAGATAATGCGCAAAGCGAGATGTAGCCATTAAATATGGAAGTCTTGCTGAAATAGCCGCATTCGCGGTCGCATCAGGAGTGTCGTACACTTTTGGTTTTTGACAGCTCTGACCACCAAAGAAGACAGCATAATCTGTATTTTTATAATGACATAAAGGCAAAAAACCTAATTTACTAAGCTCAGCTTCTCGACGATCCGTTATGCCAATTTCAGTTGGACATTTCAAGTCAGGATCACCATCATCACTGGTAAATATATGAGTAGGTAAACCTTCCACTTTACCGCCACCTTCGGCGCCTCGTATAGCAGTACAAAAACCATACTGCGAGAATGCCTTAGCCATATTTGTCGCCATAGCATAAGCAGCATTACTCCAGCAGTAATCATGGTTCGCAGTATTTACCGAACGACCTGCTTGAGGCTCAATTTCAAATTCTTCAAAGTTAAACTCTTCAACTGGCTTTGAAGCTGCTCCATACGGTAGACGAGACAAGAATCTAGGCATAGTCAGCGTCACAAAGCGGGAATCATCACTTTCTCTGAATGAACGCCACTTTGTATACTCTAAAGATTCAAATACTTTTTCAAGGTCACGAGGCTTAGCAAGCTCTTCCCAGTTATCAAAACCAAATAAAGAAGGAGAGGAAGCTGAAACAAACGGACAAAAACCAGCAGCTGCAACATTAGACATTAAACCAAGTGTTTCAACATCTTCAGGGTGATTTGTGAATTCATAATCACCCACAATTGTTCCATATGGCTCGCCGCCTGGAGTACCAAATTCAGACTCATAAATTTTCTTAAAGGTTTGACTTTGATCAAATTCAACAGCCTTACTTAAGTCTTTGTGCAACTCTTTTTTCTTCATATTCAACACACGAATCTTAAGCGTTGAACTGGTCTCAGAGTTCATAACTAAATGATGAAGCCCTCTCCAAGAACCTTCTAACTTCTGGAACTCATCCGTATGCATAATGACGCTAAGCTGCTTTGATATTTTACTATCGATCAAATCAATAGCTTCATTAAAAGTAACCGTCATGTTTTTATTCCACTGAACAGTACCTTTTAAGGCTTCCTCTGCCAGCGTTTTCAAAAGCTCTTCAGCTCTACCAGACTCTGTTTGTTTAGTTGCACCAATAGCTTGCTCTAGAAGAGAGACACTTTGCTCCGCTACCGTTTCATTACTATTTAAAGCTTCTTCCGTGCTCATTTTTCCGTCCCCTCAATACTTAAGTCCTTTGCCATTGATTCAAGGCTTGCGGTATTACTCAAGACCTCTTCCAAGACATTTTCCAACTCTTCCGAGCGATCTATCTTAGTCATAAGATCTCGTAGCTTGTTACGAGTTTCCATAAGTTTGCGTAGTGGTTCAACCTGATTAACAACTGCCGCAGGCTCAAAATCACTTATCGTGCTAAAGTTTAATTCAACGGCAAACTGACTATCGTCATCAGTCAACACATTGTCAACTTTCATTGAAAGACTTGGGCTCATACGCTTCAAAACATCATCGAAGCTATCGCGATCAATCTGAATAAATCGTCTATCTTTCAATGGTTTCAAGGCATCAACATTATCACCAGAAAAATCACCCATTACGCCAACAACAAAAGGAAGCTCTTTTTTTACTAAAGCTCCCTCAGTTTCTACATCATAAGTAATATGAACACGAGGCTTTCGAACCCTCTTTATCTTGTCATGAACACTCATTGGAACTCCTTTTACTATGTTTCAGTTTCGCTAACTTTGATACCAGACAGTTTAAAATATCCTGATCTAGCATCCTTGTCTGTAATTAATTCATCTAACAACTCAGGAAGAGACAACTTACTCCAGCGTATCACCTGCTCGATCGTATACGACATCGGTGAATGCGGCTCCGTTTCTCTAAAATAAACAGCTATTTCGGATAGTTTTTTTATTGCACTATCCCGTGAATCAATTTTCCCATTATCAGAACGCTGTCCTGATGTTACTAATTTATCTACTTGCTCTTCTTCAGGTAGCAGCTCAGGTTCCGATGACGCAACATTTTCCGCTGCCTGCTCCAACTTATTTTTCCCAATATGCTCAATTGCAGCCGCACTCAAGTCCAATGCTCGTTTTATATTAGAGGTTGGCTGTGGACTACCTGTCACTTTATCCATAACATCACTAAGAATGGAAAAGCTATAAATTGCTCTTTCTATATCAGCTTTTAAATTGACAAAAAACTCAACACTGCTCTCGTTAGCGCTTTTCTCAACATCTTCATAATTCACAGCACCTTGAGCTATCTTTTTTTCACGCTTATCTTCAGGCATTCTTGATATATCGTAAGCCTGTTGATACTCCCAAAAAGTAAAGGGGCCATGACTAACACCATCGGTTAAAGGAATGCTTTTTATTGGCATAATCAGAGCACCCTCTTGGGCTATACCATTAAGACCTACCAAAGCAGACACCTTATCCGACAGCTCTTCACCATCCTCCAGTGCAGGAAAAATCTCTAAAAAATGATTTTCAATGAGCGTATGGGCAATATCAAAACCCAAAGCAAGCCCTTTAAAGCCTTCTAGCCGACACAGGGCCTCAATGAGCCAAGCAACATACTCAATATCTTTACTTTCATTTTTTATGGCATTTTTACACTGTTCAAAAAGAGGCAACCATTCACGAGTCAACAGAGAAAGACCTTCATCATCAACTAGAGCATTCCGTTCGGCAGCTCTTAGCTGATTCCTTAAATCTTTTAATGTGTAATAAGTGGAATTAGGAGAAATATCAGAGCGAGGATCAATACCTGCAAACTGCTCTTCTGTGATAGGAGAAACGAATTCTTCTAGTGTAAACATTCCATCGTCCTGCTCTAGTAGCATTAAATTATTGATGCCTATTTTACTAGCCCCTGACGCTCTTTACAAGGCAAGTAAGATCAAAGCAATATCACAAAATATTAAAGCAGCATAACTGCTTAATATACGTTTTTTTACAGTCTAAAAAACATAACAAATTACATCAAAAATCAATAGAATTATCGTGAAATAACAAAACGCCACCCTTAAGAAAAAAGAACCAAACTAACGACTTAGTACACGACTAAATAAGGGCACCGTTTTTTCATTAGATGAATCGAAATAACTATCGATAACAGGTCGATCAACTCCATTATAAACTACAAGAATACAAGTGACATTATCCCTAGCACCTCGTACCAATGATGAATGCAACAATGCAAGCCCAGTATCAATAACATTATCAGTATCTAGCATCGTACAAATTTCATCGTCATCCAACTCTCCCGTTAAGCCATCCGAGCATAATAAAAACAAATCTTCACTATTAAGCTTGCCTTTTATTACATCAACATTAATCTCATCTGCCACACCTACGGCACGCGTAATAACATTAGACAAAGGGTGCGAGCTGGCTTCAGCCTTACTAATAACCCCCTCTGCAATCAACTCACTTACTTGACTATGGTCATTTGAAACCTGAGAAAAGTCCCCATCACGAAACAAATAAGCGCGACTATCTCCAGCCCAAACAACAAAATACTCTCCATCTTTAATAAACAAAGCAACGACTGTACTACCTGCCGTTCTACCATCCAAATGGTAGTTACTATATTGCTTCAAATCATAATTAGCAGCCTTAACAGCAGTAACAATATGATCAACTGTCAAATTTTCATAATCATACGTCAGAACACTTGACCTTATGACATCAACAACAAGCTGACTAGCGTAATCTCCCGCCTCATGCCCCCCCATTCCATCAGCAACAATCCACAAGTTATGACTAGCTATCTCAGTAAATGAGTCTTCATTAAGCTGCCTAACAGCCCCTCTATGCGAAATAGCATAACTAGTATTAGCTTTTATCATTATCCTTAACCTGTATATGATTCCATTGCCAATGCTGCCACCTACCATCAAACATAGCTGCAGCTTGATTAACTGATGGCAAACCCGAAGTTACGATAACCGACGGCTTCAAAAGACATGAGCCGTGAGTCCACCAAACACTATAACCACCATATTTCTTATATAAAAGAGCATGCAAGACATTTTGAACTACTCCTTGTCCAAGTTCAGTTCCTGCAAACTCAAATACTTGCGCCGTTTTGTTGTCATCCGGTGAAGAAAAGTACTTATAGTGTTTTGACACACCATCTAAAGGCTTTACCACCTCTTCAACCACCTTTCTCCAGCTAAACAAATCAACTGAATCTTCCAACACAGCAAGGACGGCATCCTCATACTCTAAAGATAAAACATCAGATTCCAAAACCTCAACAGGCAAAATATCTGTATTTGCCACAAGAGTAAAAGGATACGGCCTTCCTACTGCATCCATGCTTGGCAACACAGTTCCCATTTTAGAATCCCCCCCAGCTACTCCAGAAGATATGGCAAAATGCCAAACAGGGCCCGTTAAAAATTTATCCTTCCAAGAATCCCCCATCCGCTCTTTACTTACAGAAAGGACAGCCTGCAACCAACGATCCCATATTTCCTGAAAGTCCGCATCAACGTTATCCTGAAGAAAGTCTCCCATACTAGGCAACTTACCAAGATAACCAAAACTCACAACACGCTCGGACATGAAAAACTCTCTAATGTACTATTCCAAAAAGGATGCCTTACAGAACTCGGTAGCAAACGTATAACTGCCACATTCCCCTCAACAGAAAAATGCATACCTAAATCCTGTTTAGTCTTAGGGCGGTCTCGCTGCAAATCATCAAGCATCCTAAAGAACGACCACTCACCCTCATAACTCTTATTAATTGAGCGACCACCTCCTGTCAAAGCAAACTCAATATTCGTTCCAGCCAACGAATCCGCTCCTGGCCAAGACATACTAATCACTCGCTGAGGCCCATGACGATAAATAAGCGATTGCCCATTAACGTCCAACTTAATACTAGAAGCTCCACGATCAAGCATCTCTGGCTTCATACCAAATTCAACATTTAATGCCGTACTACCATTTTCAAAAAATACTTCTTGAATACGATAAGCATCATGAAGCATAGTCAAAGAAGAAAGACTCACCCCAATATCTTTTTTGAACGACCACCTAGCACTCCCCATATTTACATTTGGGGCCACATAGGCCTGGAAGAAGTTATCAATAGTACCGCCGGGGCCAAAGAAGTGAGTAAAGTCTTTTAAACTAATTTCATCTTTACCATTCTTGTAAACTGGATAACGTCCTGCTATTGCCGCCCTACACTCCGGAAGAACTTCATTACGCCATAACTCATTAATAACCTGATCTACATTAGACGTAGTAATATCTGACGCATCATCGGCAACAGCCTTTAACCAACCAGAAAGAGGAAAAACCAGACCATTAGAAGATAACTGACCAATAAATTCAGGCTGCCCTTTCCCACTCAACAAGCCCATAACGGAAGCCTTCATTGAATCCTTTTGACTCATTTTATTCAGATATACATTCAACTCTTTAAGATTAGACTGAACCTCATCCAACTTCTCTAGATCAAGCCCCAAAATACCACTAAATGCCTCTTCAACTTCATAACCTGGCAGTTTGGTATTTGCTTGATGAGGGCTAGTATCGGGTAAAAACTTATTGATCCTTTCAGCTTTCTGAGCAATTGCTGCATCGGCTGCATTAGCCACACCTGCAACTTTTCCAAGAGCACCACTCACATGACTTTCAGGCGCATTTGTTAAGGCCACATTTTTTTGAACCACCGATATAATATTCTTCATAGGAGCTTCTGGCCCAGATAAGACATCAGTAATTGCAGCACCATCAGCAACAGAACTAAATTCTCTCACTTTCAAATTAGCTAAGAACGTCTTCCAATAGTAGATATAATCCTGAAAATAACGTCTCTCTAGCTCCTTTTCCACTTGCTGCTTAGAGACATCGTACGCCACTGCCGCATCATTTCCATATACCCAATTACTAGAAATCAAAACACCAAGCATTTTACTTTTTTCAACACTGAAAATTCCATAAAAGCCATTATAGGTATATAACCCAGGAATTGCATTTGAAGAGCCCGAAGAATCACCTGACTCAAACACGCTAGCAGTTTTAGAACTTACAATATCAGTCAGCCTAAAAGGAGGAATACTACTATTCATGTAGTCCGCTTTTAAGCGCTGATATGCCCTATCGGCCACAGGAAGCTTCGTTAAAGCAATTCGAGCATCACGGACAGCATCGTTATCTATCTGAGTTTGATCTAACTTAATCGATAAAAGAGCAGCTAAATGAGCACGCAAATCCGCCCTAACCTCTAGATTATTCCCCCCAGGAAGCTTACGATCAAAGTAAGCATCAAACCACGCCTCAACATCACTAGCATCAAAATGCTCCGGCATATACAGCATTAAATAGCTTCGCAAGGTTTCGTACAGGTAGCTTAAATGCTCAGCATTACCCTTCATTTCAGCTAAAAGAACTTTAGCCACATAAGGTTCAAGATACTTTTTAAGTGATCGCTCATAAGCACTTCTTGATGCCTCTTCAAGCTCGCTCAACTTATCAAGCCCCACGCCTGCCAACCCTCCACTACTATTTAAATCGGAATTTATAGCTGGAAGATTACGCAACTCATTAAGCCGATCATTCAATACAACCAGGTTA
This sequence comes from Marinomonas sp. A3A, assembly GCF_018336955.1. Taxonomy (NCBI): domain Bacteria; kingdom Pseudomonadati; phylum Pseudomonadota; class Gammaproteobacteria; order Oceanospirillales; family Oceanospirillaceae; genus Marinomonas; species Marinomonas sp. A3A. The sequence goes on from NZ_CP025532.1 coordinate 2,592,735, forward strand.
TCAGTATCAAAAACACCTGAATCAACCTCCAAATATTGCTCCAATAAGAGATCCGTTTCTGCAATGATTTTAGTATTTGATAAATAATTTCCATAAGCAAAAAAGCCATACCCTAATAATCCAGCAAAACCGGCAGACACAGCCGCCATTCTCAGCCACTTATTCTGCTTATCATGATGCTTATTTGTACTTGCTAAATTTTGCTCAGGAAAGACAACACTCTCTAAAACCTTTTTTATAAAAAAGCTTCTAGACCGATTAATATAACCTCCATCGCTTGCTTTACTCACCCCCAAAAAACTTGAAGGACTTCCCTCTTGAGTGGCACTTGTTAAATAGACTCCACGAAAAAGCGGCGGTTGCTCGTAAGCATTTGGCGTGAATATCTCCTTTAAGAACGAATGAGACACTTCCTGAAGAAATCTAAGTTGATGAGGAAATTCAAATACTTTAGCCCTTACAGATTCATCTCTCTCATTAATAAGGCGACGATTCAACATCTCAGTCAAGTTTGAAATTAAACTATGAAATTCCTTATTAAACTGATCAATCTGAGTACCGCCCTTAGAATCTATAGGAAAAGTAACACCCCAAATCTGATCACTTTCATCTTCTGTCAATTCATTAAAAAAATCTCTAAAACCCTCTATGAGATCCACTTTAGATAAAATCACATACACAGGAAAAGTCATTCCAAGCTGATTTTGTAACTCTTGCAAGCGCTGTTTTATTGCTCGGGCATGCAAATTACGCTCTGTCTTAGTCTGCTCCATCAACTCAAAAACACCCATACTAATAATGACGCCATTAATTGGCCTCAAAGGTCTGTATTTGCGTAAAAGACCAAGAAAACCTTGCCAAGCCTTCGAATCGTGTTTAGCGTGACTATCTTGGGTAGTATAACGACCAGCCGTATCTATCAACACCGCCTTATTAGTAAACCACCAATCACAATTACGAGTACCACCAACCCCTTTAATCAGATCCACACCTAGCTTATCTTTCAAAGGATAATCTAAACCAGAATTGTTAATAATAGTGGTTTTGCCAGCCCCAGGTGGTCCAATCATAATATACCAAGGCAACTGATATATATTTCTCCCTTTAAATAACTTCACATCTTTTAATAACGAGATAGCATCAGACATTCGATTTTTTAGTGTACTGATCTCTTCATTTACCTCATCGCTATCAACACTATCATCAATCAATTCTTCAGCCATGTTTGCATTACTCTTGTTCTGCTTAACCAATTGATAAATCTTTGTTACCGCAAAACCAAGAACAATACACAATATAAATATTACACGCACCGAAGCACTTTTAAGCGGGACAAATCCAGCAATAGCAAGGAGTGGACCTGCAAACCAAATCAAAAGACACAAACACAAAAAACCAACAATAAGCATCGCGATTCTTGAGGTTAATATGTAAGAGAGTTTTTTACACTTTTTTATAAAACTCATTTCAACTCCATTTAGAAAAGTAAGTCAATTTCCACTCTACGGTTCATTGCCCTGGATTTACTATCACTATTAGGAACAATAGGATCTGCGGCTCCCTTTCCTTCAGGCCAAAGACGACCACTCAGATTTGTATTTTTAGCCATTGTATTCGCTACTTGAGTAGCCCTCGAAAGAGAAAGCAGCCAATTAGATGGAAATTCTTCTGTTTGGATTGGAGTATCATCCGTATGACCAGTTATAAGAATACGCCCCTCAGTCCCCTCAAGACTCAAGGCCAACTTCTGCAAAACCGGGGTTACTGATGGAAGCAGCGTTGCCGCCCCAGATTTAAATAAATTTTCATTATTGATAGTGATGCGTATCCGATCAGCCTGCTTTTGAACAGCGACAATATCTTTTTGAATTTCTGTTTGTAATAACTGCTCTAAAATCAAAAGCTGCTTATCTTTTTTATCTACAGTTTTCTGCAGATCAATAGGATAAATTGACGCCAAAGAAGCCTCTGTCTTAGATAGTTGATCATTAAGCTGCACATTTAAAAAGAAATATAGAGCCAAGCCAATTACACCCAAAATAGAAAATATAATCCAAAGTGGCGCCTGCTGCCTCAGCTCCCCACCATCGGCAACCCTTCGCTCCCACTCAGGTGTTAAAATATTTTTTACAGGGCCATCCAGCTGATTGAGAATATTATAAGCTCTATTACGGTAGTCCTCCGCACCACCATCTTGAGCATTATTAACCCTAAATTTCCCTTTAAATCCTAAATTCAAGCAATGATACTGAAGCTCTAAAAAGTCACGATTATGTTCAGGATAACGAAGCGAGTCATCAATTAACGTATAAAAATACTCCCCCCCAAACGTCTCTTTATGAAAAATTGACAGCAAACTCTCATTCGCCCACTCCATTGAACTCCAACGCGAGTTAAGAACACTCTCATCTAGCAAGGCACAAAGACAATAGCGCGCATTGAAAATCGTTTTATCAGGAACATCAGCATCACGAGCCTCAAATTCAAAAGATTTAATGGCATCTGTACAGCGATGCTTAAAACCTGATAGATCAGATAAATTCTCAGATTGATTTACAAATATAGCAAGCGAAAAACAATCCGAAGCCGATTCCAAAAGACTATTTTTAAAAATAGAAATTTTGGGCCCACTCTGCTTTTGCAAAGGAATTGCATTTGACGATATTTGCGTTTTATCTGCAGCAGCATCATCGACAGGGCTACTATTTCCAGAATCTCGACCAAGACGACCAGGCCTAGGCTTCATTTTAGTCTCATCCACTGAAACACACTCCCATTAATAATTATGCTCTAACTGCCCAAAGGGTAATATGTAGATCAGGGTAATTGCCTGAGAGATGTAAAGCCACCCCTCCACTTTTAAACAAGCCATCCCACTGCTCACCATGTTTATTTAGTTCAAAATAATGGTAACCTGCATGATACGGGACTTGTCGAGGCGCTGTAGGCAGAGTACTAATAGATATACCAGGCAATTGGTTATTAACTAGATTCCTTATAGTCTCAACACTACCTATTTTTATTTGCGATGGAAGCGAACGACGCAATTCTTCATGAGGAACACTCGCTTTAACAGCCAAAATAAACTGTCCGCTTCGCAGTAAATCTTTATCTTTTAATGCCCCAAAAGAAATACCGAACTTACTTTTCTCAAGCTTAATCTCTGTCGCAGTCTGCTCAATAACCTGACTTAAAGACTGATACAAAAAGTTATTAACTTCCGAGAAGACAAACATCAAATTAAGATGGTCATATTTAGGCAATACAGGGACCAATTTATCAGAGGAGCTGAATGTCGCCAACTCACCTGACAATTCAATCAATCTGGAATAAAAACTATAAGGGTGAATATTTTCAACAGACAACAAACTTTTAAATATAGCATCATACTTATTTAATGTTTGCAGCATAATAAAATCAGAAACAGACGTACTACCAGCGTAACCTTGAGACAGTCGCCCAGCAATATTCTCAGCTCTTTGCCTAATTAAAGCTGAGATCTCCCTAACAATACCAAATACAGGCTTACAAGCTCCAATATTTAAATGCGGTGGAATATATTTGCCATCTAAACGAATTGCCCCCTCACTACTCACCTCTACTATACGAGCAATAGGCATGACAACATATCCAGACACATCTTCAGAGCTAAGCATCAACCTACTATTGAATTTAGCAATTTGTATAATCTCTTCAGACTCTCGACCCAAGCAATCATCCGAAACAGTCAAATCTTCTAACTTAAAACGAGTAACCTGAGAATCATCTATTGAAGACACATTTACACTGTTGCTTCTATATGCAGGAATTGCCAAGTAGACAAGCTGATCAACTACATCCTTACCAACAATGAGCGCATCAGGTGTTAAGGTGTTATCCAGAAAACTAATAGGGGTAAGATCAGGCATCACAGCCTTTAGGCCATCTAAGCAAAACTGCCCAGTATTAAGAAGACTAACATCAATACTTAAATCTACCACTCCCCAAGCATTATTGACATTTGCATCGAGCAGATCCTTTATCACATTAGCCAAGTGCTTGTCTGACTGTTGAAAATGCTGAGGTCTCAGAAACATGCCTTCAGTCCAGGCAACAGGAGAAAAATTATTCATAAAAATTCCTTTTATTCCTCTTTGAGGTAAGTTGCAATAGACTCTACATTCACTCGCACACTGTCATAGCCAGTTGGATCAGCTTCAACTACCCCCCTCCATTTTGCTTTATCAATATCTCTATAAGCAACAACAACACCTATGAAACGAGTATTTTTATCCAACGTCATTTCATACTTAAATTCCTGACCAGGCTGAAGCTCAACCTCATCTTTTTTAAGCAAATCAGGACCTAACACCTTCTCAGCATCCCCATAAAGACTAAAGAAATCCTGTGTGTCAAAAACAGCTTTGGAGCTCAATTCAAAAACTTTTATCACTACAGGTGAAGGCCTTCCATTTATGTCGGGGTTCACATCCTCCGCCACATTAAACTTTAGGTCTGTTGAAGGTGGCACAATATAGTTAACAGTAGAGCAGCCCGATAATAAAAAAACCAGAGCAGTTAGAACCACAGTAGGCAACTTGAACTTTTTCACTTGAGGCAATCCTTTTTTAATCTTGTTTATTAATATAATTATCGTAAGCATTTAAGAACTCATCAGAAAGGGCCATAACCCCCTTTTGATCGACTTCTTTAGAATACTCTTGATGTAATTCCTGATAAATTTTCCAACTTGCCGCACCAGAATTATTAGGCATAAACTTTAATAACGAGTTATTTTCATCCGCTTTTCTACTAATACTCTCAGGCCCAAGAAGCTTCAATAAAGCCTCTAGCGAACTAGACGCCGCAGCAAGCGTTGCATTCTCATGCCTATGCAAGTCATCAAAGCTCTCCTTAATGGAGGATGCAGCACCAAGAAAACTCGTACTTTTCCGCGTATACAGATTTTGAATTGCATCATCAATCGTCGCTGAAAATTTTAGGGGATTATTTTGCTCAACCTGAAACATAGTTCTATTAATTTTCATCTGATTCTTCATGTTAGCACGCTGCCTAAGAGAGTTTATTACCCCCATTAACAACGAATTCAATCCCACTCCCATTTCGAACCATTGCTTCTCTGTCTCTAACTCAGCCCTAACCACAGAGGAAACACCCAACCCTTCAAGAAAGGCTTGTATAAGTGCTTGTTGATTCCCCGCAGAGCCCTGCTCACCAACTAATGTAGGTGACGCTTGTTTTTTCACATCATACGTCCGCCCCTCCCCTTTACTTATCGGAGGAGAAATAGATTCACGAGTTGATGCCAGTTGCGGTTGCGGTTGCGGTTGCGGTTGCGGTTGCGGTTGCGGTTGCGGAGCAATTTGCCTCTCACCTGAGAATGGATCTAGGCTAGTGCCATCAGAAAATGCAAACGCATCCCAATCTTCAGGGATCAGATTAGCGCTTGAAGAACCATCATCACCAGAGACTGGCGTCATAATCGGAGCGGTCATAGATTCTTCAAGCATATTATCTGCTTGGTACGGAGTTGAAGCAGAGTCAGGAAAAGCACTTTGAACAGACGCAGCCTGCTTTTGATCTGATAAAGGAAGATCAGCTTCCTCTATTTGAAGAGAGTTACCTTTATTGCCTTGCAGTGCAACTTCAATTTGAAAATCACCTACACTAAACACATCACCATCAACCAACTGATGCTTCCCACCTTTTCCAATAGGTGAAACACTATGATTTACAAACAACCCATTTGTCGAATAATCATGAACATAGAACAAACCACCTTCATTCACAATTTCTCCATGCTTATTAGAGATAACTTTTTCAGGATCCGGCAAGTGCCAACCACAATCTTGAGAACGACCAAAAGTTAAAGAGCTTTCAACTAATTTTGTTGCCTCTATCTCTGGAGAAAGGCGATGGTAACTAGTAATTTTTAACAAAACTTCCATTCTAATAGTTTCCTTGTATCTACTTATTAAAAATCATAAATGACTTTACTGTTTATCTCAACAAAAAGGGTGATACTAAACAAACAACCAACAGGGTATTTTTACAGCTAAAAGCGCGCAGCCTGTGCGCTTCGCTGGATACAGCAACATAACAACACAACTATATTTTTTTAACTCTTCGCTTGAAATTCACATATCAATTCACTACGCCCGCACGACCGCCGCCCCCGCCCTTACAAAAGGCCTCAGCAAAACAAAAAACACTTCCAGATCGCCCACCTCCCACCAAACAAACACAATAGAGCAACCATCCACTATACATACAAACCTATTTTTTGATCGCATTGCTAAAAATCTTTTTTTTTGTAAAAATGCGACGCCTAAGAAAAAGAGCCTGCCCTTTCTCATAAACTCGGCTCACTATAAATCTAATAGATACTATATTTGCTGCAACTAAAGGACTGGATGATGAGCAACAACGATGATAGAACACAAATAATTTCAACCCACTCATCGCAAAAAGACACTAGTAACTTTGATAAACAGAGCCTTATAGGGAAAAAACTATCTGATAGATATTTAGTTGAAGAACTCATCGGACAAGGCGGGATGAGTTACATCTATAGAGCAAGGGATACGTTTCTAGAACAAAGCTCATCTACAGATCACCCTATTGTTATTAAAATACTAAGAGAAGAGTTTTCTCAATCCTTAGAGGCTATAAAGCTACTCAAAGAAGAAACAGCACAAACACAAAAGCTTTCGCATCCAAATATAATAAAAATATTTACGGCTAATACAGAAGAAAATACCCATTACATTGTAATGGAATGGGTGAATGGTGAGACCCTAGAGCACCTAATCAAGCGAAATAAACCAACAGGGCTAAAATTCAAAAATGCACAGCCTATCATTAAACAATTACTTAATGCCTTGAGTTATGCACATAGCCATGGAGTAATTCATAATGACCTAAAACCATCTAACATCATCATTACAGCCTCAGGTGAACTAAAAATCCTTGATTTTGGAATTGCAAAACAACTTCAAAATGATGACGTGTACGCTTTCATTAAAAAAAGCAACAATGAAGCTGTAAGCGGCTACACTCCTTCTTATGCAAGCCCTGAGCAACTAAATGGATATAGCGCCAATGTGACCGATGATTTTTTCTCTCTAGGCTGCATAATCTACGAAGTACTGTGTAGCCGACATCCATATGACAGAAAAGCGTCCAACACATTACCAGACAACAGTAAATTAAAAAAACCTAAAAACAGTCCTTATTTATTCTGGTTTACATTAAAGGCAGCCCTCTCCCTAAAAGCAGAAAACAGAAAAAACATACCCCAAAAGCTCAGCCGCACACTATCTAAAGACCTAAAAAAAACAAGCATATTAACGCTAATTGCAGTTATTTTTACCACCTCTACTTTCTATGTTTACAATAATATAAACTCTGAAAAATCCCAAATTATAGCCGAAAAAAATAACGCTATAGCAATGAACAATCAAGTAGATATCTGGATGTCATGGAATGCCCCAAAGACACTCAACAACCTCAATTCAATCCCCCCACAATTCAATACTCTAAAACAAGGTTTATTAAAAATACATCAAACAGAAATCATCCAAATTTTCGATGATAAAATTTCAAGGGTACAAAACATTGAAAATAAACTTAAAAACTACACAGAGATAGACAACCTCTACCAACAAGCACTCAGCTATTACCCAGACTCAAAAACATTAAACGAACAATATAACAACATGCAACTTGAACGCCAGTCGATTACCCTAGATATTATAGGTAGGTTAAATAACATGCTAAATCAAAAAAGATATTTTGAAAAAGATCAAAATAACATTTTAAACTTGATCGACAGACTGAAGCTTATTGACAACCGAAACACTTACGAACCGACTCAAAAGCAAATTAATGATTTTGAGTCGGTACTTAAAAAATCGTCGGCAGGAAATTCCCCGATCCAACTAGAAACACTGCAGAACATCAAGAATAAAATATTCACCACAAGCCAGTGAGAGCATAACAACCTAGACATTTCAAACAAAAAGTCGATAATGGCGCGGTCAAAACAGAGCACTGGCCTTATGAAAACTGCGCAAAACACACATTGTGTCGACATATTACGCGAGCAATGCAAAACGGAGTCGAAGAGGCCTTTCATAGCAAGAGGCTCCAATGCCATTCGCTGCTCTCATTGCCTAATGGCAGAATTTGCCTGTTTTTGTCATTTAAGAGAGAGCCAAGCCTCTCCTATCGAATTCATTCTACTCTTTCATCGTGATGAAATTCACAAACCCACCAACAGCGGAAGACTCATCGCAGATTTATTCCCAGATGACACGCACGCCTATTTGTGGAGCAGAACAGCGCCATCACAAGCCTTACTAGATCTCATTAAAAGCAGACAGGGAAACTGCACGATATTGTTCCCGAACACAGAAACAGCCCAAGAACAAAAAAGACAGGTAAGAAGCATTGCCCCATCAAGCAACAAAGGTGATGAAAAACACACCTTCATTATTTTGGATGGGACATGGAAGCAGGCGAGTAAAATGTTTCACCAAAGCAAATGGTTGAGAGACATCCCTCACTTTGAGATAAATAGTGAAGCGCAGCGATCATTTCTTGTGAGACACTCAAGCCATCAAATGCAATTTGCCACTGCCGAGGTCACTGCTATGTTACTCGACTCATTAGGGCACGAACAACACAGCAAGCTTTTACTTAACTATTATCAAGCATTCAATGAACATTGCTTGATCAGTCGAAAACGTGGCAACAACGAGCATTTGTGAAATATAATTACAAAAAAAGAAAGCTAGTCAAAACAATGAAATATCACCGCTTAGACAATTAAGACTCTCTAAACAACAAATTCACCCAGCCATTAGAGTGAAACTGTGCGGCTTGCTTTTTCTTCTTGCCAACTAAAATAGGGCCATTATCCAAGAACAAGAACGCTTTCCAAGTGCGTTTAAAAATGCCCCAAGAAAGTTCAAAGACCAACTCATTGTGACAGCAAAAAAATACGGTCGTATCATCTCCCCAAGCAGAAAAGTGTGACAACAATCCATCAGGCAACGACTCCTGATCACTATCCCATACTTTTTCCCACTGCAACTTACCATCTGGGGCTTGTGTACTGGCTTTCTTTAACCAATCTCGATCCGAAAAATGATCTGGATGTATTTGCTCATCACTAATGTAATCTCGCCAAATTTGGCTGGCGCGAAGCTCACTTAGCAAGCGAATCTCTTGCAAGTCTTCTGACTCAATCTTTGGATCATTACGTTTAAAAATCCAATTTTTTGAAAACTGTTCTAACGATTGGTACAAGGAGGTTTCCTTAAATGTTTTCTTATCTAGTAATAGATATAAAATGATGAAAAAAACTAACCTAACAAGTGAAAAAGGATCGTTTGTTCAATCGGTCAAGCTTAACTAGTATTAGCATTGTTGTAATAAAACAACATTTCTTAATTAGCAGATCAGGAGAATACTATGGACTCTCAACAACAATACGAAGCACTTTTAGCAAAATGGGGCTACGCAGACACTACAGTTGAAGACCACGCTCGACGTCAAAGACGCGCTCGCCGTGTTAAAGCTGTTGTTACTTTTTTCAAGAACACTTTTAAAGCAATCAAAAAAGTAAGCGCTCGTCCTCAGCAACTTGGTCAAGCAAGCAACTAAGCTTCACAAGAATAAGCCCATAATAATTGGGTGTTAGTGTATCGTAAATAGATCTTTTTAAGGGGAGAAAAATAATAAAACCCCCTCCCTTCCTAATTCCCCTCCAAATTCGTTATCATCAATACTCATTCACAACAAAATATTTTCTTTATGACTTACTCTTACAAAGCAATAATCTTTGATTGCGATGGCGTCATTGTCGACACAGAAAACATATCCAATACCATCTTAAAATCCATGTTAAGCGAGTGCGGCCTAGAACTCGATGACGAGACCTTACACGCAAAATTCACAGGATTCACCAACCAAGAAAACCTAATCAATGCTGAAAAACTACTGGGCAAGCCACTACCAGAAAATTTTGACGACGATTACAGACAGCGCTTTCATGCCATCATCGAAGCTGATCTAGAACCTATTAAAGGCGTACGTGACTTACTTAGTAAGATCACCACACCAATTGCCATGGCAACCAATGCACGCCGCAAAGAAATGAACTTCAAACTAGACAAAATTCAATTATCTGAACGCTTTTCTACCCGTTTCTGTGTCGAAGACGTGGAAAACGGCAAACCAGCACCAGATCTTTACTTAAAAGCCGCGCAAGCATTAAATGTTAATCCTAAAGATTGTTTAGTGATTGAAGATTCTATTGCAGGAATTACAGCAGGACGAGCGGCTGGAATGCGGGTACTCGCGTTTAGTGAGACTCTTGACGCAAAAATGCAAGCGGCCGCTGGCGCGACTGAATGCTTTAAAACAATGAAAGAACTAGAAGGCTTGCTGGGACTTTAACAAACCTTCTGACTTTCACTTAATTGAACTAAATTTGTATAACAAAAAACTTAGTTCGACATAGCCTGTAATTGTTTAAGCAGACTCTTCGGCAAGTCTTTAATAGTAAGCGTGCCAGAGTCTGCATCAAATACGATCGATTCAGCTAACAGTTCGCTATCAAAACTAATCGTCAAAGCACGAGAGCTTCCAGACAAACGAGTCAGTTTTTTCAATGCGGCTTTCTCGACGAAAATTTCTTTCTCCATTTTGAAGCTATCAGAATCGGCAATTTCTAAAAATTTATTCGCCTGCTCAATAGAAAATCGAGATTCAACCTGAGAAGCAATCTCTTTAATCGCCAAAGGTTCGCGGTCTTGCGCTTTCGCCTGACAATGCTCAGAAACCACTTTCTTGAATTCATTCGCCTGTTTAGAAGGAAAACCTTCTGACTGACAAAACGCTGCCGTCAAATCCACCAGCTTACGCGTTTCTTTTGCCGCAACTTTAGGCTCATCGCAACCAATAAACTGAGTAAAATATTCACTCTCAAATTTAGGTGCTCGACCAAAACGGAAAGAAATATAACGACCTTCATCGCCCGCTTGCCACGCTGTCAAATTGATACGCAACGACATGTGCAACTTTTCCATCTCAATTTGTTCAATTTGCGACAAACTCAGATCCGCACCAAGGCCAATGCCTTTTTTGCGTTTCAACATCACTATATACAAGAAATGCGTATCGTGAAGCTCGTAATGGTTAAACCACAACAAACCACCTTCGGCTTCTTCAACAGGCTCTAAATACTTCAAATACTCTGCCGCGCAATCTTTGGTAAATCCTGCAAAATCGACAAAAGTATCGTTTTTAAAATGCTTAAACAGCAAAGCGGGTAATTGGGCACCCTCCTCACTTCCCTGAGGGTTAACAAAACGTCCAGTATTCATACCAGAGCGATTAAATAGATTCGTTACCTGAGCAGATAGCGCCTCGGCTTGCCCATCAACTGGGTTCTCATTTGGACGCGCAATAAGTATCGCTTTACGCTCACCTTCATGTTTTTGAATCTCATGCACAATTAAGTTGCTAATAGACACCAGCTACCTCTTACGTTTAATATGGACGATTACGGTCATTTTTTAACCCATCACTTTATGAAGGATCTTCCCAAACCAAAACGCTATGATAAAACCCAAAACCACCAAAAGAGACACGCGAAAAGAACTTGAGTCTCTGGTAGATCAATTTATCAAGAAAAACGGAACGATCCAGCAAGTCGACATGGGTGAATCCGGTTTAGTTGATGGCAAGTATAACACGAGCCACATAGGCTTTAACGAGCCAAAACAAGATCGCACGCCATTAAATCACGTTGTTGCCGCTATTCAACAACGAAAACACAGCAAATCCCCACCAACAGTACCAGCCAAAAAGCGCCCCAAGAAAAAAATCATCTACGATGACTTTGGCGATCCTCTACGTTGGGTCTGGGAAGAATAACAAGGCTTACCACTCAGATTAATAAGAGTCTTCTGCCTATTGCTTTGAAATACCAAGCTGATACTGCAATAATGCTCCCACATATTTTCATCAAAATAGGGAGCGATCATGTCTATTCGATACTTACACGCCATGATAAGAACAGATAAGCCAGAAGAAAGTCATACGTTTTACACAGAAGGCCTAGGTCTTATTCAAACAAGACGTATGGACAGTGAAAAAGGTCAATTTTCGCTTATCTACTACGCCACAGAACAAGGCGCACCAGAAGTTGAACTCACTCATAACTGGAGCGATCGCGCCTACACAGGCGGCGACCAATTTGGCCACCTAGCCTTTGAAGTCGAAAACATTTATCAAGTCTGTGAAAAGCTACAATCCATGGGCGTAACCATTTTAAGACCACCTCGCGACGGTCATATGGCCTTTATTAAAGACCCAAACGGTATTTCAATAGAACTTCTGCAAAAAGATGGATCTCTTGAAAGTGCCGAGCCATGGGCGTCTATGGAAAACACTGGCAGCTGGTAGTTACATAAGTTTACAAAAAAAGTATTTAATTAAACAAAGCTACAAAAATCCAATAGTCATCTTGGCAAGTATTTCTTAAGCTTACAGAATCGAAGAACTTAAAAGGTAGCAATAGCGTCATGAAGACTCTCATTAAAACCATCGCACTGACAGGAACATTATTGCTTTATGGACAGCTTTCCGCTGCCGAAAGCCTGTATGCTTCCAATGTGCAGTCTCGGCTGGCTGATGCAGACCGAGATGGCGTTATTGATGCGCGAGATCTTTGTCCAGACACTGCTGAAGGCGCAGCCGTAGACAACTATGGCTGCCCTAATCAAACAACCAAACTACTGTCTGTAGAACTGAACATTCTATTTGATACTGGTAAGGCAGAGATAAAACCGCGCTTTTATTCTGAGCTAAAAGACCTTGCTAAATTTTTACAAGAGCATCCTACAAGCACAGTGGTCATTGAAGGCCACACAGACAGCCAAGGTTCAGCAGAGCTAAACCAAGACTTATCTCAACAACGCGCCTCCGCTATTGCCGATGTACTTGTAGACAGCTTTAGAATCCAAGCAGACCGTGTAAAAGGCATTGGCTATGGCGCAACCCGACCTATCGCTGACAACGACACAGAAGACGGTCGCAAACTAAACCGTCGAGTTGTTGCTGAAGTCTTCGCCAAACAACAGTTTGCCAACGAACGTTGGACAATCTACAGCGTAGACAAAAATGGCAGCACCGCGCTAAACAATAGAAACTAAGCACTTAGTAAATAGAACATTCTAAAAACCAGTCATGATAAATGGCTGGTTTTTTTTTGTTTTAAAAGAAGTTGGGAACATCCTAATTTGTAAAGCCAAGCGCATCAGAGTTAACTTGCAGACTCACCTTTAACAAAACCTTAAATACTGACCAAATAATTATTGGTCATTATTTATTGACCAAAATAGCTTTGGTCAATAAATTATGCTTTGATACCTTATGTGAAAAGCCGTTAGGTTAGGTTTACGATGAAAGAGGAGTATTCGATGACGTCTCTCAATAATGTTACGAATGACATAAATACAGGCGGTGTTGTCACTGGAGACATTGTCAATTCCAGTGCTTTGTCGGATGCAGAACATCAAGCATGTTTGCAGCAGATTGAGCAAACCATTGCCATTTTCCAAGATGAGTTTAATGCTCAGGGCGATGTGTTCCGTGGCGATGAGTTTCAGGTGTTCGTGCCCAACCCGAAAGACGCTCTACGCTGCGCTATATTGTTAAGACTCACGCTGATGAAGTGTGTAAAAGGCGCGGATGCTCGGGTGTCTATCGGTATTGGCAAGTATCAACAGATCGAAACTGAGCTGAGAAAAACCGCCAAAGGCGAAGCTTTTCAACTCTCTGGGCGCGCTTTAAAAGACATGGATGAAGAACGCCTCAAACTGTCTTTGCCAGACACAGTTGAAGCCAACCCCAGCCGTGATTTATTGATTCGCCACTTAGATTTTATGATGACAGGACTCAGTGAGAAACAGGCTGAGGTCTTGTTACCTCGTCTGCTCTACCCTGAATTAACTCAAGACGCCTTATCGGCCAAAACAGGGATTAATCGCCGTTCGTTAGCCTCACGGTTGCAACGCGCCAACGCGAGTTTGATACTAGATACTTTGGATGTCATAGAAGCCACGTTAATAGGGAGTAAGTCGTGATGTTTCAGTTCGACGGTTTGGCCGTGTTGCTCTTGTTGTTACTGGGGCATGTGATTGGTGATTTCTTTTTACAACCCAACACTTGGGTGAAAGACAAAAATACCCATCAAGGACGTTCGCGCTCTTTGTATTATCATGGTCTGGTTCATGGTGCTATTGTCTTAGCGATTGTTAGTTTCGCAACCGCCACCAGCTTGTTAGGCTCGCTTTTCATCGGCTTATTATTCGCCGTTATCCATAGCCTAATCGATTATACAAAAGTGAAAGTTGGACAAGGCTTTTTGTGGTTTATCATCGACCAATTACTTCATGCCCTAAGCATCCTATTTTTATGGTTTTATCTCTTTGATAGCGCGATAGAGCAACTCAAAACACTCATCAATGACATAGATTACAACGCAGCTTTGCTCATCGCTCTCGCTTATTTAATGATGCTCAAACCGGCGTCTATCATCATCGGAGAGATTCTGTCTAAATGGTCGGCGGACTTGGAAGCCGATGTGTGTGATTCGCAAAACAAGAAAGTACAATCCTTACCGAATGCAGGCCAGTATTTGGGCTACCTTGAACGCGTCTTAGTGCTGACCTTTATACTAAACGGCCAATACACCGCAGTTGGTTTTGTACTCGCCGCGAAATCCATCTTTCGCATGGGAGATTTACGTGAAGCTCACGATAGAAAGTTCACCGAATACGTCATGCTTGGCTCACTGTTTTCGGTGAGCATTGCTTTATTCACTGGTTTTATTGTCTTGAAGCTACTGTCATAACCATCTCTATGGTTAAAACGAGCGCTGCGATATTGGGATTTTTATCTACTAAAACGGCTGCTACTGATTCACATATAGAAAACAACACCGATTAAGAGAGTAATTTATGAAACGTATTGGTTTTTTGGGTTTAGGCATCATGGGCAAAGCCATGGCAGCCAATTTAATAAAAGCGGGATTTGATGTCACCGTGTGGAACCGTAATACCGACAAATGCGCGGATCTCATTACGTTAGGCGCTCGCCAAGGCTCGACGCCGAAAGACGTTGCTGCTAATTGCGATGTTACTTTTGCCATGGTGTCGGACCCTGAAGCGGCGTTAGCGCTTTGCCAAGGTCCGGATGGTGTTATAGCAGGTATTGGCGCTGGTCGCGGTTATGTTGATATGTCGACGGTTGACGACGGCACATCAAAAACAATCGCTGCTTTGATAAGCCAAGTGGGCGGACGCTTTTTGGAAGCGCCGGTTTCTGGTACTAAGAAGCCCGCTGAAGATGGTACTTTGATCATTCTCGCCGCGGGTGATCAATCCCTTTATGACGATGTTAAGCCCGCGTTTGAGGTGATGGGTAAAATGTCGCCCTACCTTGGCGACGTCGGCCAAGGCGCAAATATGAAGCTAGTCGTTAATATGATGATGAGCGGAATGCTGAGCATTTTCAGCGAAGGCATGTCTTTGGGACAAAAAGCCGGTTTAGATGGTCAGCAGATTTTAGACATAGTCGATGCTGGCGCCATGTCGAATCCGATGTTTAAAGGCAAAGGCGCCATGCTGCTGAATGAGAACTACACCACCAGCTTTCCGCTTAAACATATGCAAAAAGACCTGCGCCTTGCAATTGCCCTAGGCGATCAACTTGAGCAACCTGTGCCAACCGCCGCGATTGCCAATGAAGCGTTCAAACAAGCGATAAAAGCAGGCTTTGCGGATGAAGATATTGCCGCGGTTTATAAAGTGATAAAGTAATGACTGTTTAAGGATAAGAGGGAGAGAAAAAGATAGGCATTCAAATGCCAGTCTTTCTTCCCTCTCCTATTTTTCTTTTCCTGATTAGAGAGCGGTAACCGAAAAATCAAGCAGTTAAAATATCAATACCTTTATCTCTCAATTCATTGAACGCACTTTCTGGCAGACCTGAGTCGGTGATAATGGTATCAATTCGCTCCATATCCAATGCATGAAAGGCGGCAATTTTCCCATATTTAGAGGTGTCGGAAACTAGACAGACAGTTTTCGATGATTTGGCAATAGCATGCTTAACAATGACTTTATCTTCATTCGGCGTAGATAGCCCTTTTAAATTCCAAGACGAGGTCGAGATAAAGGCGATATCAATGTTCATGCTTAATAAAAAATCAGCTACTTTTGATCCAACGGTAGACTGGTTCTGTCGGTCGATTTTTCCGCCTGTATGGTAAATATCGTTAGCCGAATTCGCCATTAAGTAAGCCGATATAGCAAAATCATTAGTGATAATGAGCAGGTCATTTCTTTGGGTTATTTGGTGAGCAATTTCTAACGTTGTGGTGCCTGCATCAAGGTATATCGTCATATTTGGAGCAATGATACTCGATGCCAACTTGCCAATTTGCTCTTTCTCAGTGGCAAACTGGGTAATTTTAATATCATGCGAGAGCTCAATATGAATGTTTCTTGCTAGCTGCACACCTCCAGAAACTGAACTAACTTTGCCAATAGCCTCAAGTTTTTCAATGTCTCGGCGAATAGTCATATGAGACACATTAAATAAATCAACCAGCTCTGAAATACTCACTACTTCTTGATTCTTTAATAATGTCAGGATCTTTCTTTGCCGCTCTACTGGAATCATCTTTCCGCCGTCCAATTCACAAAATTACTTTCACTGCAGCTTAACAAAAAAAAACCGCCATGTGAATTTATGTGAAAAAGTATCTATACATTGCATGAAAGCACTATTTTTAACGCCCTCAATAACAGTAGCAACACAGCACATAGGCAAAAAACACAAAAACCTTTCAGACTGAGTGTTAAATAATGTTGAAATATGTGAAATAAAGCGTTTTAATCATTCCAATCAATTATAAAATCACAAATCTGAACATAAACTAACAATAATTCAGTAGGTATTGTATGACAAATAAAGCGAAATCCGTCGGTGTGATCGGACTAGGCTCAATGGGCATGGGCGCGGCCAAGTCTTGTATTAACGCAGGATTGGACGTCTATGGTTTTGACTTAAACCCTAAAGCCTTGGAAGAACTAAGCCTAGCAGGAGCTAAAGCAGTCTCTAGCAGCGCTTTAGATTTTGCCGAGCAATTAGACGCTGTCTTAGTGCTTGTTGTAAACGCAAAACAAGTAAACGCTGTTCTTTTTGACAGCGGCTTAGCCACCGCACTAAAACCACAAACTGCCGTCATGGTGTCTGCAACTATTTCCGCTGAAGATGCTAAAGCCATCCACCAAAAACTTTCTCAATACCAATTATTGATGCTCGATGCGCCCGTGTCTGGCGGTGCAGCGAAAGCGGCAACAGGTGACATGACAGTCATGGCATCCGGATCAGTAGAAGCCTTCGAGAAACTACAGCCTGTCCTAGATGCGACAGCGGCTAAAGTCTACAACATTGGCGAAGAGATTGGCCTTGGTGCGACGGTTAAAATCATTCATCAACTGCTCGCTGGTGTACATATTGCTGCTGGTGCAGAAGCGATGGCGCTTGCTGCTCGTGCAAACATCCCGCTTGATCTTATGTATGACGTTGTCACAAATGCCGCAGGCAACTCTTGGATGTTTGAAAACCGCATGAAACATGTTGTCGATGGCGACTATTCACCTAAATCTATGGTGGATATTTTTGTTAAAGACTTAAACCTTGTTGCAGATACTGCCAAAGAATTGAAGTTCCCTCTTCCTTTATCTAGCACCGCTTTAAATATGTTCCTTTCAGCTAGTAACGCAGGTTTCGGCCAAGAAGATGACAGCGCGGTTATCAAGATCTTTGATGGCATCAATTTACCAGGCGTGGAGAAGTAATATGTTATTAGGTGTTATTGCTGACGACTTTACTGGTGCTACCGATATTGCAGGTTTTCTTGTTGAAAATGGCATGCGAACTATTCAAGTGAACGGTATCCCTTCGGCAAATATGGAGATAAATGCAGACGCAGTTGTTGTGAGTCTAAAGTCGCGCTCATGCCCGACCGAACAAGCGATTGAACAGTCTGTTGCGGCTCTGAAATGGCTTCAAGCACAAGGCTGTCAGCAATTCTATTTTAAATACTGCTCAACCTTTGATAGCACAGCTAAAGGTAACATCGGTCCAGTAACGGATGCGCTTCTGGATGTATTAGGCGAAGACTTTACTATTGTCTGCCCTGCCCTTCCAGTTAACGGACGCACTGTTTTTAACGGCCATCTTTTTGTGCTGGGTCAGTTGCTCAGTGAATCAGGTATGCGTAACCACCCAGTCACTCCAATGACTAATTCTAATCTTATGGATTTGATGGACGCGCAATCTAAAGGCAAAACGGGACTGATTAATTATCAAAGTATTGAGCAAGGCGCAGACGCCATTATTGGTGAATTTGCTGAGCTAAAAGCGCAAGGAAAACGTTACGCCGTTGTCGATGCTTTTACAGCGGAACACCTTAATGAGATTGGCAAAGCAGTTAGCTCATTGAAATTAGTAACTGGCGGTTCAGGGTTAGCAGCAGGTATTGCAAAAAACTGGGGAGAACACTTACAAGACCAAACCCAAGCAAAACAAGCAGGTCACCCAGCTAAAGTACCAACCGTCATATTTTCAGGCTCATGCTCTGTCATGACCAACAAGCAAGTTGAGCTTTATAAAGCCAAAGCGCCTTTCTTTGCCCTTGATATTGAGCAGTGCATGAGCAATGAAAACTACGTCAACGTGTTATTTGACTGGGTTGTCAGCCACGCTAACGAGTCATTGGCACCTATCGTTTATGCCACGGCGGATGCTGAAAAACTCAAAACAATTCAGCAGCAATACGGTGCAGAGGCGTCCAGTCAAGCAGTTGAGACTCTCTTTAGTTTGTTGGCTATCAAGCTGCAAGATTTCGGCATACGTAATTTTATTGTTGCAGGTGGCGAGACGTCAGGCGTTGTAACTCAAAGCCTAAAAGTCGATAGCTTTCACATCGGTCCTCAAATTGCCCCTGGCGTGCCTTGGGTAAAAGCCATCAATCAAGATTTATCGCTGGCGCTTAAATCTGGCAATTTTGGCGACGAGAACTTTTTCACCACGGCTCAGGGGTACTTTTAATGAATGAAGCTGAATTGAGACAACAGATGGTCGACTTAGCTCGCTCTATGTTCGATCGTGGCTACGCAACAGGTGGTGCCGGTAATTTATCGTTGAAATTACCTAATGGTCATTTTTTAGCGACGCCGACGGGGTCGTCTTTTGGTCGCTTAGTTGCAGAAGACCTGTCTGTCGTTGATAAAGACGGTAACCATCTATCTGGTAAACGACCTTCTAAAGAAGTGGCTTTTCATTTAGCCATTTATGAGAAAGATCCAAACTGCAACGCTATCGTGCATTTGCACTCTACTTATTTAACGGCACTTTCTTGTCTAGAGAATTTAGATCCTAGTAACGCCATCAAAGCATTTACGCCTTACTACGTGATGCGAGTCGGTGAGCTTCCGGTCGTCCCTTACTATCGCCCAGGCTCCCCACATATTGCTGAAGACCTTGCAAAACTGGCGGGCAAATATCGAGCGTTTTTGTTAGCTAATCATGGGCCAATCATCACTGGTAGCGATTTTTTAGATGCTGTTGATAATGCAGAAGAGCTAGAAGAAACCGCTAAATTGTTCTTTTTATTAGCAAACAAACCTACTCGTTATTTAACCGATGACGAAGTAACTGATCTAAAAGGGAGAGGCAAATAATGGCTAAATTTGCAGCAAATCTAACCATGTTATTTACCGATGTGCCGTTCTTAGAACGCTTTGAACGAGCACATAATGCGGGCTTTAAAGCCGTTGAATATCTATTTCCTTATGCTTTTGACGCTGATGTCTTAGCGTCTAAATTAGAGCAATATGGATTTGAACAGGCTTTGTTTAACATGCCTCCTGGCAACTGGGATGCAGGTGAACGAGGCTTTGCAGCGATTCCAGGACGTGAAAAAGAATTCCAACAAAGTGTAGAAACCGCTTTAACCTACGCAAAAGCGCTTAACTGCAAAAAAGTACATGCTATGTCTGGCATTGTTGATCAAAACTTCACCCGTGAAGAACATATCAACACATTCATAAATAACATTCGCTTTGCCGCAGACGAATTTGCTACGCACGGTATCGAGCTCATGATTGAGCCACTGAATAACCGTGATGTTCCTAACTATTTTATTGCTCATCAAAGAGAAGCTGCCGAGCTAATAAGACAAGTAGATCGACCAAACGTCAAACTACAGCTCGACATCTATCACGCTCAAATTATGGATGGTGATCTAACCCACCTAATTCAAGATCTTGCCGATGTCACCGGTCATATTCAAATTGCTTCTGTCCCTAAAAGACATGAACCATCTGAAGGCGAAATCAACTATCCGCATTTATTCAACATATTGGACGAGTCTGGATATAAGGGCTGGATTGGCTGTGAATACAATCCAAAAAACACCACAGAAAGTGGCTTAGCTTGGGTCAAGCCTTATTTATAAAAAAGTCAAAATAAAAAGTATAAGGATAAAAATATGAATATTGTCATTACTGGCGGAGCTGGTTTTTTAGGCACTGAACTATTAAAAAATTTACTGGAAAACTTCCCTACAATAAACAGTATTAAAATTGTTGATAAAGTTTCATTAAATCCAGATTTGATAACAAGTAACAAAATCCAATCTATTATTGCTGACATTACCGCTGCAGAAGAAGTTAAAAAGATCATTGATAAAGAAACAACTCATGTTTTTCATCTTGCGGCAATCGTATCAAGCCATGCGGAAGAAGATTTTGAACTTGGTATGTTGGTTAATTTAAAAGCGACTCAACTTTTATTGGATCGTTGCCGCGAAGCCAACACAAATATTCGATTTGTTTTTTCAAGTTCTCTTGCTGTATTCGGCGGACAACTACCAGAAAAAATCGATTACATGACAGCGATGCAACCTAGTTCATCTTATGGCACTCAAAAAGCCATCTGTGAATTATTAGTGAATGACTATGCGCGAAAAGGCTTTGTTGATGCTGTATCTGTGCGCTTACCTACCATTTGCATACGCCCAGGAGCACCAAATAAAGCAGCATCTTCTTTTGTTAGTGGCATCATTCGCGAACCACTAAAGCATGAGAAAACCAACTGTCCAGTCGATCTAAATCTACCGCTGTGGGTATCCAGCCCAAACACTGTCATTAAAAATATTGTTCATGCCAGCCAGATCAATACAGATCGTTTAGATGGATTTAGAACCATTAATCTACCGGGCTTACAAACATCTCCAAAAGAAATGATTGAGTGCCTTTCCAGCGAACATGACGAATCTTATCTTGATTTTATTTCTTATGAAAAAGACTCGAAGATCGAAAAAATCGTTTCAAGCTGGCCAAAATCTATTAATAACGAAAAAGAATTATCTCTAGGTTTTATAAAAGACAAAAACTTCAATTCGATATTCAGTGAATATGTAGAATCAGTAAAATAAAAAACAACCTCTAATAAAAATAAAGGAAATAAAACCATGCTACCTATATCTGTAATCGGCTTAATAATAGCTGTATTCGTTTTAATATTTTTAGTATTAAGAACGAGAGTTCATGTGTTAATTGCCATGCTAATTGCAGCATGCATTGCCGGTTTAATCGGTGGGTTGAGTGTTGATGAAACCATGTCTGCCATAAGCAAAGGATTTGGTGGAACATTAGGCGGTATCGGTATTGTTATCGGTTTGGGCGTTATGATGGGAGCAATTTTGGAAACCTCTGGTGCCGGTGAATCAATTGCCTACCACTTCATCAAATGGCTAGGGAAGAAAAAAGAGGAAATGGCTTTAGCCATTACCGGCTACATCGTCAGTATTCCTGTTTTTGTGGACAGCGCACTGATAATTTTGTACCCGATTGCTAAGTCTTTAGCAAAAAAATCCGATCGCTCTATCTTAACCTTAACAGTAGCGCTTGCTGGTGGGTTGGTTGTTGCCCATCATTGTATTCCACCAACACCAGGCCCATTGGGCGTAGCAAGTATCTTTAATGTCGACTTGGCTTCTATGCTTGGTTTTGGTCTGTTAATCGCCATTCCTTGTGTATATGGCATTGTTTTGTATGCACGCTGGTTGGAAAAGCATTTCCCTGAATTTGCGGTTTCACCAACTTTAGCCGCTGATGACGATCTTAAGAAAATCCATGATGATTACATGGCTTCTAAAGAGTCTAAAGAACTTCCTTCGCTGATTAAATCAATCATGCCGATTGTGGTTCCAATCGTCCTAATTTTGATTAAGTCGCTTATGAGTCTTGCCGAGAAACAATTTGGTATGGAAGGCTTATCTACTAGCATCGTTGGTGTTGCTTTTAACTTCCTTGGTAATCCTATTATCGCGCTTTCAATCAGTACATTACTTGCTGTGTATACGCTAACGCCTTATTTGGATAAAGAGACAACAACCCGGAAACTAGAAGAAGGCATATCTACTTGTGGCATCATTCTTTTGGTAACAGGCGCAGGTGGTGCATTAGGCAGCGTATTACGTGAATCTGGCGCAGGTGCAGAAATTGCTAACCAAATTGTTGCTCTTTCTATATCGCCAATCATGATCCCATTCATTATTGCGACCTTAGTTAGAATCATCCAAGGAAGCGGCACGGTTTCAATGATCACTGCAGCCTCTATCTCAGCGCCAGTACTAGCAGAAATGCAAGGCGTTAACATGCTGTTTGCTGCGTCTGCCGCAACTATGGGGAGTTTGTTCGCTGGTTACTTTAATGACAGCCTATTCCACATTGTTAACCGTTTGATGGGCGTTACTGAAGTGAAAAAGCAATTGGTAATCTGGACTGTTCCAACAACGATAGCTTGGGCTATTGGCGGATCACTTATCATGATCTTGAACCTAATATTCGGCAGTCTAGGAAGCATCTACGATCCTGTATTACCGTTACTCGTATTAGCTGGCTGTATCTTGTTTGTGAAAAGCCAAAGCAAGCCACAAATCAAGACAGCTTAATGGATATAAGTAAATAAGCATCAAAGGGCCGACAGTGAAATGTCGGCCCTTTTTTTAAACATACTGCCCTGCACAAAACCCGCTCGCCCATGCCCACTGGAAGTTATAACCTCCAAGCCAACCCGTCACATCTAGTACTTCACCTATAAAGTAGAGCCCTGGTTGCTTTTGTGATTCGAAGGTTTTCGAGGATACTTCGTTGGTATTTACGCCGCCTAAGGTTACCTCTGCGGTGCGATAGCCTTCGGTTCCATTAGGAGCGATGTCAAAGTTGGCAAGATAATGAAACAGATTGTCGATCTGTTCGTTAGACGTTTGTGCGCTTCGCTCGGTTAACCAAGGGAATTCTATTTTGACCAGCTCTACTAATCGCTTTGGTAATAAGTTTGATAAAAAGCCTTCATAGCTTTTTTTCGGAGTACTTTGGCGAACGTCAAGTAAGTCGTCTAACGATAGGGTCGGTGCAATATTAATGGCAAGCGTTTCGCCCGGTTGCCAAAAATTGGTTATTTGCAAAATAGATGGGCCACTGACACCGCGATGGGTAAACAACATTGGCTCTTGGAAAGTCACACCACTTGCTGTTGCAGAGATCTCGCAAGCAATACCAGACAATTCAGCAAGCTGTACTTTTCTATCTGGCTGTACCGTAATAGGTACCAAGCTAGCACGAGTTGGTAGAATATTGTGTCCGACTTGTTTAGCGATGTCGTAACCAAAGCCTGTCGCACCCATGGTTGGAATTGACAAACCACCCGTGGCTACCACAAGGGATTCACAAGCAAAGTCCCCTTGATTAGTTTTAACAAGGGTCTGCCCGTCTTGAAAATCAATATTATGAATTTTTGTGTTTAACTTTAGCTCTGCACCAGACCATTCAAGCTCTGTCAGCAATATATCAAGCAGGTCTTTTGCAGAGTGCTCACAAAACAATTGCCCTGGCGTCTTCTCTACATAATCCAGACCATGTCGATCAACTAGATCAACAAAGTCTTGCGACGAAAAACGGCGTAGCGCAGAAATGCAAAAATATGGATTGTCAGATAAAAAATGCTTTGGTGCAGCATCCATGTTAGTAAAGTTACAACGTCCTCCGCCAGACATAAGAATCTTTTTGCCTGCTTTATTCGCGTGATCCAACACCACCACCTTTTTACCTCGGTAGCCCGCAGTTGCCGCACACATTAAACCAGACGCTCCGGCACCAATTACGATCACATCAACTTTATCCACAACCTACCTCATTACTTATTTGTGGCTGCATTATAGTGTCTGGGACATTTATTGCCATCGAATGAGCTGCGTTTTGTATCAAATAAAAGCAAAAATAGAATTGCCAAATCTTGTCCACAGAAACCGTTAAGAAGGCTGTGGGAATCATTAAAATCCCCTTAAAATTCAATACACTAAATAAAATCAAACATTATTTTTTATATTTTAAAAAAATCCTATATACGTCAATACCCAGAATTTTTTTGAGAAATGCAAACTATTTTTAAAAAAGACTCTGTACAAAATAACTGTCTGGATATACAGTACTGTATAAATAAACAGTAAAGATATTTTAAGGAAGTGGATATGATCAAGCTATTAAGCCCTACTCATACTATTCATAAAGTTGCACTTTTAGCCATTATGGCTTTAGCTTTGTACGCACCAGCAAAAGACCTTGCTCAATTTGCAGAAGCATATTTTGCAAAAGAAAGCATTCAAATTGTTGATGCATCATTTGGTACTAATATGCCTTGGCAGGAAGCAAGCTCTTCTTATGTAAAAGTCAGCCAAAATGCACAAACAAGCTTATCCAGTTCTCAAATTATCTATACAAAATTACGCTTTACTAATCCGACGTCTGAGCCACAAACCTACCGTAAGATTTGGTTAAATTTCTCTCACGCAAACGGTGATCAGGAATACACTACGGATTACACCTTATACAACACCGAAACTCGTCAGCGACTTATTGGGCAGTCAATTCAGTTAGGGGCCAACAGCAGTATTGATGTCGTTGCGGCATATCGATTTATTCCTAGCTATAAGAACAAATCACCTATCAGTATGAGTGTTTCTTGGGAAGGGCAGAATCTTTTAAGAGATAAAGCATGTGAATATGATCTTCACAATACGGCAGGCAATTCTTTTCAATATCAGTGCGGGAATTAATAGTTCCCCACTATTAATGTAAAAAATGTGCAAAGACATTCATTGATAATCGTTTTCATTTCTAATATTATGCTTGCACAAAATAATATTGGAGCTTCAGACATGAAACGATTGTTAACCCCCATCGCAATTTGCGTTACAGGTGCGATGCTTACTGCATGCGGACCTGCTACCGTAAAACAAGAATCTAACGCTATCACTGCAGATTCCGTCGTCGTTCATTATGCTGACATTGCCGAAGCTGTATACGGTGACTCTTTAACAACTGCAAAAACACTTCGTTCCTCTATTAATACATTCTTAGCTAATCCTACAGAAGCAAACTTGAAAGCCGCTCGGACTGCTTGGATTGCAGCTCGCGTTCCTTATCAGCAAAGCGAAGTCTATCGCTTTGGCAATCCAATTGTGGATGAATGGGAAGGCAAAGTTAACGCTTGGCCATTGGACGAAGGTCTGATCGATTACGTTGCGGTAGACAGCTACGGTACAGAATCCGATCTTAATCCTCTCTATGCTGCGAATGTTATCGCGTCAACAAGCTTGATGATCGGCGGCGTAAAAGTAGATACAACCAGCATTACTCCTGAACTAATTTCCGACAACCTTCAAGAAGCCGATGGTGTAGAAGCAAACGTTGCTAGCGGTTATCACGCGATTGAATTTTTATTGTGGGGCCAAGATCTAAATGGCACTAATCCTGGTGCTGGCGAACGTCCTGCCACAGATTTTGACCTAAACAATTGCACCAATGGAAACTGCGATCGCCGTCGTGATTATTTAGTAGCGGCTACCGATTTGTTAATTTCTGATTTAGAAGAAATGGCGAATAATTGGAAAGAAGGCGGCGCTGCACGCGTTGCGTTATTAGAACAATCACCAGAACAAGGCCTTTCTACTATTCTTACCGGTATGGGCAGTTTGGCATATGGAGAGCTGGGTGGCGAAAGAACTAAGCTTGGTTTGATGCTACACGACCCAGAAGAAGAGCATGACTGTTTCTCTGACAATACCCATTGGTCACATTATTATGATGCTAAAGGCATCAAGAATGCGTATTTAGGTGAATACAAACGTGTTGATGGTAGCTGGGTAAAAGGTGCGTCTCTATCTAATCTTGTTGCTAAGCAAAATCCACAATTAGACACAGAAATGAAGCAAAAGCTGAATGAAACAGAAGCCGCTGCTCAAGCAATGGTAGATGCTGCGAAAAAAGGTCAAACCTTTGATGTTCTCATTGCAATGAATAACACAAAAGGTAATCAACTAGTACAAACCTTTGTTGATTCATTGGTAAACGAAACACGCACCACTGAAGAAGTCATTCATGAGCTAAATCTTGAAGGCATTGCTCTTGAAGGATCTGATAGTCTAGATAATCCAAGTGCGGTATTTCAATAGAAAGTAGAATAATAATCTGCTACCTATAAGATTAACAAATGGGATGCCAAGGAAGATGTGTCATTTAGTCAGTTAATGGTATTTGTCTATTTATGACAGCAAATTTAAGAAATGGTATTTTTCTAGTAGCTGGCGTTTACGCCAGCTTTTTTTGTTTTCAGAACAAAGCTATTGCCAGTGATTATTCAACTCCGCTTGCAGGTATTAAGGTTGAAGACAAACTCGACTTTCATATCGGTGAAGGTGTTTTTCAAAAATTCTGGGTACCAGCACCCTCTTCAACGACTGCCAGCGACGGCTTAGGCCCGTTATTTAATACTCGCTCGTGCAACAATTGTCATGTCAACAATGGACGCGGCCATGCACCAGAAGCAAATATAAGTGGTACATCCGTTCCGTCTTTTTTAATTAGGCTTGGAAAGTCTTACCCTATCGTCAACAACAAGAGTAATAAAATCTACCCTCACATTGGCGATAAACGCTACGGGCATCAGTTTCAAGGTCAAAGCTCTCCTGGAATTTTGCCTGAAGGCGATTATTACCTTACCTACAGCACTCAGATTGAAACACTAAAGGATGGAACTCAAGTAGAGCTACGAAAGCCAAACCTTCATTGGAAAACGCTTAATTATGGCAACTTCGAAGACAGCACTGGTTTTACCATGTTGGTTTCACCAGCATTAGTGGGAATGGGACTATTAGATAACATTCCGGACGAAATAATTATGTCTGGCGCTGATCCTGACGATAAAAATAATGATGGTATTAGCGGTCGCGTCAGTTGGGTTTTCAGTGACAAAGAAAAAGTCATTGGCCGTTTTGGCTATAAAGCTTCTGTGGCAAGTGTTAGCGCGCAAAATCAGTCTGCATTTAATAGCGATTTAGGTCTATCGACGCCGCTTAACCCGTCACCGTCAGGCGACTGCACTGCGTTTCAACGCGATTGCATGGAAAGCCCAAATGGTAACAGTCCACATTTAGATAATTTAGAAGTAGATAAACAGCAAGCGAGATTGGTCGATCTTTTTGTATCATTGTCTTCACCCCCCGCTATGCGTAATCTAACCAGCAGCACTTTTTTAGACGGTAAACGTTTTTTTGAGGATGGAGGATGCGCTAGCTGCCACACTCCCAAAATGAAAACAGGCAATAATTCAGATTTTGCAGTATTAAATAATCGTACTTTTTACCCTTTTACAGACATGCTATTACACGATATGGGGCCTGAGCTGGCCAGTGGATTTCCAAGCTTTTCCGCAAGTCCTAGCGAGTGGCGAACAGCGCCCTTATGGGGAATTGGGCTATCGAAAAAAGTGTCAGGCCGTGTGAGTTTTTTGCACGATGGCCGAGCTCAAACCATCGAAGAAGCCATTCTTTGGCATGGCGGAGAAGCTAAACGCAGTCAACAATATTATAAGAATCTAAACAAAGAACAACGTCAAAAACTCATCTACTTTTTGGAGTCGCTTTAATGAAATATCTTCCAAAGCTAATTGCCCTAGCCATTAGCGCTTCCACACCTCTGCTTGCTTCAGCCGGTCAGTGGGAAGGTCCACTCAACGGCATCGTAGCCAACGTGGTCAAACAAGGCTATGAATCCTATTCTGAATCATCAAAGACATTACAACAACGCACAGATGCACTCTGTGCTTCACCATCTAAAACAACTCTTCATGACGCGCAAGAGGCCTTTCAAACCAATGTGTTAGATTGGCAACAGGTTCAATGGCTGAACTTTGGCCCTGTCACTTACTTTATGCGTTATTACGCTTTTGAATATTGGCCAGATAAGAAAGGCGTTACTCAACGTCAGCTAAGAGCGCTAGCACAAGGCGATCCTGCGGTCATGGATGCACCGAAATTTTGGACCTCGGCAAGTATTGCTGTGCGTGGACTAACAGCAATTGAAAGTTTGCTTTACCATCCTGATTTCGAGCCAACACAATCCGTTGAGCACTGCCGATTACTAGGGAAAGTCACCGCTCATCATCTAGAAAGTGCCAACGCTGTAGCCAAACAATGGCAAGATGGAAAAGCACAAGATTGGGTATTTGACGAAGAAGGTACTGGCTTTGATCCAGAAAAAGTCGCGCTAGAATTGTTTTTACAACAATGGATCGAACACATGTCGGCGGTTAAAGACGCCAAGCTCGAAACCCCGATAGGCTATAACAGCCGTGAAAACCTAAAACTTGCCGAATTTTACCGAAGCGATCTTTCCTTAAGAGCCATACAAAAGAATTTGCAGTCTTATCGTGAAATTTATCATGCAGGTTCACCATCTTTATACGAAATTGCCAAACAAACCAATCCTGCACTAGCTGAACAGTTTGAAGAGCAACTCACGCAGAATATTAAATTAGCCCTTCAATTACCAAGTGATTTCTTCCATGCCGACTACACGCAAGAAGCTCGTGTTGCTCTAGCAAAGCCGTTGGTGAAGTCCATATCTAATAGCCAATCTTATCTCGCCAGCATGGTGACTCAACTAGGCTTCCAAATTGGCTTTAATAGTAGAGACGGAGACTAACTACAGATGCTTTCAAGACGGTCTTTCCTTACGATGAGTAGCGCTTTGAGTGGCGCGATCATTACTGCACCATCTTGGGCAACATTAGCCCAACAGAATGCAGGTAAGAAACTTTATGCTTCGGCCTATTCTCTCAATAAACAAGAGCACTTTTTTGGCCTGTTTGATGAGAAGGGAGAGATGATATGGGACACAAAGCTCTTAGATAGAGCACACGCTCCGGTTGTTCATCCTAACCAAAGTATTGTAGGTATTGTCGCCCGAAGACCTGGTTTTTTTATGGATTTTTTTGATGTATCAACACATCAAAATATAATGCGCATAGAGCCAACTCAAGACCATCATTTTTATGGGCACGCTCTCTTCACTACTGATGGAAAGCGCTTGATTACTCAAGAAAACCACTATCCTTCAGGACAAGGTAAAATATTTGTGCGCGAATGGCCAAGTGGTCAGGTGGTTCAATCTTTTAGCAGCAATGGTATTGGACCTCATGAGTCCGTACTTTTAAACGACCAAGTATTAGTGATTGCCAATGGTGGATTGATGACTCATCCAGACGAAGACCGAAAAATCTTAAATCTGGATACCATGAAACCAAACGTTACTTACTTGAATCTAAAAGATGGCAGTGTCTTAAATCAGTCTGGCAATAACGATGAGCTGCACCAATTAAGCATTCGGCATCTTGACGTAAACCAGCATGGAACCGTTGCTTTAGGTTTTCAATATCAAGGGGCAATGTGGGATCAAGTTCCACTGGTTGCCTTATCGCGCATTGATCAAGAAGAATTAGAATATTTACCGATTCCGGAAGAGGTGAGAGTTCGTTTTAAACAATACTGCGGCAGCGTTTGCTTCGATAACTCAGGTGAAATACTTGCAATAAGTACACCTAGAGGCGGGCTGGTCGCCTATTGGCACGTGGGGTCAAAAACCTTTTTAGGAGTAGAAAATTGTCGTGATGTTTGTGGCCTTGTTGCTACAGACAATGCCCACGAATTTTTATTAACCAGCGGCATTGGCTCTCAGCTAACAAGCAATCCTGTACAAAACGTCAGAAAATTGATTAAAAAACACCCAGACTTACATTGGGATAATCATTTGCGACAAATCAACACATGATTTTTTAATTAAAACTATAAACTAACGTAGTCAAATTCTTGATTTTTAGGTACTGTCTATTGAAAGCCGCAAATAACTGCGGCTTATTTTTTTCGCATTATGAAGTTTATTAATGTTTATTGATTTTCTTAAAAATTACTTTCTAGTAGATTCAGATCCCTCAACAGGGGGAGACGAAAAAGCCTTCCAGCAAAGCGCCTTACGAATTTTACTCGCGCTGACAATTTGTATTTTTGCTGTCTCAGAAATCCACACTCTCTTTATACCCAGCGAGATTTCTTTCTTAGGCATAAACAGTGCGTACCTATGCTTTCTTGGTGCCCTACTTTACTTCAGTGACAAGTACACAAAAACTACAGCCGTTTTTTTTCTTATAACTCTAATAACCACAAGCTTTCTATTACTCACACTCAGCGATGAATTTCATGCAGAAAAATATGCATTAGTATCGTTATACTCGTTACCACTCATTACTCGCCTACTCTTCAGCTTCAAAGCCTCTCTAGTAGCAATGATTGTTAACCTTTATCCTTTTTATCTAATGACTAACGACGGGCTGAATAACGACCAAATAGATATTGCGTCGTCTTTTTATTTTCAATTGCTGACTTTCGTCACGCTCAACATCGGCTTACCTCTAGCGGTCTCAAGAATCATTCAAACGCTTGAAAACAACGCCTCACATATGAGATTGCTTTATCGCAAGCTAAACGATAATTACGCGATGTATGAAGAATTCTTTGAGAACACAGGGACGCCAACCCTACTTTGTGATCAACGAGGCAAAATCCTTAAAGCCAATCAATTGGTTCGCGAGTTACTTACCAACTCTCCCAACAAGCACATATCTGATTCCACAATTACTGACTGGTTGTCACCGCTTGGTCAGACAGGTCGCTTTTTTTGGCAATCGAACATAGCGGAATGCACTTTAAAGAAAAAAACAAACATACACATTGAGATACGCAGAGCATCATTAACCCAGCATGGTTATTATGTTCTTCATTTACAAAACACAACTCAACTAAAAGCAATACAGCAAGAGCTTGAAAATACACAACAAACTAATAGCCGCTTAGCCCATTTTGATTTGCTCACACTTTTGCCTAACCATCGACACTTCTGTCGTCAAGTAAACCAACGCATTGACGATCAAGATAGTCATTTGACTGGCGCTATGTTCATTATTCGTATTAGCCAATTTAAACTACTCAACAAACAATACGGAAAAGATAGTGCCAATAAAGTCATTCTCAATTTCTCAAAAACATTACAAAATAAACTGTCTGAACACGCTATCATTGGCCGCTTACGGGGCGTAAAATTTTCTTGCTTTGTACCGTTAGGGCAAGCCTATTTAATTCAAAAAAACCTATCAGCTCTCATTCACTCTGTACTTCCTAGCCAAATAACCGTCGATGGCAGTAGATTGAATATGGACTATCAGGTAGGCATCGCTTACTACCATACTGATGGCAAAACAGCAGAAGAACTATTAGAACACTGTGAAATGGCATTGGAGTACTCGACCAGTACAGATCGCTTCTCGTACTACAATCATAGTCTTGAACATAAGCTCATTGAAGAACACAAGCTTGGCTTGAAACTCAGCGCTGCCATTAAAAATAAAAAAATCGCACTCTGGCTACAACCACAAGTATCACCCAATGGACAAATACGCTCCTTCGAAGCACTTGCCAGATGGCAATGCGATGGAAAATTCATTCCTCCTACAACCTTTATCAAAATAGCAGAAAAACTAGGCCTACTTCCGCTACTAGCCGAAAACCTAGTACGCGAACTCGTAGAGACCCTATCGGAATGGCATAAAGAACACATTCATACACCAATAGCCTTTAACTTGGCTGGACAAGAACTGATGAATGATGCATTTTTTGCTTTGTTGATGACATTAATTGCTGATAATCCATGGCTAGGTAGTATGCTGGAACTAGAAATAACAGAAACCAGCCCAGTAATGACACACCCTCTCATACACAAGCGTTTAAGAAGTTTATCGCAATATGGCTACTCAATCGCCATTGATGACTTCGGTACGGGCCAAGCCTCGCTGGGGCAGCTTGTCGACATCCCTGCTAACATACTAAAAATAGACCGTCGTTTTGTTTCACCCTTACCAGATGACCAACGCCATGTAGACATTGTCAAATCAACTATACAGCTTGCTGAATCACTTGGCATGAGAGTAATCGCGGAAGGAATCGAAACGAAAGAGCAAGCTAATTTACTAGCCGCCTTAGGCTGCCAAACACTGCAAGGTTATTATTTCGCTAAGCCATCACCTCTCAGCGACTGGACAGCAAAAGACAACGCCAAAGCGAAAGAGCTACGAATGGTGTATTAAGTCAAATAGAGTAAGACATCAGCAGTTTCAAAGAATTACCTACCCCAGGATACAAAAAACCAGAGATCAAATTGAATTGAACTCTGGTTTTTTAAAGCGTTGCCACTCAAAAGGGATAAGTTAGAACGCCATGTTCATTGCAACAGAGATGACATTTGCTGAGGAGCTATAGTCTGCATCTATATTACCACGAGCACGATCCTCACCAGTTCCATCACGACTAACAGACACATCATCTATCATCACATGGGTAAAGGCAAATGTAGCCGATGTCATATCATTGAAGTCATAAGTAGCCCCTACAGAGATCCACTTACGATCCCCATCTGGTGTGCGAGCTGAGCGATATTCATCCGTGACAGGAGAGTTATCCATTGCAACACCAGTACGCAAAGTCAGCTGGTCTGAATATGTATAGGTTAAGCCTGCAGAATACATCCATTGATCTTCAAAACCAAAGGAAAGAACAGAGTTTGGTTGGTCACTATCAAAATCGATGTTCAGACCATCCATAGACCCCCAACCTGTTCTAATAGCAGACAATCCTAAAATCAATTTTTTCGTTAATTCTTGCTCTATACTTAAAGTAAGAACTGAGGGCAGAGTAATTGAATCCGATACTGTTGTATTAATTAGGTCATATCCAGGAGTAAGTGCACTAGCATTCAAAGTTGCAACATTTTTATACTTTACATCACCTTTAAAGTCGAAATCTACTTCACTACGGTAACCTAAACCCAAACGTGTACCCTTAACTGGCTCCAATGCCACACCGAAGCTGTAACCATAACCAGTATCATCCGCTTCAATGCGCCCATCACCCTCTACACCAGAAATCCCAACAGCAGAACCTAAAACCACTTCTGCACGATGTATTTGTACACTCGCACCAACTGATGCCCAACTATTAACACGGTGCGCTAGCGCAAAACTCAAAGCAATATCTTGAAGTGATGTTTCAGTTGCATGAAAACGCCCAGCCCAGTCATCTCCATAATCACCAGACAAGCCAAAAGGTACGTTCAGAGAAATACCCGCTACAGTTTTATCTGAAAGAGGTTTAGCAAAATAAAACGAAGGTACAAGTGTATTATCTACAGAATCACTGTTTGTTGTAGAACCAGTAATAGCAGCTCCACCGGCTGCAGAAGCATTATTAGCAGAAATATCAGTCACATCCATACTCGGCATGACATAAGCTCCTGACACATAGACAGTTGTATCTTTAGCATTTACAAAGAGCGCAGGGTTCCAGAAGCTGGCAGAAATATCTTCATTAGAAGCTGCTACACCGGCTAAGGCTTTACCTGAAGCTGTGGCGCTGTGATCATTTAAAGCAAAACCAGCTGAATAAGCTGATGACGCTGCTACAGAGGCGGCAACAAGACTTGCTTTAAACAAGAATTTTGAGGAGGTAGTCATAAATAAGCTCCATTGTTATTTTTATTGGAAATTTTATTTTCTATCATTAAACCACTTATACGCTTCAAGTATAGAAGCACATAGGGTGATATTACCAGCAAGTATTTCTTGCGCAATAGATTATTTACACAATATTAGTCTAAAAAGGAAAAATAGTGAGGGGTCGCAGACATACTTACATTGTAAATTTATTTGGAATAAGTGAACTCAGGAAATGGTATGAGTAAAGCATCAATAACGGACTCCGCTGTAGCCCTTGATCTCATTGACCACCCTACGACCAATCTAGAAAATAGATCAACAACGACGGTCACGTAAATTTGTCCGGATGTACGTAAAATAGGTCACCCATACTTGATCTAGTTCTGGGACAACAAACGCTCTATCGAGTGTATTAGGGGCTGTATTACGTTCAGATCCACGATAAAAAACAGGGTGGCGTTTGTAGCCTATTAGCGCTTTTAGACCCTCGCGGCGCATCACCCTTAGCACAAGATTCTTCCCACAAGACTGACCTTATCCCTTTAGGTCTGTGGTGATTTTGCGGTAGCCATAAACACAACCTCTTTCAAGCCAATGCGGTTTAATGGCAATAGCAAGCTAGTCATCCTCTTGTTCTCGTCGACTTTTTGGACAACTTAGTCAAGCATAAAAAACGCTCTTATAGACTTGCAGCGCTCGACACAATACAACAATAGAATAATCATTGAGCCGTAATTTTATGGACGTGTACTTTTCTTTGACTCACCGGGAAAGTACACGGCGTCCTCCTTTAAAATATCCCCTCTGTTCGGTCACCCGTTTAAGTTCAGCTTTGAGCCGTTAGATCTCTGACAAAGCCGAATCTTCCGCTTTTCGACTCGTTTCAGATTTGCTGTATCGGGCAATCCAATAGTGCATACTTTTGCAACTAACGCCAAGTCGCTCAGCCACTTCTACAATTTTATAGCCCTGCTCAGTGACTTGTTTAACAGCTTCAATTTTGGACTCATCGGTATAACGTTTTCCACTCATAATTAACCTCATTTTTACCTATTATTATATAGCTATGAGATGTCTACAAAAGTGGGTCCATACCGATTAAGCACCAAGCTTATGAACTATTAATATTTTGAAATTACGTTACTTCATACAGCTATATCTACAAGCTGTATTAAATAACTTGATACACGATTATCTCTTACAATACTGTCATGATCTCCTTCTAATATTATTTTGTTCGTATCACCATATTTATCCCATTCACCTTTCATAGCTCCTTTTTGATACATAGAGCCATTCAAAGTTTGGCTGGACCAAAAAACATGCAGCGAAGCTTGTACTGGTTGTAATACATGCTTTCTCATTTGCTTATGACTATTCATATAGAGCTGCATCTGCATAAAACGTAAGTCCTGTTCGCCCTCGCCTGAGAAGGTGTCTTGCCTTTCATCCAGCAGTTTGACCAGTGTCTCAA
This sequence comes from Marinomonas sp. A3A, assembly GCF_018336955.1. Lineage (NCBI taxonomy): Bacteria > Pseudomonadati > Pseudomonadota > Gammaproteobacteria > Oceanospirillales > Oceanospirillaceae > Marinomonas > Marinomonas sp. A3A. The sequence goes on from NZ_CP025532.1 coordinate 2,628,304, forward strand.
AGGCGTATTTATCCTGAGAGCGGTTTATGGTCTGTACATTCTGCAACGAGGTTTCCAGACGTTGTAATGCATCCTGTTTATAATCCAACAGCCATTCCCGGCGATGATGATCCAGACAAGCCAGATAGCGTTTTACCCGATCAAGACCAGTGACCTGAAGAGATACATTGGACACATCTGCTCTGGCATCAATAAGGGTAACCCACTCCACACACTCGCCTTGTTCTTCCAGGTAACGGGTTAGCGACATGGCAAGCCAGGCACCAAAAGACCAGCCGACAAACCGATATGGCCCTTTCGGTTGTATCGAGCGAATACAGCGGACATAGCGCTTGGTCAGGTCTGCTATCGTTTCTTCAGTCTTTGTCTCTGCATACAGAGCCAAAGACTCAATGCCATACACCGGAAAACGGTTATCAAACGCCTGTACCATATCCTGATAAGCCCGTACGATGCCTCCCGCCGGGGGCAGAACAAACACACTGGCAACCTGTGTGTTGTGCGTTTTCAGGTTTGCTTTTGCCTGATCATTCATTGGCACTAACAACCTCTCCGTCTGATCATCAGTCTCTGTTGAGAGAAACAAAGCCTGTACCTGCTCCACGAGATCGCCTAACACTGGATAGCGAAACACCTGAGCCAGAGGCAGTTCGATGGCTAACTGGCGGCGCAGCATGGCAATCATTCTGCCCGCCAGTAACGAGTTGCCCCCAAAGGCAAAGAAGTCATCTTCCAAAGCAAGGTCACTCACACCCAACAGAGATTCCCAAACACGGGCAATGGCTTTTTCCGTTTGCGTAGCTGGTGGTGTTTTGCTGACATCTGCGCTCACTACCTGCTCAATAGACACAGACAAGGCCTTGCGATCTATTTTATTGTTGGCATTAAGCGGCATCGTATCAAGCGGAACGATATACTGCGGCACCATATAAGAAGGCAGCACCTCTTTGAGATACTTCCGTATCTTGGTGATATCAACGTTATTGCCCGTCACATACGCCACCAGACAGGCTTTGGGTGTGTTGGCGTACCATAGTGTTACAACGGCCTCTTTGATATTGGCAAGGGCCGTCAGTCTTGCTTCAATTTCTCCGGTTTCAAGGCGATAACCACGCAGTTTTATCTGAAAATCTGTGCGCCCAACAAAGTACAACTCCCCTTCTGGAGACAGAAACACCTTGTCGCCCGTTTTATACAACCGGATCGATTGTGTCTCACCCAACACATCTGTTGTCAGCGGGTAATCCAGAAACACGCTTTGTGTTAACTCAGGCTGATTTAGATAGCCTTCTGCCAACCCATCTCCGGCGATGTACAACTCTCCTGTCGCGCCAGGCGCCACCGGATTCAGCCAGTCATCCAGCACATAAAGTTGGGTATTGGTGATAGGCTTACCCAATGAGGGCTGGTGGACATTCTCCTGGGTGATATGGCTGAAAGAAGACCAGATGGTGGTTTCCGTTGGACCATACATGTTCAGCAATGTGGCCCCTCTGGCAAGTATGTCCTGCGCCAGAGAGGCAGGTAGCGCTTCGCCTCCTACTAGCGAGGTCAGCCCAGACCAATCCTGTGTTTCCTGTTCGGCTAGCATTTGCCAGGTAATAGGCGTTGCCTGCATAAAGCGGATATTTTTATCCTTAAGACAGCGGTTTAGCGCCTCCCCGTCACGCACTTGCTCTTCGTCGGCGATCACCACTTTACCTCCCGTTAACAACGGCAGGTAAAGCTCCAGGGCAGCAATGTCAAAACCGACTGTGGTCACCGCCAATAACGCCTCCTGTGGCGGTATCTGAATCAGCGCCACCATGCTGTGCAGAAAGTTATTCAAGGCAAAACGGGAGACCTGAACGCCTTTGGGTCGCCCGGTCGAACCCGAGGTAAAGATGGTATACGCCAGGCCGCTGTCCTGTGCCGTCATACGGGCTAATGCTTCCGCTCGGTCATATTCACTCAACGCTGTCTGAGCTACCAGCTCAGGCACACTATGACACAATGATGTCGAGCCTATTTCAATACGACCATCCGTCAAAATGCAGTGCGGCTGTGCGCCTTCCAGAATCAGATTGAGCCGTTCTATCGGTTGTTGTGGGTCCAAAGGCACATAACTGGCACCACTGACGTATACACCGAGCAAGGCCACCAACATATCAACTCGGCGAGGATGACACACAGCAACTCGGCTGTGCTCGGTTATCCCTTTTTCTCTCAACCCCTGAGCAAGAAGCAATACTCGATCCAGCAATTGTTCGTAAGTAAGCTGGCCGTTGCCATCGACCACCGCCACAAGATCTTTTTTCGCCTCCCAGTCTGCCAGTAGGCTTTTACCAAGAGACCAGCCTTTAAGGTCCCTCTCTGTCCCCTGAAAATGGGCGTTACGAGAAAACGCCCGATGGGCAATGTGCGTCAAGGATGTACCTTGTTCTGCCTGAGTGAATACCCGTAGCAGCGCCTCAAGGGAGGTCAACATGGCTTTGGCCGCCTTTAGCGACACTCTCTCACCATCGCAAGCCATCCGCAGCAGAACCTCATCATGGGGCATGATAGTTAATGTCAGTGGGTAATTGTTGCGCTCATAGGCTTTTAGCGGCGAGACGGATAAGCCTTGGTTTCTTTTATTGGGATTATCGGAAACGCCTTCGCTGGATGCTTCTCCCAAGGCTTCATTTTCAAACACTAGAAGTGTCTCAAAAAGCGACTGCCCTGGTTGCAGGGCACTTTGCGAGGCAATTTCCACTAAGGGCACACTTTCGTGCTCACGCAATGACACCCCTTGTTGATGAGCCTGAGCCAGCAGGTCTTGCAGGGTAGCATCCGCTTTCAGAGTTAAGCGCACGGCTAGGGTATTAATAAAAATCCCCACGATGCGCTGAGCCTGATCCAGTTCTGGCGGACGCCCAGAGGTCGTCATACCAAACACTATGTCTTGCTGCCCACTGTGGTGAGACAGCACCATGGCCCAAGCTGACTGGAACAAGGCATTTAGCGTGATACCATGAGTTCTGCACAAAGCTTTTAAGGAAATGGTGGTTGCGAAATCCAAGCTATGGTCAATAAGCTCAAACGACACTCCGCTTTCGCCACGTGGCAGTGCCACTGATGTCTCGTAGCCCTGTAAATAGTCTTTCCAGAATCCCAAGCTGGCCTGTCTTTCTTGCTGGTTTAAAAAGTCCAGATAGGTGGAAAAATCAGGACGTGGCCGCAAAGAGACCGTCGGATCTCCCAATGCTTTGCGATAACGCACCATCACATCCTGAATCACCAGAGCCGAACACCAAGCATCGACAATCAGGTGATGTCGGCTCCAGATTAACCAATGTTCCCGCGCGGAGATACGAATCAGGAATATACGCATCAAGGGTGGCGTTGCCAGTTCAAAGCCTTTGGCACGGTCCTGCTGACACAATGTTTCCAGCGCCTGATGTTGCTCAATATTGCTTAAGGCAGACCAGTTCAGTATCTGCACTGGTAAATGCACACGTTGCATAAAGCTTTGCCTTGGTTCACCCTGCTCCGTCTCCCAGAAACAGGCTTTTAGTGCTTGCTCCGCGTTGACGGTATCCTGCCAGGCTTGCAAAAACGGCTCTGGCTTAAGCTCACCGTTAATGGCAACGGCAGTTTGGTTAAAATATACCGAACCCGATGCAAGGCTGTGCAGATACATACCCTGTTGCACTGGCGTTAAGGGGTAATCCCGCACTTCTTGATTATCAGATTGCGTGTTTTGACTCTTTACGCCTGAACCTGAGCCGCCCCCATCCGGCTGATGAGTTTGATTTAAATAGCTTTCAAAGGCTTCTATCACCGGCTCCAGAGCAGAATGCAAGGACGCAGGGTATTGCCAGTTTACTTCTAATTGCCCATCACGTACCTGAGCCGTCACATCAATCAATTGACGGCGTACAGACCGTGGATGGCGCGCTTGCCCAGCCCCTTTGATGGGTTGCCAATCCGCAGACAAAGTGCCTGTTTGTCCAAGGTAATTAAACAGGAGTTGCGGCGTTGGGAACGCCAGACTCTGCTCAAGATAACGCAGCACTCCGTAGCCGATACCCAAGTCTGGCACCGAACTCAACTGCCCGGCAATGGCTTCCAGTGTGTATGCCTGTGTTGCAAAACGCACAGGGAAACGGCTGGTCAGCCACCCCACGGTTTCACTCAAATCCTGCCCATCATGGAGAGGCCGACGACCATGGCTCTCCATTTCCAGCAGAATCGTCTCGCGAGGAAAGACACGATTTACTGCCTGCACCAGAGCAGACAACATGGCCGTTTCACAGGCCGAATGGGATTGGCTCTCCCTCGAGATATGCTCTGTAATCTGCCCCGTGATCTGCCCCAAACTGAGTAGATAATCAGTTAATACTTGGGAAAACACGCACTGGCGAGAATGCACCTCACTCACCCGACCGGGTTTAGCACCAGGAATCAGGATGCCATCCTCATAGTGGTTGACCATCGGCTGCCAGTAGCGACGAGCCGATGTACGTTTCTCTTCCGGGAAGCGTTGCAAGGCCTGTTGCCATTGGGCCGCCGTGGTGCTTTCACTGCCTATATTCATCTTATCTCCACGGCACAGTGCGTGGTACGCTTGATGCAGATCCTGACCGAGAATCCGCCATGAAACGCCATCGACTACCAGATGGTGGGCCACCAGCAGCAACCTAGCTGTGCCATTTTCCATGTTAAACGCCGCCAGTTTGAAGATCGGCCCCAAAGTCAGGTTGATACTTTTTTGTATGGCCGCCACCAATGCTGGCAGCGACTCTTCGTCCTGAGCTTCAAAGGCGCTATAGACCGCAGCCGTTTCATGGCTAGGCTGATAGGTAATGCCCTTCTGAAGAGAAGAAGTCGCAAAACGCGCCGTCAGGATAGGGTGTTTTTCCAGTAGTGCCTCCAGAGCCCTGCTCATCGCCTCATGCTCTACCCGATGGGGCAATTGCAGCATCACTGCCTGATTCCAATAATCGGGATGGGGTTGAGCTTGTTCAAAGAACCAATGCTGAATCGGCAAGAGTGGTATTTGCTCTGTCTGGTTAGACACTGTTGCAGAGACAGAACGAGGCGGTTCATTGGAACTTGATTTCTCCACAACCACTGATTGCGTTTTCCTCTCCAGTTGGCTTTTCTGCTGGCTTTCCAAATAAGACGCCAACTCCGCTACAGTTGGCGCTGCGTAGAGTTGTTTCGGCGTCAGTTTAAAGCCGTGTTGTCTGGCTTTGGCCACCATTTGCAAAGCGATAATGGAATCGCCCCCCAGACTAAAAAAGTTATCATCAGGCACGACGTTTTGTTTGAGTAAATCCTGCCAGAGCTGGATCAAGGTCTCCTGAATGTCTCTGTTGCTCTTTGAGTTTTCTACTCTCAGAGCCGTGTTACTTAAGCTTTCTTCTTTTGGGTTTTCTTCTCTCGGACTTTTCTCGCCTAAACAACGCGCCAGCTCCGCCACTGATGGGGCGGCGTAGAGTTGCTTCGGTGTCAGTTTAAAGCCGTACTGTCTGGCTTTGGCCACCATTTGCAAGGCGATAATAGAATCGCCTCCCAAGCTAAAGAAGTTATCGTGAATGCCCACATCCTGTTTTAACAACGTCTGCCAGATAGACTGCAAAGTCACTTGTACAGAGGTACCCTTTTCCTCAGGCAATGCCATCGCTGACTTTGGCTTTGACGTTGACGCTGCCTCTAGGTGTTGAGTATCTTCGGATTCCACTGCCTGCTTCTCTTCCATAAAACGTTTTTTCAGCGCCTGACGATCCAGCTTGCCATTGCGTTGTAATGGCCAGTGTGTCAGAGCCAGCCAGCGCCTTGGCACCATGTAATCTGGCAACGCCTGTTCCATAGACATTTCCAACTGTTTCAGAAAACGAGCCTCTCCTGTGTTTTTATCGTTCAGAATCTCTCCATTTTGCACCCTCACCGCAGCAGCCAAACGCTTACCCGACACTCCGTCTATTGCCATGACCACAGCGTCTACCACCTCGGGCAGTTTTTTCAGCGTGACGGCGACTTCATCAGGCTCCACTCTGAAACCGCGTATTTTCACCTGATCGTCCCTGCGTCCTAGATAAATAAGCGAGCCGTCTTTCTTTTGAACCACTCGATCTCCGGTTTTATAGAGTGTCAGAGAGACTGTGTGATTGGTTAAATCACTGTCAGTTAAACCACATATATCTGTCCGGCTGAATTGTCTGGCACTTTCCTCCGGCTTATTCAAATAGCCTTTGGCGACACCGTGACCGGCAATCCAAAGCTCTCCGCCAATGCAAGGGGGCACCATAAGCCCGGCGTTGTCCACCACATAGGCCTGATTGTTGTTCAGAACGGTGCCAATACAAACACGGTCTTCTACGCTGTGCATTTCTCCGGCGGCACAGCCAATGGTGGCCTCGGTCGGGCCGTAGTGGTTGATGATTTTCATGCCAGGTGCCAGGGATTTCAGCCGTGCGAACAGGGTTTGGTCCAGCACCTCGCCCCCGACAATCAGGCAGGTCTTGGGCAAAAGCCGCTCTGGTTCTTCTACCGACATCAGCGCCGTTAAGTGCGCTGGTGCGATTTTCAGTATCGATACGGGGGTTTTGCCGAGCCGCAGGGCTAGGGTTTCTGGATCAAAGTAAGCCTCAGGAGGCAGCAATCGTAACGTCCGACCACTGCATAATGCCCCCAATACACAGGTAAAACCTAGGTCGGCTGCTACGGTGGCAAAGGTGGTCATAGAAGCGTCCTGCGGCAGCTCGATTCTATCAAACAGGGCAGAGACGTAACTGATCAGATTGCCATGGCTCACCTGTACTCCTTTGGGCTTACCAGTTGAACCTGAGGTATACACCAGATAAGCCGTATCCTCAGCTTTAAGCGCCGGCAATTCTGGCAACGGAGTATTGATCAAAGTAGCAGTTTTGGCTGTGATCTGTGCTAATGGCAACCAAGTACATGTTGTGTCCCAAGCAGGCGCATCATTGGCAATCACGTAAACAGGTTTGGCATCGGCGATAATGTCCTGAATGCGCGATGGTGGGAACTCGGGATCAATACACACCCAGGCGGCCCCTTTCCACCAGACAGCCAGCATGGCAAGCACCTGCTCTTTCTGTCTTGGCAGGCAAATGGCAACCACTGGCTCATGGCCGGCTGAGTTTGAAGCGCTTATCTCAGACTCTCTTATCTCAGGCAAAGCGCGCGCAAAGGCTGCGGCCTGTTGCAACAAGGCCTCATAGTTGTCGGTGTTCAACACATCTGACTGATGGCTTTCCCATTCCAGTGCCTTGGCGTGGCGTGCTTGCTTATAGATTTGCTGTAAGGCATTTTCAGTATCCTGTGCTTTATGCACTTTGTACACTGATGTCGTTAACCAATGCCGTATAACATGTCCAAGGGTATACTCAGGGTTCTGGCTGCTTTGCGTTTTCTGCTCTTGCGTAATCAGGTCAAGACACTGCATCATCCCCTGCACCATGTCTTTTGCTAGATGGCTATCGACCTTTTCTGGGTCTAGCAGCAAGTCAAATTGCAGGTTGGCCTTTGGCACCACTCTCAGCGTTAGAGGGAAATTGTTTTTTACATGGTGAGCTTCCAGCGTCAGAGACAGCCCTTCAATGGGAGACGAATCCGAAACAGGCAGGTTTTCAAACACCAAGACACTGTGGAACAGGGCATCGTTGCTGGGCACCTCAGACCACCCCAGAATCTTCGCCAAAGGGGTTTGCTCATAATCACGCATTTTCAGGTTCTGCGCCTGTAGCGCCTGTAGCCAGTCCGTTAACCCGGCCTGTCCATTGATACGAAGACGCAGAGGCAAGGTGTTTATGAAAACGCCCATAATGCCATCAGCGTTAGCAAGGTCTGCCGGGCGACCAGAGGTGGTCACCCCAAAGACGATGTCATCGCTCGCCATATAGCGGGACAACACTAGTCCCCAAATGCCCTGAATCACCGTATTCAATGTGACGCCCTGTTGTCTGGCCCACTGTCCAAGACGTTCGCTGTTTTGTTCGCCCAGCGTCATACTGACAAAATCATCCTGACAGGCCGCTTGTTCATGATGCTGGCTGAGTGTTTCGTAGCGCGGCAGAGCATTGGCCTGGGCGAAACCCTGCAACACAGAGCGCCAGTAGGACTCTGCCTTGGCACTTTGTTGATTATCTTTTAACCATTCAATGAAATCACGATATGCGGTATTCCGTACTAGCACCGGAGCCACCGTTTTTTTTCTTTCATTGAGACAGAGCGTGCGGTAGTCGGCCATGATTTCACTGACCAGACGTTGCAGACACCAGCCATCCATAATGAGGTGATGTATGGTCCAGACAAGCTGATAACACGCCTCGCCGGCCTCGTCTGTTTGCTGCAATAGGGAAAGGCGCATTAAAGGCGCTTGCTCCAGATCGATGGATTGGCGTTCCTGCTGTAACAGACTTTGCTGCTGTTTCTTGTAAGCCACGACGGACAAAGCCGAGTAATCTTGCTGAGTAAAGATCAAAGGTGTCTGTGCCAGCACAGCCTGATGAGGTTCATTCACATCATCACAAATAAAGCAAGTACGTAACGCCGTATGGCGTGCAACGGCCCTCTCCCAGGCCCGTTTGAAATGATTAATGTGGAACGCCCCCCGACATGCCACGAGGCTTTGGCTGATGTAGGCCTGAGGATGATCCAAACAGTAAAAATACATGCCCTGTTGGGCCGGTGAAAGGGTATAAAGATCCTCTAACACCTTGCCTTCACGATCCATTTTTTCAACCAGTGTCAGTGCCTGCTGATCAGTCACATTAGCCAGTGGATAATCCGCGGCAATGGCACCTTTCACAAGCTCGTCTACCTGTGCCAGAGACGAAAGACTGTGCTGCATCAAAGACGCCAACGTTTGCGCCTGTTCCCGGCTGAGACATTGAGCGGCGTATTGGATATTCACACTCAATTTGTCCTGTTGAACAAACACATTCATTTCTATAGGCCAGTAACGAGGATTTTGTTCATCCCGAAAGGCAGAGAGAGCTTCTGGAGCTTTATAAAAAAGCATCTCTGCTGTATCACCAGCTTGTAAGGTATCGGAAGACACTGACAACTGCCCCAGATAGTTAAAGACCAGAGGGGCTTGCCATTCATCCGAGCGCAGATGTACCAGAGAGGATTGCACCGACAGAAACGCGGCGTCTTTCCCAAGAAGATGGTTTAGCTCGGGCAGATGGCTTAGAGCTTGTCGTGTCGCTAATAGGCTTTTACGCCATTGATTAGAGGGGAGCGAGAGGTTATCCATGCTCTCATTTCCAAGACCCTCATTGTCAAAAGTAAGCAAGGCCGGATACAAGCGAGTAAACCAGCCCACCGTCTGGCTGACATCCAGATCCAATTGGTCACGGCCATGCCCTTCCAGTTGAATCAGGTGTGTTTTTTCCCCCGTCCATTGATACAAAGCGCGGGACAGCGCGGCCAGACACACTTCTTCTGTAGTGGCATTGACTCCAAGGCCCACCTGCAAGAGCAGCTTTTCGGTCTCGCCCCGACTCAGGCTAAAACGTACTGTATCAGCTAAGCCAATCGCCTGCTCTGGAAACAGAGAGGTATTCGAAAAGGGGTAACGATTTTGCAGCGCCTTTTGTACGGCGCTTTGTTGCTCCCAAGTACGCCAAGCGGCAATGCCTTTTTCCTGTTGTTCTGCCTTGGCATGATGCCGTGCCACCTGCTCCAGCCAACCTTTGTAAGGTAAGGTACGAGGTTGTTGTGTTTCTGGCGTGTTACCCGCGAGAATGTGGCGATAATATTGCCCCAGATCCGCCAGCAATATATGCCAAGAAACCGCATCGATCACCAAATGATGCGCCACCAGCAATAAACGATAGGAAGTCGTTGCCTGAGTCTCTACTTTCTGTGAAGAAACGATTTGTGGTGAACGAACTGACACCAAGCTGGCACGAAATAGCCTGCCCTCTTGCAGGGATAAACTGGCCTGTTCCTGCTGACACAGAGTGTCTATTTTTTCCTGTAGTTCTAAAGCGTCTTGCTTTTCTAACTTCCATTTATGCTGGCTCAGGACAACGGCTTTTCGATCTATTTCAGCGGGATTCGGGATAGACTGTGTCCAGCCTGACGCTTTGCTGCTTTCGTTGTCGCTCTCTTTCTCACGGCGGTTAAAACGAGCACACAGCAGTGGATGGGATTGCAAAAGGTGCCAAAGGGCTTTTTCCAGCACAGAGGCATCTATATTTTGTTGTGAAGCCAGTAAAACAGCCTGGTTAAATTGGTTTGGGTTAGACAGGTTTTGTGTCAAAAACCAATGCTGAATAGCACTCGGTTCCGTGTCACCATGGCTTTGCTCGGCGCTAAAGCGGGTTTCCTGAGCCGTGCTTGCCACCCACGCCAGAGCTCTCACACTGGCTTGCTTAAAGACATCCTTCGGTTGTATCTGCAAGCCACGTTCACGGGCCTTGGAGACTACTTGCAGGCTCAAAATGGAATCGCCCCCAAGAGCGAAGAAATTGTCTCCCACACTGACCTTATCCAGTTTAAGTACCTCGGCAAACACCTCGGCCAGGTGTTGCTCTTTTTCATTTTGCGGTGCCACATACGCCCCAGCATTGTGTGTGGCCAAATCCAATTTGGGCAGAGCTTTACGGTCAGCCTTACCGTTGACATTGACTGGCATGGCAGGCAACGCCATAAACACCGCCGGAATCATATACGCGGGTAGATGCTGCGCCAATTGTGCCTGCCAGCTCTGCCAGGAAGGCTCTTCTCCTGTCAGCACTACATAGGCGGCCAGAGTCTGGTCTTCTACCACCACAATGGTTTCCTTAACAAACGGCAAGCTAAGAATCGCCGCTTCAATTTCGCCCAGTTCGATGCGCAAGCCACGCAGTTTGACTTGAAAATCGGTACGTCCCAGATATTCGATGCTGCCATCTGAACGATAGCGCGCCAGATCCCCTGTGCGATATAAACGCGCATACCAACGCGGGTTTTGGGTCGGGCTGATTTGTGCCACATAAGGGTTGGCAATAAAGGCCTGCTCGGTCAGGTCGTCCCGACCAAAGTAGCCTCTGGCCAGCCCCGGCCCTGTCAGGTACAGCTCGCCTGCGACACCAATAGGCAACGGGTTCAGGTCATCATCGAGAATCCAGGTCTGCATATTGGCAATGGGGTAGCCAATAGGCACACAGCCTTCCAGAGGCGTAGAACAATCCCAGTAGGTCACATCAATGGAGGCTTCTGTCGGGCCGTAGAGGTTATGCAGTTCGCAGGTAAAATGTGATAAGAAGCGTTCTTTCAAGGCAAAGGGTAACGCCTCACCGCTGGTGAAGACACGCCGAATGGAAGAACAATTCCCTGTGCTCTTGTTCTCTAAAATCGACAGCTCCTTCTGAATAGCCCGCCCATCGAGAAAAGCTTGAAGCATGGTGGGGACAAAATGCAGCGTAGTCACGCCATGCGCTTCAATCAGGTGAGCCAGCTTTTCCGCATCTTTATGATCCGAAGGTTCCGCCACCACTAACGTGGCTCCCACCATTAAAGGCCAGAAAAACTCCCACACGGACACATCAAAACTGTATGGGGTTTTCTGTAGCACTACGTCGCTGGCATCCAGCGGATAAGTATCTTGCATCCAGAGCAAGCGGTTCATGACCCCCACATGAGGCACGGCAACCCCTTTGGGTTTTCCAGTTGAACCTGAGGTGAACAGGATATACGCCAAATGCTCAGGGTCCACTGCCGGCAAAACCACCTCATCACTAAATGAGGCGCATAAAGAGAACGCGCTATCGACCACGTAACAGGGCAGGTCCGCACATAGCCCACTCGCTTTGTCCATCCACTCGGGTTGGCTCAGCATCAGGGCCGGGCTCGCCTGTCCCAAAATAGACTGCAAACGTTGTTCTGGGTGCTCCGGGTCCACCGGTACATAGGCACAACCAGCTTTGACCGTCGCCAAAAGGCTGACTACCATTTGAACGCTGCGTTCCATACAAATTGCAATGCGGCTTTCCGGGCCAACCCCTGGCTGCTCTAACAGCCAGTGAGCCAGTTTATTCACCTGATGATCCAGGGTTTGGTAATCCCAGTGATGAGTGACCACTTTACCCTCTTCGCGGGTGGTAAACACCAATGCCTTTTGTTGTGGTGTTTTTTGTGCCTGTGCCAACAGGGCGTCCCCCAATGTGGCGTGGGATAATTGCGGCGGCAGGAAGGCCACTTTTTCTGTTCGATTCCAGGCTCTCAATTGCTGCCATTCGTCTTCGCTTAATATCGGGAAGGTGCGCAACAAACGCTCCGGTTCCCCTTGCAGTGCACCGAGTAACTGAGACAGTGCCGTTTGGTAATATGCCACCAGTTGTGCCACGTCTTCGGCTTGATAACAGGCCGTGCGGTACTGAAACGACAGAGAGATACCGTCTTTTTCCTTAAGCGCAAACAAGGACAAATCAAACTTGGCTCCCAACTCGGGCACTGGCAGGGAGGTGACGTTCAGATCCCCTAACCTCATGTCTTTCACGTCCGACGCTTCCAGATAATTAAATAGGGTTTGCGCCAGCGGTTCGTGCTCCTGATCCCGCGTTGTTACAAGCTCTTCCACCAGTTTCTCAAATGGCATAGCACTGTGGCTCTGGGCTCCCATTACGGCTTGATGAACACGGTCCAGCCACGAGGCCGCGCTTGTATCACGGTCACATTGGGCACGGATAATCAGCGTATTGACGAATAAGCCCAACATGCCTTCCAACTCTGGTAAGGGGCGCTCTGTTACCGGGGTGGCAACGCGAATGTCCCGTTGTCCGGTACGCTGGTGCAACATCCATTGATACGCTGCCAGCAATACCACGTAGGGTGTCACCCGCTGCTGTTCACACACCTGTTTCAGGCGCTGATAGTCGGCTTGATGCAGCGCAAAATGGTAGCGATCGCCTTCTTGTTCTGGTGCTGTCTTGCTCTGCACTTTGGCACTTTTCAAGGTACGAAGCGGTAGTTCCAGACGGTATTCGCCATCCTCCAAGGTATTACGCCAATAGGTCAACAAGGTGTTGTAGATATCGCTTTCCAAAAGTTGTTTCTGCCAGTGGGCATAATCAAGGTATTGGCAAGTTTCCTTCTCTGACCCGGTGTCTGAGGTAGTTTGCGTCAGAAAATCATTGGCCTGTTTTACCATTAACCGTGTCAAATTTTGTAATGACCAGTGGTCCACAATAATGTGATGGAAAGTCAATAAAAGGTGCGACTCCCCCGTTGGCAAGAGAAAGTGGGTTAGACGAAACAGGGGCGGCTCAGCCAAATTAAAGGGGGTTTGCATAACCCGCTTTAACGCTTGCTCATAATGTCTTTGCCCATTCGGGTCGGCACGAAAATCCTCTACCGCAATATCCCAATGGGAGAGAAGCAGTTCGGAGGGTAATAAATTGGCTTGTGGTCGGCCATCGCCCCCGACCACAAAGGCCGTGCGAAAAACTTCCTGTTTGGCAATCAGTGCTGTAAACACGCGTTTAAAAAGCACGGTATGGTTGCAGTTATTCGACTCTGTCAAAGGCGTCAAAGCCAACAATGCATTCACATTGTATTCGCCGCTGTCCTGTTCAAACCGCTGCAAAAACCACATGCGATCCTGGGCTGAGGATAAGGAAAAGTGCGCTTGTGCTCTGTCGACACGCGCCAGTACTGGCAGAGACGTCTGACGATTCTGGTAACGCAGATAGTCGATCAATGCCGATTTATTTGCGCTTAAGGTCGCCTTGATGTCCTGAGTTAACGCGCCCTTTGGTGCATCCACTTTCAGTTTGTCATCTTCTAGACGTACTCGAATGCCCTGTTGAAATAATTCCGTTAAAAAGACGGTCATGTTCATAGTTCAAAACTCTCCCTTTCTTCTTCGCTGTCTGTGGTGTTGATCGCAGAGGTGAAAGATTGGCAACACATATCGATATAGGCGGCCAATGCCTGTAGGTCTGACAATGCCATCAGTTCAGCCAGTCGAAGGTTCAGGTTAAAATGCTGATTAATCCGGTTAACCAAACGGGTCAGGAGCAGAGAATGTCCGCCTAGGACAAAGAAATTATCCCAGCGCCCAGCCGCATCGATTCCCAGCAGGGCTTGCCATAGTTCGGCTAACGCCTCTTCGGTCGGGGTGGCAGGAGCCTCAAACGGCACCTGATCCCAAATGGGTTCGGGCAGAGCCTTGCGATCCACTTTGCCGTTTGGTGTTAAAGGCAGGGCTGCGAGTGTTTCCACGTGCTCTGGCACCATATAAGCCGGTAGCCTGTGTTTCATAAAGTCACTTAAGGTGTCCATTTCAATGGCCGCATCTGCCACGATGTAACCCACCAACGCCTGCTGTTGACCACGCTGACGCAGTTGTACAATCACTTCTTTTACCGGTGGGTATTGGGCAATCACCGCTTCGATCTCGCCAAGTTCAATACGCAAACCGCGCAGTTTGACCTGAAAATCGGCCCGGCCCAGGTATTCAATGGCCCCATCAGGACGATAGCGCGCCAGATCTCGTGTCCGGTATAAGCGGGCATATTGCGCATCCGTCCGGGCATTAGCAGGCGCCCAGGGGGTGGGAATAAAGGCCGCCTGGGTCTGTTCTTCCTGCCCCAGATAGCCTGCTGCCAACCCCACACCAGCCAAATAAAGTTCTCCTTCAACACCCACAGGAACCGGGTTTAGATCCTTATCCAGAATCCAGGTCTGCATGTTGGCAATGGGGTAACCAATCGGCACTTCGTTCTCAATGTTCTGGGCCTGACAATCCCACCAGGTCACATCGATGGAGGCCTCCGTTGGGCCGTATAGGTTATGCAATGCCACATTCGGCAGTTTTTCAAAGCAGGTCTGTTGTACGTGGTAAGGCAGGGCTTCACCACTACAAATCAAACGTTTTAGCGCCAGTGGTTTTGATTCAGGCCTGATTAATCCAGATTCAGCAAGCGGCTGTTCCAGAAAACCATGCAACATAGCGGGAACAAAATGCATGGTGGTGATGCCATACTCCCGTACCAGCGCGACCAATCGGTGATTGTCTTTATGGACGTTTGGCTCAGCCATCACCAAACAAGCCCCGGTCACCAGCGGCCAAAAAAACTCCCACACGGAAACATCAAACCCATAAGGCGTTTTTTGTAGCACCGCATCCTCCGCTTGCAGGCCAAAGGCCTCCTGCATCCAGGCAATGCGGTTAACGATACCTGCGTGGGGCACCGCCACACCTTTGGGTTGTCCGGTCGAGCCTGAGGTATAGAGTACATAGAGTATGTCATCCGCCTGAGGGGACGCATTAAGGGCTGTTAACTGCCCTTCTGCTTCTTTTGCTGACATGGACTGAGAAGCTACCATCACCTCTTCCATACACAGTACAGTACTGTGGTTCTTCTCTGGCAACGAAGTCCGGGTATGTTGTTGGGCCAGAATCAGGCAGGGCTGAGCATTATTCAGAATCATCGCCAGACGTTTGGCAGGCATGTCTGGGTCCAGCGGCACATAAGCACAGGCCAGTTTCACACAGGCCAGCATGGCAATAACCATCTCCGGGGAGCGGTGCAAACACAAGGCAATACGCTCGCCTTTTTGGACATCGTGGGCGCTTTGCAGGTACGCAGCCAATTGCGAGACACGCTCATGTAATGCCTGATAAGACAGCTGCAAATCCCCGTCCGTCTGCCAATAGGATTCAACGGTGGCAGCCGGACACACAAGCGCTGTGTTATTCGGTGTTTTCTCCGCTTGCTGAGCCAGATAGGTATCCAGCGTGGCAGGTACTGTGTAGTCTTTTTGGGTTTGGTTCCAATGCCAGGGGCTCTTACTATCCTGATCAAGTGCCTGACCGCTTGCAAGATGACGTATCAGGTGGACGCAGCTCAGGTTGTTTTCTTTGTCAGAATTTTGAGCAAGCTGCTCCAGCAGGGTCACAAATGC
Organism: Marinomonas sp. A3A; assembly: GCF_018336955.1. Classification (NCBI taxonomy): domain Bacteria; kingdom Pseudomonadati; phylum Pseudomonadota; class Gammaproteobacteria; order Oceanospirillales; family Oceanospirillaceae; genus Marinomonas; species Marinomonas sp. A3A. Next base: position 2,644,195 of record NZ_CP025532.1, read on the forward strand.
CCTTTGCATATCGCAGGCCACGGACAGATCCATTTTCTGAGTGTCCACTGCAAGACGAATGTCTAAATGGCTATTCTTCAACTTAGTATGAGGCACTAACACCAGCGTCAGTGGGTAGTTGTTGGTTTCACGTGTTTCTTTAAGACGAAAGTGGAGATCACCGCCCATTTCATGCTGCTCACCTGGGTAGTTTTCAAACACCAGCAGGTTGTCAAACAGGGCCTCGCTGTCACCAACGACTTTTTGTATCTCTACCAGTGGCACATGTTCATGCTCGCGACTCTCGGCCAGTTGAGTCTGCAATGTCTGAGCCAGAACCAACAGGGATTGCTGTCGGTCACCGAGGTTTACCACCAGAGGAAAAGTAGTGATCATCACGCCCATGATGCGCTCGGCATGATCCAAGGTATCTGGTCGGCCCGAGCTGGTAATACCCAGCACGACCTGATCACTATTGGTGTAACGACTGACAATCAGCGCCCAGGCCGCCTGACATAAGGCATTCAGGGTTAAAGAGTGCTCTGCTGCCAGACGCTTCAACGCATCGCTTGCCAATGGGTTCAAAGTCTGAGTGAATTGACGGATACCACCTGTTGCCGATACATGCCCGCTGGCGCTTTTGATGGGTTTGGGCAGGCGGCCTTTTTCTGCCTTGTCAACATTGGCAAAGACTCCTTGCCAGTAGCTTAGATTCGCCACCTGATCCTGTTGCTCTAACCAGGCAACAAAGTCGGAAAACTCGCCTACAGCCAAAGGCGGCATGGTGTTCGGCTCGGTTTTACCTTGTACAAAAGCCTGATAAGCGTTACGCACTTCCCTCACCATTTGCCCGGTACACCAGCCGTCCACAATCAAGTGGTGTCGTGTCCAGATCAGGCAGTGATAATCCGGGCGGATACGAATCAGCTTAAAGCGCATTAATCCCGGTTTTTGTACATCAAACCCGGTTTGTCGTTCCGTTTCGGCCAGGGTCTGGATGCTTTCTTCATGTAACGCATTATGGGGTAAGGTTAGCGTCTGCCAATCCAGCGCGACCTGCTTGCTAACGTATTGCAGTGGCAAGTCCAGCCCTTGCCAGACAAAACCAGTACGCAACACATCATGGCGATCCATCAATGTCTGCCAGGCTTGTTGCAGGGCTTTTTCATCCAGAGTGCCATGAAAGTCAATCAAGCTCTGGTTCAAATACAGACCTTTTTCTGGCTCGGCCAGTGTGTGGTACAGCATTCCCTGTTGAGTGGGCGTCAGCGGATACAGGTTCACCAGCTCGTCCAGGGAGACTGGCAGCGTGTCGAGCACTCTCTCCAGCGCTTGCTGGCTTACAATACTTTGTGCAATTAAGGGGTAGTCCGCCAAAGAAACTGATTTTTCAGCCTTCTCACAATGATGGATCAGGATGCTTAAGATGTCGATAAACTGGTCTGCCAGTGTCTGTATTGTCCTGGAAGAATGCACCTTGCGATTAAACTGCCAACGCAGCACCAGCTCGCCGTTTTTGATCATCCCGTTGATGTCCAGCCACTGTTTGCGGCGGTTATCGCCGTGGCGTTGGTGAGGGACAGATTCATCTGCCAGAGACAGTCGCGTACCGTTCACGTCTTGTAAGCTTAATCCACGATCCAGTTGTCCCAAGTAGTTAAATACAATAGAAGGGGTCGCCAGAGACGGGAAAGCATCAAACAGGTAACGCATTACACCATAGCCTTGCCCCTGATCCGGCACTCGTCTCAGTTGGGCTTGAGTATCCAGAATCAGGCAGCGCAGGCTATCTTCTGTTTGTGCCAATGAATGGCAATGCAGCAACACGGGGTAACGACTGGTAAACCAGCCCACAGTCTGAGATAAATCCAGTACGTCATGCTGACGGCCATGACCTTCCATCTCCACCAGTATGTCAGAGTGCCCACGCCAGCGAGACAAGGTATGATTTAACGCGGCGAGCAGTAAATCGTCAATCCTCAGGCTATAAGCTGTTAAAGCACGAGTAGTCAGTGTTTGTGTCAGCTCATGGGGCAGGTGCACCTCCAGGGAATCGCTTTCGGCCAGTGTATTGGGCTGGTCAAGATTCGCCGTCTGGTAAAGGTCAGCATTGGAGAGGTCTAGGGGTAGACTCACCCACGCTTGTTGTTCGCTTTTGTCTGTGTCGGCTAGTGCTTGCCAGTAGGTTTTAGCTGCCTGTTTTTTTGCCTCAGACCAGGCACCTAACTCCGCGACCCATTGACCGTAAGACGCCGATGGAGCCAACAGCTCAGTCGATTGTCCGGCTAGCTGGGAAAAATACGCCTGACAAAGCTGACCTATGAGCACGCGCCAGGAAACACCATCGACCACCAGATGGTGGGCACTCAATAAAATGCGCCCGTCGCTTTGGTCAGTAAAGTCGATAAGATCCACACGAATAGGCGCTTTGTCCACTAGGGAAAATAAAGACTGCTGCTGTGCCAGCAAAGCAGGTAAATCGGCGTAGGCAATGGCATGTGTTGCTATCTCCCATTCCCCTGTGGTGAGCGTTTGCACTACCTGATCCGACGTTTTGTGTTGAAAACGGGTATTCAATTGCGGGTGCAAGGCAAAAACCTGTTTTACCGCCTGGGCAAAGTAAATACTGTCCATTTCGCCTTCGTAGCTTAGTAACACCGACTGATTCCAATGGTCTACCTGTGTCAGCTTCTGCTCGAAGAACCAGTGTTGTATTGGCGCAAGAGGCACGGTTTGCCTGTCTGCAACGGCCGCTTGAGTGCTCACAGTAGCGGTGTCTGGCGCTTTCTTGTCAATGATTTCCTGGGCAATGCTCAGGGGTGTTTGTTTCGCAAAGACCAGCTTAGGCGTCAGCTTGATTCCGTCTTTTTTCAGACGGGCAACCAATTGCAAACAAAGGATGGAATCACCCCCTTGCTGGAAAAAGCTGTCTTCCAGGTTTACGTCTTTACGCAATAACTCCCGATAACCTGCGGCAATGTTTTGCGCCAGAGCTATAACCTCGTCACTGTATAAAGCGGTACTTTCCTGTTGAGGATTCTCATCTGAATGGGTTGCCCCCTGGTTCGATTCTTGTTGTTCTTGCTCCCTCAACGGCAATTTTGTCAATTGTCGTTCTGTCAATTGCCACACATGGTCTGGTGCTTCCAGAACCTTAATTAGAAGGTCATGATATTGATTCAGTAGCGTTACAATGGTTTCCCGGCGAAAGAGTTCCGTGCTGTATTCCAGGTCCACCCGTAGACCATCGTCTTGTTCGGTTTCATTCAAACGAACTGTCATATCAAAACGGGCCTGAGTCAGTTCCTTATCCACCACCTCGACGGTTAAGTCGGTCAGTTGCAAGGATTGGCGTGGCACATTGCGATAGACAAACAGCACCTGAAACAATGGGCTCCAGGCCTGCCCACGTTCAATGTTCAGCTCATCCAACAGTAAATCGAAGGGGAAATCCTGATGTTCAAAGGCCGAGCGAGTGGTCGACGACACGTTAGAGAGCAGTTGACGAAACGCCATTTTGTCCGCTAATTGATGGCGTAATACAAGAGTATTTACCAAAAAACCCAGCAGGTTTTCCAGCTCCGGGCGCTGACGATTGGCAACAGAAGTACCAAGGCACAGATCCCGACCGCAGCCTTGTTGATTCAGCAAAAGCACAAACGCAGCCTGCATTACATTGTACAAGGTGGTGCCCTCCCGATTGGCTAAGGCTTTCGCTCGCTGCACCGTATCTTGGCTTAGGCTCAGGCTTTCTTCCGCTCCCTCGTAGGTTCTTGCCGCCATATCCGGGTAGGGAAAATCAAACGGCAAGGCGGTATTTTTCGATGCATCTTGTAGTACCGAGCACCAATAGGCCCGTTGTGAGCTGGCGTGGACACTGCTCAACCATTCCCGTTGCCAAACGGCGTAATCCGCGTATTGCAGTGTTGCTGCTGACAACTGTTTTTCTTGTTTCAGTTTTTCCGTATCAAGAGCAATCTGACCTTTCACGAACTGATCGTACAGCGCTGTTAGTTCCTGAATCAGCAGAGCTTCGGACCAGGCATCAAAGGCAATATGGTGGATCACAAAGAGCAATTGCCAGACCCGGCTGTCTTCTCCACCTTCACTTAACAAGGCAATACGTACCGGTAAATCTTGATCCAGCTTAAAGGGCTGGCGAATCAGCCGGCCACAGGCTTGTTCCATATCCACCACATTCAGCTCAATTTGCATAGGCAGAGTATAATCCCGCTCTTGTCGCTGCCAGGCTTCTCCCTGCTCATCTACCTGATAGGTACTGCGTAAAACAGCATGGCGTTCTAGCAAAGTAGCAAAGGCCTGTTTCATGGCGTCAAGGTGAAAACGCCCCGTCAGTTGCAGACGGCCACTTAGGTTATATAAAGCGCTGTTTTCTTCGTATTGATCAATAAACCAGAGCCGTTGTTGAGCGCTGGAAAGTACCGCTTTTCTGTCGCCCTCTTTTTGTGGCAATGGAACGATGGGTAATTGCCAGCTATCGATATTTTTAGACGCCAATAGCGCGCGAAATTGAGCTTTTTTCTCTGCTGGTAATGCGGCCAGTCGCTCAGCAATACGCTTGGCATCCTGGCTATTTTGTTGTTTCACGTCAGACTTACTCATAGTTCAAACTCATCTAATAATGCTGCCATCGCCGCCAGATCATCCTCTTGGGAAGTGTTCACGTCGAGTTTCTCGGCCAAGGCTTTTATGGTTGGGTTCTGGAAGATGTCTGCCAGCGAAAGGCTGATATGAAACGCCCGCTGGATTCTGGCCTGAAGGCGCGTAGCCGACAGGGAATTGCCTCCCAAATGGAAAAAGTTGTCCCTCACACCGGGATCTTTGACGGACAGAATCTGCTGCCAGATCTCCGCCAAGGTATGTTCCACCTCGGTTTGAGGACACTCATAATGGGTACTTTCCAGAAGTGTCGGGCATGACAATGCACGGCGGTTGATCTTGCCATTGGTATTCAGTGGTAGATTATTGAGTATCTGGATGTGTGCCGGAACCATGTAAGCTGGCAAATGTTCACCCATATAGGCCATAAGATCTGCCTCTGCCTGCCCTTTTTGAGGAAACATGAGTGATACATACGCTGCGATAAAGGCCTTGTCTGGCTGTTCATCCCACATGAGGGTAACGGCTTCCCTAACGCTTGGGTGTTGTTGCAACAGGGCGTCAATTTCCCCCAGTTCAATGCGAAAACCGCGCAGTTTGACTTGAAAATCCATGCGCCCCAGGTAATGGATTACCTTATTCTGATCCATCCGCACACGGTCTCCGGTGCGATAGAGTTTTTCGCCAATTGGGAAATCAGGTGCTATTGATTTAAGACCTGTGGATTCAAGATCTGTGGATTCAAGATCTGTGGATTGAGCAGAAAAAACCTCTTTGGCAAAAGGCACGGGGACAAATTTCTCGGCTGTCAGTTCCGGCTGATTCAGATAGCCCTGCGCCAGCCCATACCCGCCGATATACAGCTCCCCTTCTACACCAGGACGCACCGGATAGCCCAGGTTATCGAGCACAGACAATGCGGTGTTGGCAAACGGATGACCCAATGCAACATGGTTGCCATCCAGATTATCCAGCGAGGCAAGCGTAACCTTTTCACAACTCACCCAGATAGTGGCCTCGGTCGGGCCGTATAGATTAGTGAGGCTGTTGGCTTTGTTAAGTAAGGTTCGTGCCAAAGTGACAGGTAAGGCTTCCCCTCCCACCAGCACATCCAGTGTCTGCCACCAGGGGCCGTCGTATTCCACCAGACCATGCCAGGTTGCCGGTGTAGCTTGCATCACATTGATCTGGTGCTGGTCTATTAACTGCGCCAGAGCTTGTCCATCCTTGCTGTTTTCGTCATTGGCCAGCACCAGTGTTCCACCTTGTAACAGCGGTAATATCAGCTCCAATGCGGCAATATCAAAGCCAACAGTGGTCACAGCCAACAGGCGACTGTTTATAGAAACAGGCACTTCATCCGCAATAACGTGCATAAAGTGTTTCAATGCACCTCTGGATACTTCTACCCCTTTGGGTTTCCCGGTCGAGCCAGAAGTAAAAATACGATAGGCAATGGCCGAATCGGATAGGATTGGCAAGAGGTCGCCAACGTTCTGAATAGCACTGTTTTCCTGTTCCAGTTGAGCAAGAGAGACCTGTTCCACCTCGACATCTAAAGAAAGTGACTCGGTGACCAACATAAAGGCCACCTTCGCTTGCTCCAGAATACTTTCCAACCGTTCTTTGGGATGGCTTGGATCTAACGGGATGTAGGAAATACCAGCCTGGTATAGAGCCAAAAGATTGATCACCAGTTGAGCATCCCGCGCCAGCGCCACAGCAACCACTTTGTCCGCCTCGGGCACATTGCCTAATCTGTCCGTAAAATAGAGCGCACGCTGACTAATAGCCTCACACAATGCTTTGTAAGTGAAGTTTCGATCCTCAACTATCAGCGCTTTTTTATCCGGAGTGGTGCGTCCCCAATATTGGATTTGGGTAAGCAGGTCCTGATATTGCGAACTATCCAGTGACTTACCAGACACCATAGACAAAGCTTTTTCCTGCTCAACCAGTTTGCCAAGCAAAGTGTGAACAGTTTGATCAAGCCCCTGGGTTAAACCCTCCAGCGCCCGCTCAAAGGTGACAAGCAGTGCTGTGACAGTATTGTCCGCAATACGCTGACGGTCGTAACGGCAATGCAGGCATAATGACTCACCCGGTTCCACTTGCAGCATGAGCGGCAGGTTGCTGTGTTCCGCCACATGAAGCAGCTGAATTTTCGGTGTTTCAAGCTGTGTCAGCGCCGAAGAAATGGGGTAATTCTGGTACACCAGTACTGTATCAAACAGGGCTTCGCCCGGTGGTAAAGACAGGGAGGATTGTATTTGCGCCAGAGAAAGATGCTCTGCCTGTCGTGCTTCTGCCGCACTCAGTTGCAAGGCTCTGGCCTGCTCTGCCAAGGTTTGCTCCCCTTTGAATATGACCCGTTGCGGCAGGGTATTCATAAACATACCAGCGGTTTGCTGAATAGCATCCACCAGCTCCGAGCGCCCGGAGCTGGTTGTGCCGAAAACCACATCGGTGCGGCCAGTAAAGCGATTCAAGGTCAAAGCCCACGCCAGTTGCACCAGCGTGTTGACGGTTAAATCATGTTGGCGTGCGCTGTGCTGCACCTGCTCGCTCAACGCCATAGGCAGTTGTGCCTGATGGTAGTTTTGCTGATTTTCACCAGTCGATTTGATCTGGTGGTCACTCAGTATTGTGGCTTCCTCAACACCCATTAGAGCCTCTTGCCAGTAGCGCAGCGCGGTGTCTTCATCCTGTGAGAGTAACCATGTGCTGTAGGCTGCCAGTGTGGGAGCAGGAGCCAACGACTTTTGCTGATACAGCGCAATGGCTTCACCCGCCACCAGTGATGATGTCCAACCATCCACCACCAGGTGATGACGTACCCAGATCAAGCGCCACGCATCATGAGAGAAACGAATCAGAGTAATGCGCATTAAAGGCGCTTGGCTGATTACAAAGCCGTTGCGTTCTTCTTCTGCCAGAAAGTCTGCCAACCTGGCCTCTTGCATCTGCGCTGAGAACGCTTGCCAGTCCTGAAAATCGGTTTGCATGGCAAGGTCACGACACACCACCATGACAGGCTGCTCCAATGATTCCCAAACAAACTGACTACGCAAAATGTCATGACGCAAACCCGCTTGTTTCCAGGCTTGCAAGAAAGCAGATACCTCTAACTCGCCCTCGAGCGACAAGGTGGTCACATTGGTGTAAAGCCTAGGATTGTTATCCAGTTGACAATGGTAAAAAATACCTTGTTGACCGGGAGAGAGAGGCAGAATGTCTTCAATGGTATCTGGGGCAATCAAACGACACACCTGCTCCAGATCCTGCTGGCTTACTGGGGCATGGACCTCACCGCATGTTAGGTTGTCTGGCAAGAACATACTGGCGCGACGCATCGCATTTGGCGTGCTGGCTGGAGCATCTTCCTTAGCACTAACCGTCCCAGAGTGCGCGACTTTTTTAGCAGGAGCTTGCGTCTGTAAAAACGCACCGAGTGCCGCTGGTGTCTGATGTTGAAAGATTAACTGTGGGGTTAACGACAGGCCATCTTTTCTGGCCGCAGCCACCAATTGCAAAGCAAGGATGGAATCGCCGCCAAGGGCAAAGAAGCCCGCTTCCTTATCCACACGACTTTCCTCCAGCTGTAGCACCTTGGCAAAAAGTGCCTGTAGTGCTTGAACCAAAGTATTGTCTTGAGTTTCTGAACCGACGTGGTTTTCTGTTTCTTTTCTCTCTTGCTCAGACAGGTACTGGTTCGCGCGTTCACGCAGCGTTTTACGATCAATTTTGCCATTGCTGTTACGTGGGAGAACGTCCAGATTCTGCCAGAAGTGTGGCATCATGTAGGCAGGTAGCACTTGTGCGAGAGCCTGTTCAATGTCCTTAACTGGCTGTGTTGAAACCACAAAAGCCACGAGGCATTCTCGCTGCTCGATTTTGTCAAAATGCACAGCGCATTCCATCACACCAGACAATTGCGCAAGTTTGTGCTCGATCTCGGCCAGCTCCACACGGTAACCCCGGATTTTCACCTGACCATCACCCCGACCAACAAAGGCCAGATGCTGGTTTGGCAAACGCCTTACCCTATCTCCCGTGCGATAGAGTTTTTCACCTGACGCAAAGGGGTTATCAATGAAGCTATGCGCAGTCTTCTCTTCGTCCTGCCAATACCCTTGAGCCAGTTGACGCCCCGCAACATAAAGCTGCCCGATGCCACCCACTGGTGTTGGCAGCATGTCATTGCTCAAGACATAGAGTCGATTGCCCGCTAACGCTGTCCCCAAAGAAATGGGAGACCCGGCTTCCAGTTTGCCTGCTATTACCCCCACGGTGGTTTCAGTTGGCCCGTAGTGGTTAAAGAGAGCCCGTTCTGGGGCCTGTTGTTGCAGTTGTTTAACCAGCTCAGGAGTTACTCCTTCCCCCCCCAACACCAGAGCTTTTTTGGGAAGTATTTCCAGACGTTCCGAGGCTAGTAACCCCTGTAGATGAGATGGTACAACCTTCAACATATCCACAGAATGAGTCTGTAGGTGATCCGCCAAACCTTCTGCGTCCAGCATCCATTCTTCATCCAGAATGCGTACTGGATACCCACCCAATAATCCACCCCATAATGCCGTGTAACCGAGGTCGGTCGCAATGCTGGCAAGACTTGCATAGACACTGCCTGCGGGTAAATTAAGCCGCTCGTTCACCGCATCCACGTAGGAGGCCAATGCCCCTTGGGAAACGGAAACGGCCTTGGGCGTACCGGTTGAGCCAGAAGTAAAAATCAGATATGCCGTATCATTTTTATCTACAGATTCCTGTTCGCCAGAAACAGAAGGCAAGACGCGGCCTGCAGAAGACATGTCTTGTCCCATATCCAGCCAAAGACTGTTTTCAGGCAAAAAATCCGGGCGTTCACCCAAACCAATACACGCACTAACTTGCACTTCCTGAAGCATAAGCTGTAAACGAGTACTAGGCTGTTTATCATCCAGCGGTACATAGGGTACACCAAGTCTCCAAGCGGCTAGCATGGCAGCCACTTGCCGTTCCCCTCTGGGTAACAAGATGGCAATCGGGCTGCCTATTCGCTCTTTCTGCGATTTAAGGCTCGCTATTAAACACTCTGCCGTCTGATTAACCTCTCCAACAAGAATGCGTTTATCACCATGCAAGAGTGCGATTTCGTCATTTGAGCGTTTTTGCCAGAGGGCAAGTGCTGAGCAAGATGCGTCAGACATCTCACTAGCTTGCGTATCTACTGATGCCCGATCGAGCCAGAGTAACGCGGTTTGGATCGATAACCTCTCATTTGGAGCAGCTAATAAACAATGCAGCAGGGCAAAAAAATCCTGCGCCATCGCCGCTACGGTGTCCGCACGATACAAACTGGTATTAAAGCGCCAGATAAAATCCAGTTTCCCTACTTGGGTTTTAAACACACCAAGATGCAACTCATGAGCTGCTCCCCGCTGTCCCAGCTGCAACATTTCCCCCATAATTGGCGAAGCAAAATGCGTGTCATGCATTTGGGTATAGGTCATCATATGGCTGGTCAGGCCGCTTTTCTCTGCGCTGCGATCTTTGAGCAATGCCTGACTTAGTTTGGCAAAAGGCAACCTTTGATGAGGTCTTGCCTGAGCGAAAAAATTCGCATTTTTTTGGATAAGCTCGGCAAAACTGGTGTCTTCGTTAAAATCCGCTAAAACAGGAATTGGGTTGGCACAATAACCCACCACCTCTCGGTCCCGTCGACCACGTCTACCAGAAGTCGGCGAACCAATCAGAAAGCGTTTTTGATCACTTAGGCGATATAGGAAATATTGAAATGCACTTAATAACAAAACATAAGGAGTTGTTTTTAAGGCTTTCGCAGCATACAACAGAGCATCGGAGAGTTCTGCATCGGCATGGCAAACATACTGATCCCCGTTAAAACCAATGACATTGGGGCGATCAAAGTCCGCAGGAACATGCAGACTCTCTGGCAGAGAGCCAATGGTTTCTTTCCAAAACTGCATGGTATTACTCGCCTGTTCGCTTGACAGCCAGTCCTCCTGACGTCCTAGCCAGTCAGCAAACTGTTCCTTTACCTGTGGAGCTTCCCCTTCTCCCATCAAGTGCTGATAACACTCAGCCCAGGTCTGCATAAATCGCTCCATAGCATAGAAATCACCTGCTATGTGATGTGCGGTCACCACCAAATAGGAAACGTATTGATCAATACATACATTGGCTCTGATGACATAACCCTTTTCCAGACAAAAAGGCTGATCTGCCGACCCGTTCACCCAGCTTTTATGCTCCTGCTCCGTCAGTTTTTTTCGTTCACAGATAAACTCAGCACAACTTGCCTCAAAGAGCTTGGCTTTTACTTCGCTCCCCTCCTGGAAATAACCGGTACGCATCGTATGCTGAAGATGAACCGCTTGATAAAAACTCTCTTCAAGCTGATCAAGCGCTAGCAATTGACCTTTATCCCGCCCCAGCACACAGGCAAAATGCATATTATAAGCACAAGATTCAGGAGACAGTTTATACAAGAACCAAAGAGCAGATTGATTAGATGAAACGAGAATATGTCCCCGATTTGGAGAGGTGATATCCATAAAGAAATTCCTAAGTCACGCAAGGTATTATCAAGACTGATCCCTGCCACACACTTTTTAACAAAGATGAAGAGGTATGCAGCTCTCTTACCTCCTCCACATTTTCATACAAAAGAGGAGATTGAAGATCTAAAATGTATCTATTTATTGGGCTCAGCCATTGCAACGACTACTTTTCTAGGGCCGCTAAATCGAGAACGAGCATGGGCAACCAACATGTTATCAAGCATCAGCACGTCCCCTTTTTGCCATGGGAACTTGACCATACACGAATCCAGCACACCGCGAATTTCATCCAAAACACTGTCTTCAATGGGGGTGCCATCGCCGTAGTAAACATTACGAGGGAGATCTTCTTCTTCTACAATAGACAATAGGGTTTCACGGATATGAGCATCCAGATTGGAAACATGAAATAGGTGTGCTTGGTTAAACCAAACCCACTCTTGGGTGATAGGGTGCTGTGCTACAGATTGACATATCTGGCGGGTTCTTAACTCACCATCGCCTTTCCATTCAAAATCGATCTGATTCTGACGACAAAATGCTTCTACCTGTTTTGGGTCTTCGGTGGAAAAGACTTTCTCCCAAGGCAAGTCCAAACCATTACCGTAATTGCGCACATACATTAGCTTTTTCTCTGCGAAGCGTTCACGTATGCGTACTGGAATCCGCTGGTACACTTTACGGCTATCCGCAATAGGAGTTTCCCCCTCTGTGTGCGCAGGTTCAATGCAGTGAAACCAAATTTTCATTGGCCAGTTGAGAGTGTAGGCTTGTTCATTATGAAGCGGAATCACCTGATGTGCTGGGTATTCCGTTGTTGTGTAGACCCCTTCTCCCAAATCAGTACGCGGAGTAGAACCAAATTCATAATCAAGAAGAGGAAAACCAAAAGTTTTGGCAAATTCCTGGAATTCAGCTTCCCCTAAAAGATCTCCCCCCCTAAACAACAACCCACCAGATTTTAATAAATGATTCTCAACTTCGCGGTGAATAATAGCGATTGAGTCTCGCCAACTCCTCCCTTCACCTAGAGAAATAATGTGCGGCAATACTGCACACGCCCCTTCGCTAGCAGTCAATATTTTGTTTTGAACGATAACTGACATCCCTAATCCTCTTTACCTAATGCGACAAAATTTGTCGAAACATTAAATGAAAACGATTATTGATTGCAACAGCATTTACATAAATATTTCTTTTTGCTATAAATTGTAAATTAATGTCAATGCCTTAATTGCATTCACAAAACATTTAACAAACGCTATCAATAAAAAAATAGGATTAGAGCAACAATATGAACAAGACACTCATAGCCAAATATGTCTCATCTAGGATCAAACCAAGACATTCATTTATTCTGGCTCTCGCTATAATCAGTCCGCTTGCTCTAGCAGCAGATGAACTTACAGATCAAAACACAACTACAGAGGATAATACGCTAGACACACTTGTTATCTCTGGCGTCAAACAATCGCTAACAACAAATGTCTCACAATCCTCCATGCGAACTGAGGCAAACCTAGCTGAAATCCCAAGATCTGTAGTGGTTATAAACGACGAGATTGCAAGTGAGCAAAATGCGAGCTCTTTAAGCGATGTAGTACATAACATCAGCAACGTATCCGAAGACAACAACTATGGCGGAACAAGAGATCAATTTTCTATTCGTGGTTTTAATGCCAACGTCTATGAAGATGGCGCTAGAGTATATGGCGTCGCACAAGATAAAGCGGTTATGGAAGACATTCAGTATGTCGAAGTAGTTAAAGGGCCAGAATCAGTTTTGTATGGCAACATGAATCCTGGTGGACTAATCAACGTCATTAGCAAAAAGCCATCACCTAACCAAGCAACAGATATTGAGTTGAATCTAGATGAACATGGACAACAACGTCTAAGCATCGACAGCACTGGAGCGCTTAATAAAGACAAAACGGTTCTTTATCGTATTGTCGGAGTAACGGATGATTCTGATGGATGGCGAGATGACTCAGACAGCACCCAAACCTTTATTGCTCCGACCATTACGTGGTTTGCTAGTGAGGACACCGAAGTCACTCTATTTTATAAATACAATAAAGAGGAGCTTCCTTTCGATCGTGGCACATTGGCGGTACGTAACACCTCAAACACAGGGTGGGATTTTCTAGATATTGACTCTAGCCGAATAGGCACTAGCTTTTCTAGACAGGAGCGTGAAACTGAAAAATTTGGTTTTGAAGTGGCTCATGACGTCAATGATTACTGGACGACTCGCTTCAAATATCAACATCAAAAGCGTGATACAGACGGTCGCAGAGTGCATTTCTATGCAGCTTCAGACGCTTCAGTATCAACAGTTCTTGGCACAAGTGTCCGAAACCAAGATCAATACAAAGTAGCATTTGACGGTAATATCAACCGCTATGTTAACGATAGCCAAGCAAGCAGCAACACAGACATATTCTCTTGGGAAAACCAACTTAACTTTGACTGGGGAAAAAGCTCTCACACAATTATTACTGGTGCTGACGCAACACGTTACAAAGAGACAATAATTAACAATGCCTCTAAAAGCTGGTCAAATACCACAATGGCAGCACTCTCTGCTCGAATATTTGGTGAAACATCACCAAATTCCGGACTGTATAATTATTACACAGATAGCTCAGCAGCCAACGACCCAAATGATTACTACCACTTAAATACAACAAAAGAAGAAATAAAAGAATACGGCATTTTTATCAATGATTTAATAAAGTATGGAGACTGGAACTTTGCTGTAGGGCTTCGACATGATACTTATTCAAGAGAATTCAAAGACACCTATGACAGCGCCATTTTAGCTGACTCTGCAGGGAGAGCCAACTTTAGCAACTCAGACGCCAAAAGTCCGAATGACTCTAACCTAAGTGGACAAATAGGCGCCCTATATAAGCTATCTGAATCCGTGTCTTTCTTCTCAAATATTGCGACTTCTTATCTACCAAACAACAATTTCGATACAGTGAAGCAAGAATGGGTAGACCCACAGGAAGGTACACAATACGAAGCAGGCATCAGGCTTTCGCTCTTAAATCACAAACTTAATTTGACAACATCCGCGTTCCATATCAACTTAGATAACGTTGCTTATAGAAACGATGGCAATCCAATTAGTTATGATGTCTACAAACAACGCAGCCAAGGTTTTGAAATTGATGGTGATTACGCCATCAACGATCAATTAACCACCTTATTTTCATATGGCTATACAGACGTTGATTTTGTAGATTCTCCGGATAGTGCGAATAAACCAGTCAACGTGCCGATGCACAACGCAAGTGCTTGGTTATTTTATGATGTCACAGAAGAGTGGGGAGTCGGCACAGGTATCCTTTATGTCGGAGAGCGTGCAGGAAATCGCAGGAAAGACTACGACTACAAACTGGATGCTTATACGACAACCGATGTGACCCTTTGGTACCAACCTAGTTTCGCAAACGACCAGCTACGCATGCAGTTAACCGTTGCAAATATATTTGATGAGGATTATTACAGCGCTGGTTCAGATTCCACACAAAATGCAGTTTATTTAGGTGAACCTCGCACTGTCTCTTTAAAAGCAAAATACAGCTTTTAACCTTGCTTTAAAAACCAATAAAGGAAAGGCTCTGTAAAAAAGCCTTTCCTTTATTTCATTGAACCTTCCTTTCAAAAAATCTTTGCTTATGAAAACACTTATTTGCTTTCCTTCTTCAGGTAGTTCCTCCAGCCTTTTCGCGCCATGGAAACTCTTTTTTGAACAAAAAAACATCGCACTTATCTGCCCAGAATACCCTGCCCGAGGGCGACGCTTTAACGACCCGCCAACCAAAAGCATAGATGCACTAGCACAAGATATGATGCACCAGCTGCAAGATGAACTAAAAAACAACGAAGATTACCATCTTTTTGGTCACAGCCTTGGCGGTATTGTTGCCTACGAATTAGCGCTAAAAATTCAACAAAGTCCCTATAAGGCTCCTAAAAGTGTTTTTATCTCGTCAAGCCATGCGCCACATAAACGGGAAAAAACCTCATTGAAAAGTCATTTAAGCGATTCAGAATTGATTGCCGCACTCAAGCAAATAGGCGGACTAAAACAGGAAGTGCTGAATCATCCAGAATTAATGGAACTGGTTCTTCCCATTATTCGCGCAGATCTTGCCTTAAATGAGCATTATCAGATCTCAAAAAAAGTGCCGTTATCCTGCCCTATTACCACGATTCATGGCACGGATGATCCTGTAGTCAAACTTGAGTATATAAAGGAATGGAAACACTATAGTGAGGATTATCAACATATAAACTGGCCCGGCGATCATTTCTATTTTCAGCCAGACCTAGAAAGATTTCTCACGGCGTTAGCCACATCGCTTGAAGCTGTCTATAAACGGGATTAGTCTGATTTTTTATCGGAGAAAAGAGACGTGGCAACTTCTCCCAAACCTTGCCATTCAAAACAATAATCATCAGGAGCCTTACGTTTCAGCGGACGTTTAAAACGTTCTATTGGCGTCCCCACCGCAATTGCCCCTAAAACCTGATCTTCTGGCTTCATGCCAAGAATAGGCTTTAGCGCATTGCCCGCAAGAAAGGTATACCAGAAAGCGCCATACCCCATCAGGTGTAGACCATTCATGATATTCTGCACCGCCGCACCACCACATAGCTGCTGATCCCAGAGTGAGACATGATGCTCTGGTTTCACATTGCTGATTGCTATGATCATCATGGGAGACTCGGCAATCTCTTTTGCTGAACGACGTGCCTTCTCCGTCACCTTTCCATCTGGGGATTGTTGTCGATACATTTCCAGCGTGGCCTCGGCCAACTTGGGCATGTTCTCTTCTTTTACCACCAGAAAACGCCAGGGTTTTAAGTTGCCATGATCAGGGGTGGTCATCACCAGATTAAAAAGCGACCTCATTTCTTGATCGTTTGGGGCAGGGGAAGTGAGTTTTTTCCGACAATATGAACGTCGGTTTAATAGTGGCTCCAAGGGGTTCATAATGACTCAACCTGTAATGATGTGATGTTTTGGACTTGATGCATGCCCCTATCTTCCCATTCGCCAAATGCCAGCTGTCTACCGTGAGACAACACCAGATACCTATGACACAGGCACTCTAAAAGACCTTGATCGTGGCTAATAACAATCAAACTGAAATGGCGCTGTGCTTGTAATCTCTGGATCAAATCCATAATGCTTTGGCGACTTAGCTTATCCAGCGCCGTTGTTGGCTCGTCCAGAATCAGCAATCTGGGCGAGAGAAGCAGTGCACGGGCAATCATGATTCTCTGTCGTTGTCCTCCGGATAATTCATGAGGGTAGCGATCCAGTAAAGCAGAGTCTAACCCCACCTCTTCCATGGCACTGGCTAATTTTACCGCAAGCGATGGCACGCTTTCTGTCGCACAGCTGACTCGGTAAACCTCCTTTAAGGAGCGACGAATAGTAAGGCGAGGGTTAAAACTGGCTGCCGTATCCTGAAACACAAACTGCATACTGGCACGCTGCTGCCGTAGAACATTGGGAGTTAAAGACAACCAGTCCTGTCGATTAAACCAAATATGACCTGATGCGGGTATCAGCCTGAGCAAGGCTTTTGCCAAGGTGGATTTTCCTGCCCCGCTCTCTCCGATAACACCCAGATTCTCGCCAAGAGATAGGTCAAAACTCACGCCATGAAGAATGCCCTTCACCGTAAGATCCATCACGCTTAACAATGGAGATATTGGGTTAGCCGTCACACCCTGTATGATTTCCGGCGCCAGCAGCCTTTTAGTATATTCGTGTTCAGGCGCAGAAAAAACGCTTTCAACACTTCCTTGCTCAACGATCTTACCTCGTTTTAGCACCATGACCTGATCTGCTATTTCCCGCACCATTGACAAGTCGTGAGAAATAAAGACCATGGTCATATTCCAGCTGGTTTGAAGTTGCTTCAGCAACGCCATAATTTGCTGTTGAGTTCGGCTATCCAATGCTGTTGAAGGCTCATCTGCAATAATCAGTTTTGGTTGATTGGCAATCGCCAAGGCGATCAATACTCGTTGCCGTTGTCCTCCAGAAAGCTGATGGGGAAAACGTCTTTTATGATTTTCTTCCAATCCTACCTGCTCTAAAAGCGCATGTATTTTTTCTGTACATTCGTCTTGCGACAGTTTACTTCCAGCATGCAAGCGAAGTACTCTGGTCAATATCCACTCTATTCGCTTCACCGGATTTAATGCGGATAAAGGCTCTTGTGCCACTCGCCCAATTAACCGCCCCCGTATTGCTTGCCAATCCTTGTCATTGCACTGAGCAAGAGATTGACCCGCAAGTAACATGCTTCCTTGTAAGCGACCATTTTCCGGTTGCAATCCCAGTATTAACCTGGAAAGCAAGGTCTTTCCAGCACCGCTCTCTCCCACAATCGCCAAGGTTTTTCCTTCTGGCAAGTGGAAGTGAATATTTTCCAGTAACGTCTGATTAGCAATGGAAAAAGAAATACCTTCACAACTAAGCATATTGCCCCTCCCCTCTTTGCTCTATATTGGAAGAACGTTTTGCGGATCGCTCTTGAGCCATTTCGCCCATTAAGACAACAGAAGTCACTAACATCAGAATATACACACAACCAGTCACGCCAAGCCATGGAGCTTGTAAATTGTTTTTCCCCTGTGCCAACAACTCGCCTAAAGAAGGATAACCAGAAGGCAAGCCAAACCCGAGAAAATCTAACGTAATTAGTGCTCCCAAGGCTCCGGCGAAAATAAAGGGTAAGTTACTCAACAATGACACCAGAGCATTAGGCAGTACGTGAGTAAAAATAATACGTTGATCAGATATACCCGCAATAATCGCGGCCTGTACATAATCCAACTGACGAATACGTAACACCTCAGCTCGAACCTGCTGTGCCAGATGATGCCACCCAAGAAGGGAGAGAATCATCAACAACATCCAAGGACCTGGGCGAACCAGACTGGAGAGAATCATGACAATAAAAATGGCCGGAATGGCTCCCCATATTTCCGTTATGCGTTGCCCGATCAAATCGACTTTGCCACCATAATATCCCTGCCAGGAGCCAAAACACAGCGCAAGAAAAGCAACACTGACACTCAAGCCTAAAGCAAAGAGCAGACTGATCTGCGTACCATACAGAATACGGGCCAGCACATCGCGCCCCTGATCATCCACACCAAGCCAATTCACACCAGAAGGTGGCGAAGGGAAGCTCACATTGTAATTAACGGTGTCATAAGAAAAGCGGACAGGAGGCCACAACCACCACCCCTGTTGGGTGATTTCCTGAGCGATAAAGTCGTCTTTATAATCGGCCTCGGTGTCAAAAAAACCGCCAAATGCTGTTTCAGGATACGCCTTCACGATAGGAAAAAACCAGTGCTGTTTGTAGTGGACCATCAACGGCTTATCGTTGGCGATAATCGGGGAGATACAGCTTAATAAAAAGACAAGCGCCAAGAAAAAAGCCGCCATTTTCCCACGGCGCATAATAGCGGCATACTTTCCCTGAAACTTCATATTCTCACCGCCTCAAAGCTTAGTCTTGGGTCCACCAGCCGATAAAGCATGTCCCCCAAAAGTGTCATACACAGCCCTAACAGGGAGTAAATATAGATAACACCCAACACCACAGGATAATCCCGTTGCAGTACAGACTCAAAAGCCAGCAAGGCAATACCATCAAGTGAGAAGATAATTTCCACAAGCAAAGCACCACCAATGAACAAGGCTAGAAGATCATTGGGAATACGCGCAACCAGTACCAACAAACTATTTGGCAGCACATGGCGAAAAATAACACTTTGACGACTCTCCCCCATACTGAGCGCCGTATCCACGTAATTTTGATGAAGTTGGTCTATCACGGCGTTTTTAACCAACAGTGTAATAGGGGCCAAGCCACCTGCCACACAAGTCATCACCGGCAACACCAGATGCCATAGGTAATCTTTCACCTGTGCCCCAAAAGAAAGCTGCGCAAAATCCGCCGATACAAGCCCTCTTAGGGGAAACCAGCTAAACACTCCGCCACCGGCGAATATAATCATAAAAAGAATAGCAACAATAAAAGTAGGAAGTGCGAAGGAGGTAAACAGGGCAAGGCTACTTAGAGCATCTAGCCAACCACCTCGACTCAAAGCCTTCCAGACCCCTAATGGCACAGCAATAAGATAGATAATCAGCAAACTCCAAAATCCGATGGAAAATGAAGCTGGCAGTTTACTCAAAATTAGGGAAGAGACAGACTGCCCGCTAAAGTAACTCTGCCCTAGATCCAAACTCAGATAATGCCAAAGAGTATCAAAATAGCGCTGCCAGAGCGGTTGGTCAAAACCATATTGATGGGCAATCTTTTGACGTAGTTGCTCATCAATATGGTTTGTATCAAGGTTTGTACTGTCGCTCTCGAAAAGTGCGGTCGTACCTGTTTCAACGCCACTCATTTTTGCTAAAACAGCATCAACAGGCCCCCCAGGTAACCACTGCAACAGAAAAAAATTCAGTGTCACAATCGCCACCAAAGTAGGTATGATCAGCAGCAACCGTTTTATCAAGTAATGTCGCATCATCCCACTTAATGACTCGCGTTCTCGTCCCACCAGAACTCCACTTCATAACCATAAGCCGGATTCACTTTGGGACGCTTGATATTATCCGCATGGGCGACCAATTGGAAATTACGCGCCCAAAGAGGTAAGAAGTAATACTTCCACTTTAATACCCGATCTAATGCTCTGCCGTAGTTTTCTGCCTGCTGATAGTCCTTCGCATGAACCAACTCCTCTACCAGTGCATCAATCACAGGGTCATTAAAACCTGCGATATTGCTACTGGTGGCCACATTGGCAAACGAAGACAGTAAGGCGGATTGCACCTCAGTATTGGGTGGAATACGCACCTTATACTGAATAGGCGTCATATCAAATTGACGCTGCATTAGCTGTTTATAAAATTCGGTTCCGGTTCTAACGGATATCTGCCCGTCAATACCAAGACGCTTCAAATTCTGTAAATAGGCCCCCAAAGCCGGTTTCATATCAGGGGAAGGCACTAGAAAATGAATGACAAACGGCTTACGCTGAGCATCCACCAGTTTCCCCCCTTCCAATTTCCAACCCGCCTCGTCAAGTAATGCCTTGGCTTTTATCAGATTTTGTCGGTTGTCACCCGATCCGTCTGTGGTTGGCCAGGAAAAGGTCTCATTAAACAACTCATCCGGTAAGTTCTGACGAAAAGGCGTTAAGATCGCTTTTTCTTGTGGGGAGACGCCACCACTAGAGGCCAGAAAGCTGTTATTAAAAAGACTCTCGGCTCTCTTGTATTGTCCACCAAACGCACGCTTATTCAGCCATGTAAAGTCGAAGGCATGCACCAGCGCTTCGCGGGTTTTAGGGTTGGCAAACTTCGCTTCTCTTAAGTTAAACAAGAACGCAGTCACAAAAGAAGGAGCATCGTAATCAATTTTCTCTTTAACAACTTCCCCGTCGGTAAAGGCCTTCCCTTGATACAACTTTTGCCAACGCGCCAGATTGGATTCAGCAATGTAATTCACTTCTCCAGCTTCTAACGCCTGTACAGCGGCATTTCGGTCTCTAAAATACTCAACACGAATGGTTTTAAAGTTGTACTTGCCTCGGTTGGCTGGCAAATCTTTTGCCCAGTAATCATCACGCAAGGTGTAAGTGATACTGCGCCCAGGCACAACAGAGGTAATCTTATAAGGGCCACTACCCAACGGCACCTCCAAAGAAGACTTGGTAAAGTCTTTACCTTGCCAGAAGTGTTTTGATAATACCGGCAGATTGCCTGAATTTAATACCTGTAAGCGGCTGCCCTCATTGCCAAAGTTAAACCGCACTTCTTTTGGACTTAGTACATCCACGCTTTTCACTCCCTGAAAGCGAGATTTAATATTGCTAAGCCCCTGTGTCTGATAGGTCTTGACGGAGAATGCCACATCCTCTGCCGTGACTGGTGTGCCATTGCTGAATCGAGCGTCTTTTCTAATTTTGTATTTGACCCAAGAGTTATCGTCGGCAATGACAATGGTTTCGGCCAGTACACCGTAACGGGTTTTAATTTCATCTTTATCATGGCCACGATCTGTCAGGCTATCATAGAGCCAAAACAAACCTCTTGGTTTGGACCCCAGGTTAATAAACTGATGAAGTGAGTCAAAGCTACCAATTTCCGCCATCACAAGCTCTCCTTGCTTAGGAGCATTGGGGTTGGCGTATTCAAAGTGATCAAAATTCGCTGGGTATTTCGGGTCGCCATAAAGTGCAACCGCATGGGTAACTTCGTCTGCCAGAACAGAATGCACACAGCAGGAAAGAATCAGAACCAATATACCTCCGGTCTTTCTTAACATTTCATATCTTCCTTATCATTATACGGGAACACTACCGTGGTAACCTGATCATCATAACTTTCTTCTTCGTGTAAGCTCATGACACCTTGATGGATGCGGTAAATTTTGTCAGCCAGATAAAAGTAATGGTCATCATGGGTAATGGCGATCACCGTTTTCCCTCTGGCTTTTAGTTCAGGTAAGAGTTCGGTATAAAACACTTTTCGAAACGAAGGGTCCTGATCCGCTGCCCACTCATCCAATAAGATAATGCTGCGGTTTTCCAAATAGGCCAGCAACAAAGCAAGGCGTTTACGTTGCCCTTGAGACAATTTGGTCGAGCTTAACTTCCCCTCAGATACGGTGACTTTTTGTTCCAGAGCCAGGGCATTCAGGTAATGTTCCACCAAGACTTCATCAGGCCTGTGACCGGTTTCATTAATCAGTTGTTTAAACAAGTAAAAGTCGGCGAACACCACAGAGAAGTGACTCAAAAACCAGTCTCGATTCGTCTCATCGATTTTTTCTCCAGCAAAGAGAACCTCACCACCGTGAGGGTGATAAAGCCCCGTTACAAGGCGTGCGCAGGAGGACTTTCCGCTGCCATTGCCACCCACCCAAAACACCAACTCACCCTGTTTTAATTCAAAATTGATAGGCCCCACAGAAAAACCCGACTCATCTGACTCTGAAGGGTATTGGTAAGTAACTTCACGAAGCTGTAACGACTGCCAATTCTGCGTTAACGCTCTCTCCTGCTCAGGTTTGTCTTCGGCTTCATTTAGTTCCAACTGCTGGACCTTGTTATAGGCAACAGAGCCTTGTATCAAAGCTGGCAAAGACCCAATCATTCCCGCCAGTGGAGAACGCAGGTACAGAATAGTCAAAGCAAAGCCCATCAGTTGTTCTTTCGAACCAATACCAAACAAGGTATGAATCAAAATGATGGCAGCAATTAATAAGAGAATCGAAGTATTTACCCAACTACCATTGAGCACTGTGTAGCGATCTGCCCGAACTTCAAGGCCCAATGCCTTACCCACTATGGGTTTTAAGCTGTCTTCAAAAAAACGATTGCGCCGTGCGCGACTCAGCTTGAGTTCATTTCGTCCCAGCAATAATCCTGCGTAACGATCATAAAGGGCGTCATCATTTTCCCTGACTTCCCGTTTTAGCCTTCTTGAAGCAGACATGAGCTGCTTGGCGATAACAACCGATAATATTGTCATGACAAGCGTACTGAGGAAAAAAGGCACGGATAGTTGTATTAAATATCCGTAACAGCAGAGTAAAACAGCCACCCCATAAACAACAAAAGGCAAACTGTTAAACGCCTGACTAATAGCTGTCACATCCTTCGTGAGACTCGCCAAGATCGCAGGTTGACCCAGTTGATCAATACGCTCGACAGAGGTTTTCAGAATACGACGACATAAATGGAGACGTAACCGATACACCACATGGTGACCAAGCGAAGTTAGCATCGCCTGAGAAAAGAAACTTAACCCAAACAGCATAAAAATGAAGGCAAACAACAGAACCACATCCTGTCCGGTAATCGCATCAGCTGAGGTAACTCGACCAATCATAGAGATCACGGCAACGCCACAACCTCCGCTCAAGGCACTTAAAATAACGGCAACAAAGAACTTGAAGGAACTACCACGCAACAGTGTCCATACTAGCAACATGAGATACACCAATACTAGAAACGAAAGAGATAATGATTATCATATATACAATAGATAAATGAATCAATTCTTGCTTCACTAAAAAGTGATTTACAGAGCCATCAACCTGCTTGTCGGCTTCTTCTTTGCTGTCGAATTATTCCAGTCAATTCAATTCTTTCGCATGAAGAAATAGTTTCTGAGCTCCTCAAAGGAGGAACAGGCAGCAATTCAGGCTACTCTGCTTGTATGTTGCTCAATAGCACACGCTTAAGTTGAGCTTCAAACAGCTTCTGTGTCCCCCCCCTATAAGACGCCGGCACACTGGCTGTAATTATTAAGTTCAGCGTGGCTGCTAGCTGGCCAATGGAAAGGCTTTTTTCCTTATTTGACGAGCCCTACCGCTTTCTTATGTAGATCTGACAAAGTGGTATTCGAGGAATGATGAAATGTTTTTAGGTTAGATAGAATGCGCTGATTAAGAATTTGCTTTTCAGAGGCCAAGATAAGCTTGCAAACAAGTTGAGAAACATGCGATTAAGTCGGCAACATGAGATAATCATGCCGACTTAATCAACCAATCCTCCTCAGCATGAAGCAACTCCCTTTTGCCGATACCGAATTTACCAGCAAACGCCATAAGACCCACAAAGAACTCTTCCTTTGCTAAATGGATGAGCTGATTCCTTGGCAACAAACTTGAAGCTCAAATAGAGCCATTTTATCCAAAAGCCAGCAACGGTCGTCACCCAGACCCTCTTTCCATTATGCTGCGTATTCACTTTATGCAGAACTTATACAGCATGAGTGATACTGCTATGGAATATGTACTTTACGAGATCCCCCCAATTTGACTGTTTGCAGTATTATCATTAGAAGATGCAATACCTAATCACACAACCATAATGAACTTCAGACATTTGCCGAAAAGACACAAGCTTGGGTATAAGCTTTTTAAAGAAGTACACAAATGACTACCTGATGCTGGCGTATGTTTCAAAGAAGGTACGATCGTTGATGCAACTATCATTGAGGCGGCAAGCTCTACTAAAAATAAGTGAGCTCACGCGATCTAGAAATGCATCAAACACAGAAAGGGAAGCAATGGTATTTTGGCCTGAAAGCCCATATTGATGTCGATAGAAAACGTGGCCTAGTACACAGCCTTACGACAACCTCTGCGAATGTACACGACCTTCACCAACTGCTAAATCTGATGCATGGAGAGAAATCTTTTATCTCGGCAAATTCCAGCTATCGAGGCGTGGAAAATCGCAAAGAAACGAAGAATAGAAAGTTAAGTTGGTTAGTTACAGAAATACCGAGCAAGATACGAGTTTGGAAAAAGCACCCTCGAATTAACAAAGAACCTATTCGAACGGAGTACTTGAAAACTAGTATCATGGCAACAGGCGAGCACCAATTTAGAATATTTAAATATCAATTTGGGTTCCGAAAGGCCTGATATGGACCCAATAAAGTAAAACAAGATGTTCTAAAAGAGAAACTAGGGGGTCTGTGACTTGTTAGTATGAGCTACAAAATCACACGAGAAATGCTTTTGAAAAAAGGTTACGAGAAATGGAATTCGCAAAATATGACACAAATCGGTCATAGCCAGGTCACATGGATAATTTCAAAAGACCATCGTCACAGCGCGGTCACAAATTCAATGCGATAAAAAGAATGATTACACCATTAAAATTCAGAGACTTGTAAAAGAATTCCTAAACAAGAATAGATGGTGGGTGTGGAGAGGTTCGAACTCCCGACATTCGCCTTGTAAGGGCGACGCTCTCCCAACTGAGCTACACACCCAATCATAATTTTTATATAAATAAGATATGAAGTAGAGAAACTCTAAGAACATGAGATTTTTTAAGCCAAAAATCTTAACTACACTCCCACTATGTGGGATTGCCTTTTCCTGAGTTAATAGATTTATATATTAGAACTAAGGAAAATGGC
>NZ_CP025532.1:2669464-3588235 GCF_018336955.1 Marinomonas sp. A3A
AATGATGGTAACGCTTGCCAACTTACTTCTCATTAAAAGTAANTGGCGGAATGGACGGGACTCGAACCCGCGACCCCCTGCGTGACAGGCAGGTATTCTAACCAACTGAACTACCACTCCGTTGTCATAGATTGTTTAACCACTCTTCTATAAGTGGTGGGTGTGGAGAGGTTCGAACTCCCGACATTCGCCTTGTAAGGGCGACGCTCTCCCAACTGAGCTACACACCCATCATAATGATGGTAACGCTTGCCAACTTACTTCTCATTAAAAGTAANTGGCGGAATGGACGGGACTCGAACCCGCGACCCCCTGCGTGACAGGCAGGTATTCTAACCAACTGAACTACCACTCCGTTGTCATAGATTGTTTAACCACTCTTCTATAAGTGGTGGGTGTGGAGAGGTTCGAACTCCCGACATTCGCCTTGTAAGGGCGACGCTCTCCCAACTGAGCTACACACCCGACTCGTAGTTTTACATCTTGTCGAAAGATGGCGGAATGGACGGGACTCGAACCCGCGACCCCCTGCGTGACAGGCAGGTATTCTAACCAACTGAACTACCACTCCAACATGGTCTAGTACTTTTGCCTTTACCTAAGTAAGAAGCCCACTGCCTAGTTAGTGGTGGGTGTGGAGAGGTTCGAACTCCCGACATTCGCCTTGTAAGGGCGACGCTCTCCCAACTGAGCTACACACCCAATCATTGTTTAACGTTTCTATCCCAACTTACTTTATTAAGTAGGTGGTGCCGCCACCAAGAGTCGAACTCGGGACCCTCTGATTACAAGTCAGATGCTCTACCAACTGAGCTATAGCGGCTTAACGCTAAATCAAATTTTTCAATTCACTCACATATCGCAAGTAAATGGTGCCGCCACCAAGAGTCGAACTCGGGACCCTCTGATTACAAGTCAGATGCTCTACCAACTGAGCTATAGCGGCATTACATGACGCAGTTCACTTTTAAATAACTTCCTAAGAAGTGGTGCCGCCACCAAGAGTCGAACTCGGGACCCTCTGATTACAAGTCAGATGCTCTACCAACTGAGCTATAGCGGCTTTAATAAAAGCAAAATCTTTTTTTATTTCTAATCTTTATTCCTAAAGAAAGAAACTTTGACCAAATTATGGTGCCGCCACCAAGAGTCGAACTCGGGACCCTCTGATTACAAGTCAGATGCTCTACCAACTGAGCTATAGCGGCATTTCTCAAATTTTTGGTCGGGACGGCAGGATTTGAACCTGCGACCACTAGCACCCCATGCTAGTGCGCTACCAGGCTGCGCTACGCCCCGAAACCAACAGCTAAAGAGTTAAACTCTGTCCCTGTCAGCGGGTGCGTATATTACTATAACGAATTGAAAAGGGAAGACTTTTATAAACTTTTTTTCAATTTAATCATGACGCTAGATTTTTAGGAGTTCATCGCTTAAACATTGATCTAGATATGATTCTACTTTCCATATTAGCCCTATATAGTAAAGAGACACACCTTAAGGCTAAACACTAGATAAATAGGCACACAGAACAGTCGGATACAAAAAAGCCATCCAAGCGGATGGCTTTTTTTAGAAACATACAAAGCTACTCTTGCATATAGTCTTCTACTTTTGACTTAAGCTTCTGCCCAGGTCGAAAAGTAACAACGGTACGCGCGGTAATTGGGATTTCTTCTCCCGTCTTAGGATTTCGACCAGGGCGCTGACTCTTTTCACGCACTTCAAAATTACCAAAGCCCGACAACTTAACTTGCTGTCTTTCTATTAGTGAACTTCGCACCACGTCAAAAAAACCTTCTACAAGATCTTTGGCGTCTTTTTTACTTAGACCAATTGAATCCACTAAATTTTCAGCAAGGTCCGCTTTTGTCAACGATCCCATAAATCTACCCCCTTACAACGGCTCCCAACTGCTCAGACAAGGCTGCAACAGTTTGTTCAACTGAGTTGTTCACTTCTTCATCACTAAGAGTGTGTGAAGGATGCTGCCACGTCAAGCCCAAAGCGACACTTTTTTTCGTCTCATCAATACCTTGGCCCTGATAAACATCAAAAACCAACACACTTTTAAGCGCATCGCCAGCCGTTGCTGAAATCACCTTCTCCAACTCACTCACAGGCACAGAACGGTCAACCAGCAACGCCAGGTCACGACGAACCTCAGGGAAACGAGAAACAGCCCTATACTCTGGCAAAGTTGCATTTAATACCGCGTTTAGAGCAATATCAAATACATAGATAGACTGATTCGCACCCAATGTCTTAGACAATTGTGGATGCAACTCTCCCATCAAACCTACAAACTGACCGCCTAAAAAGATATCAGCGGAACGGCCTGGATGTAAAAATTCACAACTAGAACGTTCGTAAGTTGGCTTACCACCGTCATTTAAAGCAAACAAGGCTTCCACGTGCGCCTTCAGATCGTAGAAATCAACCTTCTCACTGCCGTGATACCAAGCTTCAGCATGACGAGTACCCGCAATTAAGCCGGCCACTTGCTGCTGCTGATCCAAATCAGCCAAAGCCTCAACAGAACCAATAAAACGACGACCCGTTTCAAACAAACGAACACGTGACTGCTGACGATTCTGATTGTAAAGATACGCTTTAACCAATCCCGGCACCAAACTTGGACGCATCACACCCATGTCTGCTGAAATAGGATTCGCCAATGGCACAGGCTCGATGTTAGGTAGAAATTGCTTGCTCAACACAGGATCAATAAAGCTATAAGTAACCGCTTCTTGATAACCCTGTGACACCAAGATCGAACGCAATACTTGAATCTGAGTTTTAGTCTCTGACAAAGGCGTAAAGTTGACCGCAGCCTGAGGCATAGAAGAAGGAAGATTGTCGTAACCGTAGATGCGGGCAACCTCTTCGATCAAATCAGCTTCTATGGCGATATCAAAGCGATGAGATGGTGCTTTTGTCGTCCAAGCTTCCTCAGTGACTTCAACCATCTCCAAACCGAGACGAGTCAAAATATCTGTCACAAGATCTTTGTCGATAGACATTGCTAAATACTGATCAAGCTTTTTACGACGCAGGGTTACTAATGCCGCTTCAGGCAAAGAAGCCTCATTAACAGCATGCGTAATTGGACCAACTTGACCGCCAGCTATTCCTACAACTAGCGCAGTAGCTCGTTCAATTGCTCGCTCTTGCAGAGTTGCATCTACGCCACGCTCAAATCGATGAGAGGAATCTGTATGCAAACCATAAGAACGCGCTTTACCAGCCAAAGACAATGGCGCAAAGAAAGCACTCTCTAAAAAGATATCTTTCGTCTCTTCGTTAACCCCAGACCCTTCGCCACCCATAATGCCAGCAATAGCTAGTGGTGATTTTTCATCAGCGATAACCAAAGTATCATCACGAAGTGTCACTTCCTGACCATCAAGCAAGACGATTTTTTCATCTTTTTTGGCCATTCGCACAACAATCGAACCTGACAAATTTGCCAAGTCAAAGGCATGCATCGGCTGACCCAACTCAAGCATCACATAATTAGTGATATCTACAATTGGGTCGATAGAACGAATACCACTGCGACGGAGCTTCTCAACCATCCATAAAGGAGTCTGAGCTTTAACATCAACACCACGCACAACACGCCCCAAATAACGAGGACAAGCATCTGCCGCATCTACTCGCACTGGGAAAGCATCATCAATAGCAATGTCGGCCGGAGTGACGCTAACCGGTGTCACATCAGCTTTATTTAAAACACCCACTTCGCGAGCCAAGCCAGCAACACTTAAACAGTCGCTACGGTTAGGGGTTAAATCTACATCAATAATCTGATCATCAAGATTCAAAAAAGCACGGAAGTCTTCGCCCGCTTTCGCAATAGCTGGTAATTCCATAATGCCATCATGGTCGTCGCTCAATCCCAATTCAGAGGCTGAGCACAACATACCAAAAGACTCTACTTGACGAAGTTTGGCTTTTTTAATTTTAAAATCTGCACCTAGAACAGCGCCAATTTTAGCAAATGGAATCTTGATACCTGGACGCGCATTTGGCGCACCACAAACTACCTGAAAAACATCTACGCCATCAGACACCTGACAAACTTGCAACTTATCAGCATTCGGATGAGGCTCAGCTCCGATAATCTCCCCTACTACCACACCTGAAAATTCAGAGGCAACAGGTAACACTTCATCCACTTCAAGGCCAGCTAACGTTATCTGAGCAACCAAATCATCGCTACTGATGTCTGGATTGACCCACTCTCTTAGCCAATTCTCACTAATTTTCATAAAAACATCCTAGGTCGACTGGTTACTTGAATTGTTTAAGGAAGCGCAAATCGTTTTCGAAGAACATACGAAGGTCGTCTACTTTGTAGCGCAGCATCGCAAAACGCTCAACGCCCATGCCAAAAGCAAAACCAGTGTATTTCTCAGAATCAATTCCTGACATTTCAAGCACTTTCGGGTGCACCATGCCACAACCTAACACTTCCAGCCAAGACTCTTCGCCTTTGCTATTGGTTCGCATGATATCCACTTCTATTGAAGGCTCAGTAAATGGAAAGTAACTTGGTCGGAAGCGAACTTTTAAATCATCTTCAAAGAAGACATTCAAAAATTGCTGCAAAATCCCCTTCAGATCAGCAAACGAAATATTTTCGTCGATCAATAGACCTTCAACCTGATGAAACATAGGAGTATGAGTTTGATCAGAGTCACAACGATAAACACGACCAGGGCAAATAATTCGAATTGGCGGCTGAGTCGTTTCCATTGTGCGCACTTGAACAGGAGATGTATGCGTTCTTAGCACGGTTGACGGATTAAAGTAGAAGGTATCTTGCATAGCTCGCGCTGGATGATGCGCAGGAATGTTTAGAGCTTCAAAGTTGTGATAATCATCTTCAATTTCTGGCCCCGAAGCCACATCGAAGCCAATACCACGGAAAAAGGTTTCAATACGCTCCATAGTACGAGTCACAGGATGCAGACCACCCACCTCTTGACCTTTACCAGATAGAGAAATATCAATTGTTTCAGTTGCCAATTTGGCTTCTAACGCTGCGTTAACAAGCGACGATTTACGTTCAGTAATTTTTTCTTGAACTTGATCTTTTGCCTCATTAACCAATTGACCAAATTTTGGCCTATCCTCTGCAGAAACATTACCAAGCTGTTTCAACAAAGCAGTCAGAGCGCCCTTCTTACCCAAATAATGCACACGTACATCATCCAATGCGGACTCACTCTCAGACGCAGCTACTGCGCTTAGCGCATCAGCAAGAATCTGCTTTAGGTTCTCCATTTACACACTCCAAAAAATAAAATAGGGGAAGAACCATTGGCTCTTCCCCTATCAAAGACTGCATTGAGTGATTCTTTCTATTAAGATGAAATCCTTCAAGATCGAATCACCCTAAGGCTACGTCAGAAATTAAGCCAAGCTTACTTTCGCTTTTTCAACGATAGCAGCAAAAACTTCTTTCTCGTACACAGCTAGGTCAGCCAAAACCTTACGGTCAATTTCAATTGCAGCTTGTTTCAAGCCAGCAATGAAACGGCTGTAAGATAGACCATTGATACGTGCAGCAGCGTTAATACGAGCAATCCACAATGCGCGGAATTGACGCTTACGCTGACGACGGTCACGGTACTGATACTGACCAGCTTTGATAACAGCTTGTTTTGCTACACGAAATACACGGCTACGTGCACCGTAGTAACCTTTAGCTTGCTTTAAAATCTTCTTGTGACGGCGACGAGCCTGAACACCACGTTTTACGCGAGGCATAATATAAACCTTATACTAATAAATTAATGAACTAAAAAAATCTAGACTTAGATGTATGGCAACATGCGTACAATTAACGCTTTGTCGCTTTGCGCAATCTGGTTCATAGAACGAAGATGACGCTTACGCTTAGTCGATTTCTTAGTCAAAATATGACTAGTATGAGACTGCTTATGCTTAAAACCATTCGCGGTACGTTTGAAGCGCTTAGCTGCGCCACTGTGTGACTTAATTTTGGACATGATAAAACCACTCTCGCATTCGTTAATGTTAGTGTAATTTCTTAATAAATCAGTCCTTAAGAGCCGAAGCCCTTAAAGCTAAATTATTTAAAATTACTTCTTCTTTTTGGGGCCTAGCACCATCGTCAATTGACGACCTTCCATTTTCGCGGCTTGCTCTACTACACCATAATCCTCTAAGTCTACTGCGACTCGATTCATAAGCTGCATGCCAAGCTCCTGATGGGCCATTTCACGACCGCGGTATCGTAGTGATACTTTAGCCTTATCCCCGCCTTCAAGGAAACGTATCAGGTTGCGGAGTTTTACCTGATAATCCCCTTCCTCCGTCCCTGGACGGAATTTCATTTCTTTCACTTGGATCTGCTTCGCATTTTTCTTTTGAGCAGCTTTCGCTTTCTTCGCTTCGAAAATATGCTTACCGTAGTCCATGATTTTGCAAACAATCGGATCTGAATCAGCAATTTGCACTAGATCTAAAGTAGCTTCTTGAGCTGCTTTTAGTGCCTCTTCTAAAGAGACAACGCCAACTTGTTCACCATCAGCAGCGATTAAACGTACTTCAGTTGCTCGAATGTTCTCGTTGATTTGAGGACGCTGCTTACCAGCTGCACGCCCACGATTCATATTACCTTTTATAGTACTATCTCCACTTCTTGTTTACGGCTACGGCGAGCAATTTCTTGTTGAAGCAAACCTTCAAAATCGGAAATACTCATCACTCCAAGGTCTTCGCCAGTACGAGTACGAACGGCAACTTGTTGCTGTTCTACTTCTTTATCACCGACGACGATCATGTACGGCACTCTTTGAAGAGTATGCTCGCGGATTTTAAACCCGATCTTCTCGTTTCTCAAGTCAAGTTTTGCTCTAAAGCCATTTGAATTCAATCTTTTTTCCAAATCAGAACAATA
This sequence comes from Marinomonas sp. A3A, assembly GCF_018336955.1. Classification (NCBI taxonomy): domain Bacteria; kingdom Pseudomonadati; phylum Pseudomonadota; class Gammaproteobacteria; order Oceanospirillales; family Oceanospirillaceae; genus Marinomonas; species Marinomonas sp. A3A. The sequence continues at coordinate 2,676,399 of NZ_CP025532.1, forward strand.
GTCTGCTTGGCGATCAGTAATGTTCATGATAACAACTTGTTCAGGTGCAAGCCAGACCGGAAAGGCACCTTCTGTATCTTCGATCAAAATACCAATGAAACGCTCAAGCGATCCAACAATCGCACGATGCAACATAACTGGTGTTTGACGAGAGCCATCTTCCGATACATATTGCGCTCCCAAGCGAGTTGGCATTGAGAAATCAACCTGAATTGTACCACATTGCCACACTCGACCAATGGCATCTTTCAGTGAAAACTCAATCTTAGGACCATAAAACGCCCCTTCCCCCGGTAACTCCTCCCAATCTAGTCCTGCGGAATCTAAAGCTTCAGACAATGCTTTCTCAGCCTTATCCCAAACATCATCAGAACCAACTCGCTGCTCAGGACGAGTAGACAAGCGATACACAATATTATCAAAGCCAAAATCAGCATAAACCTCATGCAACAAATCGATAAACTCAGATACTTCTTGCTGAATTTGCCCTTCCGTTACAAAGATATGCCCATCATCTTGAACAAAGTTACGTACGCGCATAATACCATGCAATGCGCCTGATGGCTCATTACGGTGACACGATCCAAACTCAGCCATACGGAACGGCAGATCTCGGTAACTTTTAAGACCTTGATTGTACACTTGTATGTGGCAAGGACAGTTCATCGGCTTAACAGCGTAATCACGGTTTTCAGAATGCGTAGTGAACATATTCTCATGATACTTACCCCAATGCCCTGATTTCTCCCAAAGCACACGATCAACGATCTGAGGTGTTTTTACTTCTTGATAATTATTATCAAGCTGCTTCTGACGCATATACTGCTCAACAACTTGATATAAGCGCCACCCTTTAGGATGCCAGAACACCATACCAGGCGCTTCTTCTTGAAGGTGGAAAAGGTCTAGCTTTTTACCCAACTTACGATGGTCACGCTTTTCCGCCTCTTCAATACGCGTTAAATAGCCTTTTAATTCTTTTTTGTCATTCCAAGCCGTACCATAAATACGCTGCAACATTTCGTTATTTGAATCACCGCGCCAGTAAGCTCCAGCCAACTTCATCAATTTGAAATGACGCAATACTCGAGTATTCGGCACATGAGGGCCACGACACATATCCATGTATTCTTCGTGATAATACAAACCGACTTCTTTTGTCGATTCATCCATATCATCAATCAAAGCAACCTTATAAGTCTCTCCACGATCAACAAATTGCTGACGAGCATCGGCTATCGGCGTCATTTTCTTAACAACATCGTAATCCGTCTTAACCAATTCAGCGATGCGTTTTTCAATGGCTGCTAAATCATCTGGTGTAAAAGGACGTTCGTAAGCGATATCGTAATAGAAACCTTCATCAATCACAGGACCGATTGCCATTTCTGCTGTCGGATACAACTGCTTAACAGCATGACCAACAAGGTGCGCAAACGAGTGACGAATGATTTCCACACCTTCAGGGTCTTTCCCTGTAATAATGCTTAACTTAGCGTCGTCAGAAATAAGTTCGCACGCATCAACTAGCTGACCATCTATGCGACCCGCAACTGTGGCCTTAGCCAAACCAGGACCAATATCCTCGGCGACCTGCATAACAGTTACTGGAGTTGAGAAAGAACGTTGGCTGCCATCAGGCAAAGTAATTATAGGCATTTTATTCCCCTATCGGAGTCAGTGGTGCTCCATACCAAAGAGCACATGTAAATTTCAGCGCATAAACTATCATTTTTCGATTATTCATGCGAATCTAATTTAAATAAGCCTTTTTTCTGCATGTAGCGGTCATCGACAAAAATCAAGCCCTTTTTCTCTCTTTAAGCCATAGACATTCTCCGCATGCGGAGTAAAATTAGCCTTCGTTTCACACAGACTTGATTTATCAAAAGGCACTATGGATCTCAATAATCTTGACGACTACTGCATTGAGACAACTCAATCAGAACCTGACCTATTAATTGAGCTGGTTGAAAAGACCTACTCAGATATGGGCTACCCGAATAAGTTATCAGGAAAGACCATTGGCCGCACGCTGAAACTTCTGGCAAGAATTGCACAACCAAAGCGCGCCTTAGAAATTGGCATGTTTACTGGTTATTCAGCATTGTCAATTGCAGAAGGCATGCCAGCAAATGGTGAACTTATTTGCTGTGAAACCAATCCTAGAGCGATTGAATTTGCTCAGTCTTTTTTTGATCGTAGTGAACACGGCAAGAAAATCAAAGCGATTTTTGGCCCTGCTCTCGATACGATCAATTCCCTTGAAGGGGAATTCGACTTTGTCTTTATTGATGCCGATAAACGTAACTACCTAAACTACTACGAAGCAGTACTACCGCTAGTTAGATCTGGTGGCCTTATCATTATCGATAACTCCCTATGGCAAGGAAGAGTTCTAGACCCGAAAGAAAACAGCGATATTGCTGTCAACCAAGTCAACCGCTTAATCGCGCAAGACAATCGAGTTGAAAACGTTCATCTGAACGTTCGTGACGGTCTTAATATCGTCGTAAAACACTAACCCTATTTCTTATAAACCCCATTCACCTTTGGGTCACCTTAGGTGAATGGGGTTTATGTGCTATTAAAAAGATATTACGTAAGAGGCAGCGATTTTGGTCGTTTTTAAAATCACAAATAACATCTCCGGCAAACACTACATTGGAACGTCTTTCAATAGTGGCTTTCAACGTTTCGAACAATACGTAGAAGCAACCAGCGAAGGTTTGGACTTTCCTTTATACAACGACATTAGGGAGAATGGCGTTGACGCTTTTACAGTTGAAGAACTATTTGAAACAAGCGACAAAGAAGAGCTTTATGAGTTAGAAACAGACTACATTTCTATTTATAACGGCGAAAGTTTGCGCGGCTATAAAATTGCTCAAACCGCTGAAAAAGCCACTAATCTAAACCTTGGCAAGAAAGCATTGTTTGACGCAAATGGCGTATCAACAGCAGAACAACCTAAAAAAACAAGAAAAGTAGCTGCAAAAAAGACCGTTGAACTCCCAAAAAAAACGCTTGAGCCAACGCCAACAGCAAAATCATTCTTTGGAGAGCTCATCGGCGAAGACCGAGTAAGCGCACCACTAGCTGCAGCGGCCGCAGAAAAGAAAAAAGCACCTGCTCGCACAAAGAGCAAGGCAAGCATTCAAAAGATGCTAAGCGAGGCTGAAAAGGCATCAAAAAAAGAACGTGAAGAAAAGCTAAAGTCACAACAGCAAGCCGAAGCGGAAGAAATGGCTCTCATCATGGCAAAAATTGATGTGACATCCAAATCTGCAACGTCTGCATTCCGTCGACGCAAAAGCTAATCTCAAAAGCTAGACACAAAAAAAGCTCAGTTATTAATTTAACTGAGCTTTTTTATTATCTGAACCTTGTCCATTTAAAAGCCACAGATTAAAAAATTAAGATCTTGCTTTTTTAAGGGTTTCCGAAATCATAAACGCCAACTCCAAAGACTGATCCGCATTTAAACGTGGATCACAATGAGTATGGTATCGGTCAGCCAAGTCAGCTTCAGTCACTTCAAAAGCACCACCAACACACTCAGTCACATTTTGACCTGTCATTTCAAAGTGAACGCCACCTGCGTAACTTCCCTCAGCATTATGAACTTGGAAGAATTGCTGCACCTCTCTCAACACATCATCAACACGTCGAGTTTTGTAACCAGTAGAAGCCTTGACAGTATTACCGTGCATTGGATCACTGCTCCATACCACTTGCTTACCCTCACGCTGAATTGCTTGGATTAGTTTAGGCATGCCATCTTCTACTTTATCAGCGCCCATGCGCACAATAATATTCAAGCGCCCCGCCTCATTATTTGGGTTCAGCACATCACACAGCTTCAATAAGTCCTCAGGGTCCATTGTAGGGCCTGCTTTTACACCAATTGGGTTTTGCACACCACGTAAAAACTCTACATGAGCACCATCTAATTGACGAGTACGATCCCCAATCCACAACATGTGTGCAGAACAATCATACCATTCACCAGTCAAGCTATCCTTGCGAGTCAAAGCCTGCTCATAAGGCAACAACAATGCCTCATGAGAAGTATAAAAATCAGTCTCTTTCAATTGCGCCAAACCAGGACCAATGCCACACGCCTCCATAAACTGCAAAGCATCATCAATCTTATCTGCAACACCTTGAAAACGACTACCCGCTGGACTCGCATTCAAAAAGTCTAAATTCCATTGATGAACTTGATGCAAATCTGCAAACCCACCCTGAGCAAAAGCCCTAAGCAAATTCATTGTTGATGCACTTTGGTTGTAAACTTGCACCAAACGCTCAGGATCTGGAACCCTAGCTTGCTCAGTAAAATCGATACCATTAATAATATCACCGCGGTAGCTAGGCAGCTCAACACCACCAATCACTTCAGTGCCAGCTGATCTAGGCTTAGCAAACTGCCCAGCCATACGACCAACTTTCACCACTGGGCATTTACCGGCATAGGTAAGCACCACAGCCATCTGCAGCATAACCTTAAAGGTATCGCGAATATTATTGGCGTGGAACTCCGCAAAACTTTCAGCACAATCACCACCTTGCAACAAGAATGACTGCCTATTAGCAACTTGCGCCAAAGCCTTTTTTAGCTGGCGCGCTTCACCCGCAAAAACAAGAGGAGGCATTTTTCCTAATGTATTTTCGACTTGAGCTAAATGCTCTGCATTAGGATAAACTGGCTGCTGCAGCGCCGTCTTCTCTCTCCAACTTGTTAAGTTCCACTGTGACATAATTTTCTACAACCTTATTCTATTCATTATTTTTTTACGTATATTAACGAGCAACAACCCAAAGTATTTCTGCATCCTTTACCGACAAGGAAACAACCGCATGCCCCATAGTGGCATCATAATACACACTATCACCTTCTTTTAATTCAATAGGCTCATAGAGCTCAGAGAAAAAATTAATTTTACCTTGCAACACCAACAAAAACTCTTCGCCATCATGACGCACCCATTCTTTAAATTCAGCAAAAGATCGAGCCCTTACCGTTGTTTTAAAGGGCACCATTTTCTTACGACTAATAGAGTAATTTAATAGCTCATGCTCATAAGTTGCTGTTGGGTGCGGCTCACCTTTTCCTTTACGAGTAATATCTCGACGACCAGCAATCGAATGCTCACTCGCCTCAACAAAAAGCTGAGGCAAATCCATTTCTAAGCCATTAATCAACTTCTGCACGATAGTAAAACTCGGCGACACCTGATCGTTTTCGATTTTTGAAAGCGTCGAACGAGCTATCCCTGTTCTTTTCCCCACCTCTTCAAGCGTCCAGCCTTTTGCTAAACGAATTTCCTTCACACGCTTACCAAGCTCAAGCGGCTCAACAAACCGATCAGGGTCGGATGCCGTGGCTGTTTCTAATGACGGACGACTAACCATATTTTACCAATACCACTTTCTAAAAGAGCTTATGAAAAGAAACCCACTAACACCATCAAGTTAATAAAGGCGCCATTGCTAAAGCACAACGGGAAAGATCAAAACCCTTGCCTGATACATAAGACATTAGATCACTAGAGTCGCCACCCTTAGCATTCTGCAATAGCAACCACAACACCGAAGATCGAGTACCCGTCCGACAAAACGCAAGCGTCTTTTTTTCTTCAAACAAAGCGCTTCCCTGAAGATCAACTTGCTTTTGAGATAACTTAGACAAATCCATTGGATTACTCACATACTCCATGCCCAAAGCCTCAGCCGCAGCACGAATACTTTCCCCTGAAGGCTGATCATCAGACTCAGCCTCTGGGCGATTATTTATAATTCGTTCAAAACCCTGCTCTTTAAGCAAAACAAGATCTGCTTCAACCAATTGAGGAGCAACAAAATAAGAGACATCAAGCTGAATAACATTCCCCATAAACTTTCCCCTTAAATAAATTTAAGAACGATATAACACTTTTATAAGATGAAAACCAAACTGCGTCTTGATAGGCCCCTGAATTTTATATAAAGGACCACTAAAAACTGCCTTATCAAAAGCTGGCACCATATCCCCTTTACGAAACTCACCAAGGTCGCCCCCTTTTTTTCCCGAGGGACAAGTAGAAAACTGCTTGGCTAATTTATGAAAGTCAGCACCTTTATCCAACTTTAACTTTAGAGACTCCGCTTCAGCCTTTGTCTTAACCAAAATATGACACGCACTTGCCGTTGACATTCAAAACCCTACCAATCAAATAAACTAGATAAAACATGTTAACCTATTTAGTATAATAGAATTAACTATAAGCGATCATAAACCCTAAATTAGTCTGGCAAAAAGCAGTATCAACATAAACATATAGGCAGCTTTACAATATGAGTACTTATGCAGCAATAAGCGATCTATCCTTTCTTCTAGTAGAACCATCAGATATGCAAAGGAAAATCATCACTAAAGCACTTGAAGAAACCGGAATAAAACAAATTTCATACGCGAACAATATCCAAGAAACAATCACTTCACTACTCTCCTTCCCACCAGATCTTGTCATCTCCTCCATGTATCTCCCTGACGGCTCCGCCAATGACCTCATTGACCGAATCAGAAACAATGAAGAAACAGAAAATCAGTGTTTTATGCTAATCTCTAGCGAAAGAAACAGAGAACATCTAGAACACCTAAGACAATCCGGCGTACTTGCCATTCTACCCAAGCCATTCAATCAAAAAGATCTTACTCGCGCCATTCACGCAACCTTAGACCTTATTGTTGAAGAGGAAATTGACCTAGAATTATTCGACCCCAAAAATCTGCGCGTACTGGTTACAGATGACAGCCGCATGGCACGAAAACACGTCAGTAAAACACTAAACACAATGGGAATTGAAGACATACAATTCGCGGAAAATGGTAAAGAAGCAATCGCACTTCTTAACGAAATGGAATTTGATCTCATTGTTACCGACTACAACATGCCAGAAATGGACGGCAGAGAACTTACTGAAGCCGTTAGACTAGATCCAGCATTAGCACACATACCAATACTAATGGTAAGTTCAAACTCAGAAGACAGCCAACTATCAAATATCGCTCAAGAGGGTGTTGATGCGATATGTGGAAAACCTTTTGAACCAAGCGTGGTAAGAAAACTATTAGCAAAAATTCTAAATTAACTATCTGGTCACTGAAGCCTTTTACCAAAGCTCAACTCAAAGATTAAAAACAAAAAAAGAGCTTCAGTTGAAGCTCTTTTTTTCTAAAACCAAACACTGGAAAAATTTAAATCAAGCTGCCGCCATCAACTCAGAAACAATCTGCTGATTAGCATCAGGAAACTGATAAGTCGACAAGTTAGAAATAAGCACCCAACTCACCTCCTGACCTTCACTTCCTACTGGCTCACCATCAAAAGCTGTTACCTTATAGAAACAAAGCTCTACCTGCTTATCACCATAATCATGAGAGATCGTTTTATAGAAAGAACTTTCAGTAACAGCAATACCGCACTCCTCTTTCAACTCTCGCACCAAAGCCATCTCAGCAGATTCAGAAGGCTCACACTTGCCTCCTGGAAACTCCCACAGACCACCTTGATGCTGACTTGACTTACGAAGAGCAATGAAGACAGCACCATCACGAAGAATAATACCAACAGCAACTCTAACCAACATTAGGTACGGTACTCAGCATTGATAGTGACATACTCGTGAGAAAAGTCTGTTGTCCAAACAATATCAGACTCAGACCCCATACCCAAATCAAGCACTATATGGATTTCTTGTGGCGCCATTGCCTGCTTGCCATGCTCTTCAAGATAATCTGGAGAACGACCACCATCACGGGCAACTTCAAAGCCATTAATATGAAGTTGAACACGATCAACATCCAAACCCTCAACGCCAGCACGACCAACAACTGCCAAAATTCGCCCCCAGTTAGGATCAGAAGCGAAAAGCGCCGTTTTCACTAAAGGAGAGTGGGCGATTTCAAAAGCCACTTTGGTTGCATCAGACTCTACAGCCGCACCAACAACCTCAACAGTCACGAACTTTGTCGCACCTTCACCATCACGAACGATAGCATGCGCCAACTCTTGCATAACCTCAGTAAATGCAGCGATAAAAGCTTGTGCCAAAGGCTCATCGACAGAAGAGACTTTCGCATTTCCAGCCATGCCCGTTGCCACAGCAATGCAAGAATCGTTTGTAGATGTATCACTATCAACCGTAATGCGATTAAAGCTCTTATTCACCACATCTTTCAATATAGACTGAAGAACATCCACATCCATCGCTATATCACTGCAAATATAACCCAACATAGTCGCCATGTTGGGACGAATCATACCTGCACCTTTCGAAATACCTGCGATATTATAAGTTACGCCATCAAATTCAAAAGTTCGCACAGAACCCTTTGGCAAAGTATCGGTAGTCATAATACCAACACCAGCGGACTTCCAGTTATCACTGGACAAATTTTCAAGCGCTTTAGGAATGGCTGCAACAATTTTTGCCACAGGCAATGGCTCGCCAATAACACCTGTTGAAAAAGGCAAAATTGACTCGACACTGACTCCAGTCCCTTCAGCCAAAACCTCACAAGTCTTAAGAGCCGTCTCTAGGCCAGTCTTACCCGTACCGGCATTTGCGTTACCCGTATTGATAAGCAAATAACGGCTATCAGCCAAGCCTAAATGTTTTTGACATATACGCACAGGCGCAGCGCAAAAAGCATTCTGAGTAAAAACACCAGCAACTGATGCACCTTCACAAATTTCAAAAATCACAACATCTTTTTTGTTGGGCTTTTTAATACCAGCTTCAGCAACACCAATTCTAATTCCTTTTATTTCAGGAATAAGAGGAAAATCATGCAACCCTACAGCCATTTAAACTTTCTCCAATTAAACAAGACTACCGTGACATTGTTTGTATTTTTTACCTGAACCGCATGGACAAGGCTCATTGCGACCCACTTTAGGATACTCTTGACCACCAGCAGAATCAGAACCACCGTCAGACAAGGAATCTAACGAGTCATGAATCATATTCATGGTCGTTTTTTCCTCTTGCTGTCTACGTGCTTCCTGTATTTTCTCAGCCTCTTCAGCAGACTGAACTTTCACACGAGTAATAATTTGAATTACTTCATATTTAATTTGCTCTAACAAACCTTGAAATAATTCAAACGACTCACGCTTATATTCTTGCTTAGGGTTCTTTTGCGCATAGCCACGTAAATGAATACCCTGTCTAAGCATATCCATCGTCTGAAGATGCTCTTTCCACAGTGTATCAAGAACCTGCAACAGCACCTGTTTCTCGAAAGCTCTAAATGGCTGTTCACCAGCAATTTCTTCTTTCGCCTGATAATCATTAACAAACGTGTCTAATATTTTCTGACGCAAAGGTTCTTCATAAAGTTTCTTATCTTCTTCTACCCATTTCGCAACAGGAAGCTCTAGACCAAATTCGTTACGAGCCTTCTCTTCCAACCCTTCAAGGTCCCACATATCGAAAATACTTTGAGGTGGAATAAACTCATCAACCAAGCTAGTAACAACTTCTTCTCGCATTGCAGAAATAGCTTCAGAAAGATCTTCCGACACCATCATATCAAAACGTTGGCGGTAAATTACCTGACGCTGATCATTCGCCACATCATCGTATTCAAGTAACTGTTTACGAATATCGAAGTTACGACCTTCCACTTTACGCTGCGCTTTTTCAATAGCGTTTGAAACCATCTTATGTTCGATAGCCTCACCTTTCTCCATGCCAAGCGCCATCATCATTTTTTTGATGCGGTCAGACATGAAGATACGCATCAAATTATCTTCTAGAGACAAATAAAAGCGCGACGAACCAACATCACCTTGACGTCCAGCACGGCCACGAAGTTGATTATCAATACGGCGTGATTCATGGCGCTCTGTACCAATGATATGTAAACCACCGGCAGCAAGAACTGACTCATTGCGGGCTTTCCAATCAGCTTTTAGCGCATCAATACTTTCTTGACTGGCATTTTCACCCAGCTTAGCTAACTCAACCTGAAGGTTGCCACCCAACACAATATCCGTACCACGACCAGCCATATTTGTCGCAATTGTAACCGCACCAGGACGACCTGCATCAGCCACAATTTCAGCTTCGCGCTCATGCTGCTTAGCATTAAGAACGTTGTGCTTAACACCTTTCTGATTTAGGTAATTGGATAAAAGCTCAGAGTATTCAATCGAAGCTGTACCAACCAGAACAGGGCGACCTTGCTTAACAATCTCTTCAATATCCAAAACAATGGCTTCAAATTTATCTTCAGTAGACATATAAATTAAATCATTGAAGTCTTTGCGCTGAACCTGACGATTAGTAGGGATAACAATAACGGATAGCCCGTAAATTTGCTGAAACTCAAATGCTTCAGTGTCTGCCGTACCCGTCATACCAGACAGCTTTTCATACAAGCGGAAATAGTTCTGAAAGGTTGTTGATGCCAATGTCTGACTTTCAGCCTGAATAGTGACACCTTCTTTGGCCTCTACTGCCTGATGAATACCTTCAGACCAGCGACGGCCAGCCATAGTCCTACCAGTATGCTCATCAACAATGACAATCTGATCACCTTGGATGACATAATCAATATTCTTCTTGAAAATCACGTGAGCTTTCAGACAAGCATGAACATGATGCAATAGAGAAAGATTACCAGCCGCATAAAGACTCTCACCTTCCGCGAGCATACCTTGCTCAACTAACCAATCCTCAACAAAAGAGTGACCATCTTCTGTCAGTTCAATGCTGCGCTGAGACTCGTCAAAAACGTAATGACCGGAAGGCTCTTCACCTTCCGCGTCCTCTTGCTTAACCAATAAAGGAGCTAGTTGATTAATTTTACGATATTGCTCTGAACTATCTTCAACCGCACCAGATATAATAAGAGGCGTTCTAGCCTCATCTATCAAGATTGAGTCCACCTCATCAACAACAGAGAAGTTTAAATCACGCTGAACACGATCTTCCAAACGGAACACCATATTGTCGCGAAGATAATCAAAACCGAATTCGTTATTGGTGCCATAAGTAATGTCACATAAATATGCCGCTTTTTTCTCGTCACGATCTTGACCAGAAAACACAACGCCAACACTCATATCTAAAAACTCATATAAAGGGCGCATCCAGTTGGCATCACGCTTAGCCAGATAATCGTTCACTGTGACTACGTGAACCCCTTTAGAAGACAAAGCATTTAAGTAAACAGCCAATGTCGCTACAAGCGTTTTACCTTCACCGGTACGCATCTCGGCGATTTTACCTTCATTTAGAACCATGCCACCGATCAACTGCACATCAAAATGGCGCATCCCCATAACACGACTACTGCCTTCTCGCACTACAGCAAAGGCCTCAGGCAAAATAGAATCTAACGACTCGCCTTTTGCGAGACGATCACGGAACTCGCCCGTTTTTCCAGACAAGTCATCATCGGATAATTTGTGGAAAGATTCTTCAAGTTGGTTTATCTGTGCAACGACTTTTCTATATCGTTTAACTTCTCGGTCATTCTTTGTGCCGACAATTTTTTTAATTACAGTTCCTAACATCTTGAACTCATCGTAGCCAATTAGTAATAAAGACAGTCTATCATGGTAATGTGTGACAAAACATGAAATATCAAGGACCTAAATACAAAAAAACCAGACATATAGTCTGGTTTTTTAAAATACGATCAAGAATTAATCACTTACTAAGCACCAACAAAAGCAGGCTCTACATAAGAGATTGGTGTTGTTTGCGCTTCATCTTCGAAAACAACATATTCCCAAGCATCTTGGTGCTCAAGCAAGGCAAGCAATAGCTTGTTATTCAATGCGTGACCAGATTTATAAGCTTTATACTCACCAATCAAGCTATGACCCAGAAGATAAAGATCACCTATCGCATCTAATACTTTATGACGCACCAATTCATCTCGATAACGCAAACCTTCGTCATTTAGCACACGGTAGTCATCGAGTACGATGGCATTTTCCATGTTTGCACCACGAGCAAGGTTATTGTTTTTAAAGTATTCAAGATCTTTCATAAAACCAAATGTTCTGGCACGGCTAATCTCTTTTACAAAAGTAGTCGTTGAGAAATCAAATGATGTGCTTTGAACATCTTCACCAATAGCTGGATGCTGAAAGTCAATTGTGAAAGACAAGCGAAAACCTGAATGAGGCTCAAGAGAGGCAAATTTATCACCCTCGTCGACTCTGATAGGCTTCTTGACTCGAATAAATCTTTTTGGCGCATTTTGAGCTTCTAGACCTGCCGATTGCAGAAGAAAAACAAAAGGACTAGCACTTCCATCCATAAGAGGAATTTCACTAGCACTTACTTCTACATAAGCGTTATCTACACCCAAACCTGCCATTGCAGATAACAAATGCTCTACAGTACTTACCTTCACATCACCCTGACATAAAGCCGTAGCAAAATTTGTTGATCCGACTGCTCGCGCATCACCATGAATCTCTACAACTGGATCCAAGTCTGTACGAACAAATACAATACCTGTATTCACAGGCGCAGGCTTCAGTGTCAAATACACTTTCTCGCCAGAGTGTAAACCCACTCCAGTTGCTCGAATAATGTTTTTAAGTGTGTGTTGGCGTACCATTATATTCCTACATTTTTATGACTGGATACTACTCTTTGAAAAATAGTATCAATAACACATTTTTTATACAATCCAACGTCTTGATATTGCATCGTTTTTACTCAAACTAGTCAGCTTGACGACGCAAAAATGCCGGAATGTCCAAATACGATAATTTATCGCCACTTGAAATAGAGGAAGAATCAACAGACTCTTTCTTTTCATCCAAGCTTTTCTCCACCACTTCCGCCTTCACATGATGTGAAGGTTTCGGCACAGACTGAGCAACTGCCATTTTAGCGTTATCACTTTCAACAACTTGCTCTACCTTTGCCATAACTGGTTGAGAGACAACAGATTCACCAACAGCAGACTTCATTTCACCTGCAGAGCGACCCTCTAAACCAGTTGCAACTACCGTGACTCGCATTTCATCACCTACACTAGGATCAATTGCACAACCAATCACGACAGTAGCATCTTCCGATGCATATTCTTCAATAATGCCACCAACCTCAGTAAATTCAGACAAACCAACTTCTTCGTTTGCTGTAATGTTTACTAGCACGCCACGCGCACCTCTAAGGTTGATATCTTCAAGCAATGGATTATGTATTGCAGCCTCAGCAGCTACTCTAGCTCTATCCTCGCCAGACGCAGACCCCGTACCCATCATCGCCATTCCCATTTCAGACATAACCGTTCTTACATCTGCAAAGTCGACGTTGATTAAACCAGGTCGCATAATCAAATCTGTAATACCCTGAACCGCATTAAACAAAACATTATTAGCTTCGCCAAACGCCTTCAACAATGAAATATTTTTACCTAATACTGGCAAAAGACGCTCGTTTGGGACGGTAATCAAAGAATCGACATTTTCACGCAACTCCCTAACACCTTCCTCAGCAACTCTTGCACGACGACGACCCTCAAAAGGAAAAGGCTTAGTTACAACAGCCACCGTCAAAATACCCAACTCTCGCGCCACTTTAGCAATAACTGGTGCAGCACCTGTACCTGTTCCACCACCCATACCAGCGGTGATGAATACCATATCTGCACCCGTCAACAACTGAGTAATTTTCTCTTGATCTTCTAATGCCGAATCCCTACCCACTTCTGGATTTGCCCCAGCACCCAACCCTTTAGTGATGGTTGAGCCTAACTGCAAAGAGACCCCTGTCTCAAAACCTATCAGCGCTTTAGAGTCAGTGTTGGCACAAATAAATTCAACACCTTCCAATCGATTTTCAAGCATATGACGTACAGCATTGCCGCCGCCGCCGCCGACACCGATAACTTTAATAACAGCATTATCTGATAAATTATCTTCGGCTAAATCAAAGACATTCATGGGCTTATCGCTCCTCAATAAATTCACAATCAATTCTGACTAAATATAACTCTGAAACCAGTGTTTTAATTTCTGCCATGCCTTCGTTGCACTGAAGGATGGCCCGATTTCTTTTTTAGGAGCCAGAACTGATGTTTCTCGTTTAGTTTGCGTCTTAGACATCATCCGCTTCGAGATCTCGGTTACTTCAGCCTCTTTACTACCATAAGCCAATAATCCAACACTTGTTGAATATATAGGGTTATCGACAATGTCAGACATTCCTTTAGTACAATCTGGTAAAGATAATCGAACTGGCATCTGAAAAACCTTCTCAGCCAACTCCGCCGCACCTTCCATAAGCGACGTACCACCAGTAATTACAATACCTGCAGGGATACGCTCCGCATAACCACTGCGTCTTAATTCATCCAGAATTAAATTATAAATTTCTTCATATCGTGCCTCAACAACCTCGGTTAAAGCATGACGAGTGATTGATCTTGGCTGACGATCACCAACACTTGGCACCTGAAGAACTTGATCTGCTGATGCCATAGAAGACATAGCACACGCATATTTCACTTTAATTTCTTCCGCATGCTGAGTTGGCGTGCGTAAAGCCATCGAAATATCATTTGTAACCTGATCGCCAGCAACTGGAACGACTGCAGTATGATGCAATGCACCATCAATCCAAACAGCAATATCAGATGTTCCCGCACCGATATCGATCAAGCAAACACCTAAATCTTTTTCATCTTCGCTGAGCGATGACTCACTAGAAGCAAGCTGAGATAAGATGACACCATCTACACCTAAACCACATCGTTTAATACACTTCTCAACGTTCATCACAGCGTTAACTGCACCAGAGATCAAATGCACGTTCGCTTCAAGCCTAACACCAGACATTCCAAGAGGGTCTTTAATTCCTTCTTGAGAATCAATGTGATACTCCTGAGGCAAAATATGAAGCACTCGTTGATCGGAAGAAATTGGCACAGCTTGAGCTGCATCAATAACTCGATCTATATCTTCTTTTTGCACTTCACCGTTTTTGACAGCAACAATACCATGAGAATTCAAACTACGAATATGGCTACCAGCAACACTGACATAAACAGAATGTATATTACACCCCGCCATCAACTCAGCCTCTTCAACAGCACGCTGAATCGATTGAACCGTTGACTCGATGTTAATTACCACACCACGCTTCATGCCTTTTGAACTATGAGAGCCAATACCGACAATTTCCAAACTACCATCAGCCAGAACTTCGCCAACCAAACAGATAACTTTCGATGTGCCTACATCCAAACCGACTATCATTTCACCTTCCCGGCATTACGTGCTGTTTTGAAAAGACCTGCGCTTCTGTATAAAAAAGCAACAAACAGGCCAATATCATTTATTTTTTTTCCAACCTACCGCTACCCCATGAGGATAGCGAGCGTCGACTGAGGTTATCTGGTCTATTCTACCCGATAAATCACTTTTATACACCGCTATAAAGCGCTGCAATCTTTCTAAAATATCCTCTCTACCTAGCTTCACCGCTACACCATTCGTAAAAATGATGCTCCACGCCCCCCTTGGCTCCAGGGTGAGAGTAGAAATACGTAAAGACGTTGAAGCTAACACCTGACTAACCAAGCCAAACTGCTCTAACACAACATCACTTGAATCTTCAGGACCGTACAGTTTAGTAAGCGGCAAATCAGGCACCTTAAGCGGCGTAATAACTACCGCAGAGGTGGATATCAATTGCCCATCCCCCCAGTATGCAAGAGGCGTATGTTCATGAACAAGCACCTGCAACGTATTTGGCCAAACTTTACGAATCTCTGCACTTGCCACCCATTCCGATGACAAAACAGTGGCTAAAGCATCAGATAAAGAGACGCTAAGAAGGCTTTGACCAAGCAAAGAAGAATAGTCAGACTGCAACTCTTCCTCTGTGGCATATTTCAGATCACCTTTGATCTCGATCTTTTGAATAGCAAACCAAGTTTCTGGTGAATCATTTCCCTGAAAAGTGGCCAACAATATCAACAAAACCGCCCCAATAAGTGCCGCTATTCTCATAAATCAATTACGCCCTACTTTATCCCAAGCATCTTGCGCAATTTTTTCTACGAGCGAAGCATAGTCAATCCCTACATACTTGGCCGCCATAGGCACTAAACTATGAGATGTCATACCTGGCGCGGTATTAACCTCTAACACCCAAAACACACCAGCTTGATCTCGCATGACATCGACACGCCCCCAGCCAGAACAACCTAATGAGCGATAAGCATCCAGAGCCAGCATTTGCAGCTCATTTTCATCATCTTCATTTAAACCACAAGGCAGCAGATATTCAGTATCATCTGCTATATATTTTGCCTCATAGTCATAGAGCTTATGGTCTGGAGCAGGTTTTAAACCTATCGCCGGATACGCTACATCATCAATAATCGTAATAGTAAACTCAGGCCCATCGACAAATTCTTCAACCAAAATATCAGAATCATACTCAAGCGCCTTCACAAGAGCATCATCAAGCTCAGCCCTATTCATCGCCTTATTAATACCAATAGTAGAACCTTCTCTAGAGGGTTTAACTATCACTGGATAAGACATCTGCTCCTCGATTACATCCGCATTCGCATGATCGACAAAAGACAAATAAGCAGGAGTTGGAATCCCAATGCCATTCCAGAAACGTTTAGTTAAGACTTTATCCATAGCCAGACCGCATGCCAAAGGCGAACTACCCGTATAAGGCTTACCAAACATCTCAAGCAAGGCTTGAACTCGACCATCTTCACCTTCACCACCATGCAGAGCAATAAAAGCAAAATCAAATTCAATAGACTGTAATTGAACAATTGGATCTAACGCGGCATCAGGCCCATAAAGATCCACTTCTACAACCTGAAAACCTTTAGATCTAAGCCCTTCTGCGACCAAAGGGCCGCTTTGCATTGAAACTTCACGTTCTGCTGAACGACCACCGTAAATCACTGCAACGACAGATTCTTTTAGTGTTTTAGACATATTAAATTCCGCTCACAGATAAGTTTTTAGAAACCATACCGATATCGCCAGCACCTTGGGTAATTAACAGATCACCTTCACGCAAGACATTACTCAAAATGGAACGTAAGTCCGCCTCACCACCAACATGAATAGGATCCACATTACCGCGCTGACGAATGCTGCCACACAAAGAACGACTATCAGCACCATTAATCGGCGTTTCACCAGCAGCATAAACATCCAGCAATAGTAAAACATCCACCTGAGACAAGACCCTAACAAAGTCCTCATACAGATCACGAGTACGAGTATAACGATGTGGCTGATAAACCATTACTAAGCGCTTCTCAGGCCAGCCGGCACGTATCGCCTTAATAGTTGCCAACACTTCACTTGGATGATGTCCGTAATCATCCACAAACATCACACTTGAGCCATTAGGAAGCTCTAGTGGTTTTTGCTCTTGGAAGCGACGCCCCACACCTTCAAAGCCCATTAGACCTGCCTGAATGGCTGTTGCTTCAACCCCCAAATCAGTGGCAACAGCAATCGTAGCAAGCGCATTAAGTACGTTATGACGCCCAGGCATTGGCAAACGAATCTTCAGCGGCTCACCTTCAGGGCGGTGCGCTAAAAACTCACAATAACGACCAGTTTGCACAATATCCGTCGCATAAAAATCGGCCTCTTGATCAATACCATAGGTTAAAACCGGACGACTCAAAGATGGCAAGATTTCACGAACATTTTCATCATCGACACACAACACAGCTAAACCATAAAAAGGCAGGTTATGCACAAACTCAATAAAAGTATGCTTAACCTTTTCAAAGTCGCCATCATAAGTATCCATATGATCTTCATCGATATTGGTTACTATTACAGTTTGAGGCTGCAAATGCAGGAACGAAGCGTCACTTTCATCTGCCTCTGCAACAAGATAAGCACTGCTACCCAATTGCGCATTCGCACCAGCACTGGTTAAGCGTCCACCAATCACGAATGTTGGCGCTTCACCAGTAGCCGCCAATATAGATGCCATCAAACTGGTCGTTGTGGTTTTACCATGAGTGCCCGCGACAGCAATACCGTGACGATAGCGCATTAGCTCAGCCAACATTTCCGCTCTTCGGACAATCGGAATTCTATGCTCTTTACCCCAGATAATTTCTGGGTTTTTTTCATTTATCGCGGTAGATACCACGATAACATGAGCGTCATATACGTTTTCTTCTAAATGTCCAAAATAGATCTTGATACCTAACTCTTCCAAACGCTCTGTAGTAGATGACGCTTTAAGATCTGATCCCGACACCTGATAACCTTGATTATGCAGCACCTCGGCGATACCGCACATACCAACACCACCAATACCAATGAAATGGATATTTTGAATACGGCGCATCGTAGGAATATCGTACTGAGCTTTATTATCAATCATGATTTTATTAACCTTAAACAATGTGCAACAACGTCTCGTGTCGCATTTGGATGAGCAACCAATTTGGCCTGCTCTCCCATTTTCAATAATTTCTCTTCACCTTCGACAAACTCAGAAAGCAAAGAGATGATTTTTTCACAGCTTAACTGTGGCTGAGGCAACAAATACGCCGCCCCGACTTTTTCTAGATAACGCGCATTAGCCGTCTGATGGTCATCTATAGCGTGTGGGTAAGGCACTAAAATCGATGGCAAACCCGCAACAGCCAATTCACTCACTGTCATAGCACCCGCTCGACACAAAACAATATCAGCCCAGTAATATGCCTGATCCATATTATCCAAGTAGGCTTCCACCCGAGCGTCCACTTTCGCCTCTTTATAAAGTTCTGATACCGCTTCAAAATTGCGAATGCCAGTTTGATGCCAAACATCCAAACGCTGAGAAAAAGGCCATTCAGCCAGAACTTTAGGCATAACATCATTAATTGCTTGTGCCCCCAAACTCCCACCAACAACAAGCAATCGCAATGGCCTTGCCGTGCCACTTCTCGGCACCCGAACACGCTGCTCTAAAATGTCATTTCGAATAGGGTTGCCTACACTAACAGCATTAGACAAAGCCCCATCAAAAGCCTGCAACCTTACACTCGACAGTTTAGACAGTAATTTGTTGGTCGTTCCCGCAACGGCATTTTGCTCATGTATTGCCAAAGGAATACCCAAAAGTCGAGCCGCAACGCCACCAGGACCAGCAACAAATCCCCCCATACCTAAAACAACATCAGGTTTGATTTTCTGCAAAACAGCCACAGCCTGACCAATCGCATGCAAAATCCTAAAAGGAGCCGCCAAAAGTCCAAGCGCCCCCTTTCCCCTTACCCCTTTGATCGACAAAGAATGCAATTCAATATCATGCTTAGGCACAAGAGACTCTTCCATCCCGCCTTTAGAGCCAAGCCACTGAACATCTAAACCTTTATCTTTAAAACTCTGAGCACAAGCCAATGCAGGATAAATATGACCACCGGTCCCGCCAGCCATTATTACGACTCTTTTAACATCGCTCATTTCGCACTCTCTTTTGCTTTCGGTGACTCGCCAGAATCCTGACCATTCTCAGCACGACGATTTTCAATATCCACGCGTGCAACAACAAACAAACTACCCAAGGTAATTATCAGACTACTACCACCATAGCTAATCAATGGCAGAGTGAGCCCCTTAGTTGGCAAAAAGCCCGTATTTACACCAATATTAATAATCACTTGAGCCAAGATAAGAATAGAAAAACCAAAGCACATATAAGCGGCAAACGGACGAGATAAGGTCATAGCCTGACGACCAATTTTAAAGGCGCGAGCAACCATTAAAGCAAACAAAAAAATCAGCAACAAACCGCCAAACATGCCAGTCTCTTCGACCCAAATAGAAAACACAAAATCTGTATGAGCTTCAGGTAAATAAGACAACTTCTGAACACTGTTCCCCAACCCCAAGCCAAACCATTCGCCACGACCGTATGCAATTAAGGCCTGACTAAGCTGATAGCCTTCATTAAAAGGGTCCGCCCAAGGATCTATAAAATTCATTAAGCGCTTTAAGCGGTAGCTTTCAGAAATGGCAACAACACCCAACATTGAAACAGCACCAATCATCAACAGCAAAAACTGATAAAGAGGAGCACCACCCAAAAAAAGCAGCACCATCACCGTACCCAGCAATACTACAGATGCACCGAAGTCAGGTTCGAAAAGCAAAAACAGAAGAAAAATACTACATAGACAAAGTGGCAAAACGAAGCCGACCCAACCCTCTCTAACGCGGTCAGCCCTTCGTACCAAATAACCCGAGACGTAAACCACCATACAAACTTTTGCAACTTCTGAAGCCTGAAGGTTAAACACCATCAGATTAATCCAGCGACGACTACCGTTTACACTTTTACCAATACCAGGCAGGAGAACAAGAATCAGCAAGATGAGAGATAACCCCATCATCAAAATGCCCCATTGCTGCAACTGATGAGTTGGTAATGACAATAACAACCAACCAAAGGCCAAACCAATCAATAGGTATAAGCCCTGCCTTCCCATAAAAAAATAAGGATGCCCATGAATCGTTTCGGAAATTGAGATTGACGCACTCGACACCATCACCATTCCGAGCGCTAAAATCGAGACAACTGCAGCAACAAAAATAGCATCAACCTGCGCAAACTCACGAAGAGACACTCGGTCAAATACTTTCAACCATGTCATAGCTCAGCAACCAAACGAGCAAAATGTGCACCGCGCATTTCGTAATTTTTATACATATCCAAGCTGGCACAAGCAGGCGAAAATAAAACAATCTCACCCTCTTTACTATCCCGACCAATGCTAGCCACAATTTGATCTAGAGTATCAAAGTGCTTTACTTCGGTATCCGATAACAAAACCTCAGCAATACGATCAGCATCCTTACCAAACAAATAAACAGTCCGCACAAAATCCTTAACAGGCTTAGCAAGAGCACGAAAATCTGCCCCTTTTCCTTCCCCGCCAGCAATAAGCAAAATATTTTTCGCAGAAGCCGATCCAAGCCCCTCAAGTGCAGCTAACGTCGCGCCAACATTGGTGCCTTTTGAATCATTAATATAGGTCACCCCTTGAAGCGCTCGAACTGTTTCACAGCGATGAGGCAAACCGCCAAACTCTGCCAATACTTTTCTAACCGCCTCAGACATGACATCCACACCAAGCAATTCCAACATCGCCAAAGCGGCCAAAACATTAGCGTGATTATGAGAACCCTTCAAAGCAATTTGAGAAGTGTGATAAAGCCTTTCAACACCTTTACACAACCAAGAACCATCGCCATCCTTAAGCATGCCATATTCTTTCAAATCTGGGCTTTTTGTCGTAAAGGCACGAACAGGCACCCCTTCTGCTAACAGTGGTGCGGTTAAGATATCTTGCTTATTACAGACAGCCGCTTTACAGCCTCGATAGACTTTTTGTTTGACTCGCTGATATTCATAAAGATCCTTATAACGATCCATATGATCTTCAGAGACATTGAGAAGACAAGCCAAGTCGGCCTGTAGCGCATGCGTTGTTTCAAGCTGAAAGCTAGACAACTCAAGCACATAGAAGTCAGTATTTGGAGCAAGAAGATCTAAGGCAGGTAAACCTAAATTACCGCCTGCCTTTGCATTTTTTCCGCTTGCCTGAAGCAACAAAGCCACTAATGTCGTAACCGTGCTTTTAGCATTAGACCCTGTAATAGCAACAAAAGGCGCATCTACATAGTCACAGAACAAATCGATATCACCACGCATTGCAACGCCGCGCTCAGCTAATCGAGCCAAGACTGGTGTACGCAATGCAATACCAGGACTTACAAATAGCTCAGTTACACCTAGAGTTTCAAGCGCATCTAAGCTACCGGTAAAAATTCGCTCCTCGGGGCAAAACTCTTTCGCCTGCTCTAAACCAGGTGGATTTTCACGAGAATCCACCACATAAAACTCAATTCCCTTGCTAGCTAAGAAGCGTACGCAAGACAAGCCTGTCGCACCCAAGCCGACAACGGCTCTTACCCGATCTGACCCGATCAACGACATGCAAAACTCCTAACGTACTTTTAAGGTGGCAAAGCCTACTAAAACAAGACAAACAGTGATAATCCAAAAACGCACAATCACTTTAGGTTCAGCCCAACCTTTTAATTCGAAATGGTGGTGAATCGGTGCCATTCTAAAGATCCTTCGCTTGGTCAACTTATAGGAAGCCACCTGCAAAATCACCGACACCGTTTCCATGACGAAAACACCGCCCATGATAAACAAAACTAATTCTTGGCGAACAATAACCGCAATGGTTCCCAATGCCGCACCCAGAGCCAAAGACCCTACGTCACCCATAAAAATCTGCGCAGGGTAAGTGTTAAACCATAGAAAGCCCAAACCCGCCCCAGCAAGAGCAGCACAAAACACCAGCAACTCCCCTGAGCCATGCACATAAGGAATAAGCAGATAATCTGCAAAGCGGATATTACCTGTTAGATACGCAAATACACCGAGAGCACCACCCACCAACACAGTCGGCAAAATAGCTAAACCATCTAACCCATCCGTTAAGTTCACCGCATTACTGGTACCTACAATAACGAAATAGGTCAGCACAATAAAAAACGCCCCAAGAGGAATAGCGACATTTTTAAATAAAGGCACAAGCAAAGCCGTTTCAGCTGGTGTACTTGCGGTGTAGTACAAATAAAATGCAGCCGCTAAACCAAATACACTCTGCCAAAAATATTTCCATCGACCTGGAAGACCACGTGGATTTTTCTCAACCACTTTTCTGTAATCATCAACCCAACCAACAACCCCAAATGCCAACATAACCAATAAAACAACCCAAACATACTGGTTACGTAAATCCCCCCACAAAAGCGTACTAACAGATATCGAAAATATAATAAGAGCGCCACCCATAGTTGGCGTCCCCGCTTTAGCTAAATGAGTTTGAGGGCCATCACTACGAACCGCCTGACCAATCTGCAAACGCTGCAATAAAACAATAACTTTATTGCCAATCAATAGAGAAATAGCCAATGCAGTAAGAACACCTAAAATGGCACGCAGAGACAAGTAGTTAAACACCGTAAAAAATGTATGGTATTTACTTAAATAAGCAGTTAGCAGAAGTAACATTGGTAAGGAATATCCTAATTAATTAATGCTTCAATGACATTTTCCATTTTAGCGGAGCGAGAGCCTTTAACTAAAATAGCGTGTTTTTTATCTAGCGGACGAACAACTGTGGCCGCTTCATTATGGGTATTACAAAATATAGCGTTGCCACCTTTACTTCTAAAAGCAGCGCCTGCAATACCCGCTACGGGACCAACACAAATCAAACACGAAATCCCTTTGTCTCTAGCATATATCCCTAAACCGTGATGAATCGCATCTCGCTGAGCACCAAGCTCAGCCAAAGCCCCCAAGATCAACCAAGTTTCCTCTACTGGCTGCATAGCAAGAACATCAATAGCAGCCTCAACAGACGATGGGCTAGCATTGTAACAATCATTGATTAATACAGCGCCATTTTTCGCTTTAAGTCGCTCTAATCGCCCCGAAACCAGCACTGGGGCGGCTAATTTACCAGTCGCCTGCTTAAAATCAATCCCCATGATCAACATAGCCAAAACTACGGCCATGCCATTTGCAATTTGATGCCTTCCAGCGCCAGCAACAACGACCGGTAACGCCATTCCATCATAATGAAACATCGCCAAACTTGATTCTGCCCCCAATTCAATATCAGAAGTATAAAGATCAGCAGACTCAGTAAATCCAAAAGAATACACTTGGCGATTACCCGCCAAACCACACCAATAATCAAAGTATTCATCATCAGCATTTAAGACGACACTGGCATTATCCGCAGAACCTGAAATCAACGCGCCTTTTTCTTTAGCAATACTTTCGAGGCCGCCCAACCCTTCAAAATGACTTCCGCTGGCATTTGTTAATATCACCACATCAGGAAACGCAATTTTTGCCAGTAATGGTATTTCACCAGTAAAACTGGTTCCGGCCTCAATTACCGCAACATCGTGATTATCATCCAATTCAAAAAGCGTTTTCGGCACACCAATCTGATTATTCAAATTGGCGCGTGTTTTTAGCACATTTTTCTCAGCAAGAGACTGCGCCAACCAATCTTTTACGGTTGTTTTACCATTACTGCCGGTAATACATACAACAACCCCTTTGAAGGCATCTCGAATCAAACGCGCAATAGCACCGTAAGCCAATGTGGTATCTGCCACTTTAACATAATTAGGCACTCCAACATTTCGATCCGAGACAACACCAACCGCACCATTCTGCACTGCTTGCTCTATATAATCATGCCCATCAAAACGCTCACCCTTCAAGGCAACAAACAAACAACCTGCCGAGATGGTTCTAGTATCGGTAACAACTGCATTTAGATCGCAATCTTCACCGACAAGTTCGCCATCACAAGCCCGAGCAATATCCGAAAGAGTAAGATTAATCAACATAAGCTTCTATCGCCTTCAGCGCCTCTTCTTTATCGTCAAAATGATGCTTTACACCCTGAATATCTTGGTAAGACTCGTGCCCTTTTCCAGCAATAAGGACAACATCGTTGGGACCAGCCGACAATACAGCCTGGCGAATAGCTACTCTTCGATCAGGCTCAAAACTAAACGCGTCATCATCGTTTGTTTGTGCCAATACATCTGAAAAAATTTGCTCTATAGGCTCTGTACGAGGATTATCAGACGTCAACCATACATAATCTGCATTTTGCATAGCTGCCGCCATCATTAAAGGTCGTTTACCTCTATCCCTGTCACCACCACAACCAAATACACAGATCAATCGACCATTGGTATGCTCTTTTAATCCCTGCAAAGCCACTTCCAAAGCATCTGAAGTGTGTGCAAAATCAACCACAACAAGGGGTGCATTTGGCAATTGAACTTTATCCATACGGCCCGGCGCGCCACTCAGAGTAGATAAACCACTTATTAATGTCGCTTTATCATTAACCCCATACCAAAGGCTAGCTAAAGCCGCCAAGGCATTCTGAACATTAAAGCGCCCTAGCAAGGGCAAAAACACAGGAGTTTCACCTTCTGGATGACACAAAACAAACCGACACCCCGCTGACTCAAGCGTTAACTGCTTTACATAAAAATCAGCTCGCGTATCTTGCTCACTGTAATAATGACAACTTGATTCAACCGCACCTTCCGCCATAAAACTGGCATAACTATCATCAAGACAAAATATGGAATGAGACAAACTATTAAAAGAAAACAAACGCCGTTTAGCTAAAGCGTAGGAATTCATATCACCATGATAATCAAGATGATCACGAGAGAGATTCGAGAACACAGCGGTTTGAAAAGGCACACCTTCAATGCGCCCCTGATCCAAAGCATGCGACGACGCTTCAAAAGCAACAAAATCGACGCCTGTTTCAGCCATTTGCATTAAAGTTAGATGCAAAGAAAGAAGATCTGGTGTGGTTTGCTTAGCCTCAGACAAACGATCTAAAGGCCCTACACCAAAAGTTCCAACTAAGCCGCTGGAAAAACCAATATATTTAGCAAGTTGAGCGATATAAAAACAAATAGAAGACTTTCCATTCGTTCCCGTTACCGCAACCATCTGCCGAGGCATTCGCCCAAAAAAACCATGCAAACAAGCTATTAAAAGCTTTGCCGGATCGGCAACAGAAACAAGTTCAATATCATCATGATGCAAATTCAATTCAGCAGGAACCACCGCCACTTCACAACCTAGAGCGACGACATTATCTAAATAATCCCACCCGTTTGAAGCAACTCCAGGTAAAGCAAAAAAAACGCTTTCCACATCGACTTTACGACTATCCGTTTCTAGATGACTATATAAAGCAGAATGCGGATTATCCCCCAAAGGATAACCCGCTAAGCTAAGCAGTTGAGCATGAGTTATTTGCCCCATCTAACCACCCTGCACAACTTGATAAGGCACTTTTTTAGGCTCTAAGCGAACCTCCCTAAGCCCTTCAGGTAGATCAGGATAAATATTCAGAGTCGTTAATGCTCCTTCCATCACACGAGAGAATACTGGCGCTGCAACTTCACCGCCATAATACTCACGTCCTTTCGGATCATTGATCATCACCACCATTGCCAATCTGGGATTTGATGCAGGTGCAACACCTGCAAACAAGGCAATATACTGATCGTATTCATAACCTTTAGAACCGACTTTATGAACAGTACCTGTTTTACCTGCAACACGATAACCTGGGATTTGTGCGGCTTTACCTGAGCCTCGCGTCACTACAGACTCCATCATCTTCACGACATCATGAGCGACTTTTTGCGGTATAACTTGCTTACCATCTGCGGGTGCATCTTGTTTGAAAATAGTAACTGGCACACGGTAACCGCCATTAGCCAAGGTCATATAAGCCTGAGCCAATTGCAATGTTGAAACAGATAAACCATAACCATACGACAAAGTAGCAATCTCTGATGGATGCCATTTAGGATGTGATGGAAGAACACCAGAGGCCTCCCCAGGGAAACCAATTCCAACTGGCGAACCAATGCCCAACTCGTAATCCATATTCCAAACCGCATCTTGAGGAAGCGATAAGGCAATTTTCGATGCCCCTACGTTACTTGACTTAATAAGTAACTTTTCAAAATCAATCACACCGTAATTGGCAGCATCACGAATAGTAAAGCGACCAAAACGCAAATAACCTGGAGAAGTATCAATCGTTGTTTCCGTTGTATATTGACCAGACATTAGCGCTGCCGAAATAGTAAACGGCTTCATAGTGGAACCCGGCTCAAACAAATCAATCACCGCGCGATTACGTAGCTCCTCATACTCTAATTTAGAACGATCATTCGGATTATAGGATGGCTGATTCACCATCGCCAAAATTTCACCCGTTTTAACATCCAAAATCACTGCCGACGCAGATGTAGCTCGATGCTCAGTCACTGCCGCTTTAAGCTCTCGATAAGCCAAATACTGCAACCTAAGGTCGATACTTAACTCAATATTCTCTCCCGGGTGCTCAGCCTCTTCAACGCCAACACCTCGAATGATATTGCCAGAAAGATCTTTCACATAGCTTCGACGACCAGGCTGCCCCTCTAACGCTTGATCATAAGCAAGCTCCATCCCCTCTTGGCCTTTATCATCAATATTAGTAAAACCAACAACATGAGACGCCACTTCACCAGCAGGATAGAAACGCTTGTATTCTTTGGTTTTACTAACACCAACAACTTTAGCCGCCATGATAGCATCCGCTTCATGAGGTGGAATTTGACGACGCAAGTACATAAAAGAGCGAGTTTTATTGGCTTCGAATCGCTCTTGCAACCAAGCACGACCAACCCCCATAACTTCAGCCAGACGTTTAATCTCTTGTTCTGGACCAATATTTAGAGAAGGATCGCGTGGAAGCTTCCACAAGGCTCTTGGATTGGCAATAATAGTCCAAGTCGGCGTACTAACCGCTAAAGGCTCTCCGCGACGATCTAGGATCATGCCACGAGTTGCCGGAATAGCCTCAGTCCGTACAGCCCGAATCTCGCCTTGGTTTTGTAAAAATGCCTTATCAACCACGGTCAAATAGAAAAGTCGACCACCTGCAATAAGAAACAATAACAAAGCGACGCCATAGACAAATCTAAAGCGCCATTTTCCTGGGGTGTGAACACTGTTATCAATACTCATGGTTTCACTATTATCAATTCATCCTGAGAGGGTGCATGCATATTTAAATCTTTAATAGCCGCCTGCTCTAAGCGACTCGGCTGGGTTAGCGCACTTTGTTCAAGAAGCAACTGTCCCCATTTCACTTCATAATCCACTTCGTCTTGCTTCAATGTTTGAAGGTAAGAGAAGTCTTTTCTAAAATCGTAAACCTGTATCACGACAGCAATAGAAACGGCTGCCAAAAACACAACACCGACAGCAAATACTGACGGTGAAAAGCGCGCCTTAATCACCGACACGCTCCAAAACGCGTAGAACAGCACTACGAGAGCGCACATTCTCACTCACTTCGGATTGAGATGGCTTGATCGCTTTACCTATTGTCTTAAACTTGATATCAAGATGTGCATTTCGAATTGGCAAGTGTCTCGGCAATTCCGGCCCTTTTGCTTTCAATTTCATAAAGCGCTTAACAATTCGATCTTCAAGAGAATGGAAGCTAATAACCGCTAATCGACCACCAACTTTTAGAGCCTCAGCAGCCGCATCAAGACCAACTTCTAAATCACCTAATTCATTATTGATATGAATTCGAATACCTTGAAATGCACGAGTAGCTGGGTTCTTACCTTTCTCCCAAGCAGGATTCGCTTCAGCGATAATTTTTGAAAGCTGAAGCGTTGTTAGAATTGGAGTATGAGAGCGATATTCACAGATAGCTTTTGCAATACGACGAGAAAATCTCTCCTCGCCATACTGATACATCACATCAGCCATATCCTTTTCACTAACAGTAGCAACCCACTGCGCTGCGCTTATACCCTTATCTGGATTCATCCGCATATCGAGCGGACCGTCATTCATAAAACTAAAGCCACGTTCAGCGTCATCAATCTGAGGTGAAGACACACCCAAATCCATCATCACACCATCAACTTTATCGACACCAAACACATCAGAAATATGTTCAGCCATATTGGCAAAACTGTCTTGAACAATAGAGAAACGGGAATCTTCTTGTTCTAGTAACTTACCATAGCCAATCGCCACTGGGTCTTTATCGAAACCAAGCAAACGACCTTTATCTAATCGATCCAAAACCAAACGAGTATGCCCACCACGACCAAAAGTCCCATCGACATACAGGCCATTGGTATCGGTTACTAGCATATCGACGGACTCATTAAGCATTACGCTTATGTGTTCTGCCATCGTCTTTGTCATAAAGAAATATCCATCATGGTTTCAGTTTGTAAGTCCTCAAGAGCATCTTGGGACAAATAATCTTCGCGCTGCGCTTCCCACTCTTCTTGGCTCCAGATCTCTAGCTTTTTACCTTGACCAAGAATCGTTAATTTTTTATCCAACCGAGCAAATTCACGCAGCGGCGCAGGCAACAAAATTCGTCCCGCTTTATCCACTTCCAAATCAGTAGCATGGCCAACCAAAAGACGCTGTAAGCGCCGAGCCTGTGGCTGAAACGTTGGCAATTTATCTAATTTTTGCTGAATTATTTCCCACTCAGACAAGGGATAAAGCAGCAGGCATCGAGAAACAGGATCAATGGTCACAACCACCCCATCGTCGTCATATTGGGCAAGATCATCGCGCAAGCGTGCCGGAAGCGACATTCGCCCCTTCACATCTACACTCACCTGATGAATCCCACGAAACATTGCCATATCCCACTTATCGACACTTTATCCCACAATTTAACACTATTTATGAAAAAGAGTAAAAAAAAACCAACCAAATAGGCAAAAATAGATGCAATGATTTTGTAAAGGAGCAAAAAGCAGAGAAATAGAGAGGCTAAAAGAGAAAAGAAAACACAAAACGACACCTTTAGACAAAAGAAAGCCGCTTACAGCAGCAAGCACAAATAAGAGATAAAAGTAGAAGTAGAAGATATCGAAATGAGATAAAACATAAAGCACCATCTATAATGGTGCTTATGAAATAAAAAACAGGTAAAACACTGAGGAAAAAATTGCAAGTTGGCCGATAAGCCGGGTTCTGTCGTGGACAGTCATTCATCTAATACGTACATCACTGCACGTCTTTAGCAACCTACCCGAACTCAGCGCGGGTCACGCCAAAGAGTTCCTATTTGGTCTTGCTTCAAGTGGGGTTTACCTAGCCACGAACTGTTACCAGTCGCGCGGTGCGCTCTTACCGCACCATTTCAACCTTACCGGCAGTAAACTGCTTAGGCGGTGTATTTTCTGCTGCACTTTCCGTAGGCTCACGCCCCCCAGGCGTTACCTGGCACTTTACCCTGCGAAGCCCGGACTTTCCTCCCCCCAATAAATTGAGCGGCGACTGCCTAGCCAACTTGCGAGGCGCATATTACTTATCTATAGAGACAATAACAAGCGCTTTCTCGAAAGCAGAAAATTTTATCGCAGATTCAAAAAAATAAGGCTAAAAATCAAGCAACAGGCAACTCAAAGCACACTTCAAGACCACCCTCATCGCGATTCTTAGCTGTTATCTGCCCCTTATGAGCCCGAATGATACGCTGAGAGATAGTAAGCCCCACACCAAAACCCCCGCTATTTGCCTCCCTTGCTTCTGACGACCGATAAAATGCATGAAAGATTTTCTCTAGTTTATCGTCAGAAACGCCAGGCCCATTATCGCGCACATAGATAAAAGCCGTCCCAGCCTTTTCTTGAGTTTCGAGTTCAATAACACCATTACAACCCGCATAAAAGCAGGCATTACGAAGCACATTCTCAATGGCATGACGCAACTGAAGAGGGTCACCCAATATAGTTTTTGGAACACGACCCACCTTAGATACGGAAATACCCTTCAACTGACTCTCAAAACTGACATCAGCCACGATATCATCAAGCCACTCCTGAAGAGGCATCTCCTCTTTGATAAGAGATGCAGCTTCGAGCCGACTCAAAGTAAGCACCTGACCGATAAGTTCATCCAACTCATGAAGCTCCGTGCGAATACGGTTTAAGTAACCTTTTTGCGCCTCCGTTGCATACTTATCCTCTGCAATAGTGAGCGCCACCTCAATCCTTGCTAGTGGCGTCCTTAATTCATGAGACACATCTCGCATAAGCCGCTCTTTCGATGATAGTAAGGTATCAATCCTAACCGCCATCTCATTAAACTCACGAGCTAGCTTACCAACAGCATCACTCCTTCGGGCCAACTTACTTTCAACCCTAGCAGTCATATCACCTTGACCAAAAGATCTAGCCACTCGCTGCAACTTCAACAGAGGCCCTAGCAACCAGTAAGCCAAGACACCACTAGACACCAGCAAACCCAATAAAGAGAACCCCACCACCGCCTCAGGAGCAAGAGAGCTAATCTCAGGATTTGGTTTAAAAATCAGCAAATACTGAACATTATTCCCACCTATAACCTGAATAAACTGACTGTGCAAAAAATCTGCTGCAGGTCGACTGGTTACACTCGGTGTATTTTGCTCTCTAAAATTACGAGGCAACGGCTTTAAAAGAGGACGGCCATTTTCTTGATAAAGATAAATGGTGCCAGACAAGCGCTTCTCAGCCTTTTTTGTTTCTTCTTGCAAAGAAGTAATACCAAACTTTTCATACCCAGCTACCAACTGAACACCAACATCTCCCAGTAAATCAGCCGATACCTGATTACGTTTCTGGATAAACTGAACCATCCCTAAACCAACACTAACCACAACAATGTTGGACAGTAACACCACCAGAAACACACGTAGAAAAGTATTTTTCATAAAAAACTAAGCACCTTGCTCATTTGACACAAAAATATAGCCTACACCACGAACGGTTTTGATTCGAGGATCACCATTTTCTAAATTGCCAATTTTTTTACGCAGATTACTAATATGCATATCCAAACTACGATCATACATAGTCAGCTTACGACCCAAAGCCTTCTCAGAAAGCTCCTGCTTCGTTAATACCTGACCTGGCGCCATCAACATACATTCTAACAAAGTATATTCAGACGTAGTCAATTCAACCAACTCACCTTCCAAATACACGGTACGATCTTTACGGCGTAGCAATACACCTGAGAGATCTATATCAGCAGTTGGATCATCCTCACGCTCCTGACTAGCTCGACGCAAAATCGCTTTAATTCGAGCCAACAATTCTCGTGGATTAAATGGCTTAGACAAATAATCATCTGCCCCCATTTCCAAACCAAGGATACGATCAATATCATCACCCTTTGCTGTCAACATAATAACAGGCACTGAGCTTTTATTACGGATCTGCTTTAAAGTTTCAAATCCATCTAATTCCGGCATCATAACATCGAGAATAACAATATCAGGCATATCAGCAGCCATAAGCTCTAATGCTTCACGACCATTCCAAGCATGCGCTACTTCATAACCCTCGCCATCAAAGTATTCTTTAATTAAATCCGACAAACGAGCATCATCATCAGCAAGCAATAACTTAACCATAAATATTTCCTCTCATTTTTTCATTATTTAGCAGGCAGTTATATCGCCTTAATTTCAATTGTAAATATTACCCTAGCGCCAGACAAACTCCTCCCCCTCTTTTCACTCTATTTACAAAGAATACTAATATGATGAACTTAGCTACCCATAAAAACAAAAAAAGCCGCAATAAGCGGCTTTTTACTAACAACACACCCAGTAAATAGGATTTATTGTTTAAAAGGATCGCGAATAACAATTGTCTCATTACGATCTGGGCCAGTAGAGATAATATCAACCGGCACACCAACCTGCTCTTCTAGGAAGCGGATATAATCTTGAGCATTTTTTGGTAACGCTTCAAAATTTTCTGCACCTACCGTAGATTCAGTCCAACCAGGAAGCTCCACATAAACTGGCTTAGCTTTTTCGTACCCTTCACTATCAACCAAAGAACCAGCAACAGGATTACCATTTTCATCTGCGTAAGAAACACAAACTTTAATGACAGAAGAGCCGTCAAGCACGTCCAGTTTAGTTAAACAGATACCAGAAACTGAGTTAATCTGAACCGCATGACGCAAAGCAACTGAATCAAACCAACCACAACGACGTGAACGACCAGTAGTAGCACCAAATTCATGACCTCGACTACCCAAACGCTCACCGTCTTCGTCAAAAAGCTCAGTCGGGAAAGGACCAGAACCAACACGAGTAGTATAAGCCTTGGTAATACCAAGCACGTAATCCAAGTACAAAGGACCAAAACCAGTACCCGCCGGAGCGCCGCCAGCCGTTGTATTTGAAGACGTTACATAAGGGTAAGTACCGTGATCGACGTCCAACAATGAACCTTGAGCACCTTCAAACATAATGTTCGCACCCGCTTTACGCAAGTCATGCAACAAAGTAATAGTATCAGCCACCATAGGACGCAAGAATTCCGCCATTTCTAAACCAGCAGCATAAACCTCATCAAAAGAGATTGGCTCCACTTTGTGGTATTGAGTTAGGACAAAATTATAATACTCAAGCACCTCTTTAAGCTTAGCAGCGAAACGCTCAGAGTCTAATATATCGCCAACGCGAATTGCGCGTCGTGCTACCTTATCTTCATATGCAGGCCCAATACCACGACCAGTTGTACCAATCTTCTTCTCGCCCTTAGCAAGCTCACGAGCCTGATCAATAGCAATATGATAAGGAAGAATTAGTGGACAAGCCGCGCTAATTTTCAAGCGATCAACCGCCGGAACACCTTGTTCAAGAAGTTCAAGCACTTCAGCTTTCAATGCCGCTGGAGACAATACAACACCGTTACCGATGATACATTGAACACCTTCACGCAAGATGCCAGAAGGAATCAAATGCAAGACTGTCTTCTTGCCATCGATAACTAGAGTATGGCCTGCATTGTGACCACCTTGAAAACGTACAACCGCAGCAACATCTTCAGTAAGCAGGTCAACAACCTTACCCTTACCTTCATCGCCCCATTGAGTGCCTAGAATAACAACATTTTTACCCATAATTTCAGGTCTCATTTAGATAGTTCTTAAAGAAAAGTCTAGCTCTGAACCGGCATCAACTGCCAAGCTTCATCAACAAATTCCAGCTTAAAATCAGCATCTCCAGCGTAAATGTCGTCCAAGACCTCTATCACTCGATATCCCTCAGCGCGTAAGGAATTCGCTTTCTGCCAAAGCTCATCACTTGAGCAAATTGGCGACAGAACAGTTTTTGGCTTATTGACCACAATATCAGTCAAAGCAACCAAGGCTTTCACATCCGTACTAAAACCTGTAGCCGGACGAGACCGACCAAACACTTGCCCAATATTGTTATAACGTCCGCCACGAGCAATTGCATTACCATGACCAGGAACGTAAGCAGCAAAAACAACACCAGTATGGTAACTGTAAGAAACCAAATCACTCAGATCGAAATGCAATCCAACCTTAGGAAAACGCTGACAAATTGAATCACTTATTTTTTGCAGCAAGACAATCGCATCACGAATTGACTCACTAACCCCTCCAAGCAAATCTGTCGCATGCAGCAACACTTCTTTGCCACCACACAAGCGCGGCAAACCAACCAGCCACTGCTTCTGAATATCGCGTAAACAATCAAGCCCTTCAACATATCGATCAAGCTCCGGCAAATCTTTAGCCTTGTAAAGCTCAATCAACTTACCTTCTTGATCTGCACTAAGACCGCAAGCAGCAAGCACACCACTTACAACATCAACATGCCCAAGATCAAGAACGAGATTAGACAAGCCGGCCGTAGACAAGGTCTGCAACATTAAAGACAAAACTTCAACATCACTTTCTACGCCGCCATGACCATAAATTTCAGCCCCTAACTGAATAGGGCTACGAGTACCATCTAAGCCAGCAGGCATTGTTCTTAAAACACTGCCGCAATAGCTCAAACGTTGCACACCATCATCTTTAAGGCAATGAGCATCGATACGAGCAACCTGGGATGTAAAATCGGCACGAATACCTAAAAGTCGACCTGATAACTGGTCAATAACTTTAAATGTTTCAATTTCTAGGTCTGAGCCAGCACCCGTAAGAAGGGAATCCAGATACTCTAAAAGAGGAGGTATTACTAAGTGATATCCCCAACTTTCATGGAGATTAAGCAGAGTTCTTCTAAGGTGCTCGATCTTAGCGGCCTGTTCAGGCAACGCCTCATCAACGCCCTCAGGAAGTAACCAGCGATCTGCTAATGTCATTAAATTATCCTCTTAGCTTCGAGTCAGCAAAAGAAGCATTAATCCAAGAAACATACTAACCGCGCCCAGAATACGTAAATTCCAATCTGAGCTCGCGATAGCTTTGACCATTATTTCTCTCCAGATATTTGGAGCGAGAAATGGCAAAAACCCCTCGGCGATCAATAAAAGGCTGACGCCAACCAGCAGCGACTGCAACAATTCCTGCATAGATTCTCTTTATTTTGACCATTAAAAAACCGGGCCAGGCCCGGTTTGTGTAATAGTACCATGTTTCCCATTTTAACAAATAGGCTTCATGTACGATTATTGATGAATATCTACTCTATTTAGCACTACGACTAGTAGAGCTATTCAGATACTTAAAGAATTCGCTATCAGGCTCAAGAACAAACAAATCATTGTTACCGTTAAAGCTTTCACGGTACGCCTGAAGACTACGGTAAAACTCGTAAAACTCAGGATCTTGCTTATAAACCTTAGAGTAAATAGCGGCTGCTTTAGCATCACCATCACCACGAATCATCTCTGCATCACGTTGAGCCTCAGCCTCCAAAACTACCTGCTGACGATCTGCATCCGCACGAATACCTTCAGCAAGCTCTAGACCTTTTGATCTATGCTCTCGAGCTTCACGCTCACGTTCAGTTCTCATACGCTGATAAACAGACTCACTAACATCTGGCGGCAAATCAATGCGCTTAACTCGGATATCAACAATAGAAATACCCAACTCACTCTGAGCAACTTTATTCAAGTCGTCACGCAACTCAGTCATCAACTGATCACGCTCCCCAGAAACCACCTCATGCATAGTTCGCTCACCAAACTTATTTCGAAGCCCAGTATCTACACGAGAAGACAATACACGATTTGCCACAAACTCATCACCAGACGTTGCCTGATAGAATTTAGTAACGGAGTCTATTTTCCACTTCACATAAGAATCAACAATAACAGCCTTCTTCTCCAACGTTAAATAACGCTGAGGACGAGAGTCCATTGTCAAAACACGAGCATCAAATTTTTTGACTTCGTTCATAATCGGCAGTTTAAAGTGAATACCAGGCGCCACATCATCCCGGACAACCTCACCAAACTTAAGTACAACCGCACGCTCGGTCTCATTGACAACAAAAAGCGTCTGGGAAGCAATCAGCACACCAAGAAGAACAACAAATAAAACTGAAAAAGAAAAGCCTTTCATTAGTTTCTGCCCTCTCTACGAACTGTTGCACTTTGGCGCTTACGTATTTCATCAAGTACTTGATCTGTTAACGCCCCAATATTCCCTGAATTTACAGAACCCGCCCCTTTAGACGACTCCGCACGTTGCTTCATCAACTGATCTAGAGGCAAATACATCATGTTATTTCCACCTTTAGTATCAACAACAACTTTATTCACATCTTTATAGACCGACTCCATCGTCTCTATATACAAACGACGACGAGTTACGTCTGGCGCCTTAGTGTACTCACGATACAATCTGTCAAAACGATCCGCTTGACCGCTAGCACGAGCAACAATCTCAGATCGGTAAGCTTCCGCTTCTTCTCGGATACGTTGAGCACGACCACGAGCCTCAGGAATAATACCATTTGCATAAGACTCAGCTTCGTTACGAACTCTCAACTCATCCTCTTTCGCCTTGATAACATCATCAAATGCCTCTTGCACTTGTGTAGGCGCCTGAGTATTTTCAACGTTAACCTTTGAAATTAATAAGCCAGTGCCATATGCATCACTGTAGTCCTGAATACGCGCCTTAACTTCCGTCGCTAACAACTCACGACCTTCCGTTAAGATCTGATCCATTTCAGAACCACCAACAACATGACGAAGCGCACTTTCAGTGACCTGAGCAAGTGACTCTTCAGGATTACGAACATTAAGCAAGAAGTTCTTTGGATCCTGCACAGAATATTGTACAGAAACACCCACTTCAACAATGGCATCATCAACCGTCAACATTAGCGCTTTGTGATCATGGGAACGAACCTTAGTTACATTCACCTTACTAACAGAATCTATCATTGGTGGATTCCAATGAAGACCAGGCATAACGGTAGAATGGTATTTACCTAAACGAAGGACGACACCACGCTCCTGTTGATCGACCTGATAAACACCTGTAGCCGCCCACAAGGCAAGCAAAGCAATTAGCACAATAGCAATCAAGCCACCGCCAAATTTGCCAGACATACCGGAATCGCCGCCATTAGAACCACCGGATTTGCGAGTTTTTTTAACCCCAAGCATTCCCATCAGCTTCTGAAAGGCTTCATCCAAGTCTGGAGGACCCTGTTCTTTACCTCCAGGCTTACGACCCCACGGGTCATTATTGGTCTCTTTTTCACGATCTCCATCGGGGCGCCCAGCACCATTATTACGGTTTTTATCTGGATTCCATGGGTCATTGTCGTTATTACCCGGTTCATTCCAGGCCATACTACATCTCCACTTTATTTTAATGATAATCCTGTACAGCTCACACAGCTTCTATCTGATCCTCAGACATGCCCGCACGAGCCAAAATCTGCAAATAATCTTTCTTAGGCAACTTTACTTCAAGAACA
This sequence comes from Marinomonas sp. A3A, assembly GCF_018336955.1. Classification (NCBI taxonomy): domain Bacteria; kingdom Pseudomonadati; phylum Pseudomonadota; class Gammaproteobacteria; order Oceanospirillales; family Oceanospirillaceae; genus Marinomonas; species Marinomonas sp. A3A. The sequence goes on from NZ_CP025532.1 coordinate 2,713,828, forward strand.
AAACGACCCGCCTCATCAAAGCGCTCCGATTTTACAGCTCCATGCTCGAACAACATAGCTCTCAAACGCCCATACTTGCTCGACAAATAAAGTGTTTCACTAAAAACATCCTCTGCCAACAACTCAGCAATGGCTTGCTTAAGCAAATCAATACCTTGCCCATCACGAGCAGACAACCAAACTCGAAAAGGGTTCCCGTTAGCATCCCTATCAATTCTAGGTTCTGCCGTCGGTAATGCATCAATTTTGTTAAATATAGTTAAAGTTGGAACTTCATTAGCACCAATTTCCTCCAACACAGAGTCAACATGCTTCATATTTTCATCACGAGAAATATCAGCAGCATCAACAACATGTAACAATAAATCCGCCTCAGACGACTCTTTTAATGTCGCCTGAAATGCTTTAATCAATCTATGGGGCAATTGACGAATAAACCCAACCGTATCAGCCAATACTATAGAGCCAATCTGCTCTATATCTAGACGCCTCAACGTTGGATCAAGTGTTGCGAACAACTGATCCGCCGCATACACATCTGCACCCGTTGCACGATTAAATAAAGTAGACTTACCCGCATTGGTATAACCAACCAACGAAACAGTTGGCACAGAAGATCGATCGCGAGACCGACGATTCTGATCACGCTGAGAACCCACTTTCGCCAATCTTTTTTGAATGGCTTTAATACGCTCTCTAAGCAATCGACGGTCAGTCTCAAGCTGCGTCTCACCAGGCCCACGCATACCTATACCGCCTTTTTGGCGCTCTAAGTGTGTCCAACCACGAATAAGACGAGTCGACATATGTTGTAATTGAGCTAACTCTACCTGCAACTTACCTTCGTGGGTACGTGCACGTTGAGCAAAAATATCAAGTATAAGCCCTGTACGATCAAGCACACGACACTGCAAAACACTTTCTAAATTACGCTCTTGGGAGGGAGATAGTGCATGATCAAAAAGCACAACCTGCGCCTCTTCTCGATCAACAATATCTTTAATTTCTGCTAGCTTGCCAGTACCAATAAAGTATCTAGCATCTGGACGCTGGCGAGTCCCTGAAACAACAGCAACAGGGTCAGCACCAGCAGAAATAGCAAGCTCAACAAACTCTTCCGGTCCATAAGATTCACTTTGATCGTGAAAATCTATATGGACCAATACAGCTATTTCACCACTATCTGGACGTTCAAAAAACAATCTAGTATTCCTCTGCTTGTCTTATTACAGACAAACTATTCAGCGTCATCTTCCGGCTGATCAGGAGACGGGATGCGAATTGTACGGGAAGGTACAACTGTAGAAATGGCATGTTTGTAAACCATTTGACTAACAGTATTTTTCAATAGAATCACAAACTGATCGAATGATTCGATTTGACCTTGTAACTTAATTCCATTTACAAGAAAGATGGATACTGGCACTCTTTCTTTACGTAGAATATTTAGATAAGGGTCTTGTAATGATTGCCCTTTTGACATTGTAATCTCCTTAAACAAGCAAAAAAATTAAATTAATTATTGATAAAACAATACTGTAGATACTACACCAAATCTTTATTTATTTCCCTATATAATCCTGCTTTCTATGTAATTCAAGGCTTCAGGTACAAGATCTTTCGACAAACTATCAAAAATCATCAAATCCTCCCACCCTCTCAACCAAGTAAGCTGCCTTTTTGCCAATTGGCGAGAGGCGACCACTCCCTTAAAGATAGCATCATCTAGCAAATCAACACCGTCTAAATATTGCCATAGTTGGCGATAACCAACACAGCGCATGGAGGGCATATCAACAGTCAAATCACCACGATGATAAAACCCTTCCACCTCAGCCAAAAAACCTTGATCCATCATGTCGTAAAAACGTTGCTCTATCCGCTCATGAAGCACACTTCGCTCTTTCGGCATCACCGCCATATTAATCATATCAAATGGTAAAGAGACAGCCTCTTGCTGCGCCCAGAACTGAGTCATGGTCTTGCCTGTCAAGCGATACACTTCAATAGCGCGCTGCAAACGCTGCGGGTCATTAGGATGAATGCGAGACGCCGCTTCAGGATCAAAGGTTTGCAACTCTTCATGCAAGGACCCCCAACCTTTCTCAGCCGCCTCAACCTCAATTAACGCCCTAAGCTCCGCATCAGCTTGCGGCATTTCCGCCAAGCCTTTTTGTAGGGCATTGAAGTACATCATAGTCCCACCCACCAAAAGTGGCGTTTTCCCCTTAGCAATAATCTCTTTCGAATGCTCAACTGCATCCAAAACAAAATCAGCAGCGGAGTAAGATTCAAGAGGATCGATAATATCAATTAGCCTATGTGGAGCCCTTGCAAGTAACGCTGCATCTGGCTTGGCCGTACCAATATCCATTCCTTTGTAAACAAGAGCAGAATCGACACTGATAATTTCAAAATTGTGCTGCTCAGCCAACTCAACTGCCAAACCTGTTTTACCTGATGCCGTCGGCCCCATCAAACACACAACATGCGGTTTTGTCATATCAACGCCCTCTCAAAAAGAGTTTATCTAAATCGGACATACTCAAATGCGCCCAAGTCGGTCGACCATGATTACACTGCCCACTGCGTTCAGTCACCTCCATATCACGAAGAAGGCTATTCATCTCCGCAATCGTAAGCTTACGATTTGCACGAACAGCACCGTGGCACGCCATTGACGCCATCAATTCATTCGCCCGCGACTCCATAAGATCCGATACGCCATTAGCAGACAGATCACTAATAACATCACGCACAAGACCTTCTACGTCACCTCGAATCAGTATAACGGGAACCTCGCGAACCATCGCACTTTCTAACCCAGTTCTTTCTACACGGAAACCGAAGGCCTCAAAAACCTCACCGCTTTCTTCAACAAGATCAGCTTCACTTTGCGAAACCGCAATATTTATCGGCACTAACAAAGGCTGAGACGATATATTTTTCTGATAAAACGCTGTTTTCATTCGCTCATAAACAATTCGCTCATGAGCCGCATGCATGTCCACCAGAATAAGCCCCTGCTCGCTCTCAGAAAGAATATACACTCCGTGCAGCTGAGCTACCGCAAAACCCAACGGCGGCACGGCCTGATAATCACCCTCTTGCCTCACAAACGGACTTTCACTTTGCCCTAAAGCGCCAGGGGGAGAAACCTCTCTTATTTCGCCCGTTTCAGGATCAACTTCCTCAGTCTTAGCAACATATTCTTGCGCATAACCAGAAAGACGACTCATGCCATCAAGCTGCCCACGCACTTCTGAAGTCCCCAATGAATTTGAAGTAGATCGCATCCAATCCATCGAACTAGACACAGGTCGATTGGACAGCGGCAAAGCGGATTGTTCCGTAATATTCGCACCATAAGCAGCAGACTCATTATTAGCGGAATCATTCATACCCGTAGGCGCAGCATCAGATTCAGGCCTCACATCTGCAATCGCCTTATGAATTCGACTAAATAAGAAATCATGCACCAAACGCCCATCTCGGAAGCGCACTTCGTGCTTAGTAGGGTGGACATTCACATCGACTGTCGAAGGGTCCAACTCTAGATACAACACAAAAGTAGGATGGCGACCATTATACAAAACATCACGATAAGCCTGACGAACAGCATGAGCGACTAACTTATCCTTAACAACTCGACCATTAACAAAGAAATACTGCAAATCCGCCTGAGAACGAGAAAAAGTCGGCAAACCAATCCAACCCCATAGACGCAATCCAGCCGCCTCAACATCCAGCGTCAAGGAGTTTTCAATGAACTTTTTACCAAGTAAGGTTGCTAGCCGATGTTCAGCATGAAGCTGATCGGTAACAGGACGAAGATCATAAACCTGCTTGCCGTTATGACTTAGACGAAAGCCAGTTTCATAACGACTCAATGCCAATCGCTTTACCACTTCTTCCAAGTGAACAAATTCTGTCTTTTCAGTACGAAGGAATTTTCGACGAGCCGGTGTGTTAAAAAATAAATCTCGCACCTCAATCGTAGTACCTTGAGGATGCGATGCAGGTCGAATGGCTGTCGCCATATCTTTCCCTTCCGCCTCAACTCGCCAAGCTTCCACTTCATTTTCTGCCTGAGAAGTAAGGTGCATCCTCGAAACAGAGCTAATACTGGCCAGCGCCTCGCCACGAAATCCCAACGTGCGCACAGCTTCCAAATCATCCAGCGTAATAATTTTACTCGTTGCGTGACGACTTAAAGCCAAAGACAAATCGTCTTTCATGATGCCAGCACCATTATCACGAATCTTAATACGCCTTACACCACCCTGCTCCACATCAATATCAAGCTGAGAGGCTCCTGCATCAAGACTATTTTCAAGCAACTCTTTAACAACGGAAGCTGGTCGTTCAACCACCTCTCCCGCGGCAATTTGGTTGGCTAAACGTGGAGATAAAAGATTAATTCTTTGCATGAACGACCTTTGATGTGAAAACAGCCCTTTTGAAAAACAAAAAAGGCCTCAATAAGACTTTACCCTGCAGGGATAACAAGTTTCTGACCAATCCAAATAACATCATTATTCAAATTATTGGCCTGCCGCAAAACAGGTAAAGACACTTGATTACGACGAGCAATTTCGGACAAGGTGTCCCCCTTACTAACCGTATAAACATAATCAGAATTTTTCTTTTGCTTCCAATTGACCAAGGTTCCATCAGGGGCATTTTTAGTAAAATATTCAACTACACCCTTTGAAATAGAATCCGCTAATTTCACACGATAAGTTCTGCTCGACAAATTCTTGGCCTCTGTTTTATTCGAAACAAAACCAGTTTCTATCAATATAGAAGGAATATCTGGCGATTTCAGCACAACAAAACCCGCCTGCTGAACACTGTCTTTATGCAAAACAGCAACCCCTTTCATTTCACCTAAAACACTCTTACCTATATTCAAACTCATTTGAATAGTAGAGTTCATCGACATATCCAATAAAACCTCAGCAAGTAACTGATCTTTATCATCCAGCGAAATCCCCCCCACCAGATCGGCAGAATTTTCTTGTTGAGCCAACCAACGCCCCATTTCAGAACTCTTACCACTCAATGAAAGCGCCCAAACAGAAGCACCTCTAGCACTAGATTTGGTAAACGCATCCGCATGAATAGAAATCATCAAATCTGCATTGGCCTCACGAGCAACCCTCGATCGATCTCGAAGCTGAAGATAGGTGTCCGTTGATCGAGTCAAAACAGCCTTAAAGCCATCAACCGCATTAATTCTACTTGCCAACTCTCGACCAATAGAGAGCACAACATCTTTTTCTCGCACATTGTATTGCCCCAAGGCACCAGGGTCTTTGCCTCCATGCCCAGGGTCAATTGCAATCACAATATCGCGTTTTTCCTTGGATAAGCTCGCCAAGCTTTTTACTATGGTCGCAGGCTTTCTAGCACCATACTCAAGCTCAACCAATATCCTAGGCCCATAAGTACCATTTGCCGCCAATACAGTACTTTTCGCCTTAGCAGCCTGACCTAGATCAAGTACAAAACGAACACCAGTGTCTCGCCTAGCGTAACGTACGCGCATCAACACATCGGAAGATAATGCCGATAAGCCATTAACAACAGACGCATTCAAATCGACGCCACTGATATCTAAAACAACGCGATCAGGATTTGAAAGAGGAAAAATTCGATGCTCTGCCGCCTCAGAAAGCTCAAACACCAAACGCGTCACCCCTTCTTGCTGGGCAACACGTATATCTCGAACCTCTGCAGCCAAAACACTACAGGTTGACAAAGACAAAATTAAATTGACAAAAATAAATAGATAAGTACGAAATTTAGTATGCATATCAGACAGCTAGCTAGTATATCTGACACACTATAACTGCTGATTAAATGGATCTCAATCTTACTTATAGTAAAGTCTTCTATACATCAAGAAGTTATAGCGCCTCGTAAAACATCTAAAGCCGCTCTACCTTTTTCTGTATAGGCATCTACAGACACATGACGCCCTTGTCGAATCAAGCTCAATGATATAACCAAATCCGCTTCCGGCAAGGCTCCGCGCCCCATTTCAGCCCACTCAATCAAACATAAACTTCCGTCAGTGAAATAATCACGAATCCCCATAAACTCAAGCTCTTCAGCATCCGCCACTCGATACAAATCAAAATGAAAAGCTTCAAAACCCGACAAATCGTAAGGCTCAACAATCGTATACGTCGGGCTCTTTACGGGCCCTTGATATCCCAAACCGCGCAAAACCCCTCTCACAAGAGTTGTCTTACCCATCCCAAGATCACCTTCCAAATACACAACTGCGCCCGACGCCAGCGCCAACGAAAAAGCTTCACCAAAGCTTTCCATTGCTTCTTCGCCATAAACATCTTTTTCTATTTGCATTACCTATCGATCCTTTTCCCACTCAAAATAGAGCAAACACTGACCACACGGTCATTTTATTTCTGACAATTCTAATACAGAAGCCTTTTGAAACAAGCACCAATAACTCATAATAATTTAACTTTTCCATCCATAACAACAACCACACAACAAAGGATTCACATGGACTGGCTTTTCATTTCACTCATTGCCATTGCTGTTTTCATTACAGGCATATCTAAAGGTGGCTTTTCGGGCGCATTTGGCATTATCGCTGTCCCGCTAATATCACTGCAAACTTCACCAACCTTAGCAGCCGCCATAATGCTGCCAATTCTGTGCATCATGGACATATTTACCGTGCAAAAGTTTTGGAACAAATGGAACACCGAGCAACTCATAAGATGTATTCCAGCGGCCATTATTGGTGTTGTAATCGGCGGCCTCACAGCATCATGGTTTTCGGCAGAATGGCTAAAAATAATGGTAGGGATTATCGCGGTAGGCTTCACGCTAAATTCATGGCCAAAAAAGAGCCGAACAACACCGCTAAAACCACTCAGCACTCTGGCCGGAAAACTCTGGTGCGCACTTGGCGGCTTTACAAGTTTTATTGCTCACGCTGGCGGACCACCAATGAGCGTTTATTTACTTAGAGCAAATCTAGACAAGACACAGTACGTAGCAACGGCAGCGGTTATTTTTACCGCCATCAACTATGTAAAACTCATTCCATATGGAATGCTTGGACAACTTAATAGTTCAAACATACTTCTGTCACTTTGCTTTATACCTGTGGCTTTTATAGGCGTTCAACTCGGCGCATGGCTACACTACAAAATATCTACCGTATTATTTTTTAAAGTCATGTACAGCTTTCTTTTCCTGACAGGAGTAAAGCTAATATGGGACGGGATAACGGGACTTGGCTAACAAAGAAATAGACGACAAAAAAAGAAGAAACAAACCGATTAGCGAGCTTCAAAACAATTTATAAGCTCGCTAATTCGTAAGAAGAGATTAACACAAAATCGCTTAAGCCTTATCATCCAAACCAAACATGGTTTTACGATAATGCTTCAATTCACCTATAGACTCTAAAATATCATCCATAGCCAGATGGGAACCTGATTTAGAAAAACCATCCAGCGCCTCTGGCTTCCAACGCTTTGCAAGCTCTTTAACTGTACTAACATCCAAGTAGCGGTAATGAAAAAAGGCTTCCAACTTAGGCATATAACGGTACAAAAAACGACGATCCTGCCCAACACTATTACCGCAAATAGGTGACTTTCCAGCCGGAACGTACTGGGCCAAAAAATTAACCGTTTCCTCTTCTGCTTGCGCCATGCTAATAGTCGAAGACAACACTCTAGCCGTCAGCCCAGAATCACCATGGTGCTGAGTACACCATTCATCCATTGTATCCATCACCGCTTTTTCTTGATGAATAGCAAGGCTCGGCCCCTTAGCCAACACATTCAAATGCTTATCAGTTACTACGGTGGCAATCTCAATAATAGTGTCGGTTTCTGGGTCCAATCCTGTCATTTCAAGATCGATCCACACTAAATTCTCTTCATTTAAGCTCATAATCTTCCAAGTCCTTTATTATCAATGCCAAGCATTATACTCTATGCGCCTTACTTTATGACCAGACGAATCTAATGTCGAAGCGAAAACTTACTAAACAACAAACTTGGCGAATCGAAAGAATTCACAAAGAGCGCGTTGAACGCACTCAAAAACGAGGAGATGTCGCCGAAGAACTCCTTCAGTCATCCGACCTAGGACCTGAAACTGAAGGCATTATTATTTCTCACTTCGGCACACAAGTTGAAGTGGAAGGCACTCAAGAGCCTTTTATTGGCACCTCTACACGCTGTAATTTACGCGCCAATCTAGGCCAACTTGTAACTGGCGACAAGGTTGTCTGGCGCCCAAAACAAAATGAAGGTGGCGTCGTTGTTGCTACCACACCAAGACATACATCACTATCTCGTCCAGACATGCACGGCAGAATCAAACCTGTTGCCGCCAACATAGATCATATAATTGTTGTTATTGCCGCCGAGCCAGTTGCTCACGCCAATTTAATAGATCGCTACTTAGTTGCAGCAGAAACCGTTGGTATTCCACCGGTCATACTACTTAACAAATGCGACTTAATCGATGACAGCAACAAAGCAGATTTAGACAAGCTACTAAAAACCTATGAAGATTTGAATTACAAAATCATCAGGACATCTATCAAGAACCAAGCAGGGATGGAAGCGCTTTATGATTTCTTACAAGACAAAACAAGCGTTTTTGTTGGGCAATCAGGTGTAGGCAAATCATCCCTTATTGGGACACTACTACCCGATATAGACATCAGCGTTGGTGAGCTTTCACAGAAGCGCAAAAAAGGCGTACATACCACCACAACTGCTCGACTATTTCATATGCCGAAAGGCGGCGATCTTATTGATTCCCCAGGGATCCGAGAGTTTGGCTTGTGGCATATTTCGGAAGACGAACTTCTAAACGGTTTTATCGAGTTTCGACCGCATATTGGTTATTGTCGATTCCGCGATTGCGCTCATGAAAAAGAGCCGGGGTGCGCAATCCTAGAAGCCTTAGAAAAAGGTGAAATCACAGAACACCGCTTCCAAAGCTTCTTAAGGATCAAGCACTCAATACGAGAGAATCAAGCGTTCTAAAAAACCGTTTCAGGTGTTAACTTAAAATCAGATTGCTGGCCAGGATTACCAAAATTACTACGATTCTGGTCCAGCAATTTCTTATACGCATCATCCGTTAATAACGTAATACTGATACGCCTATTTTCTGCACTATCCGTATCAAATCGATTGTAAGGAATAGTATCAGACAAACCTATCACCTGAGCAATACGCTTATCCTCAACACCACCTTCTTCTAATATATGCCGCGCCGCATTAGCCCTTAGGGCAGATAAATCCCAATTATCAATTCGACCAGCCCCACCAAATTTAGATGAATCAGTATGGCCGGTGATAACAATTGGATTCGTCACTCTATTGAAGATTGGCGCCATACTAAGCAAAGTATTCTCAATATCAGGCATCATTCGAGCACTTCCACGCTCAAACATCGGCTTATTTGGATCATCTAACAGAGTAATCCGAACACCAAGTGGTGTGATCTCAATGCGCATATTTTTCTGCTGAGAGAGTAAAGTGTTCATTTTACTCATCTCCTCTCGCAGCATGTTATTAATGCTCTTAGACTCTGCAGAATCAGGACCATTCCCCAGAAGCTTATCTCTAGATTGCATATCAGTACTACCCGCTTCAGGTAACTGCAGATCTAATTTTTTCTCTGTACTCTTTGCTGGACTCCCCCCCAAATCTATAGGGTTCGCACTATATCCAGCCGTAGATGCACCCATAGGATCTTGAAAATACCCCTCGATACTTTTCAACTCTTCTGGAGAAGCGACACTCATAATCCACAAAACAAGAAAAAACGCCATCATCGCCAAGGCAAAATCAGCTAATGCTATTTTCCAAGCACCACCGTGATGACCGCCCTTTTTGATTTTCTTAACCCGACGAATTACTAACCCATTAGAACCTAGGGCCATCTAACACTCTCCTCAACTTAGCACGATGCACCCAGTCTAACGATATTGCTTAAGACCATCTGACAACTCAATGAAGCTTGGACGCATTTCTGGAGGAAGTAATTTGCGACCAGTTTCGACAGCCACAGGAGGCGCATAGCCAGAAACAATAGAATTCAAACATGCCTTAATACATAAATAGGCCTTCAGCTCATGCGTCCCTAAGCTTTCTAAATGCGAAGCGGCAGGACCAACAAAGCCATAACCAAAAAAGATACCCAAGAAAGTCCCCACCAAAGCGGCAGCCACGTGCGCACCAATCTCTTCTAACGGCCCACCAATAGAACCCATAGTAATAACAATACCCAATACTGCAGCAACAATACCAAAACCTGGCAAAGCTTCAGCTACCCGAGTCAAGGCATGACTTGGCGCTACCAGCTCTTCCTGTATCTGTTCAATTTCATTATCCATAATAGCTTCTATTTCATAAGCAGGCAGACCCGTTAAAGTAAAAATTCGATAGTTATCCGTCAAAAAATTCACTACCTCATGATCTCGAACCACATCAGGAAAGCGATTGAACAATTCACTCGTGAAAGGCGACTCAATATCCTCTTCAATGGACAAAAAACCGTCTTGTCGACTCTTTTGAAACAAACAATACATCAACCCCAACAACTGAAGATAAAACTTCTTATTATGACGACTCCCAGAAATCACTTGAGGCAACATGATTAACACTTTTTTCTGCACCACGAATGGATTCGCCACCATAAAAGCGCCTAAAGCCGCACCACAAATGATAACAACTTCAAAAGGCTGCCATAATGCCAACATATTCCCATGAGATGCTAAATAGCCAGTCACAACACTAACAATAACCACTAGCAAGCCAGCTAATGCAAACATATTCTCTTCCTTAATACCGACAAAGTATGCTCTCATCTCAATATACAGTATGATTAATGAGATCAAAAATATAAGAGCATTTAAAACTCAACTACAACCGAGCCTCTAATGTAACCAGCTATGATAGACAAGTCACCTTCTGGCCTAAATGAATGGCTACATTTTCTTAAAAATAAAAAACTTCCTGTTAGAGCAGTTAATTTAACTCGCCTAAAGACTCAAACCAAAAGAACAGAGGACACGCTTGATGGAATACAAGCAAATATAGCCTCAGACCCACTATTGGCTTTTGCCATTCTAAATGAAGCAAATCGCATCATACCGAATAAGAATAGCGAAATAAAAACCCCTTTCCATGCCGCTGCGATGGTTGGCATGAACGGCATCGCAAAACTACTTCCACAATTTGTTGCTTATGAAACCAAAGGCAAACAAAAACAGCCTCATTTAATGGCGTTCCTAAGTGAATTACAGACCAGCTACGAAGCAGCCACGATAGCCAGACATTGGGCGATAGAAAAACTAACCAGCCACGAAGATGATATATTCTGGATAACCCTGTTTCGAGATGCTGCAAGATGGTTATTGTGGTTCTACGCTTACCCGACCATGCTAGCTATCAACAAAAAGATTCAACAAGGCGAAAAAGCAAGCCAAGCAGAGCTGAGCATTTTAGGCTGCCGCATAGATGAACTTACCGTTCACTTATGCACCTATTGGAACACACCAAACAAAGTCATCGAATCATTTTTAACCAAACACATACCCAACACAAAAGAGCTACAAACACTAGCGCACCTAGCGCACCACCCAGAAGAACTACCAGGTTTCGTAGAAGATAAAAGATTGATTATCCTAATAAACAACCCACTTATTTTTTCATATTGCGCGAACAAAGTTGCCCACGAAGCCAGCCTTATGCGGTGGGATTCCAAAAACCTACCTTTTTTCTATCGCGTTGTTGCTACAGTAATGCATCGTCGAATCGGCGAAATAATCCAAACAGCCCATTTAGCGAGTGCAGAGGCCGCACAACTCTATAATACGGGTGGAAAAATCCCGCTTGCACAGCAATTACTCAACCCAGATTTATATACAGGCAAATCAAAACTAAAAGCCGCCTTATCACCCATTGCCGCGCTCAAAAAAGCACTCTGTAAAAACAGTGAATACGATACAAAACAAAAAACTGGACTGGCATTAAAAACCATAAAGCAGGCTATACCAAACGCACAACACAGCATTATTTTTAAACACGAAAATGACAAAACAGCCCCCATGTACCAATTTGGCTATAACATAGAAGTGATCAAAGCCATTCAATGGAGCGCACCATCAAGCGTATTTAAAAAACTATCTAGCAAACGCTCTGCCATCCACATATTTGGACAAAAACTTGATAACTTGTTAAAAGACTTTCCACATACATCGGATCAAATAATTGATACAAATAGCCACCTAATTTTGGCATCCACACAGATATCAAAAAACGAAACCGTCATATTCTGGCTAGAAACCCGCACAGAATTCAACGAAATAGATTATAAAAACCTAAAACAGATCGTGTCTTTAATCAGCCACAACACATTATAAATTCACCAATATCAGGATAAACAACGTGACTAAAGATCAACTTTTTGCATTTTCACAACACATTACTCCGCAAAAAACACTGTCTCGCGCTATTGGAAAAATAGCCGAATGCGAAAACAACTGGGTAAAAAACACTTTTATTGGCCAATTTGTCAAAAAATATCAAGTAGACATGTCTGAGGCAATCAACAGCGACCCACTGTCCTACCGCAACTTTAACGACTTTTTCACTCGGGCTATCCGCCCAGAACTACGCCCTATCTGTGATAAAGATAACGGTATAGCTTGCCCTGCAGACGGTGCAATAAGCCAACTTGGAAAAATAGAACATGGCACAATTTTACAAGCAAAAGGCCACCACTACAGCCTAACAAGCCTTTTAGGAGGTGATGCCTCTCTATCAAATCAGTTTCTTGGCGGCTCTTTCGCAACCGTTTACTTATCACCAAAAGACTACCATCGCGTTCACATGCCACTGACCGGCAAGCTAACCAAAATGATACATATCCCAGGCAAGCTATTCTCAGTTAACAAAGTAACTGCCGAACAAATCCCTAATGTATTTGCTCGCAATGAACGCACAGTCTGTCTCTTTGATACCGAAGCTGGCCCGATGGCAGTGATACTAGTTGGCGCTATGATCGTTGCCAGCATAGAAACTATATGGGCAGGTCAAGTCACACCATTCAATAAAAATGTCGTCACTTGGGACTACAACGAACTAAATAACATTGAAATCAAAAAAGGTGAAGAAATGGGACGATTTAAACTGGGATCAACCGCTATCGTATTATTTGGCAAAGATGCGGTTGATTGGGAAGAATCTTTGCAAGCAGAAACCCCAACAAAAATGGGCATGCATTTCGGCAAGATTGCAGATAAATAATCACAAAAAAACACCACTTAATAAAAGCCTGCATTGAGCAGGCTTTTTATTGGAACAAAACCATTAAAACACAAACTACATCACCAACTGAATAACAGGGACAATATCCTGACTGACCATTTCGTGCAATAAGTCGCGATAACCAGTGCGACCAGAGGGTAGGTTTTCCTGAGACGTAATCGCTATAGTTAAAGCCAACTCGGGCAATACATAAATCATTTGCCCACCATAACCCCAACCATAGTACCCCTGCACCCCTGCAAAGGTTTGAATAAACCAGCCATAGCCATATTGCCCGCGATGAAAGCGAGATTGCGTTCGAGGCGTCCAACTTTCTTCTATCCACTTTTCAGAGATTAAGCGCTGACCAGCTTCCGTGACACCCCCTCGCCGATACAATTCACCAAACGCCAATAATGAAGCTGGCGTCATACCAACTTGATTCCCTCCCATTGGAATACCCTGCGGATCTGTTTCCCAACTTTGTATTTGAATACCTGCTCCCTGAAGCCACTGATTAGCCAGTCGATAAGTATGCTGACCGCTTTGGCGCATTATGATAGCTGACAACATATGCGTGCTGCCTGTTGAATACTGCATATTACCGCCAACAGCCTCAACAAAAGGCTTTGATAGCGCCGCTTTCACCCAATTATTACTCGCCACCCAGCGACCATAATTACGACCAGAGGTTCGTTCTAACCCTGCCTGCATAGAAAGCAAATGACCTATCGTAATATCATTCAAACTAGGGTCTGGATTACTAGGCAATTGATCGGCAAGCAAGGGCGCAATTGGCTGATCAACACCCTCAACAACGCCACGTTCAATCGCTATACCTACAATGGCAGACATAAGGGATTTTGAGGCCGACTTGATATTTGCAACAGCATCAATATCCGCCTTGTTATATGCCTTCGACCAAACAAGCTCTCCTTTATGTGCGATCTGTACCGTCTTTATATTGGAAAAGCCTTGAGCCGTTTTATCCATAGCACTCAAATCTAAGGCATTAACCTGAACACTAGCGAACAAAAGCAATGAACTAAGCAAAACAACATACATACTGAACGATTCATCCTAATTTCAAAGTAAGGCCAACTCACAAAAAACACAAACTAGCAACCGATAAACAAAATCATTCTGTCGATTAAACCACATAAAAAAGCCTGCACGAAGCAGGCTTTTTCTTAACGATAAAAGTCAACTTAGCTACTATGGCAAGTCGTCTTCCAACTCTTCTTTTGGCGCTGGAATTAAATCTTCTCGTTTAACATCCATCGCTAGCAATAAATTTGCCGCTACGAAGATAGAAGAATACGTACCAATCACAATACCAACCAACAATGCCATAGCAAAGTTATGAATAGCCTCACCACCAGCAACAAACAACACAACCAATACAAACAAAGTCGTTAACGATGTAATCAAAGTTCGACCAAGCGTCTGATTGATAGAATCATTTACTAAATTATATGGTGTTGTATCACGCATAATACGGAAATTTTCACGAATCCGATCACACACTACTATCGTATCGTTGAGGGAATAACCGACCACAGCAAGTAAGGCCGCCAGCACCGTCAAATCAAACTCCACCTCAAAGATAGAAAAGAAGCCCAATGTGATGATCACGTCGTGAATCAAAGCCGCAACAGATGCTACAGAGAATTTAAATTGAAAACGCACAGCCACGTAAATCATCACGATAGCCAACGCAAGCAACATACCTAGGCCACCTTGCTCACGCAACTCCTCACCCACTTGCGCACCAACAAATTCTGAACGCTGAAGAGACACATCAGTCGCTCCATTATTCTGCAGTGTTGATAGAACCTCATCACCCAAAGTCGCCGTATAGGCATTTGCCATACGAACCACAATATCAGTTGGCGAACCAAAGTTCTGCACAACAACATCAGAATAGCCGTTTTCACCTAGCAGTGTACGAACGTCATCCAATTTTGGTGCTTCTTTATAAGCTACCTCTATTAATGTACCGCCAGTAAAATCCAACCCAAACTGCACACCCTTTGTTGCCAAAGAAACAAGAGAGATCAGTATCAACGTAAGTGAAAAGACAGCTACGATTTTACGCATTGCCATAAACGGAATATTTGTCACTTTCATGGCATTCTCCTAAATGTACAGTTTCTTATTTTTACGGCCGCCATACACAAGATTAACCTGTGCACGAGTTACAACGATTGCCGTAAACATAGAAGTAAGAATACCCAGTGATAATGTCACTGCGAAGCCTTTAACAGGACCTGTTCCTACCGCAAACAAAATCACAGCAACCAATAAGGTCGTGATGTTGGCGTCGAAAATAGTCGTAAACGCACGGTTAAAGCCAGAATGAATCGCCTGCTGGCTTGGCACACCACTTGCTAATTCCTCTTTTATTCGCGAGAAAATCAACACGTTAGCATCCACCGCCATCCCCATCGTTAATACAATTCCGGCAATACCCGGCAAAGTAAGCGTCGCGGAAAGTAAAGACATACAAGCCATCAAAAGCACAATATTCAACGCCAACGAGATATTGGCAAAAATTCCAAACACCTTGTAGTAAACCAGCATGAACAACATAACAACGAGCAAACCGATTTGCGCCGAACTCACACCCAACTTGATGTTTTCAGCACCCAAGCTTGGCCCAATAGTACGCTCTTCAACAAAGTAAATTGGCGCAGCCAAAGCACCAGCACGCAGTAACAAAGCTAATTCAGAAGATTCACGAGGACTATCTAGACCCGTGATACGGAATGAATTCCCTAGCGTCGTTTGAATAGTCGCCAGAGAGATAATGCCTTTCTCACTATAACTTCTACGCACCTCTTCCATCTTGCCATCTTTTTCGACAAAACGACTGCGAGACTTATGCTCAATAAACACCACCCCCATGTTACGACCAACCGCAGAACGAGTAACTTTACTCATCTGCTTGCCGCCCTTAGCATCCAAACTAATGTTTACTTGTGGGCGACCATTTTCGTCGAAAGAGGAACTCGCATCAGAAACACTATCACCAGTAATAATAAGATCGCGCTCTAAACGAGCAGTACGACCACTACCATCACGGAAAGTTAAAGTCTCAACATCACTACCGTTGTCATCCAGACCTGCTTCCAAATGAAATTCAAGGTTAGCTGTTGCACCGATAATACGTTTCGCTGCTGCAGTATCCTGAACACCTGGCAACTCAACAACAATACGATTACTACCTTGACGCTGCACCAAAGGTTCGGCCACACCAAGTTCGTTTACACGATTTCGCAAGGTGGTTAAGTTTTGCTGTAACGCATAAGACTCAATCTCTTTCTTAGCCGCTTCGGTAAAGCTAACATCTAAGTAAAAATCAGTACCATCTTGACGCGTTGCGTAACGGTATTCAGAAAAGTCCTTCTTCAACAAGGTTTCAGCTGAAGCCAAATCAGGCTGCTGCAAGAAACGAATCGAAAGCACGCCATCTTCAATATCAACACTACGGTAACGAATACGATCTTTGCGCAATGCCGCCTTCATCTCGCTAGCACTAACATCAAGTCGTTGTTTTAGCGCTGCAGGCGTATCTACCTCTAGCAAGAAGTGGACACCACCGCGCAAATCAAGGCCCAATTTAGCAGGACCAGCACCTAAAGAAGACAACCATTCAGGCGTCGTAGGTACAAGGTTAAGCGCCGTCACATAATCTTCACCCAATGCTGCCGCCACAACCGGCTTAGCAGCAAGTTGGTCCTCACCGCTATTAAAGCGCAAGGTACCGCCAGCAGAGGTAAGCTCTGCTTCTTTTAAATCTATATTCGCTTTTGAAAGCGCACTTTTCGCTTTTTGCAAAGCCTGCTCATCAACAACAGCAGTCGCTTTTTGGGTAGATAGTTGTAGCGCTGGATCATCCGGATAAAGGTTTGGGAAGGCATATAGTAGCCCCAAAGCCAAAACAAGAAGAATTAGCAAATACTTCCACAAGGGATACTTGTTAAGCATGAAAATTCCTTTACACCTAAAAAATTAAATGGATCGATAAAGAAGAAAAGCGCCTTGGTAGGCGCTTTTCAAAGAAGGTTAAATTGACTTTAACGTTCCCTTAGGTAAAACAGCAGCAACTGAAGATTTTTGAAATTTCATTTCAATACCTTCAGACACTTCAAGTACTACATAGTTATCGTCTACTTTAGACACTTTACCTATTACACCACCGCCAGTTACTACCTCAGTGCCTTTCGCTAGAGATGCAATCAAGTTTTTATGCTCTTTTGCACGTTTCGCTTGCGGGCGCCACATAAGGAAGTAAAAGATGACAACGAAGCCAGCAAGAAGTACTAGGTTAAAAATACCTGCATCTGCTGGTGCGCCGCCTTCAGCGTAAGCTGGTGAGATCAATGCGATCATGGTGTTAACTCTCCAATGGTTTATGAAACTGTTGCGAACCCTTCTGTAAAGGAATCCGCATAATTTTGTTTATTATTCACTCAAAGCTGGCGTTTCTAGGCCTCGCTTTGCATAAAACTCATCAACAAAGGCGTCAAATCTACCTTCATCGAGCGCCTGACGCAATCCCGCCATGAGTGTTTGGTAATATCGTAGGTTATGAATTGTATTTAATTGCGCCCCTACCATTTCTTGACACTTATCTAAATGATGTAAATAAGACCGAGAAAAGTTTTTACAAGTGTAACAATCACATTCTTTGTCTAATGGACCAACATCGTGACGATATTGAGCATTACGAATACGAACCACGCCATCTGATGTAAACAAATGACCGTTACGTGCATTACGCGTTGGCATAACGCAATCAAACATATCTACGCCGCGACGAACACCCTCGACCAAATCTTCTGGTTTACCTACACCCATTAAATAACGTGGCTTATCTGCAGGCATTTTGGGAGTGGTGTGATCCAAAACCTTCATCATTTCGTCTTTCGGCTCACCCACTGACAATCCGCCAATCGCATAGCCATCAAAACCAATATCCACCAAGCCTTCTAGAGACTCATCACGAAGGTTTTCGTACATACTGCCTTGGATAATACCAAACAATGCAGATGGACTGTCACCATGCTCATCCTTAGAACGTTGCGCCCAACGCAAACTCATGCGCATAGACTTAGCCGCTACCTCAGGCGTCGCCGGATAAGGCGTACATTCATCAAAAATCATCACAATATCAGAGCCAAGATCACGCTGAACTTGCATGGAGATTTCGGGACTTAAAAACACCTTCGAGCCATTAATTGGTGAACGAAAGCTCACACCCTCTTCGGTAATTTTGCGCATTTCGCCAAGCGAAAACACTTGAAAACCACCAGAGTCCGTTAAGATCGGCTTTTTCCATTGAGTGAAATCATGCAAATCACCATGGGCTTTCACCACATCCGTTCCCGGACGCAACCAAAGATGGAAAGTGTTCCCCAAAATAATATCAGCACCAATTTCTTCGATATCTTTGGTCAACATGCCCTTCACTGTACCGTAAGTACCAACAGGCATAAAAGCTGGCGTTTCAACCTTCCCACGCGGAAACGTCAAGGTCGCACGACGCGCCTTTCCTGACGTAGTGTGAAGTTCAAAATCCATAAAACATTCTGGACGCTTATCAGACATACGTCTTATTCCTCACCTTGCGGGCCTTTAGCCTGCGCATTTCGTGTAATAAACATGGCATCACCATAACTAAAAAATCTGTACTTCTGCTCAACGGCTTTTTTATAAGCGGCCATCACATGGTCATAACCCGCAAAAGCGCTAATTAGCATAATCAGTGTCGACTCTGGCAAATGAAAATTCGTCACCAAAGCATCCACTGTTTTAAATTCATAACCTGGGTAAATAAAAATACTGGTGTCGTCCTGCATCGGCGCTATCTCACCACTTTGGCTTGCCGATTCAAGACTACGAACACTGGTCGTACCAACAGCAATAACTCGACCACCACGCGCTTTAGTGGCTTTAACTTGCTCAACCACACTAGGCTCAACTTCCACATATTCAGCGTGCATAATATGGTCTTTTACTTTTTCGACCTTCATTGGCTGAAAAGTTCCAGCACCAACATGCAAGGTAACAAATGCTGTTTCAACCCCTTTTGCTTTAAGCTTTTCAAGCAAAGCCTCATCAAAATGCAAGCCAGCGGTTGGCGCAGCAACAGCTCCAGGTTTTTGATTATAAACAGTTTGATAACGCTCTTGATCACTATCTTCATCAGAACGTTCAATATAAGGCGGCAGCGGCATATGCCCAGCACGCGTTAGCACATCTAAAACAGGCTCATTAAAAACAAGGTGAAACAACGCACCTGAACGACCAACCATGGTCGCTTCAATCTGCTCACCTTTATCTTGTCCCAAAATCAGCTTGCTGTTTTCTTTTGGCGACTTACTCGCACGAACATGCGCTAGTGCTTCATTTGTATTAATGACTCGCTCGACTAGTATCTCAACTTTTCCGCCAGATTCCTTTTGCCCAAAAACACGCGCAGGAATAACTCGAGTGTTGTTAAACACCATCAAGTCACCTGGCTGAACCAAGTCCAACACATCTGGAAATTGACGATGAACTACTTCACCGCTAGGACCATCAAGATGCAACAACCGACTGGCTGTTCTATCAGGCATAGGGTAATTAGCGATCAATGAATCAGGTAAATCAAAGTGATAATCGGAAACGAGCATGAAAAGAAAGCTACCTAGGAAAAAACGACCCAGCATTCTAGCGAAAATCCACTCAAAAAGGTACTTCCAAGCCACTACTTGTTAAAAAGATAAAAAATAATGCGCATGGCCGTTGACTTATCCTATAAATACCCTAGAATACGCCTCACCTTTTTCAAGGCCAGTGTGGTGGAATTGGTAGACACGACGGATTCAAAATCCGTTGCCTTCGGGTGTGGCGGTTCGAGTCCGCCTACTGGTACCAACATAAAAAGCCCTGATCGTTGATCAGGGCTTTTTTTCGTTCCTTGAATGCTATTCTGGGACAACAGCGTCATCTTAGGAACAAAACATGAATCGCCGCAAAAAAATCAAAGACATATACGACAAGCGCATGAAACAGGCTAACCTAAAGGTAAACCCTAAAAAAGCCAAGCCTAAATATATTTCAAAAGCGGAGCGTGCAAAAATGGAAGCCGAAGCGGCTGCCAACCTAAACTCAGACGTTGATACAGAAGCAACTGAGACAAGCGAAGTAAAAGACGCTTAAAATCGCGCCCTAAAGTGCCAGTCTCCCTCTTTCATATCATTTTTGATTGACTGGCAAATATCCTCATCTATCTGATCACTGTCCACTTCATATAATCCGCACTGAGCAACAGCACGCTTTTCATTAATATTCGAACCCAAATATTCATAGACAACTCGCGCACAACATGGCGCTCTTTCACCACTCCCAGACACTCCTAAACGCAATCCAGTCAATCGCTCGACGCGGTTTTGAAAAGAAGGATAAAGAATCGTCTGCGTCATCTCCACATGAGTTTGGCTTTCATAGTCGATCAAAAATAATCTATCCGACAATAACTGCACCACGCCATTATAAACGCCATGAAAAGACTTCTTTAAATTACGTGGGTTCAAGCGTTCAGTACGCTGATAGTAAGTTTTATCACCTTGAGACTCTACGTGCACCAAGGTGCGTAAAATCTTTCCCGGGCATGCCATAGAAAGATAATATTCAAAGTAATAGCCACAATACTTGGCTAAACCATGCTGGCCAGACTGATTCAGTTTATTAAATTGCATCTGCTCTGGCGTAAGACTTTTGACATCTTCATTTTGACGAATCGGACGTGCCTGTACCAGCTTAGCAAAATGAGCATGCGCCAACACCATCTCACTAGGCTCAACACCAAAAAACTCACCAATGCGCCGCTGAGTACTATTACTCGGTACTGTTGTCCCATTTAAATAACGATTAAATTGCGCGCGATTGATATTTAACCGACGACACACATCTGCCACCGACTTGTAGTAACTGCATAATAACTGCAAGTTATCCGCAAAATCCTGAGCCACAATTCACCCCACATTACGAGCCAAAGTTAAACATCAGCAGTGTAATGAATTCGCCTTTCGAAAACACTTAAAAAATGATGCTATCTGATGCTTCAATAGCACCAACTAGCATCAGCAAGCATCTTTTTACGAACTCCCTTTCCTACTTTTTTTTCGTTCCAATGAGCTCCTTAAAACCAAATAATAAATCTAAAAAAACAGGAGTTCCCCCTCATGCTATCTCTTATCACCGACTTGCTTTGGAGTAAGGTTCTTATCGCTGTATTAATCGGCATCGGAATCTGGTTTACCGTTGCAACCCGTTTTGTACAATTTCGTTATTTTGGCAATATGTTCGGTATTCTTACAGCCAAACACCATGAAGCCGATGGAAAACATTTAAGCTCATTCCAAGCCTTAATCTTATCTGTAGCAGGTCGTGTTGGCGGCGGTAACATTGCCGGCGTAGCCGTTGCTATCACTATCGGTGGCCCAGGTGCGATATTCTGGATGTGGGTTGTTGGCCTGATGGGCATGGCAACCAGTTTCGTGGAATGTATGCTGGCACAAACCTATAAAACAGCAGAAAAAGACGGTACCTTCCGCGGCGGTCCAGCGTTTTATATCGAGCGCGGTTTAGGCAAAAACTGGAAATGGTTGTCTGTACTGTATTCAATCTTACTATTAGCCACTTTTGGCATCGCCTTCACAACCTTGCAATCTTATTCTGTTGCGACATCATTAGAAGACGCCTTTGGCATCCAGCCCTACTACAGCGGCATCGGCATGGCGTTAATTGTTGGCCTGATTATTTTTGGTGGCGTTAAACGTATCGCACAAGTTGCTGAAGTGCTAGTTCCTATTATGGCTGGCGGCTACTTGTTAATTGCCCTTATCGTTCTTGCGATGAACCTAAGCGCGATTCCAGATACCTTGATCATGATAGTAAAAAGTGCGTTCGGTTTAGAGCCAGCGTTTGGCGGTGGTATTGGCGCAGCGATATTAATGGGCGTAAAACGCGGTCTATTCTCTAACGAAGCAGGTCTTGGTAGCGCGCCAAACGTTGCAGCGGTTGCCTATATTCCACACCCAGCAAACCAAGGTATTGTTCAAGCTTTCTCTGTATTTATCGACACAATCGTATTGTGCACTTGTACAGCATTGATCATTCTTCTTGGCAGCGCCTATGACCCAAGCAGCACCGATACAATCCAAGGTGTTGCCTTAACTCAAGCATCTCTGGCAACTCACATGGGCGATTATGGCCGCATGTTCGTCAGTATTGCTCTACTACTATTTGGCTTTAGTACTATTTTGTATAACTACTACTTGGGTGAAAACAGCGTTAGTTACCTAACTAAATCAGACAATCATGGTTTTTACATGAACGCCTTCCGCGTCATCATCATTTGCCTTTGCTGTACAGGCGCTATTCTTGATCTAGGCACTGTGTTCGCTTTTGCAGATTTGAGCATGGGCTTATTGGCGCTAGTTAACTTATTTGCTCTAGCTCTGTTATTTAAAGTTGCTAAACGCGTCATGAAAGACTTTGACGGTCAGCGTAAACAAGGCAATAAAACACCAACATT
Organism: Marinomonas sp. A3A; assembly: GCF_018336955.1. Classification (NCBI taxonomy): domain Bacteria; kingdom Pseudomonadati; phylum Pseudomonadota; class Gammaproteobacteria; order Oceanospirillales; family Oceanospirillaceae; genus Marinomonas; species Marinomonas sp. A3A. The sequence goes on from NZ_CP025532.1 coordinate 2,736,748, forward strand.
TGAAGCAAACCGTTTCGCCGATTTGGATCTAGACCAAGAATCTTGGCCAAATAGTGAAAAGCCACATAGCACAAACCACCAATAACCCAACTTAGATTACGCCTCACTGTGATCCAGTGAGGCGTCAGGAAGAACATCATGAATACTCGCTCTGAATACGATTTACTTGGCAATATGGACGTTCCTGCTGACGCGCTGTACGGCATACAGACATTGCGTGCAGCTCAAAACTTTTCAATTACTGGCGTTCCGATTTCACACTTTCCTGAATTGATCAAAGCCTTGGCAATGGTAAAAGCAGCTGCCGCTCGAACCAACCAAGAAATGAAACTACTAACAACCGAAAAAGCCGATGCCATTGTCTATGCCTGCCAAGATTTGATCCAAGGTCAACATCACGATCAATTCATTGTCGATGTTATTCAAGGTGGCGCTGGTACCTCAACCAACATGAACGCCAACGAGGTCATTGCCAACATAGCCCTAACAAAATTGGGTCATGAGAAAGGCGAATACAAATTCCTACATCCAAATGACGACGTAAACCGCTCACAATCCACTAATGACGCATACCCAACAGCGGCCTGCTTAGGCATTCAGTTTGCAGCGGATAACTTTGTTCCAAGTCTTGCTTCACTAAAAGAAGCACTAGAAGCCAAAGCTCGTGAATTCTCGCACATCGTAAAAATGGGCCGCACACAACTTCAAGATGCTGTGCCAATGACACTAGGCCAAGAGTTTGACGCTTTTGCCGTTACTCTTGGCGAAGACATTGATCGCATCAGTGAAGCTTGCGCACTGCTATGCGAAGTTAACCTTGGCGGCACCGCAATCGGTACAGGCATCAATACTCCTGAAGGTTACGCCAAACTGGTTGTAGAAAAATTAGCGACTATATCAACAAAACCACTTGTACCAGCAAGCAATCTAGTCGAGGCAACATCCGACATGGGTGCGTTCGTATTTTTCTCCGGCATTTTGAAACGCCTTGCTATTAAACTAAGCAAAATGAGCAACGACTTGCGCCTATTATCAAGCGGCCCTCGTACTGGTTTAGGCGAAATAAACCTACCACCAATGCAGCCAGGCTCGTCTATTATGCCAGGCAAGGTAAACCCTGTTATTCCTGAAGCGATGAACCAAACAGCTTATCAAGTTATCGCGTCTGATCTTGCTGTAACATTGGCCGCTGAAGCAGGTCAATTACAGTTAAACGCTATGGAACCTATGATCATTTATAACGTACTAAATTCGTTAAAAATGCTGAAAGAAGCCTGCCAAATGTTAGAAACTCGCTGCATACGTGGCATCACTGCTAATGAAGCAGTGTGTGCTGGCCACGTTGAAAACAGTATCGGTATCATTACCGCTCTGGTTCCGCATATTGGTTACGCGAACGCATCACGCATTGCTAACACCGCATTGCACACAGGCAGCACGGTAAAAGCTTTAGTGATTGAAGAAAACCTGCTTACGGAAGAACAGGTGAATATTTTACTAAGCCCACAATCCATGCTATCGCCTAGTAAGGTTGTCATATGAGCGCGCAAGTACTCATCTTATACACGGGCGGCACCATAGGCATGGTTCAAACAGAGCAGGGCTTGGCCCCTGCTTCTGGTTTGCAAGAACGTATAGAAATGGCGTTAGGGATGAGCATTAATACCCTTCCCTCTTTTGAAGTACTGGAAATTTCGCCTTTAATAGACAGTGCCAATATCACACCAAAACACTGGACAAAACTGGTGTCTATTCTTGCAACCCATTGGCAAGATTATGATGGCTTTGTGATTCTCCATGGTACGGACACCATGGCGTATACCGCTTCAGCTTTGTCTTTCATGTTGGGCGCTTGCACTAAGAACATCATCCTGACCGGTTCACAAATTCCGTTAGGCATGAATCGCAGTGATGCCACATCAAATCTACAAGCCGCATTATCACTGGCAGTTTCCCATAGAATTGCCGACGTGAGCCTGGTGTTTGATGGCAAGCTAATGCGCGGTAATCGCATTCAAAAAATCAGCAGTGGTCGGTTTGAAGCCTTCCATACCCCAAATGATGATTTACTGGGCGAACTCGCCATTGGTATGCAGCTTTATCCAAATCGTATGCTTAAAAGCGATGAAGAAGTCACAGCAACATCACTTGAAAACAACATAGTTAGTTTTAAAGCTAGCGCTGTTGGCGTGATTACTCTGCATCCGAGTCAGCCAGCTGCTGTCTACCAAAGCCTGTTGGACGACAAAGATTGCAAAGCCATTGTTCTACTAACCTATGGCGCAGGCAATGTGCCAGATCAAAACCCAGCGTTTTTATCGTTTTTAACAGAAGCCATGTTGCGCAAGAAAAACATCGTTAATTTGACCCAATGCCTACATGGTGGCGTGTCTCAGGGCGCTTATGCGGCGGGATCTATATTATCTTCGATGAATGTATTAAGTGGAAGAGACATGACCTTAGAAGCCGCCTTCTGCAAACTCCATTGGCTGATTGCCACAGGTGAAAACTATTACGGCATTCTTGAGAAATGGAACACGAATTATTGTGGTGAGTTCACTCATCAATAATACTCGACATGCTTATAAATGGCCTTTGCACGATACAGTATAAAGGCCATTTTTTTACTCGCTAGGTTCACTCCATACCGCCCATTCGTTACCACACGGATCCAGAAAGTGAAAACGACGACCACCAGGGAAGTCAAAAATTACTTGTTCAATCGTTCCACCCGCCGCCTGCACTTTTTCAAATACCACTTCGAGCTCATTACTGTATAAGATAATCAGCGCTGCGCCATTTTGAGGTCTTGAACAGAAGTTCGCCTGAAAAAAACCACCATCCAATCCTGCATTTTCAAATGCTGAATATTCGGGCCCATAATCTTTAAACCCCCATCCAAACACCTGACTAAAAAAAGCTTTATTTAACGCTAAATCTCGCGCTGGTAATTCAACATAATTGATCTTATTGGATTCCATATATCTCTCACTTAATTGTCGATGTTACTACCAAAATAACGCTGATTACGATCATAGCGCCACCGATCCATTGTTGTTTGGTCATTTTCTCTGCAAAGCGCACTTTTGAATAATACAGGGTTCCAACTATTTCAATCTGACCTAATGTTTTTACCAAAGCAGGATTAACCAAAGCAAACCCCGTAAACCAACCGATTGACCCTAAAGAGCTCAACACGCCCACTTTACAACTTAAGGCAAACTCATGCTTAAAGGGCGCCAGAACATCTTTGCTTTTATAAATTTGAATGCCGCACAAAATAATAGACTGTAGAGCCAAAACATACCAAAGTGTGACACCAGCACTGGTAATAAGAGAACCTGACAAAGAATGACTAGCAATCGATGCTGTCACAGAAGTAATCGCAAAGCACAAGCCACTACCTAGCCCTAGAAGAAGAGAAATATCTTTATGAGCTTGCCTGACATTACTCCACTTTACACTCATCACAACAGCGCCTAGCACTCCCAAAAAAATGCCAAGCCATGAACCAATCGTCAAAGTGTAATGCAGCAAGGGCAAACCAATTAATGCCGCCAAAACAGCTTCGGTTTTTGCTAGCAAGGTTCCCATTGCAAAACTGCCTGATTGAAAAGCCCGCAACATAAAATACGTCGCCAAAATTTGAGCAATTGCACAAACACTAGCAGCAACAAAAAAAGTAAAATGATTACCAATAGACACCCAACCAAACACCTGCCAACAAATAACAAGATATACACTGACTAGTGGCAAACCATATAAAGAACGCGACATGGTGGCATGCAAGAAACCAGTTTGACGAGCCAACGTATTTTGATAAGCCGTTCGAACTGACTGACAACCTGCTGCGAACAGAGTAATAAAGATCCACATACCAACGCCTTATGTTGCAATTTGAAAGCGCTAGCATGGGGTTAAGAAATGTATTTGTAAAAGGAATAAATCTTATAATTTGGATTCCAATTAGGAATTCGTTTAATTTTTTATTTCTTTCTCAACTCAGTGACTTGCTCTCCTGCAATCCCCCAGTTATCGGTGCTCACTTCATCAATCACCACAACGGTTGTAGCTGGGTTCTTTCCTAGCACATCAACCAATAAATTCGTCGCACCTTTAATCAATGCTTGTTTTTGTTCCTTAGTCACACCTTCATCGGTAATTCGTATATTGACATAGGGCATAATGAAGTCCTTAAAATTTAGCAACAATGTCTAACAAGGCTTGCTTAACAGACGCATCAACAACTTCACCGTCTTTCACATCCGTTTGAGCAATAGCATCAACGAAAGCTTGCGCTTGAGCAGGAACACCTGATTCTTTCTCAAAGTCTTCACTGAAAAGCGGCATTTCAAAATCATTAAGATCAAGAAGCGTTACTTCTGCCCCTTCAACGAGATTTGCAGTGTAGCCGGCCAATGCTTTGTTAATTGACTGCTTGCTAGAGCTCGCACCAAATGCAAGTATTTTCATTTTCGATCCTTTTATTTCGTTAAGGTTAAAACGCTAAGATAAAATTGTTTCATCTTTTTTTGATATTACCTTGTTTAGAATGCCATTATGAACTCAATTTTCAAACATACTTTTGTACGCTTTGCCATCGTGGGTGGTGCTGGTTTTTTGGTCGACCTTACCTGTATGCTGCTGCTTTCCTTTTGGTTGCCGCACCTTGTCGCAAGAGGCATCGCATTTTGGGTAGCGGCAAGCTCAAATTGGTGGTGGAATAGAACTATTACCTTTACCGAGTCAAAAGCTCAAATAACAAGCACAAACAAAAAAGCTACCGCTCTGCAATGGATACAATTTCTCGGCAGCTCTGCTATTGCTTTTGTGCCCAACTGGGGATGTTACTTAGTACTCATGTCTCAACCACCAGCCACACCTAACTCCACACTGAGTCTTTTATGGCCTTATCTAGCCATGATCCCTGGCATTTTAATTGGCATGATGCTCAATTACGTTTTCTCACGTTTCTGGATATTTTCTCCCGCGAAATTTTAAACTGCCACAAAATCAATGTTGCCAACTTAGGCTTCTTCAGCACCATGCTCTGCAAAGCGCCCTTTCGATTTATCATGCACTTGATCATGGCGCGGCCAAGGCCAACCGCCAAATTGCGTACGCTGGTAATCTTCAAACGCTTGCTGTAACTCGGCACGCGTATTCATAACAAACGGACCATGTTGTTCAACATGCTCACCGATTGGGCGGCCTTGCAACAACAAGAATCTGGCTTTTTTACCCTGATTACGCAATACCAAAGCCGAATCACTTTTCAAGACAAAAGCTTCATTAATAGAGGCATTTACACCATCTAACGTGACCTTCTCACCTTCAAAAAAGTACAAAGTACGGCTCAAATTAGCTGCCACTGCAGGCAAGGTCCATTCACCATTTTCTGGCAAATCAATCAACCAAATAGCAACGTCGTTTTTACTATCCGCCGCCCATGAATTAGGCGGACAAGGTGAAGGATCAACATTTTGAAACGCGCCAGCAACCACCTTAACTTGAGTTTCCAGACCTTTACTGTCGGCAACCTTTACCACAGGCGTATCTTCATTCCAAAGCATAGTGAAATGCGGTGGTACCATTTTATTTTTGCTTGGTAAATTTAGCCAAATTTGAAACAATTCTAAGGGATTAGGACCATCTTCGTTTAGCAAAGGAAACATCTCAGAATGCTGAACACCTTCGCCTGCCGTCATCCACTGAGTATCGCCCTCCCCATAACGGCCAGCCGCACCAATAGAATCGGCATGATCAACAAAGCCTTTATTGACAATGGTTACCGTTTCAAAACCGCGATGCGGGTGAGCAGGAAACCCTGGAATGCTTTTACCGTGGTACATACGCCAGCCATCAATACCGCCAAAATCTTGTCCCAAAGGACGATTATTTAACGATACATCAGGGCCCATAGAAGCATTTGCTTTTGGATAAGTGTCGTTATGAAAAGCACAAAATAAAAAAGGATCAAATGTTGGCCAGAACATCTGAAGGGGAATTCGTTTTAAAATTGATGAGCTCATTATGTTTCTCCATCAAGAAATCATGTTACCAATACGTACATGATAGCATCTATAAACTTGATTGATTTATGCTGATATCGGTTCTAACCCATTCACTTTTTCAATATATATTCTCAGAAAAACTTATGCACCACTTGGAAAAATTACTTTCGCCGTACACCCTGGCGCGCCACTGTCTATCGATAAATTATCACTCAAAGAGAAAGAACAATGATACTTAGCGCAAATATCGCGCACTATCATCAATCCTAAACCATAACTTTCACCACCCGGTTTGCCGCTCAAACCGCAACCTGTATCAACAATAGACAACTCATTTTCAGATACCACGATATTCACATAGCCTTCTTCGGTGCAAGCCATGGCATTTTTCAGCAGATTCCCCACTAAAATATGAAAAGTAGGAACAGGTAACTTGGTAATAACTTCACCGTTTTTTACAATATCAACTGTGACAGACTTGCCAGTTAAGTAGCCCAAATGCATTTGTCGAATATCTTCAAATTCGCTATCTTGCACAACCCGTGAAGCAATCGCAGCCAAATCTTCATCACGAGTCAGAGACAACAGAGTCGCGATGTAGTCTTCCATCTCTTGGCAGGCTTGAACCATGCGCACTCGTTGACGCTCTAAAAATTCTTTAGAATCAGATTTGCCTATCAAGGTTGTCGCGCCTTTCATGACCATAAGAGGCGTGCGTAACTCATGACTCGCATAGCGGTTAAAAGCTCTCTCTCGCTGAATCAATTCTCGAATTTGATTTTGGTAACTATTTAATCGATCCACCAGATGACGGATTTCACGTGTTGCCGCCCCTTCTGGCAATTCAATCGCAGACAAATTGGCAGGCGTTCTATCACCAAGACTTTTAGAAAGTTGGGCAAGCGGCTTGGTTAAACGATCAGATATTCGCATGACCACCCACAAACTGACGATCAATAACAACAGAGACAACACTAGCTGAGTACTTTGTGTTTCAAACATCTGCTCTTCAGAGATTTCATAAATCTCGTCGTAATGAATCACATAAATATCTTTTAACTCACCATTCAGCATAGCTTTAGAATGCATGGAAAACATTTCTAGCGTCGTATCTGATTCTTTGTCTAATTCATAAGGCTTATCATCTTTAGTATTCTCAGCAAGAACCACCCCAGACGGTAAGTTTTCTTTCCCCACATAGACTTCAGAAAAAGGCGGCACAGAAACATGAGTTAACTGAGTGCCATTTAACAAAGCAATCCCAGTATTTTTGTCCTTTAACATGCGGTTTTCTGCATAAATCATTTCTATGTTTTCAATCATCGACGTAAACATAGAAAAATGAAATGCAATAATAGCGAATGCTACAATCGAAAAATAAGTGAAGGTAAGCTGTTTCGCGGATTTAATTTGTTTCATTCATCACCTTCAGCAACAAGACGATAACCCACCTTAGAGACAGTTCTTAAATAAGCATGCTCAAAAGGTCGATCAATCAAACTACGTAATTGATAAATATGACTGCGTAATACTTTGCTATCAGGCTCTTCATCACCCCATAAGGCATCGCAAATTTCATCTTTTGATACCACATCAGGCGCTTTTTGAATAAGGCATTTTAAAATGGTGTATTGAGAAGGATTTAAAGAGTAACGGCCACCTTCACGCTGCAACACTCGAGTATTCATATCCAAAGATAAATTACCGAAGGTTAACGTCCGATTGGCCACACTACCCTTTCGTCTTCTTACTAAGGCTTGCAATCGAGAATCAAGGATTTCCAAATCAAAAGGCTTCACTAAATAATCGTCAGCTAAATGGTCAAAACCCGTCAAAATATCATCTTTAGTGTCGCGGGCCGTGAGCATTAATATAGGTGTATCAATGCCTGCTTCACGCAATGATTTACATACCGTTAATCCGTCCATTTTAGGCAACATAACATCTAAAATAATGGCATCATAATGTTCGGCTTTTGCTAACTCATACCCTTGTAAACCATTGTTCGCGTAATCTAATACGTAATCTTTGATTTCAAAGTAATCAAAGATTACGCCAGCAATATCTTTGTGATCTTCTACTAATAGTAATTTCATATTTTTCTCAATTATCAAAAAGCGCTATAAAAAAGTGCTGTAAAAAAAGAGTGGGCTAATAAAGCTGAATTGTCACATAAAAGCATGAAAAAAAAGTGAATCACCTTTTTGCGACACCACTTTTATTAGGATGTACTCAACGAATTTTTCCGTATTCAGGAGAACATCAATGAGCGCCATTCCATATAGACAATACGCGAACGTTGAATCCGCGGCAAAGGAACCAGCAGTCAAGGCACAACCTTTGGTATCCGTAATTATCCCCTTTTTAAATGAAGCGGATGTATTGGCTGTTTGCCACCTACGTGTCTGTGAGGCACTTTCTAAACTACAGCAGCATTGTGAAGTCATCTACATTGATGACGGTAGTAGTGACAACAGCTGGGAATTAGTGAGTCATTTTAAGCACCCTTTACATCAAATACGCAGCTTACGATTAAGCCGAAATTTTGGCAAAGAAGCGGCAATGAGCGCGGGAATGAAAGCCGCATCAGGCCGCTGTGTCATTCTACTTGACGCAGATTTACAAGATCCACCTGAATATATTTCTGCGATGGTACAAGCATGGCAAGATGGCGCTCAAGTCGTCGAGATGCAACGTCGCGAGCGTCACGGAGAAAGTTGGTTAAAACGCACCACAGCACATTGTTTCTATCGCTTTATGTCCAAAATTAGCGATCACCCGATTACCGAAAACGTCGGTGACTTTCGCCTAATGGATCAAAAAGTCGTCAAGGTTATTAACACCTTGCCAGAAAGAACCCGCTTTATGAAAGGCTTACTTGCTTGGCCTGGCTTTACTCGTAAAGTCCTCACCTTTGACCGCGACCCCCGTTTGGCTGGTGATACCAAGTGGAACTACCCAAAACTCATTCATTTAGCTCTGGAAGGCATTACCTCATTCAGCACCAAACCATTACGCTGGGCAACCATGGCTGGCCTAACCACGTCAGCTATCGCTTTTATTATGGCTCTGGTTATTTTCACCAAAACCATCGTTTGGGGTGACCCTGTTGCTGGTTACCCATCGACAATACTCGTCGTACTATTTTTAGGTGGCATTCAGCTCTTATCTATTGGAGTGCTGGGCGAATACGTTGGTCGCTTATTTATTGAATCCAAACAACGACCTTTGTATGTACTCATGGAAGATGCTATGACAAAACCCACTTTCAAATACTCGGACTCTGAATAATGCAACAACCGACCTTATCATTGCCGTCTGCAAAACTGCTGATCACATTGTTGATTAGCTGCTTAGTATTGCGCTTTCTTTCTTTATCCCTCTACCCATTGATGGACACCACCGAAGCGCGTTACGGTGAAATGGCGCGCATCATGTTCGAAACTGGCAACTGGATCACGCCAATGTTTGACTACAATGTGCCATTTTGGGGAAAACCGCCCATTTTCACTTGGTTAAGCAGCCTTGGATTCAACCTATTTGGCGTCAATGAATTCGCTGCTCGCGTACCTCATCTCATCGTTGGGTTAGGAGTGATTGGGTTAGTTTATAAACTGGCAAAAGATCATTTCCAATCATCAAGCATGGGATTTTTTGCTGCCAGCATCTTAGCATCTACCGTCTCATTTATTGTCTTAAGTGGCGCGGTAATGACAGATACGGCCCTCACCTTTTCTATTGCTCTAAGTATGATTAGCTTCTGGCAAGCATGGAGCAACAAAGGCAAGATCTGGGGCTATTTGTTTTTTGTTGGTTTAGCATTAGGCATGCTGTCAAAAGGCCCATTAGCAATTGTATTGATTGGCATAAGTTTGACTATTTGGCTGCTCCCTAACGGCCGCTGGAAAAAACTATGGAACACTTTACCTTGGGGAGTTGGCACCTTACTGTTTCTTGTTATTTGCGTGCCTTGGTATGCCATTGCGGAATACAAAACACCGGGGTTTCTAGATTACTTCATCGTTGGTGAACATATTAAACGCTTCATCGTCAGTGGCTGGCAGGGTGACTTATATGGCAGTGCGCATGAAAGAACTCGCGGCACTATTTGGTTTTACGCCTTGATGTCTATGTTGCCTTGGAGCCCACTTGTCATCTGGCAATGGATTCGCACGATAAAAGACGACAAAGACGTTGAAGAAAGTTCAGATGGATTCGGCACTTTCTTGTTATTTTGGATGTTGTCGCCGATGATTTTATTCAGCTTTTCGGGCAATATTTTAGCCAGCTACGTGATGCCAGCACTGCCAGCCATGGCATTATTATTGGTGCATCTTCATAGCCAAAGACCATTACAAAGCTGGCTCTATAAAGTCGGCTTCATCACGCCATTTTTGCTTATTGTACTAATCAGCGTGTTACATTTCGATTTAGTGCCAAAACGCTCAGAAGACAAAATACTTGCGGTTTGGAAACAACAACCAGAAGCCACACAAAGCGATTTATTTTATCTGCATAAACGCCCTTTCTCTGGCCAATACTATTCATCAGGTAAGGCAAAACAGCGCTCAACCGATGTAAACTCTTGGCTACCAACACAGAGCAAAGCATTTTTCATCGTTCAAGCCGCGAATGATCATACTGTGTATTCAAACTGGTCATGCGGTGAAAGAGACAAAACCGATAGGGAAATACTGCTGTATTGCCAACCTTCTCAATAATGGCAATTGATAGAATTACGAATTCCCAAGAAATTGAGCTATAAAAAAACACAAAGGAGCTGAAGCTTCTTTGTGTTTTTTTATAGCATATATCTAGCGGTTTAAACTGATCACATCATACATAAACGCCCCGCCAAGCACTTCAAACTCAAGCTGATTACCTTGGTTCTTTAAATGCTCAGCAGGAACATCCAGTGTCTCTGCATGATAACGTCCGCTTTGCATCGCACTTCGATAAATAGCTTTATCATTAGCATAGTGCACTTCTTTGAGCAGCTTGCCATTAAGTCGAACAAGCAACCTAGGTGCCGTCGTCGCTTTCCCCATGCCACTATTACTCGCCGCAGCAAACGCGATATTAAGTTTAGCGTCGGCCACTTTATCTAAATCAAAGTTTACCTGCCAAATACCCGGTTTGGTTTGTGCATAGTACCAATCTTCTTTTTCATTACTTTTCCCAATATCGTAAATCAAACTAACAGGCGTTTCGTGTTGCCAACGATTATTTCGAGGCTCGCCTGCGAACTTAAATTCATCCGCTCGACGATTTGCTTGGCCTATTTGCCATAGCCTTGTCTGTGTTGATAAAGGCAACTCGATTGGCTTAACCTGACTTCCAGCTTTTAGAGTGACAGAGCTCTCATACAAAATACCTGTTTGAGAGCCTGATGTCGCATACACAGCAAGCCGATAATCACCTGGCACGACATTGGCAATCGCATAATTACCTTGAGCATTCGTTTTAGACGAATAGAAATAGCCTAAAGTCTGCTGATCGAACTCAGCATTTGGATCGTTACTTAAAGTTACTACCACAGGAACCTTAGTTTTCACATTCCCCTTCAAAGAAGCCCGTTGGTGCTCATATCGAGTGTCTTTTAGCCAGTCATAAGGCCATTTAGCTTGCTCTATAGAAGCTCGCTGCTGAGCATTTTTAATAAGTTGTTGGGGGGTTACTGCCTTATTCACATAGACTAACCAAGGGCCGTATATTTTTTGCCACCCTGGAGGAGCTTGCAAATCAGGAGAACCAAGATGAGCGCCAGTTAAATAATTAAGCGCAATAGCATCTTGATGAACCAGTAACTCTTGATTTAGCAAATCCCCTGAATAATATTCGTGACTAGCAGGAATAACCCACGCGCCAAATTTCTCGCCTAATACTCCCCACAAGTTGCTTTCACGCTGATAATTCACCAAATCATATTTACTATAAACATCGCCATTAGACAGACGCCAAGTTTCGTCTTGCACAAACTCACTGTTTTCTAAAGATGCATAGCTTGGTGGTGTAGCGAGCGTTTCACCATTATAAAGATGCGGCATTAAAGCAGAATCAAAACGATAAACCGTACGCAACTCAGCTAATCGCGTAACAGAGTCATGTTGATTTTTCGCGACAACATAATTGTAAACACCACTAACACCTGGGCGCAAAATGTAATGATATTCCAATAAAATATGATCGCTTGATTTACCGTCAAAACGCAGATGAATTTGCTCATCACTGTTCTCGAGCACTTCGCTAGATGCTGCGATAAAATTCGTCGCACCACCTGAAACTCCAGTGTGATAATCCAAATAGAAACTACGCGTTTTATTCGGATCTCGGCTCACACCACTCAGTTTTTTGACAAGGTTCTCCCCGTCTTTAATCAAAGATAGAGCATCACCTTGTTTAGATAAAGTTAGTTGAATTAAACCATTATCAAGCACATAACGGTCTTCACTTTCGCTTAAAGAAAGGCCTTGGGCCGACGCTTGATAAAACAAAGCGAGTAACGCCAAAAGACTAATGGAAGGTTTCATGGAGGTCTCCTTTTATTGTTATCTTGTCATCCATCGGGCTAACAATGCACTTTGCTCTAACTTGTCGCCCTGACTAGTTGTACTAACAAAAGGAAATCAATACAAATAAATAAAAATGCGTTTCTTTTATTTTGCCATCACGTTTTATCAAAAAAACAATCACACAAAAAAGCCCAAGTCGTATTATCACTAATAAAACTCAGGCTTTTATCAGAAAGAGTTAGCAGTTTTACACAGCAACCGACCCATAACTCGGCTCAGTATGCGAATGATTTAACGCATCATGGGCATGGGGAATATAGACAATCGAATCATCTTTTTCAGCTTTCAGAGCCTCAGAGGTTTCACCTTTCCATGCAATTTTTCGCTCATCACGAGGAGAGACACCAATGTGTTTGCGATAGCAGCGACTAAAATGCGGCGTCGATATAAATCCACACGCCATGGAGATTTCTACAATCGACATATTCGATTGCTTTAACAATTTACGCGCTCGTTCGAGTCGTAAACGTAAATAAAAGCGTGATGGTGAACAATCTAAATGGCGATGAAACATACGCTCAATTTGACGACGAGACACGTCAACAAAAGTCGCCAATTCATCTAGCTCAATAGGTTCTTCCAAGTTGTTTTCCATTAACTCGATCACATCCACCAGCTTCGGCGTGCAAACTCCTGCACTATTAAACTGACGCATTGGCATGCGCTGCTGATCGGATTCATTACGAATACGATCGCAAATAAACATATCGGAAATGGCATTGGATAATTTAGGGCCGTGCTGCTTGGTCATCATGTTTAAAAACATGTCCATCGGCGCACTGCCACCAGAAGACGTCATGCGATCTTTATCTATGGAGAATAGCTTGTTGTTACAATTAACTTTTGGGAAGGCTTCTTGCAAAGCCGTTAAACATTCCCAATGCACACTACATTGATAACCATTTAGCAAACCGGCATAAGCAAGGACATAAGCGCCGGTACAAATACCTCCAAGCTGAACACCTTTGCGCGATTGTTTCATCAGCCAAGAAACTTGCTTTGCGGTAAAAGTTCGTGTGATATCAACGCCACCAGCGACAATAATCAAATCAAACTCACCACTTTCTTCCATAGACAAATCTGGGGTCAAAACTAAACCATCACTTGCCGTGACAGGCTGACCACTTTCAGAAATCAAGCTCCAACTATACAACTCTTCTGCTGACAACTGGTTAGCCATTCGCAGCGGTTCTATAGAAGAAGCAAGCGCGATCATTGTAAAATGATCGAGCAACAGAAAACCTACTTTAGTTGTGCTTCTTGCATCAAAAGCTAGGGGGGTATTTTCCATATTAATGTCCTCATATATGCGCATCTATATTGCTAGGCAAGATCCAGACCAAGTTATCTAGATAACCCTAATTAATATCGATAAAACATACTTTTTTTTATTTTTCTAAGGAAACACAAAGTTCTCAATTCACACAGTAAAAGACAAAAATCTAGGACTAAGACAGTGAAAATGTAGCCCTTTCCTTTTTTACTAAAATCAATACCATGCCATGCACCAATATAGACCATAAGTGCCTTTTTAAGGAACACTTTATTTCATAAAATTTAGTATTCAATAACCACATCAGATTGAGGCACGGTACAGCAAGAAAGAACATAACCAGCTTCAACATCTTCATCTGTAATCCCGCCATTATGATCCATTTGCGTTTGGCCTTCTTTGACAAGTACTTTGCATGTACCGCAAATCCCCATACCACAGGCTTTCGGGATCATTAAATCTAGTCTTGCAGCGGCATTGTGTAAGGTTTCACCAGCCATAATTTGAATGCTCTTACCGCTATTTGAAAATTCAACTCTCATCAAATCAGCTTGATTAACGGAATCAGCTTCCGCCTGAGCCACTTCTGCTTGCTCAATCGCCTCTTCTACCACGTTTACAGGCGTCGCACCAAACGACTCTTCATGGTAGCGGCTCATATCAAAGCCTCTTGACTGAAGAAGGCTTTTCACTGCTTTCATATAAGGCACAGGACCACAGCAAAAGATTTCTCTTTCCATAAAATCGGGAGAGATCATATCCAGTTTTGCTTCATCCAAATAGCCGCGATAGCCTTGCCAAGGCATGCCATTCTCCATGCGCTCAACAATCAAATACAGGCCGAAGTTATCTAATCGCGCCGCCATATGATCAAGTTCACGAGTATAAATAACATCACGTGGAGAACGCGCGCTGTGAATAAAGGTAATATCAACATCCGCATTAGTATCAAACCACCAACGTGCCATAGACATCACAGGAGTGATACCCACACCACCAGAAAGCATTAAGACTTTCTCAGCAGGAAAATCAATACAGTTAAATTGACCAACTGGACCATGCACGGCCAACTCAGACCCCATAATCATATTGTCATGTAACCAATTGGACACTTGACCGCCAGGTACACGTTTAACCGTAATAGAAAAGCTATAAGGAACAGAAGGTGAACTCGAAATCGTATAAGAGCGCATCACTTGCTTGCCTTCAATCTCAAGTTCCAAGGTGACAAATTGCCCTGGCTTAAAGAAGAACATAACCGGTTGCTGTGCCATAAAGCAGAATGTTTTTACATCCCACGTTTCATGAATCACTTTCACACAACGAACATTGTGACGTCCGTTCACCCAAGTTTGAGTATTAACTGGCGCCAAGTAATCAGCGTTAACCATATTTGTAGAAGAAGAATTGGTCATATTGAAATCTCTTAATTAAAGTCGAGTACCTAAAAGTAAAATGACACCATTTCGGGCCATTTTGGGTCCAGTTGAACAATCCGAGTTAACTCTGCGCGACAATTAGTTGCTCATGGCAGTCAAAGCTAGGTAGCTCAAGCGATTGCGAGTCGATTTATGTATCAACTCTTGTCGTTAATGGTCATTTCCTTCCCTATTGATTAAGCGACTATAGCCTCGTAGTTAAAAGACGCTTTCCATCACTCTTTTTGTCATTTAAGGCCCAGAAAGATGAATCAACACGACCTACTAAATATACGCCATGCTTCTTTAGATGAAGCCCAAACAGCGATGACAGATATGCTAGAAAAACGTCCTAGCAATTATTCACTTGACGCCCAGCTTTATAATGACCCACACATGTTTAGAATCGACATGGAAGAAGTCTTTCAAAAAGAATGGCTATTTGTGGGTATGACCAGCGAGATCCCCAAAAAAGGCGACTATATCACCGTCGAAATTGGGCAAAACCCAGTGCTGATCCTGCGGGATGGCGAAGGCAATGTGAACGCCTTTCACAATACCTGTAGACACCGCGGCTCAATACTTTGTACCGAACATAGAGGCAAGGTTGCCAACCTCGTTTGTCCTTATCACCAATGGACTTACGATCTAAAAGGCAATTTATTGTTTGCTGGCACAGAAATGAATAAAGACTTCGACATGAAGCAACATGGCCTAAAATCGGCATTTTGCAAAACTGCTGGCGGCTTTATCTTTGTTTGCCTAGGTAAAACTGCGCCTGATGACGGATTCGATGACTTTTTGTCGACACTTGAAGAATACATGGAACCCTACGACGTGGAGAACACCAAATTAGCGGTTGAATCCACCATGTACGAACGCGCTAACTGGAAACTAGTACTTGAAAACAACCGCGAATGTTATCACTGTGCGGGCAGTCACCCTGAACTACTCAATACACTACTAGAGTGGGACGACACCGAAGACCCTCGCGCGCCACAAGACTTCCACGACCATTACAACGCTCAAGCAGCGAAATGGGACGAAGAAGGCATTCCGCACAAAAGTAAAAGCTTTGGCGAAGTACAGCGTAACCGAATCGTACGCATGCCACTGAAAAAAGGCACCCAAGTAATGACAATGGACGGCTCTTCCGCCAGTTCATTACCACTTGGTCGTATTCAAAACCGCGAGCTTGGTTCCATGCGTATTTTGCATTTGCCAAACTCTTGGAACCACATGCAATCCGACCACTTCATCGTATTCCGTGTATTACCAGTTTCCGCTCAAGAAACCATTGTTACGACCAAATGGTTCGTCCACAAAGACGCAGTAGAAGGTATTGATTACGATACTGAAAACCTACGTAAAGTCTGGGATGCAACAAACGAGCAAGACAAGGTACTTGGCGAACGTAACCAGCTAGGCATCAATTCCATTGGCTACCAACCTGGTCCATACTCAGAAACCTACGAATTCGGCGTCATCAATTTCTTAGAATGGTACTCAAATACTGTTCAAAAGAACCTTAAAGCTAAATAAAATAGCTTTAAGTGGCTCAGCAACACAAAACCAAAAAACCAAAAAACACCAAAAACGAATCTTCGGATTCGTTTTTTTTGCTTATAACACGGACTTTTACTGAGCATAAAAAACTTTAGAACAAATAAAAAAGGGCTGAAACTTAAAGATTCAACCCTTTGATTTTAAAACAAGAAATCTACAAGATTCGCTTAAGCAATCTATCCGCTCGTGTACGAATGACTTTTTTCAACAATCTTTGAATTTTATCTGGGTAATCATGGATCGTTTCAAGTTGACTATAAGATGAAATTCGCTGTGTATGCTGATAGATATTGTCAAATTCAGCCGTGAATTTAGCAAGCAAATGCTGCTTTGGATCTTCAATTAACAAACCGTTTTCCAAATCAAGCGCCCAGGCTCTAGGGTTAACATTATTGCCCGTTAACAACATAGTACGACGATCTATCCAGAGCCCTTTTAGGTGATAGCTATTATTGTCGTGCTTCCATAAGTGAATCGACAAACCACCCGATGCAATATAACGTTCATTAGCGTGAGCAAACTTGCGCAAATTCATCTCGTACAAATACGGCAAACCACCAATGGCTTTAAAAGGCTGATCTGGCGCAATATAAAAATCGTTGGCGGTTTTATCACCAACCACGATATGAACCTTCACGCCGCGCTTAATAGCGCGCTTAACTTCTCTCAACACCACCTTAGGCAAATTGAAATAAGGCGTACAAAGTACAATCTCTTGTTTCGCATCAGCCAACAACGTGATGATTTTTTGGTTGAGTACATTGTGACGCTTACCTACACCAACCATGGGCGTCACAGCCACTTGTTGAACGCCTACCGCTTGCTTTTCGCCCCCATAAGATGACTTGCCCAGCGAAATTCTAAACTGTCGAATCGTAGGTTTAAGCTCTTTCGTTGAAGGCAAATCCATTTCAGCAAGATTATTCACCGCAGGATTTTCGATCATATCGTTACGAATGAACCCCGCCATGCTGTCAGCCAGCGATGGATTATGGATAACATGATAACGATCAAATCGATAGCGATCCTGATAATGTAGATAAACGTTATTTAAACTCGCACCGCTGTAAATCACCGTATCGTCAATAACAAAGCCTTTTAAATGCAAAACACCAAATACTTCACGATTACGAACCGGCACACCATAAACAGGAATCGCATGCTCATATTTTTCAGCAAACGCCTGATACATAGCGGCGTTGCCTTTGGCTTTTTCTGCGCCGATCAAACCGCGCTGAGCACGATGCCAATCCACACAAATAACAATATCTAACTCAGGATTACGCTGCTTGGCTTCATAGGCCGCCGCTAAAACCTCCCTGCCCGCTTCATCATTTTCAAGATAAAGCGCAACAAGATAGATCCTAGACGTCGCGTTATTGATCGCTTCTAACAAATACTCTCGAAAACTAAGGGCAGATTGCAGGACATGGAATTGGTCAGGTTCAACTGCAAAAGTAGGCAATGAACCGAATGAATTTCTAATGGGCATAATACAGAGGTGCTACCTTATTTTTAACTAACGACAGACTGTAACAAATTCGCCGCTTTTTTCCTAAAAAATAATAGTAGAATAAAAAAGCCCCTCAACTCGAACACGCCATATCTGTTAAGTTAAGGGGAGTAAATCAATCTTTTGTCTGTAATTTAAGCATCACTCCAGTTGGCAAAAGCCTTAAACCGCGACGTTGCTCTAATTCCCCCCAAATACCATTTGGTACACACAAAGCAAAAAGAATCGCCACCACACCTAACCCAGCCAAATACCAAACGCCATACACCCCTAAAAATTCCTGCAATAAAAAGAACACAATTGCACCAATAATTGGGCCCTCAAAGGTTTTCAACCCGCCAACCAGCACCATAAACAGCATAAAAACAGTCCACTGCACACCAAAATAGGTTCGTGGTTGAAAGGTCACTGCGCTGGCTAACCAAATAGCACCAGCCAAAGCGCAACCAAACGCTGCCACAACAAAAATAATTTGTTTCACTCGCATCACACGAATCCCCACCGAGTTAGCGGCTTCTTCATCGTCACGAATAGCTTGCGCCGCGGCACCTATACGGCTGTTGATTAACCACAAAACCAGCCCCAACATACCCGCCATAGCAACCAAGCCAAACCAGAAATTACTATTGCGGCGAAATTCTGGTTCATATTGATTCATTGCCAACAAAGACGTACCTGTTTCACCCTGAACAATAGGATCAAACATCACCAATATCCGAATCACTTCCGCCGTCACCCACATAGCTATGGCAAACTCACCGTCTTTAAATTTCAGCGCAAACACCGAGATAAAAAGCGCGATAACAGAACAGCCCAATGCACCGACAAAAAAAGCCAGATAAGGCGACATACCCATTTCCACCAGACGCAGTGCAAAATAAGCACCCAAACCAAAGAATGCCTGCTGACCAACAGACACCAACCCTGCATAGCCCGCCAATAAATTCCACATCACAGCTAACAAGATATAGACAAACAAGGTAGTCAACTTATCGACCACCAAACCACTACTCCAAAATGGCACCGTCGCTAACACCACCAACAAAAGCACGCCAATTAACAAAGCAGGTCGCCCTACTTGATACCAACGTTCTGTAGTAAAACGCTCAGGAGTCTCTCGTGAAAATTGCTTCATATTTAATCACCCATTTTTTATTCTTGTTTTCGTGGCTTTTGCTTTAATAGAACCTTGTGATGACCAACCAGTCATCGGCCCGGCGAGCTGTTTAATCAACATCCACCAGCCACCTCGTTGGTGAGCAATGGTTCCATAGAAACGCACACTCAAAACGGCAAGAAACACCAAATGCCCAGTAAGTTGAAACCATTGAGAGGAGATCAGCGTGGCACCCAAACTTTGAGAAATACCCAACACAATGCCGCCAACCAAGGTTCCCCACAACGAACCGATACCACCAATGACCACAGCCTCAAACGCAAAGATTAACTGCATCGGACCATCGTATGGCGTTATCTGAGCTCGCATTGCCAATAACGAACCTGCCAATGCCGTTAACACCATTGCAATCGCCGCTACTGAACGATGAACAGCATGAGAGTTAATACCATTTAGTTCTGCCGCCTCTGGATCACTTGCCGTCGCTCGAATAGCTCGCCCAAGGCGTGTAAAGCTGAGCATTAACTGCAAGCCTGACAGCACTAAAATCGCAATAGCAAAGGTCATAACGGGCAACTTTCCGACACTTAACTCATCGGTAATCTGCCAACTATCCCAAGACAAATCGCCAATGTAATTTGCCAAAGAACGCGTATCGGAGCCAAACACGCCGAACAAGCCATTTTGCAACACCGCGCCTAGCCCAAAGGTCACCAACAGAGGCAATAAAAAACCCGCCGCTTGCGTCCGCGTAAAAAGAAACTTTTGCAGGAGCCAACCAAGCAACGCCATCACAGGCAAAGACAGCAATACCGCCAACCAAGGAGAAAATCCTAATTGATCCACACCAAACAGAACCAAATAGGCACCGAGAATTGCCAAATCGCCGTGGGCCAAATTAATAAACTTCGCCACACCAAACATCAACGACAAACCAGCTGCCAACATAGCGTAATAGCCGCCTAGCAAAAGACCTTGAATCAGAGAATCAAGCATGCAGCACCTCCTCTTCCAAGCCAAAATACGCCTTAGTAATATCTGCGTGTGACAGTTCATCCGAACGCCCAGATAGCGCCACCTTGCCCTCTAATAAACACAACAAATGATCAGAGAATCGAATGGCTCTATTCAAGTCTTGCTCGACAATGATCATGGTTGTTTCCTGACTTTTCTTCAGCAGTTCTAAAGACTGGTACAAGCCTTCCACCGCAATCGGAGATAAACCAAGAGACACTTCATCTAACAACAACACCGACGGATTACACATAAGCGCTCGACCAATCGCTACCGCCTGACGCTGACCGCCAGACAAACCACCCGAGACTTTATTTAGAATCGGCTCTAAAGCAGGCAAAGCCGCCACCACCTTATCCAACGACCACGAACCAGAACGTCCATGTTCACCAGCTATTTGTAAGTTTTCTCGCACTGTCATATCGACAAACAAACGACGACCTTCTGGCACCATAGCCAAACCTTTCTCCACTCGCTGGTAAGCAGGCAACTCAGAAACATCATCGTCATTAAGCAAAATTGAACCAGAATCAACCGAATGGACACCACTTAAGGTGCGAAATAACGTGGTTTTACCAGCGCCATTGGCACCGACCACAGATAAAACCTCTCCTTGCTCAACAGAAAATGACACACCTCTCACCGCAGTTAGCAAACCATGCTTCGCCACTAACCGATCAACAACCAAAGCACTCATATTGCCTCCTCCAATTCTGAACCAAGGTAGGCTTTCATCACGTCTGGATTATTCATCACATCACTAGGAACTCCCTCCGAAATCACTCGGCCTTCACTCATGCAAACCAAGCGATCAATCACTTTCAGCAAAGCGTGCAAAATATGCTCGATCCAAATAATCGTCAGGCCTTCTGCTTTTAACTCGCTAATCAGCGCGACTAATTGATGCAACTCGCCTTCCGTCAAACCACCGCCAATTTCATCCAACAACAACACCTTAGGCGCCGTCGCCAAGGCACGGGCAAGCTCCAAGCGTTTTCTATCCAATAAGCCCAGAGCTGCCGTCGGCCGATTCGCCAGGTGAGCAATACCAGTTTGTTGCAAAGCCTTCACCGCATACTTTTCGGCGTCATCACCAGACAGACCTGCGCCATTGTTCGCAGCGGTCAGTAAATTCTCAAACACCGTCATACCTAAAAATGGCCTAGGCACCTGATGCGTTCGAGCAATACCAGCATGACAACGCTGAGCAGCATTGATAGTCGTAATGTTTTCACCTTGATAAATCACCGAACCAGCAGAAGGCGTTGTCGCTCCAGACAACACACCAAACAGCGTGGTTTTACCCGCGCCATTTGGTCCGACAATACCGACGGCTTCACCCTTATTCACAGAAAAATCCACCTCATGCAAGACTTGAAATGCACCGTAATGCTTATCTATCCCGATTCCGGTTATGATCGGCGTCGAAAGAATCGTCATCATTAACCCCCTATTTTGTAAGGAGTCATCTGACCAGTAAGCTGTACAAACGGATGATCCGCATTAGACACAATAGGAAGATCAAATTCCCATGGCCCCGACTTAGATTTCACCCACTGCACGCCGACCAAACCTGTCGTCGCACAGTTCGGCACCGGACCAGAAGTAAAATCCACAATACCAACGGCTGTTTCTGTCTTTAACTGGGAAATAGCCATTGCTAAAGCCACCTTGTCTTTCGGCGTTCTCGATGCAATCAGTGACTCAACCGCCGCATCAAACAATGCAGCATTTGCACCTACTTGCTGATTCCACTGCTTACCGGCAGCGCTTTCAAAACCCGCAGCAATTTCAGGACAAGACATCCCCGTGGATTTAGAAAAGAATGGAAAATCTTTGTGCCAATAGGCACCAGCATGAAGGCCGTAACCTAAGCGCCCTAACGATTCGAGCTCTGCAGGAAACAAACCCGCTTTGGCTAACTGAGCAATTTTCACCTGTTGTGCATAACCTTTCTGTGCAGCTTAACGCCAGAAAACAGGAAAATCAGGTGGGAAAGGAAAGGTATTAAAAATCTCGCATTGCTCTTTTTTAAACAAATTAATTTGTTGAGAAAAATCACTGGTGCCATTTTCATAAGGCCCCGCGTCAACAATACTAAATCCAGCTTTTTCCAAGCTAGGTAACAGCAAGCTTCGAATGGCATTACCGTCAGCATCATTGGGCAACAACACACCGACACGCTTATTGGTTTCGACCTTGCTCCATTGATCAATATACAACTTGGCAAAATCGGCAACACCGAAACAAAAATGATACGTCCATTTAAACGGCGAAGGCTCACCCGGTTTAGCTCCTCGGCCAAAATAGAAACTTTCCCATGGCGCTGTGGTCGACAAACAAGGTACACCAGCCGCTTCACAAGCATCAGCAACAGGATTGACTGTTTCTGGTGTCGAAGACGTCAACATCAAATCTACGTTATTGCCATTAATCAGATCTTTCGCCACCTGACTAGCGCGAATCGAACTCGACTGCGTATCCCCAACCAAAATCTCAACCGCGTATTGCTTGCCCTCAATATTTAATCCATTGGCAAACTGCTTATTAATCTGTGCAAGCAAAAACTCATCCCCTTGCCCAAACACACCAAGCGGACCGGACCGAGGCACAACATAACCAATACGAATAATGTTATCTGGATTTGCAAAAATGGACTGAGAACCCATCAAACCAAGAGAAACAATACTTCCCCCAGCAATGGTGCTTGCGCCTTTAATAAAATGACGACGCGAGATAAACTGATTAATCAACTTATTATCTGACATACAATTGTTTCCTTTTATTTTTATTGTTTGAACCAACAAATATGGTCAAATAAGTCATAGCAATGACTGTGCCGCAGAATAAAAACATCGAAAAATATGCAAAAAATAAGAACTATCACGCTGATTTATAAGATTTTATCGCGATTAAAAAAACGTAATTGAGCAATGATGGAAGGCATAATCAATTGATTATTTGATAAAAAACGGAAGGAAAAACAAAAAGGACTTGTCTATTTCATAAAGCAAAAAGTCGACAACATCAGCAATAAAATATAACCAACATGAGTGATAGAAATTAAATCTTAACCTCTTCCATGTCAGGATTATTCTTCAAATACGTCTTCCAAGACAAATCAATTACCTTCACCTCGCCCTCAATCCAGCGCTTGAACGCCGTCACTTTTTGGTACTTAAAATGCGGCGCAGGCGCCACAAGATAAAAGTCATACTGGGACTTCATATAAATAGGCAGCGGACAAATAAGCTGACCTTTCTCGATCTGCTCATACACCAAACCATAACGCATCATCGCCAGACCTTGTCGAGACAACAACGCCTCCACCAAGGACGTCGAATCCGCCACATGCAAATGCGACTTCATCGGCATATCGTAAAGGTCCAAAAAACGCTGCAACACAGGCCACACATGCGCAACATCAGGTCCAGTATCGGTAATAATCGGAATAGAAACTAACTGCTCTCTAATCGGCTCGTCCATATTAATCATCGAAGGATGACAAACCAATACTAAATGCTCTTGAAATAATAATTGCGACTTTAGCCCTGCGTATTCACCTCGACCCAAGCGAATACACAAATCCAAATCACTGTCCGCAAACGTCGACAACTCAATACTCGGACTCAGACGAAGATTAATCTCTGGCTCTTTAGCTTGAAACCCACCCAAACGCGACACCAACCAACGACTCGAAAACGACGGAACCGAACTAATCACCAAAGTATTGGGGTTCGGATCTTCCGTAATGCCTTTTACACCCTCTTCTAATAAA
Organism: Marinomonas sp. A3A; assembly: GCF_018336955.1. Classification (NCBI taxonomy): domain Bacteria; kingdom Pseudomonadati; phylum Pseudomonadota; class Gammaproteobacteria; order Oceanospirillales; family Oceanospirillaceae; genus Marinomonas; species Marinomonas sp. A3A. Next base: position 2,761,013 of record NZ_CP025532.1, read on the forward strand.
GCAAACGCCTTCTCAACGTATTCAAACAAGTACTGCCCTTCCGACGTCAGCACCACTTGGCGAGTATGTCGCTCAAACAACTCCACACTCAACACCTGCTCCAAGGTCTTAATCTGTTGGCTCACCGCCGCCTGCGTCACAAAAAGCGACTCCGCCGCCTTCTTAAAGCTCAACGACTGCGCCGCATAACGAAACGCCTGCAAAGATTTAAGCGGCGGCAAAGCTCGATTAGAAGACATGGAAAAAACACCTTTTATAAGTAAGATTTTCTTAACTATAAAACACTTTTTCTCGTTTGTCGCACCGCAATTAATAGCCGATTATTTGAACATAAAGCAAACAAACCAATTAGCAAAGAAAAGGATAGCGCCATGAAAAACTGCACATCAGAAGAAATGAACAAGCTCGAAAGCAGCGAATTAGTCATCACTAACGAATGCAAAAACGCATTAGCCAAACTAAAAGAAAAACCATGGAAAGCGATTTTCAAAAAAATTGCTCATAACTGGCGCACTAGAAGCAGACTGAGCCAACTTAACGACGCTCAACTAAAAGACCTAGGCCTAACCGCCGTCGACGTGGATCAAGAAGTGAATAAGCCACTGTGGAAGTGATTTTTTGAGGAGGGCGCTTGGTGGAGTGCCCTTGTTGCAGGGTTGTTGTTTCTATAGACAGATTTGGGTTGTATTCTAACGCTCGGCACAGCGGACCAAAAAGTGTAGCGACGAAGGAGTGAATCTTTTTGGTTCCGACTGCTGCCGCTTGTTAGGTGCTTTTTCTAAAATAGCTCTGTATATCAATAAACCATTTTCCATACATTGACTCATAACTATCTGAAATAGGGTATCTGTGATTAATATCTCTTATATCGTCCATCCAGTTTTCTCCTCTGGAAGGAAGGGAAGATATAGCCTTCCCTAGGAAGTCATTATCACTATCTTCGAGACGTTGAAATTCGATCTTATTGAACAATCTTCCCCTTACCCAGCAGTCTGACTTATCGAATGTCTCATATATTTTCTTTAGTTGATTGTAGATCTCGGGGATATGGTGGTGGTCACCCATCCAATTCCAAAAATCTAGAGAATAGTTAAAGTAGTACTTAGACCACCTGTAGTCGCTAGTTTTGACTAATAGGTAGAGGTTGAAATTATCTGTATTTAGACAGAAATACAGCTCTTTAGGTTGTTCTTTATTAAGGATATCAATGCATTGATTTGGTGCGTAATACGGCAAACTCTCACTGAGATATTTCCCGTTCTCACCATGTTTAATCCAATCTGACTTTGCACCGGTTACTTCAGAAATTCTTTCTATTAATGAAGATGGACATTCTTCGTCTTCTGCTTCGATCTTTAGTAGATGCCTTTCACTATAGTGCCCAATAAGCTCAATGAACCTGCTGGAAGATATTCCCCGCTCCTCTCTGAGAGATTTAATACGTTTACCGCAGAGATAAAACTGCTCATGAAGTTTTTCATTACTCTCTGAAGGAACAAAAACATTCAGATAAATACGGCAGAATTCAGGATGCGCTTCAGAAATCCTAGTTAGATCATCCAATGTAAAAACAATGCATTGCCAACCAAGTTCTTCACATACTTCATAGAATAACTCAACTTCACTACCTGGATTAGTAGTAATACAGATAGTTACTTTATGAATTTTATCCTTGAAATGGCATTTTTCAGTTGTAAGCTGGCTTATATCGTATAGAACTTTCTTCTTAATTTCGGATTGTTGAGTGGTAAATTGAATAGCTATATATCTTCCATCACTCTCTCTAACATAAGCATCAGGCGTTCCCTTTCTTGTTTTTCCCAGAGCATCTCTATTTGAGTTAATAGTGTCATATTCGTTACTGTGAACCTTCAGTAATTCACAACATACATCTTCGAACCCTTGAGGTGATAAATTTACAAAAGCGAATCTTAGCTCTTCTTGAATTTTCATTTAAATCCTATAGTTCTGCCCGCGCATTCTGGAAACCTAACGCTCCCATCCAAGCGCCGCAGAATGCGGTCGCTTGGATGGGAGCGTTAGGTTTATGGTTCGATGGATGGACCATCTAGAGTTAAATCTAAGTCTAGGTCTAGTCCATTGGTTATGATTTCGAGCTTTGATAATGAACTATCCTGAACTGCTTCTATGAAATAATCTCTCCGGTCACCATGATTGCACCCAACAAGTTTATTTAAAATATAATGCTCAAGACTAATTCTGTTTTTACCGATTCTCAGTTGCTCTTGTTGATCACCTATTCGAACCATGGGCCCGAGTTTACCATTTTGAGGCGCTTCAATTACAATATAGTCCGCTGTATGGCTGTACATTTTATTGCACTGCTCAATCAAGCGAGAACGCTCATTCTCTGATAACTTATCTGACTGACCATTTTTTGCTTGTCCTAGAATTGCTTTAGTGCAGCCGTTTGCAACGCCTTGCTTTTTAAAGACAATAGCAAAATCCGCTCCGTATTTTTTCTCTGCAGCTCCTGGCCCTCGATCATTAACAACCACTGTATCGAACTTAAATTCTAATGTTCCGTTGCTTTTTGAGTCTTTTATCGTTCCGCTCAAGCGTCCCATCACGGCTGAAATATAACCAGCTTCTTGCTGAAAGTTTTTACGTTCAATACCTTGGTGAGCACTTTTGATGTGATCAAAAACTGTTCTCAAGAACTTCTTATCTCTCAAGTTAAACCTCTAAAATTCTTAATCAACATAACACAAAGTACACGGACGGAAAAACGCTTTAACGTTTGACGTCCCAGCGGCCGCAGACCGCGGGTGGAGTGCCTTGTTATGCATCTTCATTTGAACCGTCAAGTTTTTCTGCCTGCCGAATTATGGCTTCCAGTTCTTTTTCAAAATTATAGCCACCTTTAACAGTTATTCTTATACCGTGAATATCTACAGTTATTTCTTTAGCAGACTGATTCTTCATATATTGTATTAATAAAGGAGATAGGTGCTTTAGCAAGTAACCAACAGAAGTTACAAGAGCAGGTATAGACAAGCCCGTCAGCAAACTATTAACAATTTCAGCCTCAGAATTGTTTGTCATGAAGCCTGATGTCACCTTGTTGATTTTGCCAACTGAAAGGTCATTACATTTATCAATCATCGCCTTAACCAAAAGGTGCTGACCTTCTTCATCAGTAAGCTTCCACCTATTTTGATTATGTACGGATAGATAAAACTCGTTGCTCACTAAATTCTCCTTGATACATAACAATTAAGGGTTATACGGCAGCGTAGCTGCGGTTATAACCCACTGTTGAACGGCTGCGTTGTCTATATAGGGGATTTGCTTTTTTCATGGTGGGACTTCCCTGTTAAATAACTCGCTAAACTTCAGAGTCTGTTTGGACTATGCCGCTTCAGATGGTCTTTGATCGCCGCTACATTGGTTCTTCGTTTGCTCTTTTGTAGCGCGATTTGATCCGCGAGGCAAGCGATTCCCTCAGACCTTATGACCTAATCCGCTTTCAAGGCAATGTATTTATGCCTAACTGAAGGGAAGGAAATTAATTACATTGTCGGGCTGAAGCCGCGACCTACAAAAAAATGTTAGATCAATGATTTATAAGATTGATGTGAAGCAAGGCGAACACTAAGAGCGAGGTCAAACGATAGTGTCGAGTGATGGTTTCGGCTTGCTCGCATCTCCAACGGAAGTCATACAAAGAAAGCTTCGCTTTCGTGGCACTTTTAAAATGTATAAAAAACCGCTCCGCTTATCGTGCCCTACGTTTGGAGATGACTTGCAGGAAGCAAGGCGAACACCAAAAGCTAGGTCAAACGGCCATCTAAGGCAGTCAAGTTGAGTGATGGCGTTTTATGTCTCATTCTCTTTTAATTCAAGCTGTCTCTCACTTCGCCAGACGCGTATGAGCACAATTTCTTTAGCTTGTCTGAGGTAGACAACCCGAAATGGCGCGTGAATCAATTCACGAATATGATCCATATTGAATTCAGGGACAATTCGACCTGCATCAGGGTGAATTTGAAGCATGCCACAACGCTTCAATATTGCAGCGACGAAGTCCTCACCGATATGCGGCACATCCTCCTCTTGGTAATACTTCTGAATAGCCTGCAAATCCTCAAGAGCAGACTGTGCAATGCATAATTCCATTTACTTGATTCCCAAGGTTTTCTTGGCGTCCTCCAAGGATACGGTGTTGCCTTCGCGAGCATCCATTAGTCCCTGCGCCACCGCTTTTACAAACCGCAATTCCTCTGCGGTTTTCTCATAATCTTCAAGCCCCTGAACCACCGCTACGCCGCGGCCGCGACTGGTAAGCAAAATTGGGCGATGCGTTTCCTGTGTTCGACCAACTACCTTTCCGGGATTGATCTTCAGGTCTGATAGAGGAACAACATCCTCGGAAAATTTAATCTGCATAATGACTTCCTAGTGAGCAATCAAGTGCTATTAATAGCACCCGTTAACAGGTACGGTCAAGGAGCATAATAGGGCTCGCATTTAAGACTGGTCTTGGAGGTCAGGTATTTTGTTGATTGACGTGGAGCAAGGCAAACACCAAGAGCGAGGTCAAACGATAGTGTCGAGCGGTGGTGTTTGGTTTGCTCGCGTCTACAACGGAGGTCAGGGTCAAAGCTCCGAAGAGCCAAAGTAATAACCCCTCCCTCGCCCTCCCCTTGGAAGACATAAGGGGAGGGAATAATTACGTTGATGCGGAGCAAAGCAAGCTAGAATTGAAAAATGACATTCCTACGAGGTAGGCGCTAGTTTCGCAGGAGGAATATCATTTCTTCAAGTCTCTGCGACTGAGCTACTTAAGGTGTTGTTGATTTCTTTCCAGGTAAGTCCGCTGCCTTTTTTTGCTTCGGTTTTGGTTTGGGTTATTTGGATGATTTGGATGATTTGCCCTGCGATGGAGATGGCGATTTCGAAGGGCTTTTTACCTGCGATTTCGTTTAGCCCCACTGGGCAATGCACGGAGTCGATTTCCGCTTGGCTAAAGGAGGCGCTGACGAGGCGTTTTTTGAAGCGCAGGGCTTTGGTTTTCGAGCCGATTAGGCCGATGAATCGGCAGTCTTTTCGATCCAATAAGGCTTCCACTAGCTGATAATCCAAGGCGTGGTCGTGGGTCATGACTAAGGCGATTTCGTTATGGCTCATGTGGTCGATGTGTTCCAACATGGATTCATACAGAAACGGTGTGACGTTACTCGGTAGGCCTTTGATATTCTGGTCTTGAGCTAGGTTCTCACGGCTGTCGACCCAAGAGATTTTCGCCTGCATGTTCCCCAATACATTGACCAAGGTGGTTGCGACGTGTCCCATTCCAAAGATGGTGATTTTGTTGGCAGGCTCTGGGAAATATTCCAGCAGCACGCTAACCGTACCGCCGCAACATTGGTTGGTTTTGGCGGCGAGTGGAAAGTTTTCCAACACATGAGAAGGCGAAGATGCATCTTGCAACATGGCTCGGGCTTTTTGGCAAACAGCGTATTCCAGCTGTCCGCCGCCGATGGTGTCGAAGCTGTGTTCTTCGGTAATGATCATCTTGCTGGATGATTCCCGAGGCGCAGAACCTTGGGTGCCAATCACGGTGACTATCACCCAAGCTTGCCCTGCTTTCTCTACTTCCTGTAACGCCTGAACCCAGCTCATAGAAGACATCATAGGCTGACTTCCCCACCTGTTTTATGATTTTGCGCCGCTTGCATGGCGTAATACACCGCTTCTGGCGTAGCTGGCACGGCCAATGGAGGCGAGATTTTATGGTCTGCCACCGCAGCGCAAGCGTCTTTTAATGCGCACCAAACGGAAATCCCCAGCATGAGTGGTGGTTCGCCCACGGCTTTAGAACGATACACCGATTCTTCACTGTTAGGACGGTCGAACAATTTAACATTGAATTTTTCTGGAATATCCGCCGAGGTTGGAATCTTGTAATTCGCAGGGCTGTTGGTGGTGATGCGACCTTTGTCATCCCAGCTTAATTCTTCTGAGGTGAGCCAGCCCATGCCTTGCACAAACGCGCCTTCGATCTGACCTATGTCCAAATCTGCGTTTATCGAATCCCCTACATCGTGCAAGATATCAACCTGGGTAACTTTGTATTCCCCTGTGAAGGTATCGACGATCACTTCAGACACGGCCGCGCCATTGGCAAAGTATAGGAAAGGTCGGCCTTTGGCGGCTTTGCGGTCGTAGCCAATCTTCGGGGTTTTATAAAACCCGGTAGACGATAAAGACACGCGGTTCATGTATGCCAATTTGATGAATTCAGGGAAGCTCATTGTCTCGCTGCCTAGGATGACTTGATCGTCTTCAATAGCAAATTCATCGGCAGCAATAGCAAAGTGTTCCATGGCGAATTCTTGCAAGCGGCTTTTGATCGTCATGGCCGCATCCAACGCAGCCATGCCGTTCAAATCCGTTCCCGCTGATGCGGCGGTTGGTGACGCGTTTGGCACTTTGTCAGTACGAGTAGAACCTACGTTGACGCGTTGGTAATCAATGCCAAAGGCTTTGGCAACAATTTGCGCCACCTTGGTGTAAAGCCCCTGCCCCATTTCCGTTCCGCCATGGCTCACGTGCACACTGCCGTCGGTGTAGATATGCAGCAAGGCACCACCTTGGTTTAAGTGTTTCGAGGTAAAGGAAATACCAAATTTTACTGGCGTAAGCGCTAGACCTTTTTTCAGGAAAGGATTCTGCTTGTTGAAGGCGTTAATTGCCTCACGACGAGCTCGATAATCTGAGCTGGTTTCCAGTTCTTCAATCAATGTCAGCAACACATCGTCATCGACTTTTTGCCCATATGGCGTGGTGTCTTTACCGGCTTGATAACAATTTAGCTTGCGAATGTCTAACGCATCTTTGCCCACAGCGCAGGCGATTTCCTCAATGACGTTTTCCGCTAAGATCACGCCTTTTGGCCCACCAAAACCACGAAATGCAGTATTGGAAACTGTGTGGGTTTTACCGCGATAACCACTTATTCGAGCATTCGGTAGAAAGTAAGCATTGTCCGCATGAAACATGGCGCGATCGACAACGCCGTCCGACAAATCGGCTGTACAACCACATTTTCCAACCATATCGTATTCTGCCGCGAGGATTTCTCCCGCGTCAGAAAAGCCTACTTGGTAGCTGTTCCAGAAGTCATGACGCTTGCCCGTTTGTACCATGTCATCTTGACGAGGCATGCGATATTTCACCGGACAACGATTTCGTACTGCAAGCACTGCAGCCATGCAACCAAGAACAGCCGCTTGCGATTCTTTGCCGCCAAAGCCACCGCCCATACGTCGTACTTCAACAAGAACTTGTGCCACGGGTAAACCTAGCACACGCGCCACCAGCTTTTGCACTTCGGCAGGATGCTGAGAGGAAGCAAATACTTGCACGCCGCCATCTTCATTAGGCGTTGCCACACTGATTTGCCCTTCCAAATAGAAGTGCTCTTGGCCCTTGATGTACAAATCGGATTTAAGCTTGTTCGGCGCGGTTTCTAATGCGCCTTTGGCATCGCCACAGCTGATGGTGTGAGTTGGCAAGACAAACTCTTGGCGCTCTAACGATTGACGAGGATGCAAGGTTGCTTCTCGCGGTTTGTACTCTATCTCAGCCAAGGCAACGGCTTGTTTTGCCGCACGTAAACTGGTTGCAGCGACCGCAAAAATTGATTGGCCGATGAAGTGAACAAAATCACCAGCGAGTAGTAAATCGCCACTTAACACAGGTGACACATCCACTTCCCCAGGAATATCCGCTTGCACGATAACATCCACCACGCCTGGATAAGCACGCACTTTGTCCAAATTGATCGACACAATATCCGCATGGGCTTCGGTCGATAATCCCGTTGCCACATGCAATTCATTTGGCCATTCTGGCATGTCGTCGATGTAAACAGCTTGACCTGTTACGTGCTTAATAGCCGATTCATGGACGGGCAAAAGCCCTTTATTAAAGGCTTTTGTGTCGAGAGTGAAATCTTGTGGAAGTTTACGCATGAGTGCTGCCCTCCGAACCGGTCGATAAAATGGAATCGCTGACAGCGTGACCAGAGAAAGTCACTACCTCGGTGCCGTTTAGTTCCAGCCATGCTTTACGAATCAGGTTGCTGGCCATATCTAAACGATATTTCGCGCTGGCTCGCATGTCGCTCATTGGCGTTAATTCACCACGCAATGCTTCGATAGCTTGATTTAAGGCTTGTTCGTCGTTAATGGCTTTGCCGGTCAGCGCTGATTCTGCTTTTAAGCCGCGAATCGGTGTGGCGGCCATACCACCAAATGCCAAGCGCACATCGCTTAGTTTGCCATTATCCACATCGAATCGAACCGCTAACATGACGCTGGAAATATCGTCTTCCATGCGTTTCGAGACTTTATAGAAACGATGAAACTGCGCGAGCTTATCGAGCGGCAAATCAAAGGATGCGATCATTTCATCCTTCGCTAATTGGGTTTGTTTGTAGCCTTGGTAGAAATCATTGATATTTACCGTTCTGGTACTGCCGTCTGTTTTTAGCAATTGAATATCGGCATCAAACGCCAATAACAAGGGCGGTAAATCGGCAATGGGTGAGGCGTTCGCTACGTTGCCGCCGATCGTACCGCGATTACGAATTTGTCGAGAAGCAATTCGACTCAGCAAGCCATGGATCTGCGGATAGAGCAACTTACTGAAATCTTCCAACTCACTGTAAGTCACCGATGCGCCGATGGTTAGAGTGATGGCACCAATGTCCAGCGCTTTAAGTTCAACCACGCTAGATACGTCAATTAAGGTATCAAAATCACGATAGCGCTGAGTATTTTCTAGCATCAAATCCGTACCACCAGCGATCAAGGTGGCGCCTGGATTAGAGGTTAATGCCTGAGCAAGTTGCTCTAAATTGATTGGTTGCAGATAATTGCTTTTGGCATTCGTCTCGGCTTGTAGGTTTTCAAGCAGACTTTTAATGCCTTCGTTTTTACTCATCAGCTCAATAAAAGGTGTCTCTTTAGCTTCTTGCACCTTAATCATAGATAAACCAGCTTCGATGATTGGACGATAGCCAGTGCATCGGCATAAATTACCTGAAATAGCATCACAAACCGCTTCACGATCAATGGGCTGATCAGCGTTCTGTTTGTTTTCGTATAACCCTGCCAACGACAACACAAAACCCGGTGTACAAAAACCACACTGAGAACCATGAGATTCCACCATGGCTTGTTGAGCTGGATGCAATTCATTAACTTTAGACAAATACTCAACCGAGACAACATGCTTGCCCGACAAGGATTGTACTGGCGTAATACATGAATTGAGCGTTGAATAGGTCAATTCGCCGTTCTCTAACGCACCAACAAGAAGCGTACATGCACCACAATCTCCCGATGCACATCCCTCCTTCGTTCCAGTTAATCCACGCTTTTCTCTTAAGTAACGCAAAGCCGTAAAGTCGCTAGGGAGCGTATTATCGTCGATGAGCTCATCGTTTAGTATAAATTGCAAAGCGCTCTCCTTATTTAAAATGATGTAAGCAATGATAGCTTAAATGCAAAAACCTGACCAATCGTACAAAATTTTAGTTTAAAACGAATTTTTCCACTTGAACAATTAATTTTGTAATCAAAAACATCCACCATCCCACTCAAAAATGAATTGAATATGTAAAGAGCACGGTTTTCTCTAGCCACAAAGAAAAATGAGTTTTATTATCATTAATACAGTTTGATAAAGGACATAAGGTTACCAATATGGACAAGATTAACATTAATGAAGAATTTGTATCTCTAAACGAAGAATGGGCACCAAAAATCATTGCCGAGTCCAATGGGCAATCGGTACGAATTCTAAAGGGGACAGGAGAGTTAGGCTGGCACAAACATGAAGACGAAGAGAAAATAATCATGGTATTCAAAGGCCAACTGACCTTAAAGCTCAAATCATCTAGTGACATAGTCCTTGATGCAGGCGATATGTATGTCATGCCAAAAGGGGTTGATCACTGCCCTGTCGCACAAACTGACACGCACTTCATGATGATAGAACCGTCTTAGTGCGCACTCCAAAGTAAGCATCAAACATAAGTCCGGAACGACAAAGATACAGTACCTCCTAAAATTTAGGTCTGAAATATGACCTAAATTTTGTCTACTAAATCAAACTAAGAACCTCAGGCTACCGCCTAGCTTATGAAGTCATTGATGATGAAATCGTCATCTATGTACTGGCAATTGGCAAACGAGACAAAGACGCGGTGTATAAAAAACTCGCCTCTCGGATTGATTGACTTTAATTCTCTCACCAAAAAAGCCGAAACAAGCAAGCTAGACAACACTTTTCAAGTTACCGTAAATATTATTTATTTTTCAACAATCTATTGGCTTTATACTGGTATAACTAAGCCTGAACTTGTTGAACACATACTATTTGGCTTATTAAGAGATCGAGATGACATCATCAAAAAATGGGCTGAAAGCCATCGCGTTTATAGAGGCACTAAAAGGCTTAATGTCTCTTATCGTAGGGTTAGGAATCCATGTCTTAGCTGGCGAGAACTTACAAAAAATAGCTGAATCCATCGTCTCTCACGCTCATCTAAATCCTGCGAGCCATTTTCCAAGTATTTTCATCCATGCTGCAAGCTCAATTACAGACCGCAATATGAGTTTGGTTGCTATTGGTGCACTAGTTTATTCACTAATTCGGTTCGTTGAAGCCTATGGTTTATGGAAAGCGTTTGTTTGGACTGAATGGTTTGCCTTAGTAACAGGAGCAATCTATTTACCATTTGAGATCTATGAAATCATTTTTCATATACACATTTTGACTGTCTGCGTATTTTTGCTAAATGTCATAGTGGTTTGCTACATGGCGAGTGTACTTTACAGCAAACGAAAAAAAGACACAGCATTGCTGCCATCCAGTGAAACCTCATAGAACTAGATTTGATATCTACTCTCTATTTCCAAGCAAATCATATTTACTTCCCCGTCTACTGTTACACCCAATATCACTTTTTTAACGCACCATTTTGTCTCACATCTCCACTCCATATCTGAAAAAACGTATCTATCCAAACCTTAAATTTTTATTTTTCACTTTAAATTCATACACTTACAGAAAATCTCAGATTCCCACAGAATATGGAACAAATGTTGCTAACCAATATAAATGTGAAACAAGCGGGTCTTTAGTCCCTATTATTTGTATGGAGCATGTTTATGAAAGCGGCAAAGAAAACAGCAATCCGATTAACACTTTTAGCCAGTCTCATCTCAACCACCTCTGCCATGGCGGCAGATCAGGTGACGTTTCAATTAGATTGGCTACCAGGCGGTGATAAAGCGCCCGTTTATGTGGGGATTCAACAAGGTTTCTTTGCTGACGAAGATTTGGAAGTTAAGATCGCCAGTGGTCGTGGTTCTACTGATGCGTTGACTAAGATGGCCACAGGCCAATCGGATATTGGCAGTTCTGATATTGGCGCTTTGATGGCAGCCAAAGCGCAAGCCGATGTACCAGTGGTCGCCGTCTTTCCTTACTTCACCCAAGCGCCCCACGCGTTCTTTGTGCTAAAAAGCAGCGGCATTACCTCTATTAAAGATTTGAAAGGCAAAAAAGTCGCGACGTCGCCTTTTACTTCATCTAATGCTTTCTTGCCTTTGGTATTGAAGCAAAACGGTTTGAGTGAAGACGATATTAAATTAGTGAAATCTGATCCGGGTGCATTAGCACCAATGATGATTACTGGTAGTACCGACGCCATTATTGCTTGGGTTACCAACACAGCGCTTTATGAAGCACAAGCAAAAGGCGCAGGCAAAGAGCTGATCGAAATGCCTTGGTCAAATTCTGGTTTGTCACTTTATAGTTCCTCTGTTTTAGCGTCTGAAAAATTCTTAGAAGAACGTCCTGATGTTGCAAAACGCTTCATCAAAGCTTTCGCGAAATCCATTGAGTTTACTTATGCCAACCCAGATCAAGCGGGTGCGGACTTGCACAAAATGGTACCAGAAGTAGACGCCAACATTGTCTCCGCACAAATAAAGAGCATTTATAACTTGGTGTACAACGATGTCACCACAAAAGATGGCTTCGGTAATTTCACCGACGAACGTATTCAAAAAACTTGGGAATACGTAGCCGAAGCCAACGGTCTAATGGCGGACGCTATTGATCCAAAAACTGCCGTGAACAATAGCTTTAAACCGGAGTAGCCAAATGGAAGACAAAAACACGACAGATGACAATGCTAAAGCGGCCTACGTTAGCATGAAAAGCGTGGGTCATAAATACGACCCACGTCCAGAAACACCAATGGTAGTGCAAGGTATTGATCTCGACATCCACCGTCACGAGTTCGTGGCGGTTGTAGGACCTTCTGGGTGTGGTAAATCCACCCTGTTGCGCATGGTGGCAGGACTGCTGATCCCTTCTCATGGTGAAGTATCGGTATTCAATCTGCCCGTAACAGAACCTCGTGATGATGTGGGCATAGTGTTTCAAAAGGCCAATTTATTACCTTGGTTAACCGTGCGTAAAAATGTGTTGTTTCCACTCAAACACAAATACGGCAGCTATTCCGCCAGCGATGAAAAGCGCGCAAACGAGCTATTAGAAATGGCGGGGCTAACCCAGTTTGCTGACAAGATGCCAGACGAGCTGTCAGGCGGTATGCAACAACGTGTGGGTATTATTCGCGCACTGTTGCTTAACCCAGACATTCTTTTGATGGATGAACCTTTCTCGGCTTTGGATGCGTTAACTCGTGAGCAAATCGGTTTTGATCTACTGGATATTTGGAAGAAGAATCCAAAAACCGTGTTGTTTATCACCCACTCCATTAGTGAAGCCGTGCTGTTATCTGATCGCATTTTGGTAATGAGCAAGCGCCCCGGCACGGTTCTGGATTTGATTGAGGTGGATTTACCTCGCCCGCGCTCGTCGAAAACCATCAACTCCCCTCGTTTTGCTGAGCTAACCGATTTAATTAGAGGCTATATCTATGAACCCAACGTACCAGCCTAAATCCTGGCTCGGCCAGCAGGCAAATCGCTTCGCGCCTGGCTTGTTCTTTATCGGCCTTGTGCTGTTATGGGAATTAATCTGTCGTTTTGGCAATGTGCCAAACTACATTCTGCCGTCGCCATCAGCGATTTTTACCGCCTTTTTTGATGTGGAATTTTCTCGCTGGTTAACCCACCTTTGGGCGACACTACGTGTGGCTTTAATGGGGTTCGCCTTGTCTATCGTTATTGCGATTCCCTTGTCGATTAGCATGATGCGTTCTGAACTGATGAACCGCGTGTTGTATCCAGCTTTGATCGTGATTCAGTCTACGCCTGTGGTTGCGGTTGCGCCTTTGATCATTGTCTTGCTTGGCACAGACGATCCCTCTCGCGTGCTGATTACTTGTTTAATCACCTTCTTCCCTCTTGTGGTATCAACCACGACGGGCATGTTGGAAACACCGCCTGAAATGATCGAACTCAGCCAATCTTTGCGTGCTCCGCGTTATCGTGAAACTTGGCAGATCCGAATTCCTTATGCGATTCCACACATTTTCAGTGGCCTTCGTGTCTCTATCACCTTGGCGATTATCGGCGCTGTAGTAGCGGAGTTCGTCGCGGCAGAAGAAGGCTTGGGCTATTTCATTCAGTTCTCCACCTCGTTCTTTAAAATTCCACAAGCGTTTGCTGGGCTGATCTTCTTATCGGTTATCAGTTTGTTGCTGTTTAAATCGATCCAGTGGATTCAGGCTTGGCTTTTTCCGTGGAGCCTTCCTAAGAAGAAATCTTAATAATAGAGACAGATATGACATTAAACACTAAAGACACCGAATTTTTACGCCAAAGCTTTGCCCTAGCGGATGAAGCCAAACAACAAGGCATCCACCCGTTTGCGGCGATATTGGTCGACGATGAAGACAATGTGCTAATGAGCCAAGTAAATGGCTACTTGCCTGATTTCGATATGACGGGACACGCCGAACGCAAATTAATGACGCGCGCAAGCAAAGCCTATCGCCCTGACTTTCTGGCGAAATGCACCATGTACGTTTCCGCCGAGCCTTGCGCCATGTGTGCAGGCTCTGCCTATTGGGCAGGATTAGGACGCCTTGTGTATGGATTAAGCGAAGACAGCTTGAAACAGATCACCGGCAATCACCCAGAAAACCCAACCTTGGCTTTGCCTTGCCGCACTGTGTTTGAATCGGGACAACGAAAAGTGGAAGTCATTGGGCCTTGTCTTGAAGAAGAGGCAGCAAAATTGCATGAGGGGGTCTGGTAAATAAAAGCGGTGATTAAAAACGGTGATTAAAAACGGTAACGAAAAGCGACAATTAACTAAGCAATAGAAAACAATCGGAGTAGAAGCAGTCAGATGCATTTCTTTTGAAGTGCATCAGGTCATTGCTCCATTTTCCACTAGGAGGAGACCATAATGACTGATTCATATTCATTGGAAGAACTACAACGTGAAACCACGTTTGGTGGTGCAGGCGAAGACACCAACGACCGAGAAATTCGCATTATCGATATGAGCGATTTTGAAAATCGCCGAGAAGAAATCACCGAGCAACTTTGGCTTGCCGCAACCGAAATCGGTTTCTTCCAATTAAGCAACCACGGCATCGATCCTGAAGAAATAAAAGCCGCCTTCAAAGAGTCCGAGCGTTTCTTTAACCTTCCAGAAAGCATTAAAAGTAAATACCCAAGACCAAAAAGCGTCAATGCGGGCTGGGAAAGTCGCAGCCAAATTCGCCCTTCTACTGGCACCAAGGATCAAAAAGAGTCTTATCAGATTACCCAATACCACATGGATAATTTGTGGCCGACTGAAGAAGAGTTGCCAAACTTTCAAGCTAATACGCTGCGTTTTGAAAAACAATGTTGGGAAGTCGGCATGAAGGTATTGTCTTGCTTTGCCGACAAACTAGGCTTTGATCGAGACTTCTTTAGCAAAGCCCATGACCCACGTAAGCCAGACTACCAAAGCACCTTGCGCTTGTTGCACTACTACGCAACTGAAGGCGTCACCGAACAAGGTAATATTTGGCGTGCTGGCGCTCATACGGATTTCGATTGTTTAACGCTATTGTTCCAACACGAAGGCCACGGCGGTTTACAAGTTTGCCCCGGCGCAGAAGCAGAAACTCAGCGCTGGACCAGCATTCCGCCACTTGGTGGCGTAATCACCTGCAACATCGGCGATATGCTCATGCGCTGGAGCGATGACCAGTTGAAATCCAACTTACACAGAGTTCGCCAACCACGAATCGATGAATACTGTGGCAGCCGTCATTCCATTGCCTTCTTTTGCCAAGCCAATAAAACGCAGATCATCCAAGGTCCGGCTAAACGTTATCAACCTATCAGCGCGGCAGACTTTTTGACCCAGCGCATTCAAGCTAATTTCGTCGATAAATAAGTAGAAAATTAAAAAACCATCATAGTCATCCTATGATGGTTTTTTTATGTAAGACTTGATTCAAAATATCAAATAACAATATCTTCTTGGCGGTTGAATTGTATTAAGGCATTTTCAAACTCAGAAAGCGCGTTTTCAAAATCCACTCTTGAATTAAAGCCACCTAAAGATACTCTGAAGCAATTTACTGAAGGTAAAGACGCAGTAGGACAACGAAATAAATCTGCCGTTCTAACTTTGATATTTTTTGATGCAAAAAAATTATTCAGTTGATTTACATTAATATGACTCGGTAATTCCAACCACGCATTCAAACCGCCAGTCCGAGAACGGAAACCATGCTTTTCAACCAATGCATGAAAAGCGCCTTGCCGATAACGCATCTCACCTTCGAGAAGAGACTGGTTATGTTGAAAATTTTCACTTCTTAAGAAACGAATGGCCAATTCGAAGTTTAATGTCGATACCATCCAACACTGACTATGAATGCTCATATTAAAAGCTTGTTGCCACTGTTTAGGAACCAAACAGAAGGCAATTCTTAAACCACCCGCCACATATTTAGAGAGACTTGAAAGATAAAATATTCGATCTGGGGCTTGCTGTTGCAACGGCACTTTCCAGTTCTCTGGTAGACAATAATTCACATCATCTTCGATAATATAAAATTGATATTTCTCACTTAACTTTACTATTTCACTTAGCTGTTTTTCTGAGTACTGAATATTAGTCGGATTTTGAATGTTAGGCGTGATGTACAGTGCTTTTGGGCGAAACTTCTGGCAGTACTCTTCTAGCACAGCTAAATCTAAACCTTCCGCCGTTAATGGCACACTTAGCGGATTGACGCCGCGGGCTTCAGCCGCTCGAAATACACCTGGGTACGCTAGCTCTTCATGTAGAATGTAGTCATTTTCTTTGGTAAGAATTTGCAGGCAAGTATAAATCCCTTGCTGGGCTCCTTGTGTAAAAGTAATGTCATCTTTATCAATTTGAATCTTTTTAGAAGCAAGCCAATCGCTGAATATTTGCCGATGTTTTCGCAAGCCATTTGGCGAATAAGTCATCACCTCTTCTATTGAAATAAGATCTTGAGCCAATTCGTTTAGCGCATTTTTCACCAACATTTGCTGACCTAACATAGGCTGCATACTGGAGGCGAAATCGTATTCTTTAATGGCTGACACATCACTAGTCACAAAGGAGCTTGGAAGGTTTACATAAGTGCCTGCTCCCAGCTTTGCATTTACCAAGCCTTTCTTTTCAAGCAAGTCATACGCTCTTGTTACCGTGCCATGGGTAATTTCTAGCTTATCCGCCAAAAGTCTTTGCGCTGGCAACTTTTGTCGATTTGGTAATTCACCAGACTGAATCGCCTGCTCGATAAGCAAAGCCAATGCTTTGTACTTTGGATGCGCCAAACAAGCTTTATCGAATGCGTCTTTACTAATTTCTATAATTGTATTCATAACAATAAATAAATTGCCCAAAATTGTATTGTATGTAAACCTATATTGATACATTACACCAATAATTGTATCGATACAATTTTTGGCTGGATTTTTCTAATAAGGAAAGGAAATGATAAATAGCGCCCTATTGGAACTCGCTCCCGCTCTGATGCTTTTTTGCCTAATAAGCACCATCACACCTGGACCCAACAATATCCTGCTGGCTAACTCAGGGGCCAATTTTGGCATTAAAAGAACCTTGCCTCACGTGATTGGCATTCGTTTTGGCATGACAATACTGCATATAATGATTTTATTTGGCTTGGGTGAAATGTTTAAGCATTGGCCTTACCTTCATGAGGTGTTCACCTTTATTGCGGCAAGTTACATTGTTTATATGTCTATAAAAATCGCTTGTGCAAAAATGCCTTCAGACAAAAAGAGCCTTCAACCAATGGGCATTTTACAAGCCGCATCATTTCAGGCAATTAACCCTAAATCGTGGGCCAGCTTAATGACAGCAAGCTCTGTCTTCACATTGACTGGAGAGCTTTATTGGTCGTCGGCTTTGCTATGCATCATGATGTTTAATATCGCGACGTTACCCGGCACATTCATGTGGATTACCATAGGCAAGCTCGTATCTAAGAGACTCCAAGAACCTAAATTCCACCGTTACTTTAGTGTATCAATGGGATTATTACTGCTTGCGACCTTACCTATGATCTTTATCTAAAGATCGGCCAATCTGAATCCAGCAATTTTATGCACTTCGCTCATGGCGCGGTCAAACTCTGTTTGCCAGTCATTGGGCGTTCTGGCTTCAAAGCCTGCAAGTATCTGATCCTTGGTCGCGCCTTTTACGGCCATGATGAAGGGAAAGCCAAACTTCTCTCGATAAGTATCGTTCAGCTGTAGAAAATGCGCCAACTCTTCTTCTGAGCATTGATCCAGCCCTGCTCCTGACTGCTCTGAGGTTGACGCATGAGTGAGTTCACCCGCTAACGCTGCTTTGCCTGCTAGATCTGGGTGAGCCCGAAGTAGTATGAGTTTTTGTTCATCTGTACTTTGTTCTACGATGTCAGCCATAGTGGCTTTGATTTTGTCGATACTGTCGAAATACTCACTTGGATGCTCTGCTTTTTGTCGCCATAGTTCTTCTGCAACCCAAGTGGAATGCTCATAAATACTGCTAAATAGCGTGATAAAATCCGCTTCTTCCATTTCACTGATTACAGCTAACGGGTCGTGCATAATAGGACTCCAATTTCTGACGGCTCTAAAAATTTCTTACAAAAAAGATCTCTATGAATAACAAAAATCATATTACAGAAACACATGGCACAAATATTGATCCCTATGAAACAATATTTTCAGATCCATTTCACTTATAAAGACGCTTTCCTGCAAAAATCAGGCAAGCTTTCAGATTAGATTGAGGTAAAACAATGGGATACTTAACCACTCACATTTTAGACACAACAAAAGGAATCGCGGCCGCTGGAGTTAAAATTGACCTTTACCAGCATACTAAAGACGGTCAACGACAGCTGATTCATAGCACTGTGTCCAACAACGATGGGCGCTGTGATCAGCCCTTATTACAAGCAGATAGCTTCTCTGCCGGCATATATGAGCTGGAGTTCGCCATTGATGAGTACTTTGCTTCCAGCTCTAATGAAGACACTCTGAAAGAGAGTCCAAGCTTCTTAAATACCGTAATTATTCGTTTCGGCATCAGTGATGAAAACGCTCACTATCATGTCCCCCTTCTAGTTTCGCCTTATTCTTACAGCACTTATCGCGGCAGCTAGTCTTATGCAATTAGACTTCAGCCCAAGACTTAGTGAGCCAGAATGAAGCAAAACCCACAAAATTCGCACCAAGATAAAACATTTTCTGTCCTATCGGTCAAAGAAGAAAATACGCTTTTTTCTTCTTTGATCTATCACCACTGATTACGCACCACCCTAAAACAAAGGTTTCACATAAATAAATATAGGTTCATTTGTTTCATGGCATATTTATTGCCATTTACTCCTTTAACAAGACATTAAAAATTCGCTAAGACAACAAGAGAACGAAGCGAAAGATTAAAGGGGAATGATATGAAAGCACTTATTATTGGTGGCGGTATTGGTGGCATGTCTGCAGCGGCCGCGTTAAAGCAACAAGGCATCGAGTGTGAAATTTTTGAAGCGGTGAAAGAAATCAAACCTGTTGGCGCGGCGCTTTCTATTTGGTCTAACGGTGTAAAATGCATGAACCATTTAGGTATGGGCAGCATTATGGATGAACTCGGCGGCCCGATGCACAACATGGCTTACCACGATGGTATAACTGGAAGCGTAATGACCCAATTTAGTCTTTCACCATTGGTTGATGCGGTTGGCGAACGCCCTTGTCCTGTGTCCCGTGCAGACCTACAAAGCCAAATGATCGATTGGTGGGGCCGCGATAAAGTTCAATTTGGCAAGCGTATTGAAAAAGTCGAACAGAGTGACATTGGCGTCACCGCGTATTTTAGCGATGGTAGCAGCGCTGTGGGTGACTTTATGATTGCTGCTGACGGCACGCATTCTGTCGTTCGCGCTGATGTCATTGGCTATCAAACCGAACGTCGCTACGCTGATTATGTGAACTGGAATGGCTTAGTAGAAATAGATGAAAGCATTGCCCCTGGCGATCAATGGACAACCTTTGTCGGGGAAGGCAAACGCGTTTCTATTATGCCAATTGCCGGAGGCCGCTTTTACTTCTTCTTTGATGTGCCATTACCAAAAGGTCTAGCAGAAGACAGAAGTACAGTCGTTGCCGATCTAACGGGTTACTTTGCTGGCTGGGCTGAACCTGTCCAAAAACTGATTGCTACCATTAATCCAGAAACCACCAATCGCATCGAAATTCATGACATCGAACCATTCGATACCTTGGTAAAAGGCAATATCGCCCTACTCGGCGATGCGGCCCACAGCACAACCCCAGACATTGGCCAAGGCGGTTGCTCTGCACTCGAAGACGCCGTTGTACTTGGTCAGTGTTTCGCGGATCAATTCAAAGAGAAAGGCAAAACGGTTTCTGGTGTGCTAGCCGCTTTGAAGCAGTACGAAGAAGAACGCCGCTTCCGCGTAAAGGATCTAGTACTAAAAGCTCGCAAACGCTGTGATGTTACCCATGGTAAAGACATGCAAGAAACCCAAGCTTGGTATGATGAGCTAAGACACGAAACAGGCGAAAACATTATTGCAGGATTGCGTACTACTATTATTGGAGGGCCGCTAGCGTAATGCCAATAAGTCGCCAAGAAAGCACTAGAGAAGTGATTTCCCTACTGGGGAATCACTTTCTTGCCAGTTTCAAAAACCGCTCTCTGCTGTTAGTTAAATGTAACCGCATAGCAGCACGCGCAGCGTAAGAATCACCTCGCTCTATTGCAGTATACACTTCTTCATGCTCGTGGTTGACATGGGCGACATCAATACGCTTACGCGGAACAAGGCTGTTTTCCATGTGCTGCATGATATCGACAAAGTAATGATTGCCAGCCGATTTGGCGATTAATAAATGAAAGTTAAAATCCGCCAAACCAGCATCCGATACATGACCATTTCGGTCTATAGCTCGCAGTTCATCCAGTGCTTTGCGTATTTCCACTAGCTGCTCTTCAGTACGCCGCATGGCAGCCAAACCCGCAATTTCCACTTCCAAACCAATGCGCAGTTCCAAAATCTCTACCGCATCGTTCACATAATCAAAAGACAAATCCATTGGTCCTTGCCCTTTATTATTTAAAACAAAGGTGCCAATACCATGCTTGGTTTCTACATAGCCTGATGCTTGAAGTCGCTGTAGTGCTTCTCGCACAACAGTACGACTAACTCCATGCTCTTGCATGATGTCCGCTTCTTTAGGCAACTTATCACCAGGGTTTAATACTTTAATTTCTATTTTATTTAGTATTTCTTGAACCAGTTTTTGCGCCAAATTCCGTTGTGGCTTTTGTTCTGGACGGGGCTCATCAGCAGAAATAGTAGTCAGTAATGCATCTTCTTTCACTTTTAGTTATTCCTAACAACCAAAAAAGTCATCATACAACATATAAAAGAAATACGGAAAACTAAAAAAAAACAAGACATTAACTACTAACCAACTTCAAAAACACATGAGTTAAACGTGATAATGGCTCGAAAAAGTGATATTAAACACCATATAAAAAATAGTCATCATACCTCTTGACCGAAAACAAGTTAGTTGTATGATGTACTACATCAATTTATTACTGCTGATTACAAGAGATTTTCTTAGCCATGAAAATTACAAAAATAACAATCAGGCGCATTGCTATTCCATTTACGGCTGGCATACGAGACATAGCCCCCGTAAAAGAGGAAGATAAATTCAACGGCGCCTCTCCTAACATAGACAAGATGGAATCACTTCTTGTTGAAATAGAAACCGATACGGGTCTAACTGGCTGGGGCGAAGCATTCGGACACGCCTCAAACGTCGTGACTTATGCGGCTTTAGAACACCTTGTTGCACCTATGTTTGTTGGCAAAAACATCGCAAATTACGAACAACACCTCTACGCAGCCAAGCGTGCATTGCATAGCTTTGGTAGCTCAGGTCCTATGCTCTATGCCTTATCAGCAATCGATATTGCCATTTGGGATCTTAAAGCACAGCATGCCAAGCAACCCCTGTACAAATTTCTTGGCGGCACTACGGGCAAGATCAGTCTTTACGCTAGCTTAGTGAGCTACGGTAACGAACCAGATAAAGTCCGTGAAAACGTCTTACGAACTGCCAATGCTGGCTTCAAAAAAATCAAACTACACGAAACAACCTATGCGGCTATTGCTGCTGCACGCGATGCATTGCCTGACGACGTAGAGCTCATGGTTGATGTTAATTGCCCTTGGAATCTTACGGAAGCAACAGACAACGTCACTGAGTTAAAACCGCTTAACTTAGGTTGGGTAGAAGAACCTGTTTGGCCGCCAGAAGATGCAGCTCAACTTGCAACTATTAGAAAAATTGGCGTGCCTGTCTCGGCGGGTGAAAACGCCTCTGGCCCAGAAGGGTTTGAACAGTTATTTAAAGCAGGAGCCATTGATATTGCTCAGCCTAGCGCGAGCAAAATAGGTGGTATTACTGGCATGTATGATGTTTGCAAACGTGCCAAACACCACAACGTCAAAGTCGTCCCTCACTGTTTCTACTATGGTGCAGGCATGGTCGCTACCGCCCATTTCATCGCCGCAAACATGCCCGAAACATCATTGGAAATACCTTTTATTGAATTAGGTGATCACCTTCATCCACTTAATGAATGCCCTGCGACATATGATCTTGGTGACACTCTTGGATTAGGCTTCTCACCAAAGCCGGAAATCTTAGAGAAATACACCATAGCATGCAGCTTAATTAACGATAAATAGCACAATCTTTCTTAGCACAATAAAAACAAACTACGCTTAAAGCGTATTTAGGAGAAGACTATGTTCACAAGAAAAAACCTTGCCGCCCTTGCAATTACATCAGCCCTTGCTGTTACACCAGCGGCATATGCAGCAAAAATGATTACGGTTGCTAACTTTTTCCCTGACACTCACCCTAACAGCATTGCACTAAAAGACACCTTCAAGAAAGATGTCGAAAGTCTTAGTAATGGCGAGCTAAAAGTTAAAGTATTTAGTAATGGCGTTTTAGGTGCAGAAGAAAAGCTCTATAACTCCGTTCGAGGTGGCACAGTCAGCATGGCTATCCTTGGCACAATTATGGATAAAGAGGTTCCCAATGTTGGAATCATCCAACTGCCTTTCTTATTCAAAAATTACGAGCACGCTCAAAACGCATTAAATAGCGATATCGGTCAAAAACTGGTTAATGAGATGGACTCCAATACCGGACTGCACTTTCTTGCTTACGGCGTTCAAGGATTCCGAGTCGTTGCCAGTAACCGAGAAATCTCTTCTATGAGTGATTTCCAAGGACTTCGTTTACGCTTCCCTGGCATTACCAGCATGCTTGAAATCGGTAAAAATTTAGGCGCGAATATCACGCCTTTACCTATTTCAGAAGTGTTTAGCGCACTAGAGCAAGGTGTTGTGGATGGTGTAGAAAACCCATACCCAAATATTGTCGCGTCTAAGTGGTATGAAATTGTGAAATACATCACAGAAACGAATCACGTTTTCACGCCAAACTTGTACTTAATGAACAACAACATTTGGAACGCTTTAACTAAGGAGCAGCAGCAAGCTGTGTCTACTGCAGCCCAAAATGCAGCAAAGCAAGAGTGGAGTTTGTTGATCAAGCAAGAAGCACAAAACAAAGCAAAACTTGAGCAAGATGGTGTGAAAATCACAGTTCCAGATCAGGCTTTCCACGATGCGCTAATAAAAGCAGAACAATCTGCTTATGAAAACTTCTACAAGTCTCATCCAGGTGCTCGCGATATTGTTCAAGAAATCATTGCACTAGGCGAAAAGTAAGTTTGATAAGGGTGTCTATCTAATACGTATAGATGCCCTTTTTCCTATTAAACCTTGAATACTATTTGACCCATTAAGAGCATCCCCATGATGAAAAAGCTATCTCGCTCTGTAGACTTACTACTAGGAATCGGCATGGCGAGTTGTCTGGCCGCTATGTCTTGCCTTGTTTTCTCGAATGTCATTTTGCGCTATTTATTCGATTCTGGTATCACATGGTCGGAAGAAATGTCACGTTACTTGTTTGTATTTATGATCTTTCTTGGTACTACTCGAGCCATGAAATTCAATCAACACTTGAATGTCGATATATTTATTAAGCTTATGCCATTCAAATGGCTAAGAGTCACATTGCAACTTATTTCAGCTTCCTTGATGCTGTACGCACTCTGGTTACTCATCGATGGTAGCTGGCAATTAGCTAAGATTAATATGAATACTCTCGGCCCCGCCACAAATATGCCCTTATGGTTACTCTATGCAGGCGCAATGATTATGGGGGCTTGCATGTGCTTGTTTATTCTATTTGGCATTAGGTGCTTATTTGAAAACGAACAGCAACAAGACGCTCTCGACAAAAACAAAAACCATCAAGAAGGAGAAGCATAATGGAGCTGGTCATTTTTGCTGGCGCATTGTTTGGCGCCATTGTTATCGGTATGCCTATCGCCTTCGCGCTTATCATGACAGGTATGGCGCTGATGTTTTACATGGATATGTTTAACAGTCAGTTAATTGCAGAAAACCTAGTCAGTGGCAGTAATAATTTTTCTTTGATGGCAATTCCATTCTTCATACTCGCCGGTGAATTAATGAATGCTGGGGGGATTACCCGCCGAATTATTGATTTAGGCATGACTATGCTTGGCCATAAAAAAGGCGGCATGGGTTATGTCACCATTGTGGCAGCAATACTCTTTGCGTCTTTATCTGGCTCTGCAGTGGCTGATACCGTAGCGCTTGGTGCCATTTTGATTCCACTTATGGTGAAAGCGGGTTATGACCATAATCGCTCTTGTGGTCTTATTGCTTCTAGCGGCATCATCGCCCCAATTTTACCGCCGAGTATTCCGCTGATTTTATTTGGTGTCACCAGTGGCGTTTCTATCTCACAACTGTTTATTGCAGGCTTAGCGCCAGGGCTCATGATGGGTGTATTACTCATTTTTGTGTGGTGGTACGTAACTCGCAAAGAAGATATCGAATTACTAGAAAAGGCCAGTCTTAGCGAGCGTCTACATGCTCTAAAAAATGCGCTATGGGCGCTCATCCTACCAGTCATTATTGTTGTCGGTTTGCGCTTTGGTGTGTTTACCCCGACGGAGGCTGGTGCTGTCGCAGCGTTTTACGCACTGTTTGTCGGAACATTCGTGTATCGCGAACTCACGCCAAAACGCCTTTATGGTGTATTGGTAAATTGTGCAACGCTAACCAGCATCATTATGTTCTTAGTTGCCGCTTCGTCTATTGCTGCTTGGATGATTACCATGGCAGATATTCCTGGCGCTGTATCTGAGTTATTACAACGCTGGAAAGACGACCCAACCACCCTAATGATCATTATCAACATCTTGGTATTAATCATTGGTATGGCGATGGATCTTGCTCCGGTTATCTTAATTTTGACACCGGTTCTTATGCCCGTCATTACAGCAGCGGGTATTGATCCTGTCTATTTTGGCATTGTCTTTGTGCTTAACCTCAGCATTGGCTTGCTAACACCGCCAGTAGGTACGGTTTTGGCCGCCATATCCAGTGTCGGCAATACCAGCATGGGCGCAGTTACCAAAGGCATAGCGCCTTTCTTGTTAGCTCAACTCGCTTTGCTCATTGCTTTAATTTTATTTCCGTCATTGGTTATGGTGCCGTTTAACGCCTTATATCATTAAGCGGAATTTAAAGCTTAAGCATAATAGTCATGGCTTTCTCACCATTTAACCTCAGGTGAGAAAGCCAATTAAAACTTGATAAGAATCAAAAAACTCGATATAAATACATCTTCAACTGGAGATGACGATGAGTAAAAAGTTCTTATTGCTGACACCTGAGGATGGCGCCGATGTTCTGAAAAGCCTAGCTGCGCCCGCTCGATTGGCAATATTGTCCTTGTTACATGAAAAAGGACCAATGAATGTTAACGACATTTCAGACCTTCTCGAATTACCTCAATCATCGACTTCCAGTCATATCAACTCCCTCGAAAGTGCCGGTTTAATAACCACCGAAAGCCAAAAAGGCCGCAAAGGCAGCCAGAAAATTTGTCGTGCAACCCACGAAGAAATTGTCTTGTCTTTCAGCAACACCAAACAGAACAAAAACAATGTCATCGAAGTGGCTATGCCTGTGGGCTTATATTCTGAATTTGATGTCATGGCCCCTTGTGGTTTGTGTTCTGAGTCCGGCATTGTTGGCTTCCTAGACAGCCCAGACACTTACCTTTCTCCTGACCGCATGCGCGCCAGTTTGTTGTGGTTCACCAAGGGCTATGTGGAATATCAATTCCCCAACAACGCCCGCATTGCAGGCCAGACAGTGAAAGAGCTAGAGCTGGTCATGGAGCTTTCATCCGAAGTACCTGGCACGTCCGAAAACTGGCCTTCTGATATCCATATATCAATCAATGGCAAGACTGCAGCGATCTGGACAGCTCCTGGAGATTATGGCGATCACCAAGGCAAATACACACCCGATTGGTGGAAGCTTGCAGGCAGTCAGTATGGCCATTTAAAAAGCTTTCGTGTCACTAATGACGGTACATACGTCGATGGTGTACGGGTTTCTGATATCTCTTTGAAAGATCTCGCGCTTGAAGAGCATAGGTCGATTCGGGTACGAATCTCTGTTCCCGATGATGCTGAACACCCTGGCGGCATCAATATTTTTGGCAAGCAATTTGGTAATTACGACCAAGACATTATTTTACGCCTTCAATCTTAAACATCTTATTTTCTGATGCAGATGTCAGCAAGCCTGCCTTAACAAATAAAATTTATAAACCCTATAAGTTTCAATACTTTAAAAAAACCAAAACACTTACCTCTTTCTTTTTTCGTTACAAATCTCACTCACCCATACCAATTTTGGTATTTATCTGCACAAAAAATATACGTCTTATTGATTGACCTCAGGTCAAATATGCTTTTAATATCCACTAATCAGATAAGAAACATAAATATAGATACTTAATAAATTCTTAAAAAATACAAAAATAAGAAAGGAGACTTCCATGCGCGCCAATGTGACCGCACATAAAGATTATGTGATTGCCAAAATAGACCCTCGCCTTTACGGCTCTTTCATCGAGCATTTAGGACGTGCTGTTTATAGCGGCATCTACGAACCAGGTCATGCAACCGCAGACGAACACGGCTTTCGCCAAGATGTTATCGAACTGATTAAAGATATAGACGTACCAGTTACTCGCTACCCTGGTGGTAACTTCGTTTCTGCTTACAACTGGGAAGATGGCATAGGGCCAAAAGAAGACCGCCCAACTCGCCTAGACCTTGCTTGGCATACTTCAGAAAGCAACGAAATAGGTATTCACGAATTTGCAGAATGGGCAGAACAAGCCGGTACAGAAATGATGCTAGCGGTGAATCTTGGGTCTAGAGGTTTAGACGAAGCCCGCGCCTTCTTAGAATATGTTAATCACCCTGGTGGCTCTTATTGGTCTGATCTGCGTAAAAAGAACGGACGTGAAAAACCTTGGGATGTT
Organism: Marinomonas sp. A3A; assembly: GCF_018336955.1. Lineage (NCBI taxonomy): Bacteria > Pseudomonadati > Pseudomonadota > Gammaproteobacteria > Oceanospirillales > Oceanospirillaceae > Marinomonas > Marinomonas sp. A3A. The sequence goes on from NZ_CP025532.1 coordinate 2,788,096, forward strand.
AAACTTTGGTGTCTGGGTAATGAAATGGATGGACCTTGGCAAATCGGACAAAAAACCGCCGCTGAATATGGTCGAGTAGCATTCGAAACCGCTAAAGCCATGCGCGCTTTCGACAAAAACATCGAGCTGGTTGTTTGTGGCTCTTCTTCCCCTAAAATGCCGACCTACCCTGAATGGGAAAGCACTGTACTAGATTACACCTACGACACAGTCGACTACATTTCACTGCATATGTATTTCGATAATCACGAAAAAAACACCGCCAATTACTTAGCCAAAGCCAGCTTGCTTGATAACTATATCGACACCATCGCAGCAATCATTAAAGCCACTAAAGCCAAAAAACGCTCCAAACACGATGTGTATATTTCCTTCGATGAATGGAACGTCTGGTATCACTCTAACGAACAAGACAAAAAAATCCTCGGCGGCAATGACGGCTGGCCACATGCTCCCGCTTTATTAGAAGACATTTACGACTTTGCTGACACGCTGCAAGTTGGCTGTATTCTGAACACTTTCATTCGCCACAGCGACGTGGTCAAAATTGGCTGTTTGGCGCAATTGGTCAACGTTATTGCACCTATCATGACAGTGAAAGGTGGCCCAGCTTGGCGTCAGTCTACTTACTACCCATATTTGTATGCTTCTCAATATGGACGCGGTACAGCACTTAATCTTGCCGTGCAATGTCAAGGTTACGATACAGAGTTCGCCAGTGATGTTTCCTATCTGGATATTTCTGCCGTGGAATCCGATAAAGATGGCGCACTCACCTTCTTCATCGTCAACCGCCACCCAGATGAAAGCATTGAATTAGATCTGTCTCTACAAGGCTTCACACACCAGAAAGTGATTATGGATAAAGTCATGTCAGGTCATGCACTTGACGCAAAAAATGGCCCAGATGCAGAGCAAGTAGCACCAAAAGATGGTCAAGGCGCATCTGTTACGCAGCAAAAACTAACGGCAAGCATTGCTCCTATGAGCTATCGCATGATTCGACTTGGGGCGTAATACCCCAAGTTTTTCCGTTTAAAATTTGCTGAGAGAGGAAACCATGTCTGCATCTATCTCTATAAAAAATATAACAAAGCGATATGACAGTGTTACCGTTTTAGACGACATTAACCTACACATTGAAGACGGTGAGTTTGTTGTATTCCTTGGTCCTTCTGGCTGCGGAAAATCCACCTTATTGCGCATGATTGCGGGGCTGGAATCCATTACAGAAGGTTCCATTGAAATTGGCGACAAGCGCATTGACACCTTACCTCCGGGTCAACGTGGCGTCGCTATGGTGTTTCAGTCCTATGCGCTCTATCCACACATGACGACTCGCCAAAACATGGCGTTTGGTCTAGAAAACGTGAAAGTAGCCCAAGACGAAATTGATCGTCGTGTTAATGATGCGGCGAAAATCCTCGAAATCGATCATTTGTTAGACCGTAAACCCGGACGACTGTCTGGCGGTCAACGTCAGCGCGTCGCCATAGGTCGCGCCATTGTAAAAGAACCAAAAGCCTTCTTGTTTGATGAACCACTATCTAACTTGGATGCCGCATTGCGCGGCAGGACGCGATTGGAGCTAGCACAACTCCACCAGCGTCTTGGTTCGACTATGATCTTTGTTACCCATGATCAGGTGGAAGCTATGACGTTAGCAGATCGCATCGTCATTATGCACAACCAAAAAATTGAACAAATCGGCACGCCTATGGAAATTTACCAATACCCTGTGAGTCGTTTTGTCGCGGAATTTGTTGGCTCTCCACCTATGTCTATGTTGCCGATTAATAACATCCAACAAACCGCTAATGGCGTCACTGTTGAAGTCAGTAGAGCAGGAAGCATCGCCACAGCGATTACCCTTCCACCGGAGTTTAACGCCAAAGACGCAGTAATTGGCATTAGAGCGGAAGACACTGCGGTGGTTTCCTCAGAAGAAGATGGCCTTGATCTGACCATAAAAGTGGTTGAGCGTCTTGGTGATCGCACGCTGCTATATGGCACTTTAATCGACGGCACAGACCTTATCGCCGAAGATTCGGGTCGCTCAAAAGTGAAAGCAGGTGAAACAGTCAGAGTGTCGATTTCACCTCACGCTGCACATATCTTTGACGGTGATGGCCTTGCTCATCACAGTCAAATGGAGGTGTAAAATGGCGGAAAGTTATCGTCGTTCTCGTTGGACAAATGGCTTATTTGTCGTTCCCTACCTCAGTGTATTTTTAACCTTGCTGGTATTTCCGCTTGGTTGGGGAATTTGGCTATCGCTTAATAAAGTCGATCTGTTTGGTGGCGAACGCTTCATTGGTTTAAAAAACTACGCGCGCGTTTTGAGCGATCCAATCTTTGGTCAAGCAGTAAAAAACACACTGATTTTCGTTGGTGTGTCCGTGCCTACTTTGGTTATTCTGGGATTGTTTCTGGCGTTGGCCTTGAATAAAACCACCAAAGGCTCGTCCTTTTTAAGAGGTTTATTTTTTGCTTCTTCCATCTTGTCCGTCACCATAGTGACGCTCATCTGGCGGATCGTGTTTATCCCTAATGACGGCTTAATGGCGTTGATTTTCAACTATTTTGGCTGGCAGCCAATTGGATTTCTTTCAACGACGGGCTGGTCACTGTTTTCAGTGGGCGTAGCAACCGTTTGGTGGTGCATTGGTTTACCCATGATGCTGTTCTTAGCCGCCTTACAACAGATACCAAAAGACCTGTATGAAGCGGCAGCGTTAGATAACGCCTCCCGCTGGCGCGTGCTTACGCGTATCACCCTACCATCCATTAAATCGACCATTATGTTGGTGGCCATCATTCAGGTAGTCATGCAATTCCAGTTATTTGGTCAGGCACAACTGATGACCAACGGCGGCCCTGCGGGCTCGTCACGACCCATTGTGATGTACATATATGAGATTGGCTTCTTACGTTGGGACATAGGAATGGGCGCAGCTGCGTCACAAATCCTATTCTTAATTATTCTGTGTGCCGCCATGCTGCAATATTGGGTCAGCACTCGTAAAGAGGAGACAGACGCATGAAAGCATTAAACTATTCGCCTGAGCATTTAACCTCGAACCGTCGCTTGTTCTGGATCGCGGCTGCACTTGGTGTCATCATGATGGCGCCAGTAGCTTGGATTATTGGCCTCTCGCTGAAAGACAACGCGGAATTGCTCAAAGGCACAGAAGCTGTCTTTTCATTTCCTTATACCTTGGTGAATTACGCCAACATCCTTGAATCTTCCAGCGTTTTTGGCTGGTTTATGAATTCGATGATAGTGGCGGTTGGGCAAACGTTTGGTGTCTTACTACTTTCTTCTCTAGCAGGTTATGCCTTTGCAAGACTGGAATTTCCATTCCGTAAGACATTATTCATCATTGTATTATTTGGCTTAGCGGTACCAGAACAAGCGGTGATTATTGCCCGTCATCAGATGTTTAACTGGTTTGATCTACACAACACCCACATTGGTTTGATATTGCCTAACTTGTCTTCGGCGTTTGGCGTTTTTCTAATGACGCAATTCTTTCGGGCTATTCCAAAAGAAATTGATGAAGCCGCCATGCTAGATAATACATCAACTTTCCGTATCTTCTGGAAAGTACTGCTACCGCTGACGTTACCTGCACAAGCAACCTTGGGCATTTTCACTTTCTTGCAAGCTTGGAATGATTACTGGTGGCCGCTTATCTCCGCGACCAAATCTGACATGTACACACTCACTATAGGCATAGCCTCCTCGCAAACGAACTTTGCGCAATCCGAAGGATTAGGCTTTTTAGGGGCGCAAGCCATCTTCGCTTCCTTGCCCGTGGTGATCGTCTACATCTTCTTTCAACGCCACATAGTGACCGCGGTATCAGGAGGCGCCGTGAAATAACACTTGTCACAATGACTAAAAAATAATTTGAACTAAAAAGATCAGAAATTGGAAGTGAAATAGGGCTACAACAATAACAACGACCTAGGAGAATCAATAATGAAAAAGCTACTTCTTGGAACAACCGCAGTCAGCCTACTGGCGCTGTCTTCATGGGCCAATGCCAACACAACCATTGAGTTACAGCGTTTCTTTGGCGCTTGTGAAGCGGAATATGGCAAGACAACCGATGTGTCTGCTGCCGTTGGTGAATGCGGCATTATTACCACGCTAGTGAATAAATTTGAAGCTGACAATCCTGATATTGACGTGAAAGTCACCACAGTAGAATGGCCAGGATACGATCAACTTAACGCTCAGTTAGCGTCTCGATCCGCTCCAGATGTGGTCTCTATGCATTACTCTGCCATGTCAGATTACCAATCCCGTGGCCTTTTGGTTCCGCTTGATAAGTTACTAAAAGACCAAGGTATCAAAGCAACAGACTTTACAGACGCGGCTATTTCCAGTGTCACGAAAGAAGGCAAAGTCTATGCTCTTCCATTTGATAACTGGACCATGTTATTTCACGTAAATAACAATCTGATGAAAAAAGCAGATCTAATGAAAGCCGATGGCACGCCCATGCTACCAACCAGCCGTGATGAGCTTTTTGCGCAAGGCAAACAGTTCAACGAAGCGACAGGAAAGCCCTACTTAGTACAAGTTTTAGCTAACGAAACCGCCACGTACGCACGTATTTTTTATACCCTAATGATGCAACAAGACAGCAAATTCTTCGCCGATCCTGGCCATATTGATTTAAGTGGTGAAGATGCAAAAGCCGCACTTACCTTGATGAAAAACATCATGGACAAAGACTTAAGTACAAAAAATATGGATTACCCTGCTGCCGTATCAGCCTTTGCTAATGGCGCTGGCGGTATTGCAGTTAATGGGACCTGGTTAATTGGCTCTTATGACGCCCAATCTAAACAAGCCAATAACGCACTGTCTGACGGCTATAGCGTATTCCCTGTGCCTCAGTTTTTTAAACAAAAAGACGCCACTTATGCCGACGGACACGGTTGGGTTGTTCCTCGTGGTGATCGTAGCGATGAAAAAATGGCTGCTATTGGCAAACTGTTTAAATTCCTCTACGACAATGATTACGAATGGTCTCGTACTGGCCACTTGCCAACAGTCAAAAAAGTCATCGCCAGCGACAAGTTCAAATCCTTACCGCATCGTAGTGATATTGCAAAAATAGCCACAACAGGACAAGCCTTACCAGCTGGGGTATTACGACAATTTGCCATTCAAGACATTCTTGGTGAAGAACTAGGTTCTGCCGTTACTGGCAACAAATCAATAGACGATGCGTTAGAAACAGCGCAATATCGCATTAACGACTTGTTAGAAAATATCTGATTTATCTATATATCTATACTTTCGGGAGCTTCGGCTCCCGTTTATTTGAAAAGGATACTTCCGTGAACCTCGCTCCAGACTTAAACCAAGTTCAATCTGTCACGCTAAAAAACGCGCAACTCAAGGTGTCTATTTTGACATTAGGCGCTAGCATCCAATCTATTTATCTAAATGGCTACGAACATTCTTTAGTTTTAGGCTCGCCAAAGTTGTCCGATTACCTTCAGGGGGCAAAATACTTTGGTGCAGTCGTCGGTCGAGTGGCAAACCGAACCAATAAAGGCCATGCAGTCATTGGCGATCAAACCTATCAATTACCACCAACCCTGCCAGAAGCACATCATTTACATGGCGGCCCAGCTGGAACAGGCAGCAAGAACTGGTCAATCATTCAACAAAATGACGACATGGTTCAGCTACAAACCAAGTTGGCTGACGGTGAAATGGGTTATCCAGGCAACATGATTATCGATGTGTTTTATCGTCTACTCGATAGCACTTTGGAAATGGAAATCACTGCCACCACAGACAAGCTAACGATTTGCAATTTTGCTGGTCATAGCTACGTAAACCTTGATGGCAAAGGCTCTATTTTAGATCACCAACTTAGTATCCAAGCCGATCATTATTTACCAGTCGATGCAGGGCTTATTCCAACAGGAGAAGTTACTCCAACTGCTGGCAGCGCGTTTGATTTTCACCAACTTCGAACCATTGGTCGTGACGATTATCCTGGGTTAGACACTAACTTTTGTCTTTCTCTTGCTAGTCACCGCCCAATACAAACGGTAGCAACACTAAAAGGCCGCATCACCGGACTCACATTAGATTACCAGACGACTGAGCCAGGACTGCAAGTTTACGATGGCCGTCATATCCAACTTGATGCTGAATCGAATATTAACCAAGGCGCATTGACAGCTTACGCAGGCCTTGCCCTTGAAGCCCAACACTGGCCTGATGCGATCAATCAGTCACACTTCCCACCAATATTACTTGCACCAGAAGATACTTACCGACAAGTTACGCGGTATGCATTCGAGTAATCTTTAGATTTAAACAGGATATAAACAAAAAAAGGGCTTGCTACCACGAATGTAGCAAGCCCTTTTTTACATGTGAAAATTAATCTTGCAGCGACAGAGTAAAGGTTCCCTCTGGCGTGACAGGAAGATATTTTTTGTAGAAGTCCAAATAAGCTTGTTCAGGGTTCAGGTCTGCGAACAAATCTGGATACATGGCTTTTGCATAGAACTCTATCATTGCCGCATCTAAAATAGTACGACATGCACCATGATAAGCACCGTATAAACGATTGTTTTTCACTGCTGAAATAGAAGACCAACCCAAACGATCTTTGTAACCTTCCAGACGTTTAAGTGCCTCGGCTTTATCTACACCCTGGCCCATCAACATAGAATCAGAACCCTTGCCTGTTTCATAACCCGTAATAACAATGACATCAGGGTTCGAAGCAATCACTTGCTCAGGGTTCAATTTCCCCCACCATTCAACAAACGGTGCAGAAATATTGTCGCCACCCGCCATAGTAGAGATCGCGCCCCACATGTTTTTACCAAAAGTAAAACCAAGCTCTTGTACACCAGAAGCACCAAACTCGGTATACACTTTTGGTACTTGCAAATTAGCATCTGCAAGGCGCTTACTGATGCTTTCAACGGTTTTCTTATATTCTGCAGCAATCGCCGCCGCGCGTTTTTCTTGCCCTGTAATGACACCGATTAACTCAGTGCTTTTAATATGTCGCTCTAACGTTTGCGCGTTGTAATCCACCACGATGATTTTAATGCCGGCATTTTCAAGGCGTTCAATATCCGTTCCTAAGCCCTTATATTGCCAGTCGGCCAACATCAATACATCTGGATTCAAGCTAATTACTTTTTCTACAGAAAAAGTTTGCGTATCAACACGTCCAATGCCAGGAATATTTTCTAAAGATGGACGATGTTTAACATACATTTCCCAGTTCGCAGGACGCGCTTGCCAAATGTATTTAGACATACCAACAACCTTGTCGTAAGCGGCTTCCGTGCCGATAGCCATATAGTCTTCAGGATAAAACCCGACAATGACACGTTGAGCTGGCGCATTAAATGTTACCTCACGATCAAGAACATCCTTCACCGTAACTTGACCAGCCCAGGTTGCACTCACAAAAAGAGTGAACAGAAGCATTACAAACGACTTAACCATACTGACACCTTCATTAGTAAATTTGTTCGGTATGATAATCGTTATCACTTCATATTAGAAAGGAATTTTAAAAAACACCTAAAAGAAAAAGCTCCGCCCCAATTAAGGAGAGAAGCTTTAGTAGGTTAACTAGGAAAGAACGCAGCATTTTTATTCAGTACGGAAACGAACAACCATAGAATGCAGTTCTTTGCTCAATTGATCCTGCTTCTTACAAAGACTTGCTACATCGCCAGAGATGCTAGAAACACGGTGTGCTGCTTCGCTGATGGCACCAATATTCTCATTAACACCTTCGGTCACTGCTCGCTGTTCTTCTGCAGACGCAGCCGTTTGCATCGTCATATCGCGCATTTGCTTAACAACTTCTTCTATTTGCTCAAAAGAATCAAGCGCCTGATCAGATAAGCTAATCGCATTCTCAGATTCTGCTAAACTTGTCACCATAGAATCCGACGCTTGCTTAGTTCTGTTAGCAAGAAGCCCTAAGATATTACTAATCTGCTCCGTCGACTCTTGTGTACGTCCCGCAAGGGTTCTTACTTCATCAGCGACTACAGCAAAACCGCGCCCCTGCTCACCGGCACGAGCCGCTTCAATAGCCGCGTTCAACGCCAACAAGTTAGTCTGCTCAGCAATCGCCTGTATAGTCGATAGAATCTGATTAATATTAACGGTTTCTTTTTGCAATTCGGTAATGATTTGGTTCGAATCTTTCAAACGAGCACCTAAACGATTTACGCCTTCAGCACTGTTCTTAAGAAGATTTTTTCCGGCGATGGTTGTCTCCAATCCTTTCTCAGAAAACTGAGCAGAATTAGCACAACTTTCCGCCGCTTCATTAGATGCAATCAGCATTTGCTGCCCTGCTTCTGCGATTAGTTCGATAGACTGTAATTGATCCGTCGCTGACTGAGCCACTTCATTCGCTTTCGCTGAGGTTTCAGCAGCAATTTTATCGATCTGTATACCGGAATGCTTAATACCAAGAATAAGTTTACGAGTTGACTCAATAAACTGATTAAACCAATTAGACAATGTACCTGTTTCGTCATTGGTTTTAATGTCAATTTTGGATGTTAAATCACCTTCACCTTCTGCAAGAATACGTAAGTGATCTGATACAGATTCAATTGGAGTGATTAAGCTTTTCGCCATCAAATAAGCAACAAAACCAAAAACAATCAATAACAAGATACAAACAATAGCCGTGGTTTGAATTAGCTCCACAGTACTAGAGTAAATTTCGGACGCTGGCATTAAACCAATAAACTTCCATTTTAAATTCGGAGAAGTGTAAACATCGGCATAATAATCTTCACCATCCAATTTAAAGTTAATCAAACCTGAAGAAGTTTGAGCGATTTTTTGATACGCCTCACCCGTTACCTCACTGATTTTCTTGAAGTTATTATCTGCATGGAGGGCATCAACCAAAATAGTACCGGTATTTTCAATGACCATAATAGTACCGGAGTTACCCAACTTAGTTTTATTCGCCATTTCAGTGAGAGTTTTGATCGACACATCAACCGCAACGACACCACCAATAGCATTGCCTTTTTTATAAGTCCGAACAGCAGACACATAAACAGCATCATCAGGCTCCCAATAATAGGCATCACGCAACGCAACTTTACCAGGCGTTTCCATCGCTCTTGTATACCAACCACGTTGCTTAGGATGCCATTCAGCGTATTCATAAGTCCCCGGCCATTCTAAATAACCGTCACCATCGTCTCCCATATAAACATAAACAAAATTGGGATTATTTTTACCAATCGCCTCAAACATATTAAAAACATCTGCTTCGCGGCCACCATTTTGTTCTGCAATTTTGCTTGGTGCCTTTCCTTTTGCCTCAAAATAAGTCGTTAATGGTGCTGCATCAGTGACAGTAACTGGATCACTCTCAGCAATAAAACCAACAACATACTTGATGTCATTCATAAATTGATCAAAGGATTTTTCAACAGCGCCCAATGTTTGTCCGCTATTTTTTGAAAAGTTTTTTAGTGCTTGGTCTGACGCGAGGAAAGCAGTTATGGAACTGACAACTAAGACGGGCAACAAGGTAGCGATTGAAAAAGCAATCAATAACTTCGTTTTGATTTTCATAGAATTCACCCAAATATTATAATAGCCATATGGAGCCAAGAAGGAATTTTTATAAATTCACCAGCTGATCATCAACATTAACTTATACATTGAAAATGATTATTAATAACCCAAAAACATCATCATTAATGACATTATAAAAAAAGGCCATAACGAAATATTTTTATTTCCTTACTACTTTATTATCCATATACCTAGACAAAGTACTGCATAAGAAGCGCATAAACCATAGCAAGTTTCAAAACGTAACAATTATGGAAAGAATATAGAGAAAGTCTAATTTAGAGAGATTAGACTCATAAAAAATGGGGGTAATGAAAACCTCATTATGAAGTAATACAACTTAGACAAGTTTACTACTTCACAACAGAGATTTATTGATAGACATAAAGCTTATATTTCAAAACGCCAATGTTAACTGAACGCCGCCATAACTGTAGAAACTTCGGGCAAAACAGTTGTGTTGTCCTTTTGCATTTCAATACAAAGGTCTTTTACAAAGGGAGTTTGCTCGGGATATGCCTGCAACCAAGACAGCACAGCAGACTGCACTTGTGCCAAACTTTGCTCTTGAGTAACAGGCGCTCCTAGCGCGATGAGTCTTTCTTTAAAATCGACTTCGTCGACCAAATCTACAATCATCATTTTGCATACCTATAAACAAACAATTTGTTCAATCAATAACCAATGGGACATATAGCTTATACCTAAACGAACACTTAGCGAACCACTTTTTCTTCTAATAAAAGATCAAATATGGCTTGGGCTTTTTCTGCAGCCGTTTCGTCCTTCATTACTTTGCCACCACTGCCCATAGGTTTTGCAGTTGCCGCCTTCATTCGGTCTGCAGCCGTTTTTGCTTTTACCACCTTGATGCGCTTAGGACGAGGTTTGGCGGCGCTGATTTGCCATTGACTTGCGGCTTCATCAACAACAGAGTCAACATTTAACACTTTGACATCTGCTCTTAATCCAGGACCAAAAGCCGTTTGACGCGCCTCTTGCGCGGCATTATCAACACTTGCAATAAATGGTAACTTCACCGTTACGGCACGGCGCTGACCACGAGGCAAAGCCAGCAAAACTTCGGCCGCCCCCCCCTGAATACTGATAATATCAGCCACTCTTGGCACTAGAGGCCATCCTAGTTTTTCGGCTAATAGATATGGCAACATACCAGACGACTCGCCGCTTTCGGCACGAACTCCCGTTAGCACCACATCGATACGCTTGTCTTGTAAGAACGAAACCAGCACAGGCACAGCATCACAATCACTCTCTTGCTCCAATACGGTTAACGAAGGCAATCCCATACCTGCATATTGCCTAAGGACTTGCTCTTGAGCATTGCCAGCATGCACTACCGTCAGTTCGGCATTCGCCAATTTCAGACCCAACTCTACAGCGCGACCATCTTGTTCGGCACGGCGAGAACGACCGGATTGAGGATGACGACCAACAGACACTAATGAAACAACTTTGACGCTAGGCTGCATCGCTCTTCTCCTCTTGAGTTTTAGATGATGAATACGCTTGAGCCAGTCTAGTCAGTTCGGCCAATATCTCTTCACTATCAGCAATGACAGCCAAGTCTGCACGTTTCACCATATCACAACCAGCATCGGTGTTAATCGCAATCACCTTGTCACATTGACCGATACCTTGCATATGCTGAATCGCACCAGAGATACCAACAGCAAGGTAAACTCGCGCCGTAACCCAAGTACCCGACGCACCCACTTGACGAGAACGCGGCATAAAGCCATCGTCCACAGCAACACGGCTTGCACCTTCTGTAGCACCAAGCACTGCAGCAGTGGAATGAAATTGATCCCAGTTATGAATGCCATTACCTGCTGACAAAATAAACTCAGCTTCTGCCAAAGGCACCGCATTTGAATCAACAGCAATTAAGCCTTTATCCACAACGGCAGGAGATACTTGTTCAATGCTATCAAGTGAGATTGGCAATACCTGATGACGAGTTTCGTCTACCGCGTCACCACACTCTTCCATCAAGGTTAAAATCCGCGGTGTGTCACGCAAAATATCATGACTAGCAGACGCTCCTCGGCACACAGTTTGCTCAGCATTTACTTGCCAAGCCTGAGCTGCAAGACGTTCGCCCAAACGCGCAGATAAACGACAAGCCAGATCCGTTCCACCATGAACACTGTCAGGAAACAACCAATGATGAGGTTTATATTGCGCTTCTATTTTCTGCAACGCAGTTAGCCTAGCTTCTGGTGCAAAGCCTTCGTACTCAGCACCTTCGAGGTGAATCAATCTATCAACACCCGCTAAATCACATTGTGTTTCTTTGTTTTCACCAAAGCACACCAGCGTCACGGCACCATTGCGCCTAGCAACCAACTGATGCGCCAAGCCAAGAATATCTTTATCGTGACCGGTCAAACGACCACCCACCATATCCGCCACCACCATGATATAAAAATCTGGATTTTCGACAATATGCAAAGGCAACTGTACTTCTTTTGCCTCGCCTGAGCGTTTTTTGCCACCAACGGCAGCAGAAGATACGTTAGCCCTATCTATACGTTTAATGCCGTTTGGACCAATAAATCCAATAACATGTGGATTCTTACGCAACAACCCAGAAGGTCCACGCACCTCACCACTTCCTGCTTGTAACATTTCACCATGTAAAGGGTGTAATCGGTTACGCGCTATCCATTCTGCTCTCGGGTCTCGTCGAAACAGGTTATCTAAAGAGCTGTCTTTTGATGATAAATCACTCATCAGTGTGTCTCCTCAATTAACTGCCCAGCAAGAATTTCAGCAATGTCTTTTACAACGGGTCTAGGCTCGACGACACCTTCCAACATCGCTGTACATTGCTGACAACCAACAGCAACCATGTCTGCACCCGTGCTGGTAACGTCTTCCATACGCATATCGGCAATACGACGCTCGCCAGGAATATCGGTAATTGGCGCACCACCGCCACCGCCACAACAACGTGAGCGATAACGAGAACGTTCCATTTCAGCCACTTCAATCCCCAAACTCGCCAACAACTCGCGCGGAGCTTCGTATTCCCCGTTATAGCGTCCCAAATAACATGGATCGTGATACGTTACCTTACTGCCACCTTGTAGAGGACTTAAATTAAAACGGCCTTCTTTTATTAAGCGATTCAAAAATGTCGTATGATGCAGTACCTCTACACCTTTAAGAGCATCAGAACCAAAATCCCCATATTCATTTTTCAAACAATGGAACGCGTGTGGATCTGTCGTCACGATTGTCTTAAAACTATATTTCGACAAAGTCGCTAAGTTACGTTTCGCCAAACTTTGAAAAGCGGCATCGTCACCTAGTCGACGAGCAACATCACCACTGTCTAACTCTTCGTCACCCAAAATCGCCACATCGACATTGGCGGCTTTCATCAACTTCACGAAAGAACGCAAAATTCGCTGGCTACGCATATCAAAAGCACCGTCAGAGACCCAAAACAGCACATCTGCCTGTTTCACATCCTTCATAACATTCAAATTTTGATCTGCTGCCCAATGCGTACGGCTCGCTGGAGAGTAACCATTCGGGTTATCCGTAGCGATAATATTTTCCAGAACTTGTGCACCTTTATTTGGTGTCTCACCTTTTTCAAGGGTCAAGAAACGACGCATATCAACAATGGCGTCCACATGTTCGATCATCATCGGGCACTCTTCTACGCAGGCGCGACATGTTGTACATGACCAAAGCGTATCTGAACTAATCAAACCATTGGTTATAATCTGGTCTGGCGCTCCTTTAGCGTTACCAACCTCAACACCTGGGTAAGGGCTACCAGCATACTTTTCATCAGTACCACCAGCAAAACCCACCACCATATCTTGAATAAGTTTCTTTGGGTTAAGTGGTTGACCTGCCGCGAACGCAGGACAAACTGCTTCGCAACGACCACATTGCACACAAGCATCGAAACCTAACAATTGATTCCATTTAAAGTCTGTTGGTTTAGCTACACCATGCACTTCTTTAATGGTAACGCCATCACCAAAGTCCACAGGTTTCAGTCCAGTGGATCGGCCACCGCCAAAACGTTCAGAACGACGGTGAAACGCCAGATGCAAAGCCCCCGCAAAAGCGTGTTTCATCGGTCCGCCCCACGTCATGCCAAACAACATTTCACTAAGGCTCATTAAAATTAGCACAGACAATACAAGAGTGAGTATCCAACCACCCGTTCCTTCTGGAAGGATTCCAGCTGCAGGTAAAGTCAGAACAAAAAAGGTAATCGAAAACGTTAGCAAGCTTTTTGGCAAGCGCATCCACGGCCCTTTGGAAAGGCGTGATGGTGGATTCATTCGGCGCTTATAAACAAACAGAGCACCACAGAACATCAGCACTAAAGCTGCTAATAGCGCCCAAGCAAGAATTTCACTCTTAACGCCAAATAGGTGAACAAACAGAACTAACACCATTGCTAAAACGAAACCACCGCCTGTCGCAACGTGAGTACGAGACATATACTTATCTCGCTCTACAACATGGTGAAGGTCATGCAGATAACGTTTCGGCATAGCCAGCAAACCAGCCAGAATATCGACTTTTTCAGCCTGTCCTGCGCGCCATAAATTCATGCGGCGAACAGCACCAATCCCCGCTAGCACAAGAAGAAAACCAATCAAAGTTGGAGGTAACCAATCAAGAATCATGATGAATCCTCATCATTATAAATACAGAAGGCACATACTGTATTTACCAATATATGCATTAGCGATGTCACAAGCGAAGTAAAGACAAGGAAAAATGAACACGAAAGCACAGTTTGTAATGATAAATGAGCATTTCGAGTTCATTTTAACTCAGCATTTACGAGCGCAGTAATCGCTCCCCTACAAGTCTTTACAAAGACGAAGTGCATCGTACATAGCCGCATGGACGTTACGCTGAGACACACAGTCTCCCAAACGCCACAAGATCATACCTTCACCTGAACCACCATCCAGTACTGGCTGAGGCTTAATATCAAATAAAGCTTCGTTATCAATTTGACCTTTATTACGTGAGCTGGCTTTCAAAGCGTAATACAGTTCCTCATTTGGACGAGTACCGTTTTCAATCACAACCTGGTCTATAACACGCTCTTCTTTTTGCGCGGTATATTCATTCTCAAGCACGGCTACTAAACTGTTTCCTTCACGATACACTTTATCAAGCAGCATATCTGACGTCATAATGACTTCTCGCTCGTATAAAGAACGATAGTAAGTTGGGAATGTTGTACCACCTACACCTACACCTGGTTTTATATCGTCTGTTACCAATTCCACTAAAGAGCCTTTAGAAGCCAAGTAGTCCGCTGCAGACATACCAGAGAATTCACAGATCGTATCGTAAACCAAAACATTTTTACCTGGCTCAACGGCGCCGCTCAGAATATCCCAAGAAGAAACAACCAAACCTTCCGCCGCCCCCCAATGCTCATTCTGATCAATAAATGGTCGACCACCGGTAGCCAAAATACACACATCTGGATTCAGCTCTTTAACCATCGCCTCATCCGCTGCAGTATTTAAACGTACGTCCACACCCAAGCGTTCTACTTCCATTACCAACCAACGAGTAATACCCGCAATCTGGTCACGCTGAGGCGCTTTGGCTGCAAATACCAACTGACCACCCAGCTCTTCTGCTTTCTCAAGCAAAGTTACTTTATGCCCACGTTCCGCGGCAACACGAGCGGCTTCAAGACCACCAGGGCCACCACCAACAACTAAGACATTACGAATTACACCAGAGGTTTTCTCAATAACATGTGGCAAGCCCATGTATTCACGAGATGTCGCCGCATTCTGAATACACAACACGTCCAAACCTTGGTACTGGCGGTCGATACAATAATTTGCACCAACACACTGACGAATTTGGTCAACTTGATCCATCTTAATTTTGGCAATAAAGTGCGGATCAGCAATATGCGCTCGTGTCATGCCGACAAAATCTACATAACCCGCTTCAATAATACGTTTCGCTTGGTTTGGATCTTTGATGTTTTGTGCATGAATAACCGGCACTTTAACCACTTCTTTGATACCAGCAGCCAGATACAAGAATGGCTCAGGCGGATAGCTCATGTTTGGAATAACGTTAGCCAAAGTATTGTGAGTATCACAACCAGAACCAACTACACCAAAATAATCCACCATGCCAGTCGCATCGTAATATTGAGCAATTTTCTTCATTTCTTCGTGGCCTAAGCCATCAGGGTGGAACTCATCACCTGTGATACGCATACCCACAACAAAATCAGGTCCTACTTCGGCACGAACGGCTTTGAGCACTTCCATACCAAATTTCATACGGCCTTCAAACGTACCACCCCATTCGTCGGTACGCTTGTTTACGCGTGGTGACCAGAACTGGTCGATCATATGTTGGTGAACCGCAGACAGCTCAACACCATCCAAGCCACCTTCTTTCGCACGACGCGCCGCTTGAGCGAAATCACCAATAACGCGCCACATTTCCTCTACTTCAATCGTTTTACAAGTCGCACGGTGAACTGGCTCACGTATACCAGAAGGCGACATTAGGTTAGGCCAGTTTTCACCGTCCCAACGAGAACGACGTCCCATGTGAGAGATCTGGATCATGATCTTGCCACCATGCTTATGAACCGCATCAGCAAGATTTTGGAAATGAGGAATAATGCGATCTGTCGAAAGATTGACCGAACTCCACCAACTTTGTGGGCTGTCAATAGACACCACACTAGAGCCACCACAAATACAAAGACCACAGCCACCTTTGGCTTTTTCTTCGTAATATTTCACGTAACGGTCTGTTGTCATGCCGCCATCAGTCGCATATACCTCTGCGTGAGCCGTACTAACGATACGATTGCGGATAGTTAATTTATTAATATTGAGTGGCTCGAACAACGCATCATACTGGGACATAACATCCTGCCTTCTTGGAAACGACGTTTAACTTTTACTGTTGTGGTCACCACCTGCCCGTGGTGACCTCATACATTTAAGTTCTGATTAAAAAACTAAAGTGGAGAAACTTGAAAATAACCTACATCACAACCTTCTTCGGCTGCGCTCTGGGTTTGAATCGCTTTAGTGCGGGTCGTCAAACCCTTGCTTTCTAGGATCTGATCCAACGCACCAGCAAACCAACCCGTAAACATATAATCCACCTTGCGGTTAACTTTCTTACCGTGGATTTTTTCGTAGTGATAAACAAAGGCCGAGTTTTCTAAACGCACTTTTGCCGTGCCTTTCTCGATGTCCAACTCTTCAGTAATAAAAAAGCCCCAACCGCGCTGCGATAGGCGTTTCAAATAATGGTGCCAAATCTCCTCGCCATAAATACCATGGCATTCAGACTCTTGTTCACACCAAAAATACGCCGACTTATAACCCGCTTTATATAGGATCTCGGCATAACGCTCGGCACCGATTTCGTCTTCTATTCCCATGTGGTTATTAACAAAGAAGTGACGCGGCACATACAGCATCGGCAGCGCATCCGTCGTCCAAACGCCCGTCTCATCATCAACAACTATCGGCATTTCTGGCGCATGTGTAGACATGTTCAATTCCTTAAATTCTTTTCGTTAAAATCAAATCCTGCAAAGTATTACGAGCCTAGTCGATTGACTATTCTCCCCAGACTTCTTCCAAAAGGTTCACCCAATTCTCACCCATAATCTTCACCACCTGACGTTCACTAAAACCATGTTTCAACAAGGCTTCGGTTAAATTCGGGAAGTCGCCAACGGTGCGCATACCAAGTGGATTAATGATCTCGCCAAAGCGCGTCAAACGGCGGGCATAACCTTTGTCGTGAGTTAGGTATTCGAAGAAGTCGTAACCGTGACCTTGAGTAAAGTCAGTGCCGATGCCAATCGCGTCTTCACCAACAATGTTATAAATGTATTGAATGGCTTCCACGTAATCGTCTATGGTCGCGTTAATACCGGCTTTTAAGAAAGGCGCGAACATGGTGACACCGACAAAACCACCGTTGTCGGCAATGAACTTAAGCTCTTCGTCAGTGCGGTTGCGTGGATGTTCTTTTAAACCCGCTGGCAAACAATGGGAATACGCCACAGGCTTCTTCGATTCGATGATGACTTCTTTCGCGGTATTTGGTCCAACATGAGACAAATCACACAACATACCAACACGATTCATCTCCGCCACAATCTCACGACCGTAACCCGACAAACCACCGTCACGCTCGTAACAACCTGTACCAACCAAGTTTTGCGTGTTGTAGCACATCTGCACAATGCCCACGCCAAGGTCTTTAAAAATCTGCACATAACCGATTTGATCTTCAAACGCATGGGCATTTTGAAAGCCCATCATCACACCTGTTTTGCCTTCGGCTTTAGCGCGATGAATGTCTTTCGTCGTGTAAACCTTGGTAAGCAAATCACTGTTGGCTTCGATCAACTGGTTCATCTCAACCACATTGCGAACCGTGCCCTCGAAGTTCTCCCAAAACGACACAGTGCAATTCGCCGCCGTCAGCTTCCCCTTGGCCATGTCTTCGAATAACTCGCGATTCCACTTCGCACAAATCAAACCGTCAATAATAATAGACTTATCGTGTAGCTCTGCTGCGTTCATTACTCTTCCTTACCTATCAAATATGGGCTTTTTAAAGGAGTGACTATCAATGAACTCAGTGTAATTTTTAGCTACAGGCAGGAGGTGGCTGGAAACGACTAGAGGTAGACTAAAAGCGACTTAGTGGCATAGTCGCTTTAAAACCATTTTTGTAAGTCGTCCTTCAGGGCGACAAGAAACTCAGTCCCCACTCAAACGCTTTGTATTCATGGCATTTATTCCGCCTTCCCCTTTTTTTCAAGGGGAAGGCGAAAGATGGGGTTATTATTGTCCTTTTGGTTCAGCTCAATGACTTTGAGCTGCTAGTTTATTCCGCTCAGCTGGACATGTAACTCTGATGCGTCGAAGAGACTCTCACTTCTATTATTACTCGAATATTTTAAATATAATCACTAATTGAAATAAGATACTAACGATTTTTAAAATCGTATTAAGCACCAACTATCGACAAGGAGAATGGAATGAACGTCGAAGATCTATTCATGGCACCAGAAGATTTATTCAGATTAGGTAATTCAACAAGCCCGAGGCTCGATAATATTAGACGACCAAAGGATGTAGATACTACTGAAATCAACGGTATTCTGGTTGTGATCGCAAATGGAAAGGGGATTTCCCTTTCGACTAAAGATCGTATTGAATCAACACCTATGTCAGGCTGGGTTTGGAAAATTCCTAAAGGAACATCCGTTCCTGTGGGTCTTAAACTTCTTAATGATCGACCAGGGCATTACAGCATAGCACCAACATCAAACATTCCCTTGGACGAATTCAAAGGCCTACTTTCAAAACTGGCATTAAAATGCCAAAAAGTATTTAAAAAGCAGATTGCATTATGACGTATATTAAAGAACTCACTATTTCTCTATGTGACTGGGAAACAAGAATAATTCTTGAATCTGTTAGTCGAGAAGCCTCTCGCCTAAAGAGTATTTGTGAGCACTCGGAAGACGAAGATGAGGCAGCAGATGCTGGAAATGACTATCTAGAACTAATTGGTCTTAAAGAAAGGCTGGAAAACCATGCAATAGAATTGTTTGGTCAACAAATAACAGATTTTAGTAGAGATGCTTTATGATTAAGCTAAAGCTGTTTCTTGGAACCGCTTTAGCTTTAAAAAATGCATATTCTATAAAATACTTCGTTTAAAAAAGTCTGAACCTGTCATGAATTCATCTTTTCTCAATTCATGACAGGTTCATTTCTTAACGATTAATTCTTCTAGTTTCAATCCTGTGGCTTTTTGGATGCTGCGCCATAGGTAATAAAAAATAGCCATTAACATGATCATAGAAGGAATGGCTATCATTGGATAGCTGTATAACGTCATTTGCCCTAGTTCTTCATTAAAGGCTTCGGTTCCCGCTGGGCTGGTGACGATCCATTTCGCCAAGACATAATTCATCGTCGCAGAAAAAGCAAAAGAGCCGGCGATAAAATACGTGGCTTTCATGAGGCGTTTTTCAAACATTTCTGTGCTGTTGTTCTCTTCTAGTTTTTGCTTGATGGTATCCACATCCATGATCGCCGCATTGAAGAACATGGCTCGCACCAAAGGGTAAGGCGTAAAAGTCGATACCAAAACGCCAATCCCGATGACAGCGGGAATAGCAGCTTCTTTTATCGCTAACCATTTATTATCCAATTCAAACAGGCCAATGCTGCCCGTCAGCAACACGCTCACCAAACCTAACAAGGCGATGAAGTTAAACTTGCGATACTTAATTAACTCGTAAATCCCCCAACCAAGAGGAAACGCCAGCGCCGCAAGCAAACCACCGGTCGTACCTAGCTTATCTTCACCACTCAACTTCATTAAAATTAACGACGGCAAGATGACACTAACAATAAGGTCTATCATAGGACGCGGTTTGTGTTCGGGAGTGTTACTCATAATTTCTGGTTCCAAGTTTAATTCAAATGCTAATGGCGACTATCATAAAGGAAAAATGCGCACTGTGGTGAGTAGACAGTGTTTTTTGATAGAAGTGCCAGAGGATTTGTGGATTTCATCTTTTTTTGGCTCCATTCGAATGCTTTATATTCCTGACCTTTACTCCACTATTTAATTCAGCAAAGGCTGGGCGTGTAACTTTTGCCAAACGATGCAAAACGCCACCTTAAAAGAAAAGCAAAAAATCTTTTATCGGGCTATCGCCCAAACGTCTCATTTGCTGTGTTTACGCAACCTTTAGCAAGACGATTTAAACCGTAAGGCATGGATTGATTTTGATGCTTTTAGGAAGGGGATTTTTAACTGACTCTGAAACTCCATAGGGTCCCGCACTAAGGATTGCGTCGAACGAGCTTTTCCTTAGCAACTAGTTAAAAATAAATCTAAATCAATTTTTCAGTAAAAGTTTGCATTTTCATGCATAGCTTAAAAGCACTACTCGTTTGCTTCATGATTGAACTTATTTATATTTCATTTATATCACTCAAGCACCAATGAAATCTTTATAGGTAAAATCAACGAGAGGTGTAAAATTGATACCAGTCAAACAATAGGTATTGTAGGCATCAACAAAGTCATCATTACAATAAAACTCTGCACCACCTAGCTTACTCTTAAAAATAACTTTTTTATCTACATCGTCACTTTTAAAAACTATACTCTTATAGCCAACGGGAAGCCCATCAAAATAGTCTCTTTCACTTAAAACCAGATCTTCTTTACCAAAAACAAGAGGGTTGAAAAGGTATTTCAAGTCTCCTTCAACATTAATTTTCAAAAACTCGCCATACGAAGAAAGCAACTTAAATAACGTATCATGTGCTTTTTCACTTAAAAAAATCAGACCAGCCAGAATATTAATATCAACGTTAGCTTCCTTAGCGTCTCGTAAATATTTAAAACATATCGTCTCAGGCCAAAATTCAGTTAAAGTATTATTTTCATGATGCATATTCATCAAATAGTGTAATGGATTGACATTATCGCTCATTTTCGTCTTAATTTTTTCCACAACCTCAAAATAATCAAAATCAATTACATCACATGTGTTTTCATAATTCCTTGGAACATAAATCAAAACTCACCATCCTAAGCCTTATTTTTTGGCATCATTACATTTTGTGGCATTGTTCCCATTTTAATCTTTAATTTAACTTGTCTCAACAAATTCACAAATTGGGTTTTATTTACTTGGGCTCTTAACGTATCCGAAATCCACAACTCATAGTTATGCCTATGAAGACGTCGATGAGAAACGGTATCCGCCGTTGCCCAATCAAAATCCTTACCTTTTTCGGTACCATATAACCACACTCCATTCATAGGATCATTGATACCTATTCCATGTGTATGTAATTGCAAGCGGGCTCTAAGCAAAGGCATTGCTACAAAACGACCTTTTCCAGGAATTATATGATGAGCCTCATGCTTAACTGTCGGCTTAGGTTCCCCTACCGCAGTCAAAAACCTAGCAAGTTTATTGGTTGGATGGTGATTTTCTTTGAGTAAAGTTTCTTCATCTGATAATTCGTTAGCAGCTCTATACGCGTCTAAAGATTCTTGTATCACGGTAATCGACTCTAACCTCTTGCGCTCTTTTTCGAGGTGATTATAGTCTTGATTTAATCTATCAATTATTTCTGAGTCTTTTGAACCTCGCAGTTTTGCTTTTCTATCATAAAAAGCTTTGGCTTTTAACTCATAGTTATAAATAGCCATTTCTAGAGGTGTGGGATTGGAAGGCCGATCAGGTTGTGGATAAATAGCTAATGGCTGCAAAATAAGCTCCTTTTATATCTGCACTGTAAACTGGATACAACATTACTAGAATGCATTTTAGCGCGACTCCATAATATGACACAAGATAGTCGTTTACCCGCTAGCCCTTTCGCTTCAACTCACCAATGTTAAGTTGCCACTTCCATTCTTGCACGCGTAACTTTTGTCAAATGATACAACTTAAGTCTTTTAAATCAATAACGAAAAAGGCCGCCAATTGCTTGGCAGCCTATCTGGTTTCGCAGGTCATGATGTTATTGAACTACTTTTCCGTTATCCGAATACAGTTGCGGCCACTTTCTTTGGCTTGGTACAAGGCAGAGTCTGTTTGTTGGAATAATTGTCGCGGATCTGTAGTTTGTTCTGGCCAGCTTGAGATACCAATGGATATGGTGATATTTTCGAGCAAATTCCCTTCATACTCTATTTGCGTTTTTTCAACAGCGGCCCTCAGTTGCTCGGCTTTACGTAGGCAGTCTTCACTTCTGACTCTTGGCATAACAACGACAAACTCTTCACCTCCTAAACGACAAACAATATCGCCTTCATGGAAAAAGTGACTCAGTAGGCTGGCAAGGGTTTTTAGTGCTTCATCACCCGCAGGGTGACCATAGGTGTCGTTGAAGGTTTTAAAGTAATCGATATCACAAATCAGTAGGGATAACGCTTCTTGATTTCGTTCTGCCGCTGCAATTTCACATTCCATGACTTCAGAAAAAAAGCGTCGGTTTTTTAACCCTGTGAGCTCGTCTTCATAGGAGAAACGTTGCAGTTCCTCGCGTAAGGCTATATTCGCTAAGGTAATGTTTATTTTTTCTATGGCTCGCTTTAGCAGTTTCATAAAGTGCGCAATGGGATAACCATTGAGCACTTCTGTTGCCTGAACTTGCAGCATCGCAACATAACGAACAGAACCTTGCTGATTAACGAATCTAAATGGAAAAACGCCCTGCTCGTTATTAAACTTAAGCTTAATCAGCGCGGTATTATCAGGGAGAGGAGCGTTAATTCCCTGCCCCCAGCTATGGACCTTTTGCCACCCATCGGTACTCGCTATGCTAAATACACCAGAAAAAGGCATGCAAAGCGCTTCAATGTTATTGGCTATCTTTTCAATTCCCATTTCTAGTGTATGACAGCTTTCCAGCTCAACGATGACATCACTGACAATTTCATTCTTTTCCTGTTGAAATAACAGCCCATTAGCGCGAAGTGCCTCTTGCTTTACCATGATACTAAGCTGCTCGGTACGCTCAATGACTTTAGACTCTAATGAAATATTCAGCTTCGCCAATCGGCGCTGAGTCGACAGATAGTGGTTAAAAGATAAGCCAATTATCGCGATAGAAAATAGCAGCGCACCACTAGAAACAGGAACAGAACTCCACGAGATCCAATTATGTGCAACCGCCATATCAAGCATCATGACAGCGCAAAAACCAAAGTAAGCTAGGATGAGTAATTTTTGCTCGAGACGAACACGGTTAAACACCAATAGCACAGAGACGACTAACAAGAGTGACGTCACGATAAACATGCCATCAAATGCAGGATAAAGCTGGGTAAGATGAAGGAGCCCAAGCACACTTCCAATTGCCGCTAACAACAAAAATACAACATGAGCGCGCCATAACCACTGAAAATGACGAACCTCTAAACCGGCATCTGATAACCACTCAGCCAACAACATAAACATCGGAATCGGCAATAAAAAATACGCATACGCACCAATATAGTTCCACAGTAAGGGTTGATCCCAGATAAGCTTCATGGCAGGGATGTCTCCCAATACTAAACCCGCTGCCGCAAGGGAAAAGAGACATACATTCAGAAATTGGCGACGCTGACCTTTTAACATGGCAAAAATGGCCGCCATCAAAGCAATAAAAATTGTCACGCCAGCGACAATAAAACCTTGCAGAGATTCTTCAATAATTTGTGTGAGAGCATCAACTCGCTCAGTGAGTTTTCGCTCTCCCCAAAAACCAATACTGATATAATCTGAATACACCCGAAAATAGAGTGTTTTTCCCGCAAAATCCTCAGGCAGAGTAATCATGTGCCAAGGCCAACCAGCAAATGGCCCCATGCCATTTTGATCTAACTGACCATGCTTATAAATAAGCTCACCATCCAAATATACTTCAGCCAATAAATCGATACTGGACGCAAAAAATACAGGATCTCTGTAAACATGTTGCGGAAGCGTTATACGAAACCAAACATTATGGTGTGCACCACGAGCGGGGGGATTGGCTGGAAAAGCAATGGGTTGCCAATCTGCTAAATTATCTTGTTGAGTCCATAAGGGAACACCGTCAGGGTTAAACGTAGAGTCTCCCCACGCATATTCCCAACCGTCATCTAAATTCACATCCTGCGCAAATACGTTTGCCGACAAACATAAGAATGCGGTAGCAAAAAACAACGAAATAAAATAAAAATATGCAGTCTGCAATTGCTTCAAGATATTCTCAACCAAAGCTTATATTAAGGGAGCGAAATGCATCATATGCATCTCAATACTTTAGTCGCTTTCCTTGCATTAAAAGATATGCTCTGCACCTAGAGCATTTAATATCCTAACTCAAGATAGATATTGGAATTGTAAAGAATCGTTTACATTTTTTAGGACAAGGTGTGAATAAAATAGTAGAACGATTTATAAAGGCTTCAGAGCAACAATGTTTGATCCTACATGATGTTGACTAATATTTGTCATAGCTCTGACAAAACCTCTAACAAACTCGCTGATCTCCATTTGCTTCTAACGAAAACCCTTCTCTATAATAGTGGCTATATCTAATAGTCCATGCAGTTTTCAAGGCGGTTTTACGATGGGGTTTATGAAAGTTTCTTTTAAGGCAGCGCTAGCTGCGGCGTTGGTTGTGATGGTGGGTTGTAGCTCTTCGCCGACAGGTCGTAAGCAGTTTGCTGTGTTGCCGGATAGTCAGATGAATGAGATGGGCGTTCAGTCTTTTACTGAGATGAAGAAAGAAACACCTGCATCTTCGGATGCAAAGTTACGCAAACAAGTACAGTGTGTGGCGGATACTCTGATTGCGGTATTGCCAGATAAATACCGTAACCAAGAATGGGAAGTGGTGTTGTTTAATGATGAACAGGTTAATGCCTTTGCTCTACCAGGTTATAAGGTGGGCGTTTACACTGGCTTATTGACTGTGGCAGATAATCAATCCCAATTAGCCGCAGTGGTTGGTCACGAGTTGGCACATGTGATTGCACGACACGGTAACGAACGAGTTTCAACTCAGTTAGCGACGAGCCAGGCTTTGTCATTAGGTTATCAGTTGAGTGGTGAGGAATCGCCGGAGAAAATCGCGATTTTCCAAGCATTGGGGCTTGGTGCTCAAGTCGGTATTATTTTGCCTTTCAGTCGTTCCCATGAGTCTGAGGCTGATTTGTTGGGCTTAGAATACATGGCAAAAGCGGGCTTTGACCCACGAGAAAGCGTTCAACTATGGCGCAATATGAGTGCTGGTGGTGAAAGCAAAACACCTGAGTTGTTGTCGACTCACCCATCAAATTCTAATCGTATTAAAAACTTACAAGCAAATTTGCCAAAAAACCTTCCAGTTTATGAAGCTTTAATCGCGCAAAATAAAGGCGCTAAGTGCTACTGATATTTTAATCCTGACAGTAAAGACAGGTTAGCTATTAAAACCTGTCTTTTACTTTCTTATTCACAAATATTTCGTTCTACTTTTCCTACCGTCACGTTACAACAATATTTTAACGCCCCCTTTTTGCTATCTAAATTCAGGCATAAACTATAAGCAGAATTTATAGATGGTAAAAATCACTCTAGAAACTCTGTCATCATTTGTGAATTAGACCTAAATTTCACAATTTTCTAGGCTGAAGTCGGCATTTCAGTAACATTTGGAAACATTTCATTAAAATTCTTTGTGGTAGTATCCGGCTAATTTAATAATGTTTTTACTATCCACTTTTAGTATTCGTTTCATATTAAGAAGCAATAAAAAAATATAGAAAACCTAGATCTAAGAAATATATATCACGATTTAAGAACCGTCTTTATCGAAAAGCACAGCCAAACTCGATGTTACTAATCTGTATAAGTATGAGGGAAATATGACGCTTATCCATTCGTCACAAGTGATAATTGGGGTTGTGCTGCTATGCGCTTTTAATTTAGCTCATGCAAACACATCTATCCCTCTTTCAGATTATTTCAAAGACAATTGGTCTACTCACGAAGGCCTGCCACACAACAGTATTAATGCCATAGCGCAGACTTCCGATGGCTATTTATGGTTCGCCACATGGGAAGGTGTTGCCCGTTACAATGGTCGCGATTTCCGTTTTTATGAGCGCTCAACCGAAAAAGGGATTCTTGACTCAGGTATTCGCACGCTAGTGTCTGACGCTAATAATGGTTTATGGATTGCTGGTGTTCGAGGCGGAATCACCTATCGTCATGGCGATAATTGGCAACCTCACTTTGCCGCTCCCAGTATGGTTAACCACTTAATCAAAGACAGTTCTGGTGACCTTTGGATAGCTGTTGAAGGCTTGGGTGTGTTTCATCGAGCAAAGCCAAGTAATGCAGAAGGTGTTACAGAAGAAGCTTGGGCATTACAGAATATTAGTGCATATCGATTGCTTGAAGACAGTAAAGGTAGAGTTTGGGCAGCAACAAACAAAGGTTTATTTCAAGTTAATGGGCAAAACAAACTAGAGGTATTAGCGCAATACAACCTTCCCGGACTACATGTTTATTCCATGCTAGAAACACACGATGGAAAAATGTTGGTAGCAACAGAAAGAGGTGCTTATGTCATAGATGATCAACGAGCCACATTATTGCACCCAAGTTTGGCTGGCGAAGCCATTACCACCTTGATGGAAGACGATGAATACAATCTGTGGTTAGGCACGATTAAAAATGGCGTGGTAAGAGTAAGTAACCATCAAATTGAAAGACTAAACACAGAGTCAGGTTTGCCAAATAATCGGGTGTTGTCGATATTACAGGATTTTGAAGGCAGCGTTTGGATTGGCACCAATGGCGGTTTGATGCGACTTCGTAAAGCCCCTTTTACCACTTGGACAAAAAAACGCAGGCTCGTCGGCGATTATGTTCGCAGCGTTATCAACATTGATAATAAGTCCGTTTTGGTGGGTTCAAGTGAAGGGCTTAGTCTGATAAGCAATAATATTGCCCAGAATGCCCAAACGAATAATAACAATCCTATTTCTGTTCTTAGTTTTGCCAAGCGCCACGATGGCGGTATTTGGGTGGGCACTTATCTCAAAGGTCTCATGCTGTGGAAAGACCAACAGCTATCGCCTCAATTTGATCATAATAATGGATTACCCAGTGATGAAGTGAGATCCATCTTGGAAGACAGTCGCGGTAATTTATGGATTGGCACCACGAACGGCCTTGTTAAACGGGACGCTTCAGGACAACAAACTATTTTCACTCGTAATAATGGCTTGCCTGATAATTATATTATGGCCTTAGCGGAAGATGATCGAGGTCAGCTTTGGGTAGGAACAGGTATTGGCGTTGCCAAATTAACAGCGAGCGGTTTTGAAATTGTTCCAATTCACGATCTTGAAGATGCTGAATATGCCTTTGGCTTCTGGATAGAAGCAGGTTATGTGTGGATTGCCACAGATCGCGGTTTAATTCGTTATAACCAGCAAAATGATCAATTGGGCTTAGTGGGTCGGCGCTCAGGATTGCCGATTGACAAGCTATTCCAAGTCGTTTACGACGGTACCAATGGCCTCTGGCTGACCAGTAATCGCGGTATTTGGCGAATAGATTACCATGCAGCTCATGCTGTGGCTGATGGCCGTCAAAGCAAAATAGCATTTGAACACTTCTCTGAAAGCGATGGTTTAGCAAGCGCTCAAGCTAATGGTGGATCTAACCCCGCTGCTGTGGCCATGGATAATGGCAAACTATGGTTTGCCACCGCGAAAGGCGTTGCCATGATAGACAGTTCGTCTATCTCGCAGAAAAATACGACGCGTTTACCGATTTCTATAGAATCCATAATAGCGGATGGCGTCGAGCTGTCAGCCAATCAAGAAAACATATTACCCCCCGGTACCAATCGGGTAGCATTTAACTATGCGGGCTTGGGATATATTATGTCATCCCGTATTGAATATAGAACAAGGCTAGTCGGTTTTGAAGAGAACTGGGCCTCAAGAGGCAAGAACACTATTGCCGAGTACACCAATTTAGCACCAGGTAAATACCAATTCCTTGTCAGCGCACGCTACCCTTATAGTGATTGGAATAATGCAGATCAGGTTTATGAGTTCACTATTTTACCTCACTTCTGGCAACGATTAGAGGTACAAATAAGCTTAGCATTCTTAGTATTAATCTTTTTAGCTGGCAGCATAAAATGGCGCATACATCGATTGCAAAAGAGCGAATTAAAACTAAAGGCCTTAATCGAAAAACAAACCTATGCTTTACGCCAACAATCAGAAGATTTTAAACGCCAAGCTAACGAGGATAAATTGACAGGGCTACCAAATCGACGTGCTTTTGACAAATGGCTTAGCGATAAATTTATTCAGGCCAAACATAAGAAGGTCACACTCGCCTTGGTTATTATGGACATTGATCACTTCAAAAAAATCAATGACCACTACTCGCACCTGATCGGAGATAAAGCAATAAAAGCGCTCGCCAATCAGCTTCAGCAGCTTGTCGATAATAAAGTACATGCTGCTCGCTGGGGTGGTGAAGAGTTTACACTGATGATCAAAGGCATGGATGATACTGATGTGGCGGCTTATTGCGAAAATATACGTCACTGTATTGAAACCTACGACTATAGTGACATAGCGGCCGATTTAACCATGACAGTCAGTATGGGCGTGGCGTTTTCTCATCAAGTTGAAAATTATTCTGATTTACTTCGACTTGCCGACCAAGCTTTATACAAAGCCAAAGAACAAGGCCGTAACCGAGTTGAAATTTGGCAATAAGCACGCTCTACGAATAAAATAGAAAACAAAACAAAAGCCAAAATAATGCTTAGCCGCCCTGAATAATGCTATTCCAGAGGCGGCTAAACCAGTAAATTTAGACTTTATCTTGCTTTCAGTTACTTAGATCAAAAGCCTTTATAGCTTCTCTTTCAAAGCCTGTGCACCCTGCTCACTAACCACATGCAAGGTTCGTTGTGGGAACGGAATCGTCAAGCCAGCCGCTTCAATCGACTCTTTCACTCGCTTATTTAAATCCCAGTAAGTTGGCCAATAGTCATCGTTTTTTGCCCACGCCCTAAGCTGAATATTTACCGAACTGTCCAACATAGAAACCACCATTGTCTGAGGAACGGGATCAGACAACAATCGAGATTCGCTTTCAATGATTTTTCGCAATACAGACAAACCGACATCAATCGAATCCGAATAAGATATTCCGACAATAATATCCATTCGTCTCTTTCCATTACGAGTAAAGTTCTTAATATTATCGCCCCACAAAACACTATTAGGTGAAGCAATATATAAGCCATCAACCGTTTCAAACACGCAGGTAAATAAATTGATTTCTTTTACCGTACCTTGTGTTGAACCAAACTCAATAAAGTCGCCGGCTCGAAAAGGCCGTAATATCAGCAACATAATCCCCGCGGCAATGTTACTTAGCGTGTCTTTCAGAGCTAAGCCAACAGCCAAACCTGCCGCACCAACCAAAGCAATAAGACTGGCCGTGTTGACACCAAATATATCTAAAATGAACACACCGCCGATAACATAAACAGCATAACTGGCGACGGTTGAAAATATAGGAGTCAAGGTTGCATCCAGCTTATTAAGCTTAGAATTTGTATTCAGAATGGCCTTACGTACTGCCTTTGCTATAAATGAACTGGCTGTGTATATAACAATTGCCAATACAACTCTATATCCAAGCGTAATAATGGTATTTGAATGATTTTGCCAAAATTGAGCGAATAACTCTTCCATATACTTCTCTTCTTAGTTTCTATCTTAATCAATAAAATTTCATATTATGCAATGACTGATGAAACCAACCAGACATTATAAGCAGCAAAAGCAAGCAACAAGCCTAAACCTTCATAGCGATTGATACGACCCGCTCGACGAAAGCCATATGCCATCATCAACAAAACAACCGTCATTGCCATCATCACCGACCAATCACGGGACAGCACATCGGCCGACAAATTTTGCATTGGCGATATTACTCCCGCAATCCCTATCACGGCCAATATGTTAAACATGTTAGAACCAACCACATTGCCAATGGCAATATCATGCTCACCTTTTCTAACGGCAATAATAGAAGCTGCCAATTCTGGTAAAGAGGTTCCCAATGCGACAATCGTGAGGCCAATAATCAAATCACTAACACCAAATGCGTGAGCGATATTAACAGCTCCCCATACAAGTACACGAGAACTGATTATCAAAAGAACCAGTCCAAAAACCAACCAAAAAATGGCTTTTTTCATCGACATAGAATGTGCGACTAGGTCTTCCTCCATATCGCCTTCCAGCGCATCACCTTTGCCTCTCATAGCAGAAAAGATACTCCAACCAATCAAGGCAAAAAAGCCGACCAGCAAGAGCACAGCTTCAACACGAGTTAACGATCCATCCCAAATAAAATAGCCAAATAACAAACCTATTAGCAACAACAAGGGCAGCTCTTTTCGGACGATATTGGATTGCACCATGATCGGCGCAATCAAAGCCGTCACACCCAGAATCAGCCCTGTATTCACAATATTGGAACCCAACGCATTCCCCAATGCCAAATCAGGATTACCGTCCAACGCCGCCATGGCAGAGACCACCATTTCAGGTGCCGAGGTTCCAAACCCCACAATCACCATACCGATCAATAAAGGCGGCATACCTGCGTATTTCGCCGTAACCGCCGCCCCTTCCACAAAACGATCCGCGCTCCACACCAACAAAACAAAACCGCCTAACAAGGCTAAAATAGCGAGCGTCATAGCATCACCTCACGAATAAAGAAAAAACGCGATGTATAAAAAACAGTGGACAGAAATCGTAACGATCTCAACAAACAAAACACGAAAGTTAGAAAAGCAATGATAGGAAACACAGTCTTACCCTCGGGGTGGAAATGACAGAAGGCAAGAATTGCCCTCCACCCCGAGAACAACGCTTGCCTTAAGTCTTGTCAATCCAAACAAACTGGATATAACCGCCACGAACGACTGTTCGGAGACTGTTGACGGTTATCTCAGACAAAGCTGAGAGACTACTCCCCTAAGGTTTTAGGAATCATATTCCTATTTTTTCAGCTTAACAATAAGCGCAGAGCGAGCAAAACAACGCCTAGACTATCTTTACCCTTTCCCGACAAATTCAGTGATTCCACACTATTCTTATTGGCTTTTACACAAGCTTGTCTTAGATACAGTTGAAACGAAGGGTGTCACCCACCATTAAAACCCCGTAAAATGCCGACCTTTAGTACGTATGTACTGTGAAGTGACGTGTGTGCTGTTAAGTGAAATGATATCAATAAAAGAGACTGTAGAATGACCGAACAAGTTCAAGTAATCGCGACGCACAATGGCAACTTTCACGCAGACGACGTATTTGCCGTAGCGGCACTTAAACACCTTTTTCCGTCTGCAAAAATAATACGCACACGTGACTTAAACGTCATGGCGAAAGCCGATATAGTGCTAGACGTAGGCGGTATTTACGACGCAGAACAAGGCCGTTTTGATCACCACCAAAAAGGTGGCGCCGGCGCACGAGAAAACGGCATCCCATTCTCATCTTTTGGCTTAATTTGGCAAAAATACGGTCTAGAAATATGTGCAGGTGACCAAGAAGTCGCTAACTCATTGGATAAAAATTTAGTATCCACCATCGACGCCATAGACTGCGGACACGTAGAAGGCGTACAAACAGGCATTAGCCTGAGCCAAACCATCTCCATGTTTAACCCAACATGGCAAGAAGAAAGCGACTTTGACGCTTGTTTCGATGAAGCGGTAGCCTTTGCTTCACGCATCTTAACTCGATTCATCGCCGCGGCAAGCGGTGGCGTAAATGCAAAAGCCATCGTCGCCAATGCCATCGAAAAAGCCGAAGACCCAAGAGTCATCGTGTTAGAACAATACACACCGTGGAAAACCACCGTACTTAGACTATCACAAGATGCATTGTTTATGGTTTACCCTTCGCAAACAGGGCAATGGCGCATACAAACCGTGCCAGTCGAACTCGGCTCGTTTGAAGATCGCAAAAAACTTCCTGCGCCATGGGCCGGATTGTCCGACAAAGAACTACAAGACGTCACTGGGTTAGACGACGCCATGTTCTGTCATAACGGCTTATTTATCGCTGGCTGCGCGTCATTTGAAAACACCATGAAAATGGCAGAAATGGCCTTGGATTATTAGAAATTCGAAATGAAAAAAGACCGATGAGTGAAGCATCGGTCTTTTTTGTTTTTCCTGTAGGTATTATATCTGCTAGTCGCGAGCTAAGCTTCCGCTTGAATAATCAGCCTTAAGGCTTGTGTATAGTATTTTCCGCCAGAACCTGTACGCTTTAGGTATTCATTAAGTTTACTTTTAGCTTGCTCTGGATCTTCCAATTTTAGCAAAGCTTCTCCCCAGAAATAATAAAACGCATCTTCCATTGGAGTATTAAGCTTATCAAGTAAATTGGCGTATATAACCGCATCTAAATACTCTTCTTGTTTTAAGGCATCGGTATAAGCGATAAGGTATTTGTCGTGTTTTAGCGACTCAGGGAGCCCTTCGTCACGAGCTTCAATTTCTTTTATGCGATTTTCAATTCCAGCCATTTTTTGCTTTAGTAAATAGGCTTCTCTGTATTGGTGGATCATATCTGAGGAAACGTCTTTATTATCTTTGGCGTAGCCGTAAGTATCTTTTCCATCATTGTTTTTAATTTCAGGGTCCATTCCCAGGCCGAGCAGATATTGCACTATATCAGCCTTGCCCGTATAAGTAGCGAGCATTAAAGCGTTTGTGCCATAGTTATTGGTGAAATGGATATTTACATCAGCTTCGACCAAAATACGTATGGTTTCAAGGTTGCCACTGTATCGCACGGCAACTAAGAGAGGAGTCCATTGTTCATCGGAAGCTTGGTTTACATCTGCTCCAGCCGCAATCAGTTTTTTTACCAGAGAGTTGTAACCGCCTTCTGCGGCGTAGTAAACGGGAGTGCGCCCATGGTCATAGCTCTCAGTATAGTTACGGACATTTGGGTTATAACCATAACTCAGTAGGCTTTCTACTTCTGCCACATCATTATTCCTAGTGGCAGAAATTAATGCGGGTTGTGAAGAGCATCCTGTAAGGATCAGAAGAAGTATTAATGCACAGGGCTTTGTGATTTTAGAAAAGGATATGTTCATAAAGTCTCTACTTGTACTATAGTTTAGCTTTAGAAATAGTTAAGACCATAATACAATTTTTTGCTATATACCATAGTATTTAACTAGCATATTGGGCTGTGCGAAGAGAATCTAATGAAGATAAACCAGCGCTTAATTTATTTTGTATCGATAACGTTTGTTAGCGTCATATTTTTGTTTGGTGTGAAGGCGAATGCCCTATCACTTGAATCACTAATGAACGAAGATCAGGAAAGTAGCTCTAGGGGCTCTCAAGCTAGTGGTTTTCAAGCTAATGGTTCTCAAGCATCGTCCACCGCGGCTTTTGAAGAGGCTATTAAAACAGAAGCAGCAAAAGCAGAAACAAAACCAGAGTTAAGCATTTCCATAGGGGCTATGATGGATAAAACCCCAACAAAGCAAGGGGAGCTTTCTCTGGAAAACATTTATCAAGGAAGGTCTCAACATCAGCTGATGACCGCGAAGCAAGAGCTAGTTTCCCTTAACAATCAGCTTAGAAGCGATTGCTCTTGCTCATTAAGCTCATCTAATGCTTGCTACGATTTTAACGCTCGCTCATTGGGATTGACTCAGAAAAATGTCATCAGTGCCGCCAATGAGGCCAACCAAATTCTTACCAATCAATCGAAAACTATTTGCCAGAGCTGGAATAACGCGAAAAATTTTGCCTCAGATGATCCTCAAGCTATGCAACAACAAGTAGTGGTGATCAAACGCTATAAGAGCCTTCTTAACGAGGTAGAAAAAGCCAGCCAAGAGACTGCACAAAAACTGACAAAACAAAACCGCCAAATAGAAGCGGCTATTGCCCAGCAAGAAGAAGACTCAGGGTTTGATTGGGGTAAAGCTATGGCGATGGGCGTTGGGGCACTAGCGGGTGGTTTAGGCGAGCTAGATATTAATTCGCAAACGGAAATCATCAGTAGCATTATTCAAGATAGCTACTCTAACGACTCCTCAATGAATAATTTACAAGCGACGGTGAATGGCCTCAATTCCCAAATGAAGCAAGCATCAGCTAGTCAAAACAGCCTATCTAGTGGACAAACAAACGGCAGTGGGCAAACGCAAAGCTTTTCCATCGACTTTGTTTATCGCGACTCTTGCCCTTCGCCAAGCAGTACTAAAATTAATGCGCCAATTAAAACCAATAGCCAAGCCTGCGCTAATGCCATGAAACATTATGCTAAAGCCGCTAGTTGTAATTTGATAGATGATCTCGAAGCGGCACAGAGCGCTTATTACAGTGCTTGTGCTTCGGAGATTTACCAGTGAGATATTTACTCGGTTTCAGTGTTCTACTGTGTTCGATAAGTGTCTATGCTGATGCCTGTCGTGATCAGTTTGTTCAATGCGTGCAAACGACAGGCAATCCCACCGCTTGCCAATCTAACTACCAAAATTGCAAAACTGACATGGGCCCACTTTTGTACAAATCCATCAGCTTTTTTCTCTGCTAAAACCTTAGAGTCAACCGAAAACCATTAGGCTTTTCGAATCGGACGTTCGCACACGTAAACAGAGTTAGTGGCAAAACCGCCCTGGAAAGGGTTTTCAAACTTCACTAAGTGGGATTCCACTGTTTCAAATACAGTGCCCAACAAAGCGATAAAATCGTCTTCCGGTGGATTCTGTGACCACATCGCAAAGACGCCTCCATCAACCAACTGCTGCGCCATTAAAGACAAGTTCGCCGTGCTATAAAACCCAGCATTGGAAGGATTCAGATATTCGGTTGGCGAATGGTCAATGTCTAACAAAATCGCATCAAACTTCTTACCCGCATGCTGCGGATCAAAACCGGTTTCAGGCGCTGTTGCCAAATCAAAAAAACTGCCTAATACATAACGATTACGAGGGTCAGCGTTTAACACTTTCCCCAATGGCACCATTTCTTGTTGATGCCAATGAATCACCGTCTCTAACGCATCCACCACCAATAGCTCGGCAATACGCTCGTCGGCCAACGCTGCAACCGCAGTATAACCCAGACCCAAACCGCCCACGACGACGCTAAGCTGCTCGCCTTGCACCTTCGCCAAGCCCAGTGTAGACAGAGCCTCTTCCGCTGCGACAAACATACTCGACATCAAAAACTCATCGCCGAGTTTTACTTCATAAATATCACGATCGCCCAAGGCTGGAATGCGGCGTTTACGAAGAGAAATCTCACCCAACGGTGATTCTTGGCTGTCCAGCTCTTCAAACAGAAGCGACATATATGATCCTAAACGGGTAAATGAGGCGCTAGTATACGCATAAAAACTTTTGAGGCAGATGAAAATGGCTATAGTTTTTGAAAAAGCGCATTAAACATAGCGTCTAATGTGTGGAAAAATGGCTGTAAGCGAGATAAGAAGTCACTTGCTATGTGAAGCTTTCACGCCCCGAGAAGTGGCAAATGTTTACGTTGGTGATAGGTTAAAGCCAGCTCTAAACAGTGCTTAATAGTGGCTTCTGGTACTTGAAGCAAAAGGCCCCTTTGCAACCTGGCAAAGGGGCCTTTTGCTGCTATTCAATGTCACAACCCTGCAGTTATCGGCGCGTCACCCCTGCTGAGACTAAAAACCTCCGTAGGTCACTTTCTTGCCTAAGCACATGCAGAATATAAACGGAGTCCTGTTCTACCTTGTAAAAAACGCGACAAGGATTAACAACAACTTCTCGATAATTTAATGTCGAAATTTCTTCGGGTACTTTTCCTGATTCTGGAAAACTCTCGAGTCTCTGTACCTGGCTGAACACATTGTTAACTAACTGCTTAGCGGCTTCTAGATTACTAACAGAAACATACTCAGCAATGTCATTTAAATTATCTAAGGCTGGCTCAGTCCAAATTATTTGAGCCATTTACTCATCTTATCTTTGGCCTGCTCCATGTCCATCACTCTGCCATCCCGAATGGCCTGCTCTCCTTTCGTAATGCCTTCTAGAATCTTCATCCGTTCAACCATCAGCTCATAATCAGTAACATCTAACAGGTATGCAGAAGGTTGACCATGCTCTGTTATGAGAATAGGTTCTTTGGTTTCATGTAAATCGGCAAGCAATTTTGTCGCTTGTCTCTTTAACGTCGTAACAACTTCCGTTCTCATGGTGACACCTTCATCAGTAAAAGTATCACTATAGTATCACTTCACACTTAAAAAACTAAGGGAGATGTTTAGGGTTAAATAAGCAATAAACCTTCGGTCTGATTTAGTTAGCTCATGACGGGCAGCAACGGCTTTGTGCTACTAACCCTTGTTCACACCGCCTTTATTGGATCTTTCGTTTCTCTTCTGTTTCTTGCGGTTATTTTTCTCAGTGACGATCTTGATGGCTTCATCCTTGGTTAAATGAGGATGCTTAGCGATCAACTCTTCCACTTTGGTATCAAATGCGGTCATTTATAAATCTCTTGTATTGAAGTATGAATTAGATCGCTATTTTAGCTCAGCAAAGATAGAGAAGATAATATTTCTTAGCAGCTAGGAAATCACTTTGAGGTAATGGCGTTAAAACCTCTTTGTTATGGAGCTTATCCCAGATCAAGTTTCTAACAAATCCAGCAGCCAAGCACCAATCATTCAGACCAAGTGTTGAAGCAAGTTCAAGCGCTTCCATTCGGTCACTATCAGATTCAATCCATTCAATGACTTGATCGCTAAACTTCATACATCTATCTCTAGTAGGCTTCGTAGTTCCGCTATCGTATGCTGGCTATATACTTTGATGCCATTACGCTCTAACAAGGTAGCGGTTACACCTGCGCCATCGATTTTATTTCCCTTAAATGTACCGTCGTATATTTTTGAACTGCCACATGAAGGGCTACCTTCTGCAAGCACGGCATAGTCTATGTGTTGCTTTTGGCAAAGTTCCAAAGCCTTCTTGGCGCCACTCACAAATTGAGCCGTTACATCAACGCCATCGTTCCCAACCACCTTTGCAGAACCGTCGAGAACATCAATTCCTCTTCCTTTGATTATTTCAGCAGGCGCTCTTGGAGTCGGTAGACCAGCAGACACTTCAGGGCAAAAAACCACCAGTTCTGCATTCGATCTGAGCCAAGAAAAATCAGACTCAGGGATGGATAAACAACTCGCGTTGTATCTCACTTTATTGCCAACTAAACACGAACTAACCAGAACTTTTACCACTAGAACTCCTGTAAAAAACTAAAGTGCCGCACAGAATAATACACGGGACTTAAAATAAAAATCATAAATCCCGTTTGTATCGAGCAATCATATCTTCTTGTGCTTCGGGATCATCCTTTATGGATAGCTGATCATTAATCATCGCTCCCATCGTAGGAAAATCCGCCCTATCTATTTGCGCCTTTAAAGACCAAAGTTCAGAGCGCATTAACGCTTTAGCACAATGTAAAAACACTTCTTTGATGGTGATCTCAATACAGGTTTTGGGTGGGTTTCTGTCGTCAGAAAACAGGTTTAAATATTCAGGTGAGGTTGAAATACGAGCAAGCCCGTTAATTCGAAGCGTTTCATCAACACCTGGAATCAAAAACAAACACCCGATTTGCCCCGTTTCAATGATATTAACAAGGCTATCAAGCCGATTGTTTCCTTTCCCATCGGGCAAAATAATGCAGTTGTCATTGATAATTTTTACGAATCCCGGATTTCCTCCACGAGGGGAACAATCAACAAAGCCAGATTTTGCGTAGGTCGAAATTGTCACGAACGGAGAATGCACGAGAAAGTTACTGGAGTGACGCTCTAAGGAAGGCAACTGCTTATCTTTGGCGCGCCCTTTTGGATAACCATAGAATTCTCTGAGCTGCTCTTCGGAATCAAGATACATAAAACCTCCTTATACTTAGCGCTTAACTTCCAGAAAGAAATCAGAGTATAACGAAAAAATGGTTCTATTCTTACTCAATATTTTTTGCGGTGGTGTTTGGCGGTGGTGTGTTTCTTTGGTTTTACTCTGGGCTTGAGGTACCGAAAAACAAAGCCGAGACATAACGAATACGTGTCTCGGCTTCTTCGTGGTAACACTACCTTCTTCACTAAAAAACCAACCCCTTGGTATAACTAGCTTACAAAGATGGGCTTGTTAATTTTGTGCGTTGCTTGCGTTGTCACCATTAAGCAGCTTGTTAGCAGATTCTGCCTGAAGACGCTCCACAAGCCATACCTTGATGATAGATTGACGGGTAACGCCAATACGCGCAGCCTCACGATCCAATGATTCCACAACCCAAGCTGGGAAGTCGACATTGCTTCGCTTCTGTTCCTGATTAACGCGACGAGCAGAGGACAGATCCAGATCATCAACTATATCTTCCTGACCTTCCTCAAATTTTTTATCGAAGTCTTTAGCTTTCACAGAGCTCAATCTCCTTTAGCCATCTATATCAAATGTAATAGATAGAGCTTGAGTCGTAGTCTGCTTTTATTCCATAAGCAGAAGAAGAGCACTGAGGTGTTATAAAACTATTCCATAGTTCATCATCATACGTACCCTTTAAAAATAAGTATCTACAAACCCTTTGGAGCTGGTGTGGCTCATAACCTTTGAATTGACGCTCAAGATCTCTGAATGTAACAGTTTCTTTATTGATCCATTTCTCATCTATAAATTCTGTAACCGACTTGACCATTAGCATGCCATAGCGGAAATACGACTCATAAGGTTCATGTGGCTTTTTAATTACTGTTCCATCTGTATCTTCTAAGTAAGGGTAGACACCTTCCTCCCAAGCATAAACATAGAAATCAGGGAGTGAGTCGACCATAGATAATATCTGAAGACGCTGCTGGATAAATAAAGCCTCTAAAACAAAAGAATCTGACATATAAATCTCCATATTATGTTTAATTGGTGTGTGCTAACTTCCATAAAGACAATTGAAATGTACATATTATTTAAACGCTAAACAACACCTAACGCTTTCTTAACTTTGTACTAAAGATGAAAAGGCTAGCGTGAACAATCGAACCAACATGGAACAATACAAAATGGACAAGAAGCCTTCATCTCCAAAACCTGTACTAAGCCACATAATTGATTTCTTCCTTAAAGAAGGACTAACCCTAATAACAGGGGCTGCGCTCGGTGCGACAATTTCACTTGCACTTAGCTACATGGACGCTACCGATTTTTGGACTATGGTTGGCTCAATGCTAGCCGGACTCGGCACTGTCGGCCTGCTGACTTTTGGTTGGGTTAAATCGGACGAATGGATAGAAAGACGCCAATTAGATAAAAGGGATGATTTACTACTGTCAATTTCATTAGCCTATTTTGACTTAAGCATAATCGGTGAAATTACAGAAATTCACCGGAAAGCTATTCAGCATAGAAAGTGGCTGAAGGACGAACTAGAAAGATTCTACTCGGAGGTGTACGAGGAGGATCTAACTAGTGAAGATGGGCGTATAAAGATATCAAACCATCTGGATGCAAATATGTGCGAATATGAAACCGCATTAATTCAACAAAATAACTATCTAGCTGATTACGAAAAGCAAGTCAGAGAACTACTTAAATCCTTTGAAAGCAACATCATAAAATCTAACAGTAATGCTATTACTCTAAAAAACCAGCCACAATCCCTTGATGTAAAAATAAATTCAACATCAAACGACATTTATCTTGAGTGTGTAATATTTGCAGATACAGAAATAGTTGATCGATATAAAGAACACCTAAAGGAAAAAATTGAAAGTTTGTGGCAAGGACTCTATTGACCAGCTTACTTTCTGGATATAAAAATTCGCAGTAAATGCAGAAACATTACTCTCATGACTTGTGTGGGCTTACCCGCTCCCATGTGTGTCCAAGCTCTTGTGTTGGTGGCATTTTATCATCACCACGTTCAATAGTTACTTGTCGTGGATTTGGCCCTAGGCCCCCTTTCTAAATACTCACCAAGCTTCTGAGAATTTTGAATTTAGGGTCAGATAAAAAATCCTAAATATCTTAATTTTTCATCTGACCCCAATTCATTCTGACCCCAATTCATTCCTAATTTTTCATCTGCCCCCAATTCATTCCGAAACCTTGACTACTCTCACTGATATTATGAAGCCAAGCGAGTAAAATCCCGATTACAGAGATTTTTTAATTTAGCTTAACCACCTCCTAATCTCTTCTATCCACGAAGGTTCAATGTAGTCAACATTTACGGCCTCAGCATATCGCTTAGAAAATAGAAACTTATTATTATCTAAATCGAAAAACTGCTCAATTTTAGCCCATTGGCTAGCCTTTAAATCTAATGCAATTTTTGAACTTTCTTGAGAAATATCATCTACTATTTCACTCAAAAAACTAAGTTGTTCAGGGTAAATATCAACAAATGAGCATAAAGTTTCATAGAACAACTTGCCATTTAAAGCATCTTCGATTTCAGTAGCTGGAGAAATTGGATTCGCTTGAATATTGACAAGTTTAGTTGTTCGATCTTTCATGCAATTAACTATTCTTTTACAGTAAAGGTTCGAATAGTTCTTTACATCATAGTTAACCAATTGAGCATCAGTATCAGATAGCAAAATAATCTTCCCTGATATTTCTTCTTGAAAATCTTCATAGGAGATTGATAAGTGATTATAAAGCCTTTTGATTTCTTTCGCCCCACCAACAGGAACAATCCTTAACCTTCTTGAATCTATTAAATCTTGAAAGTAATAGCTCAAATACACTTTTTCAGACGATCCTTCACAAATAATCCAGTTAAATGGTGTTTCACCAATTGCGCTCGTAATTACTGACTGTACGAAGTCATTAACGCTCTTAAGCCTTATATCATATGGTAGACGCCCTTTAGATATGCCAGTTAACTGCTTAATTTGCTCTCTATAATTAGCCAAGTTAATCATGTCGAAAACATGTGTTGAATCTTTTTTGGATATTACGGTTGCACTACCTGTCTCAATTGTTGGTAAAAAACCATACCAGTGAGATGAAAATAAAACCTGCATAGCATCTCGACTAATTTCATATAAAGCATCAAATTGATCGAAACATGCGGACATATGCAAAGATGATTCCGGCTCATCAATTCCTATTATTAAATTTGCACCTGTATCTCTATGCTTTTTAAGCAAGCTATGAGCAACATTAATTATGGCTTTTTGCTTCTCACCTGAACTTAATGAACTAATCTCTAACCAATTTTCACCTTGTTTTTTGTGTAGTTTTCTTGTACTAAAGAATGATTGAATTATTAGATTGTATACGTCATTTTTCTTGAGATATTGTTGCCTATCTGTAGGAGTCCTGTAAGAATATATTTCCAGTTCCTGCGCAAGTGTATCGATGAAAGAATTCAGACTAGAGTTGATCTCGTTAATTTGTCTCTGTGGAACTCTCTCACTCAGTATCTGAACTAAAGTCTCACCCATAAGAACCTGAATTTCGCTAGTTTCTAACTTTGTAAAAAGCTCTGGTTCTATCTCCCTTGGAATATAGATGTAATCAACTATCTCTTTTATTTTGTTTAGAACAGGTTGAAAAGAATCAAGTTCATCATCAGATAGGGAAGTTTTTGTAATTTCTACTTCACTTCCTAATAACCCTTCAACTATCATGCGGTTGTTAAAGAGCGATATTGATGTTCCACCTTTATAATCAATCCCAATTGGGATAATTAATAAGTCAGCCAAATCTAGCCTTTTTTCTAATCTATCTCTATGTTCGACAAAAGCTTTAGCATGACTTTTAAGTGAAGGAGATACATCGTTTTCTCCAATATTTAAAGCAACAGCATTTAACAACTCTGCTTTTTCAAGTACATCACCATCAAAATACGCCCGTTCGAGGAGAAAGACAGGAACTATCTGGGGTTTAGTAGATGATTTACCACTCTTTTTGGTGACGGTGTTGAAGTTCCAAGGCTTAATATTAAAAAAAGTATCAAGCGCCTCCAAAACTGAGCTTTTCCCTATTCCATTGTCACCAACCAGCCCACAAAACTTATCTTCATCAGTAATTGGTATATAGTTAATTCCTTGATAAGTCTTATAATATCTTAAAAATGTTCCAATTATCATTATTACCCTTTTAACTAATTGAGAAATTAATTTTTAATCAGACCCAACATGCGAATCTAAGAGACTTCAAACACTCCGCTCACCAGCATATACTGTAAAAAGTATTGTTTGTGTAGATTGATATGCAGATAAACACAAAAACTATCGACGCACTATATGTTATTATGCGGTCTGTAGCTTATTATTTTTATTTGACCCTGCGAACATCTGCTGAAGTACCTTCCACTTTCATTTTATAGCCACCACCCACGCTATAAATTAAGGCTTCAGGCATATAAGAATATGTATACTCATAATTGTAAGTACACTGTTGCCATACTTGACCGTTGGTAAGCTCGTAAACCGTTTCACCTTCCCACCCTTTAAACTCTCCATTAATTTGAGACTCAACTACATCAAATATTTGTCGAATGGGAACAATTTGATTTTGCCCTTCAACTTGGAGGTAAAACCTACCATTGTCGCGGAGGATATTAACTCGCGGGCAGTATGAATAGTGGTACCAATAGAAATACTGGTCTTGAATCCAGTACGTTCCATCCATGAGTTTAAAGAGGACTTCATCATCAAATCCCTCAAAATCACCGTCAATCTGGACGGTTTTCACTAGTCCATAGTTACTCATTAATCCTCCTTCTTTAGCTAAAAATAACTATCTATAGACACCACGATTTTTTGCAAAAAAACAAGATCTAACAAAAGCAGCTTCGCAGCCATCTATTAGGATTTTTAGCTTTTATCCCTGATGAATTCCGCCGTCTTGCCATCGCTCTTTTTTTACTAAGCAAAGCTTGGTGTATCACTCTGTTAAATTTAGACCGTTTAAGCCTGATATTTTTGATTTCGTGTCAATATCGGCTAAGCAATCCATACCAATTAATCCATTACAATAAACTGACAATACAATGAAAGCGTAGTTAAAACCATAAGACTTTTGTGGGATTGTGAAGATTAGAGAATTGGAACCCCATCCTAGCCTTCCCCTTAATAAGGGGAAGGAACTTGGCAGATCACGCGTCGCTCATCGTGCCCTACATTTTGGGGTATTTAAGTTCAGTTACGAGGTGAAAAGAGGAGCAAATAGAACGCCAGAGCGAGGTCAAACGTCAATTCTCAAAATAACGTCGAGCGGTGGTGTTTGGTTTGCTGCAAGCGCTGAGGTGGCAGTCAGGGTCAAAGCCTTCCCCTTGGCTCTTTAGTTCAAGTAAAAAGGGGAAGGCACAGTCCGACTATAAGTAACGCCCTTCTAGGTGTTTTCTAAAATGCGCGGCGTTTAGGGTTTCGCCTGTGGCGCGTTTGACGAGTTCATCTGTGGTGTGGAGTGAAGCTTGTGTCCAGATGTTGTCGCTTAGCCATTGTGAATTTAGGGCCGAGCTAGTGCATTTCATCGGCCCCTAATTATCCTTCTAATATCCCATTAACCTAGATTGCATCACCTTAATATGATTACACAACATCGTGTTAAGACAATACACGCCTTGGAAAACTACCGCACTTAGATTATCGCAAGACGCCTCTTTAACTAATTATGTTCTTTTATTACGTCGATAAACGCTCTGAGACTTTTAGACATGTGACGGTAGCGAGGAAAATAAATGTGAAACCCAGGCTCTTCAGGACACCAGTCTTCTAAAACTTTAATTAAGTTGCCGGAGGCTATTTGCTCCTTAGCATAATTTTCAGGAACAAATGCGACTCCCATTCCCTGTGTAGCCGCATTGATAATCAAATTGTTATTGTCTAATGAAATATAACCTGGAACATCAACCGATACAGATTGCTCATCTTTAAAGAACTCCCAGTGATAACGTTTACCACTTGGTAACCGCTGGCGAATACAATGGTGCTTATTAAGCTCAATAGGTGTTATTGGGGCAGGGTATTGATTTAAATATTGAGGAGATGCGACAGCAATAAACCTTATTTTAGGGCCAAGAGGAATAGCAATCATGTCCTTAAGAAGAGACTCTCCAAGCCGGATACCGGCATCAAATCCGTCCTGAGTAATATCACTTAACTCACCATCACAAACGAGGTCTAG
Organism: Marinomonas sp. A3A; assembly: GCF_018336955.1. Classification (NCBI taxonomy): domain Bacteria; kingdom Pseudomonadati; phylum Pseudomonadota; class Gammaproteobacteria; order Oceanospirillales; family Oceanospirillaceae; genus Marinomonas; species Marinomonas sp. A3A. The sequence goes on from NZ_CP025532.1 coordinate 2,832,558, forward strand.
CTTGATGCTGGGGTAATGCTCTCGAAATGTAGGGACAATTTTTTCCAATAAATAAGCTATCGCCGACTCGCTACCATTAATTCGAATTTCTCCGAACAGGTGCTCTTTGTCGTGACCAGTTTCAAACAGCAATTTATCCAAGTCACTAAGTATTGGCGATAAGCCTGAGAATAAATGTTCACCAGCTGGTGTTAAGGAAACACTGCGAGTAGTACGTCTCAGCAATTGAGAGCCTAGATATGCCTCTAATCCTTTTATAACATGGCTCAAAGCTGAACGACTTACCCCAAGATGATCTGCCGCTTTGCTAAAACTACGCTGATGCGCAACCTCTCGAAAAGCCCCCAAATCATTGAGTGATGGTTTTTTCATTGTTGAATAATCCTAAACAAGTCATTCGAATTATTGATCATTAAACTACTAATAACAATCTTCTATAGTGAATCCTCATCAATCAGAAGGAATAAGTATTATGCTCAACAAAACATGGTTTATCACTGGAGCCTCTTCAGGCTTAGGTTTAAAGCTCGCAAAACAAGCGCTTTCGCGTGGAGATAAGGTATTCGCAACCGTTCGGAAAATATCAACATTAGATGAGCTAAAAGCGAGCTTCCCTGAAAGTTTACAAGTGTTGCAATTAGATCTCACCGACCTAGGCTCAGTGCGGAGTGCGGTTGATACTGCATTCATGGCCGGCCCAATAGATTTTGTAGTGAGTAATGCCGGTTACGGCTTATTTGGTGTGGCTGAGGCTTTGACTGATCAGCAAATTGACCGTCAGATTACCACGAACCTAACTGGGTCTATTCAGCTTATACGAGCCGCGCTACCACATTTACGCAAACAAGATAAAGGCCGTATTGTTCAAATCTCATCTGAAGGAGGACAAGTCGCCTATCCGAATTTCAGCCTATATCATGCTAGTAAATGGGGAATTGAAGGCTTTATAGAATCGGTATCTCAAGAGGTGAATGAATATGGTATTGATTGTGTCATTATAGAACCTGGCCCAACAGAAACTAACTTTGCAAAGGGATTGGACTTAGCTAACTCCCTAGAGAGCTATCAAAATAGCGCGGCAGAAAAAATGCGACATGCATTGTTTAATGGTGATTTCCCAATTAAGGGAGACGCTGATAATACGGTTACGGCAATGCTTAAAGTGATTGATATGCCTAAAGCGCCATTTCGCGTGGCGCTAGGAAGTATCGCCTTTGACAACATCCACCGTGCTTTAACATCTCGTTTGGCTGAACTTGAAAAACAAAAAAGCCTAGCTTATTCAGCAGATAAAAACTGATATATTCACTCTAATCTACATAAACTTTACTAAGATAGTATTGCTAAAACACGGCTATCCAAAAAGATAAGTTCAAGCCATTATGATTAAAAGGCTAGACAGTGGTCTGTCTAGCCTTGACCCACTCATCTAAATGATTTTACCTCTTTTGCAAATAACGCCCTTCTAGGTGTTTTCTAAAATGTTCGGCGTTTAGGGTTTCGCCTGTGGCGCGTTTGACGAGTTCATCTGTGGTGTGAAGCGAGGCTTGTGACCAGATGTTGTCGCTTAGCCATTGGAAGATGGGGGTTAGGTCGCCACTTTGGATTGCGGCGTCGAAGTCGACCTTTTGTATCATGGTGGCTTTGTATTGGGCGGCGTACATGGCACCGAGTGTGTAGCTTGGGAAATAGCCGAAAGCGCCGTCTGTCCAATGGATGTCTTGCATGCAGCCGTTTTTATAATTGTCTTTGGTGGAGATACCAAGGGCGGCTTTCATTTTCTCATCCCACAATGCCGGTACGTCTGTGTGTTCTATCACGCCGTTGATCAGGTCACGCTCGATCTCGTAACGCAAGATGACGTGAGCGGGATACGTGAGTTCATCAGCGTCGACACGAATGAAACCTTTTTCTACTTGGGTGTAGATTTTGTAGAGGTTGTCTTCGGCAAAGACAGGGTCGTTATGTGCGTTGAAAGCTTCAGCTGAGAGTCGTGATAAGTGGGAAATAAATGGCTTGCTGCGCCCTATTTGCATTTCAAAGAAGAGCGACTGAGATTCATGAATGCCCATGGAGCGGGCTTCGCCAACAGGCAATCCAGCAAAGGCTTTGGGTAAACCTTGTTCATAACGGGCGTGCCCTGTTTCGTGTACGATGCCCATTAAGGCTTGTACAAAGTCTTTTTCATCATATCGCGTGGTAATGCGCACATCGCTTGGTACACCGCCACAAAACGGATGCACACTCTGGTCAAGTCGACCACGGTCAAAGTCGAATTGCAGCAGCTTCATGACTTCTAAACCAAGGGCTTTTTGCGTTGCAGTAGAGAAAGTACCCGATGGCAATAGGATGGATTCAGACTTCTGTTTTTCCAAAACCTTTTCAATCAGTTCTGGCAACCAAGTTTTCACATCGGTAAATAAGGTATCAAGAGATGCGGTTGTAGTGCCCGGTTCAAATTTGTCGAGCATGGCATCATAAGGTGTAAGACCAAGTGCTTCGCCACGGATTTTGGCTTCTTCACGAGACAAAGCAACGACTTCTTTCCAGTTTTTCTCGAAGCCTGTCCAATCGTTTTCTTGGCGCTGAGAGCGCCACGCATGTTCGCATTTCGAACCCGCTTTGGATTGCGCTTGTACTAGGTCTTCTGGAACGACAGTGGCTTGCTGCCATTGACGTTTCATCTCTCGCAGGCTGGCTTGTTGTTCTGTGCTTAAGGATTCTTGTTCAGCGTTACCAAACCATTCTTCTAGCTGGGGTTGTGTCGATAGTCGGTGAATGTGAACCGATAATTCCGCCATGGCGTTGGAACGTGCTTCGCTGCCGCCCGATGGCATGTTTGCCGCTGCATCCCAGCTCAGCATGGCTTGAGCGTGGTTAAAATGGCTGAGTGTTTGGTAGTGTGACGTTAACTTGTCGTAGTTGGACATGGTCGTTTTCATCCTATGTGGTGTTGGCTAACCAGAGCGGTATCCATTTCAGTCATCTTATTACATTGGTATAAATGGGAATAGACAAAAAACTATCTCATAACCCTCTTCATAAGCGAATCTAACAAGTTCAGGCTTTTAAAATATACTCTTGACAGTATATACGTTAAAGCGTATTTTTTGATCATAAAGACAGCAAGGATTGCTTATGATTTGGGAGATATTAATAACCGACGAATACGAACAATGGTTTCTTGGCTTGACGGACAAAGAGCAAGAAGACGTGCTATCAATGGTTGATGTATTAGAGATTAAAGGTCCTCAATTAGCACGACCCTATGCAGACTCTATAAAAGGAACAAATAAGGTAAAGAACCTTAAAGAATTGAGAGTTCAGCATGCAGGAAAACCTTATCGTGTCTTTTATGCCTTTGACCCAACAAGAAAAGCCATATTGTTATGTGGTGGCCGCAAAGATGGGAAAAAAGATAAGACCTTTTATGATAGATATATTCCGTTAGCTGAAAAAGAATTCTTAAATTACTTGAAAAATAGTGATTCAGAAAACACAAGATAGGAGGTTTAGTTATGGCTAAGTCGATCAACGAATTACGGAAGAAAATTAAACCAGAGGTTCAAGCCGCAGCTAGAGCTAAAGCTGTTGCCATCATTACAGAGATGTCTCTTGCAGAAGTTAGAAAAAAAAGAGGCATAAATCAGGCAGATTTAGCAGGTCTTATGAATATCGCTCAGCCAAACATCTCTCAAATTGAAAATCGTCCCGATGCCCTTATCAGTACATTGAATCAATATATTGAAGCATTGGGAGGTAAGCTAGAAATACACGCAAAGTTCCCTGACGGACAAGATATAGAAATCTCTCAATTCTCAATGGTTAAGTAAAGAAGCAAAAAAGCCGAGACATCTTTAAAAGAAACGTCTCGGCTTTTTGCATTTACTCTTGTTCTAACGCTTATTTATGACAACCACAGCCTGTGTGTTCGCCACTCAGCTCTTGCCAGTTTTTCAATTTACTGGTGCCACCGATGCCGGAGTTGAAGCTGTTGGTTGGGTCGGTTTTTTGGTAAAACTCACGCAATGCTGGTTTCGCAACATATTCATGGCCCACGTTATGTTCGGCTGGGTATTCTGCACCGCGTGCATCGTAGCTGGATAGAATTTGTTTCTTCACCGCTTTGGCATCAACACCTTTTTTCATGATGTAGTTTTGGTGCATGACGTGACAGAAGAAATGCCCGTAGTACATTTTCACCGCGACTTTTTCTTCGATGTCTTTTGGTAGTTCTTCAAACCAATCGCGCTCATTTCGTGGGAAGGCCACGTCGATGGTCATGATGGAACCCAGTTTTTTCTTATTCATTATATGAAGGCGAGTCAATGCTCCGCCGGTCACAAAGCGATGCAAGATGGCTTGGTCAGCTTCACGTTTGGTACAAACAAAGAAGTCACCTTCGTTGTCTTTAAAGAAGTTTTCTAAATAGGCTTGCGCTTCCGCCACACCGTCGTTGCTGGTTTCCACTATCCAATGATGTTCGTACTTTTCACGGAAATCTTCCATGCGCTTTGGTAGATGATTTGGGAACAGCTGACTCGCGTATTGCATCATGATGTCAGAGAATTTAGACGGCATGAATTTCAGTTTTCCAGCCCATCTGTCCACTGTACGTTTTAGCGCAAACATTTTGGGGATGTATTTAGTGCCCAATTTATCGATCACTAAATAGCTGTCTTTGCCGTATTTTTTACTGATGTCATAGCTGCTGCTGTGCATGTATTCACCAGACACAGGCAGATTTTTGAAGGTAGACAACATATCACGGCGCATTTGTTCCATCACCGCAGGATCATTGGTGCCAATGTAGAAGACTTGGTACTTTTCTGGAATCGGGAAGGTATCAATACGCACAGCAAAGACCGCCAATTTACCCGCACAACCAGATGCTTCGTACAAGCGACGAGGATCGTTATTGAAACGTGATGGGGTGTCTGCGTCTACGTCACGAATACGCTCGTGGTATTCGTTGTCAGAACCGCGCTTTTCTGGGAACTGAACGTCTTTTTCTTGGTAAGTTTTGTTTTGCAGGTTGGTCAGAATTTCTTCTGGATCCGTTCCCAACTCAATACCTAAGTTATTTACCAACTGCAGTTCGCCATCTTGTGTAACTTGGGCAAACAAGGACATTTCTGTGTACGCAGGGCCACGTTGAACTAGAGCGCCACCAGAGTTGTTACACACACCACCAACAATAGACGCACCAATGCAAGAAGAACCAATAACAGAATGAGGCTCACGACCATAAGGTTTCAGCGTGTCTTCTAAGCCGAACAAGGTACTTCCCGCAAAACCCACAATCTGTTTACCTTGATCAAGCAACTGAATGTCGTCAATGCGCATGGTGCTGATGATCACGATAGGACGATCATAGTCCGCGCCATTAGGTGTTGAACCACCCGTTAAGCCAGTATTAGCCGCTTGCATAATGACGATAACGTCCGCTTTCACACAGGCTTGCAGACATTTCCAAATTTCGACCAAGCTACCAGGACGAACAACCGCATACGCCTTACCACCACCAAGACGAAAACCTTGGCTGTAAGGTTTGGTCTTGTCTTCATCGGTTAGCGTATATTGGCTGCCAACTATGGCTTTTAGCTCAGCGGCCAAATCGAAGCTGGAATTGGTGTCCGTCATACTGTTTTCTGTCATAGAGGCTACTTCACAACGTGTCGGGAAAAGAGGCCAGTATACTAAACTGAACACACTGTAAAAAACACTCCAACCACACAATTGGGTATCAACTTCATAAAGAATGCTTATGTAAGGAGAGAGTTACATCCACTTCGAAGAGCATATTCCCTAGATTATCATTGTGATTCTGCCCGTTTTATCTCATCTCTGATATCCAGCAATAGAGACAAAGCACGCTCACCATTCATGTTATATGGGTCGAAACTGATGCTTTTTGTATGCTGATAAAATAGCTCACGAAGGCTTTCTGTATTTTGTAAATAGCCCATATTCCAGCTATCGAACTCCCTGTGGGAGATTTCTTGATAATCTATTATTTCAGGCTTTCTATGGCGGGAATCCGTCGCGATTTTATGATAGATCTGATTCACGTCTTGGCGTGTTCCTTCTAAACATTGAAGAAAGAACTGCCTGTTAAAAGACAGCAAGCCAGTCACATTGAGGGCTTTATTATTGACTCGTGCCACTTTAAGAATGCGGGCAATGTCATCAACCTCAAATTTCTCGGTAATGGTGCTAGTATAAATAAGTCGAACTAAATCCACATTAAGCCCTTTTTATATCGAATAAATATATAAACCATTTAAATTGAGGCTATCGTTTTTCTATACAAAAGTAATGTGGATTTAAGTAATTTTTGTATGTGTTTACTTAACTGATTAATGTCCATTAAAAGATTTCAACGCTATCCTGACCAAGCAAAATGTCAGTACACTTTAATCTTCCACTTTTTCCGCATTCGCACCGTGGCGCTGAAAGAAATCCGTCACGTCATCTAAAATTGGTGCTTTGCTTTTCAAAAACCACACAAGACTAGACACCATATCGGCATGGCCAACACTTTGGTAGATTTTACTTTCCACGCTGCCCTGCTCAGCATGAATTTTTGCGATTAACTTATCCATATTGCTTTTGCCTACGATAGTATCGTCAGCGCCCCAAAGCAGTAACATTGGCGGCTCTTTGCCATCAATAAACGTGGTTACTTGCATGTTTGGGTAGTTTGCAGGTGGGCCAAACATGTCCTTATAGTCGTCTTCGTAAGGCACAAAATCATAGGGGCCAGATAAGCCAGCAAAGGCATTGGTAATAGATGGCGTTAAGCCTTCGGCTTGCAAATACTGCTTATCCGCAACCACCATGGCGCCAATGTGCGCACCAGCGGAATGTCCCGCTATAAACAAGCGTTTAGGGTCGCCCTGATATTCGGCGATATGACGATAGGTCCAAGCAACCGCTTTGGCACCGTCTTCAACAAAGGTCGGAAATTTTACCTGCGGGTATTTACTGTAATCGGCAATCACAATGATATAGCCTTTTTTCGCAAAGGCTTCGCCTACAAAGGGATACATGTCTTTTGAACCATCCTTCCAGCTGCCACCATAGAAGAAGACAACAACAGGAAGAGATTGACCCGAAGAATGAGGCGGGACATAAACATCTAACTTCTGCCAAGGCTCAGCGCCATAAGCGATATCTTTTGTCGTTTCGGTATCACTGAATGCATTAGGTAAATTGGCAACGCCTAACCCTACTTTGGTACAGGCAACGAGCAATAAAGAACTCAGCGCCACACACACTTTTGCTATCCTCAAAATTGACCTCTTGCTTCTCTTAAAATGAACTCAATTAAAATGATACGCAGCGGATAGGAAAATAGACCAATATTTGCTCTAGGACGGCTCAACTAGTTCATAAGTGATGAGTTTATGCTTGAACTCAGGGACTACTTCAATAAATAACCCAACACACGTTTCTGCCCCCAACCTGACCCCTTAGAAGAAACACTAACAGACATTCCATCCATCTAAATCAATCAAGCCCCACCATTTCATAGATATTATATATCACCCCTAAAACTGCTATAACTAAAAGAAATAAAGACGACAAGATCTCCATCCCCTTATTATGCTTATTCGGAAGCCACCGTTTCACAATAAGAATATAAAGAGAGAGCACCGTAATATCAAAAATCATCCAGACAATAGAAAGAGTAAAAATACTTGTACTAAAATCATTTGTAATGGCAATGAATTGGGGAAACAGCGAAACGAAAAACAGAATATCTTTAGGGTTCGATATACCTGTTATGAAGCCTTGAAGCATTCCACTCTTACTTGAACCCGCATTTTTTTCGTCATTTTTAGCTACAGTGGATATGGTTTGTAAGCTTTGAATAGCCATATAACCAATAAAACATGAGCCTATGACTCCCAATACTCGCAGATAAAAAATATCTAATGAGACTACGCCAATCAACATCAGTGCTGCAAAAAAAATCAACACGAATGAGGCTAAGTTCGTGCCTACCACAGTAGCAAAGGCTCTTCGGTATCCAAAACGAATTGCCGTACCCGTAACAAGAGCAACAACCGGACCGGGTGTTAGAAGCAATATTAGAATTGCAAATATGTATGCCATTAACAGTGCTAAGTTCATAAGCTATTTTCTTTTTTTTGAATATGAAGAGGACAGCGAGATCTGGAATTAGAATCATGCTCATTTAGAATATATTGCTTCCATTCTAAGTTATCAGAGTCTCCATAAAACCCTAGTTCTGCAGGAACAATTCCTCCATTATAACTATCAACTCGATGACGTATTTTTTCTCTGATATTTCTTCCTTTAGGTGTTTTATGACTTGCTAAAACATCAAAATGCTCCCGAGGGTTAATAACGAATACTACATGCCTCCCAAGATTCCTGCTTTTCAGTTGAGTATGACTTGGGCAACTCACATTAATAAATAGTTCGACTCCACCAAAGCAAAAAGACCATTCAGAATTATCAGTTTCTGTCGGAATCGTTTTTGGCCATGGGGAGATATCATGATCATGCATTTCTTGTATTCGATTCCATGCGAAATCATGTTCATCAGTTAACTTTTTAAATTCGTTTTCTTTGAATACAATCAATAATGGGCTATACAACCGATCTTCTAGTTCAGTATTAGCGATACTTTGCGTAAACTCAGTTAAAGCTCCAACCATCTCAACAATCGTTTTTTTTTCCCCAATAAAGGCAAAACGAAGGGAATTTTTTCTACAAGCATTTCGACCAAAAAAGCAGGGAAAAGCGTTATCTTCAAGACATGTCATAATGTTTCTGAATGCTTCAACTCGCCAATCTTCACTTATAGATAAAAACTTCTGATCCTGTATTATTTTTTTTAAATCTGACTGAATTACTATTTTTCCATTACTTAACATTTTTTTCCCTGCATCCATTCATTTAAACGAGCATATTATTCAATACTTAAAACGCTGTTGAAAAACGGAAAAAAATAAAGCTAAATGTGAATAAAACTCAACATTGGATAAATTCCCTATGTCACTACCACCACTATATGCACTTCGCGCCTTCGAAGCCGCGGCTCGATATGGCTCATTTACTAGGGCTGCGGACCACCTAAATCTAACAACGGGAGCCATTAGCAAGCACATTCGCACGCTAGAAGTATGGTTTGGATGTGAACTATTTAAACGGAAAGGCCCTAAAGTTGAAGTAACAAGTGCTGGTAGCTCACTCGCTGGGCAGATTAGTGAAGGATTCAATTATCTAGAAAGAGCGTGCTCAGAATTTCGCAGTAGCCATAATGAAATTCGACTAAAAGCACCTTCTACTATTACGATGCGCTGGTTGCTAGATAACTTACATACCTTTCATGAAGATAATTCAACACATAAGATCGAAACCACCAGCGTTTGGATGGATATTGATACCGTTAATTTTAGTAAAGAACCCTACGACTGTGCGATCCTTTTAGGGAATGGGGTGTTTGGTCAGGACACAGAATGCGCACTGCTTTTTCTAGAATGGCTAATACCAATATGCGCTCCAAACATGAAAGAGATTGCTCACAACAATCTAGAGAACTGCTCTCTGATTCACCCATCACCAGATAAGAGAGATTGGAGACGATGGCTCAAAGGCACTCAAAAACACCCCGATTTACATCTTGCACAAGGCAAAATATTTGACACCTTAGAACAAGGCAATATGGCTGCTATGTGTGGACATGGTGTTTCAATAGGAGACTTACTGTTAAGCGCTGATACGATTAATAATGGATTATTAGCCACACCGTTTAATGAAGCTATCGCAACCGGAGATGGCTACTATTTAGTTTGGCCAAAAGGAACAACTAAGAAAAAGCTGATCGATCAATTATTTATTTACCTAAAGCAGCGAACACCAAATACCCCTTCTGGCGACATTGTTTTTCTTATATAACAAACCATCCTAAGCAACATGCCACACTAAAGAACAATTTTGAATACTGAATTTTAAACAAAAAAAGCCGCTCCCCGGAGCAGCTTTTTACTTGCACTAATCTGCTGCTAGATAAGCAGACTACCCACCAAATACCACGGTGCGTTTACCATTCAAGAAAACACGCTTTTCAACGTGACATTTCACCGCGTTAAACAAGGTAACACGTTCGATGTCTTGCCCTTTCGCGATCAAGTCTTCTGCGTAATGCGCATGGTTTACTACCTGAATACCTTGGGAAATAATTGGACCTTCGTCGAGATCATTGTTAACATAGTGAGCCGTCGCACCGACCATTTTCACGCCTTTTTCCCAAGCTTGGTGATAAGGGCGAGCGCCTTTAAAGCCTGGCAATAAAGAGTGATGAATATTGATTGCTCGGCCATCTAGGTATTCGCACATGCTTGGAGAAAGCACCTGCATGTAACGTGCTAATACCACCAATTCAGTGTCATATTTTTCAATCAAGTCACGAACTTGCGCTTCTTGCTCTAGCTTAGTTTCAGCGGTAATAGGCAAATGGTAATAAGGAATACCATGCCATTTAGCAAGGTCTTCTAAATCAGGATGGTTGGAAATAATGACAGTAACATCAATATTCAATTGCCCAGTACGAAAACGGTATAATAAGTCATTCAAGCAATGATCGTATTTCGACACCATGATCGCGACTTTTGGTTTGTGGTTTGGTGCGGTTAACGACCAATCCATATTAAATTCAGCAGCGCGTTCTGCGAACTCAGTTTTAAACACGTCTTCATTGAAATCAGCATGTTGTGGCAAAAATTCTATGCGGATAAAAAAACGACCTGATTCGCGGTCATCAAAAGAGTGAATTTCATCAACATAGTTACCGGCTTGCGCCATGTATCGAGTTACTACGTCGACCGTTCCTATTATGCTTGGGCAGCTAGCAGTAAAAATCCAAGGCGCGGTTTTTGATTTCATAAAATAGTCTCTTATTATCTTAAGTTTTTTACGTCACGAAAACGGCTGACCACTAGAAAGTGGCCAACCAAAACCGTGAATTAACACAAGTGAATGAGAAAAAGTTACGCTTTTACCAGTAGGCCATATTCTCGACTCGCGTCCTGAATCCATAACCAGAGATAGTCTGCAAAGCTACGACGTACAACCAATTCAAATTTGTCGTCAGCCAGACGACAAATAGTCGCCCCACTTTTAGCAAATACCGTAGACACAACTTTACCAACAGGGAATTCACTCGCATGTAAATCCACCGGTGTAGACTTTTTCAACATATCAACAACATGACTGCCAGATACATCGAAAATGGTTGTGCCGCCACTAATATTCACTAATGCATAATGTCCAGTAAGCTTTTCTTGGAATTGAGTTTCTATTTCAAAAGCCTGCTCACCCGCCACAATAATGAGCCACTCATCGGGAGACATCCAACGCACTGAAATCGCGTCAGTCGTTACTGAAGTCAACGGCTGCATTGGCAAAGCCACACCCAATAAAGATTCAATCACTGCTAGTTGCTCTGCTGAAGGTGCGCAACGTAGAGTTAACAGCCCTTTCAATTTACGCTCATGAAAGTGCACGCCACCTTGCTGCGGCCCTTTCTTAGCAATACTAGCAAGATCAGAGTGATGCAGAGGGCTTTCACCTACAATAGCGCCTGTTGGAAGTTGATCTGTCACCAACTTCCCTTCCATTGCTTCTACTGTGACATCAGACATTTTGACGCTCCCCTTTTGGATCTAAAAATACTGGACTGCAAATTTCAGCTTCAATAACACGGCCATCTGCCAATGGATAAAAGACTCTCTCACCCATTTTATTTAAGCCACCTTTTACAAAACCCATTGCCACAGAACGATTCAAGTTCGCGCTCCAGTAACTTGATGTCACATGACCAACCATTGGCATTGGAATTGGCGCCTTCGGATCAAGTACACCTTGCGCACCTTCTGGTAATACTGCTTTAGGATCTATCGTTTTCAAGCCAACAAGCTGTTTTCGATTCTCACGAACACAGTCTTCACGCTGCATACCGCGCTTACCGATAAAGCTAAATGGTTTTTGCATAGAGACAGCCCATGACATGCCTAGATCAAACGGATGTACGGAACCATCAGTGTCTTGACCTGCAATGATAAAGCCTTTTTCTGCACGCAAGATGTGCATAGTTTCCGTGCCATATGGTGTTAAATTAAATTCTTCACCATGTTCAAATAGTGCCTTCCAAACATGTAAGCCATAGTTGGCTTGTACGTTAATCTCAAAAGATAACTCACCAGTAAAGGAAATACGGAACACACGGGCTGGTACGCCAGCAACCGTCATAGGCTTCCAATCCATGAAGGCCATATTTTCTTTTGACACATCATAATCCGTCAGTTTTTCTAACAACTTACGGCTATTCGGGCCAGAAATTGTCATGGTTGACCAATGGTCCGTCACACTATTGAAATACACTTCCAATTCAGGCCATTCAGTTTGATGATAAATTTCTAACCAAGACAGAACGCGTGCAGCACCGCCAGACGTGGTAGTCATTAAGAAATGATTTTCCGCCAAACAAGATGTCACACCGTCATCAAATACCATGCCGTCTTCACCACACATCAAGCCATAACGACATTTACCTACTGGTAATTTCGCCCATGCATTGGTGTAAACACGGCCAAGGAACTCACGAGCATCTTTACCTTGGATATCAATTTTACCCAATGTAGAGGCATCCAATATCCCTACAGACTTACGAGTCGCTAAACATTCACGATCCAATGCTTGTTGCATCGTCTCGTTGCCTTTAGGGTAATACCAAGCACGCTTCCATTGCCCCACATCTTCAAACTTCGCGCCGTGCTCAACATGCCAAGCATGCATTGCCGTATAGCGTTCTGGGTCGAACAACTCACCGCAATCGCGTCCTGCAATCGCACCGAAAGTAACTGGTGTGTAGTTAGGACGGAAAATAGTCGTACCTGTTTGAGGTATCGTTTGATTGAGCATTTTTGCCGCAATCGCCATACCATTGATGTTACCCAACTTACCTTGATCCGTACCAAAGCCCATGGCGGTATAACGCTTAACGTGCTCGATAGACTCAAAACCTTCACGACACGCTAATTCAATACCTGCTGCTGTGACATCATTTTGATAATCGACAAACTGCTTAGGCGCTTTTGATGTTGGTTTTGTATGTGGAATATGGAACAAAGCCATGGCTTTGCCCTCTTCGACGACTTCAGTTTCTGGCAATGCCACGTCTGATTTAGCTAATCCCAACTGAGACAAGGCATCAGATGCAACTTTCACACCTTCAGACAAAGCTTGTGCGGTAGAAAACGCACCATTAATCGCACCTGCAGTTAATTGCTTCTGATAGGTAGCACCTGGCGTAAAACCTAAAATTTCATCATTCCACACTGGACGAGCGCCCGTATGACAAGACAAGTGAATAACCGGACTCCAGCCACCTGAACTTGCTACCGTGTCCGCCGCCATCTTAATGATAGGACCGACAACCGCATCGCCCGCATCGTTCAATGGTGCAATAGATACACCCGATACGCGCTTGCTGCCATGTGCTTCAATGACACCAGAACCAACAATGATACTGATACCACGGTCACGTGCTGCATCCACAAAGGTACCTTGAGGATTCTTGCGAGAATCAACAATCGCCACCACATTGCGACCAGCATCATGCCAATCTAACGCTGCGCGGTAAGCATTGTCATTGGAGGTCATTAGTACTAGATCTTTACCAGGAGCCACGCCATAACGATTGATGTAAGTCGACACAGCATTAGCGACCATGCAACCAGGCACATCATTGTTACCATAAACCAAAGGACGCTCATGAGCACCGGTCGCTAAAACAACCCATTTCGCTCGTACACGATGCAAACGCTGAGCAATTTGACCATTCGGCGCACGGTCTGCAAACTGGTCCGTACAATGCTGCTGAATGGTTAAGAAGTTATGATCGTGATAACCATTCACCTGAGAATTAGGCAGCATCAATACATCATCAAAACCAGACAACTCTTGAACCACGTCCTTGACCCATTCTGTCGCAGGCTTACCGTTAAGCGTTTCTTTGCTGCTTAACAAGCTACCACCAAACTCGCTTTGCTCATCAGCAATAATCACTCGAGCGCCAGAGCGAGCCGCTGTCAATGCGGCCATTAAACCAGCTGGACCAGCACCCACGATTAAGAGATCACAATGTTGGTTCATCTTGTCGTAGATGTCTGGATCATTTTCTTTTGGTGCGCGACCAAGACCTGCTGCTTTACGAATATAAGACTCGTACGTTTCCCACATGGATTTTGGGTACATGAAGGTTTTGTAGTAAAAACCTGGCGGCATCATTTTCCCACCAATTTTCCCCACTAACCCCATCAAATCCATTTCAACATTCGGCCAACCATTAGTGCTGCTAGCCACCAGACCAGCATACAAAGACTGTTGAGTCGCTCGCACGTTTGGAATTTGCGTCGCCTCAGTAGAACCAATTTGCATGATCGCATTTGGCTCTTCAGCACCAGCGGCAACAATGCCACGCGGACGGCTGTATTTAAAACTCCGGCCGATAATATCAACACCATTCGCCAACAAAGCGGACGCCAGCGTATCACCGTCAAAGCCTTTATATTGTTTGCCATTGTAGGTGAAAGTTAGCGGCTTAGAGCGATCAATACGTCCGCCTTCTTGAAGACGATTAGACTGCTTACTCAAATCTTGTGTCATGTTATCCCGCCTCTATTTCGCTTCGTCGGCTACAACTGATGGTTTTTCGCCCACCTTGTAGACTTCTTTGATTTCGTAAGTTTGGGTATTACGAGTGATGTTAAAAAATTTACGACAACCTGCCGCATGCACCCAAAGCTCGTGATGTATTCCTCGCGGGTTAGCACGGAAATACATGTATTCACCCCATTCCTTATCCGTGCAGGCATCTGGATCTAGTGGTCGTGCTATATGCGACTGTCCTGCCGCGTGGAACTCTTCTTCCTCACGGTATTCGCAACAATGCGGGCAATAAATATGAAACATGGTAACTCTCTCCTTATTCGGTATTAGCCCGTTTAGTGTGCTACGCCAGCCGCGCCGTGTTCATCTACAAGGGCGCCATTATGGAAACGGAACATAGAAAAAGGTTTTGCCAACGGATGCATTTCACCCTTCGCCAAAGATGCAGCAAACACATGACCTGAGCCTGGTGTCGCTTTAAAACCGCCCGTTCCCCAACCACAGTTAAAATACAAATTCTTCACTGGTGTTTCACTGATAATCGGACAAGCATCTGGACAGGTATCAACGATACCGCCCCACTGACGATTCATACGCACACGGCTAAAGACTGGGAACATTTCCACAATTGCCTGAATCGTATGCTCGATAGTGGAATAAGAACCACGCTGACCGTAGCCGTTGTAGCCATCTATACCAGCGCCGATTACCAAATCCCCTTTGTCAGATTGCGACGCGTAACCGTGTACTTGGTTAGACATAACAACCGTATCTAGAATTGGTTTAATTGGTTCGGACACTAGAGCTTGTAAAGGATGAGACTCTAATGGCAGCTCGAAGCCACCCATCTTCGCCAATACACTGGAATTACCAGCCACCACGCAACCTACACGATCGGCACGAATCTCGCCGTAACGGGCAGTACGCACACCAACAACAGTTCCATCTTCAATGATCAAATCTTCAACTTCTGTTTGTTGGATCAGATCCACACCATGAGCATCAGCGCCACGGGCAAAACCCCAAGCAACGGCATCGTGACGAGCAACACCTGCACGTGGTTGCCAAGACGCCCCCATAACGGGATAACGCGCACGATCAGAACAATCCAATACAGGCACAATTTCTTGCACTTGTTTCGCGTCTAATACTTCGCCATCAATACCGTTTAATCGATTGGCATTCACGCGACGTTCAATATCGCGCATGTCTTGCAAAGTATGACCAAGGTTCAAACAGCCACGCTGAGAAAACATCACGTTGTAGTTCAAATCCTGTGACAGACCTTCCCATAACTTCATCGCGTGTTCATACAAATGAGCCGCTTCGTCCCACAGATAATTAGAACGAACGATTGTGGTATTTCGAGCTGTGTTACCACCGCCAAGAAAGCCTTTTTCAATCACCGCGACATTGGTGACACCAAACTCTTTCGCCAAGTAATACGCCGTCGCCAAACCGTGGCCGCCGCCACCGACGATGATCACATCGTATTTCTTTTTCGGGGTTGGATTACGCCACACCCGCTGCCAATTCTCGTGATGGCTAAAACTGTGCTTTAACAACCCAAAGCCGGAATAATGCTGCATCAGATCAGCTCCTTAGATAAATAATCGCTTCAACGATTATCGTGGTGTGTTTAAAAAAGGTTGCAGCGTCTTAGTCTGCCAAGACGCCGTAGATTAAGCGTTCACCGTGATAATAGAGATAAAGATTTCTACCCTAATGCTTGGAAGCGTCCAGCGAATGACAATTTACGACAGAGAGGATGACGGCTTTGGATATGGCAAAGAATTACATTGAGATGGAAAGACAAAAGCCTAATTTAAAGCTTCTTATTTAGGGCTTTCTAGAGGAAAAGTTTTGCTAACTACATTTGTTAAATATAGTTACAGGTTAAATACACATACCGTTGAGCCATACTTTATTTTTATCAGCTATATTCAAATAGAACATTATTTAAAAAAACTACTGGAGAGTACTAAATGGGAATCAAACCAGGTCCAAAACCAATTGCAAAATCAACAGGAAAAGAAGATAAAAGGCAGAGAGTAACCCCTGAAAACAAACCAAAACACAAACCGCTCAAGGTTCATAAGCACGAAAAAAATGACTGATCTAAATAAGCTCTAGGATGAACAACCTAGAGCTTTTAACATGAACCAATATGCACTTACTAAGACATAACTATTCAACTGCCACACGGCTACGATAAAGCACCGCATGCTCAAGGCCATACTCACCAGCTAACTCTTGCATCACCTGAACATCTTGCAACATTTCGGGTGGTTTTCCGTATGCGAGAACCGTAATTTCGTCGCCTGATTCCAAGCAAACAACAGGCAGGCTAACTTTGCGATAACCATCTACCGCCGTAATTCTTTCCAATGTGTCCATCTCGGCTAAAACGTCATCCGTCACATCAAACACCTGCCCTTTCACAGGATGCCCTTCACCTTCCTTCAACACCAACCAAGGCGAAAACCGCTCGCCTACAAGATATAAGGGGTAACGTGCTTTGGTTGCAAACTCCCCGCGGTAGCGAATACCTTTATTCGTTTTAAAATTAGGGAAACCTTCCTTCAAGGTTCCAAATACAAACACTTTAGGCATCTAGTTTGCTCCTTTTTAGCGAGTAATTTGCCCTATTAACCAATTAACAAATGCCTCAATTCTCAGATCTTTCTTCGGGTCATCCAACGTTAGTATCGCGTAATCATATCCTGTAGATTGCATACCTAATGGTGCAATAAGCCGCTGCGCCTTTAAGTCATCTTCTACAAGCGGAATAGAACCAATTGCCATACCTAATTGTTCTTGTGCGGCCTGCAAGGCATAAAAGAAATGATCAAAATACTGCTCATTTTTTGAGGCCAGGTTTTCCATTCCATTAACCTGTTTCCAGTCATTCCATGCATTAGGCCGAGTACGACTGTGTAGCCAACTAGCCTTGTTTACATCTTTCTGAACACCATCCCAATAAACTTTAGAACACACAGGGCCAGCTGATTCAGCACAAAGTGTCGTTACTTGATAATCTTCATGAAAGCCAAAGTCCATGCGTCGAATCGCAATATCACAATTTTCCGATAAGAGATCAATCGGACCACCCGCCATCCTAAGGTCTATATTCAATTCTGGACATAATTCCCGAAAAGTCCCCAAACGTGGCATTAACCAACGCATCGCTAAACTGGGTTCGCACGACACAGTAAGAAATGGCGATGAGCTATCATGCCGATGGATTTCTTCCACTGTATGACTCAGTGCATCTAACGCTTCAGATGTGGTTTTTAACAATCTTTGCCCAGCTGACGTGAGATACACTCGTCGATTACGCCGAACAAATAACTGCACACCAATACGGTCTTCTATTTGCGCAACCGCTCGACTAATCGCACCGTGAGTTAAATGAAGCTCTTGAGCCGCACGAGAAAAGCTTTGATGGCGCGCTGCTGCTTCGAACGCAGTCAATGCGCCCAAAGGAGGTAGTCGTCTTTTTATGTGACTATTACTCACAATATCTACCATTAATTATCGATTTTATTAATTTCCCCATTCATCCATGCTCTTATTATTCACAGATGAGAGTATCTTACCATGTTAAATATCGACCAATTTGAGTTATATTCCGTTGCCATTATCACGCTATTGGCTGTTATGAGCCCAGGGCCAGATTTTGCAATGGTATCAAAAGTCTCACTATTAAAAGGACGACGAGATGGCATTTTATGCGCCATCGGAATAAGCGCTGCCATCAGTGTACATTTAGCCTATACACTCTTGGGACTGGGGATTGTGTTTGCAAATAATATTTGGGTTCTGAATACCTTGCGCTATCTCGGCGCCATGTACCTTATTTGGCTAGGCATTTCTGCCTTATGGCCCGATATAAAGGCAATCATTTTGGGCTCAAAACTCAGGAAGAGGAAAACATCGGAGCTATCAAAAAAAGAAGACTCGCCTCAAAACAAAGTATCTAAACACAGCTCTGCATTTTGGTCTGGTTTTGCCTGTAACGCACTCAACCCAAAAACCATGTTGTTCATCGTATCCTTGTTTAGCCAAGTTATTTCTACTGATACCTCTTTATTGATGGAGCTTGGTTATGGCGCTTATATCGCTTTAGCGCATTTTCTCTGGTTTGCACTGGTCGCATGTTTACTCACGTCAGCCAGAATCCAACAAAAAGTACTGATTTTTAAGATATGGATCGAGCGGGTGACAGGTTTACTAATGGCATCACTCGGATTGCGATTATTAATAGACTGACCTTTAAACACTAATACCCAATGAATAAAAAAGCACCCTGACTATTAACAATATAATCAGAGTGCTTTAATCATTAGGCTAATGATTTTTATAGATAGGCGTTTTTTAGATCAAATGCTTTTTGCAACTGCCGTGGGTTTAGTTCTCAAGCCGATTGAGACAAACAAGGAAGCCGCCAGAAGTATCAAAGCAGCGATACTAAAGACACCCAACGCACCACTTGTATCAAACACCAATCCACCCGCTGCGGCACCGGTAGCAATCCCTACTTGAATAGCAGCAACTAAAAGTCCACCACCGCTTTCGGCTTCGTCCGGCACACTACGCGTGATCCAAGTCGACCAACCAACAGGCACGCCACCAAACGCCATACCCCAAATCGCTACCAATACAGCGGTTGGAGCAACAGCGCCCTGAATGCTAACCATCCCTATTCCTGCTAAGCCAATGATCAATGGTGCAACAGTTAAGGTAAGACGCAGAGATCGCGCAATTAACGCACCAGCTAGGTGAGTCCCAATGAAGTTCGCCACACCAAAGCCCAACAAAATGCCAGAAATACCAGCCGTAGCAACGCCTGTTACGTTTTCAAGAAAGGGTCGGACATAGGTGAATAATGCGAAGTGACCTGTAAAAATAAGCACCAGCATTATTAGGCCAAACTTCATTCTCGGTCGATTCATTACTGCTATTAATGTACCCAATGTCGCTCGCCCACGTGGCGGCATTTTCGGCAAGGTCGCAAACTGGACAAAAAGAACCAGAACGCCTAGTAAAGCGACAAGCCAAAAGACATTGCGCCAGCCAATAGTACCACCAAGGTAACTTCCAAGCGGCGCCGCAAAAATCGTCGCAGCTGACACACCACTAAACATAATAGCCAGCGCACGAGGAATGTCTTTATCGGGAACCAAGCGCATAACGACAGCGGCCGCCATAGTCCAGAAACCACCAAGCGCGATACCAAGTAATACCCGACCAGCCAGCAGCAAGAAGAAGTTCGGAGCAAGCGCAACCAAAGCGCTTGAGATAATTAATAACACAGAGAAGCCCAGCAATACGTATCGACGATCTATTCTGCGGGTCACGGTAGCCGTTAAAAGGCTGGCGACAACCGCCAAAATAGCAGTAGCCGAAACCGCTTGGCCAGCCATGCCTTCGGTAATGGAAAGGTCTGACGCCATCGGAGTAAGAAGGCTAGCAGGCAAAAACTCTGCCGTAACTAACCCAAAAACCCCTAACGTCATGGCTATCACAGCCCACCAAGCAGGCGTTTCTTTTGTCTGCATGGATGGCTCATTTACGGTATTCGTCATTGAAAATCCTCTGGATATAAATGTTTGTACATTGCCTATCGAACAACATGCAGAGAAGAATAATATGGACAGTCCAGACGATATATACCAATATATCTTAAATTTATACCATTTCGTCCGGAGCATTATGCAACCTTCTTTACCAACTAGCCAATTCAATGAAAGCCGACACGACATGGTAAACGAGCTTCTGTCGGGTGTTCGCCTTAAAGGCCTTGAATATCGGCGTGTCGAAATTTCAGCACCATTCGGCCTGCAATATGGAGAAGGAGCCGATACAAAATTGGCGTACTTTCATTTTATTGGCCAAGGTTCAGTATTACTTCGAACCAAGAGTGGTGCAGTACACAAACTTGCCTGTGGTGATGCTGTATTGCTGCCTTGTGCTGGAGCGCACGATATTTATAGCGAAGACGGCGTGCCATTAGTCAGTATCGATGCCTTTGAAAAAGTATCACTGTGTGATGCCTCCTCTGAAATCCGTGCTTGTGATACTGAAATCTGTAGATCAAAAGACAACTATATTTTCAGTTGTGCGATGGAGTTCAACTTAGGCTGGCTTCATCCACTAGCCCATTTGAAGCCCGAAGTCATGCATATTGAAACCGTGCCCGATTATGACCCTCAAATCCCGGCCATTCTTGATGTCATGACCAAAGAACTAAAAGCCAAACGACCTGGATACAGCGTCATTTTAACAAGGCTTGCCGATGTCGTGGCCGCTGCGATTTTACGTCGTTGGGTAGAAGTTGGATGCGATGTGTGTGGCTGGGTTGAAGCCATGCGCGACCCCAAATTGGCACAGGTTTTATCCGCCCTACACCATGACCCAGGTCGACAATGGTCGGTCGCGGATATGGCTTCCGAAATGGGCGTTTCACGGTCTGTCTTTGCTGAGCGCTTTACCGAATTAACCCACTCCACACCACAGCAATACCTAGGCAATCTGCGCATGCGACTCGCAAGCCAATGGATCAGCCAAGACAACCTGAATCTTGACGAAATCGCAGATCGCCTTGGCTATAGCTCAACAGCATCTTTTAGTCGGGCCTTCAAACGAATGACAGGCATCTCCCCCGGCGCCGTTAGAAATGGCCTGCTTCCAGAGCTTTGAAAACAAAAGTAGAACAACAAAATGCACATAAGTGTGGATGATAAGCTGGTTAATAGAGTTGATCATAATCCACTGGTAAACTTACTGAATTTACTTTTCATAGGGCTAAAATAATATGTCAGCTTCAATAAAATCAGGTTTGAGTGTGACCAAGATCACGGGATTTAGCACGCTATTGATGACGACTTTCTTAGTGGGTTGCAGTGAACCACCAAAACTTGAAACGGTGGAAGGTTATGCCCAAGGCACAACCTATCAAATTAGCTTTTGGTCCGAAGACGAAGTTCCAGTCGCCGAGGTACAAGCTGCGTTTAACGATACGCTTGCGAAGATTGATAAAGAGCTTTCCACTTATCGTCCAGATTCCTTCATTTCCGAGTTTAACCGCAGCCCTTCCGTTGGCTGGCAACCAGTATCCGAAGATTTTGTTGAGCTAGTGAAAATTGCCCAAGACATACACGCTAAATCAGAAGGCTGTTACGATCCAACTATAGGGCCTTTGTTCGATTTATGGGGCTTTAAGACCGACAAACTTCATGTGCCAACACCAGAGGAATTAACCGCCCTAAAATCTGAACTTGGGATAGAGAAGATAGAGGTCGACGAAGAAAATATGCGCGTACGCAAAACACGTCCTTTTTTGCAGCTTGATTTTTCTTCCATGGGCGAAGGCTACACCATTGGCAAGTTAAGTCATGTATTAGAATCCAAAGGCTACGATAATTACATGGTGCAATTTGGTGGCGATATGAAAATCAAAGGACGCAAGCCTAATGGTGACAAATGGCGAGTCGCGATCCAAAGCCCTATTCCTTCTGCTGACGGCGCACCAAAAGTCTATAAAGTCATCACAGTGAAAAACGAAGATGGCGTCACTCTTGATACATCAGGCACTTATAACCGCCACTTCGACGATAACGGCGTAGAGTATTCCCATATCATTAATCCAAGTACAGGAAAGCCGATTACACACGACCTTGTCTCAGCGTCGGTATTTGGTACTGATCCAAGGATCAGCGATGCATGGGCAACAACTATGCTTTGCCTTGGCCCAGTTGAAGGTGCAAAAATCGCCAAAAATGAAAACCTAGAAGTCTTCTTCATCGAAAGAAAAAGCGACAAGTTGGTGAACTCCAGCAGTGCCGCTTTGCTAAAAACAGACAGAGTGAAATTTGATTAAAAAGCAAGCAGGTGTAATGCTTGTTACTACTGCTCGCCTTATGCGAGACTATTTTAATCATATATTGAACTGACAATTTCGTAAGGAAAAAGTGCTATGGAAAAGCTTGTATTGGTAAGCCTAGTTTCTGTACTAATGGCTGGCTGCGTAGGCAATGAAAGCTACACCAAAATTGGGAATTATTTCAAAGGCAGCGACGAAAGCCCTGTTACAGAAGTCGAGGATACCGAGAGCGAAGGTAACGACACAGAAAACAATCCTAACGATATCGAAAAAGTATATAACGCCACCGTGACGACCAGTGACCTTGAAGGCTCTTGGAGAAAGCCATGTGGGCACGTAGAAGGTGAAGCGCACTATGATATCGTGACCGTATCCTTCAGTCGTAGCGAATTCACCACCGATATCAAAAACTACATTGATGCTGGCTGCACTAGCCCCTTACCAGGGGCCCCGAACCCTACATCACTTAGCAAATTTACATTGGGGAACGGCATTATGCTGAATGATGGCACAATCGTCACCGAAGTAGATAGTCGCACTATGCGATATGATGGCGCCCACTTCTACCCTGAAGAATACAACATCATTTATATCAATAACGACAATCTCTACACTGGAGCTGATGACCAAGATACGTTACAGAGACCAACCAGACTCGACTCTAAGCGTCCATTCCATAGAATAAACTAGCGTACAGGCAGCCATTATTGCTACTTGCCTTTCATTAATTCGTTAATACTTAGGTAAAACAAAAAGACCGAATAGCAAACTACTCGGTCTTTTTAATATCATTTCATGTTAGTTACAATCTAACAGATATAACGTTACGACTTAAGCAGTTTGAAACGTTTCGTTAATCCATTTAAGTTTTCTGCTAGTCGTGCAAGGTCTAAACTCGCTGCACTGGATTGATTTGCCCCAGCAACCGCTTCGTTTGCAATATCACGAATAGCCAGTAAGTTTTTATCTACTTCACGTGCAACTAAAGCTTGCTCTTCTGCCGAGCTGGCAATAGCAATATTCTGATCATTGATACGAGAAACAGACTCGGCAATAGCTTTTAGTGCATCACCTGACAAGTTAGCAATATCCAATGTCGCATTGGCCTTGTCATGGCTACGTTGCATTGAGCTTACCGCAACATCTGTTCCACTTTGTACTGACTGAATCATTTTCTCAATGTCTTTTGTCGACTCTTGAGTACGATGAGCCAAGGCACGCACCTCGTCTGCAACAACCGCAAAACCTCGACCAGTTTCACCAGCACGAGCCGCCTCAATCGCCGCGTTTAATGCCAGCAAGTTCGTTTGATCTGCGATACCACGAATGACATCCAATACTGAGCCAATACTGCTAACTTGCGCTGCTAAATCATTCACACCTTGAGTCGTAGTTTTTAATTCTGTCAGTAAAGACTGAATAGTTTTTATGGTTTGCTGAACCTGATCTCGACCTAGTTCAGCGCGCTCATCAGCAATATCAGAGTCTTTCGAAGTAGAGACCGCATTACGCGCCACATCTTCAACAGCTGATGTCATTTCAGTTACCGCAGAAACAGCCAACTCTAACTGCTCGTTTTGCTGGTGCATGTCTTGAGTCGATTTTTCCGTAACAGTACTAAGCTCTTCTGATGTAGAAGCCAACTGAGTCGCCGCATCTTGAATATCGTTAACAGTTGTAGATAGTTGTTCGATTGTTGTATTGAAGTGACTCGCTAACATACCTAATTCGCTGCGAGAGACATTATCTAAACGAAAACTTAAATCACCACCTGACAAACGCGTCATGGCATTTTGAATGTACCCGACCTGCTGAGTTAATGTTCGTGTTATATAGAAAGCCACAATACAGACCATCACTACAATAACAGCTGCAGAGATAGCAAGAATAGAAATAGACTCTTGATAAACCATGTCGCCATTCTTACTTGCTAGGTTGGCGCCTTCCGTATTCACTTCAGAAAGTTTTAACAATACATCCGAGTACTGATTATATTTCATTAAAGACTGCGACATAAATAAAGATCGAGCAGCCTCATCTTCATTCTGTCTTGATAAATTAAGTAATTGATTTTGAATACCTAAATAGTTTTTGTATTCTTGCTCAAACTGCTTTAATAATGACGTTTCTTCTTGGCTAGAAGACATCGCTCTATAGCTATCAATAGACTTAGCAATTTTAGACTTCAAGTCTTCAATCTCTTTCTCAGCTTTCGCCTGCTCTTCTTGCATATGAGAAATAATATGAACCGCTTCAGCATTACGCAAATCTGCAGTCTGAGTGTTAATACGCTCAACTAAACGCACTGATGGCAACCAGTCTTCAGAAATGACTGTCGACTGACTATTAATGTTGTTCATTCGAGTGAAAGACAACACAACGATCATGATTAAGCCTAAAACAATCAATCCATAGCTAGAAAAAAGCAATACACTTAACTTAATGTTTTTCATTAATTTTTCATAACTCCATTTAATAAACCACTACTATTAACCAATAAGATTTAGGACTTAAATCTTTAAAACATTACTGGCAAAACGCAACTCATCTTCATTTAAAAAATGAAGAAACAACATTTCATAAAACGAAAGCATGCTAGCGTTTATTAATGCAGTATTCAATTGGCAAAAACTCTATTTACGATCACTCAACATGTTTTTTTTGTAACTTTTTCATCACTTTTTTTAACAAATGTTACTCTATTTAGGTTTGATGTAATTTTGCTATATTACAGTATATTCAAGTAAAGAAAGTATCTCGTAAAAGGTGCCTTTCGAAATATAGCAACGATAAGTGACGTTTACTCTGAGAGCCCCGAAAGGCATAGTCTAGAAGCTAGGACAGAAGGACTTGCTCATACCTTACCAAGAGATGCATACCGCAAAATCAGACAAACTTGCATCTACTAGCGTTTCCAAAAAACACAACCAAAATTACACTTCGTTTTTCACGCCATCATATTGTAATAGATGCTATTTTTAACAAATCTAATAATTAGGTTAATTGCTGTTCTTTCATTCCTAGTCTATCTATATATAGAGTCTTCTTTACAATTGGAATGCATGATGGATCATAATGAAGCCACTAATAACAATAACCCGATACAGAACAAACAGTTGGCAGAAAATGCTTTTTTACAGCAATTAGTTACCTGCTTACCTATGGGTGCCATGGTGGTCAATACTGACGCTAAAATCTTATTTATCAATGAAACACTTTCCGAAATATTAGGTTATTCATCAGAAGAGCTATTAGGGGAAGATATTGATTTTTTACTCCCTATCGAGTTTCAAGCAAACCACAAAAAGCTCATGATGCAATTCTTCAGTCAGCCTCGTAAACGCCAAATGGGAGTTGGACAGGCTCTCTATGCACGCAAAAAAGATGGAAAACATATTCCAATTGAAATTGGCTTAAACCCAATAGAACAGGGAGATCAAACTTTTGTCTTGGCAACCTTGATTGACCTCACGACAAGACAACGAGCAAGTAATATGTTCCAACGCTCAATTCAAGATGCGCCTCATGGTGTACTGGTCATTGATGCTGACGGCATTATACATTTAACAAATAGTGCACTGTGCCAGTCCTTTGGCTATACCTCTGAGGAATTAATAAATCAGTCGATGGATATGCTTCTGCCACAACGCTATCGCAAACATCACAACCATTTACGTCATACTTTTCACAAAAGCCCAACACCAAGAATGATGGGCGTGGGTCGAGATCTTACCGCCTTACATAAGGACGGACGGGAATTTCCTGTTGAAATAGGGCTAAGCCCATTTGAAGACGAAGAAGACAGCGAAATGGTGCTTGTTTCTTTATTGGACATTACCAAGCGCAAACGTTTAGAACAGGAGCTACGTGAAACCAACACCAATTTAGAAGAGTTTACTTACGTTGCCTCTCATGACTTACGCTCTCCACTAAGAGGCATTGCAGATTTATTAGAATGGGTTAAAGAAGATATTGGTGAAGATCCCTTGCCTGATGTGACACGAAACCTTGAGCGTATCAGCGTTCGTATTCAGCGCATGGAGCAGCTAATAGATAATTTATTAGCTTATGCTAGAGCAGGAAAAGTGGAGTCCAACACACAAGATATTAATGTAAATACTCTATTCGACAATATATTCGAACTCTTGGAAGTCCCAAAAGGTATAACAATTTCCCGTGACATCCAACTTGAATATTTCACTTCGGTATGGACACCTCTCGAAACCGTCATGCGCAACCTTATTAGTAACGCTATAAAGCATCATGACCAAGATACTGGCTCCATTGCCATTGGCTGTGTTGCTGAAAACAACCTTTGTCATTTTACGATTTGTGATGATGGACCTGGTATTCCAGAAGCCGCATTCACACGTATTTTTCGCCTATTTCAAACTGTGACATCTAATGAGCGCAGCGGCACAGGAATTGGTTTATCAGTCAGTCGGCGTTTGGTAGAAACACATGGAGGACGTATAGGTGTTGAAGCAAATAAGCATCAACGAGGCGTCACTTTCCATGTCTGGTGGCCTAGATTTTTAAGGAAAGATACTCATATCTAAAAGGAAAGACACTCATGATTAAAGAATTAAGTGTACTCATCGTTGAAGATGATGATGTAGCAGCAGAATCAATAACACGCAGCCTAAGAAAAGTAGCGCCAGATATAAACCTTGTTTTTGCAGAGCATGGCAAGGTTGCTATTGAAATTCTTGAAAACAGGCACCCAAGCAGAGCGTTGACAACGCCTTATGTGGTGTTACTGGATTTGAATATGCCTGTCATGAATGGTTTTGAGTTTTTAGAGTATGTACGTGACGACCCAAGCCTACAAGATACTGTCATCTTTATCCTTACTACCTCGAATGATGACAATGATCGTTCGCGAGCTTACGACAATAATGTAGCAGGCTATATGGTCAAGTCTGCTGTGGGACCACAATTTGCAAAACTTGCCGCTTTAATGGATGCCTATAGAAATGCTGTTGAGCCCAATCGCTAGGTCTGGAGAAATCATGGAAGTATTAGAAACCAATGAAGGTCACGTTCTAAAACTCTTAATTGTCGACGATGATGATGTCGATCGCGAACGCCTGCGTAGAATGCTGTCTAAATCCGATATAGAAACCAATATTTCAGAAGCATCATCGGTTGAGGACTCTATGAATTTCCTCAGTAACAATGACTACGACTGCGTTATTGTTGACTATCGCTTAGGGCTAAATTCTGGGCTTACTCTACTCAATAACATACGCACCAAAATGGATAGCCACTGCGCAGTGATCATGGTAACAGGCTTAGGCGATGAAGAAGTCGCCGCTGAAGCAATGCGACTTGGTGCCAGTGATTATCTGCTAAAGAGCCAATTACAAAGCCCTCAGCTCATACGCGCTATTATTAGCTCTATCCATCGGGCCGAGTTAGAAAAAAAACTGCACGATATGGCTCATTATGACAACTTAACAGGATTGGCAAGCCGCCCTTTGCTACTCGAAAATTTACAGCAAGTTATCCTCAATCAAAATGCCGCAGCTGTCGCCTTTCTTGATTTAGATAATTTTAAACCTGTAAATGACAATTATGGTCACGATACAGGCGACTATGTACTAGTTACCATTGCAAATCGGCTAAAGCAGATACTTCGAAAAAGCGACACTCTAGCCCGAATCGGTGGTGATGAGTTTGTTTTATTACTTCGTGATGTTAACTGTAGAGAAGAATGTGACGGTTTTCTCAACCGCCTTATTGAATTAGTCAACACTCCCATCGAATTAGCGGAATTTGACTGCCAAGTTCAAGTATCAGCAAGTATTGGTGTAGCTCTAGTATCCAACGATAGCCTAGATGCAGATACTATTTTACGCAGAGCTGATCAAACCATGTATCAAGCAAAAAACATGGGAAGAAATAATATTATATTTTTTGATCCTGAAGAAGAGCGACGCCAATATGCTCGACGAACAATGTTGCAGGCAGCTGAAAGAGGTATTTTACGAAATGAATTTGTTCTTCATTATCAACCTCAAGTAGACATGCTGAATCATAAGTTAATAGGAGTTGAAGCTCTCATTCGTTGGAACCATCCTACTATGGGCTTTCTCTATCCGGGTGAGTTTTCAGAGGTATTGGAGCATCCAAATACAGGAATTTTAATCGGTGAATGGGTTTTACAAGAAGCTCTTAGACAACACGTCTTATGGCAAAAAAATGACTTAGTTGTCAGCGTCAATATTGCCCCAGCCCACTTACTTAGCAAAGGCTTCGCTCAACGCCTGGGTCAATTATTAAAAAATATTCCCAATACCAATCCCAGTTTATTAGAACTTGAAGTGCTAGAAACTGTTTCAATTTGTGATATTAACAATGCAGTTGAAGTGGTAAAAGCTTGCTGTGAATTAGGGGTTCATGTAGCACTAGATGATTTCGGGACAGGTTATGCGTCACTTAGCTATTTAAAACAACTTCCACTAAACACGTTAAAAATCGATAAAAGTTTCGTTCAGAACATTTTATCAAACCAAGAGGATCGCTCTATCGTCGCTTGTGTTGTTGCGCTCAGTAAAGCGTTTAACTACCACCTAATTGCTGAGGGGGTTGAGTCTCTTGAACACGTGCAAGCACTTATTGACATGGGCTGCCTACGGGGTCAAGGGTACTTTATTGCCAAACCGATGGCTGCAGATAAAATGACAGCATGGATTCAATCGTACAGCCCAAAAAATAATATCCACTAATACCTTATCCAATACATACTTTTCTGATGCGCCACACCGTTTTTTCATAGTTAAAAAACGGTGTTTTGACGATGTACAGTAAATCAGATCATGACAAAACAAACTCGCAATTGTGCAAAATCCCACCAAAAAAACCCTTACAAAAGTTTCAAAACTGCTTTTTAGTTTCATTAAAGGAAAAGTAACTTCCGCTTAGAACGAAGGTTGGTAGACTGCGGCGAATAATCAAAACAAGCAGAAAAAAAGAGAGTCTACAATGATCACTAATGATGTAATGACGGTGCGAGATCAACGCACCAGTAAAATCATATTAGCTATTGCCGCTATCACTATTTTATTAGCCACCTTTGCAGGCATGATGCCCGGCGGAATGATAGGTGCCATAGGGATTATGGTTATTGTTGGCTTTATTCTTAATTACATTGGGGACAGAACACCGATTATCAACCAATTTTTTGGTGGCGGTGCCATCGTGGTTATTTTTGGTTCTGCTTATCTATTTCACAGCGGCCTATTCCCTTCTAGCGCAGAAAGTAATGTCACGACATTCATGAAAAGTGGCGGCTTTTTATCTTTTTATGTTGCCAGCTTAGTGACCGGCTCTATATTCGGTATGGATACTCAGACCCTTAAAAAAGCAGCGTTGAAGTACATTCCTGTCATTTTAGGATCGGCTTTCTTTGCTTGTATCTTCACAGGTCTAATTGGCATGCTGGTTAGCAAAAGCTTCTACGATTCCGTTATGCTGATCGCTCTACCTATTATGGGCGGTGGCATGGGTGCAGGTGCTGTACCTCTAGTTGAAATCATGTCTGGGAAAACAGGCATGAGTGCTGAATCTTTAATGTCTCAAATGGTTCCAGCACTAGCTATTGGTAACGCTATTGCCATTGTTATGGCGGGCTTGCTACACAAGCTTGGTCAAGTAGCACCTAGTCTTACAGGTAATGGCCAGCTAATTCGTGGTCAAAAAACAATAGAGGAAGAAGATCAAACAGCATCCTCTCTCAATATCACAACATTAGGTATTGGCGCTTTACTTGCGGTAAGCATGTATTTCCTTGGCACTTTGCTATCAAATTACATCAGCATGCACACATACGCTCTAATGATCCTATCTATTGCGATCATCAAAGTGTCTGGCATCATGCCAAAAGCATTAGAAGAAGCAGCGTTCTCTTGGTATAAATTTGTTGTAGGCAACCTAACGCCGGCATTGTTGGTTGGTATCGGTGTTGCTTATACCGATCTAAACCAAATTCTAGACGCTTTGTCTCCTATGTACTTCTTATTAGTTTTAATCACAGTACTTGGCGCAGTGTTTGGCGCTGGCTTGATTGGCTGGTTGATGGGCTTCTACCCTATCGAAGCGGCTATCACTGGCGGTCTTTGCATGGCTAACATGGGTGGTACAGGCGACGTAGCGGTTCTTGCAGCAAGTAAACGCATGGAACTAATGCCTTTCGCCCAGATATCTTCTCGAATTGGCGGCGCCTTTATGCTGATTCTTGCGACACTTGTAGTTCAAGCGATAGCGTAATATAGCCATCTTTCAAACTACCTAAAAACAAAAGCGGGATCAATACATATCGATCCCGCTTTTTTCATTACGCTACAAGTGGTTAAATCCGTTCGAGGTATTGAGCATTTAAGTCCCCAAGAGTATTCACACCAAGTAAGCCAAGATCAGCATAAAGCTCAGACTTTAACAATTGGATTGCATGGATAACACCATCATATCCACCTATTGATGCAGCATAATTAAAAGGGCGACCAATAAACGCACAGTCGGCCCCCAGAGCAATAGCCTTCAAGACGTCCGTCCCTCTACGAAACCCACTATCTATCATAATTACCATAGAATCGCCTACTGCATCGCGTATTCTTTCCAAAACACGCATAGGAGATATAGTGCCATCCAATTGCCTCCCCCCGTGATTAGAAAGAATAATACCATCAACACCCACGCTCTTAGCTTTTAACGCATCCTCGACATTTACAATACCTTTTAAAACAAGCGGCTTATCCCAAAATGAGCGAATGTCCCTAATGATTTCCCAATCTAAGTGCTCTCGACCTGAAAAGTCCCTTTCTACATGCTTTGCTATTAATGCTGTTCCTCTTTCTGCTCCAACATTTTCGAAATATGGCATGCCGTGCCTTACTATAGTTTGAAGCAAAGTTCCTATAGCCCATTTTGGATGAGTTACCCCATCCCAAAGTAAACGTAAATCAGGTTCCAAAGGCGTCTTGAAACGATTGCGTACATTGTTTTCCCTATTTGGCACAACAGAAGAGTCTACTGTCACGACCATAGTTTTAAAGCCTGCATGATTAACTCGATCAACTAATGCTAGTGCTGACTCAGCACCACGTGGCAAGTAAGCCTGAAACCAGGATTGCTCTGCTTTTTCCGCTACCTCTTCCATGCTAATTAAAGAGGAACTACTCATTATCATTGGAATATTTTGAGCTTGAGATGCCATCGCCAACTGCAGATCGCCACGATATGCTGTCAGCGCTGAAATACCCATTGGAGCAATACCAAAGGGGGCACTAAAAGTTTGATCAAAAAGCTTAATGGATGTATGACGTTTTGACACGTCATTAAGAACATGTGGAATCCAGTTCCATTCTTGAAAGCTCATAAGGTTATTTCGTAAAGATAAATTAGTTTCAGTTGCTCCGCTTACATAGCCAAATAATGGCTTAGGAAGATGTCGTCGCGCCACTTCTTCAAAATCGTCTAGACATAAAATATGTGATAAGTTTCTATGGAACATGTAATCTCCTTTATATTAAAAATATTGTTTTAATAAATACTCAATCATTCTATACATGCATTGTAGGCATACTAAAACGATTAAAAATCATTCATTTAATGAGTTATTGTAATAATGAATTTAAGAAAAATTACGCCTTCACTTTCCATGCTCATGGCTTTTGAGGCATCAGCTCGTCTTGGCAGCTTCACCCAAGCAGCCAATGAACTATCCTTAACTCAAGGAGCAATTAGTAGGCAAATCATGGCGCTAGAAAGTGCGCTAGGTTTACCGCTATTTTTACGATCAGGAAGACATGTAGAGCTAACTGAAGTAGGTCGTAGGTATGCACTCGATATAGCACCCGCGCTGGCAAGGATTAGAGGAGCAAGCACAAGAGCACTTGCTTTTCATGGTGGTGAGGAAGGTCAATTAAATTTAGGCGCACTACCTACTTTCGCATCTAAATGGTTAATTCCTAAACTTGCGGGGTTTTACCAACAACACCCAAACATGGCCATTCACATTCATTCTCGTGTGGGCGAATACGAACTTAAAGACACTGGACTTGATGCAACAATAAATGTCGGAGTAGAGCCATATGTAGGGTTAATGTCCGAGCGAATCATTATTGAGGATATGATCATAGTTGGAAGCCCTAAATTATTAGAGATCACCCCCATAAGGAACATAGAAGACTTATTTACTCATAGACTGCTACACATAATGGCAAGATCTGAGGCATGGAGAGAACTAGCAGTCCAACACAACATAAACACAAAAGGCACCTTAGCTGGACCACAATTTGAAACGACTATCCACCTTATTCAAGCTGCAGTTATGGGAATAGGTCTTGGCCTGATTGCTCGCTGCTTGGTAGAAAATGAGTTAAATAATAAGGAGCTGATCGAGTTACCTTTCTCAGGTTTATCGACTCAACGCTATTATTATTTATTATATTCTCCAGAGAAAAAAGATCATCCTGTCTTAAAAGCCTTTCGGCAATGGCTCGCAGACTACTTAGTTATTAATTAGTCCCTATATCTAATCAATTAGATATTTTTGCGCATGCAATATAGAAATAATCTCACCAGCTCTTCTTCAAACTCCTCTGTCCCTAAATAGTCCGATTGTTCCATCACGACAGAGCGAATTGTGCCAATGACTGCACGAGTCATAACGTATAAACCCACTGGTGTCATGGTCTTGAAATGCTGAGTTTGCAGTTGCGTTTTTTGAGCAAAAATGGCTTGCATCACATCGTCAATCGGTCGCGAAAGCTCTTGTGACAAACCATTGGCAACCAAAGCTTCGATTAATACCTTTCGTGCTCGCTGACGTCCACCAAAGGCTTTCAATAAGGAACGAACAACCACACGTGCTAACTCATTCTCATTAGAAGCGTACTCAGCTGTGATATTTTTAATAATAACGCCGCTTACTTTTCCCAGCTCTCGTCTTGCTAACGCCACCAAAATGGCGTTTTTATTCGGAAAGTATTGGTACAAGGTGCCAATACTAATGCCAGCCAGCCCAGCAATGGCATTTGTATTAAATTTATCCAAACCTTTTGTCTGTAAAATCCGAGCAGCCGCTTCAAAAATGACTTCTATGGTTTCTTCAGAACGCACTTGTTTTGGTTTTTTTCTATATGGATCAATAGCTTGATCTTCCTTCATGCAAACCTCTATAAGTATAAAAATGCGAGTATTTAAATATGAGCAATACTCATATTATATCCCTACATTCGATGCTTTGCTTAGGTTTAAGTGTCACAACAAACAACGACATTAGGAGACTATATTATGAAAATTGCCTTTTTAGGACTTGGACGAATGGGTACTGGCATGGCAACTCGTTTAGCCGAATCTGGTGAGCATTCATTAACTGTATGGAATCGCAGCCAGGACAAAGCTCTCCCTTTTGCGTCATTAGGTGCTCGGGTGGCAAACAGCCCATCTGACGCCGTTGAAGATGCTGATATTGTTATTACAAGCTTATTGGATGATAAATCCATCGCTGCCTTGTTCCACTACCAAAGCCCTGTTTTGTCAGCAATGAAGAAAAACAGTATCCATTTGTGTGTAACGACTATTTCCCCACTCTATGCCGATCAACTGCAAGCACTGCATGACGCTCATGGCACTCGTTATGTTTCTGGCCCTGTTGTCGGACGTCCGGACGCCTCTGCGGCGGGGAAACTGGTGCAGTTTTTGGCTGGTGACGAAAGTGCCGTTGCGGTAGCAAAAAACACTTGCGGTGTATTTGCAGAACAAATCATGTGTTTGTCCGGTCCTGCAAGCACTGCCAACAGTCAGAAGCTTTGTATTAACTTTTTTGTCGCGTCACTCATTGAATCCATGGGCGAATGTTTTACCTTCGGTGAAAAGCTTGGAGTGCCACGCGAAAATCTGGCGTTTTTCTTAGAAAAAATACTTCCTTTGCCTGGTGTGAAAGTATACGTCGATAAAATTTTTAAACGCGATACCAACAGTGGCACAGGCTTCACTATGACGGCGGGCAGAAAAGATCTTGCTTTGATGCTGGATGCCGCCTCTTCTGTTCAATGCCCTCTCGACATAGCCAGTGTTATAGCGAACAAAATGGACATGGCGATCGAGCAAGGAATGGAAGACAAAGACT
Organism: Marinomonas sp. A3A; assembly: GCF_018336955.1. NCBI lineage: Bacteria > Pseudomonadati > Pseudomonadota > Gammaproteobacteria > Oceanospirillales > Oceanospirillaceae > Marinomonas > Marinomonas sp. A3A. The sequence goes on from NZ_CP025532.1 coordinate 2,867,285, forward strand.
GGAGCGCCATCCAAGAAATTACACGTCAACGCGCGGGAATGTAACTCAGATCGTTTTTCGTCACTCAATCAGTAAACTAGGAGCATGATATGCCACATTTAAAAAGGTTTACCAACCTAAAAGCACCGTCATTATCAGCACGTATCATCACCATTACGGTTGCGCTCGTTTGGCTGAGCATTGGAATACTTGAGGTTCTGTCTCCTGCGGGATGGGATGCAACGTTTGGAATCCCTCTTACTAGCCCAGATGGACTGTATTTTGTCCAAGCAGTAGGGTCACGAAACATTGCCATCAGCCTCATTGCTATTTTCGCAGCCCTTACTGGTATGAGAGGCGCTCTAGTCGCCGTTTTTGCAGGTATCGCTTTAATTGCTTCACTCGATTTCTATGTTGTTAGCTCTGCAATGGGGGCAATTCATGCCCTTAAACATGCGTTCTTTATTTTACTGATGAGCGGAATCTCTATTTGGGTTGCCTTATCTTGATCAGAACGACAAACAAACACACATATTTTTAGAGGAATAAGACATGCTATTTTCAAATTTTAGTAATACCAACAGGTTTATTAGCGCAAAACAGATCACAGGCTTTGCAATGGTTTTTGCTTTACTAACGCCTTTCGCAGCGCAAGCAGAAAACACCAATAACCAAACTAGTGCAGATGCCGCCACCAGCCAAACAAAATGGGGATTGGGAGTTGGGGCTATGAGCTCACAAAAACCTTACACCAATATGGATAGAGACAATCTTGCCCTTCCATTAGTTTATATCGAAAACGATTGGATACGGGTATTCGGTTTAAGTGCTGAGTTAAAGGTCTACAACCAACCTATCACAGACTCACAAAATCTTGATTTTCGCCTTCTTGCACGCCTTGATGGCAGCGGCTACGAATCCGATGACGCAGACATTCTGGATGGTATGGATAAACGTAAAGGAGGGCTTTGGACAGGGGCAAAAGTAACATGGCATAACGAATTCATTGATGTTAGCACCGATTGGCAAGCGGATACATCCGGAGACAGTGACGGACAAATGGTCAATATTGGCCTAGAAAAAACATGGCGGGTGACACCAAAAGTCATGTTAACACCACGCTTTACGACTTCTTGGATGAATGATAAATACGTCGATTATTACTTCGGTGTTAAAAACAGTGAAGCCAACTCTGATCGCGCAGCCCATCAAGGTGATGCCGCCATCAATACCGAGCTAGGCGCACGAGCAACCTATATTGTCGATAAACAGCAATCTGTTTTACTCGACGTAGGCGTCACTTTCCTTGCTGATGAGATTCAAGATAGCCCGCTTGTTGATAGCTCTACAACCAACAAAATCACGTTAGGTTATTTGTATCGCTTTTAACCAATGTAACAATAGAACTAGACAGTTAATTTAGTCTAGTTCTATCTCTTATTTCAAAGCAAGAGGAATAAAAAATGGCCAGTGTAACCGCAAGAGTCATTAGCTATGTAATGGGAAAAACAGGTTTTTTCCGTCGTTTACCTACAGATATGTCTGACTTTGCAGGTTTTCAAGCAAAGCAGCTCAACAGCGCAAATGGGCCCTCAGCCAAGAATCATAGAGCCTGCCTAATAGAAGAAAGCGCTTTTCAAGGACATACTGTCTGGACTCTCACCCCCAATGATCAAGCGATAAAAGCACATGTTCTTTATTGGCATGGCGGTGCTTATATCTACCCGCCTACCTCCGCCCATTGGGATTTTTTAGCACGCATGGCCGCTATTTATGGTTGGCATATTACCGTGCCACTTTACCCTCTCGCTCCACACTCAACCGTGGCATGCGTTACCGATTTCGCACTTAGTTTCATGCGTTATTGGATGGCTCAACCAAGAATGAAGCAACGCATTGTAGCGGGAGACTCAGCCGGTGGCGGACTGGCTGCAGCGACTTTAATCGCTGCAAGAAATCATGGTGTCCCAATGCCAGACAAAGCCATTTTGATCAGCCCTTGGTTAAAGCTCACTCCTGATCACCCTGAACAACGAGTAATAGAACCACATGACGCCATCTTATCCATAAAAGGCTTACGCGCAGCAGGAGACATGTACGTTGGTGATGTAGGCCAAAATGATCTTCGTGCTAACCCACTTAAGGACAATTGGTCGAATCTACCACCATTGTTGGTATTTGGTGGCGGTAACGATATTTTGGTAACGGATACTCGTACACTCAAATCAAACCTACCAAACATACTGTATGAAGAGCATGAAGATTTGATGCATGACTGGCCAATCTTATTTTTCCCTGAAAGCCGTAAAGCACAAGAAAAAATGGCGGATTTTTCAATAATATAGTTAAGATCAAAGTAGCCCTACATATCATACTTTCACAAATAAAGTTCTTGTTATGCAGGGCTCAATTAATTTATAAAAAGAAGCTAACAATCATCCCAGATAACAATAAGATGAAAGCCCCACCCAATCGAGAACTAATTTGCGCAAAAGGCATTAAATTCATTCTTTTTGCGGCAGAAAGAACTGCAACATCCCCCGTGCCTCCCATATTTGCCATACATAATCCTGCAGTAATAGCTGACTCTATTGGATAAAAACCAACTAAACGTCCGAACAGTCCAGCACCAAAAGCGGCCCCCAGCACAACTGCAAAAACGATAGTAATATATTCAATTGATAACGCATTGATCACGGTTTCAAGATTTGTATAAGCAATACCAATACCAAAAAGCTGAGCCAAAGTTAAATTCTTAGCAACAAAACTAAACCACTGAGACGATGAATCGGTAATAATCTTGGGAACAAGATTAAAGACTTTAGCGATTGCTACCACTATAATCATTAATGCGTAAGTATGAAGAGGTATGAAAGTACTTAATATAGACCCTAAAAGATAGAAAGCAATAGCAACCACTAATCCTATCCCCATTTTCCTTAAATCTAGTTTTTGCTCCTCTTCATCAATACTTATTCCTGACATTATTTTACCCTGTCCACTTAATGTAGGAATTTTCTCTCCTAACTTATTTAAAAGACTTGCTATAATAATGGAGAAAACATTACCAAGAGCTAAAGCTGGAACAAGAAGGGAAATATAATAACTGGCGGGCTGACCTAACAATTGCTCATATACTTGACTCATTGGTATTGCACCAGCTCCCATCCCTCCGCCCATGATAGGCAATGCAATAACCAAAACAGAATCTTGTAAAGAGTAACTGAAGAACGCACCTACGATAGTCGCAAAAAAAACTGCACATAAGGTAGCCCCAATAATTGGGATAAAATACCTTCCACCTATTTTAATTAGTGCTTTAGAGTCCATACCTAAAATGCTGCCCGCTATTAGGGCAACAATATAGAAATTCAAAAAACCACCAACTTTCATAAAATTAGTAATGTTTTCGCTTATCTTAGAAGGCAGCACATTAAAATAAACAAGAGATGCGGCACCAAAAATAGCTAAAATAACACCACCACCTAGATAAGATTTCAATATAGGCACTCTATCACCTACAAAACCCAAAACCTCACCAAACACAAGCATAACCAATAAACTTCCAGTTAAACCAGCAGGAATAACTTCTAAATAAATGGAAACGATAAGAAGAGCAGAAATACAAAAAAAATACTGCCATGGAAGACCATATATTTTTTGATTAAATATAGAGTTCGAAATTAAATTAACTTTCATAAAAACCTGACCTATAAATCAAATAAACTTATAATTGAAATAAGAATAAAAACATTAAATTACTAATTTAGTTCAGGTTTTTCTAAGTGAGTTTGACATTTTCAAATACCTTTTGTTTTTATAGTTGATATTTCACTTACCATAAGCAAGCAAAATCTATAATATAGCAACCTAAAACATAAATTAATGGGTATTTTATGACTTATAAAAACACAATTCGTGAACAATGGCCATTACCTGAGGACTTACGCGTTTTTATTACAGTGATTCGCAAACAAAGTTTTGCAGGGGCAGCCGATGAACTCGGCGTTTCTCCAGCCTATATTAGCAAGCGCATTCAAGTCTTAGAAACGACGCTTCAAACTAAATTATTACATCGATCCACTAGGCGATTAGCATTAACAGACGATGGTGAAAAAGCAAGGCTGTGGGCCACTCGCCTTTTAGGAGATCTGAACGATTTTGTGGATGATTTATCATTATCAAAGCTCACTCCTAGAGGGCATATTTATATCACCAGTACATTTGGTTTTGGTCGTAATCATGTTGCTCCCGCAGTCTCTGATTTGGCAGAAAAATATCCAGAATTAGATATTAGATTAGAAGTTTCAGATAAATCTATTGACCTCATCAGTGAAGGTTTTGATCTTGAAATTCGAATAGGCAATGATTTACCAGAACAACATATATGCAAAAAGCTAATTAGTAACAAACGCGTAATATGTGCCTCTCCTAAATATATATCAAAATATGGTGAGCCCAAAAATATTGATGAACTAACTCATCATAACTGTCTAGTAATAAAAGAAAGAAATAACCCTTTTGGTGTTTGGTTAGTTAGTAGTAATGATGAGCAGAAAACCATTAAAATAAATGGTTCATTATCTTCAAATAATGGAGAGATTGTATTGCAGTGGGCCTTACATGGACGAGGGCTAATTTTACGCTCTTTATGGGATGTAAAACCATTTTTAGATGATGGCTCTTTAGTACAAGTCCTTACAGAATATAGTCAAGATGCTAACGTATGGGCAATATACCCAACAAGGCTATCTAATTCAGCTAAACTGCGCGTTTGCGTGGAATTTCTTGAAGAACATTTTAAAACCCTATCTATTTAGAAGAGGTCGCCATAAAAATAAGGCGACCTTTACAACTTATATTAGCCAAGGATTATCAAGTAAGTGCTGCTCTTCAAACTTCTTTATTTCCAACTCCTTCTGTAACGTAGTATCTATAGCATCTAATCCTAAAATTAGCTGCTCTTTTCGTAATGGGTCTATATCAAATAAAAAACGGGATTTATCAGCCATTAATACTTCCTGCTTTTCTAAGTTAATACTCAAAAAAGAGAAAATTTCCGACTGAATTATCTCACCTATTTTTTTAACTTCTTCAGCCTTCAATTGAACTAGCAACACACCATTACGTTGACAATTATCAAAGAATATTCCCGCAAAGGTCGTACCGATAATAGCCTTTATCCCCAATTGCTTCAGTCCCCATACAGCATGCTCACGACTAGATCCACATCCAAAGTTTTCACCAACAACAAGAATACTTGAATCATCCCAAGGAGCTTTATTCAAAATAAAATCTGGATTAGGTGAGCCATTTTTCAAAAAACGAAGATCAAAAAACACGCCTTTATCTAGGCCACTACGATCAATTCCTTTTAAAAACTGCTTAGGCATAATTACATCTGTATCTACATTCGCGGTCATTAATGGAGCCGCAATACCATCATAAGAAATTAAAGATTTAGAATCCATATCATGCTCCATTATGTAGTTGAATGCTGGTAAGGTGTCCAGAGATAGCTGCAGCTGCAACCATTGCAGGACTCATAAGGTGAGTTCTAGCCCCAGCCCCCTGACGACCTTCAAAGTTTCGATTGGTACTTGAAGCACAACGATCTCCTGGCTCTAGTACATCATCATTCATAGCAAGACACATAGAGCAACCTGATTGACGCCATTCAAATCCTGCTTTAATAAATATGTCAGCGATGCCTTCTTGTTCAGCTTGCATTCGGACTTTAGTAGAACCCGGAACAATAATAGCTCTTACGCCTTTTGCGACTTTTTGCTCTCCAACAATACGGGCTGCATCCCTTAAATCTTCAATACGAGCATTAGTACACGAACCTATAAAGGCATGACTAATTTTCACTTCCGAAATAGGACAACCAGCAGTTAAGTCCATATATTGAAGTGCTCTTTGCATACCAAGTCTTTTCACTTCATCTTGTTCAGTTAAAGGATCTGGAATACTTTCCGAGATCATAATTGCTTGATCAGGACTGGTTCCCCAAGTGACCATCGGAGACAAATCAGTTACATTAAGATCTACTGTTAAATCAAATGATGCTCCGGGATCACTTGCTAAATGGCGCCATTTATCAACAGCTTTTTTCCAAAGCTCACCTTTAGGAACTCTAGGTTTATCTACTAAATATTGAAATACCTTTTCATCGGGAGCCATAAATGCACCACGAGCACCCGCTTCAACGGCCATGTTACAAATGGTCATTCTCGCTTCAACACTTAATGAATTGATAACAGGACCTGAAAATTCGATAGCATAACCCGTTGCTCCAGAGGCACCAATGTTACGAATAAGTGCCATAATGATATCTTTAGAAGTAATGTTTTCAGACATGTCGCCATGTACATAAACCAACATGGTTTTTAGCCGTTTATAAACTAAAGTCTGAGTAGCAAGTAAATGTTCAATTTCCGATGTGCCAATGCCAAACCCAAAGGCACCTAAAGCCCCATAAGTTGTTGTGTGGCTGTCTCCTGCTGCTACCACCATCCCGGGTAAAATAAATCCTTGCTCAGGAGCCACTACATGCTCGATTCCTTGCCTGCTATCCAACACATCAAAAAGCTCTAGACCAAAGTCCTTACAGTTTTTTTCAAAGTAAGTAACTTGATTCGCCCCACCTGGATCTGTAATAGCCGCAATGCGATTAGGTGACGTAGGATTGACATGATCCACTACACACAATGTAGCCGAGGGTCGCCACACCTCTCGATTTGCCTCTCTTAGTCCACTGAAAGCTTGTGGACTTGTGTATTCATTGGCAACTTGACGATCAACATATAAAAGAACATGTCCCTTATCATCAAGTCTGCAAACAGTATGAGAGTCTATGTGTTTGTCATATAGTGTTTTTGGCTGATTCATTCTGAATATCTCGCTTTTTATTTTGATCTTTAGCAGTACTGCATATCAGCATATTGAATTCAAATTGTTTATCAATATCAAAAATATAAGCATATGATTCACACTTCGTGTTTAAACTACAAAACTAACGGCCTTATCAATTATTTACTGAAACATACTAAAGACATTAGCTAATCGAAAAAGAACCCTGAGAAAAGCGTTTAAGCTAAGGAAAGTACGAATTTGAAGGAAGGAATGTAGGTACCTTTCAAAGAAACACATAACATTTTCTCTGAAAGGCCCAAAACAAGAGAGCATGTTCGCACCTTTTCTAAACAGGTCGAACCAAAAAACGCTCCAATAAAGTCACCAACTCCGTTGTTAAAGCTGCTTCCGAGAGCATATGGGGTCGACTGGATATCACTTCATTTATCACCGCATCAATAGACACACCAATAATATAAATCGACAGTTTTCGGTCTGGCACATTCACCATGTGAGGTTCTAAGATAAATAAAAGCCGATCACGCAATTCGGTTGCTTCGTCTAAAACGGACCTCACCGTAAACGGAATTTCTTTATTAAGGACTTTGTGAACCTCTGGCTCCATTTGGTGCTTTTTAACAAGCACGTCAATAATCTCCGTAAGCACTTCCCTAAAAGTAAGTCCAGCAGGTAAATTACTAAGGGTATTCAACAAGTCTGTGCGCATATCGTCAGAATGCCGTTTTTGCAATTCTGCAACGATTGATTCTTTATTGGGAAAGAATTGGTACAACGAACTAATGTTCACGCCCGCTCGCTCTGCAATGGCGTTTGTCGTAAAACCGCCCCATCCTGACTTCATCAAAATGTAAGTAGAAGCTTGAATAATAGCGTCCACGGTTGCTTTAGAACGCTTCTGTACAGGCATTTTACGCGACTTTGAGGGCTCTTTTTTGTTGTCCAAAACACGCTCCTGAATGCAAGTTTTCAAAATTAAAGTAATAGCTTACTATTTATTCATCAAGATAAGCAACAAAACAGATACATCAATCAACCCACCACTAAGACAACACAAAAAGAGTAACAAGATGAATAAGCAAACAGACTCACTAAACTGGGGTATTTTCCAATCAATAAACCATCATCGCAGAGCGATAAGAGATTTTAGCAGTCAACAAATATCAGAGGACGAGATCTACGCGATACTAACCGAAGCACAACTCGCGCCATCCAGCGTTAACCTTCAGCCATATCAATTCCATTGGGTAAGAGATTCAGCTAAAAAAATCGAAGTAGCTCAGTTTTGTAACGGTCAAAAAGCCGCTACAACCGCCGCTGAGATTATTGTTATCGTTGCCAATACAGACTATGCGCGTCAGACGATTGTCGAGCAGCTTACCAACATTGATCGCTCAACGACCATGCCGGATAAATCAAAGGACTATCATCGAAAAATTTTAACCAAATTTGACAAAATATTAAAAATAGGTGGTTTGCCAATCTGGACACCCATCGTTTCACTTCTATCGATGTTACGCCCTTGCCTTTCTTTACTACCAATTGGGCATTTGGGCAGTCGTCATTGGGCCGCCAGAAACGCAACCTTTGCAGCACAAACTTTAATGCTTGCAGCATCTGCAAAAGGCATTGATTCATGCCCGATGGAAGGTTTTTCGGCTGCAAAATTAAGCAGACTTCTCGATCTTCCTCGCGGCGCTGTTATTCCAGTTGTGATCGCTCTGGGCTATCGATCAGAAAATGCCAGAGTGGAAGAACAATCACGCCGCACTTTAAAAACCATCACCATAGAACACTAAATAAAGCACCAGTAAGTGTTGGGTAAGAGTTAACGAATTAACCTAAACCTTTAATTAGCCAGTATTACCTAACAACCGCACAGAGGAATAACCGTAATGAGTATTACCAAGCGATGGGGGACAACAAAAATATCAACACACAAAAATGTGCTGCTTATCGCTCTAGTGGCGAGCAGTAGCCTAGTTGCAGCACTGTATTTTTCGTCGCCAGTTCAAGCATCCGACAACATCATAAAAGCAGAAGCCGCACTCACTGTGACGACGTCAAAAGTACGCTCACTAGAGTGGCATAGTAGCCTTCAAGCATCGGGAGACATTGTCGCTTGGCAGGAAGCCATTATTGGCGCCCAACTTACCGGATTACAATTAGCAGACGTCTTAGTTGACGTTGGTGATCAAGTAAAAAAAGGACAAATTATTGCTCGCTTTAATAGCGCCAGCCTTATTAATGAAAGAGCCCTATTAAAAGCGAATCTCGATGAAGCCTCTGCTTTAGTGACACAAGCTTACGTAGATTACAAAAGAGCCTTCGCCCTTAGCCAAACAGGTGGTATCAGCAGACAAAACTTGTTACAAGCCGAAACCCAGAAACAGACCACAGCCGCTGCAGTAGCGGCGGTTAAAGCTCAACTCGCATCGAACACGCTGCAATTGAGCTATATCAATGTTGTTGCCCCTGACGATGGCGTTATTAGTTCGCGCTCCGCGACGCTTGGTGCTATTGGCTCAGTGGGACAAGAATTGTTTCGCCTCATTAGAGACAATCGAATTGAATGGCATGGTCAATTTACTGCGATGCAAGCAACTCAGCTAGCTGTAGGTCAAAAAGTGACACTTGATCTTGCCAATAACAGTACGGCGACAGCGTATGTACGCCAGATTTCACCCACGATGAACCCAGAGACCCGAATGATCACAGCGTACGCGGCGATTGAGCCAAACAGCAAAGCACGTGCCGGTATGTTTGCCACTGGTAATATTCAACTTAATAAAACATCGGCGCTTGTTGTGCCTGCAGCCAGTGTGGTTATTCGTGATGGCCGCAGCTATGTCTTTGAGCTAGTTGCAGCAACTCAGCAAGTGATACAACGCCCTGTCGAAGTAGCACGCCGCCAAGGCGATTATGTCGAAGTCACAGGTAAAATACAGGCCGACGCTACCGTCATAAATCAAGGGGCTGGCTTTCTTAGCGAAGGCGATATTGTAAAAGTAGTAAGTGAAAGCACATCAAGCATTGACTCAGCAATATCGCAAAAGCAGGAGACACTATGAGCAAGTTGACTGAAAATTTCGCCACTTGGTCTATTCGAAACCCTATCCCAACGATTTTATTGTTTGTTTTATTATCCATCGCAGGTATCAAAAGCTTCCAACAACTTTCTATTGCCGAATTTCCTGATATTCAATTGCCCACTGTTGTAGTTGTGTTATCGCAACCAGGTGCCGCTCCCGCTCAACTTGAAACAGAGGTTGCTAGAAAAGCAGAAGATGCATTAGCAACCTTGTCTGGACTTCGCCATATACAAACCGCGATCACCGACGGTGTTGTTAACATACGCGTTGAGTTTATCTTAGAGAAATCCCTTTCCGACGCGCTAATTGAGGCCAAAAACGCACTAGACAGTATTCGCTCTGATCTACCAGATGATCTATTAGAACCATCGGTGAGCGCCGAAACGGTTGGTACTGACACTCTACTCACTTATGCAATCAGTGCTCCGCGCATGAGCGAAGAAGCACTCTCTTGGTATATCGACAATACTATCAGCAAGCATGTTTTGAGTGTGCCAGGACTTGGTCGTTTTGAGCGAGTGGGTGGTGTACAGCGAGAAATACGCATTGGATTAGATCCGACCAAATTAACGGGACTTGGTGCGACAGCAAGTGATGTGTCCCAAGCCCTTAGTAATGCCCAGTTAGAATCTTCTGGCGGCAGAATGCAGCTGGGAAATATGGAGCAATCGGTTCGTACCATAGCAACCGTGAAAACAGCGGCAGAATTAAACGCCTTCCCGATTGTACTGGCAGATGGCCGTCAATTACGACTAGACCAAGTGGCCAACGTACAAGACACAACCGCAGAACGCAGCCAAATAGCACTTTTAGATGGCCAAGCCGTCGTAGGCTTCCAAGTCTATCGAGCCAATGGCTTTGATGAGACAAAAATCGCAGCGGGCATTAAAAAAGAACTTGAAGATCTAAAAGCCAAAGACGCAGTGGATTTCACGTTGGTGTATGACAAGGTTTCTCAAACCGAAGAGCAGTATACCGGCTCGATGAATATGCTGTTCGAAGGCGCTTTTTTGGCAGTATTGATTGTTTGGTGGTTTCTACGTGACTGGCGCGCGACGCTAATAGCGGCAACGGCATTACCTCTCTCCATTTTGCCAACTTTCGCCGCGATGTATTTCCTTGATTACTCATTAAACACACTCACCCTACTCGCGCTTGCCGTGATTGTTGGCATTCTGGTGGATGACGCGATTGTTGAAATAGAAAACATCGAACGTCACGCTAGCATGGGGAAAGACATCAAGAAAGCCGCTGGAGACGCTGTTACGGAAATCGCCTTAGCGGTTATGGCAACCACCATGACGCTTGTTATGGTATTCGCCCCAACCGCCATGATGAGTGGTGTAACAGGACTGTTCTTCAAACAGTTTGGCTGGACAGCGGTGGTCGCCGTGTTGTCATCCTTGTTGGTCGCACGCTTATTAACGCCTATGATGGCAGCCTATTTGCTAAAACCAAAAGCACATAAAGTAGACAAAAAACAAGGAAAGCTGCTGACGTTTTACTTGTCTATTGTGCAGTGGACTTTAGCCCATCGCTTTACCACATTGATTGCTACTTTTGTGATTTTTGCCGCCTCTATTTCCTTAGTGCCGCTGTTAAATACTGGGCTCATGCCTGCCTCTAATACTAAGTATACCAGTGTCAATATTGAACTCGCGCCAGGCAGCGCCTTCAATACAACGTTGGAAAAATCAGAGGAGGCGAGAAAAGCACTCATGGAAGTTGCTGGCATTGACCACGTATTTACAACCGTTGGTGTTGCAGGTGGCGAAGGCTCAAGTGGCGATATCCGCAAAAGTAAATTGACGTTGATCTTAAAAGAACGTGGTGAGCGAGCGACACAAAGTGAGATTGAGAAAACCTTACGTAGCGTTTTAATTAATGTACCGGGTGCAAGGTTTTCTGTCGGCGGTGGACTAGGACAAGAGTTATCACTCATTCTTGCCAGTGACGACAACGCTGCACTTAAAGCCAATGCGGACAGTCTGTTAAAAGAACTACGTGGTGTAAGCGGCATCTCAAACATTGAATCTACAGCAAGTTTAGAACGCCCTGAAATCATTGTGCGACCGGATTTACAGCGTGCTGCAGAACTTGGCGTATCCACGTCCGCCATTGGCGATACGATTCGCATTGCGACCAGTGGTGATTACGATTCTCAGCTTGCTAAGCTGAATTTGGATGCTCGACAAGTTTATATTCGTGTGCAGTTGGCCGATAGCCATCGACTCGATATGGAGACACTGAATAATCTGCGTGTGCCAGGACGTGACGGACGCCTTATTCCTCTTTCCAGTGTGGCTTCCCTTTCCTTTGAAAGCGGACCATCACAAATAGATCGATATGATCGTGAGCGCTTTATTACTATCAATGCAAAACTCAATGGACGCGCATTAGGCGATGTGGTCAGTGCTGTTTATGCGTTACCTACTATCAAAGGACTGCCTGATAACGTACACCTCACGGAAGCGGGTGATGCAGAACTAATGAACGAATTAAGTTCGGGATTTAGCACGGCGATTATTACTGGGTTGCTGTGTGTATTGTGTGTGCTGATTCTGTTGTTTAAAGACTTTTTACAGCCCATCACCATCTTGTCAGCCATTCCTTTATCGTTGGGCGGCGCCTTTGTTGCCTTATTGTTAGCAGACAGTGAATTAGATATTCCATCGATGATTGGCTTAATTATGCTCATGGGGATTGTCACCAAAAACTCTATTTTACTGGTGGAGTATGCCGTGATGTCGATGAAACAGCATGGGGTAACTATGTACGACGCTTTGGTCGATGCCTGTCACAAAAGGGCACGCCCTATCATCATGACCACCGCGGCAATGATTGCCGGCATGCTGCCGATTGCCATTGGTTTAGGCGCTGACGCAAGCTTTCGGCAACCTATGGCCATTGCGGTGATTGGTGGACTCATTACCTCCACACTTTTGAGTTTGTTGGTTGTCCCAGTGGTGTTTACCTACATGCACGACATTGAGCACAAATTCGTCTCTTTATTCAAAGGTAAATCGTCGATTAAACACGACGCGCCTAATCACAACCGCATAATAGACAGCAAATAGTAGTGAATTTAAGGGCTCTTACATAAAAGTTTGAGCCCGTAAGTATCCAGTAATGTTTCAGCCCATACAGTAACACCATATTTTAATTGTCATTGGAGAAAATAATGCGACCTCTCATCGAGAACACAAAAGCAAACAACACCAGCATGAAGAAATTGAGCAGTCTAAATAAAACCGTTTCTCGTTACGGTTGCCTGTCACTTTTATCGGCCTTCCTACCTATGAGCTATGCAATGGCTGATGGCACAACGTCATTCGCTTTGGGTCTAGGGGGTGGATTTAGTGATTCGGAATACATTGGCGTCGATAATGAATTCGAAGTATTGCCTCTTGTGTTTGTTGATAATTCTTGGATTTCTCTTGTCGGCACCACGTTGGACGTTAAAGTAGCCAATATGAACAGCGCCACCTTTAGCGTACGCGGAAAATATGCCTTAGGTGATGGTTATGACGACTCAGATTCTTATATTTTTGATGGCATGGACAGCAGAGATTCAAGTCTCTGGATTGGCCCAGCAATGACGTGGAGTAACCCTATGTTTGATTTAAAACTTGAAGCTCTAGTAGACGCAATGGACAACAGCGAAGGCCAACAAGCCTCTGTTTCAATATCGAAAGGTTTTAGAATCAGTGAGCGCCTGCAGGTCGAACCAAGTATTGGCACGACATGGTATAGTGATAAATACGTTAACTATTACTATGGCGTAAAATCCTCTGAAGTAAATGCAAACAGATCACAATACGATGGTAAATCAACAACAGTTTTAGATGCTGGTGTTCGTTTTAACTATGCTTTAGATAAACAACAGTCATTAGCATTGGATGTTAGTGTGAAACAATTCGGTGATGAAATTGAAGATAGCCCATTAGTCGATAAGAAGACGACTGCAGCGGCTTATCTAGGCTATATTTATCGCTTTAAATAATGCTTCTTTGACCAAAACAAGAAGCTAAAAAGAAGAACAGCCCTGCTTTATGACATCATTCGTTTTAAAGCAGGTTTTTTATTTTTACATAGCCGTTTATTTTTATGAATCGAATCATCTTAGTTGAAGACAATGATCGCCTAGCTCACATGGTGTCGGTCGCCTTGCAAAAAGTTAGCATTGAATTAGATATTTTCGCCAACTTAGCCGCGGCTAAACACGCGCTGGACATGCAAGAATATGGATTATTGATTCTAGACAGAGGATTACCAGACGGCGACGGATTGGTCCTACTAAACTCATTACGCCAACAACACATCACTCTTCCCTGCTTAATTTTAACGGCTAGAAATGCTATACACGACCGCATAGAAGGCTTAGAAAGCGGTGCGGATGATTATCTAGTTAAGCCCTTTGCCATGGATGAATTGGTTGCAAGAGTACGTGCTCTACTTCGCAGACCGGCTAATATAATGTCTCTTTCGCCCACTTTTGAAGACCTAACACTAGATGTCAATAATGCCCAACTTAAATGCGGCACTAAGTCTGTCGCTCTTGCCCCTGCCGAAGTTCAAATTTTACACATACTGATGCAATCCTCTGGCACAACGGTCAATCGAAATAAGCTAGAACAAGGCGCATGGGGATTAACGCAAGCGGTCACGCCCAATGCACTAGATGTTGCACTGCACAGAATTCGTCGCAAGCTGTTCAACGTAGGATCGCAGTTGATAATTTCCAATGTTCGAGGGCTTGGTTATGCTATGTCTAAACAGAATCATCAAGAATAGTCTTAAATTTCGCCTAATTATCACCTTTGTTACCGCTTTGACTGTGCTTGTTAGCGGTACTTATACTTATTTATTTGTTCTCAATCCTAACATTCTCATAGAGCATATTTTAAATAAACAAGTGGACTTCATAGTCGATGATATTGTCATTGATAGTCATGGAAAACCTTACATTTCACAAGAAGACAATGAACGCAGTAACTGGATATACCTCACATTAAAAGACGATATTTTTTACCAAATTATCGATGAAGACGGAGGCGTTTTTTCTGCGTCAAGCAATTCTTCTCAACCATTTACTACAGATAATATGCCCTACAATGCCCGCACAACTCACTTTACTTTTACACATCACAACGCGTTTTTCTACGCGCTAAACAGACCACTCGACACACCTTTCGATGGCTATACCTTACAAGTAGCAACAAGCTTGAGATTATTAGATGTATTCCAAATAACCAATATTTCGCCTATATCCAAAACCGTTTTACTCGTCTCCTTACTCTCATTATTGATTGTCTGTTTCGCTGTCATCGCTACCATACATTTCATGTTGCACCCCTTGAGAAGAGCATCAGAAGTGGCCTCAAAGATCACGCCGCAAAATCTACAAGGACGATTATCCATAACAGGCATGCCAGAAGAATTAGTACCGCTCATCAGCGCATTAAATGCAGCACTTGAGAGATTAGAGCAAGGATACAAAGTACAGCAAGAATTTTTAGCAACGGCCGCACACGAACTAAAAACACCTTTATCACTCATTCGCGGAGAAATAGAGATGCTTGAAGGAGTCAACTCTAAAAATATAATGCTAAAAGACGTTGATCATATCTCACGCCAAATTCACCAGTTACTGCATCTGGCTGAAGTTCGTGAATCACACAATTATGCTTTCCAAAAAGTAGCGCTTATGGATGTGGTCTATGATGTAACACATTACCTCTCGCGCCTTGCTAAAACACATGACACCTCAATTCAAGTACATGATGATACCAAAAGCATTCACCTCAATGCAGACCCCAGTACACTTTTCATACTACTCAAAAATCTAATTGAGAATGCCATTTATCACTCACCAGCCGACATCCCTGTCGATATCACTATCACAAATAATGCACTAGTCATTAGAGATTATGGCGAAGGAATTGACGAACAACACATGGCATTGCTATTTGATCGTTTTTGGCGTGCACCTAAGCAAAAAATCAGCGGTGCAGGTTTAGGTTTGGCTATTTGCTTGGAAATTGCTTCGATTCATGGTTGGAAAATCGCTGCGTATAATTCATCGCCAGGCGCGTCATTCGTTTTATATACTTCACCACAAGGACCAGAGAACGAATTAACAAGAATTCCAACCTAATTTCGCGTAATGTTTAGTGATCTCAACGTATGCTGTATAATCACGCTTCTTTTTTTCATGTTAATGAAGCGCCGATGACACTCAAGTCTTACCTTGCCTTAATTACCATTGCGACCATCACCATTATTGTAGTGGCTGTCGCGTTAGTATTTGGTTACTCCTTGCAACATGCGTATTTAGATGGCATTGGCAAACGCGGATTAGAGCTGGCTCGTGTTGTCGCTCAAGATGACAAAGTCATTCAGGCTGCACGTGCCAGCAATAGCGGGCAACCGGCCTCTATTGAAAATCATATTGAAAATTTACGCAGCAAAACCGATGCCTCATACATTGTGGTAGTTGACCAAAAAGCCATTCGTCTTAGCCATCCCACAGCCTCCCTTATCGGTAAGGCATTTATCGGTGATGATGTCTACCCAACATTACAACAAGGCATAGACTCTACCAGTATGGCCAGCGGCTCACTGGGAGAAGCCATTCGTAACTTTACCCCAATCAGAGACGAAACAGGCATTATTGGTGCCGTCAGTGTTGGCTATTTATCCAAGACCACCAGCGAATTGATTCATCAGCACCTTCGTGAAGCGGGCCTATTAGTAGCATTCGTTTACCTACTTGGTGTCATTATCGCTATCGTCTTAATTGCCAAATTAAAGCGTACGTTTTTAAGCCTAGAACCAGAAGAGATTGTTCAAAAATTCAAAGAGCATGAATTAATTTTAGACAGTATTCGCGATGGCATTGTGGCGATCGATCATGAACAAAACATCACGGCAATCAACAGCATGGCAATTGAGTGGCTAACCATGAATGTGCTGAATGCCCCTCAGGTTGTTAGTAAACCATTGAGCGAACAATCACAAAGTCTTTCTCACTTCGCACTAGAAGCCAAAGGAAAAATCACACAAAACCGTTTTAATTTAGGAAAATTAGAGTTCATTGCGACTTTATATCCGATAAAAATCCAAAAAGGCGATATTGGCTATGTCATTGTATTTTTTCCAGACCACGGTGAAAAATCCTTAGAACAAGAACTCACGTCTACCAAAAACTATGCAGACCTACTTCGTGCAAAAACCCATGAGTATGCCAATCACTTAAACGTGTTATCCGGCATGTTGCAGGCAGAACGCTATGATGATGCAATCGAATTTCTTCAGCAGGAAAGCGACGGCGATCAAGTCGCACTAAGACGCATTATAAAAACTATTGAGAACAGCGCTGTTGCAGGGCTAATTTTCGCCAAACACAATAAAGCTAAAGACCTAAAAGTCGACATGCTGATCGAAAGCGACTGCCAGCTTGGCCGATATCCATCCAAAACCAACGAAGCATTAGTCACATTAGTAGGAAATCTAATCGACAACGCTTTATTGGCCGCTTGGTCTAACAGACTACTTACACCACCTTTTGTTAAGCTGTATATTAGTGACCGAAATGCCCACATCATGATCCAAATTGAAGACAGTGGCGCTGGAGTTGATGAAAAGCTGGAAAGTCGAATATTAGACTTTGGCGTCAGCAGCAAACACAATACAGAACAACACGGCATTGGGCTTTATTTGGTCAAAAAAATTGTCGATCAATATCACGGCAGTCTTGATTGGGAACGCAGTGAGTTTAACACCACTGTTTTTAGTATTTATTTAGAAAAACGAGCGCTAACAAGATGAATCGCATTCCGGTCATGATAGTGGAAGATGATCTACGTGCTAGCTATGTATTAGAAAGTACCATCAACCAACACACAGATTTCTATGTTGTCGCAGCTTGCGAAAGCCTTATAGAAGCGGAGTTAAAAGCAGAAGCTTTCGATCCGGAGCTTATTATGGTGGATATTTCCCTACCCGATGGTAACGGAATTGATCTAGTAAAATTATTAAAAAGCAAAGGCATGAAAGCGGCCTTTATTATGACCACAGCTGAGCGAGAAACGGCGACTATTGAAAAAGCCATTCAGCTTGGTGTGATGGATTACCTTGTAAAGCCCATTCGAATGTCTCGTGTCTTACAAGCACTTGATGATTATTTGGACTTTAAAAAACGCCTTACTAAAAATGATAAAATTGATCAGCAAGATATAGATGCCCTATTTAGAAAAAGTGCAGCGTTAGACGGAAGCCGTAAAACACCAAAAGGTATTGATGAAAACACCCTAGACAAACTCACTCAGTATCTTGACACCATGGATGAGAGTCCGTTCACTGCAGAAGACATAGGCGAAGCTATCAACCTTAGCCGAATTACTGCCAGACGTTATCTTGAGTACTTAGAAGCCCAAGGCCAAGTCAGCATGACGCTAGACTACAAGACGGGTGGCAGACCAAAACAACGCTATAGCAAAACGGTTTAATGAGACATGATTCAACTAATGCATTTTGTTAGGCGACTTTTTCAGAGTAATGCGACACCCAAAAAAGTGATTGTTATTGGAATAGATTATCTATGTTTTTCTTTATCGAAATCTCTACTAGACAACAACAAACATGCACAGCAACCTATCGAAATTACGGCGTTCATTGATGATGAACCATGGAATAACCGAACTCAGGTTCTTGGGGCAACCGTATTTTCACCAAGTGAAATATCCGCCCTCGTTCGAAAGCACGATGTCGCATTAATAATACAAATTAAGGGAGAATCTATCAGCATCGCTGACAATATTTGGGAATATATTTTTAAGACAAAGGCTAAATTAGTAACACTAGACCAAGGCCAAGATATAACAGCCATGCAAAAAATCATTTATCAGGCGTGTACGGCTGAGTAGTTTTTAAATCTTTAAACTAAAAAATCCATTCTTTAGTTTAAAGATTCAATTGGCTTATAAATCCAAACTTACTCTTTTACTTTAACGGCTTAGTAAGCTTGAGCAGAAGCAACTCGCTCATTAGACATGTTCATTGCCGTTTTAAGAGACTGAGTAGACGACATGGCCATCACATTCAATTGATCTGTGTAAGCATCTTTTGGCAGTTTAATATCGCTACGCTGAGCCATCACAGTTTTAAACTTTTCAACGTCTATCGAATCAGGGCCATTTTTAATCGAGTTCAATTCATCTTCCGTTAAACTCGCCATACCGCCGCCTGGTAAATAAATTGCACCGGTAATAAAGTCCACACCAAACGCCACAACACCTGGAACAAAAAAGAACAACAAACCAATAGCATCTAATGCAGCAACACCCACGTCGATTTGGCCATTTGTTTGACCACGACGCTCAGGATAAAGCAAAGTACCACATGCCGTCACTTGAGTAATAAGCAACGCGGCTGCAATACCTCGCGCCAGATGAGTAAAGCCTAGATTTTTCTTCAAACCCGTCATACTTATTCCTTATCAGTGATTATTACGTACTCTACTCTATATCGAAACCCTTACATAGCACAAACCAAGCCACCTTTATTTCACAATGCTTTCGTACTAAACAGACGTAATTTGTTCATCGAGTTTGTCGATGATATAAGCACCAATAGGAAATGCACTGGTAGCTGCAGGTGAAGGCGCATTACAAACATGTAAGGTTCGAGCGCTTTGGGCAAACAGAAAATCATGCACCAAACTGCCGTCGCTCATTACGGCTTGAGCTCTTATTCCAGCAGGATAGGACTGTAAATCATCCAGAGAAATAAGATCACAATACTTTCGAACTTGGGCTAAATAGCCAGGCTTATACCAAGAGTTTTTTGTCTCTACCAACCCTGTTTGCCAATGATTCATTAGCAATTTCCAAAAACCTGGAAAACACACCATGTCGAAAATATCACGCAAATCAATATTGATTCGACCGTACCCTTCTCGCTTCCATCCTTGTACCGCATTAGGACCAACCGTCACTGAACCATCAATCATCCTAGTCAGATGTACTCCTAAAAAAGGCAAGCCTGGATCCGGAATAGGATAAATAAGATGATTCACAATCTGATTATGTTTCGCTGGCAATTGATAGTATTCGCCCCGAAAAGGAATAATCTGAAAATCAGTCGGAATATTGAGCATTCTAGTCAAACGGTCAGCCATAAGACCACCACAACTAACAAGGTAGGAAGTATGAACCACATCGTTATTTAACGTGATTGCAACCCGCTCATAGCTTTCTTCAAGATTCTGGACTTCGGCACTTAAACGTAACTCTCCACCTTTTTGCACAAAAAGCTCAGCCAGCTTTTGACAAATCTTCCGATAGTTCACAATCCCAGTAGATGGGACAAACAGTGCAGCAACGCCTTTAACATTCGGTTCACGCTCTTTTAATTGAGCCTGATCTAACTTATGCACTTCCAAACCATTGTCCTGACAACGCAGGTACAAGGCTTCCATACGCTCTTCTTCAAGCGCATTCGTCGCAACCAACAACTTACCGCATTCGTCGAACTCAATATCATGCTGGAGACAAAAAGCCTTAGTCGCTTTTGCTCCACGCTGGCAAAAATCCGCCTTAAGACTACCTGGCGCGTAATACACACCAGCATGTATAACACCAGAATTGTGCCCTGTTTGATGCACCCCTACTTCGGATTCTTTTTCGACCAATAAAATGCGATATTTAGGATAACGCTGAAGCAACTGCCACGCAGTAGATAGACCAACAATACCTGCACCAATGACAGTAATGTCATAAATTGATTTTTTTAATTCATTACTCATCACCCAATCCTTTTTATTTTTTTAAAAAACACCTGTCTAAACTCAGGCCAGAAACAAGCTATAGAAACAACCTTAACTTAAATGAAATTTCTTTAAAAAGCCTGATTTATCTCTTTCATACCAATCAATACATTGCCGACAAACACACATCTTGTCTTTTTGCTCTGAAGAAAGCAGTGCTAACATTTCCTTAGGAATGATGATATTAAAACACCAACAAGGTTCAATATTGGCAACACCGCATGCATTATCACTCAAACAAAAGGGACACATCATAATTGACACCTATGTAGGCAAAAAAAATCCCCGCCGAAGCAGGGATTTTATAATCAGCAACACTTTAGAATACTAGCTTACCAGCCAGTGATTTCTTTAAGTGCAGTACCGATGTCCGCTAGAGAGCGAACAGTTTTAACACCAGCATCTTGTAGAGCTGCGAATTTCTCGTCAGCTGTACCTTTACCGCCAGAAATGATTGCGCCAGCGTGACCCATACGCTTACCAGCAGGTGCAGTTACACCAGCAATGTAAGAAACAACAGGTTTAGTTACGTTTGCTTTGATGTAAGCAGCCGCTTCTTCTTCAGCAGTACCACCAATTTCACCGATCATAACAATCGCTTCAGTTTGTGGATCGTTTTGGAACATTTCCAATACGTCGATGAAGTTAGTACCAGGAATTGGGTCACCACCAATACCTACACAAGTAGATTGACCGAAACCAGCATCAGTAGTTTGCTTAACAGCTTCATAAGTCAAAGTACCAGAACGAGATACGATACCTACTTTACCAGGCATGTGGATGTGACCAGGCATGATACCAATCTTACACTCACCTGGTGTGATAACACCTGGGCAGTTAGGTCCGATTAGACGTACGCCTAGCTCGTCACATTTAACTTTACAGTCAAGCATGTCAAGAGTCGGAACACCTTCAGTGATACAAACGATTAGTTTGATACCAGCATTCGCCGCTTCAAGGATAGAGTCTTTGCAGAAAGGAGCTGGAACGTAGATAACAGAAGCTTCTGCACCTGTTTGTTCAACGGCTTCTTTAACAGTGTTGAAAACTGGTAGACCTAGGTGAGTTTGACCACCTTTACCAGGAGTAACACCACCAACCATTTTCGTTCCGTATGCAATCGCTTGCTCAGAGTGGAACGTACCTTGTCCGCCAGTGAAACCCTGACAGATTACTTTAGTATCTTTATTAATTAAAACAGACATTATTATTTGCCCTCCGCAGCTTTAACAACTTGTTCAGCCGCGTCTTTTAGACTTGTTGCAGCGATGATGTCTAGACCTGAATTTGCAAGAACTTCACGGCCTTTCTCTGCGTTAGTACCTTCAAGACGAACAACAACAGGCACGTTAACACCTACTTGCTCTACCGCACCGATAATACCTTCAGCGATCATATCGCAACGTACGATACCACCGAAGATGTTAACCAATACCGCCTTAACATTGCTGTCAGAAAGGATGATTTTGAATGCTTCAGCAACACGTTCTTTAGTTGCACCGCCACCAACGTCTAGGAAGTTAGCAGGTTTGCCGCCGTGTAGGTTAACGATATCCATAGTACCCATTGCTAGGCCGGCACCGTTTACCATGCAGCCAACGTTTCCGTCTAGAGCTACATAGTTAAGTTCCCATTTAGCTGCATGCGCTTCACGCTCATCTTCTTGAGATGGATCGTGGAACTCTTGCATTTTCTTCTGACGGTAAACAGCGTTGCTGTCGATGCCGATTTTGCCATCTAGACAATGAAGGTTACCTTCATCAGTGATTACTAGAGGGTTGATTTCAAGAAGTGCGAAATCGTAATCGTGGAACATTTGAGACAAACCAAGGAATACTTTAGTGAATTGCTTGATTTGAGTTGGGTTAAGACCCAATTTAAATGCCAATTCACGAGCTTGGTAAGGTTGTGCACCTACTAGAGGGTCGATAATCGCTTTGTGGATAAGTTCTGGAGTTTCTTCAGCAACTTTCTCAATTTCAACACCGCCTTCAGTTGACGCCATGAAAACAACGCGACGAGTAGAACGGTCAACAACTGCACCTAGGTACAATTCGTTAGCAATGTCAGTGCAAGATTCAACTAGAATTTTAGCAACAGGCTGACCATTTGCATCTGTTTGGTAAGTAACTAGGTTTTTACCCAACCAGTTTTGTGTAAACGCTGCAACTTCTTCATAAGAATCAACAAGCTTTACACCGCCTGCTTTACCGCGACCACCAGCGTGAACCTGAGCTTTAACAACCCACTTGTCACCACCAATTTTCTTCGCTGCTTCAACTGCCGCTTCTGGCGTGTCTACTGCGTACCCTGTAGATACTGGCAGGCCGTATTCAGCAAAAAGCTGTTTAGCCTGATATTCATGTAAGTTCATTTGATTCTTCCGCTCATCTGAATGATTGACATAAGCTCTGCCCGCTAAGACAGAAATTGCCGGCTCGAAGCCGGCAAATCTAATTTATTAACGCTTTTTACGGTTTGCGATATGGATCGCGTGGTTATCTACCGCTAGCGCTGCTTCATGAACTGCTTCACTTACTGTTGGGTGAGCAAAGACAGTCAAAGCAATATCTTCTGCTGTAGAACCGAATTCCATTGCAATAACCGCTTGTGCAATCAAATCAGCCGCATGACCACCAATGATATGGCAACCTAAAATACGATCAGTTTCTTCACAAGCAATCATCTTAACGAAACCATCAGTGTCATTAGCCGCCATAGCACGACCAGACGCTGCAAATGGGAATTTGCCCACTTTAAACTTAACACCTTCTGCTTTTAGCTCTTGCTCATTTTTACCAACCCAAGCTAGCTCTGGGTGAGTATAAATAACAGATGGAATGCAGTCGTAATTCATTTGTGCTTTATGGCCAGCGATAATATCCGCAACCATTACACCTTCTTCTGACGCCTTATGAGCCAACATTGGACCACGAACGATATCACCAATAGCGAAAACGCCTGGTACAGAAGTGCGACACTGCTCGTCAACAAAGACAAAACCACGCTCATCTAGTTTCACACCAGAGTCTTCAGAGAAACAACCTTGAGTGAATGGCTTACGACCAACAGCTACGATTAGCTTATCAAACGTTTGCTTCTGCTCTTCACCTTTCGCATCAAGGTAAGTCACTTCAACTTCTTCGCCATTGATTTGGCTGCCAGTAACGCGGGCTCCAAGACGAATATCAAGATGTTGTTTCTTAAAGATTTTCGCTGCTTCTTTAGCAAGGTCTTGGTCACAAAGGCTAAGGAAAGAGTCTTGTGCTTCAAGCACTACTACTTCAGAACCTAGACGAGCCCATACAGAACCAAGCTCTAGACCGATAACACCAGCACCGATAACGCCAAGACGTTTTGGTACAGCGCGGAAATCAAGAGCACCTTCGTTATCAACGATAATATCGCCTGTACGAGGAGCAGGTGGAATGTTAACTGGTACAGAACCCGTTGCTAAAATAACGTTTTCAGTTTCAATAACAGTCACAGTGCCGTCATGAGCAGTAAATTCTACTTTCTTGTTCGCTAAAACTTTACCGAAACCTTCAAAGCTAGTAACGCCATTTGCTTTGAACAGACCTGTGATACCACCAGTCAATTGATCTACGATTTTATCTTTACGATCAACCATAGTATCAACGTTCATAGCGACATCTTTCATACTAATACCGTGTACGCCGAAAGCGTCTTTTGCGTCATGGTATTTTTGTGAAGAGTCTAGTAAGGCTTTAGAAGGAATACAGCCAACGTTCAAACAAGTTCCGCCAAGACGAGGCTTGTTGTCTTTGTCTAACCATTTTTCGATACAAGCCGTTTTCAGACCTAACTGAGCAGCTCGGATTGCGGCTACATAGCCACCAGGGCCGCCGCCAATTACAACAACATCAAATTTATCAGACATAAGAGGTCCCATTTTTCAGTCAAACTGGACTGCATATAACACATGCAGTCCAGTATTCAATTCATACAAATAATTGGTACGAATACTTAGATTTCAAGTAAAAGACGAGCTGGGTCTTCAAGCAGGTCTTTGATCGTTACCAAGAATTGTACGGCTTCTTTGCCGTCAATCATACGGTGATCATAAGACAAGGCCAAATACATCATTGGCTGAATCACAACTTGACCATTAACAGCCATTGGGCGCTCTTGGATTTTATGCATACCCAAGATACCCGTTTGAGGTGGGTTAATGATTGGAGTAGATAGCAAAGAACCGAAAGTACCACCATTAGTAATAGTGAAAGTACCGCCTTGCATGTCATCCATACCAAGCTTGCCATCACGACCACGAAGTGCGAAATCCATGATTGCTGACTCGATATCCGCAAGCCCCATCGCTTCAGTGTTACGAAGAACAGGAACCATCAAACCACGGTCAGTAGAAACAGCAACACCGATATCTTGGTAACCATGGTAAACCATGTCGTTGCCATCGATAGATGCGTTTACAGCTGGGAAGCGTTTAAGCGCTTCAGTTGCAGCTTTCACGAAGAACGACATAAAACCAAGCTTAGTACCGTTATGAGCTTTGATAAACTCATCTTTGTACTTCTTACGAAGTTCCATGATTGGACCCATGTTCACTTCATTGTAAGTCGTCAATAGAGCAGCAGTTTGCTGAGCCTCAACCAAACGCTTAGCAATAGTTGCACGAAGACGAGTCATAGGAACTCGTTTTTCAATGCGACCTTCAGCACCTAGTGCTGTAGATGTAGGCGCAGTAGCCGCTTTAGCAGCAGTTGCAGACGCTGCTTTAGCTGGGGTAGCAGGAGCGGTTGATTTTGCTTTAACAGCAGCATCAACATCTTCTTTAGTAATACGACCGCCTTTACCTGTGCCCTTAACTTGAGCAACAGTTAGACCAGCTTCAGAAAGAGCCTTACGAGCAGCAGGACCGGCAACACCGTCTTCCTCTGCGTCAGAAGCAGAAGTAGACGCTGCTGGAGCAGATGCCGCTTCAGAGCCAGATGCTCCTACCAAGAAGTTAGCAAGAACTTCATCGCTAAGAACAGTATCGCCTTCGTTTTTCAAGATTTCGCCGATCACGCCATCAGCAGGCGCCACAACTTCTAGAACAACTTTATCGGTTTCGATATCAACAATATGATCATCACGTGTACAAGCTTCGCCTGGTTGTTTGTACCAAGTAGCAACCGTACCATCAGCAACAGATTCAGGGAAAGTTGGCGCTTTAATTTGAACGGTTTCTTTTGAAGAAGAAGCAGCTGCAGGGGCTGCTGCTTTTTCAGCTGGAGCTGGAGCAGCAGAAGCGGCTGCACCAGATTCAAAAATAGCCAAAACCTCATCGCTCAATACGATGTCGCCTTCCGCTTTTAAAATTTCTTTTAGCACACCATCTGCAGGTGCAACGACTTCTAAGACAACTTTATCTGTCTCGATATCTACAATGTGCTCATCACGTGCACAGGCTTCGCCTGGCTGTTTGTACCAAGTAGCAACGGTGCCGTCTGCTACAGATTCTGGAAAAGTAGGTGCTTTAATTTCAATGCTCATTTTATACCCTTATCTCTCTGACAGGCTATGGTACTAACCAACTAATGCGTCGTTGACCAGCGCTTCTTGTTCTTCAACATGGATAGACATGTAACCAGCCGCTGGTGCAGCAGACGAAATTCGACCTGCAAAGCGGATTTTTAACTCTGGATACAATTTTTCCAATACTCGATTCATACGGTGACGATTGGCATGCCAAGCACCTTGGTTTTTCGGCTCTTCTTGACACCAAACCAAACTCTCAACATTTTTGTACTGTTCTAACTCAGACTCAAGGTCAGCGTATGGGAACGGATACAATTGCTCCAAACGAATCACAGCAACATCATCTTTTTGTAGCTCTTCACGACGATTAATCAAGTCGAAATAAACCTTACCGCTACATAGGACAATACGTTTCACTTTATCCGCAGTAACTGTTTCAGATGATTCTGGTAGGACCGTTTTAAAGCTTCCTTCCGCCAAGTCTTCTAGTGTCGAAATCGCTTGTTTATGACGCAACAAACTCTTAGGAGACATGATGATAAGCGGACGACGCATTGGACGAATCGCTTGACGACGAATGATATGGAAAATTTGTGACGGTGTAGTCGGCACACAAACCTGAATATTATATTCAGCACAAAGCTGCAAGAAGCGCTCTAGTCGTGCTGATGAATGCTCAGGACCTTGACCTTCATAACCGTGTGGCAACAACATAGTCAAACCACATAAACGACCCCATTTGTGCTCGCCACTGGTGATAAATTGGTCAATAACAACCTGTGCACCGTTGGCAAAGTCACCAAACTGCGCTTCCCAAATAACCAAACCTTTCGGTGAAGTACTTGCGTAACCATATTCAAAGGCCAATACCGCTTCTTCTGAAAGGTAAGAGTCATAAAGATCTAGTGTAGGCTGATCTTCAGACAAATGTTTCAGTGGAATATAAGTACTACCATCTTTTTGACTATGAATGACCGCATGACGATGCGAGAAAGTACCGCGACCAGAATCCTGACCCGTAATACGAATCGGATAACCCTGCTCAAGCAAAGTTGCAAACGCCAATGTTTCTGCGTAACCCCAGTTTAGAGGCAAAGCACCTGCTGTCATTTTGTCACGATCTTGATAAATCTTTTGAACTTGACGCTGAACAACCACACCATCAGGAATACTCGTTAATTTCTTAGCGACTTCCTGTAATTTAGCCAATGGATATGTCGTATCACCTGCATCAGTCCATTCAACACCAAGATAAGGCTTCCAATCGACAAATGAGCCAGTTTGAGATTCAAGAACAAGGCTTTTCGCAACATGGCGAGCATTGTCTAAATCTTCACGATTCTCACTGACCATTTGGTCTGATTTTTCTTGTGTAACAACAGACTCTGCAACTAGACGCTCAGAGTAAAGAGTACGTGTTGTTTTCAGATTATTAATTACGCTGTACATCAGTGGCTGAGTACCAGAAGGCTCATCCGTTTCATTATGACCACGACGACGGTAACAAACCATGTCAATCACAACATCACGACCAAATTCGTAACGGTAATCCAATGCTAGCTGAGTGACAAACAACACCGCCTCTGGATCATCACCATTAACGTGGAAGATAGGCGCTTGAATGATTTTAGCAACATCTGTTGCGTATTCAGTAGAGCGAGAATCCTCTTGGCGGTTAGTAGTAAAGCCAACTTGGTTATTGATAACGATATGAACCGTACCACCAGTGCGGTAAGCGCGAGTTTGAGACATTTGGAACGTCTCCATAACAACACCTTGACCAGCAAAAGCAGCATCACCATGAATTGAGATAGGAACAACAGTTTTACCCGTCGTGTCTTTACGACGATCCTGACGAGCTCGCACCGAACCTTCAACAACAGGAGAAACGATTTCCAAATGCGATGGGTTAAAAGACAGGGCGATATGGACTTCCCCACCCGCTGTCATCACATTAGATGAGAAACCTTGGTGGTATTTAACGTCACCAGATGTATTAACTAGTTTTTTACCTTCAAACTCATCAAACAAGTCTTTCGGGTTTTTACCTAGTGTATTAACCAAGACGTTTAGACGGCCACGGTGAGCCATACCGATTACAACTTCTTTAGCGCCAAGTGCGCCAGATCGTTGAATCAACTCATTCACCATAGGGATCAGACTCTCGCCACCCTCAAGACCAAAACGTTTTGCACCTGGGTAACGGCTAGCAAGATATTTTTCTAGACCTTCCGCTGCAGTTAAACGCTCTAGTAAATTTTCACGGGTTTCTTGTGAGTATTCTGGATGCGAGCGAACCGATTCAACACGCTGTTGAAGCCACGCTTTTTCTTGCGTATCAACAATGTGCATGAATTCATAACCTATGCTTCCGCAATAGGTTTTTTCAAGTTCAGATACAATTTCACTTAATTTGAGAGAGTCTTTATTGAAAAACAAAGAACCTACATTGAATGTTGTATCTAAGTCAGCGCCAGTTAATTGGTGATAACCAATATCTAGGTCGGCAACTTTTTCTCGCTTTTGCAATCCAAGTGGATCAAGTGTCGCATGTTGATGCCCGCGTACGCGATAAGCATTAATCAGTTGCAACACGTTAATTTGCTTCTGTTCATGTGCAGAACTAGCTACCACACCCGTAGAAACAGGCATTGAACGGAACTTATTCTTACCAATCTGCAGAAACTGCTCTTGAATCACTGAATGAGGAAGATCAGTTGATTGCGCTTCACTTACGCGAGGCAATTGATCAAAACATTTACGCCATTCTTCCGACACTGAGTTCGGATCGACGAGGTAGCTTTCAAACAACCCTTCAACATATTCCAAGTTTCCACCTGAAAAATGAGAGGTGCTCCACAGCAACTCCATTAAACTTTCGTGCATTCTCGATCACCCTTATGTTCGAGCCAGCTACCGGGGTCCCGGTATCAACCTATGATTAAGGTCGATCATTTTATCAGGCCCGTAAGGCTATTAAAGCCTCGATTTTTTGTTTATTTCCAGCTACTTTCGCCCTTTTACGTTTTAATACTAAGCCACTAAAAGTATTTTATTTAGTTAAATAAAATACCCTGAATCCATAATCACTGAGTCAGTAGCTTTTCTTAGTACATCCTTGCTCGTAAAGATCGAATTTTAAATTCTTTTTGTTACATTCTCTACATAAGAATATGCAAAAATGGCGGCATTGAAATTAATATTCAAGCCGCCTACTTTCGGTGGTCACATCAAAACGCAATTATGAACCACACGGAGCACTATTAGGTCGCTCTCTGCAAAAGCATAGTACGAATATTACCAATTGCCTTAGTAGGATTTAATCCTTTAGGACAAACGTTGACACAGTTCATGATACCGTGACAACGGAAAACGCTGAATGGATCATCTAAATCACTAAGACGCTCTTGAGTTGCCGTATCACGACTATCCGCCAAGAAACGATATGCTTGCAACAAGCCAGACGGACCAACAAATTTATCTGGGTTCCACCAGAAAGATGGGCAAGCCGTTGAACAACAAGCACATAAGATACATTCATAAAGGCCATCAAGCTTTTCACGCTCTTCAGGGCTTTGCAAGCGCTCAATCGCTGGTGCTGGCGCATCATTGATCAAGAACGGGCGAATTTTCTCATATTGCTTATAGAATTGCCCCATATCTACGACAAGATCACGAACCACAGGCAAACCAGGAAGTGGACGCAATACCAACTTACCTTTTTTAACCGCTTCAGAAACTGGCGTAATACAAGCTAGACCATTTTTGCCTGACATATTCATACCATCTGAACCACATACACCTTCACGGCATGAACGACGGTAAGAAATACTAGGATCTTGAGCCTTCAACAAGTTTAAAACATCAAGCACCATTAGGTCTTTACCTGCTGGCAACTCAATTTCATAATCCTGCATATAAGGAGCGTCGTCCTTCTCAGGATTGTAGCGATAAATACTAACTAACATTGACACAACTCCTTAGTATGAACGAATTTTAGGTGGGAAAGCTTCCATAGTTTTTGGCGCAAAGTTTACATCACGCTTAGTCACTTTCTTATCAGCTGGGTGGAACAAAGAATGTTTCAACCAGTTTTCATCGTCACGTTCAGTAAAGTCATTACGCGCGTGAGCCCCACGGCTTTCCTTACGGAATTCAGCAGGAATAGCAGTAGCTTCAGCAACTTCCAATAAGTTCTCAAGCTCAAGAGCTTCAATACGAGCAGTGTTAAAGGCTTGACTCTTATCTTCAAGGTGCAAGTTCTCAACACGAGTACGAATATCTTTAAGTTGAGACAAACCTTTCTGCATTGCCTCGCCATCACGGAATACACCGAAGTAGAGCTGCATTACACGCTGAAGGTCCGCACGAACAGCGGCAACACTTTCACCACCTGTTGTGTTATTTAAGCGATTTAGACGAACCAACGCTTTTTCGATATTGGTATCGTCAGCATCAAGCGATTCAAAACCTTCATCCAAAGATTTTTTAACTTGAATACCAACTGCACGCCCAAACACAACCAAATCAAGTAATGAGTTACCACCAAGACGATTTGCACCATGTACAGACACACAAGCAGCCTCACCACACGCATAAAGACCATCAATGATAACGTCTTCACCCGCTTCGTTAATCTTAATTGCTTGACCACCGATATTCGTTGGAATACCACCCATCATATAGTGACAAGTAGGGATAACTGGAATTGGCTCTTTAACTGGGTCGACGTGAGCAAAAGTGCGAGAAAGCTCAAGAATACCAGGAAGACGCTTATTCAACGTCTCTTCACCCAAGTGATCCAATTTAAGCAATACGTGATCACCATCAGGACCACAGCCACGGCCTTCTAAAATTTCAAGAACCATTGAGCGAGCAACAACATCACGACCAGCAAGGTCTTTTGCGTTTGGAGCATAACGCTCCATAAAGCGTTCACCGTCTTTATTAATTAGGTATCCACCTTCACCACGACAACCTTCCGTTACAAGCGTACCTGCACCGTAAATGCCCGTCGGGTGGAATTGCCACATTTCCATATCCTGCATAGGGAAACCAGCACGCAACGCCATACCTACACCATCACCTGTATTGATGTGAGCATTGGTTGTAGATTGATAAATACGGCCAGCACCACCAGTCGCGATAACCGTTGCCTTAGCTTTTAGATAGACGGTTTCACCATTTTCAATACAGATTGCAATAACACCAACAACCGCATCTTCGCTATTTTTCACAAGATCAGTCGCATACCATTCATTTAAGAATGTCGTGCCGCCTTTAAGGTTACCCTGATAAAGCGTATGAAGAAGAGCGTGGCCTGTACGGTCAGCAGCAGCACAAGTACGAGCAGCCTGACCACCTTTACCAAAATCTTTAGACTGTCCACCAAATGGACGCTGGTAAATACGACCTTGCTCTGTACGAGAAAATGGTAGACCCATGTGTTCAAGCTCAAAAACAGCCTGAGGACCTACAGAACACATGTATTCAATAGCATCTTGGTCACCGATGTAATCCGACCCTTTTACGGTGTCATACATGTGCCAGCGCCAATCATCATTTGGATCATCACTTGCAATCGCACAAGTAATACCACCTTGAGCGGACACAGTGTGTGAACGCGTTGGGAATACTTTAGTAACACATGCGGTATTCAAACCGGATTCAGTTAACTGAAGTGCTGCACGCATACCTGCGCCACCACCACCGATAACAATGGCATCAAAAGAAATAGTACGAATATTTGCCATTACTTATAGCCCCCAAAGAACCTGAACACCCCATACGATGTAAACAAACATTACAAGGCCGCATAGAGATTGAAAAAAGAAACGAGCACCAGTTGCTTTAATATAGTCTGTAGAAATAGACCACAAGCCAATCCAAGAATGCATACCAATAGATAAAAGCACCATCAAGCTAAATATGCGCATCCATGTTGCTTCAAATAAAGCGCTCCACTGATCGTATGTAAGATCAGGATTAAGCAGCAAGTAACCGATAATGAAAACCGTGTATAGAGACAATACAACGGCAGAAACTCGTTGCATCATCCAGTCGTAAAGGCCTGAACGACCAAAACTTGTGATTTGAGTTACCATATCCACACTCCTGCTAATACAATAAGAACTGCAGCAATCACAATATTTGCGATAGCAGCACTACGTCCGCTTTCTAATTCTTCAAAATACCCCATATCCATAAACAAGTGTTTCACACCCGCTACGAAGTGGTACATCAGCGCAGAAACAACACCCCAAATAACAAACTTAACTAAAAAGTTAGTTTGCAGTGCATTAACCACCTGATCAAAACCTTCTTGAGATTCTAAAGAAAGATCGAACGCATAAAACAAGAAAGCTAACCCCACAAAAAGGATGATTCCTGTTACACGGTGAAGGATAGACACGATTGCTGTGACGGGCATCGATATTGTTAAAATATCAAGGTTGACTGGTCTTTTTTTATTCACGACTTTTTACACCATCTTATCGATTGAATGGTCAATCACGACCCAATGTCTATACGCAATTACACAATCTTTAAAAAGAGTAACGCAATCACGTCATAGGCCTGCTTTGAAAATCTCATCGATTTGCAAACAAATGTTTAAAAGCGACTCTCTTTTATCCATTAGCATCAGCAAATCAATGAAATCGTCTGAGGCGCAATTATAGACCAGCCAAAAATACTAAGACAAATAGACTGAACAAGAGGTTTTCAATGGTCACCATTCAGCAAATGAATGTAGCCATAAGCCGAAACAATAATGGTATAAAATTACATAATTATTTACACAAAAAACAGGATTAAAAACCTTATTTTTCAATAGGATATTGAAAAAACACTAACACCTTGACTTTATGCTACTTTATATTTTTGTCAGATAATTACAAAATTAGACACCCTAATGTAAATAGAGTGCAAATGAACAAGATTGACATTTATAGTCTAGAGACAGTATTTTTTCCGCACCTTCTGGGCCAGGTAGAGTCAACCTACGACTTCTTGGCCCCGAACCAGAATACGAAGGAGACCATAAATGGCTGATAAAAAAGCGACACTCAAAGTGGACGGAATCGATAAAACTATCGAGCTTCCTGTTCTTTCAGGCACTTTAGGCACAGACGTTATAGACGTTCGTAGCTTAGGCGCTAACGGTGTATTCACCTACGATCCAGGCTTTATGTCTACCGGCTCTTGTGAATCCTCTATTACATTCATAGATGGAGACGCTGGAATCCTTTTGCATCGAGGCTACCCAATTGCCCAACTTGCAGAGCATTCAGACTACCTAGAAACATGTTACTTGTTACTTTATGGGGAACTTCCCGATAAAGACCAAAAAGCAGAATTTGAAAAAACGGTTGGTAAACACACCATGGTGAACCAATCGATGCACAAATTCATTGAAGGCTTTAGAAATGATGCCCATCCGATGGCAATCATGTGCGGCCTAGTTGGTGCGCTATCTGCTTTTTATCAAGATCATATGGATATTAACAATCCTAAACATCGTGAAATTGCAGCATTTCGCCTAATTTCTAAAATGCCGACGCTGGCATCTATATGCTACAAATACTCTAAAGATCAGCCTGTTATGTACCCACGTAACGACCTATCTTATGCAGAGAACTTCTTGTACATGATGTTTGCAAACCCTTGCGAAGACTATGTAGTAAACCCAGTTTTCGCTAAAGCAATGGATAGAATCTTTATCCTGCATGCAGACCATGAGCAAAATGCTTCGACATCCACTGTACGCTTAGCAGGTTCCTCTGGCGCCAATCCATTTGCTTGTATTGCTGCTGGTATTGCAACACTTTGGGGGCCTGCTCACGGTGGCGCTAACGAAGCGGTACTAACAATGCTTGAAGAAATTGGTGACGTTGAAAATATCGATGAATACATTGCAAAAGCAAAAGATAAAAACGACCCGTTTAGATTGATGGGCTTTGGTCATCGTGTTTACAAAAACTTTGACCCCCGCGCTAAAGTGATGCGAGAGACCTGCGACCAAGTGTTGGCTGAACTAGGTCAATCGAATGATCCATTACTAAAAATCGCGAAGCGTCTTGAGCAAATCGCCCTAGAAGATCCTTATTTTGTAGAGCGTAAGCTTTACCCTAACGTGGACTTCTACTCTGGCATCATTATGAAAGCGATTGGTATTCCTACCAGCATGTTTACGGTGATTTTTGCCATGTCTCGTACCATTGGTTGGATTTCCCATTGGAACGAAATGATCAGTGGACCTTACAAAATTGGCCGTCCTCGTCAATTATATGTTGGTAAACCTGAGCGTAATTATCCAACTAAAAAGTAATTCATTGGACTAATGGATTATAAAAAAACGCGCCGTAAGGCGCGTTTTTTATATGCTAAAATCAGTAACAATGCTAAGCACTACTCTTCATCATCTTCGACTATTTCAGTTACAGTCGAATGACCGCACTTCACACAATCACCCTCTATCCATACTCTCTCTTTGCTTTCAAACTCCTTGGGATTGCTCATTCCCAAGTCCACTTCCATACAGTGATTACACCAAGTTTGCGCCAAAAAATCGTTTTGCTCCTCCACTGGACGAGCAAAAAAATCTCGCTCTACAACCTTTTCATCCAATAGATCTGTCATTTAATTCACTCCACTATATTGATAAGACACAACTCGATTTGCATCAGGATCTAAGGCATTCAATGGTGCACTAATTAACAAGCTGCTTAGTGATATACTGTTAAATAGCTTTTGCTTATCACCATCAATCTCAATCGAAAATTCAACTTTTTCACCATCAACCTGAACCAAAGTTACATCTCGGACCACCCCTATATTTTCTAAGTAGGACTGCACTTTACTCATAACACTGTAGCTCTTAACACCCACTATCTGAACATTCAACTTACTAGCAGAGCCGCCATTACGTACTGAAGCATAACGAGACGAAAATGCTTTAGCCAAGTCAGCACTCGCTTGATCAATTAAGTCATTAAGGTTTTCACCTCGCAAAACAAATCGCTCTGTCTCGCCACTTTTTAATAACACCAATAAATTTCCGCTCACTTGCCCTGCATAATTACTTATTCTAAGAGCCGCTACAGAATCCGTCTGATAACGTTTACTCGCATTTGTTATGCTGTCCTCAAAAAAGCCCCAGACATCAGACGCAGCAAGACTTCGTTTATCGACATCATCAAGCAAAGGTGCATAAATAGGCACACCGACTTTGCCAGCAGACTGTGCTAATTTATTCAGCGCCTCTGATGGCTCTTTTGATCCAGATAATGTCCTAACACCATTATTTTCACTCACCAACCAGACCAAGACAGACGGTCTATTCCCACCCCAAACTGGCAAATTATTCTGCGACAAAAAGCCATCAATGGATTCTTGATAAAAAGTGACCTTAACCTGCTTACCGGGAACCAAGCCG
Organism: Marinomonas sp. A3A; assembly: GCF_018336955.1. Taxonomy (NCBI): domain Bacteria; kingdom Pseudomonadati; phylum Pseudomonadota; class Gammaproteobacteria; order Oceanospirillales; family Oceanospirillaceae; genus Marinomonas; species Marinomonas sp. A3A. Next base: position 2,902,995 of record NZ_CP025532.1, read on the forward strand.
TCATCAGAAGGCAACAACTCGTTAAGCGACGCTACAGAATGTTGCGCAACCCAAGTTGGTGCTTTCTTTTTAGCCTGCTCTAATAAATCACCAGAAATGGCATTTTTATTACCCGAGACTTTTATCAACACATCCTCAGCGGCCAAACCAAATGCTTCATTTAGCATTTGCGCCTCTGATTGTGCCACTGGCAGATTAATTTCAGCACTATAAAGCCCCTCAACAGGGACTGCATTGACTGGCGAAATACAAAAAACACTAATAAGTAGTAAAAATATACGAGAATTCATAACCCTTCCTTCGTTTATTTGCCTATTCTACTGTCTTAATTGCAAAGAACCATAGCCCTAATGCGCCACTATGCTAAAATGCATTTTTTTCCTCGTACCATGATAAGGCATAGGCAATGACCAAGTCGGATAAACCATCCATTAGTTATAAAGACGCAGGCGTTGATATCAACGCTGGCAATCAACTTGTTGAACGTATTAAAGGCGTAAGCAAAAAAACTCGTCGCCCTGAAGTAATGGGTGGTCTGGGTGGATTTGGTGCTTTGACACGTCTTCCAACAAAATACAAAAACCCTGTTCTTGTTTCTGGCACCGATGGTGTTGGTACTAAGCTTCGTCTAGCGATGGACCTTAACCAACACGACACCATTGGTATCGACTTAGTTGCAATGTGCGTTAACGATCTAGTCGTAGCCGGTGCTGAGCCTCTATTATTCCTAGATTACTACGCAACTGGCAAGCTAGATGTTGATGTGGCTGCAAACGTTGTTACCGGTATCGGTGAAGGCTGTCTACAAGCAGGCTGCGCACTTGTTGGCGGTGAAACCGCCGAAATGCCTGGCATGTACCATGACGGTGATTACGATCTAGCTGGCTTTTGTGTTGGCGTGGTTGAAGAAGAAAACATTATTGACGGCAGCAAAGTCAAAGCTGGCGACAAATTGATTGCTTTAGGCTCATCTGGCCCGCATTCAAACGGCTACTCACTTATTCGCAAAATCCTTGAAGTAAGCAAAGCGGATCTTAATCAAGATATCGACGGTGTTGCTTTAAAAGACGCGCTAATGGAGCCAACTCGCATTTACGTCAAATCCATTCTTAAATTAATGGAATCCATTTCTGTGAATGCCCTAGCCCACATTACTGGCGGCGGCTTACTTGAAAACATTCCTCGTGTTCTTCCTGAAGACGCAGCGGCTCGTATCAATGCAACAAGCTGGAAACGTCCTGCTGTGTTCGATTGGTTGCAAGAACAAGGAAATGTTGAGCAAGAAGAAATGTACCGTGTTTTAAATTGCGGTGTCGGCATGGTACTTTCTATTGATGCAGAAAAAGCAGACGAAGCACTCGCTATTCTAAAAGCAGAAGGCGAAAACGCTTGGATCATTGGTGATATTTGCCCTCGTAACGGCGGAAAAGAGGTTTTAATCTCTGACCTAGAGACGCAGGCATGAGTTTTCCGATCGTTGTCTTAATTTCTGGCAGCGGCAGCAACTTGCAAGCTTTGATTGATCAAAGCTTGCAAGGACTACTCAATATCAAGATCTGTGCTGTAATAAGCAACAAAGCAGAAGCTTATGGTTTAGAGCGTGCCAAGGTAGCAGGTATACCAACGCACACACTTAACCATAAATCGTTTGATAGTCGAGAGGAGTTTGATGCTGAACTGCAAACACTTATCGATCAATATCAACCAAAATTGGTTGTTCTCGCTGGTTTTATGCGCATTCTAACTGAAACCTTTGCGAAACATTTTGAAGGTAGAATGCTAAATATTCACCCTTCTTTGCTTCCAAAGTACAAAGGTTTGAATACACATCAGCGTGCTATTGATGCAAACGAAAAAGAACATGGCGTTTCAGTACACTTTGTCAGCCCAGAACTGGATGCTGGCGCCGTTATACTCCAAGCGAGTACGGAAATAGCGCAAGAAGAAACCGCAGAAAGTTTAGCTAGTAAGGTTCACTCTTTAGAACATATTATCTATCCGCTGGCGGTTAAATGGTTCAGTGAAGAAAGATTAACATTCCATGACGGAACAGCTTTTTTTGATAACAATGCCCTGCCTGAAAGCGGCATTCTTTATAACGAAGCTCTAACATGATGTAGGAGAAAGTATGAGAACTCGTAAAATCCCAATGTTTTTAATGGCTATTTTTATGAGTATTCCCATGCTTTCTTTTTCTTCCACTAAAGTAAGCGCCGCAGAACAACCCCAAGAAACCTTCCTAAAGCCATATTCAGCTGTCTATAGTACTATCTGGAAAAAAGGCATTAGCCTGAAGGTGGAAGGCAAACAAACCCTATCGAAAAAAGCTGGCAATCTTTGGCACTTTGCTTTTACTGCAGACAGCATGATCGCCTCCCTTGACGAGTCATCCACTTTCTATGTTGAAGATCATCAAATCATTCCAACCAAATACGAATACAAAAGTTCGGCTTTAGGGAAAAAAAGAAGTGCGACACTCACTTTTGATTGGGAAAACAACCTTGTCCATAATGATGTAAAAGACAAGCCTTGGAATCTGGCAATTAACCCAAAAACATTAGATAAACTGTCTATCCAGCTGCAAGTTAGACAAGATCTAAAAATGGGAAAAAATGAATTCGACTATCAAATTGCCGATGGTGGTTATATTAAAAACTGGCGCTTTGAACGTGACAAAATGGAAACCATCGATACCAAGTTAGGTCGTGTTTCTGCTATTAAAATCATCCGCACCGACAACCAAGAAAAAGGTAAAAAGACTTCTTTTTGGTTTGTACCGAAATTTGATTACCTATTGGTCAAATTGGAACATAAAGAAGATGGTGAGTCTTATCATCTAGACATTGAATCCATGAGCCAATCATAAAAAATGCCAACGTAATACGAGTTTAAGCTAGCTCGTTAGGCGTGTTGACATTTAGTAACTCAGCACCATTTCCCCAAGTAACGGGTTGGCAGCCAAATGCGTCATAAAAACCTAAGACGCTATAACGCTGCCCTCCATCTAAAAAATGCTTAAGCGCAACCAACGCAGAGTCTACCGGCAAAATGGCATGCAATGGATGTGTACCCGATGCATCACTCAAAAAATGTATTTGTTCTGAAGACAACAGACTGGCCTCTTTAAGCTTTGCAAAAGCCGCACTACTAATACGGGGCGTATCGCAAGGTGAGATCAATAAATGCGATGTTTTCGCAAAGGCTAAACAAGTCAATAAGCCAGACAATGGTCCTTTCCCTTGATGATATTGATCATCGGCAACCACTTCATAACCAAGCTTTGCATAAGCTTCAAAATTTCGGTTGGCATTGATAAACACTCTTTCAGCAACTTGCTGCAAAGCTCGCCCGACTAACAAGGCCATAGGCTCTTTCTGAAACAACAGCAAACCTTTGTCCTGACGCGACATTCGCTCTGCTTTTCCACCAGCCAATACCGCCGCCGATAAGGAAATAAACGCCATACAACTTTCTCTTTCTACAAAACCGAATCAAAATACATTTTATCTCGTCTGGTCCAAATATCATCAGCCAAAACAAGACAATCCCCATGAGACGTCACACCATAAAGAAGTCCAGCAACTGACGCAATGGTTTGTCGAACCGCTTGCTCGCCAAATTGATCAAGTTGATCTCCACGCCAATGATCCGTCAATCGCGACAAATCCAAATTGTCTTTTAAGCGCCTATGCTCTTTTTCGGCTTTCGGCCAATCTGACCAACTGGCTACGCCATTTTGCCATTTCCCCAAAGTAACATCGCGCTCTGGATTTACTTCTGCTTCACCATTTCCGCCACGGAACACCAACACCGACGCATCACCTAATTGCTCACAAGCAGAAAGATGAAGCTGATCATAACCACGATGAAACACCCCATGCACACTATGATCAGCTGAAAATGGATTCATCATGCGTACAACCGTGTTTACAGGCGAGCGCAAACCCAATACGTACTTAAGATCCATCATGCCGCCTAACTGTTTATCTACTTCAGCCAACGGCATATAAGCAAAACACCTAACTTCAAGCTCTTGTGTTAACTGAGTCCTAGAATGACAAACAGCTAATCCCAATTGATTAATAGCATGCTCTACATACATTCGATTTTCCCCTTCAAACGTATGTCCATGCATCACAATTTTGATCCCTGTATTAGCAAGTGCAAGCGCCGCCAGCAAAAACCAAGGCAACTCATTGCGCTTACCAGCATAAGCAGGCCAATCCAAATCAACTTTAATTCCCAATGCTTCTTTTTTCGATAAATAGTCTCTAGTTGCCTTGGTAAAGCCAACGGTTTCTTCTACTGTCTCTTCTCGTATCCGAATCAACATCCAAAAAGCTCCCGATTGTTCTGGCGCTACGTTGCCAGACAACATCAAACTCATGGCGTGTTCAGCTTCTTCCACTGTTAAACTGCGTGCGCCTTTTTTACCTCGGCCTAAAATTTTTACATATTGAGTGAAATCATTCGTCATTCGGATTTGTGTACTACTCATCATGCAGATAACTCCACCACTGAAGAAACAAAGCGTTTTAATTCAGGAAGACAAGAGCCGCAATTGGTGCCACATTTTAACTTGGTCCCCAATCCATCGACGGAACAAATACCAGACGAAACCGCCTTTTCAATTTGCTTACTGCCTACTTGATAGCAAGAGCAAACAATTTCTCCTTTCTCTTCAGCGTTGGCGGGACTGCCTACCAAAATAGCTAAACGGTCTACTAATGATAACGACGTGTTGACTTCTAATTTAGAAATAAGCCAATCCGCCAAGATGGATTTAGGCTGCGAATGCATATAAATAAGCATGGTAATTTTTTGATCAACCAACTTCGCCAATCGAACTTGTTGGGTTACTGGGTTCGCATACTCTAACCACTCAACCTTTTTTGCTAAACCATCGCGCCGTTCTTCATGGATAGCTTTCAAAGACGCTTGTGTTTGCCCGTTCGGCCAAACAACTTCGTAGTGATAGCCTTGCTCTGATGGCACTTGGCACCAATACAAACAATCTGATAAAACAAGCGGAACTGCCGAGATAACCATGCCGTAGTCAATATCACTTACCGCCTCCAACTGAACCTGAGCGTGTTTAGACTCTGGTTGCCCTGACAAAGGATCAACGACTTGGGGGATTAAGTTAGATACAACGGACGCGTTAGCAAATTGTCGAGTCCAGTGAATTGGCACAAACACATTAGCCGGTGCAACGGCTCGACTTAGCTTAGCTTTTAGTAACACTTCCCCATACGGCGAAGTAAGGCGCACCAATGCTTTATCTTTAATACCAAGACGTTTCGCATCCTTGGGATGAATTTCCACATAAGGTTGTGCGGTATGCTTAGCCAAAGACGCTGCATCTCCGGTTCTTGTCATCGTGTGCCATTGATCGCGCACTCGTCCGGTATTTAAGGTAAAAGGCCATTCTTGTGAAGCTTGGTACTTCGGCAAACTTGGTGAGATCGCCACAAATTTTGCTCGACCGTCTAGTGTGAAAAAATAACCGTCCTCAAACATCCGCTTGGTACCTTCTGGACGACCTTTCGGCACCGGCCACTGCACTGGCGTAAGAGCGTCATACTCTGACTGGGTTATTTGACTAAAATGACCAATATCGAAATCACGCTTGCCATTGTTTTCAAACGCCGACAAAGCCGCATGTTCAGCAAAAATCTCATGCACATTTTGATAAGAAAACGCCGATTGAAAGCCAAGGCGTTTTGCCACTTCGCAGATTGCCCACCAATCATGTTTCGCTTGCCCTGGAGCAGGTAATAAACCTCGTTGACGAGAAATACGTCGCTCTGAATTCGTCACCGTACCGTCTTTTTCACTCCAGCCCGTCGCAGGAAATAGAACATCAGCCATAGCGGTTGTATCAGTATGCGCTTTGCAATCACTGACAATCACCAGCTCGCATTTTTCCAGCGCGCGTCGAACCTGAGTGGTATCTGGTAAGCTCACCATAGGATTAGTCGACATAATCCAAACCACTTTGACCTTACCTTCCTCCATGGCCTGAAATAAGTCGACGGCTTTTAAACCGTCCTTTGTAGCCATATTCGGCGCTTGCCAAAAACGCTGCACCAAATCCTGTGCACCCGGTGTGGCAAAATCCATATGAGCTGCTAATTGATTGGCCAGACCACCCACTTCTCGCCCGCCCATAGCGTTTGGTTGACCCGTAATAGAAAAAGGTCCAGCACCTTCTTTGCCAATACGACCCGTCGCCAAATGACAATTAATGATCGCGTTACATTTATCAACGCCAGAGGACGACTGATTCACCCCCTGAGAATAAAAGGTAATTGTCTTTGCCGTGTCGCGCCACCAGCTGGCTAAACTTGCTAGATCTTGCTCACCGATTCCGCAAAAGTCTGCGGTATAAGATAAGCTCGGAGTCGATTTTCTCGCCTCTACTAAAGCAGCCTCAAATCCATTGGTGTGGTTCGCAATAAAGTCATCATCTAAAACGCCAGCTTGAACTGAATCAGTTAATAAAAAGGAAAAAATCGCGGCGTCGGATCCGGGCTTAATTGCCAGGTGTAGATCCGCAATATCGCAAGTCGCTGTTTCTCTTGGGTCAATCACCACCACTTTCATGTTAGGACGTTGTTTTTTCGCTGCGGCAATGCGTTGATATAAAATGGGGTGTGTCCAGGCCGCGTTCGATCCAACCATAATCAGTAAATCACAGAGCTCTAGATCTTCATAATTACAAGGCACAGTGTCTGAGCCAAAAGCACGCTTATAACCGACAACAGCAGACGCCATGCACAGACGAGAATTGGTATCCACGTTGGCGGTGCCGATAAAACCTTTGGCCAGTTTATTTGCCACGTAATAATCTTCCGTCAGGATTTGTCCTGAAAGATAAAAAGCGAAAGCATCAGGGCCATGATCTTTAATCACTTGAGCAATTTTCTCGCTCACTGTTTTAATAGCCGATTCCCAAGCAACAGGATGACCATCAACTATAGGTGTTATTAAGCGATCATCCGATTGAATGGTTTGCGCAAGACTGCTACCTTTCACACATAAACGACCAAAATTAGCCGGATGCTCCAAGTCACCAGACACAGGTGGAACGGCTTCACTTGCCGAATGTGGAAGAGTCAAATTTACGCCACACCCAACACCGCAATATGGACAGGTCGTTTTTACGCTGGTTGCTGTCTTCATTGTTGTCGTCATGGACCTTCCTCGCGCTTTTAACTTTTTTAAAAACAAAAAAGGCCCAATCACTTTTCTAAAAAAGTGATTGGGCCTCGTTGCCTTTTGTAATATCTGTATGCTTTATGTGTAAGCCATCGTCGGTTTACGGTGCATCAGTAATCTATACAAAGCAATTAGTAAGCCAACTTTAAAAAAACACATTAAGCTGGCCATGACTAAGCTTTGCTAGGCTTGCAACTGACTCACTTCAGATAAGCTATAAAACACCAGCTGTCCGAAGCGTTCAAACGGTGCAGAGAGATCATTTTGGTGCACCGCTTTTTGATTAGTGTGTCGCAACAAACACATGACCGTCTTCTAATTTGGCGGGCCAATGGGGCACCTGAACAGTTTCTTCAAGACATTCGCCCGATGCCAAGACAAAGTGTTGTTTATACAAAGGGCTGGCAACGACCCATTGATTTTGTAAATGAGCAACCAAGCCTCGTGATAAAACATTCGCCTTGCCAACCGGATCCCAGTTACCGATCGCAAAGACTTTATTATCTGACTCAGGGACGTAGAAAATCGCGACTTGTTCGCCATTTACCATGGCCGCCACACCAGCACCCTCTATTAGGTCTTCTTGTTTACAAATTAATTTCCATGGCATCGTCATCGTTTTAACCTACCTTCGCAATTAATTGCTGTTTTTCTGATTCGGTTGCTGGACGCATTTGACTGCGCTCTTCAACAAAGACCACATTGTTATCACTTCCCTCATAATTCACAAATTGGCGGAAAGTCTTTAATGCTTCAGGATCTTGCAACGTGGTTTTCCATTCGCACTGGAAGGTATTTACTACGTGTTGCATACTGGCTTCAAGCTCTGAACATAAGCCCAGTTTGTCGTTAATCACTACGTCTTTAAGATAGTCCAAACCGCCTTCTAGGCCGTCCATCCAAACGGAGGTACGCTGCAATCGATCCGCGGTTTTGGTGTAAAACATCAATACGCGGTCGATGTATTTCACCAAGGTTTCATCATCTAAATCTTTGGCAAACAAATCACCGTGGCGTGGTTTCATACCGCCATTACCGCAAACATATAGATTCCAACCGCCTTCAGTGGCGATCACACCAATGTCTTTACTCTGAGCTTCGGCGCATTCCCTCGTACAACCAGATACCGCAAATTTAATTTTATGAGGCGAACGCAAGCCCTTATAACGATTCTCCAGATCAATCGCCATCTTCATGCTGTCATTCACGCCGTAGCGGCACCAAGTGCTACCAACGCAGGACTTCACCGTTCGCAAAGATTTACCGTAGGCTTGCCCCGTTTCAAAACCCGCTGCGATTAACTTTCCCCAAATCTCAGGCAATTGCGGCAGAGTGGCACCAAACAAATCAATACGTTGGCCTCCAGTGACCTTAGTGTATAAGCCGTACTCTTTTGCTACCTCGCCTAATACAATCAATTTATCAGGGGTTATTTCACCTCCGGGAATTCGTGGCACAATCGAGTAAGTCCCGTCTTTTTGCATATTGGCCAAAAAGCGATCGTTAGTGTCTTGCAAGCTGATGTGTTCTTTTTTCAACACGTAGTCGTTCCAAACACTGGCTAAAATAGAACCAACAGCGGGTTTACAAATTTCACAACCGTGCCCTTTGCCATGTTGGTTTAACAATTCAGCAAAAGTTTTGATTCCACCGACTTTCACTAGGTTGTACAAATCTTGGCGGGTATAAGCAAAATGTTCACAAATGTCTGTGCTGACCTCAACACCCAAGGCTAACAATTCGTTGTCGACGACTTTTTTCAATAAAGCCGCGCAACCACCACAACCCGTTCCTGCTTTCGTAATACCTTTCACATCACCGACGGACAAAGCACCACTACAAACAGCATCGTTAATATCTTGCTTGGACACGTTATGGCAACTACAAATTGATGCGGTCGCTGGTAAAGCATCTACACCTAGGCCAACGGGAGCATCGCCCATCGTAGGTAAAATAAGTGCTTGTGCTTGCTCAGGTAAATCAATGGCATTGAGGTAATATTGCAACAAGGTATCGTAATAACTGTTGTTGCCCACTAAGACAGCGCCTAATAGCTTTTTACCGTCTTCAGAAACCACCATTTTTCGATAGCTTTGGCTGAGCTCATCTTGGTAAACAAAGACTTTGCAGCCTTGCGATTGAGCATGAGCATCGCCAACTGACCCCACGTCGCAACCCAAAAGCTTCAACTTGGTACTCATATCCGCGCCAGTGAACGTCACTCCTACATCACCCAGCAAATGCCCTGCAGCTGACTTTGCCATGGCATAACCAGGTGCAACCAAGCCAAAAATACGATTATTCCAAAGCGCACACTCGCCAATGGCATAAATGTCGTCATCACTGGTTTGGCAATGATTGTTGACACTGATACCGCCACGCTCTCCAACCGTTAGACCCGATTGATGTGCCAAAGCATCCTGCGGTCGAATCCCCGCAGAGAACAAAATTAAATCGGTTTCAAGATAAGAGCCATCAGCAAAGTTCATGCGATGAAAAGCACTCTCTCCATCAATTATTTCTTTGGTCGCGGTGTCGGTATGTACCTTTACACCTAACCCCTCGATCATTTCCTTAAGAACCGCACCGCCCTTTTCGTCTAATTGAACGGGCATTAAACGCGGAGCGAATTCCACAACACTGGTTTCCAAGCCAAGATTTTTGAGCGCATTAGCCGCTTCCAATCCAAGTAAACCACCGCCGACAACCGTGCCTCTTGTTACTTGTTTCGCACAAGCTCTAATCGCGTCAAGATCATCAAGAGTACGATAAACAAAGGTGTTATCACGTTTATGACCAGGAATAGGTGGAACAAAAGGATAAGAGCCCGTCGCCAGAACAAGCTTGTCATAAGACAATGACTCGCCATTTTGTAATATGAGCGTCTTCGCCTCACGGTCGATCTCGGTCACCAAGCTATTGGTAAAGTAGCGCACGCCATGTTCGTCATATAAAGTGCCATCTGTCATGGCCAAATCAGCCGCACCTTTGCCAGTGAAATACTCGCTGAGATGTACACGGTCATAAGCTAAATACGGCTCTTCACCAAACACCGTAATTTGAAACTCTTCATGGCCAGCTTGGATAATCATTTGCTCAACAAAGTGATGGCCAACCATACCATTACCGATTACCACTAGATGAGGTTTAGTATTAAGAAAAGACACTGTTGACGTCATTTTATTCCCCTTTCAATAACTCTTATTGAAGTAACATGCCTAACGGCTAGCAACGTCTAAAACGACTTAATTCAGGCCACTTGAGGACAGCAATACGCTTCGCCAAATACCAGTAAATCAAGCAGGTCAGAGACATTGGTCTTATTTTGAATAAGCTGGAAATACCAGCTCCCATCGGCGACGTTGCCATAAAGAATTGCGCCAACCAGTAAGCCATCGTTGACCACCAGTTTGCGGTAATGATCTGCGCCCACATCTTTGAAAAAGATACAGCTATCTCCTTCTGTAGGTTGAATCTTACCGACTGAAAAAAGATTCACGCCTGACACTTTCAACTTGGTAGGTGTCGGCTCTATAAAAAACGCAGCCTCTTCCCCGACCAATACCTTCATCAAGACGTTAATTTGTGTCCAAATAGGCGCCACTAAGCCAAAGGTTTGTCGATCAAATTCACAACATTCTCCCAATGCAAATACATCTTGGTGAGATGTCTTCATTTGGTCATCGACTAAAATAGCTCGACCGGTCTCTAAACCAGCCGCCCTGGCTAAAGTAATTTCAGGGTAAATTCCAGCCGCCATCACGACTAAACTCACCGTTAGCTGTTCACCATTTTGACAAACCACATGGGACACTCGACCGTCATCCGCTTGCAAAAAGGACTCAGGTGACTCGCCAAGGCGGAATTCGATGCCCATTTGCGTAAGTCTATTAAGCAAAAGCTCAGCTGATTCTTCGTCTAGCTGACGATTTAGCAACCACTTTGAGCGATGAAACACCACCACTTTGTGACCACGTTTCACCAAGCCCACTGCGGCTTCTAGACCCAATAAGCCACCGCCAATCACACAAACTGATTGGCTACCTTTCAGCTGAGTCATGACATCTACATCTTTCCAAGTACGAAAACCCATTACATTAGAAGCCGATGCGCCTTTAATTGGTAATACGCTTGCCCGAGAGCCAGTCGCTAGCACCAACTGGTCGTATTTAATGCTTTTTCCACTGGCTAATAAGATCGTTTTATTTTTTGAGTCCACCTTAATAGCGGGATCATTGGACACAATATCAACACCATCTTCTTGCATCTTCTGTGTATCGACTAATGGCATATCTGCATCAGAAATGTCATTAGCCAGTAAGGAAGACAGCATAATTCGGTTATAGCCAACTCTGGATTCCTCACCAATCAAAACTATTTGATAGGCATCGCCATGCGCTTTTTCGAAATCGTGCGCAAGCTTGCTACCAGCCATCCCTGCACCAACAATGACGAGACGGCGTTTCTCCGACTGAGAGAGAAGACTAGGCATTGGCAACCTTGGCGTTAGTGGCCGTTTTTTTAGTTTTCACAACAGGCTGAATAGGTTCAACTTTGCGTTGTTTTTCATACAAGAAGGTCAACACTTGGGTCCGATAATCCACGTACCTTGGGTCATTCGCTAAGGCCAGACGCTCACGGGGGCGCTCAAGGTCAACATGAAGAATTTCACCCACAGTTGCTGCTGGGCCATTAGTCATCATCACAATACGATCCGACAACAACACAGCTTCATCCACATCATGAGTAATCATAATCACGGTATTGTTTAAGTCTTTTTGGATTTCCATTAGTGAGTCTTGCAAGTGCGCTCGAGTCAAAGCATCCAATGCTCCGAAAGGTTCATCCATCAGTAAAACACTAGGTTCCATCGCCAAGGCTCTAGCAATACCAACACGCTGTTTCATACCGCCAGAGATTTCATCTGGGCGCTTGTCCGCTGCATGGGTCATATGCACCAACTCTAGGTTGTGCATAATCCAATCATGCATTTCTTTCTTTGATTTGGTTTTACGAAAAACCTGCTTTACCGCCAATTCAACATTTTGGTAAGAGGTTAACCAAGGCAGTAAAGAATGATTTTGGAAAACCACCGCACGTTCAGGCCCAGGCCCTTTAACTTCACGACCGTCCAATAAAATTCCGCCTTCAGTCGCATCGTATAAACCGGCCACTATGTTGAGAACTGTCGATTTACCGCAGCCGGAATGGCCGATCAGAGAGACAAATTCGCCCTTCTCTATTTTTAAACTGACATTGTCCAGCGCTTTAAAGGGCCCTTTTGGCGTTGGGAACTCAATCGATATGTGACTGATATCTAAATGTGTTGCCATGTTTTTCTCCAATCCAATCTGTTTCTAATGAAAGTCTATTTAGCGCAATATCTGAGTTTTATCCCAAGAAACAAAACGCTGAATCGTCAACATGACTCTATCTAGCAAATAGCCGATGAAACCTATCATCAACACCGCCACCATGATTCGGCCTAATGAATTCGAACTGCCGTTCTGGAATTCGTCCCAAACAAACTTCCCTAATCCTGGATTTTGCGCCAACATTTCCGCTGCGATCAGCACCATCCAAGCAATACCAAGAGACAAGCGTAGACCAGTAAACATAAGAGGAATTGCCGACGGAATGACAATTTTCATCACATGTGTCATCCAACCAAGACGCAATACTTTTGACACGTTAAGTAGGTCTTTTTCCACCGCAGCCACGCCAACCGCGGTGTTAATTAGCGTTGGCCACATGCAACACAAGGTAACGGTGAACATGGAGGTTAAAAAGGATTTAGAAAACATCGGATCATCAGACACGTAACTGGCACTCACCACCATGGTCACCAAGGGCAACCATGCCAACGGTGACACGGGTTTGAATACCTGAATGACAGGATTTAAAGCACTGTAAACGGAGCGATTCAAGCCAATCAAAATCCCCAATGGAATAGCAATTAAACTCGCCAAGCCAAAGCCGGCCAACACGGTATAAAGACTGGTAAATATCTGATCAAAAAAAGTAGGCTTTCCTGTGTAATCTCTTAACGTACCAACATAACTTGGATCTTTAGCTTGTCGCTCGGCAATACGCTCTTCTTGACGCACATAAAATTTATCTTCTTTTACACGCTCTCTCTGATGCTCAGCAACAAGACTATTCCATTGCTCATAAACCACAACTGGCCCAGGAAACTCACCCAAAGAAGTGTGAACACGACTCGCTCCAACCTGCCACAGCAAGATAAACACTAGAATGCCAAAGACAGGCAGCAAAATTCCCTTAACAGAAAAGGCACTGATTTTGTCTTTTAATGCAGTCATGGTTACGCTTGATATCATCATCTTTTTCTCACTTAATCTTGTTTGGTTTAGATCTGGTCGTCGCCTTTTAAACCGATTTTGAAGCTTTTCAAATAATCATTTGGGTGTTTGCCGTCATAAGTCACACCATCGATAAAGTCACTTTGTGGTGGCTTAAAACCATCTTCTTTAGCGAAATCAGGGAATTCAGATGCCGTCATCACACCATCTTCTATCAAGGATTTTGCGGCTTGCGCATAAATATCAGGACGATAGACATCTTTGGCGGTCTTCATGAACCATTCGTCAGACTTAGGTTCGGCAATTTGCCCCCAACGACGCATTTGCGTTAGGTACCAAATCGCATCGCTGTAATAGGGATAAGTTGCGTGGTGACGAAAGAAAACATTGAAATCGGGTATTTCACGCTTATCACCTTTTTCATACTCAAACGTCCCAGTCATGCTATTAGCGATCACATCGTAATCAGCACCGACATATTGACTACGTGCGAGTATTTTTACCGCTTCCGGACGATTGGCGTTGTTGTTTTCATCTAACCATTTCGCTGCGCGGATCATGGCTTTTACAACACGAATATGAGTATTTGGGTATTTTTCCGCCCACTCACTGCTCACACCGAAAACTTTCTCTGGGTTATTTTTCCAGATTTCATAATCTGTGATGACTGGTACACCAATACCTTTAAAGACGGCTTGTTGGTTCCAAGGTTCGCCAACGCAATAACCAGAAATCGTGCCTGCTTCCATGGTGGCTGGCATTTGTGGTGGTGGCGTCACAGACAACAAAGCATCGGCGTTAATTTGACCACTGGTATCGCCTCGCGCTGGCGCGTAATAACCCGGATGGATGCCACCGGCAGCAAGCCAATAACGCAGCTCGTAGTTATGTGTTGAAACAGGAAACACCATGCCCATTTTGAATGGCTTGCCTTGTGCTTTATAGCCATCGATCACAGGTTTTAAAGCGCTGGCGCTAATAGGATGTACAGGCTTTCCATCTGGACCGTTAGGAATGTTTTTCTTCATGTCATCCCAAACATCATTTGAAACGGTAATCCCGTTACCATTCAAATCCATACTAAAAGCCGTCACTATGTGTGCTTTTGTACCGTATCCGATGGTTGCACCAAGTGGCTGACCCGCTAACATGTGAGCGCCGTCCAACTGACCGTCAATGACTCGATCTAGTAAAACTTTCCAGTTTGCTTGCGCTTCTAAAGTGACGTACAAACCTTCGTCTTCGAAATAGCCTTTCTCATAAGCAATAGCTAATGGCGCCATATCGGTCAATTTGATAAAGCCAAATTTAAGCTCTTCTTTTTCTGCATAGCCTAGTTCTGCATGCGCCGCCCCAGATAAGAGTGCAGAGCCCAACAATATAGAAAGACTAGCTTTTTGAGTGGCATTGACGAATATCGGAAAAGGAATTACCTCTTTCAAAAATCTTAGGTTCATAGTCTCGCTCCGCGTAAAGGATTAAAAAGTACAAAAACAAAAAAGGCGCATGCGAATCACAAAATTTGTGTTCGCAGGCGCCTTTGCCATTCATAGAAAGCCCTACATTGGACTTTCAATAATGTGGGTGACAATTAACGATCGTTGCTAATTTCACCAAAATTTTTTTAAAACTCTATGTCTCTATAAATAATTCTATGATTTTTATAAAGCACGCAGCGTGCCAATATAACTAACTCAATGATTTATAAGTTTTTTAGGGTAGCGTGCTTATCTAGATAACACTATTCAACACGTAATACGAACCTATTCGCCCAACAATCAAGCAGAGTGCACTAAAAGAAGACACGCAAACACATTATTTAGCCGATGTA
The DNA here is from genome assembly GCF_018336955.1 of Marinomonas sp. A3A. NCBI lineage: Bacteria > Pseudomonadati > Pseudomonadota > Gammaproteobacteria > Oceanospirillales > Oceanospirillaceae > Marinomonas > Marinomonas sp. A3A. The sequence continues at coordinate 2,918,370 of NZ_CP025532.1, forward strand.
TCAAAACCGGCTAAAATCCCATCTGGATGCAAACGTATCTTTCCTGCCGCAACGGCATCCAACCAAGTTTCCTCCTGTTCGGCAGACAAATACCAATCCCTACTTTCACCTTCTTCAGGAAAACCTAAAGCTTTGTTATAAAGATCCTGACGGTAAACTTGCTCTGCCACTTTACTCAGTGACTGAATCTCCCCCAGCTGCTGCCAACGATGCATTTGCGCCATAATCCATAATGCGTAACTAGGTAAAGGTTTATTAATATCGCTACCAGAAAAACGCTGATACGCCTTCATTGGCCAATCAAATTGACCTTTTGGTTTAATGGCACTGAAACCATAAACTAGCTGCTCTAGTGTGCAATTCAGATAATCTGGATGACTTAATATACTCAGCAACTCAGTTTGGTTGCTGGGCTCATCTACCCACAAACAGGCTTTTTCTAAGGCGCGAATAATTGACAAATACACGGCTTGGTTCTGTTCGGCCCAAACAGAGTTCACGCCAAATACTTTTTCTGGTGTACTCCCCCAAATTTCATAACCAGTCACCAACATATGCCCAATACCTTGCTCAACAGCAAGACTGTTCCATGGCTCACCGACGCAATAACCATCGATATCACCCTGCTTTAAGCTATCGAGCATCTTCACGGGTGGAACCACGACTATTTGCATATCTTTATCGGAATCAATTCCGGCGCGGCTCAGCCAATCTCTTAGCTGATAGTTATGAGATGAATAAGGATAAACCATCGCAAAACGTAATGGTGCCGCGTCAGCTCCTCGGGCATCGAGCAATTTTTTCAACGCCACACCTGTGCGAATATCAACCGAAGACTCAGCATAATGCTGCAACTCTTCATACAGGGCATTACCAATCGTGATGCCGTTGCCGTTATGGCTTACGGTAAAACTCGTTTGCATGGCGGTCTTAATGGTACCAACCCCCAAACTGGCCGCAATCGGCATAGACGCCAACATATGAGCGCCATCAAGCAGATTAAAGGCCACTTTATCGCGGATACTTGCCCAAGATGCTTCTTTAGATAGCACCACATCCACGCCTTCTTGAATGAAAAAGCCTTTTTCTTGGGCAATTACAAAGGGGGCACAATCGATCAATGGAATAAAACCAATACGAACAGGTTCACTATTTTGAATAATATTATTTGGCTGCATCAGGTTCATTTTGAACCTCCCATCAGTTCCATCACAGAGATGATATTACGAGCTACGTCTGTCATTCGCTGACTACGATCCATCGCGAGTTTCCTCAGCGCTTTATAAGCAGCAGGCTCATCACATTGTTGATGTTTCATTATCAGCCCTTTTGCTTTATCTATCAGCTTACGGTCTTCAAGCTGACTTTTTACGGATTCTAATTCCGACCTTAGCGCCTGAAACTCTCGAAATCTTGCAATGGCAACTTGCAGCAACGCTTTAACGCTACCACTGTTAACACCATCAACCACATAGGCGCTGACACCCGCTCGAATAGCCGCTTCCACGTGTCTGGAATCATCTTCTTCGGCAAACATCACAATAGGACGAGGATTATCTTTGGTAAGTCGAGACATGTTTTCCAACATATCTCGATCTGGGGATTCGATATCAATAATGACCATATCTGGTTGAAATTCGTTAACTGCTTCCGTTAGATTCTTGGCATTTTCCAGTCGTCTAATTACGCGATAACCACTATCAATCATGGCTTGCTCTACAATGGCTGCTCGTGCGGGCTCATTGTCAACAAGCATCACGGTTAATTCTTTTTCTGGGCGAGCAGGCATGGTGCATTCTCTTAAAAACGTGAAGTCATTCTCAGATAAAATGCAAGATATGCGCCATTTCGATACACTATTTTTCTAGAGGATTAAACGCAAAAAAGGCTCAAAATAGAGCCTTTAGAGAGAAGTAACTAGATAAAACATTAAAAGCGAGCTTTATAAGTGCACACTAGCACTCATAAAGAACCAAACTAATGCACAGCATATCTAGTCTGTGCAAGCAGCGCTAAAGACAAACGGTCTTTAGTATTGGTTTTTTTGAAAATCGAGGTTAAATGGGCTTTTACAGTACGCTCTGTAATACCCATCTCAAGAGCGATTTGCTTATTTGATAAGCCTCTTGAAACACTGTGAGCAACATTCACCTCTCGTTCAGACAAGTCATCCAAATCATCATTATGAATCATCTTCGCAGGTAAGGTAGACTGCATAATAAGCTGCTGAATAAAGGATTTACCGCCCCAAATTTCACCAGAATCAACAACAGATAACACTAAAGAAAGCTGCTCTTTACCAATATAAGGGGCACATTGACCACTCACACCTACAGAAAAAAGTCTTAAAGCCGCTGCTTGATTCAATTGATTCGGAAATACGATAATTTTTTGCTTAGGAAAAGCAGAGCAAAGCGCAACGACGTCCTCTACCTGTTTAGAAAAAGATATCTCGTCTAAATAAATAAAACAGTAGGTGAAACTAGACATTGCGGTTTCCAACGCTTGGTACACCTCATCAAACGTCTCAACTCGAACCAATGAAGCACTTACATTGACAATTTGATTCCAATGTTTCCATACGGCATCATCTGTATTCCAACACAAAGTTTTCAAAATAAGTCTCGTCCTATCAAGTGCGATGTGACCATTCTAACCAGCTAACAAGAGCGTATTGTTAACATTTGTAACTATGCATTACGCTTGAAAACTTTTTTGTAATTACCGCTCACGAAGCGCATTTTGTTTTGCTTTCAAAATAGGCTTTAGCAAATAATCCAATAAGGTTTTCTTACCAGTAATAATATCTACTGTAGCCTGCATACCCGGAATAACTGGTAATGGAGCTTTCTCCGTCCCTAAATAGTTTTTATCAGTCCTAACCCTTACCAAATAAAAACTGTTCCCTTCTTCATCAAGGATAGTATCTGCGCTGATATTTTCTACAATGCCATGTAAACCGCCAAATATGGCGAAATCATAGGCAGATAGTTTCACCACAGCACTCAAATTTGGCTGAATAAAACCAATGTTTTCAGGTCGAACTTTTGCCTCGATCAATAACGAGTCTTCAAACGGTACAATTTCAAGCAAGTTCATGCCTGGCTTTATAACGCCGCCAACCGTATTAATCTGAATCTGTTTTACAATGCCTTTTACTGGAGAACGAACTTGTGTTCTTGATACTTTATCTTCAAGAGAGACATTACTTTCACGCAGCTGATCCAGTTTGCTTCTTACTCCGGTCAGATCTTCTTGAGCATCTGCCCGGAACTTCGCATCACCTTCGTCTAATTTGCTTTGCGCTTCTTTTAACGCTGAGCGCGCACGGGGAATAGCTAACTGAGTCGCCTCCAAATCCCCTTGTAGCTGATTCACTTGACGCTCAAGTTGTAAAAGCTCAACTCTAGACACAGCGCCTTGTTCAAACGCTGGACGAGTTAATGACAACTCCTCTTTCGAAAAAGCATAACTCTGTTTTAGGTTATCTAGCTTTGCCTGTAATTCAACTATCTCTTGCTTCTTTTGCTCTATTTGCTGTTGGAAACTAACTTGATTAGTCCGCAAGGACTCTAATCGATTGTTATACAAATCCAGCTCACGCTTTACAACTAACGGATACTCTTTCATGATTTCTGCATCAAACTGCGGCTTTACACCGTAAGATTCTGCCTGCAGACGCGTTGCGCGCACTTTTAAATTAACAGATTCTGCCTGCTGTTCACGTAATGACGATAGCGCTTCGGTATTTTCGATTGTCATTAACACCTGACCACTATCAACCACTTGGCCTACTTTGGCGTTAATTTCTTTTAAAATACCACCTTCAAGGTTTTGTATCTGCTGAACTTGGCTAGAGGGAATGACCTTCCCTTCTCCAACGGTAACTTCATCTAAAGCGGTATAATTCGCCCAGACTAATGCCGCTGCCACGAAAATAAAAATTACCCAAAGGATAATTCTACCGCCACGGGGCGTTCTCAACATCAAAGCCGCATTTCGATCCGTCAGATACTCTAAGTCATGTTGTGAAATCGGATTTTTATTACTCATTTTTAACTGACCTTCAACTTGCCTTGGCGAAGCGCTTCATGCACTTGCGCTTTTGGACCATCAGCAATCAAGCGACCATTATCCATAACGATAATACGATCAACCATATCTAGCATAGAGGCCTTATGTGTAATCAAAATAAGGGTTTTATCTTTCACCCCTTCTATTAAACGGCGTTTCATTCGAGACTCTGTCGTATTATCCATCGACGCTGTCGGCTCATCCAAAATCAAAATTGGTGGATCAAATAATAAGGCCCTCGCAATCGCAATACTTTGACGCTGCCCACCAGATAACAGGGCGCCACGCTCACCAACAATACTATCAAGCCCGCTCGGCTTACGATTGGCAAATTCCGACACACCAGACAAATCTGCCGCGCGAATGATGGCATCGTCTTCCATATAAGGAACGCCCATTACGATGTTATCCTTGATAGAGCCATAGAATAAATTCACATCTTGCGAAACCGCACCAATATTTCGACGCAGATCCGTTGGGTTAACTTGACGTAAATCCACACCATCAATCCTTATTGCACCGCTATCAGGCGTATAAAGCCCTGTCATCAATTTTCCAAGGGTCGATTTACCTGAGCCTATCCGGCCAATAATGGCCACTTTTTCCCCTTGCTTAATATTAATATTAATAGCACTGACTGCAGCCTGCTCTTGATCAGGATAAGCGAAGTTAACCGCTTCAAATTGAAATTCACCTTTAAACACTGGACGATGAACAAATTTGACGTCATCAGGATTTTCAACCGGTGACGACATGATTTCGTTTAACGAAGTAAAAGCAGATTTTGCTTGGTTATAACGGGTCGCTAGGCCAGCTACTTGCGCCATAGGACCAAGCGCCCTTCCAGTCAACATAACAGAGGCAACCAAAGCGCCCATACTCATATTACCTTCCGATATTTGGTACACCCCAACAATAACAATAATAACGGTGGTTAGCTGCTGAGCGACCATCGCAAAAGAGGAAGAAGATTGTGACAACTGACGCGTTTTTACCCCCCAGTCGGCGATGTTACCAACAGCATTTTCCCACTGTTTCTGCATCACGCCTTCGGCATTATTGAGCTTAACGCTTTCTGCGTTATACAAGCTCTCAATCAATACGGCATTTTTTTGTGATGCGGTTTTCTGACCTTCTTCGATAGAGCGGCGCAGTGGAATTTGAATAATGATGCTATAAAGGACGATCAGAGCAATGGTTACAATCGGGATATAACCAACTGGGCCGCCAATTAACCAAATCACACCAATGATCAAAAACATAAAAGGAATATCAACCAAGGTGGTGATAGACGCAGAGGTGATAAAGTCTCGAATGCTTTCAAATTCTTGTAGGTTTTTGGCAAAAGCCCCAACAGATTTGGGTCTCGATGCCATGGTGATGTTATTTACTCTGGAGAAGATAGCCGCTGATATCAAAATATCAGATTTCTTACCTGCTATGTCGATAAAATAAGCCCGTAAGGTTCGCAATAGAAAATCGAATAAATACACAACAGCAGCACCGATAGCCAACACCCAAAGCGTATCAAACGCATTATTCGGCACAACGCGGTCATAAACGTTCATAACAAAAAGAGGACTAGCAACGGCAAAAATATTAATCAACAAGGACGCAATAAACACGTCTCGATAGATTCGCCAAGAACCTGCAATGGTTCCCCAAAACCAATGACCCTTTTTATTTTCTTTTTCATCACTTTTTTCAGAGCGTTTATCAAATTGATACAGAGGGCGAACAAAGAAGCAATAGCCAGTAAAAGACTCGGCAAGCTGATCGATAGGAAGAGTAATCTCGCCTTCTCCAGCTTCTGGACGAAGGATTTTCGCGACACCTTGAGTTTGGTCTAATTCTAGTAAAATGCAGGCCTGCTGATCTCTTAATAACAATACAGCGGGCAAAACCATATCAGGAATTTTTGCGAGAGATCGTTTAACAAAACGTGTACTAATACCAATACGCTTGGCTGCACGCTGAAAAAGCTCTGGCGTCATAGCATTGTCGGTGATAGGTAAACCTGCAGCAATTCCATCGGACGTATAAGGGTTATGGAAGTATTTGCTTAGCAATACTAAACAATCTAACAGAGGATTAGGGTATTCTAAAGCAGCGCCTTGTGTATTCCACTGATCCACATTCTCTTTAGAACTCTCTTCTTTTGTTGTTTCCATCTGCCCTTCTTCTGATTCATTACTAACTTCATTTTCTTCATACGAATCATTTTCTAAAGGTGACGAAGAGTTCTGTTCTGAGCGACCAGAGTCAGACATACTCTATATTCTCCTAAAACTACCGAAAATCTGTTGTTTATAAACCAATAACACACTAATTATGGTCTAGAATAGTGGTTATTCAGTAATATGTGAAGCGAACAAATCGCCTTGCTACAAAATGAGACAATACAAGGAAATCAATATGCTATACGCAAAAGTCAATGAGAATGGTGTAATTATTGATGTTGCCACATCCCAATCGGATGAGTACAAATTATTAGTCGCGCCAAATGAACCGGCGGTTGCTAGCATATTAGAAAAAAAATTCACCGCAGCTAGTACAAGCACCCAAGAAATACTCGCAAGTTCAGACGGCGAAATGATGCGTATATTGGAAGATTTGATCGATCTTCTTACTGAAAAACGCCTGATACAATTTACCGAACTGCCTCTAGCTGCACAGAAGAAATTACTTGGCAGAAAATGGGTACGTGGCGTACACAGTAGCCACGACGAAGGTTTAATGACTGAAAATGACCTTGTCGAAGGAGACGACGAAGACTCGTTGATTTAAAAAGACGCGTTGATTTACTCCCCCATATTTTGCATAAGCAAGATAAGTAGAAATGACACCTACATATCTTGCGCACGCCCAATTAGGAACCCTTGCCCACCAGAAACATCAAATCGTTTTAATGCGATTAATTGCTTTTCACTTTCCACACCCGTAGCAATCACTTCTATATTCAAGCTATTAAACATCTTACAAAGCGTATGCATAAAGAAAGATTCCGACTCTTTACCTGCGGCCATGCGGGTATAAGAAGAATCTACCTTGACATAATCTGGCATCAAGGTTTGTAGGTATTGGAAAGCTGAAAATTGCTTACCAACATTATCTATTCCAAATAAAACACGCTGATTTTTCAACATCTGGGCCAGCTCATTGGCCTGTGCTTCTTCAATCAAAACACTCTGCTCTGAAATTTCAAACATCAGCTTACTTTTCACATCCGCACTAAGATGACTTAAAGTCTTATTCAGCCACTCAATAAAAGCAGGCTTGGCGTATGAAGAAGCAGACAAATTTACAGTTAACGGAATCGTTAACTGTCTCAACTTAATGTGTTCTATTACTCGACCAATAATGACTTGGTCTATTTGACTACCTAAATCAAACTGCTCAGCCAGACCAATAAAGTAACCAGCATGGTACTCTTTACCTGCATGCTCCAAGCCCATAAACACTTCTTCGTGAAGAACAACAGGCGACTCATCCAGAGTCGTAATTTTTTGTTTCTTGAGTTTAAAAGATTTATGTAGGATCGCCGATTCTAATATGTCTTTCCAAGCCGTTCTGCTAATAGCCATGTTTTGACCCATGTTAAGGTCAAACACCTTACTTGTATTACTGCCTTCTCGCTTCGCTTCACGTAGAGCCGCATCCGCTTGAGACATGGCGCTGGAACGCTCTACCGACCCATCAATGGTCACCGCACCAATATTAGCCACAGCGACAGAGTAACTAATACTTGCTGTATTCAACTCCATCAATTCAGTCAAAATTTCATCAACTACTTTAGTGAGCTGACTGTGATCGAAATTAGGAATAAGTAAAACAAAGTCCGCGCCAGACAAACGCGCTAAAGTAGCAAAAGAAGAAAGCGTTGACACTTTTTGAGTCAAAATATCCGCTGCAGACTGAATAAACATATCGGCTGACTCATAACCACGTTCATTATTTAACTTACCCAAATCCGCCAAACTAACCAAAATCAGACCATCTACGCCACGCTCTCTTTCAGCAAAATGTGACTTCATCTGACTTTCAAAAAAATGTCGGTTACCCAACCCACTGACTGGGTCTTTGAAGGCTTTGGCTTGTAGCCATTTCGCTGTTTCAACTTCAGATGCGAACTCTTTCTCCAATTTCGCGGCCATTCGATTCATCGACAAAACAACAGACTTTAGCTCTCGTGTTTTAGGTACCGCTATCGTTTTAATAAATCGACGTTGCTGAATCGCTTCTGCTTGTTTTTCAAGCTCAGCCAAGGGTCGGAATAAATAGCGTAATGCAAAACTACCGACAATAAGAGTGATCGCACCAATCACAAAAAACGACACTAGCAAATCTCGTGAAGCCAGCCAAAGTTGGTTATAACCGTAGCCCGCACTACCCGTTATGTAGGCTTGTCCAAGCTCATTCCAGCCATTAGAAATAATGGCTCTAGCCACTGGCACTTTGAAATCGATCAAGTTAATGAACCAATTAGGGACGCCGTCTATTTTAGTTTCATTAGAGCGGGTGATATTTTTATCCGTATCATAAACATGAATTCTTACTTCCGAAAAATAGCCACTATCGAATACCGCATTGATACTACTTTCAACCGATGCGTAATCTTCTGACGCCATAAAATCTGACACTGACATACTCAAGGATGTCGCTGAGTCTTGGGTGGTCGATTCCAATTGTCCGATCAAATAGCCTTTCGTAGTATTGAAGTTAATAACCATCACTACAGCCAGCATCAGTGAGAATATGGCAATAATCGTCATCATTAATTGGCGGAACAGTGTCATCCAAGCTCTCCTAATTTGTCATCGTATTGAAACGATTATTTAAATCTGTCCACAAGCTCAATCTTGATGAGCCACCTACCAATACACCACGCCCTTTTTCTTTTGAAAGCCACAAGTTTTCTGCATTGAACGAATAAATAGGCAAAAGATCATTGCGCTTTGACGCGGGTTTTAATTCTTTATCAAGATTATCAAGCAAGACAGGAACGGAAGTTGGCTTATGATAATAGGCCAATACCATATGATGTTGATTAAGCTTCAACGCCTTTACATACACAAGTCGTAGTTTTTCATCTGGGACACCAAGCTCTCTAAGCGTGAAATATTTGGCAATAGTAAAGTCTTCACAATCTCCAGCTTGCATCCCTAAAAATTCAATGGGCGTTGCCCAATAGTCTTCTTTCCCCCACAAGGACATGTCGTCGACAAATTCCATCTGGTTAAAGAAATTATTTACTTGAGTAAGTTGATCAACAATAGCTAAAGATCGGGAATCATCGATCAACTTTCGCCAAGCTAGAATACGCTTTTCAGCCCCGACGCCATATACTGAACCCGCTTGTTTTGCTAACTTTCGATATTTATCTGACACATCAGCGTACAGCCACCAATGTGGAACAAAGCACATAATAAGAAGCACACAAACAAGACGCTTGGTGCTTCTTAAGCATGAAAAAAACGAGTTGAATCGTTTTTTCAAGGCAATATTACTTGTCAGACTTAGGCTTTGCATTAAAAGCGGCCAACTGCTCTGCAGTGGCTTCTGGTTGATACTTGGCCTTCCAAGTGTCGTAAGGTTCGCCATAAACGAACTCACGCGCTTCATCGTAGTCTACTTTAACGCCGTGCTGGTCTGCCTCGGCCATATACCATTTGCTCAAACAGTTACGACAAAAACCAGCTAGGTTCATCAGATCAATATTTTGCACAGACTTATTGTCATCGAGATGTTTCAAAAGGCGACGCAATACAGCGGCTTCAATTTCAGTTTGTTTGCTCATAATAATTTCAAATCTCTCTGTCTTCTTCTAACTCGTTAACGATTAATCAAGGTGTCGATGACTCAAGGGCTGCTTGCGCCACTGCCATTCTTGCGCCACTACCATAAACTCTCTTAATGGCTGCATGTCCTCACCAGTTACTTGCTCTATTGCGTAGGCACATGCTTCTAAGGTTGATAACGACTGCACACTGGGTGACTTACGAATACTGTATTGCCCTACTGGCGGCCGCGAAAAACACACAGCGTTAAAAGCATGCAGTAAGGGTTCAGTTAAATACAGTTTCTTCGCCTTTCTCCAAGTTGCATCAAGTAAAATCAAACCTTCAATTTCAGCTATTGAGCCTTTATCTATCGACTCTATAAACACAGCATCGTCCGATGGAAAAACCAAACACCATTTAGCAGGATCTTTTTGCCTCAAAGTATTAATTAATGCTTCTTGATTGACTGTCGAAACACATTCCATCGACGGCAATCCTAAAGACAACAATGACACTGTATTTTTAGCATGTTGTGCCTCTTTAGGATCTTGCAAAATCAAAATCTTTAATCGCGTAGAAAGCACAGGTATCCACTTACAAACGCACTGATCAGTTAAAAAGTGACAATCATCACAGCGTGCTCTTTTTGCGCTTTGCATACTCAAGTCTCAGGTTTAGGTTCCTATCTCTCAAGCCAATTTTTCAAGGTAAGCTTTTACTACGTTATTCCAGCCTAGATCCAAAGCTTCAATGGTTAATGCATGACCAATCGATACCTCCATGATTCGACCTTGCTCACACAAAGTCCGAACATTATTTAAATCTAAGTCATGCCCAGCGTTTACTTCCAATCCTGCATCCAAGGCAGCTTGAGCCGCTTGCTGGTAGGTTTCAAGAACCTCATCAAAACCGTCTTTACCAAATGCATTGGCATAGGCTTCTGTATATAGCTCTACACGGTCAGCACCAACTTCTTTGGCTAACATCATGTTTTCAGGTTCAGGATCCATAAATAAAACAACGCGGATACCTTTTGCTTTGAGTTTAGCAATAACTGGACGCAATGCGTCTTGATCACGAGCGATATTCCAACCGTGGTCGGATGTAAGCTGATTTGGGTCATCAGGTACTAGCGTACATTGATCCGGCTCTACTTCTAAAACAACGTCCAAAAACTGTGCATCAGGAAAACCTTCAACATTTAATTCAGCACCTGGGAAACGTTTTAATAGCGTCTTCAAATCGTGCGCATCTTGATAAGTCGCATGACGCTGATCAGGCCTTGGGTGAATGGTAATACCAAACGCGCCAAGCTCCAGCGTACGTTCCGCCATATCAATCAAATTTGGATAATCTCTTCCACGAGAATTACGAAGTAAGCCAATTTTATTCAGATTAACGCTTAAGTGTGTCATTCAACTTCTCTCGACAGGGTCATTTATTGGCATTATAGGACAAACACATAGCGTCAATCACTAAAATACCAAACAAGATATTGGTTGCGCCCATTATATAGAGCAAGGCTTATGATAAACTAAGCGCCACAAAATAGGAGTCCAAGATGAAATACGAACTCTTTCAATCAATTTACGATCGAGCCGCCCTTCGACATGGTGGAGCGAAGCACCTTGAAGCCATGCTCTCTGTACCACTAAGCCCTGCGCAACTGAGTCAACACAGCGACGATAGATGGCTAGCGGCGTTCTCTCAGAAAGTCTTTCAATCAGGCATTAACTGGCAAGTGGTTCGCAACAAATGGCCCGGTTTTGAAACTGTTTTTTTCGGTTTTGATATCGAAAAAATGCTGCTTATCCATGACGAAATGTGGGAAGAAAAAGCCAAAGACGTACGCATCATTCGTAACTTTGGCAAGGTAATGACAATCCGCGAAAACGCCCTGATGATTAGCGAATGTCAGGCTAGTCATGGATCATTCTCTAACTTTGTTGCTAACTGGCCAAATGACGACATTATTGGTCTGTGGGCCTATTTAAAAAAACACGGCGCTCGTCTTGGTGGCAATACTGGCCCCTATACATTAAGAGCAATGGGCAAAGACACGTTTATGCTAACCAGAGATGTTGAAGGCTATTTGCGTCAACATGAGATCATTACCACAGGAAGAGACACTCAGTCCGCTTGGAAAGCAGCACAAGTAGCGTTTAATTATTGGCACAAAGAAAGCGGTCGCTCTTATACAGAAATTAGCCAGTGCATTGCATTGAGCGTCAATTAAACACTTTAAACTTTACTATTCTTTAGGAGAACACATGGCCGATCTTCGTATCGACATTATTTCAGATGTAGTTTGCCCTTGGTGCTACCTAGGCTATTCACGTCTTAAGCAAGCCATTGAACAATTAGGCGATGACTATAAAATCGACATTCGTTGGCAGCCCTTTGAACTGCATCCCGATATGCCGTTAGAAGGCGCTGACCGAGAAACTTACCTCGGCGAGCGATTCGGCAGTCCAGAAAAACTCAATGAAGCCACACACGCGATTCAACAAGTGGGAATTGAAGCAGGTATCCAATTTAATTTCTCAGAAAAAGACCGCATCCCTAATACCAAACTTGCCCACCAATTTGTGCTTGCAGCCACTAAATCTGGATTAGCGACACCATTTGTCTTGGCTGCATTCCATGCTTATTTTACGGACGGAAAAGACATAGGATCAAAAAGTATCCTTGAAGAAGTAGCAGTGAGTATCGGTATGCAAAAAGCCGATATTGAATACGCACTAAGCGCAGAAGCTAAAACACTAACTGAGAAAAAACTACAGCATTTACGTGGTTTGCAAATTAACTCAGTGCCGACTTATGTCATCAACGACAAATATATGGTTCAAGGCGCTCATGACCCAGAATCCTTCCTAAAAGTGCTTAACGATATCGCTGAAAAAGAGTTGTAACCCCTATCACTCAATCCTGATAACGATAAGACTAAAGCGGTCATTTGGTCTTATCGTTAACGCTTCGAAAAAGCTCTAAAAAAAACTATCAAACCATGAAAATAGATAAATTATTATCTATTGATAATCATTAACATTAAAAATACAATCGCATGATTAGAATATTAGTGAGAGTGATTTTCATTTATGTACGTTTGTATTTGTAATCGAGTATCAGACAGAGAAATCAAAGCGTCCATCCAAGAAGGGGCGACAACTATGCGTGAACTATATAAAGAACACAGCATTGGTAGTCAGTGTGGAAAGTGCTGTCAGTGCGCAAAAAAGCTACTAAACAGTGAGTTAATCAAAATTGCTGAAACCCAAGTTCAAGTAGCTTAATTGCAGCATTGAGTTACATTTGAGATTGCAGGTAATTTTCAATGCCAGAACTGGCAATCAGGTGTTGCTGAGTTTCAAGCCAATCAATTTGCTCTTCTTGCTCTTCTAATATTTTTTCTAATGTATCACGACTCATAAAGTCTTTTTTCTGCTCACATAAATCGATTGCCGCTTTAAGTGCTGGCAACGTATCCAATTCAAACTCTAAGTTAGCAGAAATCATTTCTTCACTATTTTCACCTATACGCAGACGACCAAGGTCTTGCAGATTAGGCAAACCTTCCAAAAACAAAACTCGCTCAATCAAACGATCCGCATTTTTCATTTTTTGAATAGAGGTTTTATAGTCTGCTTTATCAAGCACACTAAAGCCAAAATCTTTAAACATACGAGCATGAAGAAAATATTGGTTGATACCCACTAATTCATTCGCTAGCACTTTATTCAGGTTAGCAACTACGTCACGGTCCCCTTTCATAAAACCTCTCCTTAGTTACCCATCTGCGATTGGTAATAGTTCTGCATGCCAATTTTTTCCATTAGACCAAGTTGTTTTTCCAACCAATAAACATGGTCTTCTTCTGTGTCAAACAACAACTTTTCAAGGGTCTCACGTGTTTGATAATCGCCTTCAGCTTCGCACACAGCAATCACTTCACGAACACACGCCACTACTTCTAGTTCAAGTGTCAAATCGTTGCTCATCATAGAGCGAACATCAGAGCCTATTAGCAAATCGCGGCGCTTTGTCATACATGGAACACCTTCCAAGAACAAAATGCGCTTGATAAGCCAGTCAGAATGCTGAGTTTCTTCTTCCATTTCATGATTAAGGCGGTCATATAACTTGCTCAAGCCCCAGTCTTCGTACATGCGCGAGTGAATGAAATACTGATCAATTGCCGCTAATTCATTCGCTAACAACGCATTCAAACCGTCGATTACTTTTTTACTGCCTTTCATATTCATTTCCTCTTATTGCAAGCAAGTCCATTTCGCAGAACGAGTACAGAACTCAAAACTTAATTCATAAAATTCTAAAGTCTAGAACATAATTCCAGACTTTAGCGTTAATTGGCTATTTTTAAAACAATTCTTGGCTTGGTGGATCATCCGTTTTAACAACCTTACCTTCGCCCACCTTCACTTCGAGACTATCAATTCGCTGAAAACCTCTAGGTAGTTTCAAGCCTCTCCGGCCACGCTCACCTAGATATTCTTCGAGATCTTTCTCAGTAAAAGAGATAAAACGCTTGCCAGCGTAAGCAGTCAAAAGATCATTTGGCTGAACACAAGCCAGCGCAATCACTAACTCTTCTCTGTCGGCAGCACGAGCACTTGGAATGCTTAGCATCTTGTTGCCCTTGCCTTTCGCCATTTGCGGTAGAGAAGCCACATCAAATGCCAACATACGACCCTCATTAGAAATGGCAACAACACGGCCCGACGCTGGATCTTGCACTGGAACCGGCGGCATGACTTGCGCGCCTTTCGGTAATGACAAGGTCGCTTTGCCTGCTTTATTTTTAGCATACAGCTCTTTGAGTTGCGCAACGAAACCATAACCCGCATCACTCGCAATCAAATAATGCGCTTCTTCGTTATCCAGTACCGCAGAAACAATAGTGGCGTCTTTTTCTAGCGAAATACGCCCTGTAATTGGCTCACCTTGACCACGAGCGGAAGGCAATGTATGCGCTTTAATGGAATAGGTGCGCCCATTAGAAGCAAGCAAAACGAGCGTTTGGTTCGAGCGACCTTTGGTACTAACTAAGAATTCATCGCCAGATTTATAACTCAAGCCATTTACATCAATATCATGGCCTTTTGCGGCACGAATCCAACCTTGCTTAGAGATCACCACAGTAATTGGGTCATTCGACAAAAGGTCTTCTTCGCTGAAAGCTTGCGCCTCTTTACGAGCAACAATCGGAGTACGACGATCATCACCAAAATCATCAATCGCTTCTTGAATCTCCTCGGTGATTAATTTCTTCAACTTACGATCAGAAGACAGCAAGCCTTCTAATTGCTTACGCTCTTTTTCTAGCTCGTCTTGCTCACCCTTGATACGCATCTCTTCAAGTTTAGCAAGGTGACGCAACTTCAATTCTAGAATAGATTCGGCTTGCATATCACTCAAACCAAAACGCGCCATCAACTCTACTTTTGGTTTTTCTTCTGTACGTATAATCTCGATAACTTCATCGATATTTAAGTAGGCGATCAACAAACCTTCTAAAATATGTAAACGGTTATTCACTTTATCAAGACGGAATTGCAAACGACGACGTACCACATCAATACGGAAACGCAACCACTCAGATAAGAAGTTCTTTAGTGGTTTCACTTGAGGCAGGCCATCTAGACCAATCACGTTCATATTAACGCGATAGGATTTTTCTAGATCAGTAGTCGCAAAAAGATGTGTCATGACAGAATCTATATCGACACGATTTGATTTAGGTACGATTACCAGTCGCGTCGGATTTTCATGATCTGATTCATCCCGTAAATCCACCACCATTGGCAGTTTTTTCGCCTGCATTTGCGCGGCAATTTGCTCTAATATTTTACTACCAGACACCTGATGAGGTAGCTCATTAACTACTATTTCACCCTCCTCAACAGTAAAACGAGCTCGCGCTTTAATCTGCCCTTTACCTGTTTCGTAAAGTCTAACAATGTCACTTCTTGGCGTAATGATTTCGCCACCCGTTGGAAAGTCTGGGCCTTGGACAAAATTAAGCAAATCATCTAATTCAGCATTGGGATTATTAAGCAGATGAATACAAGCGCCACCAATTTCACGTAAGTTATGGGGCGGGATATCCGTTGCCATACCAACCGCAATACCAGTCGTACCATTAAGCAATAAATTAGGCAGACGGGACGGTAATACCGATGGCTCTTGTAAGGTACCATCAAAGTTAGGCGTCCAATCAACCGTGCCTTGACTGACTTCTCTTAGCAATACATCAGCGTATTTTGATAAACGAGACTCAGTGTAACGCATGGCAGCAAAAGATTTTGGATCATCTGGCGCGCCCCAGTTACCTTGTCCATCGACAAGCGGATAACGGTATGAGAAAGGCTGAGCCATCAACACCATGGCTTCATAACAAGCACTGTCACCATGTGGGTGAAACTTACCCAACACATCACCCACAGTACGAGCGGATTTTTTATATTTTGCGCTGGCTTTCAAGCCTAATTCGCTCATTGCATAGATGATACGGCGCTGAACTGGTTTCAAGCCATCACCGATATGTGGCAAAGCTCGATCTAAAATAACGTACATGGAGTAATTCAAGTACGCTTTTTCTGTGTAGTCTTTTAATGAAAGGGTTTCATTCGACTCGAAATTTGACAACTCACTCAAGGAAACTTTCCTTCTATAATCGTTTGCATGGGCAAATTATCGGCACATGCGGATTTCATAAACTAATATGGGCTCAACTATAAAGAAACATCCCAACTCACTGCAACACTCATCGTAAGATTATCATGGAAAGGTCGTTATTCTCGTGTTTCAATACATTCGATAATTAAAAAGGTACTTGATGGTGAACTTAACTGATCAAAATACACTCGACCCAATGAACTATAACCTTGGAGAGTCAAGTAAACACTTTATCATCCACCAACAAGATGACCTTTTCATTGCACATGAACATCTGTTTCAAACAGATATTCCTACCCGCTTCTATCACCATCAGGCCGATACGTTTCTTTTTCTCATCAAGGGAGAATTATACTTACAGCAAGGTGCACAACAAAACCTGCAAAGCAATGAACAAGAAACAGCACTAAAACAACACCAAGGAATATGGCTAGAAGCTCACACAATCAATAGCATTACTTTATTAACGCCCACAGTAGAACTTTGTTTAATACGGCTAAAAAACACAGAACAAACAGAGCTAAGAGGTTCGTTTAAAAAAATCTCTTCTGGAACAGTGGAGTCAATCTTAGGAAGAAGCCATATTAAGACATGGCCTCTCTGGCACGGAAAAGCAGGCCAAATTACAATAGAGCTGTACCCTCCTCAATTTAAAGAAACCCTTTACTATCAAAAGTCGGCTACTCAATACCTTCTTCCATTGAGCGGCATTACGTTTATTTCAAATGAGAATAAAATCTCTAAACCCTGCCCAAGTTTTGGTAAAGTCCTTGCTAGAAGGGAGCCAAGAGCCATATCAAACCCGAACAGCGAAAGTATTACTGTACTGTCCGTTATGACAACGCAAAAAACCATAGGGCGAGTACTATTACTCACCAAGCCGGAGACAAAAATACGTTAAGCAATTTTTATCGCAGAACTAATGCGGTAAGAATATGATCCTCCCACTGACCGTTGATTTTCAAGTAATCCCTAGCTATACCTTCTTTATCAAAACCTAACTTCTTTAACACGGCTGCACTGCGAGTATTTCTTGGCATATGACTCGCTTGAATTCGATCAATATGTTGCTCTTTATGGATGTACTCTATTCCTGCGCTTAAGGCTTCTTGCATGATACCTTTACCCTGTTCACTTTCTCGTAAACTGTAGCCAAGATTGCAAGCCTGAAAGACACCACGAATAATATTTGAGTAATTGGTATAAGCGAGCATTCTGTCTTCATTAGGCGTTAGAAAGCACAATACAACCCCTTTATCTTCTAAAAAATCACGCCGCATTTCTCGGACTCGTAGCTGGCAGGTTTCGAGTGAATAATAGCCATCCGTTCTAAACGGCTCCCATGGGGCAAGAAACGCCTTTTCTTGATTAATATAATCATGCAAGAGCGGAGCTTGAGCTTCGTCTAATATTTTCAATACACCTCTCTCGGTAACAATCCGAGGAAAACGTGAAGCATGTAAACCTTGGTTAGAGTACTTAAATGACATGTCCTTCATCACTTCAAACAATTTTAACGAATATTCTTCATACCAAAAACTTTCACCAATGGATAAGGTTTTACGCTGCATGTCATGGTTTAACCAAGCTTCTGCAGCCTCTTTAGTTTGCCAGTAGGTCATTAGTAAATCCATTTCTCCCGAACCATACTCAGCACCAAGATACCCCGGCTGACCTTGTGCGAGTTCGAGCATTTTTTCTGCCATGATGCGATAAGTTAAATCATTCAACATCAGCTTGCTGGACAACATGACTGCAAAATAAGGCAATTTACTTGGGGAACTAAATACGTTCATCGGTTCTCTAAAATAAAAGGATGGATCTTTTAGCTAAGTGCAGAAGCAGAATTATATTCGCACCTATTTAAAATCTCAGGCCATAGTTGGGATCTAGGACTATAGTTAATATCTAGGTTTTGGACAGATCTATGCTGACTTCTTACAAAACCTTGTAATAAAAAGCACTTTATTCGCTTTACATTACCGTCAGGGTATTTCGAAAGGCACCAGCCTTGCACTATGTTCTACACCAATTTTAGGCTTCGAAAAGCCAAGTGCAAATAGATCTACCTTATTGATATTCCCCCTTTTTACCAATAAGGATAAGGAAAGCTTTGTGCCCGCATCATGCGGGCACTTTTTTGCTTTCTATCTATTTATCCCAAGTAATACCTGCACCAGAAGTAATAGCTTGATATTGATCTGGTCGACGATCACGGAACAAACCAAAAGAGCGACGAGCTTTGCGAATAGCGTCTAAATCATACTCAGAGTACAAAATAGTGCTTTCGTCACGGCTCGCGACACACTTCATTGCCCCCATTTCATCTGTCATGAATGAAGAACCGTAAAACTGGATAAAACTATTTTCACCTTCTTCACGACCGACACGGTTTGCAGCAATGACTGGCACCATATTCGCGGCAGAATGTCCTTGCATGGTTCTCTGCCAATGATCTTTCGAATCCCACTCAGGGTAAGGAGGCT
This sequence comes from Marinomonas sp. A3A, assembly GCF_018336955.1. Classification (NCBI taxonomy): domain Bacteria; kingdom Pseudomonadati; phylum Pseudomonadota; class Gammaproteobacteria; order Oceanospirillales; family Oceanospirillaceae; genus Marinomonas; species Marinomonas sp. A3A. Next base: position 2,937,406 of record NZ_CP025532.1, read on the forward strand.
CAGAACCAATTGCGGTAGGGTAAAAAATCAATTCTGCACCTTTCAGCGCCAATTCACGCGCCAACTCTGGAAACCATTGATCCCAACAAATACCACAACCAATTCGACCAAACTTCGTATCCCAAACTTTCACGCCAGTATTACCCGGTGTGAAATAGTATTTTTCTTGGTAACCAGGACCATCCGGAATATGCGTCTTACGATACAAGTCCATCACATCGCCATTGGCATCAATCATCACTAAAGAGTTATAAAAGACATTGCCATCACGCTCAAAAAAGCTAATAGGTAAAACCACCCCTAACTCTTTTGCAAGCTTACTCATTGTCTGAATAGCCAAGCAATCATTTACCGGTTGCGCCCAATCAAAATACGCTGGCTTTTGATCAATGCAAAAATATGGCCCCATAAACAATTCTTGTAAAAGAATAATATTAGCCTGATTTGCAGCAGCTTCTCTTACTTGCACCACCGCATTATCTAAATTCGCCTGAAAGTCTGTACTGACCGCCATTTGGACACAGGCCACTTTTACATTACTCATACTTACTACCTCCAAAATATGTTGCGCCACAAGCACAAAGGCTCAGCCTATACTTGAGTCAAATAGGTCGTACCTTCCAGCACTTTTTTATAGGTCGCCATTAGTGATACTTGCTCTTCTTGGCTAAGTGGGCTCGCTGACACTTTATCCTGATAACTCTTCATCAGCTCTTGCTCATTATAACTAACAGACTTAAGTACATCCTGAACGCTATCACCTTTCAATACATGATCAATTCTGAAACCATCGTCTGTTAAATAAACGTCAACAGAGCAAGTATCGCCGAATAAATTATGCAAATCCCCTAAGGTTTCTTGATAAGCCCCAACCAAGAAAAAGCCCATTAAGTAGTCTTCACCTTTTGGCGGTGGCGGAGGTAATGGCAAAGAAGATTCAATACCTTGGCCATCCACATAGCTATATAAACAACCATCAGAGTCACAGGTAACGTCTTGAATTTTACCTCTAAAAGAAGGCGCCTGATCCAGCCCCTGTAAAGGCAATACTGGGAACAGTTGATCAATCCCCCATGCATCAGGCATAGACTGAAACACAGATAAATTAACAAACAACTTCTCAGCCAAACGTTCGTTTAGTTCATCAATTACAGCACGATGCCCTCTGTTTCGGTTATCTAAACGCGGCAACAAGTTGCGACACGCAGAAAGAAAAAGGTTTTCTGCTTGTGCTCTTTGCGACAGGTTAAGCTGGCCATGGTTATATAAGGTCAAACTATCGTTAAAGTCATCTAACAAGTCATGATAAATCTCGACCAAGGATCGACTTTCCTCTTCGTTTTCACCTTTCAAACTTTGATAAGACGCCCAAAGTCGTTGCAGCTCTAGCTCACTGCCTTCCGCTGGTTCTTCAATCGGCAAAAGCTCAGCACCATGAGAGAAAACATCTGCAATCATCATGGCATGATGAGCTGTGACAGCTCGGCCAGACTCGGAAATCAAATGAGGATGAGGAAGTTCATATTGCTCACACACATTATGGAAAGCAAATACCACATTGTTAGCATATTCGCCAATACTGTAGTTCGCAGAAAAATCATTTTGACAACGAGTACCTTCGTAATCGACACCTAAACCACCACCAACATCGACCCACTTCACTTTGACACCCATCTGGTGAAGTTCAGCGTAATAACGAGCACACTCTTTTAGACTATTTTGAATATCTCGAATACGCGTAATTTGTGAACCTAAATGGAAGTGAATCAACTCAAGGCAATGTAACAAGTCCAATTCGCGTAAACGATCAATAGCTCGTAGCAATTGTGATGTAGTCAAACCAAATTTAGATTTTTCGCCGCCACTATTGCCCCAATGCGTCGTACAAGTAGACGCCAATCGGATACGAATACCAATACGCGGCTGAACCCCAATTTTGTCTGCTTCTTCTAGAATCCAATCAAGCTCATGCATCTTCTCAACAACAATAAAAACTTGATGCCCCATTTTTTCAGCCATCAAAGCAAGATGAATAAACTCGCGGTCTTTATAGCCATTGCAAACTATGATGCCATCAGCGTTTTTATGCATGGCCAAAACTGCCATAAGCTCCGGTTTACTACCTGCTTCCAAGCCAACAGTAGCTGAGTTATCTGGTTGACATGCCGCAATTTCTTCTACAACACGACGCTGCTGATTTACCTTGATAGGATAAACAATGGCGTAGTTTGCCTTATAATCATAATAATCTATTGCTTGTTGAAACGAATTGGTAATTTTCTCAATTCGCGAATGCAAAATATTAGGAAAACGCACAAGACATGGATAAGGGATGCCTTGCTGCTTAAGCGCCACAGAAAGCTCTGTCAAATCAATGCTATTTTCCCTATCAGGTAACGCAATAACGCGACCTTTATCATTGATTGAAAAAAAACCACTGCTCCAATGACTTACATTATAAAGTTCCATCGAATCTTTGATTGACCAAGGCTTCATATCATCTCCAAAAGTCTAAATTAGCACCGTTTCTAATAAAGGTACGTCGTAGTAAAACACAGACATATTTTTAGGTTTAGTTCAAATAAAAAAAGCGGGGCTAAGAAACATCTTAACTCCGCTTTATTCTAACGAACGAACAAATTAAGAAACGTGTTCGCCATGTGCTTGCTTATCCGCGTGGTAAGACGAGCGAACCAAAGGTCCACACGCCGCATGCTTAAAGCCCAACTCTTTCGCGACTTCCTCATAACGCGCAAATTCTTCAGGCGGAACAAAACGCGCCATTGGAAAGTGATGCTTAGATGGCTGTAGATATTGACCAATCGTCAACATATCAACGTTATGAGCTCTCAAGTCTTTTAATACTTCAACAATTTCTTCAAATGTTTCACCCATACCAACCATCAATCCAGATTTAGTTGGTACATCAGGGCAGCGATCTTTAAAGTTTTTCAAAAGATCTAGTGACCACTGATAATCAGATCCTGGTCTTACCTGACGGTACAAGCGAGGAATAGATTCTAGGTTATGATTAAACACATCTGGCGGTGCTATTGACAGTGTATCAATGGCAACTTCCATTCGACCACGAAAGTCTGGTACTAATGTTTCAATTTCGATATTTGGACTTTCTGCACGAGTCTCTCTAATACAATCTACAAAATGCTGAGCACCACCATCACGAAGATCATCACGATCAACAGAGGTAATAACCACATATTTTAGTTTCATGTCGCGAATAGCAGCCGCCAATTCTTTTGGCTCATCAACACTAAGCGGATTAGGACGACCATGCGCAACATCACAGAAAGGACAGCGACGAGTACAAATTTCACCCATAATCATAAAGGTAGCCGTGCCATTACTGAAACACTCACCTAGATTTGGACAATTAGCCTCTTCACAAACTGATGCTAATTTATGCTCACGTAAAGTAGCCTTGATACGGGCTATCTCTGGCGACGCAGGCATACGAACACGAAGCCAATCAGGCTTACGTGGAATTTCTTCAGTAGGAACAATCTTAATAGGGATACGCGCCATTTTATCGGCACCACGTAATTTTTCCCCTTGGACAACGCGTTTGCGTTCTGCTGTCATTCTATTTCCACCCTTGTTGGATAGCCGGATAACTGTATCCGAGTTGCTCAGCCAGCTGATTCGCCAGCTGAACCTTTACATTCGATAAAAGGACGTCTTTATTAAGACGCTTCATATCAACCATCTGCAAGCCTTGATAGCCACATGGGTTAATACGATTAAATGGGGTGAGATCCATATCAACATTCAAGGCAAGTCCATGAAATGAACAACCTCTGCGAACACGCAATCCCAGTGACGCAATTTTTTGTTCATTTACATAAACGCCTGGTGCATCTGGCTTTGGGTATGCGTCTATAGAGTTCAATGCTAGAGCATTCACTACAGAATTTTCCAGTACACTGACCAAATCTCGAACACCTATCCCAAGACGCTTCAAATCAACCATGACATAGGCAACCAATTGGCCCGGCCCATGATACGTGACCTGACCACCACGGTCGACCTGAATAACAGGTATATCGCCTGGAGCCAGAAGATGTTCTTCTTTACCAGCCTGACCTTGTGTAAACAAGGAAGGATGCTCTAGCAACCAAACTTCATCAGCATCGTCTTTTGAACGAATTTGAGTAAATTGCTTCATCCTTTCCCATGTTTCGGCGTAGTCAACAATACCTAAATCACGGCAAATTAAATCAAGTTCCATTTACATGACCATCTTAACAGCTTCGATTGACATTAAGTCACGATGCAAAGCCGATAATTGACCTTCACTTTGAGCCACAATACGAAAACTAAAGCTAATAAAACGCCCTTTACTGGAACGATTAGTGTTCTCGGCAGCAGTATTCATTTCCGGAGCATGAACAAGCAATCGCTCAGTTATTTCAGTATGAATACCATCTACATCAAGTGAAACCACCTTGATAACGTAGTTTTCACAGGGGAACTCTATCTTTGGTGCATCGATCGCTTTTTCAGCCTGATCACCGTTTTTCGTAATTAGTGCCATTAATCTAATCTACCATTCGCCTATATAGGGCTTAAAATAAATTCATAAAGAAGAGTTTAATTTTATCAAACATTCGCTTGAAGAAACCACCCTCTTCTACCGCTTCTAATGCAACAACTGGGCGTTCTAGCAAAACATTACCTTCAGAACCAACAATGATTTTACCCAACACATCGCCAACAGCAATTGGAGCCGTGATTTCTTTATTCATGTCCAATGTAGCAGGAATAGACTCGCCTTGCTGACGCGGCATAGTTACCAGAACATCATCTGCGAACCCAACTTTTACGTTTGGCTGACTACCGCCCCAAACACGAGCATTATTAACGACTTGACCACGACTATATAGTTTACGAGTTTCATAATATCTAAAACCAAAATCTAATAGTTTTTGAGATTCAACCGCACGAGCGTTATCTGATTTTGTCCCCATAACAACAGTGATCAGGCGTGTTCCGTTACGAACTGCTGATGCAGCCAAACAAAACCCAGCGGCTTCTGTATGGCCCGTTTTCAAACCGTCAACAGTTTTATCTCTCCATAACAAACGGTTACGGTTAGGTTGACGAATGTCGTTGTAGGTAAACTCTTTCTCAGAATACATACTGTAATTATCTGGGAACTGCATAATAGTCGCACGCGCCAATTTCGCTATATCATGGGCGCTAGAATAATGATCTTCTGCTGGAAAACCAGTCGCATTCACAAAATGCGAATTTTTCATACCAAGAAGTTGAGCATGTTGATTCATCAAATCAGCAAAAGCAGACTCACTGCCAGCAATATGCTCTGCGGCGGCAACACTTGCATCATTACCAGATTGAATAATAATACCGCGCATTAAGTCTTCTAGCTTAACTTGTGTTCCTTCTCGAATGAACATGCGCGAACCTTCCATTCGCCATGCTTTCTCACTCACATTAACCATATCATCCAATGATAAATTACCACGAGCTAACTCGTATTCAATGATATAAGCCGTCATTAATTTTGTCAGACTGGCAGGCGGTAAAGCCTGATCAGCATTATGTTCAACCAATATATCGCCAGTATATGCATCCATAAGAATGTAACTACTCGCAGATAATTGTGGCGGTGTTGGGATTAATGAAGGAGCGGCAAAAACAGAGCCACTAACAAAGCAAATCACAAGGGATAAAGTAACTAGGAGTTTTTTCATACTCAAAAATATCGTCTTCTTAAAAAAATGTTAACAAATGATACTAGAGGCCCTTACGAATCTCTAGCCCAAACACACTGCATCTAAGGTACCAAGGCAACTCTAACAGGATTACCAAAACCTTCTTGCTGTAATTTTTGCTGCCATTGCGCTAACTCGTTAGCATCATTAAAAGGCCCAACTAGAACCTTAAACAAACCATCCTCCTGCTTATTAATTACGACATTAACACTTGTATCAAACGCTTCAAAAAGGCGCTGTTTAAGCTTTTCAGCAGACTCTTCTGAGCTAAACGCCCCCATCTGCAGATGTGAAAAACTCAGCTCAGGAGATGAGCCCTCCACCTTGCCAGGAGAAGCGACTGGAGCCTTAATTGGCAAGGCTTCCGGCGGAGTAACCACTTCCCTAACAACGGGTTTTGATGGACTATAAGTCTGTCCTCGTGCCGGAGTAATCGCTTCTATCCGCACACGGGCCAATCCCTTTTTGTGATAATCAAGTCGAGCTGCAGCAGCATAAGAAAGGTCAATCAAACGATCCCCATGAAACGGCCCCCGGTCATTCACTCTCACAATGACAGAGCGCTGATTATCAAGATTCGTAACCTTTAGGTAGGTTGGCAAAGGCAGCGATTTATGGGCAGCAGAGAAAGCATACATGTCATATGTTTCCCCATTTGAGGTCTTATGCCCATGAAACTTTTTGCCATACCACGACGCTGTCCCTTCTGCCACATAGCCCTGAGCAGAATCCATTACCCAATATTTTTTCCCCCACACTTCATAGGGGCTTTTATTACCACCACGACTTTTTTGCTCCCATTTCGGAACCAGGTCGGGAAGATGATCAACCTTTATATCACCGGTAGGAGCATGATCCTGTAAAATTGAATAACGCCCTCCACCTGATGCTTTTTCATAATCTGCGTCATCTTTACCTAAAACATGACGCGTACTCATACATCCATTCAATACCAGCAAACTAATGCCAGCAACAAACAGCATGTTAATTACTTTCATAGGTCCCTATACTCTCAGCGAGCTCCAATACAGACATGGCATATCGTCTACTAGGGTTGTAATCCATAATCGTGAAGAAGTTCTCATATGCAAGCCAATAAGACACTTCTTCTGGCCCAGTACGCAAACCAATCAACCCCGTTTTTTGAGGAATAAAAGGCTGTGTAGGAAGTACATTTAGCGCCGACCACTCAGTCATATCAGCACTCGGTGCTCTACCACGATTAATAAAATCTGTCACTTTATCTGGCTCTGCAACATAAGCCATCACAAGCCAAGGTTGTCGAGACTGCCAACCATGATGTTTAAGATAATTAGCTACACTGCCAATGGCATCAGCCTCGGATCCCCATAAATCGATATGCCCATTTTTGTCATAATCTATTGCCAGTTTCTGATAGTTACTGGGCATAAACTGCACCATCCCCATCGCCCCACTGTAAGACCCTTTTGTGTCGCCAATGTTCCAGCCTTCTTTACGAGCAAGCAATAAATACGCTTCTAACTCGCTTTGAAAGTAATCTTTTCGTCTTGGGTAATCAAACGCCAACGTCGTAAGAGAGGTAAAAACATCTTTCGATCCAGTAATACGCCCGTAATAAGTTTCAACACCGATCAGAGCAACAATAACATTAGGCTCAACACCAAATTCCCGCTCTGCTTTACGCAGCCATTTTGCATTACGTACTGCAAACTCTCTGCCGAGCTTTGCCCTTTCTTCGTTCACAAAGCGAGTTTTATACTCATAATAAGGTGTCACCACTTCAGGCTGATTATCAGATTTTTCAATAACTTTAGGGCGCACTTTTATATGAGAAAACGCCAATTCGAGGCGTTCTTTATCATAGGCATGCTCTTTAACCAGCCGGTTAATAAACAATTGAACTTCGGGATTGCCCGCATAAGAATCCGCCCATTCTTTGGGCATATCTTCAAGAAGAGAGTCACTGACTCCCGAATTTGAAGGCAATGTAGAATGATCCATACTACTACACGCAGTTAGACCAAGCGCTAGAAATAACAATGTAGCTTGCTTAATCATCATCTTGCTCTTTTATGTGTTTGTATTGACATTAAAATTCCAAATGTCGCCATGATGGTAATAATAGAAGTACCACCATAACTGACGAGTGGTAAGGGTACCCCAACCACAGGAAGAATGCCTGACACCATCCCAATATTTACAAACATGTACACAAAAAAGGTAAGCGTTAAACTACCCGCTAATAATCGCGCATAGTTATCTTCCGCGTATGCCGCAATATACAAACCCCGAGCGATAACCAGTAAATAGGCCAAAATCAAAACGCCACAGCCCAACATACCAAACTCTTCAGCAAGGACGGCGATAATAAAATCCGTGTGACTTTCCGGAAGGAAATCTAGCTGGGCCTGTGTCCCCTGTAAAAAACCTTTACCATAGAGACCACCTGAGCCAATCGCGGTTTTGGACTGAATGATATTCCAACCAGATCCAAGCGGATCACTCTCGGGATTCAAAAAGGTCAATACTCGCTGACGCTGATAATCATGCATAAACTGCCACAATGCATAACCTGCAATAGGTGCCAGTGCAGCCGCACCCAATATATAACGCCAGCCAAGACCCGCAAGAAAAAGAACAAAAATACCAGACACAGCAACCAATAAAGCCGTACCTAAATCAGGCTGTTTAGCTATCATCAATACAGGCAATACTATTAGACCAAGAACGGCCAATATCTGTTTAAAATTTGGAGGTAGCTGCCGATCAGAGAAATACCAAGCAATCATCATCGGCATGACAATTTTCATTATCTCTGAAGGCTGAAAACGCAACCCTCCAGGCAAAGCCAACCAACGCTGCGCGCCCTTCGCCCCAACACCAAATAACAACACACCAACCAATAGCACAGTAATAAAGATGAATAACGCAGGAGAAGCACGTCGCATATATTTCGGAGGCAGCTGAGCCAACGCCACACAAATCAACAAACCTATTACCAATCGAAATACCTGCCGCTCAACCATTGCCACATCTTGCCCAGAGGCTGAGTACAGAATAAAAAGCCCGCCACCGATAAGCAGCAACAAAGACCCCATCAGCAAAACGTCAATGTGAACCAGCTGCCATAAGCGAGCATTGGTAAAAGACAGGGCTCTACGATAAAAGCTATCAGTCATTTTTATCACCCTTTAAATAATCGTAACGCGCAGGATAATCATCGTGCAAATAAGCATCAAATAATGCTTTCGTTAAATCAGCAGGCTTAGAACTACTACCGCCGTTTTCAAAAATAGCGAACACGGAAATTTTAGGGTTTCTAGCGGGAGCAAAACCGATAAATAACGCATGATCGTGTAAACGCTTTTCAAGAGCATCAGCATCGTACTCTTGATCTTCCTGCAAACTAAATACTTGGCCTGTACCTGTTTTGCCTGCAATCTCGTAATCCGTTCCCTGAAGACGTCTTGCAGTACCATGTGGATCGGTTACAACCTTACGCATTGCATCAATCATCCGATCCCAATTACGTTGATCTTTTAAGACAATGTCATGCTCATCACCCAGTCCATCTGCAAACTCGGCAGGCTCATCCCCCACAAGCTGAGTCATACGAGGATAAAAATAATGACCTTTACTTGCCAATGCAGAAGTCGCAGAGGCAATTTGCACTGGCGTAGCAACCATAAAACCTTGCCCGATACCAACGTTCACTGAATCCCCTGGGTACCAAGGCTCTTTGTACTTAGCTTTTTTCCATTCATTAGAAGGTAGCAAACCGCCACTTTCACCATTCAAATCAAGTAAGTTTGTTTGACCAAAACCAAAACGTGTCAGAAAATTATGAATCGGAGTAATCCCCATTTTATTGGCCAACTGATAGTAATAAGTATCAACGGATTCAATAATAGAGCGTTCTAAATTAATCCAACCGTGCCCTGTGCGTTTCCAATCTCGATAACGACGACCATTTGGATTGATTTGATAGTAACCTTTGGCAAAATAGCGCTCGGTCCATGATGAAAAACCATATTCAAGCCCAGCCAGCCCCATGAAAGGTTTAATAGTTGACGCAGGTGGATAGCCACCGCGTAAAGCGCGATTAAATAGAGGAAGTTTTTTAGATTGACGTAGTGTGGCGTAATCATTGACCGAAATGCCACGTACAAAAAGATTGGGGTCATATCCTGGCTTAGACACTAGCGCAAGTATCCCGCCTGTCGTTGGATCTATGGCGACAACTGAACCTGTGTAATCACCCAGAAGGTCATAGGCATATTGCTGAAGTCTGGCATCTAAATAGAGATGCAGATCTTTACCGGGAGTTGGATTCTGTCGCTCTAGCTCGGACATGATTCGACCACGAGCATTCACTTCTACTTTACTGAGACCAGCCTCACCAAAAAGTGTTTTTTCGTAAAACCCCTCTACCCCAGTTTTACCTATAAACAAGGCGCCCTGATAAGCTAACTTGTCGACTGTTTCTAAATCTTTCGTGGTAATTCGCCCCACGTAACCAACAGCATGAGCAAAAGCTTCTCCATATGGATAATAGCGCGTTAACTGTGCTTCAACCTGGACACCGTCGAGCTTATAAAGATCAACAGAAACCTTAGCCCACTCTTCATCTGTTAATTGGGATTTTAAAGTAAGAGACTGATAAGGACGACGATACTCTTTTCGTCTTTCATCAAAATCTTCCCACTCATCATCACTAATATCGATAATGCCGGAAAGCATTTGCTTTAACTTCGGAAAACTTTCTACCCGTTCAGGTATCACAGTTAAACTGTGAATAGGACGATTATCAGCCAACACCAATCCGTTACGATCGTATATCAAACCTCTAGGCGGCGGTTCTGTAACCAACATCACTCGGTTGTCATTCGCCTTGGTTTGATACAGATCATGCTCTATCACTTGAAGATAGAATAATCGAGCCATCAATACGATAGCCATTAGCAAGACAAATACGACAGCGGCAAGTACACGCTGCTGCGTCAGCCGTTGCTCTTGTCGATAGTTACGGAAATTTTGATGTCGACGACTCACAACATCGCCCTATCTATGATACGGATGATTGTTCATGAGAGTCCAAGCGCGATAGATTTGCTCAGCCAAGATAACTCTCACCATAGGATGCGGTAATGTCAGACGAGATAAAGACCAAGTTTGATCCGCGCGAGCGGTACACCTTGGATCAAGACCATCAGGACCTCCCACCAACAAGCTCACATTATAGCCATCCATTCGCCACTGCTCGGTCTGATCTGCCAACTGATCGGTAGACCACTCTTTACCAAGAACTTCCATTGCAATTACTTTATCCCCAGAAGGTATAGCTTCGAGCATACTATCTCCTTCCTTACGAATAGCTTTTGGTATGTCAGTATTTTTTCCACGAGGAGACATTGGAATTTCGACAAGTTCTAATGCAAAATCTTTCGGCAAGCGTTTAGCATACTCATCGTAACCCTCAGTCACCCACTTTGGCATTTTATTACCAACAGCAATCAAACGAACACGCATTTAAAAGAGCCTTACAGTTGTTCTGGCTTAATGTCCCACAGCTTCTCAAGATCATAAAAAGCTCGAGCTTCTTCTGTCATTACATGCACAACAACATCATGTAAATCAACCAACACCCAATCGCTACCCATACCACGACCTTCTGAACCCAATGGCTGAAGACCTTGACCTTTTAAATGTTCAAATACATTTTGACCCAAAGCATTAACATGACGCTTTGAAGTACCGGTACAGATCACCATGTAATCCATCATGTCTGTATGATTTCCTACATTCAATACTGTGATCTTATCACCTTTCACATCTTCCAATGCTTCAACAGCAAAAGCCAAAATTTGATCTGCTGTGAGGTTAAGCTGACTCATATAATTACGTTACCCTATCGATATAATTGATGTTGTTCTATATATTTTTGGACTGGCTCCGGCAACAAATAAGCAATAGACTCGTTTTTACGAGCTAGCGCCCTAATCATGCTAGAGGATATCCCCAAAGGAGTAAGAGTCTCGAACCAGACCCGCCCTGAGGGCGCGCATTGTAACTCATGCGACGATGCGGCACGATAGTTTTCGCAAAAACCGCTCAACTCAGAGATCAAGTCAGGCTCCCAACCGGGGCGCGACACCACCAACAAGTGAGCGTACTGGATTATCTGCTGCCAATTATGCCAAGTTGGAAGGGATAAAAAGCTGTCCATTCCTAGCACCATAATGAGTGATTCATCTGGGCCTATTTCGTCCCGAAGATCTCGTAATGTATCGATACTATAACTTGGACCTTCTCTATCAATCTCACGAGAATCGACACTTAATCGAGCATCACCAGATACTGCAAGCCTAGCCATTTCGAGTCGTTGCTGAGGCAAGACACTTGGTCGATCTTTATGCACAGGCTGAAAACAGGGTATTAACTTCAAAGCAGAGTAATGGCAGCGATCTAAAATCTCAACCGCTGTTCTTAAGTGGCCATTATGAACAGGATCAAATGTCCCACCCATAATAGCCAACCCAGAAGTCTTTACATTATCGTTAACTCTAGTTGTCACGAGTATGACCATCACCAAGAACGATATATTTCTGGCTAGTTAAACCCAACAATCCGACCGGGCCACGAGCATGAATTTTATCGGTAGATATACCAATTTCAGCTCCAAAACCATATTCAAAGCCATCAGCAAAAGACGTCGATGCATTCACCATAACCGATGAGGAATCCACTTCCGTCATAAACGCTCGTGTTTTTGAATAGTTCTGTGAAACAATTGCGTCCGTATGATGAGAGCCATATTTATTGATGTGTGCAATCGCCTCATCCATATCTGAGACAATTTTGATAGATAACTTAGGAGCGTGGTATTCGGTATACCAATCCTCTTCACTAGCAGAACCAATTGAAGCCGACATAGCCTGAGTTGCCTCGCATCCCACCAACTCAACACCCTTCTCTAAAAATGCAAAAATCAATTTAGGAAGAACATCGCGAGCAATTGCTTTATGGACCAACAAGGACTCCATAGCATTGCACACACCATAACGACGTGTTTTTGCATTCAGAGCAATATTGAAGGCTTTAACTAAATCCGCTTCATCATCAATGTAAACATGGCAGTTACCGTCAAGGTGCTTAATCACAGGAACTCGAGCGTCTTCACTAATGCGCTGAATCAAGCCCCTACCACCACGCGGAACGATCACATCTACGTACTCAGGCATGGTTATCAATTTACCAACCGCTTCACGGTCTGTCGTATTTAACACCTGAACCGCTTCTTCAGGTAAATTTACAGACTTAAGACCAGCCGATATGGCCTCAGCAATCACCTGATTAGAATGAAACGCTTCTGAGCCACCACGTAAAATAGTTGCGTTACCAGACTTCAAACATAAACTTGCGGCATCAATCGTCACATTTGGGCGAGACTCATAGATAATACCAACCACACCAAGCGGTACGCGCATTTGCCCACGCTGAATTCCAGATGGCAAATACACCATATTTGATATCTCACCAATAGGATCAGGCAGTGACGCCACCTGCTTTAAGCCTTCAATCATGCCATCAATACGAGCATCATTTAGCAATAGTCGATCTAGCAAAGCCGAATCAAGACCTTTAGCACGGCCATTCTCCATGTCTTTCGCATTTTCCTCTATCAATCGAGGTCGAGCATTTTCCAAAGCGTCTGCCATAGCAAACAGGGCCATATTTTTTTGCTTTGTGGATGCTTTGGCAAGAAGACGAGAAGCCGCTCTAGCTTGCTGACCAATTCGATTCATATAAGATTCTAAAGACATTTTTAATCTCTAATAAAAGTAAAAAGAACAAACAGTAGATCGTCAAATAAGTCGCGATCTATTTCATCAAGACAGTATACTATCACAATATTTTTATTCATTTAGTGCAGATTTTCACGAAAGGATCTTCCATTGCCGCCCCTCAATTCTTTTACCCTTAACACCATTGGCATAGTACATTCTTGTTACAAGGAAAAATTTGGCATACCGCGACAACCTGGGCTAGTAACAGAAGCAACGGCACGGTTAGAACTAATACCTCCTTACAGCAGATTAGATATACTGGAAGGGTTAGATGGTTTTACTCATATATGGATCCAGTTTGTTTTTCACGCCTGCATGACGGAAAACTGGAAAGCAAAAATACGCCCTCCGCGCCTAGGTGGAAAAGCCAAAATGGGCGTCTTTGCCACAAGAGCCACACATAGACCGAATCCTATAGGCCTATCAGTTGTAAAAATTGGGCGCATCTATCAAGAAGACAAAAAAACCTTCATTGATTTACATGGTGCAGATTTACTCGATGGCACACCAGTTCTCGACATAAAGCCTTACTTACCTTATGCCGACAGCATTGCAGATGCAAAAGGAGGCTTCGCCCCAACACCAGCACAGATGCAAATAAAGCCCGTACTATTTTCAGAACTTGCAAAAGCACAATGTGATAGATATCAAAATTTGCACAAAAGAGAAATAACGACTTTAATTAAACAAATTGTGGAACAGGATCCTCGACCATCCTACTTATCAGGACAAGTTGATAGAGAGCACGGCATCAAGCTTTGGGACATCAATATAAAGTGGTGCGCAAGAAACGACCATTTTGAAATACTTCGCATAGAAGAGGAACAAGAGAGCAGGAGATGAATAAAAAACAGTTTTTAAACACTTATAAAAAAATCGACTCGCTCAACCAAGAGCGAACAGAAAACACTCAAAATCGGACACTTTATCGTTCAGAACACGACGAGCGCCTAATAAAAGACTTCCATTACGCTAAATTCCAAAAAAACCTCCACAACGCACAGCAAAGTAAAGCACTCAAAGAGCTATTAGAAAAAGATAATTGGAACGAGGAAGACACCGAAAAACTGCTTAGCTCCTTACGCTAAAAAACATACACCAAGTCTATACCCATGGTTATCCACATGTTCTGTGTATAGTTTTCCTGTCAATAAATTCAAAAAAATAAGTAAAAAAAAGCGGACCTAAGTCCGCTTTTTATAACAACTAGAAATCAAAACTTAGTTTTGGTTCTCTAACTGCGCTTTGATCAAATCACCGATAGTGGTTGGACCATTAGTTTCTGCTTGTTGCTTCTCGGAATGAGATTTCAACGCTGCTTTCTCTTCAGTAGCATCTTTCTGCTTGATAGATAGAGTGATAGTACGTGCTTTACGATCAACGTTAATGATCGCAGCTTCTACTTTATCGCCCTCTTTCAATGCAGTTGTTGCATCTTCGATACGCTCGCGGCTGATTTCAGATACTTTCAAAGTAGCTTCAACGCCTTCAGCAAGAACAACTACAGCACCTTTCGCATCAACTTCAGAGACAGTACCGTTAACGATAGTGCCTTTGTCATTTTCAGCAACGAAAGCTAGGAACGGATCTTCTTCTAGTTGTTTAACACCTAGAGAAATACGCTCACGCTCAGCATCGATAGACAATACAACTGTTTCTAGCATATCGCCTTTCTTGTATTGACGTACTGCATCTTCACCAGTTTCGTCCCAAGATAGGTCAGATAGGTGAACAAGACCGTCGATACCGCCGTCAAGACCAATGAACACACCAAAGTCAGTGATAGACTTGATTGCGCCAGAGATTTTGTCGCCTTTATTGAAAGAAGTAGCAAATTCTTCCCATGGGTTCATTGTGCACTGCTTGATACCCAAAGAAATACGACGACGCTCTTCATCAATATCAAGAACCATAACTTCAACTTCATCACCAATCTGAACAACTTTAGATGGGTGAATGTTTTTGTTAGTCCAATCCATTTCAGAAACGTGTACTAGACCTTCTACGCCTTCTTCAAGTTCAGCGAAGCAACCGTAATCAGTCAAGTTAGTAACTTTAGCAGTTACTTTAGTGTTTTCTGGGTAACGAGCTTTGATAGCAACCCATGGATCTTCACCCAACTGCTTAAGACCTAGAGACACACGGTTACGCTCGCGGTCAAACTTAAGAACTTTAACGTCGATTTCATCGCCAACAGCAATAATTTCGCTTGGGTGCTTAATGCGTTTCCAAGCCATGTCAGTGATGTGTAGAAGACCATCAACACCACCAAGATCAACGAAAGCACCGTAGTCAGTAAGGTTCTTAACGATACCTTTAACTTCTTGACCCTCTTCAAGAGAAGCAAGCAATGTTTCGCGTTCAGCGCTGTTAGTCGCTTCCATAACGGCACGACGAGAAACAACAACGTTGTTACGTTTTTGATCAAGCTTGATAAGTTTGAACTCTAGATCCACACCTTCCAAATGAGATGTATCGCGGATTGGGCGAACATCTACCAAAGAGCCAGGCAAGAAAGCACGGATATTTGCGATATCAACAGTGAAGCCACCTTTGACTTTACCATTGATAACACCGTGAACAATGGCGTTTTCTTCGTAAGCTTTTTCAAGAACAGACCAAGTTTCTGCACGTTTAGCTTTTTCGCGAGACAGTTTAGTCTCACCGAAACCATCTTCAACAGCATCAAGAGCAACTTTAACTTCGTCACCGATGTTTAAGTTGAACTCACCACTATCCGTTAGGAACTGAGAACGAGGAATTACGCCTTCAGATTTAAGACCTGCATGAACAGTTACCCATTCGCTGTCAATATCAACAACAATACCAGTAACAATTGAGCCTGGCGCCATTTCGACGGTTAATAGGCTTTCTTCAAACAGTTCTGCGAAGCTTTGAGTCATTGTATTTCCTATATAGTCGGCCCATAAAAGAACTAGGCCATATCCACATTGCCAGCAAATGTGGGTCAATTTTTTTGGATGATGCGATAAAGGCTTGCTGGCACCTTTATCGACTTGAATAACATTTGATCTATTCTAGCACATTCTACATGCAAAAAAGTAGACGCAAAAAAGAACAGATTATACGAGACCTGCTTTTGCTGTTTCGGCAAAAATCATCTCGACAACCTGCTCTATCGTCAAATCCGTGCTATCTATAACTAAAGCGCCTGCTGCAGGCACAAGAGGAGCAATCGCTCTATTTGCATCTCGCTCATCTCGCTCTTTAATCGTTTTAACAAGTTCATCTAGATTAACAGCTTCGCCTTTTTGCTGCAATTGCTGCAAACGACGTTGCGCACGCTCTTCTGCCGACGCGGTTAAAAATACTTTGATCTGGGCTGAAGGAAAAACCACCGTCCCCATATCACGACCATCCGCCACCAAACCCGGCGCTTGTGAAAAAGCACGCTGACGAAGTAACAAACCTTCTCGAACTTCTGGAATAGACGCTAATTTAGATGCACTATTACCAACCTCTTCTGTTCGAATAGCTTGAGTAACAATTTCACCTTCTAGAATAATTTCAACTTTACCTTCTTCTGACTGCTCAAACTGTATATCCAAATGCTCTGCTAAGATTTTTAACGTCTCAACATCATCAGAAGACATACCATGATGCGATACAGCAAGTGCAAGCAGTCGATATAAGGCACCACTATCAAGTATGTGCCATCCCAGCTTTTCTGCGATTAACTGACTTACGGTGCCTTTACCTGCACCACTTGGACCATCAATCGTAATAACTGGGCCTTGGTTGATCATAACTATTCCTCTTAAAAAACTATTGCGCCACCGAGCAATGAAAACCTAATTGCATCGCGACACTCTCCAACTCGTTAAATTCTTCTAATAATTTTTGACAATCATTCACCTTGGTTATCGATTTACTTCGTGCCCCCAGCGCCAACATGGCAAGCGCTAACTTATCATCACCAGCACAATCCAACTCACCACCCTGAGGAAGCCCGCCATCAATAAGCAAATCACCATTTTCATAAACACAGGCAATTTTCATATGCGCAAGCGCATCCACAAAAGCCAACACTCTATCCTCATAGTAATAAGGCAGAGAACCAACTCCTTGAATACGACTTTCGCCCTTTGCGTAAGCAGCTGCGACACACAACAAAGGCAACTCATTTCTAAACTGATAACTCTGCTCTGGTAATAGAGTGAACGACTGTAACTCAGCAAACCCTACCTGCACCTTACCTTCGCACAACCCAGTAACACTCTGCTTAGGAATAGACACGTCCGCACCAATCGATTTTAAAAACGAAAAAAATGCAAAAGACACCGAATCTAAACCAGCGTTTTCAATGAGCAACTCCGAACCAGGCAGCAAGCTCGATAACAACACGAGCCAAGCCGCCTCATACTCATCGCCAGACAATACAATATCCGTACCAACCAAAGGAGCCGAAACAAGCCTAAAACCACCAGCCTGATCCAATATAGTCACACCAAATTGACGCAATAACACTTCACAGTGAGAGACACCTAATAACAACGGTTTAACAAAACTCTCAGCGGGCGAATACAGCGCAGCCAAAAACGCTGACATGCGTAAGCGCTCAGATCCAGCTTTCAAATCCACAGATATATTCGAAGACTTACCAGGAAAAAGATTCACCGGCAGACAATCCGCCATTTCAGAAACAACACGGCCGCCCATTTTGCGCACCAAAGAAAATAAATCACCCATTGATTGATTGAGCAACTTACCTTCAGCAACGACAGACACAGAAAATGACTGCCCAGCCAAAACAGGCAACAGCAAATATAAACTTTCCCTAGACTGATGCACGTTAATTGGTGCAATGGGCGCTTTTAAACCGCGAAGACCAACACCATGAACCCGCAAATGGTCAGCAGATACCTCTTCAATCACCACCCCCATATCCCTAAAAGCCTGCATGGTGATGCGCACATCCCCAGTCAGATCAATGTTCTTTATCTCACTCACACCCTCTGAAAGCGCCGCTATAGTAATCGCTTTATGTGACAAAGATTTGTCACCTAACAAAGAAATATCACCTTTAATGGCAGAAGCCGGCAAAACAGAAACAGATACAGGACGAACTTCTTTCACAGCACCAATTGTACGCTGCTCTAGTAATCGAAGAAAATGATCTCGCGCAGACTTGGCTCGAGTAAAAACACCAAACATGCTAGTGCCGTCACCTTGGTCTATGGCGGCGCGCATATCAGCAAGACGATCAGTAAAATGATCCAAGGTGGCTAAAGTAGCCTCTTTATTTGCTAAAAAGACATCTCGCCACATCACAGGATCACTGGATGCTATTCGAGTGAAATCACGAAAACCACCCGCAGCAAACTTGAATATATCTTGACTACGCTCACCATTAGCAAGCGCATCAACCAAGGTGTAAGCAAGCAAATGCGGCAAATGACTTGAGGAAGCCAATACATGGTCATGATGATCAACATCCATGCTCACAACATCCGCCCCAACTGCACGCCAAAGGCGATGAAGACGATCCAACAACACAGGATTACTGTCAGCCAATGGCGTCACTATGGCCATATGTTTTTCAAAAAGCAGAGGGTTAGATGCCAGCACACCGCTTTTTTCCGCACCAGCAATAGGATGACCCGGAATAAAATTAGCCGGAACATATCCGAAAACGCGACGAACCGCCTCAACCACACTACCTTTCGTTGAACCCACATCAGTCACTAACGTATGCTCAGACAAAAAAGGCTTAAGATCAGACAAGACAGACTCCATCGCCCTTACCGGAGTAGCGAGAACAATGACATCCATCTTAGAGATAAAATCCGCCGACATCTCTGCAGGATGATCTATAACACCCGTTGAAACACCTAGAGCCAACTCACCTTCTCGCCGATCAACCGCATATAGCGTTGCTAAGCCACGCTCTTTCAGCGCTTTCGCGAATGAGCCACCTATCATGCCAAGACCGATGATCATTACATTGCCAAATTTCTTTTTTTCTTGGGACGTCATATCAACAGACGCTTGAAAATCATTTTCACCAGTCAAAGCACAACACTCTTATTAATTACTAAAGCACAGCCACAGGATAGGAACCCAACACCTTCACTTCCGAAGCACGTTCACGTAATTCATCGATTACGGCACGACAATCTTCATCTTGATAATGACCGACGAAATCAATATAAAATATATAACCCCAACGACTCATTAAAGAAGGACGAGTTTCCAGACGCGTCATATCAACCCCATGGCGCTCAAAAGCCTCAAGCAATCGATACAGAGCACCCGGCTCATTTTTCGCACTAATTAGCAGCGATGTTTTATCTTTACCACTTGGTGGAACATCCTGATTACCAACAATCAAAAAACGCGTAGTATTATCAGGACGATCTTCAATATTAGAAGATACTTTCAATAAACCGTATAGCTCACAAGCTACCTCACCCGCAATCGCAGCAATAGCACGACCACTGCGACCCGCTTCAGCCGCAAGACGAGCCGCTTCAGCGTTGGAGCTTACAGCAACACGCTCTACATGCGGCCAATAACGATCCAACCAAGCACGACATTGTGCTAAAGACTGTTGATGAGAATAGATATGAGTGACATCTTCAGAGTTGATATTCGGACTCACCAATAAATGATGGTGAATTCGCTCTTCCACTTCTCCGCAAATTTTCAAACGCGAATCCCGAAAGCTATCTAAGGTATGATTAACAACACCTTCGGTCGAATTCTCAACTGGCACAACACCATAATTCGCAGCACCAGACTCAACTTCACGAAAAACCTCATCAATAGCCGCCATAGGTGCACTAATAATAGATTTACCAAAGTGCTTTAACGCTGCCTGTTGCGTAAAAGTGCCCTCTGGCCCTAAAAACGCAATGCGCATCGGCTTCTCAAGCGCGAGACATGAAGACATAACCTGACGAAATATCTTCGCCATTTCCTCATTCCCCAAAGGCCCTTCATTGCGCTCCATAACCCTACGCAGAACCTGAGCCTCACGTTCAGGGCGATAAAAGACAACGGCTTCCCCACCTTGCTCAGCAAGCTTAACTTCAGCCACTTTTTGAGCGCAGGATGCACGCTCATTAATGAGCATTTGAATTTGCGAATCAATCGAATCAATACGATCACGCAATAAAGGCAGCGTATCTGGCACTGCTTGTTTAGAATTTGACATGCTAATTATTATCCGTAGAGGTTACTGTCTTTAAAAAGTATTATCCGTGACGTTTTTCAAAGCCACGCATAAAATCAATTAAAGCTTCAATTCCTTCCATAGGCATGGCGTTATATATACTTGCTCGCATACCACCAACAGAACGATGGCCAGCTAAAGTGCGCAGACCAGCCGCTTCAGATTCCTGCAAAAAGAGGGATTCAAGTGATTCATCCGCCAAAATAAATGGCACGTTCATGCGAGATCTATAAGCAGGATCAACAGGGTTTGAATAAAAATCGCTAGCGTCGATGAAGTCGTATAAAGCCTGTGCTTTACGAATATTGATTGCCTCAATAGCCTCAACACCACCCTGCTCCTCCAACCACTCAAACACTAAATCAGCCAAGTAAATTGCAAAAGTTGGCGGCGTATTAATCATCGAGTCATTTGCCGCTAAATTCGCAAAATTCCAAATTGATGGCAACTCATCACTGCTGCGCGCCAATAAATCCTTACGAATAATGCAGATAACCACACCCGCTGGACCAACATTCTTCTGCGCCCCAGCGTAAATCAAACCGTATTTGCTCACATCAATTTTGCGAGACAAAATCGTTGAAGACAAATCTGCAACGATAGGCAAATTCGTTTCAGGCAAGCCAGAAAACTCTAGACCGCCAATAGTTTCATTTGGACAAAGATGCAAATATGCTGCACTTTCATCCAACTCTAGAGTAGAAAAATCAGGAACCGTACTGTAGTTCTGCTCTTTTGAAGATCCCACCACATTTACTTTAGTATATCTTTTGGCCTCTTTAATTGCTTTTGAAGACCAAGCACCTGTATCTAAAAAGCAAGCAGAATCAAAACCATTCACCAAGTTCGCCGGAATTTGAGCAAATAAAGTAGACGCTCCACCTTGAACAAAAAGAATTTCATAGTCATCGCTAATATTCATCAAACGCGACAAACGCGCCTTAGCAGATGCAAGAATGGACATAAACTCAGAACTACGGTGACTCATTTCCATTACAGAAACGCCAGCACCATGCCAATCTAGCATTTCAGCCTGCGCTTTTTTCAAAACCGCCTCTGGAAGCGCTGCTGGACCAGAACAAAAATTATATACTCGGCTCATCCTGCTTATTTACCTCTAGTATTTTCAGGAACTACTTTACAAGAACGATCTACAACAAAAGCGACGCACCTAGGTGCGTCGCTTTATTTTCTATTCCGCGTCAGTATCAAGGATATCTGGAGATTCGTCACCATCACTTGGCGCCTGATCAACAACGACATCACCTGCCTCATCGATCTCAATATCTTCTTCATCATCTTCAACAACACGTTCAATACCAACCAAATGCTCATCATTGGTCAAACGAATCAAAGTAACACCTTGAGTATTTCGCCCCTGACATGACACTTCTGTCACACGAGTACGAACCAAGGTACCTTGATCGGTAATCAAAATAATCTCATCCGTTTCATCTACCTGAGCAGCACCAACAACAGGGCCGTTACGCTCAGAAACTTGAATACCGATAACACCTTGACCACCACGACCATACACTGGGAAGTCTTCTACTAAAGTACGTTTACCATAACCATTTTCACAAGCCATCAATACAGCAGAGCCATCCTGAGGAACGATAAGCGAAACAACCTTGGCGCCTTCATTCAAGCGAATACCACGAACACCTGCCGCAGTACGTCCCATTGCACGAACATCAGACTCTTTAAAGCGGATTGTTTTGCCCGAAGATGAAACCAACATAATATCGTTTTCACCATTGGTAACAGACACACCAACCAGCTCATCTGTTTCATCCAAGCTAAGTGCAATCAAACCAGTTGAACGAGGGCGAGCAAAATGCTGCATCGCTGTTTTCTTAACTGTTCCGTTTGCCGTCGCCATAAAGATATAGCTGCTTGCCTCAACGATAGCGTCATCGGCAACCTCATCATCCGCTTCCGAATCAGCTTCAACCGCCTCAACAACCGGCAAAGGTAATAGCGCAGAGATAGATTCGCCTTCTCTCAACGGCAACAAGTTAACAATAGGACGACCTTTCGCACTTCGACTAGCTACTGGAATTTCAAACACACGCAACCAGTAAACTTTACCAAAATTACTAAATAGCATGATGGTGTCATGGCTACTAGTAACCAATAGGTGCTCAATGTGATCTTCGTCTTTCATGCTCGCAGAAGATTTACCACGACCACCACGACGCTGAGCTTGATACTCAACTAATGGCTGAGATTTCGCATAACCTGTATTCGAAATCGTCACCACCATTGGCGCTTCATCGATCAAATCAGCAATAGTCAAATCTTGACGAGAAGTTAAGATTTCAGTACGACGAGCATCACCAAAAGTATCTCGAACCTCTTCTAGCTCTTCACGAATAACTTCCATTAAACGATCTGGGTTAGACAAAATGTTCAACAACTCACCAATAAGCTCAATCAGAGACTTATATTCGCCCAGTAATTTATCGTGCTCCAAGCCTGTTAAACGATGTAGACGCAAGTCCAAAATCGCTTGAGCTTGATCTGGTGACAAATGATATGCACCATCAACAAAGCCGTATCCAGCTTCAAGATCGTCAGGACGACAAGCATCCGCACCAGCGCGCTCAAGCATGGCAACCACATTACCTGGCTCCCAAGACTCGCTAACAATTTTCTCTTTTGCTTCTGCAGACGTTGGCGATGTACGGATTAGCTCAATTACGCGATCAATGTTCGCTAGGGAAACAGCCAAGCCTTCAAGAATGTGACCACGTTCGCGCGCTTTACGAAGTTCGTAAATAGTACGACGAGTAACGACTTCGCGACGGTGTTTAACAAAGCATTCAAGAATTTGTTTGATATTAAGTAACTGAGGACGACCATCAACCAAGGCCACCATATTAATACCAAACACTGACTGCAATTGAGTTTGCGTGAAGATGTTATTCACAACAACATCAGGGTTTTCACCGCGACGCAACTCTATAACGATACGCATACCGTCTTTGTCAGATTCATCACGAAGCTCACTGATACCTTCCAGTTTTTTCTCTTTAACTAGCTCAGCGATTTTTTCAATCACTTTCGCTTTGTTTAACTGATAAGGAATTTCAGTAAAAACGATGGATTGGCGATTGCCTTTTTCCATGTCTTCAAAATGGTGACGAGCGCGCATGTAAATACGACCGCGACCAGTTTTGTAAGCTTCAATAATACCTGCGCGACCATTAATAAACGCCCCAGTTGGGAAGTCTGGCCCCGGTATATGATCGATAAGCTCATCAATAGTAATATCAGCGTTATCAATAACCGCCAAACAACCATCGATAATCTCACCAAGATTATGAGGTGGGATATTAGTTGCCATACCTACCGCAATACCCGCCGAACCGTTTACTAACAGTCCAGGCACACGCGCTGGCAATACTTCTGGCATAAATTCCGTGCCATCATAGTTAGGCACGAAGTCGACAGTTTCTTTCTCTAAATCCATCAAAAGATGATGAGAAATTTTCGCCATACGGATTTCGGTATAACGCATTGCCGCAGCACTATCACCATCGACAGAACCGAAGTTACCCTGACCATCAACCAAGGTGTAACGCATTGAGAAAGGCTGCGCCATACGAACAATCGTATCGTATACAGCAGAATCACCATGTGGGTGATATTTACCGATTACATCACCGACGATACGCGCCGATTTTTTGTACGGTTTATTCCAATCATTTTTAAGTTCATTCATCGCAAATAGAACGCGACGGTGAACAGGCTTTAACCCGTCTCGTACATCAGGTAATGCTCGGCCTACAATAACGCTCATTGCGTAATCTAGGTAAGATCCCTTAAGTTCATTTTCGATACTGACGGG
Source organism: Marinomonas sp. A3A (assembly GCF_018336955.1). Classification (NCBI taxonomy): domain Bacteria; kingdom Pseudomonadati; phylum Pseudomonadota; class Gammaproteobacteria; order Oceanospirillales; family Oceanospirillaceae; genus Marinomonas; species Marinomonas sp. A3A. Next base: position 2,962,036 of record NZ_CP025532.1, read on the forward strand.
AATAATTTCTTTGGCTAATTCACCCATAGATACAATCGATCCTTATGCCTCGGAGTCAAAAAGACTCCCTAATATCTTTTTATAAGCGCCGCATTGTAACATAAGGAAATAAATAACACCCCTTCAAGGAGCATGTTTTGTTGCTCTATATTGCATTTATAGAAACCACCCATCACACACACCCTTTGACAAAGTAAGTTTGCTATTGGTCACCTCTTAGGTTGACGCTATACTAGAGAGACACTAGAAAAAACACGCTTCAACCCCAATACTTTAAATACACGAAAAAACATTAAAGAATATAAGCCAGCAGTTCAGTACAACGAACACCGCTTCCACCACTTTTAGCGACACTGAAAAATGGAAACCAAAACATGACAAACACACAACAAAGCAATGTAGACCTAAATGAAGTGGCGAAATTTGAAGCACTTGCAAGCCGCTGGTGGGACACTGAAAACGAATTCAAACCATTGCATGATATCAACCCTCTACGTACCAACTATATAAGCGAACGCGCCAATGGCTTACAAGGAAAGAAAGTCATCGACGTGGGCTGCGGTGGCGGCATCCTATCAGAAGCAATGGCAAAGCTAGGTGCAAATGTTAAAGGCATTGATATGGGCGAAGCACCTCTTGCCGTCGCAAAACTGCATAAAGAAGAATCTAAATTAGATATTGATTACGAAAAAATCACTGCCGAAGAAATAGCGCATCGAGAAGCAGGTCAATATGACGTTGTTACCTGTCTTGAAATGCTAGAGCACGTACCTGATCCATCCTCTGTAATAAAGGCCTGCATGACATTAGTAAAACCTGGTGGTCACGTGTTTTTCTCTACCATCAACAGAAACCCCAAAGCGTATCTTTTTGCCATCGTTGGCGCGGAATATATCTTAAAAATGCTACCAAAAGGAACGCACGATTACGCTAAATTCATCCAACCAGCCGAGCTAAACAATTACGCAAGACTAGCTGGATTAGAAGTCACCCACATGACTGGAATGACCTACAACCCTCTGACCAAAGTATACAAACTTAACGACAAAGATGTGTCTGTCAATTACATGATGCACACTCAAAAAATCGAAGCCTAACTAAGGCACAAGGAGGAGATATGTTTGATTATCAAGCCCCAAGCCAACTACTTAAAGACAAGGTCATTCTTGTTACTGGAGCTGGCGACGGTATAGGAAAGACTGCCGCCATCACCTACGCAAAGCATGGTGCAACCATCATACTCTTAGGCCGCACGACAAAAAAACTCGAAGCGGTTTACGATTACATCGAAAAACAACAATATCCCCAAGCCGCTATTGTCCCCTTAAACCTAGATGGCGCTGCAGAACACGACTATATAGAGCTAGCCAATACTATTGAGAGTGAATTTGGTCACCTTGACGGCATTCTTCACAATGCCAGCTTACTGGGCGAAAGAACTAGCATAGCCACTTATGATCCAACACTGTTTGAGCAGGTTATGCGCGTTAACGTCACCAGCCAGTTATTACTAAATCAAGCCCTACTCCCTCTAATGCAAAAAGCCGAATACGCTTCCATCATCTTCACATCCTCTGGAGTAGGAAGAAAAGCGAAAGCCAATTGGGGGGCCTATGCAGTATCAAAGTTCGCCACTGAAGCAATGATGCAATTACTATCCAGCGAACTAGAGAGCCTATCACCTAATGTTCGGGCAAACGCCATCAACCCAGGTGCGACAAGAACCAGCATGCGAGCGAGCGCCTATCCAGATGAAGACCCAAAAACACTCCCCACACCAGAAGATATAATGCCTGCTTACCTCTATTTAATGGGTCAAGACAGCCTCGCCATCAACGGCAAATCACTGGATGCCCAATAAAACAATCGCCTTACATGCAATGGGCAAAGAATGTGCCCATTGCATCACACCACATGCTTCAGTTAATCTGAAGCCATGATCAATATTAAAAGAAAAGTCATCACTTATTGCTTTCTACTTACTGCACTTGCATCTTTTTCGATACAAGCGGGCACCCCTCACCCTATCGAAAACAACACACCATCCAAAATAAGCAATAACATGAACCAAGACGCCCCATCAAATAAAGCAATACAAGACGGCACCCACACCGACCTACAAGAAACTAAAGACAGCACAATCGCAATAGAAACGATAAACAATCAAACCACCAACATACCCAACAAAAGCCTGACCGATAAAAACCACTACCACTTCATAACACTTACCAATAATTTAAAAGTGCTATTGGTAAGCGACCCACAAGCGGAACGCTTTTCAGCATCACTATCTGTTGACGTCGGCAACTTTCAAGACCCTGACAACCAGCAAGGCTTAGCTCACTTTCTAGAGCACATGCTTTTTCTTGGCACAAAAAAATACCCAGAAGCTGGCAACTATCAATCCTATATAAACACACACGGCGGCTCACACAACGCCTACACAAGCACAGACGTAACAAATTTCTATTTCGACATCAAACCATCAGCGTACGAAGGCGCACTAGACAGATTCTCACAGTTTTTTACCACACCGCTGTTCAGCGAAGCTCTCACACAAAGAGAAAAGAACGCAGTTGACTCGGAATATAAAGCCAAATTAAAAGATGAAAACAGACGAAACAATCAAGCACTAAAAACCCTATTCAACCCCAAGCATCCTTACAGCCGCTTTGCGGTCGGCAGCCTAGACACCCTCAAAGATCGACCAAACAACCCGTTACGAGAGCAATTACTCAAACTCTACAAAGAAAACTACTTTAGCGATAATATGGCACTGGTTATGGTGGCAAACCTACCCTACAACCAAATGGCTACACTTGCTCGTCAGTACTTCTCAGACATTCCTAGCAAACCCACTATCCGCAAAAAGACACACTTTCCAACATTAATATCTCCAACGGATAAACCACACTTACAATTTGTTCGTTCACTAATAGACAACAGCACATTAAACTTCTACTACCAAATAGACGCCCAAGAGAAAAACTACAAGACCCAGCCAACTCGCTACCTTTCCTACATTTTAGGCAATGAAAACAAAGGCTCACTTTATGCATCCCTTAAGTCTGAAGGATTAATTAATGGCATATCAGCCAGCACCAGCGCCGACTATGGTGACAACGCACTCTTCATGGTAAAAATCCAACTCACCAATGAAGGCTTAGCAAAAATAGATACCGTCGCAAAACGTTTTTTTGCCACTATTAGCACGTTAAAATCATCACCAATCAATCCGCTATACCTTGAAGAGGGACTTAAACTTAGCCAACTCATGTTCAACCACCAAAGTTATGTTGACCCCCAAAACCTAGCTCGCTCCTTATCAGCAAGAATGCTAAAAACACCGCCAGAAGATATATTAAGCTGCTTTCGTCTAGAAAAAGCAGCCGATGAAAAACAGGTTAGAGCACTTCTAAAACGGCTTTCCCCAGAAAACCTGTTAGTACAACTATCCTCAAACAAAACATTTCCAGACAACTGGGCAGCAAAAAAACCAGAATGGCAAACAGAGCCTTGGTATCAAAGTGAATACAGCAACAACCATTTCAGCAAACTATTTTTAGATCTAGTCAATCTATCAGTAAAAGACACACAAATAAGCCTACCGGAAAAAAACACCTTTATTCCTGAGTCTCTGGATTTAATAGATGAAAAGGACGCAACCCCATCAATCGTTTTCCAAAAAAGAGGCTTCACCTATTGGAATAAATCCGACGCCAGCTTTGGCAAACCCACCGCAATGAATTTTCTGGCAATACGTTTTGCCAATGCCGCCGACACTCCTGAGCACACGCTACTTAATAGGCTGTGGAGTCGACTCTTCAACGACAGTGTAAGCGAATCAACCTACGCACCTTATGTCGCAGGACTGGGCTATGCATTTTACCCTCACACTAACGGCGCGACCTTACGAACTAGCGGATACTCAGACAAGCAAAACACCTACACCACTTGGCTGATAGACCAACTATTCTTATTTCGCCCAACGCCTGAACGATTTGAGCAAGCTAAAACACAACTCGCAAAAGATCTCAGCAATCAAAAAAGCAGACAAGCCTACAGCAACGCCAATAGCGCATTAAGCACACTAATAACTAAAAATAGCTTCACCACAAAACAGCTAGAAGATGCATTAAGAACACTCACCCTAGAAGACCTTCAGGAATATACAAAAAAGGCACGTGAGAACTTCGACATAGTTGGCTACAGCACTGGCAACCTAACTAAAGAGCAAACAGAAAAGCTTGCAGACTCCATTTATCAACGCTTTAGCGATCGCCTTAGCCCGAAAGAGCCCTTAGAAATCGAAACAAAAAACCTCACCACTCCGAAAAAATATCACTACCAGTTCGAATCAACGAGCGATGACAACGTGGTTTTGTACGCATTAATAGACACCAGCGCACAGTCAACAAAAAAAGCCATTACAGAAAAAGCCTATTTTTCGATACTAAGAAAACTAGTCAGCAGCCCGTTTTATCAAGAACTAAGGACCAACCAACAGCTAGGTTACATTGTTGGGGCACAAGATCTAAGTATTCGCAACACACCCATTTTAGGACTATTAGTACAGTCCCCCAATAAAGATACGTTTACCATCATTAACGCTATTGAGGAATTTCTACAAGAACAAAGAAGTCGGCTACCGAACGTATCCGAAAAAGAATTTTCTCAAGCCAAAAACGCACTACTAAGCGAACTAAAAATGACCGCAAAAAACCTAAGCGACAACGCATTAGACGAATGGCATCAAATAGCTAAGCCTGACCCAGATTTTCTTACCAGAGAAGAATGGATAAACAACGTAGAAAAAATTCAGCGAGAAGACTTCATCGAATTCATTAAGCGTAAACTACAATCAACAGACACAACTAAAATAATCACTCACAACAAAGCATTTCCAAAACAGCTTATTGAACAACAAGAATGGCAAGAAACATCACCTAGTTCACCCAAACTTTAAAATCAAACTACAGTAAAGCTACGATCAGCCACCAATAAGCTTCTCTAGCTTCTCTTGATCCGTTGCTGGAGCACCTTTAGCGCCACTGGCAGCAGGAGCAACACCCTTTCCAATGGGGGAAAAATCGCCTACGTCGGGCTGCACATTATCAGCAGGTACATCCTCTGCTTTTGCTTGATCACCGAAAATACCAATCTCTGGCATCATCCTCAGACGCTTAGCTTGAATATCTTCAGGTATATTGCCCGTAAACAAAACCGTAAAAGGCGCCTCTTCAGTTCGCTTATTAACCTCATCGTAAATTGCTTGCTCGCGTTCAGCGATGGCATTCTCTTCCAAATAAGACATACCTTTGCCATCAGCCGTAATCACAATATTTGGCCCCAAGGTCATTTTTGCCTTTTCAGCCGGAATGACAGCCACTTCTTCCTGCGAGCTAATCACAACTTGATGTTGGGTGTGAATTACTTGATTACCATAAATAATATCGACCGGCTGGCGCTCGACTGTCTGAGCATTTGCAAACAAGGACACCGCACAGAACAACCCCAATGAATATTTCATAATCACCCCAAGATAAGACTCCATTCACTATAAGAGATAAAAAGACATAAAAAAAGGAGCTCAAGCGACACTTGAGCTCCTTTTTTTGTCTCTTTAAGTAAATACTAAAGTGTAATCACTTCAAAGTCAGCTTCAGGGTTTGCCTCAGCATCATAATCAACGCCATCAACCCCAAAACCAAACAACTTCAAAAACTCATCCTTGTAAAGTTGGTAATCCGTCTCTGAAAATAGATTCGCATCATTCACTTGCGGCCAAAGTTCACGACAAGCTTGTTGCACGTCTTCACGTAATTCCCAATCATCCAAACGCAAACGATTTTTATCATCTGTCAGCTCTGCTGGATTATGGTTATTATACAAACGCTCAGAGAACATACGGTAAATCTGATCCATACAACCTTCATGAATGCCTTTTTCACGCATTACTTTGAAGACCATCGCCAAGTACAGAGGCATCACTGGAATAGCGGAAGACGCTTGCGTCACCACAGACTTCAATACCGCCACGTTAGCGCCGCCACCAATCTTAGACAACTGAGCATCAATAGCAGCAGAGGCACGATCCAAATCTTCTTTCGCCTTACCTAATGCGCCATGCCAATAGATCGGCCAAGTAATGTCAGAACCAATATAAGAGTAAGCTACGGTGCGAACACCTTCCGCCAAAACACCTGCTTCTTGTAAAGCAGACATCCAAAGCTCCCAATCTTGACCGCCCATTACGGTTGTAGTCGCTTCAATTTCTTCTTCTGTAGCTGGCTCAATTTCCGCCTCAATAATGACATCTTTGTTCGTATCAATAGCAGTTGAGCGGTAAGGCTGGCCAATAGGCTTAAGAACTGAACGAACAACCTCACCAGTTTCTGGCATTTTACGGACAGGAGAAGCTAAAGAGTAAACCACCATATCCACTTGACCAAGATCTTGCTTAATCAAATCAATAACCGTATCGCGTGCTTCATTTGAGAAAGCATCGCCATTAATACTTTTAGCGTACAAGCCTTCTTCTTTGGCAACTTTATCGAATGCCGCAGAGTTGTACCAACCCGCTGTGCCAGTTTTCTTATCAGTGCCTGGTTTTTCAAAGAAAACACCAATGGTTGCTGCGCCAGAACCGAACGCAGCAGCAATACGAGAAGACAAGCCATAACCACTTGACGCACCGATTACGAGTACTTTTTTAGGGCCGTTTTCAATAGCACCTTTGCTTTTAGTAAAAGCAATTTGCTCTCTTACATTTTGCTCACAACCTACTGGGTGTGTTGTTGTACAAATAAATCCGCGAATCTTTGGTTTTATGATCATAATATCTTCTCAACGTCATGTTTTGCTTACATCTTACCAGACAATCCCTTCAAATGAGGCAGGCAAGACAAATCTGTCCGCCATGATACAATAGCCAGACGAATATGTCCTGATTCTGCTAAAAATTCAGAACCAAAAATCATTGAAACATTGAGAGAATACCGTGCACCTACTTGTCATCGGCTACGTCTGGCCAGAACCCAACTCATCTGCCGCTGGTAGCCGAATGATGCAACTGCTCAATTGCTTTCACAAAGAGCAGTGGCAGCTGTCTTTTGCTAGCCCAGCTCAACAAACTGAGCATATGACAGATCTATCTCAACTAGATATACAGGCTGAACACATCGAACTTAACGACGCTTCATTCGATACCTATATCGCAGATAAAAAACCAGACATTGTGATATTTGATCGCTTCATGATGGAAGAACAATTTGGTTGGCGCGTCGAAAAATTCAGCCCAGACTCGTTACGAGTCCTTAATACGGAAGATCTTCACTCACTAAGACAAGCCAGACACAACGCACTTAAACAAAATAGATCTTTTGTAATTGAAGATCTTTATAACGACCACGGTATTCGTGAAATCGCCGCCATTCATCGCTGTGACTTAACCTTGATGATTTCCGAAATAGAAACCAAATTGTTGATCGATGAGTTTCATGTACCGGAAACCCATGTTTTTCACCTGCCGTTTATGCTCCCTAAACCTCAAGACACTGAATCCCTAACCAGCTTTGAAGAGCGCCAACACTTCATTAGCATTGGTAATTTTCGTCACGCGCCAAATTGGGATGCTGTTCTGCAATTAAAAACAGAGATATGGCCAAAGATTCGCAAACACCTACCAAAAGCAGAAATGCATATTTATGGTGCTTACCCACCACCAAAAGCTACACAATTACATAACGCCAAAGAAGGCTTTTTAGTAAAAGGCTGGGCAGAAGATGCTCAAAAAGTCATGCAACAAGCTCGACTTTGCTTAGCTCCATTACGTTTTGGCGCAGGCATTAAAGGCAAATTGGTTGAAGCCATGCAAATGGGAACCCCAAGTATTACCACTACGATTGGCGCAGAATCCATGTACGGCGAACTACCTTGGAATGGCGTCATTACAGACGACATTGAAACCTTTGTCGATGCGTCAGTGTCTCTCTATGAAGACAAAGAAAGCTGGCAACTGATGCAGCAAAATGGCAATAGAATATTACAAGCTCGCTATCAGGCAGAAGAATGGGAGCCAAAGTTAATCAATCGATTGAAGCTACAGGTTCAACTAAAGGAAAGTCTGAGGAAAAAACATTTCTTGGGGTTAATGCTGCGACACCACAGCCTTAAAAGCACGCAATACATGTCGCAATGGATAGAACTTAAAAACAAAAATGAAGAGAAGTAACACTAACAAAAAACACTAGCCAGAAACAAAATTGCTTTTGGCTTCTCGCTCACGAACCTTCTTCATAACGGCCTGCTGCGAAGCCTTATTCATACTTCCCCACAGGCTAATTTCCTTACCCGTACGATAACAGCCAACACAAATATCCTCATCATTGAGAAGACAGACATTGACACAGGGCGATTTCAACTGAGGTTTTGGCTTAGTCATACTTAATCAACACACATAAAAAAGCCTTAGTGAGAAGTATCACCAAGGCTTCTAATTCTAATATTCAGCGTTGTGATAAACACGCTGCACATCATCAAGATCATTCAAAAGATCCAAGAAGCGATCAAACTGTTCCACTTCTTCACCTTGAATTTCTGTCATGTTTTGAGCCACAAATTGAATTTCATCAATTTCAAACTCAATCTCACCAAATGCATCTGTTAATGCAGTTTTGGCCTTGCTGTAATCTGTATGTGGCGCAAAAACAGTCACTTTACCGTCTTCTAGCTCAATATCTGTTACATCAACATCGGCCATCATCAAAGCTTCTAATACAGCTTCTTCATCAGTACCTGCAAAAACAAAAATAGCACTGTGGTCAAACATATGACTCACACTACCTTGGCTACCGATTTTACATTTTACTTTGTTAAAGCAAGTGCGCACATCACCAAAAGTACGGTTTGGATTATCAGACAAACAATCGACGATAACCATCGTATTGCCAGGACCAAAACCTTCATAGCGAGCCGTATCAAAGTCTTCTCCACCGCCACCTTTCGCCTTATCAATCGCTTTGTCGATAACGTGAGTTGGCACCTGATCTTTTTTAGCTCGGTCGATCAGAGAACGAAGTGCCAAATTACCATTAGGGTCGATACCACCGGATTTTGCGCAAACATAAATCTCACGGCCGTACTTACTGTAAACCTTGGCTTTTTGGTCAGACGTTTTTGCCATGGACTCTTTGCGGTTTTGAAAGGCTCTGCCCATTACATATTCCTATTCTATACAGTCTTAAAAGTAAGATTCTAACGTGTCACCCAAAAAGAAGGAACTGCTAGCCAAGCATAAATACAATAAAAAGCCAGCCTTACCACAACAAAAATGCTATGGAACAAGAAACCTAGCCAATATAAACATACAACCAGCAATCTCTAGGTAACAAGTAACTAAGCAAGCTGTCGAATAACTTTCGCAAGCACCGTGATTGCTTGACGAATTTGCGCCGGAGAAACACGAGCAAAACTCAATCTTAGAAACGAATCATCAAGTGGGCTTTTACACGGAAAAAATGGCGTACCTGGAAGAACCAACACCTTATCCTTCAACGCTTCAGTCAGTATTAATTGTGATGAGACACCCGCGGGCAACTTCACCCAAAAGAACATACCACCAGCTGGAAGCGAAAATTCAATGAGATCGCCAAGCTCTGCATTTAAAGCTTCAGCCATCACATCTCGCTTTTCCTTATAGGCTTTTTGGAGCTTAATAACGTGATCTGGATATTCTCCAGATTTAAAGAATTGGGTAATCATACTCTGACCAAGACGGTTGGTATGAAGATCAACAGCCTGCTTTACTTTCACCAAGTACCCAGAAAAAGCATCACAGGAAACGATATAACCAGTACGCAATCCTGGCCACAAAACCTTAGAAAAACTCCCCATGTAAAGCCAAGGCGCTTGTTTTATCAAAGTTGAAATAGGCGTAAGGTCGACATTGTCATAACAAAGATCACGATACGGATCATCTTCGATCAACAATATGTTTTTCTCGTCAAGTAAAGCAGCTATCTCGCGTCGACGCTGCAAGCTATAACAATGCCCTGCTGGATTCTGAAAATTGGGAATCAAATAAACCGCTTTCGGATGGTGCTTTTCAATCGCATCACGCAAAGCTGAAACAGACATACCCTCAGCATCAGATAAGACATCTTGAACCTTTGCACCTTGTAATTTAAATACCTGACAAGCAGCAAGATACGTCGGCTGCTCAGTTAAAATGGTCGAGCTTTCGTCCAAAATTAAGCGACTAACGATATCCAACCCCTGCTGCGAGCCATTGGTTACCAGCACATTATCAGTAGATGCCTCAATACCTCGATCCGCCACAATCGACACAATACATTCGCGCAGGTCTTTTTCGCCTTCACTAGGGCCATATTGTCGACTGTCGATTAGTTGCTTCAGTTCTGGGTAAGCTGGCATCAAATTTTCATCTGGCAAACCGCCCGCTAAAGATAGAACGTCTGGCTGTTGACTATAATGAAGCAATTCACGAACCAAAGAAGCTTCCATGCTTCGCGAGTGTAAAGTCAATAAATGAGATATATCCATACCAAACGCCTCGATAATTTAAGAATAAAGAAACAGAGTCAGACATTTAAAAAAAATAGAAAAGATACAATTCTCGATTTATTGGAGGATACAGAAATAAAATGTGTTATTTAATGCTCAATATTTTTCAATTCAGCATGTTGTAAGCATTCGAACTGCTGGTCTTTTTGCTGCCAAAGTTCATTCACCCATTGCTGGAAATACGCTCTATAATCTGCGTCATTTTGATAATCACCAAGCAAGGAGTTTTCGATCGACATCACTCTGAGATGCACTTTTATTTCTGGCACTTTGCCACAAAGGTAGTCGAAAAAATTCGGAATCCCCTCTGGGTAAACAATGGTCACATCAATCAATTGATGCAATTTCCCATCCATAGCATTTAACGCAAACGACAAGCCGCCCGCTTTTGGCATGAGAAGATGCTTATACTGACTCGATTGTTGATCGTGCTTTTCAGGTGTAAAGCGCGTCCCTTCAAGAAAATTCATAATAGACACAGGAAAGTACTGAAATTTATCGCACGCCCTTTTCGTCACTTCAATATCTTTCCCTTTGAGTTCAGGACGTTTTTTTAGCAGAGCAGAACTGTAACGCTTCATAAAAGGAAACTCTAACGCCCACCAAGCTAGACCGATAAAAGGCACCCAAATAAGCTCTCGCTTTAAAAAAAACTTGATAAAAGGAATGCGTCTATTGAACAGACGCTGCAAGACAAGAATATCTACCCAAGACTGGTGATTCGCCGTAATCATATACCAATCTTTTAATACAAAATCATTCTCACCAGAGACATGAAGAACAGATTTGCCCAATACGCGCTGGTTTACATTATTTACACCGATCCAAAACGTCGCTATGTTATCCAATATGACATTCAGAAACGCACGCACTGATGCAAACGGAAAAACACACTTAAATAGTGCCAATACCATCACTGGAATGAAGCACAACAAGGTATTTACAACAATCAAAATAAATGAGACCGCACCTTTTGCAGCAGATAAAACCGACATAAATAGACCCAGAAAATACAAAATTGACGCATAATACTAAAGGAATTGATTTATTGGAAATCCTCATTATTTACACTGCAACCAAGTAGCCAGCTTTCCCTATAAAACTGTATAGTAAACAGACGATTAGAGTAACCAACGAACTAGTTCGATACCAACGACACTGTGATCTCGTATCGATGATTATCAATCCCCTGTAAAGACCGCCTAACAGGACACACAATAGGATTTCAAACTCCACTATGGCAATGACCAAAGGCTTAAAGATTCGACATAAACTTTTTGCAGTTTTTGTTTTGAGTAATATTTTACTCATTGTTTCTATGTGGCAAGTATTTCAATGGAGCTTTGATAGAGGATTTGTTTCCTACGCGACGGAACGTGATCGTGACTTTTTAGAACAAATGGCAAACCGAACAGCTAACCTCTACCTCTATTATGATGATTGGTATTTTCTTGTCCAAGAGAGTCGAATGGAAAGCGAGTGGCATCAGGCTAAACTCGAAAACTTACGAGATTTAGTGCCACCACCGAGCACGCCTAATTTAGACTTAATTTATCCGTCTCAATACTATCGCCAACGCTTTCTATTGTTTGATGACCAACAAAAACCCATCATTGGTAAGACGCGATTTACAGACGCCGAAACATACGCTGTGACTGTAAATAAAAAAATAGTCGGCTACGTAGGATTACGCTCAATTAGAGAGTTAGTTCAGGATCAAACACTACGCTTTGTTCGCCAGCAAGGAGAAGCCTTCTTACTCATATCCGCATTCATGCTTGCTATCGCGGCCCTCCTAACATGGCCATTAGCTCAGTGGTTAAGTCGCCCTATTATTTCCATGCAAAAAGCTACGAAAAAATTGACAGCAGGAAAATATGATACACGCATAACGGTAAAAGGAGGCGACGAGTTAGCCAGTCTTAGCTGCCACTTTAACAATCTAGCTTGTACGTTAGAACATTCAAGAGAAGCTCGTAAGCGCTGGGTTGCTGATACCGCCCATGAGCTAAGAACCCCTGTAGCGATACTTAGAGGTGAGATTGAAGCGATGCAGGATGGGATTATTAAAGTTTCTCCTGAAAGTTTATCCTCATTGCATCAAGAAACGCTTCATATTGCACGCCTAATTGATGACTTAAATCAATTATCCATGCATGATGTAGGCAACTTAAGTTATGTAATGGAAGATGTTTCACTTAACGACATAATTGAACAAACGATTCAATCTATGACACTTCCTTTTAATGAAGCAGGATTAGAATTAGGGTTTGAATATTCTCAGAAAAACCCTATTGTTATGAATGGCGATTCAGATAGATTACATCAACTCTTTTCGAATCTGATGAATAATTCATTAAAATATACAAATGCTCCTGGAAAACTCACTGTAAAACTATCAAAAAAGAATAAGAAAGCCGTTATTCTTTTTGAGGACACAGCCCCAGGTGTAAGCGACGATGATAAAAACCGAATTTTTGAACAGTTTTTTCGTGTCGAAAATTCAAGAAATAGAGCGACTGGCGGGAGAGGCCTAGGTCTCGCAATCTGCGCTAGTATAGTGGATGGACACCAAGGCACAATCAGTGCTTATCACTCACCAGATGGTGGCTTAGGAATAAAAGTAGAATTCCCTTTAAACTAGTCTCGTTAAACGAACAGGAACAACAATATTATGAGCAAAGTACTGATTATTGAAGACGAACCAAAATTAGCTGAATTAATGGCTGCTTATTTAGACCAAGCAGGTTATGAACATCACCATCTTGACCGCGGTGATATCGCAGTCAATTACATTAAAAACAACCAAGTTGATATTGTTCTGCTAGATCTAATGCTACCAGGATTAGATGGCGTAGAAATTTGTAAGCAAGTTCGTCAGTTCAGTGGTGTTCCTATTATTATGGTTACCGCAAAAGCGGAAGAGATTGATCGCTTGATTGGTCTAGAAATGGGCGCTGATGACTACGTTTGTAAACCTTTCAGCCCTCGTGAAATTGTTGCCCGTGTTAAAGCTAACTTGCGTCGAGTTGAATTAGACCAAGCTGAGTCACCAAGAACTGATGGCTTCGATCTAGATGTAGACCGTCTACGTGCAACTTACAAAGGCGATTTGATTGATTTAACTACGGTTGAATTCCAGTTGCTTCAACTGCTCATCAAAGAACCTGGTCGTGTTTTCGGCCGCGATCTTATAATGAAAAGCATTTATGCCGACAGCCGTGTAGTGAGTGATCGTACGATTGATAGCCACATCAAAAAACTTCGTAAGAAAATTTCTGCTGTAGCACCTGAACTAAACGTTATTCATTCAGTTTATGGTGCGGGCTATCGCTTCGAGAACAACGATCAATAATCCCCTCCTCTAAGGAATGGCGTTGGACAACTTTTTAGATGTACTGGTATTTTCTTTCTCCATAACAATGCCAATATTTTTAATATTGGCATTAGGAGTCATCCTATACCGAATACGGATTATCAATGACAATTTTATTGATATTGCTTCTAAGCTGGTGTTCAACGTCACTCTTCCTGCACTACTTTTCATCAGCATTTCCAAAAGTGACATAAGCTCAGATACAGATTTATCATTGGTTATATATGCAATGATAGCTGTCACTATCACTTATATCGCATTAGAATTGTTGATGTCTATTTGGGAGCCGGACAAAGCGGAACGGGCAGTGTTGGTACAAGGTGCCTTTCGCTCCAATATGGGCATTATTGGCTTAGCTTACTGTGTTAATGCTTACGGCAATGAAGTGTTCTCCGTAGCATCAGTCTATCTGGGCGGAGTTACCATATTATTCAATATATTATCCGTAATTGGCTTAAATCGTGCGCTCGGAGCAAACGCTAGCCTAAAAGGCATAATGAAAGGCATAGCAAAGAACCCTCTAATCATTGCTATTTTAGCAGCCTTTATTGCATCACTAACAGGGCTTTCATTACCTTCAACGCTTTATAAAGCGGGCGATTATTTTGCACAGATGACTCTTCCCTTAGCACTATTATGTGCTGGCGCATCACTCAATTTTAAGTCATTAAAAAACGGTATGTTAGGAGCGATCATAGCATCCGCAGGAAAACTGATATTTATCCCGTTTATTCTAACATTTGGAGGATATTTATTAGGTTATCGTGGCATGGAGCTTGGCGTTCTATTCCTTATGTCTTCAGCTCCAACTGCCTCTGCCAGCTATATTATGGTTCGCGCCATGAATGGAAATTCTACCCTTGCAGCAAACATCATCGTTATAACCACCATAGCATCCTTGATTAGTACAAGCATTGGCGTTACTTTGTTACGCAGTTTTAATTTAATCTGATTAAACGTTGAAAACTGGCTAAACATAATAAAGGCTCGCGAGACTCTCTTTGATTTCACAATTCCGTAAGCATCGTCTTTTTTTTCTTACCTTCGGTTGCACTCTACTTACTCTACTGTTTTTTGGCGTAAACACCATCGCTTATCAAGCACTCATTATAGACAAACACTCAGAAGGCCAAGATCAGCTACTTGATTATGTTATTGAGTTACGTAATGAATTAAAAAACTATCACATCCTCCCTTACGCCCTTGCTGACAACCCCACACTACTGGCTTTTATGAACAACCCTAAAGATCCAGTATTAACAAAACGCCTACAACGCCAACTAGAAGACCTAACTCATGTATCTAAAACGCAAGACTGGTTTATTTTGTCTGCGCAAGGGGATCTTTTGGTATCCAGCGAACAATCCCCTCATTTCAATTTAGACGACTACTTTAGCAAACAAGACTTGAGCAATGTGCTTAGAGAACAACAAGGAGAATATATTCTTGTCTCTGGCTACAACCCAAAACAATACAAGTCAGCCCACCTAGTACTGGCTCCTGTGTATACAAAAGCTGGCTTAGCTGGTGCTGTCGCGGTTCGCATTAACGTGACTGATTTAATCGAACGCTGGAATTTGTTCGATGATCTTGTTGTGATGACTGATCAAAATAGTCTTATCTTTTTAGCCAGTAAATTAAACAGGCTCTTAGTGAGTAATTGGCTAGATGACCATACTGACGTTCAATTTTTAAATAATACTCGCTCTAAAATTTACCACCTTAATGATGAGAATTATCTTTTACAAAATGTCACGTTAGATGACCTAAAGTGGCAAATTCATTACTTATCAAATTTAAAAGGTATTCATAAAAAAGCTCAAAATATTGCCTTTATTAGTCTAGGGATTTTTGCGCTGATATTCCTTTTCTGGCTTTACCGTCGAGAACGTTCACTAAAAATCGCATCAAAACTGGAAAATGAATTACTTATTGCCAATAGCGCTCAGCGCCAAAGAGTCCTGATCGAAAATACTCACGTGGGATTACTACAACTCACCAAGCACGGTGAGATATCTTTTGTTAACCCTATGGGTGTGCGTTATTTCGGTCAAAGAATTGAACTTAACAGCCACTATTTGTATGAATTTCTACCAGATTGCCCAGAGAACCAAACCGCACTAACCTTTATTAAATCCCTACAAACAAAAGAAGTTGCAAGCAATACACTTGCAACAAACTTGCTAGAGCAAGAAGTTGTACTGCAAAAAGAGAACGGTCAGGTTTTTCCAGCACTGCTATCAGTATCATCCTTGAAGTGGAGTGATTCACAAGGTTACTTGGTCACCTTGCTAGACATCAGCAAACGAAAAAAAGCAGAGCTCAATTTGCTAGAAGCAAACTCCCGACTTGAAGAACGCGTATTAGAACGAACAAAAGCACTAGAAGCTGCGCAAAAAGAACTATTAAGAACAGAAAAACTCGCTGCGATAGGACAAATGTCGACCGCTATCGCTCATGAATTAAACCAACCACTAACAGGTATAAGAACACTAGCCTATACTGCAGAATTACTGCTTAAACGCCAAGACTCAGAGCAAGCATTAAAAACGCTTATCGATCTAGAATCGCTTGTTGTTCGGATGCAAAAACTAACCAGCGAGCTAAAAGTACTCGCTTATCGAAGACCTGAGCAACTTGCACCCACTTCAGTCAAGCACTCTATAGAGCGAGCCATAGAAAGCCTTGGAGACGATGTTCATGGTATACACTGGGAAATAAAACTTAATAACCTAGATGCTGTCATTGCTGAACCGACTCGACTAGAGAGAATTTTTTCTAATTTGATCAGTAATTCAGTCCAGGCTTGCTCTGAAATGAAAGTCACACCAAGTATTAAAATATCGTTAGAGACACACGACAAGCAGATCACTATTAGCTATCAAGACAACGGACCAGGAATAGAAAAGTCCCAACTTACGCATATTTTTGAGCCTTTTTTCACCACAAAACCAATTGGAAAAGGCCTAGGGCTAGGGCTTGCTATTAGTGCAAACCTAGCAAAAGACATGAATGGAACACTAAAGGCGTATCATGACAGCGATTCAAAACTCGTATTCCGCTTAACTCTGTTAAAGGCCTAATATGGAAAACAGTAACACCAACAATCACATTGAAATCTGGCTCCTTGACGACGACGATATTGTTCGCTCAACAACGGCTCAATGGCTGCGCTTATCAAATTATGTAGTAAGAGAATTTCACGAAGCTCAAGAGCTGATTGATCGATTTGATATTGGATTACCCTGCATCATTGTCAGTGATATCCGCATGACACCAATAGACGGTTTAACACTAATGAGTGACTGCTTATCTAAAGAGCATGAGCTACCCTTTATTCTTATAACAGGCCATGGCGATATAGACACCGCAGTCAACGCTTTGCGAGATGGCGCTTTTGACTTTCTTGAAAAGCCCTTTGATCCAAATCGATTGCTACAAACTGTCGAAAAAGCCATTCAACTGAGAAAAGTCCAACTACAGCATGCCAACCAATCACAATATCTTGGCGACTTACATGGTCTAGAAGAGACCATTATTGGAAAGAATGAGCAAATAATTCGCGTCAGGCAGCAAATCCGCACCTTTGCTAGCATGGACACTCATGTGATTGTTTACGGAAAAACCGGTTGCGGAAAAGAACTCGTTGCGAAAGCTTTGCATGACTGTAGCCCAAGAAGCACTAACCCCTTTGTCGCTATAAACTGCGCCGCAATTCCGTCAGATCTTTTCGAAAGCGAGCTATTCGGGCACGAAGCTGGCGCGTTCACCAGTGCTAACAAACAAAGAATTGGTAAGCTTGAACACGCAAGTGGTGGCACGTTATTTCTCGATGAAATAGAAAGCATGCCGCTGGCCATGCAAATTAAATTGCTACGAGTACTACAAGAAAATCAACTTGAACGAGTCGGTAGTAACAATACGATCCAGATAGACCTGAGAGTGGTTGCCGCCGCAAAAAGTGACCTACAGACATTAGAACACTTCCGACAAGATTTATTCTTTCGACTAAATGTATCGCAAATACATCTGCCAGACTTACGTAATCGAGGATCCGACATCTCATTACTTTTTGAGCACTTTTGTCGAATGGCGGTTAAAGAGCGAGGCGGAGATTTTAGACAACTAAGTCCAATAGACCACGAAACATTAACTTTGTATGGATGGCCTGGAAATGTTCGCGAGCTTAGAAACGTTGCATTGCGTTATGCTCTTGAACCCAATACAAGCGTAGCAAAGATATTGGCTGGCTATCAAGCACAAGACGATATAGACACCATCACACCACTACCACTGAGCGTAAAGGTGCAAGAATTTGAACGCAGCTTAATTGAAGCCAGTATCAGACAGCAAAAAGGCAACATTCAACTTGTCTTAGAACAACTTCAACTGCCACGCCGAACACTAAATCAAAAAATGCAAAAATACGGCTTAAATCGCACAGATTATTTAGACTAACCCTCCCTATTCCAAGTCACACATCAGATAAAAATATTAATAAAGTGATTCTCATACAAAATATTTAATGAGAATCACTTGCATTGAAAACCAAAAGATCTTTTAATGATAACCATTATCAGATTGAGGCAACATACGATGCAACTAAACATGCGCGATGTGTATGACAATTCAGGAAGAATAAAAAAAGAAGTGGCACCATGGCTATCTGGCCATAAACAACTACTCGCCTTGCTTCCAAATTTGCAATTGCTTAACCAACACTTAAGTAGCGATACAGATCTCTCACTTTATGAAGAAGCACAATCAGGACTCTATTTTTCTTTCTTAGGAACGGGACCAATACAAACAGCAAAAGATATAAATTCCGTACAAATTTCATATCAGCCGAAAAATATTGATGGTCATTTCTTGATGTCAAAAGGCGATGAACATAGTCTGCTGCAAGCTCGTATTAGTCCTGAACATCTGGCTGCTGTACTTGGCGAAACAGAAGACCAAATCATCCAACATTTTATGGCTATGCGTGAAAAATTGGGCAATGAAAACGCCATTATCCAGCTTCCAATTACAGAAAGAACCCTTACTTTAATTGAACCAATATTGGCGCACAAAGGTCACTCAATCAGCCTTGCTGGACACCTTTATTCACTTATCTTCACCTTGATAGAACAACTACAAATGCTGAGTCATTTGTCGCAATGTGAAGGCTGTCAAAGCAAACTTTTCCACGCGCAAAATCTAATCGAAACACCAGAGCACGATGCATTAAACATCAAGCACCTAGCTCAACAAGTTGGGCTAAATACCGAAGCTCTGGCTATTGGCTTCAACCTTATTGTTGGGCAGTCCATTGAAAGTTACTGTACTCGTAGCAGAATCAAATTTGCAGCAGCTCAACTAAGACAAGACCCAACAGCTAAATCACATATTGTGGCCCAAAGTGGTTTTTCAGAAGATCAATTCGAAGCCGCTTTTATTCAACACTTTGGTGTCAGCAGCCACCAATATGGACAAATTCACTAAATTACAGAAAGCAAAGGCATAGCATGGCTCAATCAACAATCGCTCTTATCTACGGCACAGACACAAACAACACAGAAGAGGTTGGCCACAAGATTGCCAAACAATGGGAAGAACTTGGTGAACAAGTAGACATATTCAACATTAAAGATATTGAGCTTAGTCAGCTTGAACAATACCCCATGCTGATTTTAGGTATTCCTACTTGGGACTTTGGTGGCATTCAATCTGATTGGGAAGACATTGGAGACAGTTTAGCCGAACTAGCACTTGAAGATAGTGTCATAGCGCTATATGGGCTAGGTGATCAATTTGGCTACGGCGATTATTTTGTCGACGCTGTTGGTTGGCTATATGAAAAATTATTGCCAACTAATGCCACTTTCATTGGCCAATGGTCAACAGAAGGTTATGAGTTTGAAGCCTCTAGAGCTTGTGTAGATAGCAAAGAGTTCTTTGTCGGCTTAGCGATTGATGAAGACCAACAATTTGAACTCACTGATCAACGTATTGAGCAGTGGGTTATCCAACTTTACGCAGAGAGAGCAGTAGAAGCCGCATAGATTATCGCCTGACTGGCCATTATATTTAAGCTAACGACTCAAATTTGGTTTACCCAAACATTCGCTGCCCCGAATGCCCAAATTTAGCTTTTTATTAATGAGATAATTTTACGACTTGCTCTACATAGCGTGAAGACCGTGGCTACCTCTCCTTTCTCTCCTGCTTGGAGGTAGCCACGTATTTCTTTTACTAACGACTATTTTTTTCTCGCTACTATTGGTTATGATGTTCAAACTTTATTAAAATTTATTTGGCATACATGAACCTACAACTCTCCGATATTGTCATACTCCTTTTGATTGCTGCCGCTCTATACGCATGGTGGCAAAACACGTCTATTCGAGAACAAGCCCTAATCAGCGCAAAAAAACATTGTGAATCTCTTAACTTACAATTATTAGAGGATAGTGTTGGTGGTGAGGAATGGAAACCAATATGGCAACATGGAACAATCAAAATAAAAAGAACCTACAAATTTGAATTCAGCTCTAGCGGCATAGCTCGCTATCCTGGAAAAATAAGCTATCTTGGCAACAAAAAAACAGAAGTGTGGCTAAGCCCGCATGATTTTTGAACAATCCTCTTCATAAATTGCAACAAAAAACGACACTTGCACACATTATTCACACAAGATAAATTCATATTTTTATGTCAATTAATTGCAAATAAGTTCATAGTAGAAATAGAATGCTTAAGTAAATATTTGTAATGCTTTGATAGGCAAAATCCAGATGATAAGAATGATTATTACACTTATCCTGATGCCTATCGGTTAAACCTATAATAAAAAGTGCAGGATATAATATGTTGGCTAACCTTAGTTTTCGTACCAAGTTACTCTCATTACTGATTGCGGCTATTCTTGGATTCGTTGTTGTAACTGCAGTTGCTTTACAAGGATTGAATGTTCAAGAAAGTTCATCTTCAAAATTTGAACGTCTAACCACAGTAGATAAAGACCTAGCCTCTCTAATCATTACCTTAATGGAAGAATACGAGTCTCTCTCTAGTATCAATAACGATACCTACGCAAGTTTTCTAGAGCAGCTAAATGTCAATCATGAAAGCTTCATGGCCACTCTTGAAAAAGACATGAACCTTCTTCAAGATCCCGAAGCGAAAAAGAACATCACAAGCATCACAGCCTCTTTAGCAAATTACAGTGAAGCCTTAAAGTTATTAGTTAACCAGAGACAAAAAGTAGGCTTTAATGGTTCTTCCGGCCTCAAAGGGGAGATCTCTCAATTAGGCGAAAAAGTAACAGAAGAGATATCGTTCCTCAGCCTAGTAAAACAAGAATTTTTGCCCGTTCGCGAAGCAGAAAAAAACTTCATATTTGAGCCAGCTCCAGCGAATAAAGCGGCCTTCATGGAACGCTATGAAAAATTCTACAAACGCGTAACTAACTTCGGTCTTGAAGAACGCTTTGGTGAAGTCATTAATAAGTATTTTGCCGCTGTCGAAAATTTTGACAAAGAAAACCAACAACTAAAAACGCTGCAGTCACAATTCATAGCCAGCAAAGCCGATTTTGCTCAAACGCGCCTAGCTGCGGTTGATTATATGCAAAAAGCGGTTTTAGAAGCACGTAAACAAGCTTCTGAAAGCTCTCAGCAAGCAAGCATTAGTTTGATCATTGTAAGTATTGTTGTTGCTGTTATTGCTGCACTTATGATGATGGGGATCGGCAGCAGCGTAAACAGCACCCTGAACCAAATCATTAAAGACTTAGGCAAAGTAAAAGGTGGTGACCTGACAGCACGCTTGCATGTCAATAAAAAACGCAACGATGAATTTGACTCTTTGTGTAGCTCTGTAAATGAAATGACTACGGGACTAAGCTCCGTTATTGGAGACGTTGTCGATACCACTCAAGGTGTCAACAACATGGTCACAGAACTTAACACCTCAGTTACTAACATCGCACAGAGTAACCGTTCCGTTAGCGAACAAACAAATTCTCTTGCTGCGGCAACAGAAGAGATTTCCACAACTATTTCTAGCATTTCCAGCACTACAGAAGACTTAAGTAGTCAGTCTCAACATACTTATGAATCTGCTAAAGTAGGCGCAGAAACCATTAAAAGCGCTCTATCAAACCTTTCTAGTACTATTAGTGTTGTTAACAAAACAAGTGAACAACTTAATGAGCTTGGCCAATTATCAAAAGATATCGACAACGTTATCGGCATGATCAACGACCTAGCAAACCAGACTAACCTTCTAGCACTAAACGCAGCCATTGAAGCGGCGCGTGCTGGCGAAGCGGGTCGAGGCTTCTCCGTTGTTGCCGATGAAGTACGCTCACTTGCTGAAAAAACAGTGGATGCAACCGCTAAAATCACCGACATTGTTAGTACTATCCAATCATCCACACAAACAGCAATCGAAACTATGCACAGTGGCCAAGAAAGCCTGCACTCAATTGAAGTTTTCAGCGAGAAAGCAGAATTGGCTATTCGAGAGATTGAGCGAAATGCTCAGACCAGCTCAGCCTCTTCTATCGATATGGCCCGCTCTATCCAAGAAGTTGCTAAAACTGCAGTACACATGAGTGAAGAAATGGACAAAATTGCCCAACAACTTCAACGAGACAATAGCTATATCAATAGCATTGAAGGTAATACCCGTGATATACATAATCAGGTAAGCAGCTTAGATAAAAAGACGAGTGTTTTTACTACTCGTTAATTTAAAGGCAAACGACTGATATAAAAAAAACCGGCTTTGATAGCCGGTTTTTTTTACTCAACTTTTCTTTAGCTTTTGTTGCTAATAAGAAATACGAGCCGTTTATAGGTCAGCGTATTCTTTTTCCCAACGTTTCGCTTCTTTCTTAGAAGGGCCACCAAGTACATTTACTGCAGTACGCATTCTAGCCCGAGAAATATCAGAACCTAAAATCGCCATTGAATCAAAAACAGAAACAGATGCCGTTGTTCCTGAAATAGCAACAAACAAGGGGGCAAAAAAGTCTTTCGGCTTAATTTCCATCGCTTGAGCTAATGATTTCATATCATTAAAGATTTCGTCTTTTTCCCATTTATTCAATGCTTCCAAACGCCATAAAGCAAACTGCATAGCCTTACGAAGTGTTTCTTCTTCCATTTTAATAGTAGAGAAATCTTCTTTCGTAATTGGCAACATGCCTTTTAAGAAAAAACCTGCCACATCAGCAACATCTGAAAAGGTTTCAACACGAGGAATAACCAGTGGTAAAATCTTCATCAAGTATTCAGGGTTAAGCGCCCATTCAACATATTTCTGTGCAAAGGTTTCTGGCGTTAAATTCTCACGAATCCACATGCCATTTAGCCAGCTCAGTTTTTCAACATCAAAAACCGGACCACCCAAAGAAACACGTTGAATATCAAATTGCTCAATCATTTCGTCTAACGAGAACTTTTCACGCTCGTCAGGCATAGACCACCCCATGCGACCAAGGTAATTGATTACCGCTTCAGACATGTAACCCATACGCTGATAATACAGAATACTTGTTGGGTTTTTGCGCTTTGATAACTTAGATTTATCTGGGTTACGCAACAAAGGCATGTGACATAAAGTCGGCATATCCCAACCAAAATACTGGTACAACAATATATGCTTTGGCGCTGAGTTGATCCATTCTTCTCCACGAATTACGTGAGTGATTTTCATCAAATGGTCATCAACCACGTTAGCCAAATGGTAAGTCGGCATACCATCAGCTTTTAGTAGTACTTGCATATCCACTTGCGCCCAATCGATTTCGATAGTGCCACGCAACATATCCTGAACAACGCAAACGCCCTCTTCAGGAATTTTCATACGAATGACATAAGGAACGCCAGCATCTAATTTTGCCTGCACCTCTTCTGCTGTCAGATTAAGAGCACGACCATCGTACTTTTGTGGCAAACCTTGCTCTTTTTGCTCATTACGCATTTGATCTAACTCTTCAGTTGTCTCAAATGCATAGAATGCATGCCCTTTATCGATCAATTCTTGAGCGTATTGACCATAAATATCGCCCCTTTCACTTTGACGATAAGGACCATATTCTCCGCCGACATCTGGGCCTTCAGCCCAATCAAGCCCTAACCAACGTAACGCATCTAAAATCATTTTTTCAGATTCTGGCGTACTACGAGTTTGGTCGGTATCTTCAATACGTAAAATAAACTTACCACCCATTTTACGTGCGAAAGCCATATTAAATAGGGCGATATAAGCTGTTCCTACATGCGGGTCACCTGTTGGAGATGGCGCAATACGTGTTCTTACCTCTGACATAAAAATCTCATTTATCCGTTGCCTGAAATGCCGCTATTATAAGCGTCTCATAAGATATGGGTAAGGGGCTAAACCTATCTTTTCTACTTAGAAGTTTGATATTCACTCAACTTTACTTTCCATATACCTAAGCTGAGAAAGTCGAACCCCTATTTCTACGTCTGTTTTCAAGGCAACTAATGAGCGAGACAGTAAACACTGCTCATAACCACCCGCCAGCATTGACTGAATACGCTCAGAAAAAGACGGTAGATTTGCATAAATTTCTTCGATGGTGGGAAACAGACGAATAATACTTAAGGCTGTTTTCGGCCCAATACCTTTGACACCAGGAATTCGATTGGTGGTATCACCCACTAAAGCCCAATAGTCATTTAACTGATGCGGCTCAACACCATATTTGCCAGGAACCCAGATTTTGTCATAACCTAACTTAGCAAAATAATCATATTGAAGAATAAGATCATCTCCCAACAACTGAGTAAAACCTTTATCCGTTGAAACAATGTAGGATTTAACCTTGTTACTTGCCGCTTTAACGGCAAGCGTGGCAATAAGATCATCTGCTTCCCAACCATCTATTCTCAAACAAGGCAAATGATTAAAACGAAACACTTTCGCAAATTCTGGCAAAGATTCTAGTAAGGCGTCATCCATTGGAACGCGACCTAGTTTATATTCTGGATAAACTCGATGGCGCCATGTTTTACCATTTGAATCAAATACAACAACGGCATAAGAAGGGTCAAATTGCTGCGTCAGCTTCGCTAAGGCTTCAATCGCAATACTTTGGGTTCTCTCAATTCGTCTAGCTGAATCCTGCTCGGACTCCAATGCGGCGTAAAGCCGACGAATCAAATTCAATCCGTCAATAATTAGTAATTTTTTGTCCACTGCAAACCCTTATTTTTGCTACATTGCCTTGCGATCACATCAATTTATTAGGGTAACATGTGTGAAGACTCATCACGACAACTAGTATGATGGTATATCAATAAACAAGAAGGACTCGGTCATGCAAAAATATCCTACCTATTTATACCTTAGCATTCTCGTAGGAGCCGCGAGCCAATCAGCGCTTGCCGCCCCAATAAATGCCGTTATTGGTTTAGATAACAGTCAAATAGTAGAAGACAGTTTGCAACTGAGCCTTACTCCAAATACAGGATCGCTGCTACCGCTCCAAGACAACTTTGCGCCGATGACACGCCTAGAGAGCAGTCAAGACGCTAATTGGTTTAACCAGATAAACAAACGAGTTACTGTCACCCACAGACAAAGAGACTTGAGTTACAGTGGTACATTGACACGCATAGAGAAAAATACTCGTTCTTTTATACTTAAAAGCAAAGACTACTCTATGACATTACCCATGGACGATTTCTATCTAATCCCGCTAGAGACAACAAGTACCGCAGAGAAAAAACCAGAAGTAGAAAAGACTGAAGGTAATAACACACAGCCTCAAAAAATAAGCTATCAAACAAATGAATTATCGTGGACGCCACAACTTAGTTTGATTTTTGATAACGACAATGTCTCTATTTATCAGCAGGCTTTGATTCATAACAACTCAAGCTCTTCTATCGAAATACAAAACAGCCTACTTCATTACTCTAGAACGGCTGCTCCACAGCTTTTTAAAGCAGAGCGCAGCGTAATGATGATGAGTGCAGACAACCCTAACGTGAATTACCAAGACAATGAGGTTAGTTATTCTCTTGGTGGTGGTAAGCTATCAATTGCACCATATTCAAATACATTAATTCCTTTGCCTAGTAGCAATACTAAAATAGACAGCAGCTCTAATAAAGCTAGCCTTCACACTTATAATAACAACGCTGGAAAAACTGATTTAAACTTTTATAACGACTTAAGCTTTTCTTTACCTAAGAATGGCCTGCCCGGTGAATATAAGACATTTTGGAAAAGAGGCGATCTACTCATTCCTGGAAACACAGTACGTCTAGACACTGTTCGGGAAGGTTACCCAGTAAACGTTACAACAAATAAAAGCCAAGACATAAGCGGACATTTAACTTTAGTCAGTGCAACATCTCAAAAACTGCCGAGTACACAGGTATGGGAAGCAACTATCGTTAACCATTCAGATACTAAGCAAACCTATAAGATAGAGCAAAATACGAATGGCATTGTAGATGTATTAGAAGGCAAAGAAGCGGTTCCGATAACGGCGAATAGCGTACTTGTTTCTGGTGAAATAGAAGCTAACTCGACAAAAACCATTACTTATAAAATCGCACTGAAAAACTAGTCAGCAAAAAGTAAGAAGATTATGATCAAAAAAATGTCATTCTTGCATTAACTTTCCACATTAAAAACCTATTTAAACTATTTCGTTATGATATGGTCAATAGTGATAATAGATATAGCAAGAATGACACTGCCACAAGCGAAAAACTTGAGGTACTATTATAACTATATTTCATACTACGAGCCCACAGAGATCTATGAAAAAGCATATTATACCATCACTCATCGCTGCAGCCGTTCTAAGTAGTACGGCTGCTCATGCAGAAAGCCTTTACGAAGTATATAAACTGGCTAAAAAACACGATCCAGGTTTAAGAGCTGCAGCATCAACTTATCAAGCTCAGAAAGAAGGTGTAATCTCCGCAAAAGGTAATTTGTATCCTAATATCAGCTTTAACGGCAATTTGGGCTACAGTGATATAGATTCCCCCTCTGCCGATTACGACAACACATCAAACAGCCTTTCGTTAGATTTAAACTACCCTATTTACTCACCTGTTCTAAGCTACGGTGTGGATGCGGTAGAGATAAGTTCTGAAAGTGCAGGTGTTAGCTTTAGCAACTCTGAAGAAGACTTAGCACTTACGACTTTAACTGAATACTTTAACCTGTTGACTGCACAATCAACTCTACAGACAACTCAGGCTTTGGTTAAAAGCACAGCAAGCCAGCTAGATCGCGCAAAAAAACAATATGAAGTAGGTTTGGCCTCTATTACTGATTTGCATGATGCACAAGCAGAGTATGACTCAGTTCGAGTTACCGAACTAAGTGCCCGCTCTAGCGTGTCTTATGCACAAAAAGCCCTATACCAAAGAACTGGACAAATAATACTAAATATCCCTGACCTGTCTAAAGACTATCCTATTAGTCTAGATCCAAACATGACAGTAGATTCTTTAATTGCAAAAGCACATCGTGACAACAAAGAATTGCGTATATTGGATCTGTCTGTCAAAAGTGCAGAAAACAATATAAACATCCAAAAAGCCAGTGGGCGCACGCCAACAGTATCAATCACTGGATCTTTATCTCGTACAGATAACGATTATGGCGGCGGTGCTCCAGCGTCCATGCAAGACGGCGCAACGAATACTTCATCTATTGGCTTAGGTGTTACGATTCCGCTTTACCAAGGTGGCGCAATCAATGCAAACATCCGCCAAGCAGTAGCACAAGCCGAGTCAGCAACAGAACAAAGAGCAAGCTCACTGCAAACAATTGAACTGAATATTCGTAGCATTTATCTAGACCTGCAAACAGCGGTTGCTCAAATTGAAGCTCAGCAGCAACTTATTCGTTCTAGAAGAAGTGCTCTAGAAGCGACACAAGCTGGCTATGATGTTGGCACGCGTAACCTAGTTGAATTGCTTGATGCTCAATCAAATCTATACGATGCCCAAGATGCTTATGAGCAATATAGATATGACTTCGTAGTCAAAAAGCTACAACTATTAGAAGCCACTGGTGATCTTAATGAAGACAAGATCAAAGAATTGGATAAGTGGCTAGTTGCTAAAAACTAATCCTTAGCTCACTATAACCAAACACAAAAAAGCCGTAAGACATCGTTTTACGGCTTTTTTAACTTTAATTAAACTATCGAATGGTATTAACGAGTAATCAACCTATCACGTTTTGTAAAACGAGCTAGCACTTTATACAACCCATAAGCATCACGACTTCCCGCCAATTCACGAATAGAATGCATACCAAAGGTTGGCAAACCGATATCAATAGTCGGTACACCTATTTCACCAGATGTAATTGGCCCTATCGTACTACCACAAGCCATATCACTACGCACAACAAAACACTGGACCTCATAGTTTTCTTCAGCAGCAATATCACGATACACGCTGGCTGTTTCACTATTTGTTGCATAGCGCTGATTTGCATTCACTTTAATCACTGCACCTTTATTAATAGAAGGCGCGTGATTCTTATCGTGCTTATGAGCATAGTTTGGATGCAAAGCATGTGCATTATCAGCAGAAACTAACATGGAACGCTGAATCGCCTGAACATATTGCTCAGGATTTGGCGTTAGACGACGCAGCACATCGTCCAAGAACGGCCCATTCGCACCACAAGCAGACAAACTACCAATCTCTTCATGATCGGTACAAATAAGTAAGCTAGGGCGCTGCAGATCCGAATCCAACAAAGCACGTAAACCAACAAAGCAACTTAACAAATTATCTAAGCGCGCTGAACAGATATATTCTTTATGCAAACCAACCAAAGCCGCTGGTTGTGTATCATATAAACTCAATTCAAAGTCTAAAATCGTATCTATTGCCAAATCTGCATATTGCTTCTTAAGCTGGGATTTTAACAATTCATGCAAATCAAACTCGTTTTCAGCGCCACACAAAATCGGCAAAATTTCCTCTTGAGGGTTAACAGAAAAACCTTCATTCGCTTGGCGATTTAAATGAATTGCCAAGTTAGGCACCACCGCGATTGGGTCTTTAAAATCAACCAAGCGGCTAACAATATCACCATTCTGCGTTTTCAGCGTTATACGACCCGCAATCGATAAATCTCTATCCAACCAAGTGTGAAGCAAGACTCCACCGTAAACTTCAACACCTAACTGATGGTAACCAAAGCGATCAACTTGAGCATTGGGTTTCAATTTCAAACAAGGGCTGTCAGTATGAGCTCCCACCATTCTCCAACCACTTTGGCTAAAACTGAGCTGTGGTGTGGTAAAAGCGATTAAGGATGATTCATTGCGTGTGACGAAATACTTTCCGCCCTCCTCTATCACCCAATCGTCTTCTTCCAATAATTCAACAAAGCCTTCCGCTGTTAAAGCATTACGCATACTTGCCGTTGCATGAAAAGGTGTAGGAGAAGATTTAAGAAATGACAGTAAAGAGTCATTAAAATTTGAAAATTCCATAATGTCCTATAAGCAGAATGCTTTAAAAAAGTGACTTTTTAACACTTTGGCTAGCCTTAAAGCCCAGTGTCTAATATGATTTTACCAATGACGTATAAAATAGACAGAGAGAGCCCATACCGGATGAACTATAAACGCCTTTTGCTTTGCCTTTTAACCGGCTATACCTTTGCCTCAACACCTGCGTCTGCTTATCAGGAGCTACAGCCTCCTCATGAATACGACAAAGTATCAAAAGAACTCGTTGAGATGCTAGAAGGTATTCATTATAACAGACCTCACATTGATGACGCTATTTCAGAAAAAGCCTTTGATTTCTATATTGATGCTCTAGACCCTAGTAAAAGCTTTTTTCTAAAAAGCGACATAGACAACCTATCGCAATATAGAAACAGCTTTGATGACGCCCTAAGAGATGGCGATACTCAAGTGGCTTATACCATTTACAACCTTTATCTTAAGCGTTTAGAAAAACGACTTCTAAGTCTTCAAGACCATTTACCAGAGATGATCAAAGGCTTCGATTATAACGTCGACGAAAACCTCAATACTGATCCAGACACTCAAAAATGGGCAACAACAGAAGCTGAACTTGATGATTACTGGCGCAAGCGCCTGAAAAATCGAGCGCTAACCATGAAGCTCAATGGTGAAAGTGAGGAGAAAATAATCTCCACGCTTGAGCGTCGCTATAAAAACCAAATCAAACAAGTCGACCAAACTAATTCTGTCGATGTTTATCAAATTTTTGCCAACTCAATCACTGCGGCATTAGATCCTCACACCAATTACTTTGCACCGCGTGCATCCGAAGCCTTTAACATCAACATGAGTCTATCTCTAGAAGGCATTGGTGCTGTTTTGCAAATGGAAGATGACTACACCAAAGTCGTGCGTTTAGTTCCTGGTGGTCCAGCAGCAACCCAAAGTGACCTTTCTCCTAATGATCGAATTATTGCTGTCGGCCAAGAAGGCAAACCTATGGTCGATGTCGTTGGTATGCGTCTTGACGATGTTGTCGACATGATCCGTGGCGAACGAGACACCAAGGTAATATTGGAAGTAACACCAAGCAAAGGCGACACACAGACGAGCAAGCGTATTAGCATTGTGCGTAAAAAAGTGAAGCTTGAGGATCAGTCTGCCAAAAAAGAAATCGTGGAAGTGGAACGCGATGGTGAAAAATACAAAGTAGGCGTGATTACCTTGCCAACTTTTTATTCTGATTTCGCAGCAATCCAAGCGGGTGACAAAAACTATAAAAGCTCCACTCGAGATACAAAAGAGCTTATAGAAGAACTACGTAAAGAAGACATTTCGGCACTGATTCTTGACCTAAGAAATAACGGTGGCGGCTCATTGCAAGAAGCAAATGCCCTGGCAGGATTATTTATTCCATCTGGCCCAACGGTACAAATTCGCGATCAAAGTGGACGCGTTACACCATTAGGCGATTCTGATCCTGCCATTGTTTACAGTGGCCCAATGGCGGTGCTGGTAAACCGCATGAGCGCCTCAGCCTCTGAGATCGTAGCTGGCGCCTTACAAGATTACGGCCGTGCCTTAATTCTTGGCGATCAAACCTTTGGTAAAGGTACAGTTCAAGTTTTGCAAGATATGGACAAGGGGCAGCTTAAGGTTACTCAGGCTAAATTCTACCGTGTATCTGGCGAAAGTACTCAGCACAAAGGCGTCATGCCAGACATCGCCTTTCCTTCTTTGATAGACAAAGAAACTATCGGAGAAAGCGCCTTAGACAACCCTTTACCTTGGGATAAAATCCACGAAACTCGCTACCCAGTTTACTGGAACATGCCTGCTTACTTACCTATTTTAGAACCTCGTCATGAAGCTAGAATGGCGAAAGACCCTAACTTCATTGCGATCAATGGACAGATAGATGAGTTCAAAAAACAGGTTGAGACCTATAAAACGGTATCTTTGAAAGAAAGCACACGCATTCAACAAAGAGAAAACAATGAAAAGAGCGAGCTAGATCGTGAAAATACTCGCCGTAAAGCACTTGGACTTGAACTACTGAAATCGGTTGAGGACATAAAACCTATCGAAGAAGACACTTACGCAAAAGAAGCGTCTGAAATCCTACTAGACTTCATTGCCACCAATCAAATGGCAGAAAAACAAGCTGAAAAGAAAACAGCGCAAAAATAAAAGGCAAAACCTAAAGAACGAAAAACAAATAATCACTGTTTTTCGTTCTTGTTTTTTGTACGTCATTTCACTAATTAATCCATTGATACGAACATTACACCATGGCAAAAGCGTCATCCGATCGGAACACAATCGACCTCTTTGGCAAATCCCCAGGCCGTCCGCGCACACAACCTCTCACTCGTAAAGACCAACTCAAGATAAATAAACGAGCACAGCGAGAGAAAGAAAAAGCACAAGGACTAAAACGTTTAGAACTCATCATTGAACAAGACATTATTGACAAGCTAGATAAGCTTTGTGAGATGAATGGCCTAAAGCGCGCAGAATGGCTAACACTGCAAATAAACAAAAGCCTAGATAAACCTAAAAACACAAGATCCAAAAAATAAGGCCATTCACGATATTGATTTGCTATACTCACCAGCCAAATTAATTAGCAAGCTAGCAAACAGACTTAATATGGCCAAACTGTACTTTTACTACTCGGCAATGAACGCTGGAAAATCCACCGTTTTATTGCAATCCGCTCATAACTATCAAGAGCGAGGTATGCGGGTTTTACTCCTTACAGCATCGATAGACGACCGATATGAAACAGGACAAATTGCTTCTCGGATTGGTATATCGGCAGAAGCCAGCCTGTTTGATAGCAATACTGACCTCATTTCTTTAGTCAAAGCAGAGCATCAGCCGAAAGCGTTGAGTTGTATATTGATTGATGAAGCGCAATTTTTAACAAAAGAACAAGTTTACGATCTTTCAGAAATCGTTGATAAAATGCGCATTCCCGTGCTGGCCTTTGGTATTCGCACTGATTTCCAAGGCGAACTATTCGAAGGCAGTAAAGCATTACTAGCGTGGTCAGATAAACTAATAGAATTAAAAACCGTGTGTCATTGTGGCAGCAAAGCCACTATGGTCATTCGACTCAATGCACAAGGAATACCTGTTAAAGAAGGCGCACAAGTAGAAATAGGCGGTAACGACCGTTACTTGTCCGTTTGCCGAAAACACTTTAAAGAAGCCGTGAGAGACTAATTATGTGGTTCAAGAACGCCCAGATTTTCCAACTAAAAGACACCGAATCACTTGATACTAATGAATTGATCGACAAAATCCCTGAGTTCCCACTAAAAGAATGTGGCTCTCAAGAAGAATTCTCTTTCGGCTGGTTGCCTCTTATCCGTAACAGTGAACAGTGGAGTCTAGCCAGTGATCGTTGTTTGCTATTCCGCGCTGGTAAAGAAGAAAAAGTATTGCCTTCTGCCGTTGTACGCGAAGAACTAGAAGCCAAAGTGGCTGAGATCGAATTAATTGAAGGTCGCAAAGTTGGTCGTAAAGAAAAATCAGACATGAAAGACGAGTTGGTTTTCACACTTCGTCCGAAAGCTTTTTCAAAGCGTACCGACATTTGGGCATACATTGATCTACAAGCTAAAATTTTGGTTCTCAACAGCACCAATGCCAGCATGACAGAACAACTGTTTAAACACTTGCAAACCACACTTGGCAGCTTCCCAATGACGCCATTGCAAGCACAAGTTTCTCCTTCTTCATTAATGACAGATTGGTTAGTGAAAAATGAAGTCCCAGCCAGCCTAGAAACCGGTGACGAGTGTGAAATACAAGATGGCTCTGAAGATAAAGCCACCATTCGTTTTAAGTCGCTAGAACCTTTATCTGAAGACGTGACCCGCCACTTACAACAGGGTATGGCCGTTAAAAACCTTGGCCTTCGTTGGACTGACAAATTGAGCTTCGTTCTGCATGACGACCTAACATTACGTAAAATTAAATTTGATGACGCCCTAAAAGAAGCCGCTTTTAATGATTCTCAAGGTGGCGGTTTATCTGATATGGACGCTAACTTCTCCCTAATGTCATTGACTATGAGAGAGTTTTTTGCATCTTACTGCCTGTGGTTTGAAATAAATTAAAGTTCAGCATCACCGCTAATTTCCTTAGCTTCCCAAGCTTTTCCACAGATATCGTGGATAAACTTGGGGAGAACATTGGGTAAGCTAGACTACAAGGCACTCTTGCCACCAAACCTCAAAATGCACCAATTTGAACAGGTATAATCAGCCCTTATTAGTAATGCTAAAATTAACAAAAATACCGCTCTAATCCGATATTAATTCCTACTTAAACCTACCCCCTTAATAAAAACTTAAGCTAAGTTAAGTATGATGAAATTTGTTAAATAGCCTTCACACTTAAAAATTCTACAACAGGTCAAAAAACCTAATGACAAAACTGAAGCAAGAACAAGACATAGCGATAAGAGTCACCCTTGTAGGGGCTGTGTGGGATGCCCTACTAGGTTTAGCCAAAATAGTTGCTGGATATTTCTCTCAGTCTCAGGCTTTAATCGCGGATGGCATTCACTCTTTATCTGACTTAGTCACAGATGTATTTGTGTATTTTGCCTCAGCCAACTCCCGCCAAGGGCCTGACGAAAATCATCCTTACGGCCACCTTCGTTTTGAAACATTAACCACCGTATTTCTTGGTATGGTGCTTATTATCGTCGCGCTCGGCATAGCCTACGAATCGATTACGGAATCTGCATCACAAGCGCAATTCACCTGGTATGGCCTTGCGGCGTTAGTTGCGACCATCGTCATCAAAGAAGCAATTTTCCATTACACCAAAAAAGCAGGCGATGAAATTGGCAGCAAAATGTTAGTTGCTAACGCGTGGCATAGCCGTAGTGATGCACTTTCCTCTGTTGCTGTGTTGATTGGATTGATCGGTGTTTACTTCGGTTATGGCTGGGCAGACATGGTGGCTTCAATTGTCGTTGCCCTATTGATCGGCAAAATGGCCGTCAGCATGGTATGGGAAAACTTAGCTGAACTGGTAGACACAGCACCAGACCCAAAACTCATTGCACAAATCAAAGAAACGGCCAACAGCCTAAAACACGTTATGGCACCTCATGATGTCAGAGCAAGATCCATGGCAGGCAAAATCTATTTAGATATGCACATCCATGTACCAAGTCATGCCAGTGTCAGCGAAGGTCATTACCTTGGAGATTTGGTCGCTTACACCATCAAAAAAGCTCACTCGCAAGTGCAAGATGTCATGGTTCATATTGACACAGACGATAAGATTCAAACGGAAAGCTTTATTCACGAGTCAGGCAAACCACCGCATTTAAAACTGCCCGCACGTCATCAAATATTGGCGGACTTAGGCTTTTTATTGCGCCAACATACCGCTTATGTGGATATCCCTAACTCTCGCTTGCACTATTTAAACAACCTGCTTGATTTAGAGATCATCGCTAATTCAGCCAAGATTCCAGAAGGCACTGACTTGCAAAAACTGACCACTAGAATTCTTCAGGAACTGCAAACCACCAACTACATAAATAAGGCCACTGTGTTTTGGGTTTTCCCAGAATAACAAAGAAAGTGAATCTGCTAAGATTTTTGTAGGCCTGATGAGGGAGGTACGACCGTAATCAGGCATTACACACTTTAATATCAACTAATCACTAGACTCGTCAGTGAGAGTATCGTCGTTTAGGTACTCTACTGGCAATGCCTTGCTCGTCTTTGCCCCCATCAATTTGAGCTTCTCTGCTCTAGCAACCAGATTACCCCGCCCTGCGGTTAGCTTCTTCAAGGCCGAATCATGAGTACGACTCACGGCATCAAGCTTACTACCAATATCATCCATATCCTGTACGAAGCCAGAAAACTTGTCATACATAGCGCCAGCCTGACGAGCAATTTCGATGGCGTTCTGACTTTGTTTTTCATTGCGCCAAATATTCTGAATGGTACGCAAGGTCGCCAATAAGTTAGACGGCCCGACGATAATAATATTGTGCTCGAAGGCTTCGCTAAACAAACCATTGTCGCCCTGTAACGCCAAACCAAACGCCGCTTCGATAGGAATAAACAACAACACAAAGTCCAGAGACGTCACACCCGGCAGATCATGGTAATTCTTAGCGCTTAACTCTTTCATATGGCGTCGTACTGCATCCAAATGCTGTTTTAACGCTCGATTTCGGTCTTCATCAGTTTCGGCTTCCATATAAGCCAAATAACTGATCAGCACCATTTTGGAATCGACAATGATTTGTTTACCTTCAGGCAAATGAATCACTACATCTGGCTGTAAACGTCGACCTTCTGCAGTTTGATAAGAAGCTTGCGTCTCATATTCACGGCCTTTTTCCAAACCTGAACGCTCTAAAATTCGCTCCAGAATCACTTCACCCCAACCACCCTGCAGTTTATTTTGACCTTTCAATGCATGGGTTAGACTCACTGCATCATCGCTGATTTTTTGATTCAGCAACTGCAGACCTTTAATTTCTTTCACCAAAGAAAAACGCTCGCGGGCCTCTTCTTGATAACTCTTTTCTACACTCTCTTGAAACTTTTGGATTTGCGAACCAAGCGGCGTTAATAAAGAACCCAACTGGCGCTCGTTTTCTTTCGCCAACTGCTGGCCTTGCTGACTCATGATTTCATGTGCCATTTGCTTAAATTCAGTTTCGTTTTGCTTTTTTTGCTCCCGATAAAAAGCTTCCTTTTCTTGCCAAACACTTTGTGCTGCCGCGAATTGTTGCTCCAAAGTCAGTGACTCTTTCTCCAAATAATGAACTTGATCTTTCGATTGTTCTAAAAGACGCTGTAATTCCTCATTTTGTTGCTGCATTTTTTCTTGTGTGTGCTGCCACTGACGGCGCATAGCCTGTACAATAGCGCCAGCAATGCCAGATAGAAGAATCGCGCCGATACAAAAGCCCGATAACACCCAAACTGATTGCGAAAGCCAATCTGTCATATAAATTTAAACTCGCTATTTTAAATGTCTGTTTTAATACGATATTGGCACGCAAGGCCGTCGCACTAAGGTTTCGATAAGTTTACATGGATTACTACCTAAGCCCAACACACACGCAACGCTTTGATCTAGAAATAAAAAATAGCCAGTTCATCACCACCGTTTGCCGTACTAACGGACGTGATGCAGCAAAGGCCTTTATCGAAGAAATACGCCAGCGTTACCCAGATGCTAACCATCATTGTTGGGCGTTTATTGCAGGTATACCAAATAATGCCCATTTATGGGATCAAAGTGACGATGGCGAACCCAAAGGCACGGCAGGAAAGCCCATGCTGAATGTGTTACAGCATTCAGATTATGGTGAAACCACAGTCGTCGTGACGCGCTTTTTTGGTGGTGTAAAACTCGGTGCAGGTGGCTTAGTAAGAGCTTATAGCCAAGCCGTACAAGAAGCGCTTTCGCAAACTGAATATGAAAATGTGTACCCGCGCAGCCCCGTTCAGCTAAAAATCGCCTACTCTTTACTGGGTAAGGTTGAATATTGGCTAGAGCAGAGCGATATAGAAATAACCAACAAAACATACAGTGACAGCATAGTGATTGATCTTGCTGTTATTGAACGTACTTGGCCCGAACATAAAATCGTATTGACGGATTTATGCCAAGGCAGTTTAACTTTAATTGAACCGGACAACGAATAACTATGTACCAAACTGGACAAAGATGGAGTAGCCGCAACGAGCCTGATCTCGGCGTAGGCATGATAGTAGACAAACAAAACAAGTCTTTTACCTTGCACTTCCCTGATGCGGAAGCGGATCGTCAATACTCAAATGACCAGACCAGTCTTGTTCGACGCACTTTAACTGTCGGCGATCAACTGCACTTCCAAGATGAGACCTTCACCATATTGGAAGTAGAAGAAATTGATGACCTAATCGAATACCGTATCAGCGAAGACGATGATTGGTTAGAAGAATCCATAATTCAATTCCCACGCAATGACAAAAACGAGCTAGATTCATTATTGGCATTGTCGCCCGCTCGCCGTATGTGGTTCGACTTGCGTCGTCATACCCTTGAACACCAAGCGGCCAATGCGGCATCGCCAGTGCGCGGCTTAATGGGCTTGAAAGCAGAGCTTCTACCGCACCAGATTTATCTGGCTCATGAGATTGCTAATCGCCCGAAAGCTCGCGCGCTTTTGTGTGACGAAGTGGGTATGGGTAAAACCCTAGAAGCGGGCTTGATCTTGCATCAACGTTTACTAAACGGTCTTTGCAAACGCGTACTGATTTTGACACCTACCAACCTGCAACATCAGTGGTTGGTTGAAATGTTACGCCGCTTCCACCAGCCATTCTCACTGATCAACGAATCCGTGTATGAAGACTTTATGGACGGTGACGACAACCCATTCGAACAACAACCTTTTGTTATCTCGCCAATCGATTGGGCAAGCCAACACCCGAAAGCCACTCAGCATATGCTAGATGCGGAATGGGACATGGTGATTGTCGACGAAGCCCATCACCTTGCTTGGCACCCAGAAACACCAAGCATTGGCTATCAAGTCGTAGCACGTTTAGCCGCGAAAACAGAATCGTTATTACTGTTGAGTGCAACCCCAGAACAAACTGGCGAACGTGAGCACTTCTCTCGCTTGCAACTATTGGATGCCGATCATTATCACGATTTCGAGCATTACCAAGCACAACAACAAGCTTTCAAACAAGCCGCTGAATTAGCAGAAGCTCTGCTGCCGTTCAGTCAAGAAGACAACTCACCAAAAGCACTAGATTGGAACGCGGCGTTTGGCTCTTACTTACAAGAAGTTAGCGCCAAAGACTGGTTCCAAGCACTAACAACTAAATCAGGTGCAGAACAAACCGCAGCCGCGAAAGAAGCCATTAGCTGGTTGATCGACCGCCACGGGACTGGACGCGAAATGTTCCGTAACACTCGTGCCGCTGTTGGTGGTTTCCCGGATCGTTACCTTCATTCCTATCCGTTGGAGAATAATGAACACTTTGAATCCGCTGATCGCCATGTGCAACCAGAAACCGAAGTGTCTGACGGCTTATGGGAAAAAGATCCGCGCTGGATTTGGTTAAAAGAATTTCTAGAATGCCAAGCAGACAAAGTCCTCGTCATCTGTCATACCGCCGACATGGCGCAATGGCTAAATGATCAACTGACTTTTGCTGGCTTCCAAAGTGCGGATTTCCACGAACAAATGCCACTAATCCACCGTGACCGCGCTGCCGCTTATTTCGCAGACGAAGACGGCGCGCAAATTTTAGTGTGTTCTGAAATCGGCAGTGAAGGCCGTAACTTCCAGTTCAGCCATCATATCGTCATGTACGATCTGCCAGAACACCCAGATTTACTAGAACAGCGTATTGGTCGTCTTGATCGTCTAGGACAACTAAACGACGTGCAAATACACGTACCTTATATCAAGAAAAGTGTGCAAGAGCGCCTATTCAACTGGTATCACCACGCCCTAAACGCATTTTGCCGAACCACAGGTGCTGGCGATAAAGTCGAAGAAGCTTTTGGCGACAGCTTACATGCGTACTTGCATGGTCAAGACGACGACACTGATTTGCTAAAAGAAGCAAACATTTACCATGAAGCGCTACTAAAACAAATGGAAGAAGGTCGTAACCGCTTACTAGAAATGAGCTCATGCCGCCCAGAACAAGCGCGTGCGTTAATCGAACAGATTAACAACCAAGCGACAAAAGGCCTGCATCACTACATTGAGCAAGTTACTCACGCGTTCAACATCTACGCAGACTGCATCAATGATGATCCAGATCGCGCAGCTTGGTTCTTGCGCCCTTCTACCGACATGATGCTCGAAGCACTGCCAGGCATCGAAGAAGAAGGTAAAATGCTCATGCTGGATCGTCGTCAAGCGAGCCAGCGTGAAGACGTAGCATTCGCGACATGGGAACATCCACTGATAACCATGCTAATGGACGAAGTTCAAGGCTTTGACTCTGGCAAACTTACCTCAGCTATTTTACCTATCGCTGCATTGCCAGAAGGCACAGTATTGGTGGAGAGTATGTTCGTCATTGAAGCGACGGCACACCCACGTTTGAAATTGGCGCAATCTCTACCAATGACACCAATGTGGCAATTGTCTGACTCAAACGGCAAATTCCTCCATCAGCAATTTACTGCCGACAAATGGGCAGAAAAGCTGAAAGGCGTGCCAAACCGAGTCGCGGAGCAATGGGTTGCCGCCTTGCGCAAAAACCTTATTGAAGTGCTGCAAGCTCACCAGCTAAATGCCCAAGAGCAAGCACGTCCGATCGTTCACGCAGCGAAAACGTCTTACCAACATCGTTGCCAAAATGAAATCGAACGTTTAGTGGAATTGAAAGCCTTCAATGACACCATTCGTGATGAAGACATAGAACGCCTCGAAACCAACATGCAAGAAGGTTTGACTCGTATCGACGAGCACCAAATCCGCTTGGATGCGATTCGTATCATCTTAACGACCAAGCCGGAATAACATCCTGTGCAGGATGCCGTGCCGAGTTTAGAACTATCTCGCTTAGAGATATTGTACGAAGACGAATGGTTTGCCGTAATAAACAAACCTGCTAACTGCTTATCTGTGCCCGGACGTGGCCCAGATAAGCTCGATTCTATCTTGCATCGAGCAGAGTGTTTATTTGGCGAAGCCTTTGCTATACATCGACTTGATGAAGCCACCTCAGGCTTAATCCTCGTGGCGAAAACCCACGAATGTCAAAAACGCATGTATGCGCATTTTCGTGAACGAGAAGTGCAAAAAGAATACAGCGCCCTACTGCGCGGTCATCTTTTAGGAGAAAAAGGCGAAGTGCGAAAACCACTACGCTGCGACTGGCCAAACCGCCCAAGACAAATTATCTGCACCGACGAATGGAGTAAAGACTCCATCACCTACTGGGAAAAAATGGCCTACGAAGGCAACATCACCCGTGTTCGACTCGTGCCCTTTACTGGTCGTTCTCACCAACTCCGCGTCCACATGCAAAGCCTCGGGCACTCGATAATTGGCGATGAATTCTACGATGCAGAGTTTCAGAACGACCCTCGGTTGTTGTTGCACGCCTATCGACTGGAGTTTCGGCATCCGTTTACCAAAGCATGGGTGGCATTTGTAGCGGCCTGTCCTTTCTAGATCCCGTCCACCCCCTAGAATCCAAGCAACGTCCTTCCCGCGAAGGAGGCTGTCACTAAAGCCCGATCATCACCGATATGTAGGCCAGATGAATCAAGGAACGAAGATGTAATCCGGCACGCCTGATTACGGTCGTGCCTCCCTCATCAGGCCTACAAAACATGCTCGCTACCTTTAGCGACGGCCTCGAAAGCGGGAATCAAGCTCGGTAGGTCGCGGCTTAAGCCCGACGAGGAATGTAAATACCATTCAAACACTTTGTATTCCCAATCTTTATTCCGCCCCACTGGACGGGTAACTTTTTTCAAACCATAAAAAAGTTACCAAAAAATCTTTTATCGGACTTTCAGCTCAAACGTATCATTCATCCTGTTTGAAATTATCTTTAGCAAGACGGTGTAGATCGTAAGGCATAGATTGTTCACGCGGTGGTAGATAGACCATCAAACAATGACTCTGAAACCCCATAAAGTCGCGCAACTTCGTCGCGTCGAACTGACTTTATCGGGTTTTCAAGCGCAAAAGGTAACGACTACTGATTACCAAGCCCCTTCCCCTTTTATCTTTTCCAAGGGGAAGGCGGAGGATGGGGTTGCCCTTTGGGTCTTCAAGTGTGTTTATTTCCTCTCAATGGCTTTTAGCTGAAAGAACCGAGTGAAAAAGAGGAAATGATTATTTTGTGAATACAGGTATACTTATTTTCACGAAACTGAACAAAGGAGCTTGGTATGTTGATTGACACGAAAAAAATCGCAGAACTGCCATTCGATGGTCAAATTGAATTAATGGAAGCCGTAATGAGTACATTGGCTCAGAACCAAGCTGAATTTGACTCACCCAAATGGCACCTACAAGAATTAGAAGCTCGCACACATGAGCTTAACGAAACTGAAAAATGGCGTAGTTTTGAAGAGGTACGAGAAAGGCTTAAATCGTGATATTGAACGGTTGCGATTTTTCGCAGATATTCATCCTAACATTAATGGCAGATTCCGAGTTCTTGCCCGCAGCTTTCCTTTTTCAATCTACTACCAAGTTATAGACGATCAAGTCTTGATCTTAGCCGTATTAGATAATCGCCAGAATCCCAAAAGCATTGAACATAGACTTACCAATAGTTAAATCCAATACCGTAGGCCAGATGAGAAGCATAGATTGGTTTTGTTGATGTGCGAAAGGATATTTTGGAATGACTCTGAAACTCCATAAAGTCGCGCAACTTCGTCGCGTCGAACTAACTTCTCCGGGAAGCCACCAAAGAGCGTAGGTCGGATGAAGGAGGCACGACTGTAATCCGACGCTGAAAGCGAAGCTTTCAT
Source organism: Marinomonas sp. A3A (assembly GCF_018336955.1). Lineage (NCBI taxonomy): Bacteria > Pseudomonadati > Pseudomonadota > Gammaproteobacteria > Oceanospirillales > Oceanospirillaceae > Marinomonas > Marinomonas sp. A3A. The sequence goes on from NZ_CP025532.1 coordinate 3,003,999, forward strand.
TTTGTAGGTCGGGATTTATCCCGACACAGAATTCATGTTCTACTAGAATAGAACACCAGTCTTGAAGATTACCGTCTAAATGCTCAAATCGATTGACCGTAAGGCATCAAGCCCTTGATAAAAAGCCTCCAATCACTTAAAAACCTACAAAAAATATTCCTGCCAAACTTGATTCGCTGCTTGATGAAGCAAACTATGTCGCCATGCGACTTTTTCTTCTTGTCTGTCATAGCCTCCACCGATGACGCAGGCGGTGGGCAGTTTGAGGGCAACACAAGTTTCGATGACGTATTTATCCCGTTCTAAAATGCCTTGGTCGGTTAAATTAACGTAGCCAAGTCGGTCATCTTGGTGGACGTCGACACCCGCGTCGTAGAAGATAAAGTCTGGTTGGTGTTCGGCGAGTATCGCAGGCAAGGTATTTTGTAAAATAGATAAGTATTCTTGGTCGTTTGCGCCTTTGGGGATGGCGATGTTGATGCCGGCAGTTTGTTTTATTTGCGGATAGTTTTCTTCGCAATGCCATGAGACGGGAACGATGTCGGTTCTATCTTTAAAGAAGACAATGGTGCCGTCACCTTGGTGTACGTCGCAATCTAGGATGAGAATTTTCTTCACCCTGCCCGATTCGATCATAGCAAGTGCCGCAACGGCAAGATCGTTGAAGATGCAGAATCCAGAACCGTGAGAAGGATGAGCATGATGAGTGCCACCAGCAAGATGACAAGCTAAACCGTGTTGAAATGCAAGTTCGCTGGTGAGTATGGTGCCAGAGACAGCACGAAGAGTTCGTTCAACTAGCCATTCAGACCAAGGCAAGCCGATTTCTTTTTCTTCTTTTTTACTCAGCTCACCACGAATAAAGCGTTGTACGTATTCTTTATGATGAGCCGACATTAGCAAGGTAAGCGACAATGGCTCAGGCGCATATTCATTCTCCACCGTTAGAATCCCCTGCTCTCTTAAAGATTCGGCCAATAAGCCAAATTTTCGCATGGGAAAACGATGCCCTGCAGGAAATGGAATACTGTAATGAGGGTGAAAAACGAGCGGTAACAAGTCGGCATTCATAAAACAGATAACTTAACCCTTTAGAAAGAGCTTCATGCTAACAAGGGTCGCTTAGGTTGCGCTACTTTCTTTTACTATTCGATATCTGTTATTTACTTTTAGCAACAAGGACTTTTCGTATCGCGCTGTTAAAGAATTCAATAAGATGTGGCGGGAAGCCTTTGCCACTTTCAAAGTTCACCATTTGCACGGCTCTCATAGCACTTTTGTTGTAATCGCTACCGGATTTCCCCCAGACACTGTCGATAAACATCACAGCCATGGATAAAATAAAAGCACCTTGCGGGATCAAAGAGCCTACCAAACCTTCAGGAAACCCCGTACCATCAAAGCGCTCTTTATGAGCTTGCACCATAGCAACAGCATCTTCCCAACCCTCATGTTTTGAGAGCAGTTTAGCACCGACCATTGGATGGTTGTGTTCCGCCTGGCGTTTTGCATCTTCATCCTCTTTGCAATTTAGAATCAGCGCCATGCCCATATTGTGCATATAGGCCGCAGCACTAAGTTGAGCTGGATCGACAGGACTTTTACATTCAGTGTTAATCAACTGGCAAAGTTTAAGAATACGCTCGCTGCGTTCTGATGAATAACCCAGTAATCGATTTAATTTTTGACTAAAACCAATAAACAATTCAATGTCATTTTTTTGCTCATCGGTATATTCAACTTTAACAATTAGCGACGTCGCTGCGGGCTCTTCTTTTACTTCTTCTGCCGTTTGATTACATTGTCGCAGCAAAACCGCTGCCATATCAGGTCGTTTACTATCATCTTCTTCGGCATAAATTTCATCCAAGCCACGCTGTAATTGATCACGTACTGCGATTTCAGCCACATGGGATTGATAAATTTGCTGTAGCAGCTCGTAGACTTTTTCAATAACAACAATGATCAGTTCACCCAAATAAGGGTGATATTGAATATACCCGCCACGCATACCATCAACGATTTCTTCTAGCTTATGAAGCACGCCAACTAAAGGATCAAGAAAACAAACAGAGCAGTTTCCTTTCATACTGTGTAGCGAACGGAAAAGTTTGTCTAATTTATCAAAGGAAAAACCATCACTTTCGATGCTATTAATACTTTCTTCAATTTCTTGTTGCGCCTCAACATAGCATTCTAGCAAGTCATCCTTGAGCTCTTTTTCCAACGCTGAAAACGCTTTACAAGCAAAGTGGCTCATTTTTCTCTTCCATCACAAGGAGCTAACAGCCTAAAAGCATTGAGGCTGATCAAGTCATTCGGTAATCTCATACCACGTTTACTATTGTAGTTAGAATATTTGTAAGCGTGCACATAGAGTGTGTTTCATTATGCAAACGAGGTATCCATGCCAAACTACTGGCTTATGAAGTCTGAACCGGACGCGTTTTCCATCGATGATTTAAAACGCCTAAGAAAATCGCCTTGGGATGGCGTCAGAAATTACCAAGCCCGAAATTTTATGAAAGAAATGAGTGAAGGTGATTTGATATTTTTTTATCATTCCAGTTGCTCTCCAGCAGGCATAGTAGGCACGGCTAAAGTCTGTAAAGCCGCCTATCCGGATCATACCAGCTGGGACAAAAACAGCCCGTACTTTGATGCAAAATCAACATCGGATAATCCGCGTTGGTTTATGGTTGATGTGGAATTTGTTGAAAAATGGCCGTCTATCCTGACGCTTGCAGAACTAAAGCAAAACCCTGAGCTGACTGATATGCTACTAACACAAAAAGGTAGTCGCCTGTCTGTGATGCCGATCACGCAAAGCGAATGGGAATACATTACGATTGTATTAAAAAAATAAATGAAGACCTTTGCACGACTATGCTCTCGCGACTTCGTGAAAAGGTCTTAACTATTTGGAAAGCGTTAATACTAAGTTGCTGTTTTAATGAAACTCTCGATCCCGCTGTTTAAGAGATACTCTGTAATCAAAGTAATACTGAACAACCGCACCTAAATAATCGTAGTCACTCCCTGTTCTTGCAATCACACCAACACTGCCCATTTGACGATATTTTTTCGGTTGGAAATAGGTTTCAAGACGCCAGCCAACTTCATCAACATTGTATTTTTCACGATATAAAGAAGTTCGTAAATCATCGTTGAAGTAATAACCCACACCAATACGTGAGCTTGTTACGTTACTCAAAGTGGTATCGGTCGAAATATAGTTCATCGTCAACGAGAAAGATCCTAAAAATGCCTCTCCGATAAACTGCCCAATCACATCTCGTTCACTTTCTAACTCTTCATCCATTGGCTCTAGTTCAGAGACACCAATTCCCAATCCCAAACGACCATAATCATTATGAAGAAACCAATTAGAAGAGAACTCAGATTGTGCAAAGCTACTTTTTGATGAACCAGTGATCAAATAATTACTGTTTAACAGTACTTGAGTGGATAAATAATCGTTAATTGGAATATTCACTTTAAAGTCGATATTCATCAAAGACTTTTCATCCAAAAGCCCATAACCTAAACCAAAAGCAAAGTTGGGTGGCTCTCTCTCTGCGTGGGCAGCACTACTAACAACAAGACATGAAACCAAAATACGGGCTAATACGGTCAAAACACTCTCTCAATAAAAAGACACTCGTAAAACAAATTGTGCAATTATTGTGACTGATGTTTTGCAAAAGCTCCAGTAAGAAAACACGACTATTTCAACTCACTTTTTTACGTTAAATTACACGGAATTCAGAACACCTCTGGGATTCGGAAGCAAAGCCCAATATAATAGCGCCAAAGTCGATTAGACGAACACATTTTTAGGTTAATACGTTACATGGCAAAAAAACTTTTTATCCAGACTCATGGCTGTCAAATGAACGAATACGATTCATCTCGTATGGCAGATTTACTTGGCGAAAGTCATGAAATGGAACTCACAGACAATGCAGAAGAAGCAGACGTTCTACTGCTTAACACGTGTTCTATTCGTGAAAAAGCGCAAGATAAGGTCTATCACCAACTAGGTCGTTGGAAAAAGCTTAAGCAGAAAAATCCTAACCTAGTTATCGGTGTGGGCGGTTGCGTAGCAAGCCAAGAAGGCGACGCTATTCGTAAACGTGCTAAACATGTAGATATGATTTTTGGGCCTCAAACTCTGCATAAATTACCAGAGATGGTGAACGCAGCCGGAAAACACATTCCTATCACTGACGTCACCTTCCCTGAGATCGAGAAATTTGATCACTTGCCAGCTCCTCGCGTTGACGGTGCTGAAGCCTTTGTTTCTATCATGGAAGGCTGCAGTAAATACTGTACTTTCTGTGTTGTGCCTTACACTCGCGGCGAAGAAGTAAGCCGTCCGTTTGATAGCATTTTGAAAGAAGTTGCACAGCTTGCTGAGCAAGGCGTGCGTGAGATCCATTTATTGGGTCAAAACGTTAACGCTTACCGAGGCGATACCACTGAAGGCGACGAAGCAGATCTTGCAGACATCATTCATGCAGTTGCACAAATCGATGGTGTTGAGCGGATTCGTTTCACTACATCACATCCTGTGGAATTCAGCGACAGTTTGGTAGAAGCGTTCCGCACACAACCCAAACTGGTTAGCCATTTACATCTACCAGTACAAAGCGGCGCAGATAACATTTTGAGCGCAATGAAACGCGGTCATGACCGCCAATATTACATTGATAAGATCAATCGTATTAAAGAAGCGCGCCCAGGAATTAGCTTGTCTTCTGACTTTATCATTGGCTTCCCAGGCGAAACGGATGACGACTTTGTTGATACCATGAATCTAATTCAGGAAATCGGCTTTGATCACTCGTTCAGTTTTGTATACAGTCAACGACCAGGTACGCCAGCGTCTAATCTAGAAGATGACACTCCAGAAGAAGTGAAAAAAGAGCGCCTAGCCATTTTACAACGTCGTATCAGCCAACAAGCCTACGACATTAGCTTGTCCATGGTTGGCGAAGTGCAACGTATTTTGATAAGCGGTTATTCACCTCGAGATCCTGGACAACTTCAAGGTCGAACAGAAAATAATCGGATTGTTAATTTCCGCGCGTTCGATCCACAACTTATTGGTAAATTCGCAGATGTTGTTATCACCGATGCTTACCCTAACTCCCTGCTGGGAGAGTTAGTAGGCTCTGAACTCGACTCTGACTTTGTACTGCAATAATAATCAAAGGTAAATCTTGGAAATCACACAGACAACTCAACAAATCCGTTTAGTCCCAGCCGAAGCCGATGCTTTGGTTGGACTATGCGGTCAACTCGACGAGAACATCAAGTTAATAGAAAAGAGACTTGATGTTTCTATTAAGTACCGTGGCGAGCTATTCGATATTTCCGGTGAAGATTCTGAGCACGTAGCTGCGACAAAAACACTGCTAGAAAACCTCTACCGTGAAGCATTGGTGAATACTGAAATCACACCTGAAATGATTCATCTTTATCTGCAAGAGTCGGCAATAGAATCGCTGACTAGCAGCAAAAGAGAGAAAGCTGACCAGCTAGTGATTAAAACTCGCAAAGCCTTCATCAAGCCAAAAGGCAAAAACCAGCAAGGTTACGTCAAACAGATTCGTAAACACGACATTAACTTTGGCATCGGGCCAGCGGGTACCGGCAAAACTTACTTAGCTGTGGCCTGTGCAGTTGAAGCGCTAGAAGCTGATCGTGTTGAACGTATTATGTTGGTTCGTCCAGCGGTAGAAGCTGGTGAAAAACTAGGCTTTTTGCCAGGTGATTTATCACAAAAAATCGATCCGTACTTGCGCCCTCTTTATGATGCTTTGTACGAAATGCTTGGTTTCGAGCTGGTTGATAAGTTGATTGAAAAAAATGTTATCGAAATAGCGCCACTTGCTTTCATGCGTGGCCGTACTTTGAATAATGCCTTCATCATTCTTGATGAAAGCCAGAACACCACACGCGAACAAATGAAAATGTTCTTGACGCGTATTGGTTTTGGCTCAACCGCGGTAATTACTGGCGATACCACTCAGGTCGATTTACCTCGTGGTACGACATCTGGTTTGGCGCAAGCTATGCACGTTTTGAAAGATGTAAGCGGCATCAGCATGACTTTATTTAGTTCTTCTGACGTTGTCCGTCACCCATTGGTTCAGCGCATTGTTGAAGCCTATGACAAGTTTGATGTTGAAGTAGAAGCGGAAAAGAAAGCGCGCACAGAAGCTCGCCTAACCGCACAAGCAGAACAGTCTGCAGGTAGTAAATAATGGCGTATTTAGAGCTTGATCTACAAATCGCAACCGAAGAAACAGCAAATTTGCCAAGCGAAGCGGATTTTAGACTTTGGGTCGAAAAAGCCCTTCCAGACGTAGATGAAGAGTTTGAAGTTACCATTCGCATCGTCGACGAAGAAGAAAGCCATGCACTTAATCACGAGTATCGCGGTAAAGACAAACCTACCAACGTCCTATCTTTCCCATTCGAGGCACCTCCCGGGTTAGAACTGCCATTATTGGGCGATTTGGTCATCTGTGCTCAAATTGTGAGTAAAGAAGCGGAAGAGCAAAATAAAGAATTACTTCATCATTGGGCCCATATGACTATTCATGGCATCTTGCATTTACGCGGCTATGATCATATAAATGATGAAGAAGCAGATGAAATGGAATCGATAGAAACGGAGCTACTTGCTTCTCTATCTATTTCCGACCCTTATTTGATTAAAGAGTGAGCTAACACCCCAATGAGTGACGACCGATCGAGTTTATCCAACGATCAACAAAAATCTTGGTTTGAACGTTTAACCCAAGCATTCAACGATGAACCACGCAGCCGTGGTGACATTGTTAAACTTCTAGAAGCCGCAGTGAAATCCGATGTTATTGATCGTGACGCTTTCACTATTGTTGAAGGCGCACTAGAAGTTTCTGAAGTTCAAGCACGTGACATTATGATTCCACCCTCCCAAATGGTGGTCATTAAGTCCGAAGATGACCCTAAAACGTCAATCCGTAAAATAATAGATTCTTCTCACTCACGATTCCCTGTCGTTGGCGAAGACTCCGATGAAATTCTCGGTGTGCTACTTGCCAAAGATTTGTTGCCTTTATTATTCAAAGAAACCGTTGTAACGATAGAAGATATTCTAGCGCGCTTACGCCCTGCTAACTTCATTCCAGAAAGCAAGCGTTTAAACGTCCTTCTTAATGACTTTCGCACCAAGCGATATCACATGGCATTAGTCCTAGACGAATATGGTAGCGTTTCTGGCTTGGTTACCATTGAAGACGTACTCGAGCAGATCGTTGGTGAAATCGAAGACGAAACCGACAAGCTTGATGACGAAGGCATTCAGGTAACCACAGAACCTGGTGTTTATCTTGTTCCTGCATTATGCCCTGTTGAAGACTTCAATGAGTTCTTTAAAGTTGAATTCAACGAAGAAGAGTTCGACACTATTGGCGGAATACTGGTTCAACAATTTGGCCACGTTCCCCTGCGCGATGAAGAATTATTCTTTAGCGACTTCCATTTCCGCATTGTGAAATCGGATGGCCGCCGCATTAAAACCATTCAAGTCACTAAACCAACCAATAACACTCCAGATTAAGATGACCATGCCTCACCCCGACTTAACCAATACCAAGACGGGGTGGGAGCCTCTCTTGGTAGCGAAAATCTCCAAACTTCCTCCCGCACTTATTGGCCTTATGGGTGTTATTGCTGGCGCCATAGGTGTAACAAGTTTTTCACCTTTTCATTTTTGGCCTGGCTATTTCGTTAGCCTAATAGTATTCAGCCTACTTATCTTAAGCAGCAAAACAGCAAAATCTGCCTGCTGGCGTGGAACTTCTGTCGCGTTAGGCTTTTTTGGTGCGGGCGTTTCTTGGGTCTATGTCAGCATTGCTGAATATGGGCAAGTAGGCATCATTATCGCTGCACTCATTACGTTCGCCTTTGTCGCAGTGCTATGCGTTTTTTGGGCATTTTCAGCATGGACATCATGGAAACTTATTCAGCGCATACCACAAATACCCGCAAGCCTATGGATCACTCTAGGTTTATTGCTTGGTGAGTTCGCCCGTAGTACGCTTTTTACTGGCTTTCCTTGGTTATTACCTGGCTACGCGATTGAAAACACCTGGCTATTTGAGCTTTTACCCATAGGAGGCATTTGGCTTACTAGTGCCAGTGTTGTATTAACCTCTAGCGTAATAGCTAGTGTGTTATTAAAACGAAGTAACCAGCTCATGCTAATTTCAACACTCATTATTGTCTGGTTAGGCTCCGCCTATTTAAGCTATTTCCCTATTTCATGGGTACAACAAACTGGCACACTAAAAACCACCTTGGTACAAGGCAATGTTAAACAAGACGAAAAATGGCTGGCTGAAACAGCGGCAAAATCTCTAGCTTATTATCAACAAACCACCATTGAGCATTTAGACAGTGAATTAGTTGTCTGGCCTGAAACGGCGATCACTTATTCATACCCAAGAATCAAACCCTATTTTGCAGGCTTCAGCAAAGAGCTGGCAGATACAAATACCACGCTCATCACCGGCATTCCCGATGTCAGCGAAGACAACAAAGATTACTACAATGCTATCTGGGCAACAGGAGATGGCTTTGGCCTTTATTACAAGCGCAGACTAGTTCCTTTTGGTGAATACATTCCGTTTTCAGAATATATAGGCCCAATTCTTGATGTATTCGGCATGCCTATGTCTAGCTTTAAACGCGGTGATGACAACCAGCCAGTCCTGCAAGTTGGCGAATGGGGTGTCGCGCCATTTATTTGCTATGAAATTGTCTATGCAGACCAAGTGAGGCGCTTGGTAAGAGACAGTGACTTTCTCATCACGATTAGTAACGACGGTTGGTTTGGCACTTCCTTTGGCCCTTGGCAACATCTGCAAATAGCACAATTTAGAGCTAAAGAGGCTGGTCGCTATGTCATTCGCGCCACCAATACAGGCATCACAGCATTTATTAATGAAAAAGGCGAAGTGGTCGCACAAGCACCACAGTTTGAAAGAACAACGCTAACCGCCGAAGCCAAAGCCTTTACTGGCATCACGCCATATGTACAGTGGGGGTATTGGCCAACCCTATTACTACTGGGACTTTGCCTAGTTTTCACCTATTTCAACGGGTTGATTCTAAAGCGCAAAAATCAATAGAGAATACACACATCGGTCGTAACGACATTTGAGAAAAGCTTCATTACGACCGATTCCGTGTTAATAAAAAACTAAAAACGCATTAAAGCGCTTTATTTTGCTGATGATCATGAGTAGACATCAAACCATAGTGACAGATCTCACATGGCGCTAACGCTTGCTTTGTCTCGATAACATTATCATGGCCACAAGACATACAATGATAGCTTCCAGGTTCAACCACTGCACCAACCACGTGGCATTCTTCTAGTGGCACAGGATTATTGTTGGCGTGATTAATCAGCCATAACAAAGCTGTGTCTTCTTTTTCATCAAGCTCTTCGACCAACTCATGACTTTCATCAAGCACATACTGCCAATTCGCATCGACCCAAGCTTCGGTATAACCCATTTTGTCATGCCAATAAGCCGTCATTAGAGCAACGTCTTCTAAGAACCAATCTTTTGCTCCAATCAATGTTTTACGCGCTTCTTCAACCAAATTGGAATCGATTGCGCTTTTTGACGAATCTTTTTTCATAGATTTCATAACTCCTCCTCTATGCACCTTCTAATTAGGGCTCCATCTCTATAAAATAACGGATATTTTCAAACTCTGCTGGCCATTGCACCATTACCTTGCGCTAAGTCGCTATAATGGCTCTCTTTTCATTAAAGAGAATACAGGTCTACCAACCTTACGTCGATCACGGGATAAGAATACATCATGCAAGAGCAATATAATCCGCAGCAAATCGAACAAGCTGCTCAATCTTTTTGGGACGAAAATAAAGTCTTCAAAGCCGTCGCTGATTCCAACAAAGAGAAGTTCTACTGTCTTTCGATGTTCCCTTACCCAAGTGGCCGCCTGCATATGGGCCACGTTCGTAACTACACAATCGGTGATGTAATTTCGCGCTACCAGCGCATGCAAGGCAAAAACGTCCTACAACCAATGGGTTGGGATGCTTTTGGTCTTCCTGCTGAAAACGCGGCTATCAAACACAAAACCGCACCAGCAAAATGGACCACAGAAAACATCGCTTACATGAAAGGCCAGCTTAAAGAGCTTGGTTTTGGATATGACTGGGATCGTGAGATTGCCACCTGTACGCCTGAGTACTACAAGTGGGAACAATGGTTCTTCACGCAATTGGTTGAAAAAGGCTTGGCGTACAAAAAAACCGCTGCCGTTAACTGGTGTCCTGAAGACCAAACAGTATTAGCTAATGAGCAAGTTGAAGATGGCTGCTGCTGGCGTTGTGGTACTAATGTAGAGAAAAAAGAAATCTCTCAATGGTTTATTCGCATCACAGATTACGCAGAAGAATTGTTAAACGATCTTGATCAATTAGATGGCTGGCCAGAAAAAGTAAAAGCCATGCAACGTAACTGGATTGGTCGTTCAGAAGGCCTAGAATTTAGCTTCGCGGTCGAAGGCAAAGATGAACGTCTGTCTGTTTACACAACACGTCCAGATACTATCATGGGTGTGACATATGTTGCGGTAGCAACTCAGCACCCTCTTTCTTTAGAAGCGTCTGCGCATAACGCAGATCTTGCGGCGTTTATCGAAGAAAGCAAAAAAATGTCAACAACTGAAGCGGATATGGCAACGGTTGAGAAAAAAGGCATGGATACTGGCTTCAAGGCCATTCACCCAATTACTGGGGAAGCTGTTCCTGTTTACGCCGCCAACTTCGTATTAATGGATTACGGTTCTGGCGCGGTTATGTCGGTTCCAGCTCACGATCAGCGCGACTTTGAATTCGCGAAAAAATACGACTTAGCAATCAAGCAAGTTGTTCAGCCTGCTGGCGACGAAATGATTAATCTAGAAAAAGCCGCTTTCACTGAAAAAGGCGTACTATGCAATTCTGGCGAATTCGACGGTTTAGCCTTCAAAGAAGCCTTCGATGCTATTGCAGCTTGGATGGTAGAACGTAACCTAGGCGAAGTAAAAGTAAACTATCGCCTACGCGATTGGGGCGTTAGCCGCCAGCGTTACTGGGGAACACCAATCCCTACTATCAACTTAAAAGACGGTTCGGTCGTTCCTGTTCCACAAGATCAACTACCTGTTGAACTGCCAACAGATGTGATCATGGACGGTGTTAATTCACCGATCAAAAACAATCCGAACTTCTCTTCCATTATGTTTAATGGCGAAGAAGCAGAGCGCGAAACAGATACCTTCGATACCTTCATGGAATCGTCTTGGTACTTTGCTCGCTACTGCTGCCCAGACTCTACCGATGCCATGCTGACAGAAGAAGCCAACTACTGGCTTCCTGTTGACCAATACGTTGGTGGTGTAGAGCACGCGATTCTTCATCTATTATACTCACGCTTCTTCCATAAGTTATTACGTGATGCAGGTCTTGTAAACTCTAATGAACCATTCAAACGTCTTTTGACGCAAGGCATGGTAAACAAAGACGGCACCAAGATGTCTAAGTCCAAAGGCAATACAGTTGACCCTCAAGAAATGATTGAGAAGTATGGTGCCGATACTGTTCGTTTATTCATGATGTTCAGTGCACCACCAGAGCAATCACTTGAATGGAACGACGCCGGTGTAGATGGTGCTTCGCGCTTCCTACGCCGTTTATGGGCTTTGTCTTACCGTCATACCAATGCGGGTAAAGTTGGCGAACTAAACATTGCCGAATTGAATGGTGCTCAAAAAGCGTTACGCCGCAAGACACATGAAACTATTCAGAAAGTATCAGACGATATCGAGCGTCGCCAAACTTTCAATACAGCTATTGCGGCCGTAATGGAACTTTGCAACGAAATCAGTAAGTTTGAAGATATGTCTGAATTGGGACTTGCTGTAGCACAAGAAGCGCTAGAAGCAGCAACCTTGTTATTGTCTCCAATCGTGCCTCACATTGCTCACCAATTATGGAGCGAGCTAGGCCATAGCGATAATATCGTTAATACACCATGGCCGACATTGGATGAAGATGCGTTAATAAAAGACGAGCTGACTATTGTTGTTCAAGTTCTTGGCAAGAAGCGTGCTGAATTGACCGTTTCCGCCAGTGCTGACAGCAAAACGATTGAAGCCGAAGCGCTTGCGCATCCAAGTGTTACCAAGTTCCTTGAAGGTAAAACAGTTCGAAAAGTTATTGTCGTTCCAGGTCGTTTGGTCAACATTGTTGCCAACTAAGCCAGGCACAATCAGGGATGGCTCAGCCATCCCTTTTTCCTTAACAACAAGACAGAGATCACGGATATGATAGCCACTCTTACACAAACAACTCGTCTACTTTTATTAGCATTACTGACCATGAGTATTGTCGCCTGTGGCTTCCAATTACGTGGCCAAGCTAATATGCCTGCAAAGCTTAAAAAGATAACACTGACATCCGAAAGTGGTTCTGATAGCTTTGATAGATCATTGCGCATCGCACTTACCAAAGCTGGCGTTGTGATTATTGATAAGGCCAATGCAAACAAAAACACTTTCAACTTAAAAATTAACCCCATCACAAAGGTTGATATTGAACTTGCTCGTGACATGGATAATGATCTATCACAATTACAACGTCGCTTAACCAGCCATTATTTTGTTCGCCAAGCAGATGGCAAATCTGTCTATGGTCCTCGAACCATTAGTACTACACAAACACTGACTAATCAAAATGCAGAAGAAAGCGCTAAAATCTCTTACAACCAAGCGCAAGAAGACAGCATGAATGAAGATCTAGCCAATCGATTAGTTTATGACTTAAGTTATGCCCCACTGTAATTGCACCACCTACCTCCTTTAGGGGTTATAAATGAGCATTTTTAGTTTGTTTTTAACAAAGTATTGGAGAGCATAGTAATAGTGCAAAGGTCTCAAAATGAAAGTCAGAGCTGATCAGTTACCAGCACAGTTAAAAAAAAGCATAGCGCCTATTTATATTATTTCTGGTGACGAAGTCTTATTGTGCCAAGAAGCGGCAGACAGCATTCGCAAGGCCGCCCAACAGCATAATATTGATGAGCGACTACGTTTCGTCGCCGATGCTCAGTTTGATTGGCAAGACGTCATTAATGAAAATCAAAGTTTGTCGTTGTTTTCTATGCGTAGAATGTTTGATATCCAAATAGATAAGATGGGCGAGAAGCATAGCAAAGCACTGGCTCAATTAGGCCAGTCGCTTAGCGAAGACAACATCATCTTGCTTACGCTACCTAAAATCGATGCTCGAACCCAAAAAGCTAAGTGGTTCACTCAGCTTGAGTCACAAGGTGTTTTTGTGCAAATCTGGCCGATAGACGCAAATCGCCTACCGGCATGGGTACAGCAAAGAGCGCAAGCACTCGATTTATCGCTGACTCGTGACGCTGCCAGCATGATTTGCGAACGCGGAGAAGGCAACCTCTTAGCGCTTTCCCAAGAATTAGAAAAGCTTGCTCTAGTACATGGGCAAGGCGTTCAAATTGATGCTGAAAAAGTTGCCGAATCTGTGGCTGACAGCAGTCGTTACTCTATTTACGACTTAAGCGATCGATTATTAATGGGCAAAACAAAAGACGCCATGCACTGTTTACATCAATTGTTAGGCGAAGGCGTCGAGTCCAGTATTATTCTCTGGCTGTTTAATCGCGAAATTCAAACCTTATCGAACCTACTACAAAGCATGCAATCCTCCAGCTTTAAGCAAGCCTGCCAAAGTGAAAAAATTTGGGACAAACGCGTGCCATTCTATGAAAGCGCTATGTCGCGACACAACAAAGTCACCCTGCCTTACATGCAAAACTACTTAGCCTTGATTGATAAAAGCATCAAGGGATTAGAAGGCCCAGACAGCGAAACAGGCTTTCGCAACCTAGTGATGATGTTTTGTGGCTACAAACCTGTTGTGACAGAACTAGACATTCCCGCATAACGAAAATACACCATTCGCTCAAACCTTTTTACAGGCATAACGTACATGACAAACTCCTCAATCATCGAAGAAATTAATGTTTGGACAACCCCCTTGTTTGTTACTCAAATGCCGGATCATGACTTCCTAAAAGAAGCGCTTTTAGCTGCTGTTTATCAACAAAAATCGACTCAAACCACAGCAATTGAAAGCCGAATTGCGCCAAAAGCAAAATACGCTTTGCACGAAAGCACTTTGGATTTTTTAGATCTCGCCGATGCAAATGTAATGGAAGCTAAGCGCGCGTTAGAAGAGTTGATTCTAGAGATTGCTGGATCAGTAAATCAAGCTTTTTGGCCAGAAGATATGGAGGCTGACGCCCATATTATCGAGTCTTGGTATCATGTAACGCAAAAAGGCGGCTACCATGACGCGCACTCTCACCCAAATTGCTCTTGGTGCGGCATTTACTATTTAGAACCTGGTGATGCCAATATCGAAGGCAATGGTGGCCTAAATCGCTTTTATGACCCAAGAGTCAACGCAGAACACTATGCGGATCCGGGTACTGCTTACCTTGGAGGTCATGGCGTTTGGGACTTTACCCCGACAGATGGCCAAGTGATCATTTTCCCATCTTATTTAAAGCACTCTGCTTTACCGTATTTTGGCGATAAAGATCGTGTGGTCATTGCTTTTAACGCCATCATTGAAGCCTACTAAACTAAAGACATAAAACACACCGAAAAATCACGAGCCTTCTGCCTTCTAATTTCTAGAATTCATAACCGATTGAGTTGGCTCGCCCCCCCCCCCCTGTTTCAACTATCCTGAACTCCGCTTTTTACAATAAATTTCATAAGTTTCCACTCAAAGATTCACAACGGATTGGTATTTGTAGTAATTTAACAAGTAATGTTTCATAAACACGGGGAAGTCTATGCGTTTTCAGTTTGATCAACTAAGCGGCAATCAGCGCTATCACCTGATCACACAAACTATCACACCGCGCCCCATTGCGTGGATCATGACAAAGAATGAAAACGAGACTTTTAATCTCGCCCCTTTTTCTTATTTTGCACCTATCTCTTCCGATCCAGCTCTCTTAATGGTTTCTATTGGTAACAAAACCACCGATGTCGCCAAAGATACAAAATTCAACCTACTGCGCGAAAAGGAATGTGTTTTGCATATTCCCAGTGGGGCTTTAGTGAGCGCGGTTAACGAAAGTTCGGCAACTTTATCCTATGGGGAATCGGAATTACCTAAAACAAGATTATCACTCACTGATTTCACAGAAACACTACCGCGAATTGCAGAAGCTAAAGTCGCTATTCACTGCAAACTGTTCGACATACATACATTAGGAAACGCATCATTCAATGCGGTGTATTTGGAAATACTCGACTTATACGTTGATGAAGACCTTGTAACCGAAGAAGAGTCTCGGATTTTCATCGATAATAAAAAACTGAACCCTCTTTCACGACTAGGTGGCGATGACTACGCACTTTTAGGTGAGACAGTGACGATCAAACGTCCCTAACTAGGGCAAGACAGATTTGAGGTACAAAAGATGGATATAACAAAACACATAAATACGTTTCCTTTCATGGTAGATGTTGATGCCGAATTAATGTCATCTCTAACCGATCTAGCCTGCATAAAAAACCTAAAAGCGGGAGACATTCTGGCTAAACAATTTGAAATTGGCCAAAACATCTATTTTCTCTTAGAAGGCGAAGTCGCCATTTCGGTTCCATTACAAGATACCGGCAAGTCTTATAACGTCGGCACAATCAGCAACTTTCTTTCTCCAATCGGCTGGTCAGCTTTCCGTCACCCTTCTCGTTATGCAACCACATTTACAGCGACTAAGTCTTCTAAACTACTCTATTGGCCGATTGTTGAATTGCAAAAAATTCTCGATGCCAATTTACTTTTCGCCAGTCAATTTCTGCAGTTTGTTTACCAAGAGTCTTTACCAGTTCTAACCAATGTACAAAACCAAACACGCCCATTTTTTTCCAATGAGTCGTTAGCTTTTGAAGAGACTCGTCCATTAATCGATTCTGAAACGCAAGTTCATGCACTGAAAGATGCCATTAGCCTTCTAAACTACGCGCCATTTTGTGAGACCTTTACGCAAGCTGAAATACACACATTAGCCAAAAAGTCGTCCATATTATTAGCCCATCAAGGTGACATATTAAGCCAACAAGACCAGCCTGCAGACGGCTTATACCTGCTAATCAAGGGGAAAGTTGTCATCAGCTACCAAACTGACTCAGGGGACATTATTACCACCCGAACGATTTCTCGCAAAGGAACCGTACTGGCTTGGGCCACTCAAAATAAAGAAATGAAGAATCGCACTTCAATCATTTCATCGAGAGACAGCAGCGTTTTGTTTATAAAGCGTGATGATTTGCTAGAGATTTTCAAAGACAGCCCTAAATTTTCAGTTAAATACTTATATCGACTCATTTGGCTGATTGGCGCGCATTTATTAGCTGCTAGAATGCGCTACCTTTCACAGATAGCAAACGATGAAGCATTAGCGGTCAGCAACGTAATAGACCAAAACGCGGCACTTTTACCAGTCAGTTCACCTCTATATAAAGTCAGTGAATTACTCAAAAGCGCCATCACAACCGACGAAGCATTCGGCGTACTCTATAAATGCCTACACTTTGGCAGTGTATTAGAGCGCACTATTTCCGGTATGTGCCTGGACATTTTGAAAGACTTACAGCGTGAAAATGCCTTTTATCGTCACTTGCAAAATGTCTATGACACAATCAATAGCTTACCTAAAGATACACCAGCTTTGGATGCTAGACGGTTAGGCACAGAACTATTTAAACAGGCTTTTCAGCAAGTTCCCTATGTCATTAAGGGCCTAGAAAACCTGCCAAAGAAAGCTGGTTCTCTGTTCATTTATAACCATTTACTGGGTTCTCCAACGAACCGCTTACCAAATGGTTTCCGCTTTTCTATGGACGCGCAATTTATTAGCGCCATGATCATCGACAAGCAATACGGTATTTCTGGTCAGCGCGTCGTACGACGCAGTAAAGAAAGTGAGTTCTGGCGCGATGACTTTTATGGCAAGTTTGGCAATATCTTTATCAATAGCTGGGAAGAGCTGACTAAAGATACACCAGAGCATGATGAATTTATCAAGCAGTCTCAGGAAACGCTACGTCAAAACTTTCCTTTAATGATTTCACCAGAAGGACAAAGCTTTAGCACACAACAATCTCCAGGTGCCTTGCTACCTCACGCCTTTGAATTAGCTGGCTCCATGGGAAGCGAAGAGCCTTGGATCGTTCCTATTGTAGTAGCGAACTTTGATAAACGCGCGGATCACAACCTTTATACTGTCATTATCAAGCCTGCGTTTAAACTATCCAGCAAAGTTGATTACAAAGATAAAAAAGCGTTGGTGCGATTCTTAGCTTCTTATCAGGAAGACTACAAAGGCTACGTTAACGAAGCCGTTGAGCTATCAAAAGAGATTCGCCAATACCCTATATTTAGCGGTAAAAACGGCTATCGCTCCAATGTAATGAGCTTGAATCAAATCGATGTGGAATTCGAATCGGATGTGCGAGAGCTAGAATTCCATCTAGCTTATCAAGAATACAAAGAGCAGCCTGTAGCGTTTTATGGCTCGTCTACTGTACGTTTA
Organism: Marinomonas sp. A3A; assembly: GCF_018336955.1. Lineage (NCBI taxonomy): Bacteria > Pseudomonadati > Pseudomonadota > Gammaproteobacteria > Oceanospirillales > Oceanospirillaceae > Marinomonas > Marinomonas sp. A3A. The sequence continues at coordinate 3,021,725 of NZ_CP025532.1, forward strand.
TGGAATGATTTCGCCCATAATTTCCGTGACAAAGACGGCATAAATTTAGGCTTTAGCGGAGCAACATTAGAAGCTTGCGTATATTATTTTGAACGTATCATATTGCCACACAAACCACGCTCATTAGTTATTTATGCTGGCGACAATGATATTGGTAACCATTGTGACAGCAACAAGGTAGTTGATCTATACATTGAGCTACTACAAAAAATAGATCGCCATCTACCCGGTATTCCAGTCACTCTAATCAGCATTAAATGCAGCCCTGCACGATTGAAAGTACGCAAAATTATCGAGCAAACCAATAAACAATTGGTTCGTCTTGCCAAAACACGCCCTAACACTCAATACGTAGATTTGTTCTCTACCCTGCTCGACAAACATGGTGAGATAAAAGAAAACTTGTTTGATGGCGACAGACTGCACTTGAACCCAAAAGCGTATGAGCTTTGGACACAAAAGCTGCTTGAATCCGAGAGCTTTATTTTTCAAAAATAAACATCTTGATTCGCCCTCACCCAATAATTAGCTGCCTGATTATTGGGTGAGTGCTTTCAAGTACGCTAAAACGTAATCACAAAAACTGAGATATTATCGTTAGAGGTATCAAAAACGCACCAATCAAACATAACCAACTAGCTCATCGCGCTACTTCATCTTCCTAAATAAAAATCCTCCATCGTATTGACCTTTTTTAGAAAAAACGTCAGCATAGAAAAGCTAACTATACAAAACTTGATGAAAATTTTTATTACCCTATGAATAACAATATCTTAAATAAACGCAACGGCGATAAACGTAAGGCTAAGAAGCTTTGCGGCGCTGACGTGTGGAATTAAGATTTAAACAACTCCCCGGCAGCATTCTCGCTGACGGTCTATCTATCTTTTCAGCAGAATGCATACCGGCCTAAATGAGGCAAAAGTATGTTCTACGGCGCAATCACGGCACTAATCACTCCCTTTCGTAATGGCCAATTAGACGAAGACGCTTTGCGAAAAATCGTTCGCTGGCAAATAGATCAAGGTATCAACGGCCTAGTTCCTGTTGGTACAACTGGAGAATCCCCAACCTTAAGCGAACACGAGCATAAACGTGTTATCGAAATTACCGTACAAGAAACCAATAAGGCCGTGCCTGTGCTTGCTGGTGCTGGTTCTAATAACCCTGTTGAAGCGGTAAATTACTCTGAATACGCTTATCAAGCTGGCGCGGATGCAACCTTACATGTCGCTGGTTACTACAACCGTCCAAATCAAACGGGTTTGTACGAACATTTCAAATACGTACACGACAACAGCAAACTACCTATCATCCTTTACAACATCCCACCTCGCTCTGTTGTTGGCTTAGAAGTAGCGACAATGGCTCGCCTTGCAGAATTACCAAGAATAATTGGGGTAAAAGATGCAACAGGCGACTTGACGCGCCCTATTCGTGAACGCGCCTTAATTAACAAACCTTTCAATTTCTTAAGTGGCGACGATATCACCACGGTGGCTTATAACGTTGGTGGTGGTAATGGCTGTATTTCGGTTACGTCAAACGTAGCACCAAAACAAGTTGTGGAATTGCAACGTCTATGTCGCGAAGGAAAATACGTAGAAGCTGCACAATTGCAGGATAAATTATTTGCGCTACATAACGCGCTCTTTATTGAACCAAACCCAGCTGGGCCAAAATACGCCATGTCATTATTAGGACTTTGTACTGAAGAATGCCGTTTGCCTATGGTGCCACTACAGGACAGCACAAAAGCCACTATTCGACGTATCATGGAAGAGTTAGAGCTTATTTAAGTTTTATATTGGAAACATTTCCCATAAAAAAGCCCGCATCTAAGAGCGGGCTGATTTATTAAAAAGTCTAAAACTAGGATTTAGCGAGCCGTACAACATAAAGTAGGATAATAGCCCCCACAGTTGCCGTAACAAGAGAACCCAAGAAACTACCGGAATACAAACCAAGTAGTTGAAACGTAAATCCGCCGACAAAAGAACCAACAACGCCGATCACGATATTACCAATTAAACCAAAGCCGCCACCTTTTACTAACTGACCAGCTAACCAACCCGCCAAGGCACCAATAAACAAAAAAGCTAAGATCTCCATAAAATGATCCTTATATTATGTAATTTACAGTTATTCAGACTAGCACCTATTTGTTTAAGTACCTAGAAAAGCCGCCTAATACCCTATACTACTAACCCATTTATTCTTTTTTCTGTTATTTTGTCATGAAAGCGCCAAGCTTTTTCAAAAAATGTTGGTAGCATGTATTTCATACAAAAATATTTTCAGTAAGCCTTTAAAACATGGTCAAGTTAATCTTCAATGAGGGAATCTAGATGGGTAAGGTACATTTTGTAGGCGGTGAAAAAGGTGGCGTAGGGAAATCTATGACTGCTCGTGTCCTAGCGCAATTCTATATTGATAACGATCAACCGTTTTTAGGATTTGACTGTGATGCGTCGCACGGTACATTTTCACGTTTCTATAGTGAATTCGCTTCTCCTATTTTAATTGGTGAAGAAGACAGTTTAGATGGCATGTTAGCGGCCATTGAAGAATATCCAGATCGTGATTTAATTATTGACCTAGCAGCTCAAGCATCTCAGCCGTTGGGCAAATGGATTGAAGAAACCGATGTATTTGGTTTACTAGATGAAATGGGCTACCAAGTCTGTCTATGGCATGTCATGGACGATGGTGCTGATTCAGTGGCGCTACTAGATGATTTACTTGACCGCTACACTCAACCATCAGTTGATTTTGTAGTGGTACAAAACCTAGGTCGCGGTACTGACTTTTCTCGCTTTCAAAAATCTGACACTTTTAAGAAAGCCGTTAGCCGCGAAGCCTTAATCATTGAACTACCAAAATTACAAAGTAAGTTGACTCAAAAAATCGATTTTAATAACAGCAGTTTTTGGGCCGTTGCAAACGACAAAGGCATCATGAATATTGCAGAACGCCAGCGCATGAAGGTCTGGCTACGCAACACTTACGAGCAATTAGCTCAACTTGGCTAATTGCCATACTTTCAAGTAAAACAACACAAAAAAGCCAACATATGAAGTGACCCCATAATGTTGGCTTTTCTCATTTAGATATCTATTAGCAATCGAAGATTACTCTTGAACATCCATATATTTGTTCGCCCATACACGATTTTCTTCCAATGTAGAGTAACGAGTAGACAATTCAGATGCATCTAAAGTGCCTTCTGCAATACCACGCTGCTCGCGCAAACAATCGTATGTGGCTTTAATTGCTGCAAAATACGCTGCGTGGCCATTCACCACAATACGCACACCGTTCGCCGCTAAACGCTCACGGTCACGTAATTCTGGATTGTCATAAGCCACCAACATAATCGGAATAGAAATATGCTGGCTAATCTCTTCTAGATGAGCGAAGTCACGAATACCGACCATACAGATACCATCTACACCAACGGCTTGATAAGCTTTAACACGTGAAATGGTTTCTTCGGTCGTCAACTGGCCTGCGTTAGTACGAGCAATAATACTCATAATAGGGTCAATACGCGCTTCTAAAGCCGCTTTTAATTTACCAACCGCTTCTTCTACTGGAATCAAATCAGTAGATTTATGGCCATATTTTGCTGGCAGCAAGGTATCTTCAATCGTTAACGCTGCAACACCAGCACGCTCAAGTTCAACGATGGTACGCATCACATTCAATGCGTTACCGTAACCATGATCAGCATCAGCAATAATAGGTAAACGCGCAACACGACCGATTCGAGTCGCTTGTTCAGTAAACTCACTTAAAGTAATCAAAGCAAAATCTGGTGCAGCCAATACCTGTAAAGATGCAACAGAGCCACCTAAAATCCCTACTTCAAAGCCAAGATCTGCAGCGATACGAGCCGACATAGGATCAAATGTAGAAGCCGTGTAATAGCACTTGCCACTTGCTAATAATGCTCGAAAATCATTACGCAAATCATGCTGGGAAGGTGTTGCCATAAATATACTCCTAAAAGATGTCACTAAATTTCATAAAGAGACCTTTTCACAATGTCACGCACGAAGCCAAAACGAGGCAAAAATAAACGAGAAAGCGGACACTTACATGAATGTAAGTGATATGGCGTCGCAGGACGCAAAAGCCATACTCAATAGGGTATAAATGAGTAATTCGAGTTTGTTTTTTACTAAGTATTGACGAGCAAAGTAACCGCGCAAAGGTCTCACATAGTGTAAATGCCGCAGATTATACTCCCGTTACACCTTTGCTTCATCTGTAACAAACCGATTGGTTAGGTTTTGTAAGTAAATTACGGCCAAAAAAGCAAAAATACCTCAGGAAATGAAAGGGATTTACAAACTTTGAAAAAATCAGGGATGTTATTGTCATCCATTGATAACAGTACATGGCGCATTGAAGAGAGGCTTTAGATACAGAAAGGCTTGCCTATTTTCACAAGCAAGCCTTTCTGTATCTAAAAAGAATGGCATAGAAAACACTTTACATGCTTTGGGGAGCTTTACAGGCAAAACTTTGCGCTCTTTCTACATCGCCTTTGCCATCGTAAGTTGCCACACTAGGATAAGGACAAAGAGGTCGAGTACGATTAACACTCCAAGAAGCTGGCAACTCGTCATTTACGCCACCAGGATTTCCTTCGCCACGAGCCGTAGCAATTACCTGTTTAGGCTTCTGTCCTTTTTCTACCCAAGCGACTAACGGTGTTAACATATCAAATTGGTCTGTGGCTTGACCGCCACGACAATGCCCCATACCAGGAACAGGATAAAACTGAGCAAAATCGTTTGCATGACCGTTATTTTCAGCGTCTAACGCTTGATACCAAGCTTCAGTATCCTGCACAGAAAAAATCGCATCAGACACGCCATGGTACACCATAATTTTTCCTCCGTTATCACGTAAGGTGGACATGTTTTGTGGTGTAGGCGGCGCCATAAATGACATAGCAGACTCTTTATAAACGCCCGATACGGCATTCACTTTTGCCACTAGATCATCAATATTAGCTTTCCAAACAAAGTCAGCACCATCGAAATTGCGAATACTGTAATCTTTAAGTTCAACTGGTGGTGTATTAAAAATCATCGCTACCGCACCAGAGTCTCGCTCAATCGGTGCCGAATATTCCCACATCATCTGATCACTATTATTTATGCCTGCATCATAAGGGAAAGAGGAATAAAAACGCTTTCCATTGCTCGTAGTTACACCTTTAAAAATACTATCTACTGCATTTTTCTGCGGCTGAGTAAGGCAGCTACCGTCACGCTCAGCCTTACAGGTTGCGACATCGGTTTGAATACTAAAAGCCGTCTGACAAGACTTAAAATCTTGAATCATGTCATCTTTCACACCATCAAGGGCATCACATTTTGCTAATATTGCTTTAGACACAGTTGTACGCTCTGCCAAGGTAAAAGCCGTTTTCAAGTCCGTTTTATCTGTCCTAGGAATAGAGGCATAAACCTGAGCGCCAGCAATGCTTGCCACCGCCGCAAGAGGTAAACGATAACCTGGTGCACCAACTAAAAATCCGTCGTAGTCATTAGCGTATCGAGTCGCAGCTACCATCGCATGGCGACCACCATTGGAGCAGCCTGCAAAATAACTACGATCAGGACCTTTGCCATAGACTTGATGAATAACTGTTTTCGCCATTGGCGTTAACTTAGCAACAGCTTGATAACCATAATCAAGTCTCGCTTGTGGGTCATAAGCAAAGGTCGGAATACTCTTATCGTGACCAGCATCTGAGCTAATCACAGCAAAACCCTGTAATAGTGCACCAGTTAATGGACCACCGCCCATTGCGCCTTCAGCCGTTCTCACTGCGCCATCTAAACCACCATTTGCTTGATAAAGAAAACGTCCGTTCCACTTTTTAGGTAAGCGCATCTCAAAACCTATGGCATAAGACTTACCGTCGACATCGCCAATACGCTCATGCATTTTTCCTTTAACTAAACAATGCTCCTCAACATCACTGTTTCCTAACTTTAACGTCCCTTTCGCCACAGTTTCAACAGAATTTATTACTGTATTACTAGCCGTTAAAAGAGATGAAAGCCCTTCACAGCTCGTCGCAAGAACAGAGCTTTTTGCTTCACTTAACTGAGGAATAGACGAAGAATTCGCCGCACTTGTGATACCGCTGTAAGCAACAAAGCTACTAATAGCTACGGCAAGTAAACTGGGTTTGTATAAGTTTGATTTGTATAAAGACTGAGACATGCAAGCTTCCTTATTTTTCTTTTTATTAATTGTTTTGCTATTTAATTGTTCTCCATAACAACAGAATAGAAGAGATATACACAAAAGAAGAATAATTTTTTTGCTCGTACTATTCGAAAAATGCACAACCGAATTTGAGTTTCGTTGTAATTTTCCTACATAAGAAGCGAAATATCGTCCAAAAATGATGCTTTTTGAAATAAAATTTCCTGTTTTATAAAAAAACACCCACTTCAGGACTACTTTTTGTACAGCGAAACAGTGACAGAGGCAAATTCTAGGGATAACATACTGCCCCAGCATCCCCCATGCACCCTTTTATGACTCTCACTCTTACTGATAATGTTAAGGTTCTCGAATGAACGCTTGGTATCTCATCTGTTTTCTATCGGCACTAGCGGTTTTCATCGCTTTTACCAACCAATACATACTAAAAATGCAAACTACGATCGCCATTACTACAGGCTCTGTCGTAATTTCATTACTACTGATTCTTGCAGTAAAAATGCTTGGTGATGAAACCGCGGTTTTCATTACTCAGGTCGTTTCTGGCATAGACTTTAATCAGCTTCTACTAAAAGGCATGCTAGGCTTTTTGTTATTTGCTGGGGCTTTAGAAATCGACCTTGCAGCATTAAGAAGACAGCGTTGGGAAATCACCATTCTGGTATTATTTTCCACACTCGCTTCGACTTTTATAGTTGGCTATTTAAGTTACTACATATTTGCTCTTCTCAACTTCCCAATACCTTTTATCTACTGTTTACTATTCGGTGCTTTGATAAGCCCAACTGACCCGATTGCAGTATTGGCCATCATCAAACAAATGAATGCGCCACAAGGCATTTCGATTCAAGTAGAAGGTGAATCCTTGTTTAACGATGGCGTTGGTTTGGTTATTTTCACCACCATCTTTGCGGTCGCATTTTATGGTACTGAAGCCAACTTCCAAGACGTCGCTGAGCTATTTTTAGTCGACGCGATTGGTGGCATTGTATTTGGTCTTGTTATCGCTCTGGTTGGTCACTTTGTTATTATCAATTGCAAAGATATCAATACACGCCTGCTAGTTACTCTAACCATTCCTTCCGCTGGCTTTGCCTTGGCTAATATTTGGGAGATTTCCGGTGCACTTGCGATGGTGACAAGTGGCATTCTTCTTGGCAACATCACACGGGCAAAAGCGTCTAAGAAGAGCGGTCCAGATGGCACTCGCTACGTGAAAGATTTTTGGCATGCGACAGACAGCTTCTTAAACGCTCTGCTTTTCCTAATCATAGGTATGTTGATCGTTACCATGCCTTTAACCTGGGAAATAATAGGTGTAGGTTTAGTCATGGTGCCTGTTGTGCTACTGGCTCGTTTTATCAGTGTTGGCAGCCCATATTTGATTTTCAAACGCTACCGCGAGTACGATAAACACTCTGTAAAGATCTTGACTTGGGGTGGTTTGCGCGGTGGCTTGGCTCTTGCTATGGCCGCAGCGATTCCAACCAATAAAATGATGATTGAAGGGTTAGATTTACACGACATCATCGTCATTATTACTTATGTTGTGGTTATCTTCTCCATCATTGTACAAGGCCTAACTATTTCGCCTCTGATTCAGAAAAGCATTGAAGCAGCAAAAAACAAAGCGAAATAACGACAAGCTAATCCCTTTGATAAGAGCCTTTTATAGTGTAACTATCGAAAGACTCATTATTCGAACTTAAAACGCCAACAATTTTTGTTGGCGTTTTTGTTATTTCACTTTAATAAACCTTGCTATAGATCATTAAACGTATCACACAGGTATTATAAAATGGCGTTATACCTATGATAGAACACGTAGCTAACACAAAAGCTCCGATTAAGAAGAAGGGAAATCATGATGTTTAAGACACAGCACGGAAAGTACGAGTCCAATAACATTATGCAACGCAATAACGTCAATCTATCAGGCAAAGGTGAACAAACTATTATTTTAGCCCATGGCTTTGGTTGTAACCAAAATATGTGGCGCTTCATACTGCCTTTTCTTGAAAAAGAGTATCAAGTTCTACTGTTTGATTATGTTGGTAGTGGCAGCTCAGACTTCTCAGCGTATGAGGAAAATCGCTACCAGCACTTAGAAGGTTATGCGTTAGATATCATTGAAATATGCGACGCTTTAGAGCTAAGAGACACTATTTTTGTCGGTCATTCAGTAAGCAGCACGATTGGATGGCTTGCCGCCAAACAACGTCCTGATCTATTCTCTAAGATAATCGCTATTTGCCCCTCACCTTGTTTTTTAAACTTAGACGAAGATTACCAAGGTGGTTTTGAGAAACAAAACCTAGAAGAGCTTATTCAGTTGATGGATAAAGACTATATCGGCTGGGGCAACTACCTAGCGCCCATGGTGATGGGAAGCGACTTATCGCCTATTGGCCCAGGAATGTCGGAAAGTGACACATTAGTACATGAATTACTGAGCAGCTTTTGCGCTACCGATGTGACCTATTCCAAGCCCTTCGCTGAAGCAACTTTCTTTTCCGATTACCGATCTTTGTTACCTGAAATATCTCACCCATGCCTAATACTACAAAGCTCAAACGACGCTTTAGTTGCCGTTAGTGTGGGTGAATATACCCAGAGTAAGTTACAAAATGCCAAACTAGAAATAATAGAAGGCAATGGACATTGTTTGCATATGACTCACCCAATGCATGTTCTCAATTCTATTCAGGCTTTTTTAAAAGATGATGGCCACCCTTTGAGTGTTTAAAAATGGTACCTGAAACCCAAGAAGATACTCAAGCGCTATACAAAAGATCTATAGTTTCACGTGGATAATTTGCGTGACCATTGAATACTTTAAAAATCTGTCTAAAATCGCGCATACACCAAAACACTATAGGACATTATATGACTTCATTCACCATTCTTGATGGCGGCATGGGCCGAGAACTTGAACGCCGCGGCGCACCTTTTAAACAGCCAGAATGGTCTGCATTAGCCATGATGGAAGCGCCAAGCATTGTGAAGGAAGTACACCAGTCTTACATTGCAAACGGCTCTCGCGTCATCACTACAAATAGCTATGCCCTAGTACCTTTTCACATAGGTGAAGACGTCTTTAAAGAACAAGGCCGCGCACTTGCTACACTTTCAGGAAAAGTCGCTCGTGAGGCTGCTGATGAAAGCCAAACAGACACCAAAGTAGCAGGCTCTCTTGCTCCTTTGTTTGGTTCATACCGAGCGGATCTGTATCAAGCCAATCGGGTTGAAGAACTCGCAGTACCGCTAATTGAATCACTAAACCCATACGTGGATCTTTGGTTATCCGAAACACAAAGCTTAATTGACGAAGTCACTCGCGTAAAAGCCCTTGTCGATAAAATTGATACCGATCAAAAACCTTTCTGGGTCTCTTTTACGCTTGAAGATTCAGAGCCAACGACCGAACCTTTGCTACGTTCTGGCGAAACTGTTGTCGAAGCCATAAAAGCCATGCAAGCCATCGGCGTCAATGCCATTTTATTTAATTGCAGCCAGCCTGAAATTATCGGAGAAGCGATTCGAGTGACTCAAACAGTATTGTCTTCTTTGAACGCTAGCAGCATCCAAGTGGGAGCTTACGCCAATGCTTTTCCACCACAACCTAAAAATGCTACGGCAAATGATGGTTTAGATGAATTGCGCGCTGATCTAACACCACCAGCCTACCTAACTTGGGTTAAGCAATGGGTTGCAGACGGTGCAACCTTGATTGGCGGTTGTTGCGGAATTGGACCTGAACACATTGCCGCCATGAACGAGTTCAATAAAACGAACTAGAAAGTATCCTTAATTACACTAATAAAAAGGGACAACGAATCAATTCGCTGTCCCTTTTTATTACAATTTTTTGAATGACTTTTAGTTTTAAAACGAAAGCGCTATTTCTTTTGCCATCGGATCAATTACCTTATTAAACCAACTAGCAGACAGAGTTTGCACCATGGTTGAGTATCCATCCGATTTCAATTCACTTTTGACGTCAAAAGTGCTCGAAGCGGCCAACTCTCCCGTTGCTGAAATCACTTGCCAACGCCCAGAGATATGCACCATACCTTCCAAGTCAGCATAAAAGTCGTCCACTTCGATATTTAACAAAGCAATCGCATAAGAAGGCAACCGCTGCCCACCAAACCAGGTAATATTAGGCAAGGTTTTTTCCAATCGCTGCTGTGTTAAACGAGTCAACTGAGGAGACAAAGACTCTGCCCACAAGTTACTCTGCGATCGATGAACCTCCCCTTCTTTCGTCACTAGCACAATCTCGTTACCCGCCAGATAGTTAGCAACGACAATTGGCATAAGCTGAACCGCCATTTTTTTACTCGGCTGAGCTTGGACATTTTTCAGCCCTGTATCCATCAATAAATATTCATTGCTAGGTGGCGTTGGTGTAGCGCAACCCGCCATCATCCAACTTATCAAAGCAAGAAAAAACACACGCCCGTAAATCATCATATTCATTTTATTCCTTTGAGCTATTTCGCCGCTTTCGGCTCAACATCTGCTCGCGGTTTACTATCAAAAATTAAGGTGTTTGGGTTCTCTCTTAACTGTCTTAGTAAGGGCTGTAGTTCATTTAATGCACGTCCTAACGACACCATATTCTCTCTTAATGGGCGACCTATTTGACCATCTGCTTGATAGGTTTCCAGCGTTAAATTCAACTCATTAATGGTAGCGGCCAAATCAGCGGGAAGTTGCTGTGTTTCAGATTTATCCACGAGCTGTTTTACGCTTTTACTAAGCTCTTGCAATTGATGCAATGTCTCATTGGCCTGCCCCATAGTTTGACCTAGCTGCTCAAACGTACTGTTCAATGGTATCTGCGACAAATTATCCAAAATGGTAACCACTTTTGTTTCAATATTGCCAAAGGCATCAGGTGCCGTCGGAAATATTTTGTAACCCGCAAACTCTTTCAGCTTTATCGGTGGTGGATTCTTCATAAAATCAATATTAATGACTTTAGCGCCATTTAAATAGTTGCCTATTTTTAAAGAAGCCCGAACGCCTTTGTTTATTCGATCCTCAATTAATTCATTCCACTTCTGTAATGACATCGCACCGGAAGTATCTAAAGAATTCAATCGTTGCGGCTCAATTCGGGCACGCACAGGGATCAAAGGGGTATCAAGAGACGTCAAAGAATCCATTGGAATACCATTAAAAGGCACATCCAAAACGGTACCAATTCGTACTCCACGGAACTCAACGGCTGCACCAGGTGTTAGACCACTGATATTGCTCTCAAACAAAAAGACATAATTGATAAATTCACTGAACATGTTGTTGGCAGCACTTTCTTTAGAGCCATATAAACGAAATGCGGCCATATCTTTAACAGGATGTCCAGCTGTTCGCCCTGGGGGCAAACCAAAGGAAATACCACCTGCTAAAAATGTCTCCAATGAATCGAGACGAACTTCAAAACCACTAGCAGAACTCTTAAATGACAGACCAGGAGTCATCCAAAACTGTACATCACTGTTTATCAAAGCATCATAAGGCGAACGAATCACAACACGATAAGTAATAGCGCCTTTTTCTGTGTCAAAGCCGACTTTTTCAACATAACCGACTTCATAACCACGAAAATGCACCAAAGCACCAACGTCTAATTTAGAACCTTCTGTGCTGGATAAAACAAGGCGGACGCCTTCATTTTCAGTAGAAAGTGGAGGCTGGCTTAGGAGTGTGAAATCCGTTTTTAGATGTCCTTTTACACCTGGCGTCATATCAATATAGGCACCGGACAATAGAGTTCCAAGCCCACTAACTCCCTCTTTGCCAATTCGAGGCTTGACCACCCAAAACCTTGCGTCATCACGTAACATCTGTTCTGTGCCGTGATTCATACGAACTTTGATAATCGCGTTTTCATAGTCTTCACTCAAACGGATATCAATTACTCTGCCCACATCTACGTTGCGAGATTTAAGTTTTGTCTTACCAATTTCTAATCCTTCCGCATTAGAAGCCAATAAAGTAATGACTGGACCTTGGCTTGACCAATTTTGATAGAGCATCCAACCGGCAACCAAAAGCGCAATTAAAGGCACGAGCCAGATAGAATTAAATCGGACTTGTCGCATACTTTCCACTTGCTTGTTCGGGTCACTCACTCTTTTCTCCTTGCTAAAGAAGAGGCACTAAGTGCGTCGTCTTTATCCCATAATAATCTTGGATCAAATGTCATTGCCGCCAACATAGTTAAAACAATAACGGCCGTAAAAGACAACACCGCAGGGCCTGGCAAAATAGACATGAAATTTCCCATTTGAACTAAACTGGTCAAAATAGCCACCACAAATACATCGATCATCGACCAACGTCCTACCAATTCAGTAATACGATACAGCTTCATTTTCTGCTCTGTTTGCTTACCACTTGGGGAATAGCTTTGCCAACATAACCAGCTTAATGCGAATACTTTAGCGAGAGGAATCACAACACTCGCAAACAATATGATCAAGGCAACAGGATAAGATCCTAACGACCAAAGTAATAACACGCCTCCCATAATAGTCGAGGGCTCAGTACTACCCAAAAATGTGGTTTGCATGATCGGAAAGACATTCGCGGGTATATACATCACTAAAGAAGCAATCAACAAAGCAACTGTCATGCTGATACTTTTCGGCCGGCGGCTATCAACAGAATGACCACAACGGTCACAGTGCTTCGCATCGCCAAGCAAAGTAGCACCGCAAAAATGGCAACCAATTAACCCTTGCTGCTTAGCTGTCGCGTTCATCACAGAATGATCGGCCGACTTACCTGCTACTCGATTCCAAAACCAGCGTTTATCGACCAAAATAACGGTTTTTGACAACAGTAATACATAACCGCAAAATGCCCAAAAAGACAGTTCTAATGAAATATCAGCTAAGCTGCTCATCTTAACCAATGCCACCAAGACGCCAACTAAGAAAACATCCACCATCAACCAAGGCTGAATAACCACAATCCAACGAATACAATAACGCTGGGCAGAACGCAGTACATCTTTATGTTGAAAAGACCAGACTAGAAATAAAACCGAAAACAAATAAACAAGTGGAAAAACAAATAAAGCCAAGCTAATAATAATGCCCAGCACAAGATAACCATGACTGAGTAAAACACTCAGCGTATTAAACAAAGTTACGCCACGCTCAATACCGTTGGTCGAAAAGCCAAGAAAAGGAAAACTCATCGCCAGCGCCAGCATCAGTAAGGCTGACAAACCTGCGCCCATAATTCTTGCTGAAGCATGTTTATGAACGCTGACCAAAACGTGATCACAATGTTGGCATCGAAAACGTTCACCACTTTGTAGTGGCGGAATACTGTTAACAAAATCGCACTCTTCACAAGTCGTTATATTCTCGTGAAACACGTAATGACTCATATCAAAACCACGACTTAATAAAAACCCCAATAAATACGCCCAAAAAACCATCAAACAAGAGAAACTGTCTTACAAGAAAACCTATCTAACACGAGGACACAGACAAGAATCAAGCTATCTAAGATATGCCATTAAGTTACACCTATCCACTTTTAACGACTCAACATTTGCTGAGTCTCAAACGATAACGGAGTAGATTTCCAACCACTGATATTCGTATCCACATCTGCAGCTATGCTCAAATCGACCGCAACTGGTGCAGAACTTGTCAAAAGGCGATACAAACTGGCGCCCATATCCCCCATAGCAATCGAAAGCGGTATTGAAATATGCTGTGTTTTACCTTCTGACAAATCGATATTCAGTATCTTACCTTCACCCAGAGACTTACCCTCAGTTTTAACTTGATAGCGTACATCACTCAAATTTACATCAAAACGATTCGGGTTGGTGACCTCCAAATCGACACTAAGCTTAACACCACTTAACCCGATAGAAGCCACATTCAAGTTTTTAAACACAACGTCTGGCTTCTTAGGAACAGGCAACACACCTGCAAAATCAACCGGCATATTGAAATCACCTAATACAGGCAAATTGATTGCGACACTACCTTCAACCGCATAATTCAATTCTGTTTTATCTGCTAACCCACCTACGCTTTTCATGACTTGATCAAACGTCAAAGTCACAGGCAAACGGATACTGTTACTACCTTTTGCAGACAAGGATAACTTGGCATCTGGCTGATTTACCCGCGCTATATTATGTTCATTGACCAACAAATCCAGATCAAATCCTGCTGTTTTAAGGGCAAACGCATTGGGGTTTGTTACTTTAACATCCACCAATAAAGTCACCGCTTCGGTCGATAGACTTTCGATCGAAACACCTGTTACCGATGCCGTAGGTTTATGAACATCCATGGTCTTCTGCAACGCACTACAACCCGACAAAAGCACGATTAGTGCCATACCTATAAAACGAAAAAACATACCCTATACCTTTTTAATAACAGGAAGATACCCTTGTATACGCTCAGGTAACCTTTGTACAAAGACGGATCGAACTGTATGCCAATAAATAGATAACAATAGCAAAGAGGCCCCCATCACAATTCCTGTAATCGCAAAGCTATAACCAACACCACCGTAATTTTCAACCAGACTCGTCAACGCGTAAATCACATACACCAACGACGACACCATAAAGGCACGACGATCTATCGAGATAGACACCATCGTCATCAATAAATACAGGAGAACAATCAATAACATATTACCCAAGCTTTCATTACCATCCAGCACCCCAAGGCTTGAAAAAATAGGATGGATAATCAAAGGCGCTGACAACAAATGCAGCCAAAATGCCACATCCGACTTACGTGTTGTACGGCTCGTATCGCCCGCATCCCAATACATAGCAAAGGTAAATGCCACACACCCGCACATAAACAAGGTCACCATAATAAGCCCTGCACTATCAGGAAAAACACTCAGCACAGTAGAGCCTAATAACGCCAACCCAGTTCCTGTTCCAACAGCAACGGTAATAGGTACACTAAAGCGACGCCAATGAAAATAGGCAGCCAGTGTTGAAAGCGCTGTTGCAAAAATCACCGCATAACTAGACTCTGCACCAAATAGAGAACTAGCTAAGCCAAAAACGCCACCAACAAATGCCAGCAATAACATAATGGCTGGCAACGCCATTTTTCGTCGCTTCACAAAGATTTCAGCCAGCCCCCAAGACAGAGTAGCAAACACAAAATATCCCAAGCTGTCGTTAATCGACATCAGCACCCAAAGCGATGAAAACAACAATAAAGCGCAAGCAATCACGATAAAAATATCGTTAAAACCGCCAACTAAACGAAAGTTTTCTTCATCCACCGCTGAAGAGTCATTTGATAATGACATAAGATGGCGAAATTCCTCCACCGACGTGGCAGAAAAGACACCCTTCTTGACTGCTAAATTTAAATCTTCGTCTGTGTACATAACCATCCTTAAATACAATTTCTACTACACGCTAAACTTACTGCGAAATGCAAAATAAACGGCACCAACTAAACATAAGCCAGCCCAAAGGTAATCGAGCTTCAAAGGCTCTTTTAAGTAATAAACTGAAAACGGTACAAAAATCATCAGGGTTATCACTTCCTGCATAATTTTTAACTGTCCAACATTCAGCGCAGTATAGCCAATACGATTGGCTGGAACCTGCAACAAATATTCAAACAAAGCGATCCCCCAACTAATCAGAGCCGCAATAATCCATGGCTTATTGTTCAACTCTTTCAAATGCGCATACCAAGCAAAGGTCATAAAAATATTGCTACAAATAAGCAGGGAAACACTCAACGCAATAGGGTTCATACTCTGTTCTCAACAACATACACGAAAGTAAAAAAGATAAACGCTAAAAAACAGAAAAAGCCATACATCTTTGCCCGTTTGTCGCTCATTATAAACAAAATAAAAACGACTGCTTCAAACTTACAATAGCTCCTCAATAATAACTTTTTTGAACACCAAACAAGCAAAATGGAGCGACAAAAAAAATACTATTTTCGTCTCAAGTATCCCTTTACTTGCTCTGCAATAAGCACATACTCAAGTGGCTGCAAAACAACTTTCACGGCGTCTACAGCCGTGTGCAGCAACAGTCCTTACGTTGGTGAGAACCAACAAAGGTTATGCAGTGATGACTAATGGTGAATATCATGAGCAAGGGTCAAAACAGTAAAAAAGAGACAAAAAAGAAACCGCTTTTAACGGCAAAAGAAAAGAAAGCAGCGAAGGTGACCAAAAAATCTCCAACCAATGTATTAGGTAATTAATCCCTCCAGCTAGCCACCATAATATCATGGTGGCGTTAAATTCGAGTCATCTAAGCCCTAATATTATTAGGGCTTTTTTTATTACCAATCACTATGGACGCGAGGACTTTTGCGAGCCTCTGCCCGCTGATGGACGCTTACCATTGGCAGAAGGTTTACCACTACCTTTTGGCGATCCACCCGATTTGCCATTTGGTCGTTTACCACCACCAGCGCCGTTGCCCGCAGGCTTCTTACCATCACCAAAAGGTCGACGATCCTTTCCCTTCGAACCAGCAGGTTTTCTAGAATCATCTTTAGGGTGTTTGGTATTTCCTTTTGTCGCTCCCGTTGGTTTAGACGGCGCTTTTGGTTTTGAGGATGTTCTCGGTTTTGAAGCACCATCACTACGAGTGTTTTTTCGCGTCGCATTGCGAGATTTCTTCGCTGGCGCACTGGCTTCTGAAGAAGAATCTTCAATAGACTTAAGCAACACAGACAATTCTTTCTGTGTTAAATCTCGCCACTCACCAACAGGAATGCCTTTTAGGCTCACGTTCATAATCCGCGTACGTTCAAGCTTCATGACTTCATAGCCAAAATGCTCGCACATACGGCGAATCTGACGATTCAAACCTTGTACTAACGTGATGTTAAACATATTGGGCGCAACCTTAGTAACTGGGCACTTCTTCGTCATCGTCCCCAAAATCGGCACACCGCCCGCCAAACCCGCAATAAAATCATCCGTAATGGGCTTATTCACCGTCACCAAATACTCTTTCTCGTGATTATTGCCCGCTCGCAAGACCTTATTAACCAGATCGCCATTGTTGGTCAAAAAGATCAAACCCTGAGAGTCTTTGTCCAAACGACCAATAGGAAAAATACGTACCCCATGACTAACAAAATCAACAATATTATTTTTCTCGGAGCTCTCTGTTGTACTCACAATACCAACTGGCTTGTTTAACACGATAAAAACAAAATCATCTGCGTCTTGTGGCTCAATAATCTGCCCGTTCACTCTCACCGTATCACCGGCAACCACTTGATCACCCACCGAAGCGCGCTTGCCATTGATGAACACATTACCTTGTTCAATAAAGCGGTCAGCGTCTCTTCGAGAGCAGATACCGCTTTCGCTGATGTATTTATTTAAACGAGTAGATGAAGCGTTAAACATAAAGTGCCGTTTTACCTAATAAAAAGCTTTTCTTGCTGAGAAAAAGCCTAAACTGAATGAATCGTCAACAACGAGATGGCGCTCATTATATAGGAAACGCCGCGTGCATTTTAGGAGAGATAGCCAGAAAACCAGAAATATATCCATAATCGTATAACTGTTAAGAAAGTCTTAATCTTGCTTCGCTAGAATTGATTGGTAAAAGCAGCGGCACCACCTCAATCGGTTATCTATGGAGATGTAAATGCAAAACCAAGAACGATCCTACAACACAGCCCAAATCGTATTACATTGGGCTATTGCGGCTTTGATTATTTTCAATTATTTCGTCAGCGATGGAATGGGACGCGCTTTTCGCCAACACCTAGACGACAGCAACACAGGCTACAACTTAGTGGCATCACTACACGTATATGTTGGCTTGGCTGTTATTGCTTTGGTTGTACTACG
Organism: Marinomonas sp. A3A; assembly: GCF_018336955.1. Taxonomy (NCBI): domain Bacteria; kingdom Pseudomonadati; phylum Pseudomonadota; class Gammaproteobacteria; order Oceanospirillales; family Oceanospirillaceae; genus Marinomonas; species Marinomonas sp. A3A. Next base: position 3,039,848 of record NZ_CP025532.1, read on the forward strand.
TATCATCGTACGCTTGATGTCTAAAAAAACCAAAACAGCCTCAGCAAGCTTACTTGATCGAGTCTCTCGCATAGTCCATGAATTCTTATATCTACTAATGTTCTTAGTGCCCGTTTTTGGCGCGACAGCTTGGTACATAGGCATTCACATCATGGGAGATGTACACGAAATCGCCATGAATATCATGATGTCGATGGTGTTACTGCATGCCGCAGCAGCTTTGTTCCATCAATACGTATTAAAAGACGGAACACTACTAAAAATGCTGGGACAGAAATAGCGACCAATAAATGGTTACTGATAAAGGATCACTGATGCGTCTCTAGATAGCATTTCTCCTGTTCAAGAATACGATCTGTATTAAGAGACGCGATGCTCACTTCATGGGAATGCGGCAACATCCCAATGGTTTGCAGATGCAAATAGCGCATCGCACAAACTCGTAAAAAAGACGTGAAATTATCCAAGTTATGACCGGCATCCAAGGCTTCATGATTGAGCTTGGCGATCATCTGCGACAGAGACAACTTGTCTCTTTGAGCTATCTCTTCCAGAGTAAACCAAAAGAAACTTTCTAATCGAATACTGGTGACCATGCCATCAATACGCAAAGAACGAGTGACATTTTCCCATAGGCTAGGATCTGAATTCACAAAGAGCTTACACATTGTATTTTCCCTACTAAATGACTTTTTTTATTATTGGAATGAAATGACTCAATGCAAACAGTCTAGCCGAAGATGCGAAAAAATAGTCGGACGAATTTAACTTTTACTGTCTCATGACAAAATCAAATTCGCCCTAATAGACTCATCAACTCTCAGCTTGTTATTTATCTAGCAAAACATAAAACTGAGCAAGCCAAGCTGGATGAGCTGGCCATGCTGGTGCTGTAACCAAATTACCGTCCGTCACCGCTTGATCCACGGGAATATCCATAAATTCCCCTTTCGCAAGCTCCACTTCGGGCTGACACGCAGGATAAGCAGAACACTTCCTGCCTTCCAACACTCCAGCAGCCGCAAGCAACTGCGCACCATGACACACCGCCGCCACCGGCTTATTGCTATCAAAGAAATGCTTTACCATAGCAACCACGGCTTTATTCAAACGAAGATACTCAGGCGCTCGACCACCTGGAATCACCAAAGCATCGTAATCTTCAACCTTGATATCAGCAAAGGTCGCATTCAACGCAAAACGGTGCCCCGGCTTTTCCGTATAGGTTTGATCACCTTCAAAATCATGAATCGCCGTCGCCACCGTATCGCCAGACTTCTTATCTGGACACACAGCATGCACCGTATGACCGACACTCATCAACGCCTGAAACGGCACCATAGTTTCGTAATCTTCCGTAAAATCACCCGTGATCATTAAGATTTTTTTATTCGACATGACACCTTCTCCTGTATTGTTTAAAACGTCCTATGTTGTAACAGCTAGAGAAAGAGAAAAGGTATTAAGGGGTTATTACATTCAGTCCTACCCTTTTGGGAACCAAAGACCGTAGGTCTGATGAGACGAGGAACGAGGCGTAATCTGACGCTGAAAGCGAAGCTTTCATCTTGTAAGTCGCGCCTTTATTCCGCTCTGTTGAACGGGGCTAAGGTCCCTTCCCCTTTTGTTTCCAAGGGGAAGGCGGAGGATGGGGTTGTTCTTTGGCTCTTCAGGTATATTTGTTTCTTCTCAATGACTTTGTATTCCCGACCTTTATTCCGCTCTGCTGAGCGGGTAACTTTTGCCAAACGACGCAAAAGTAACCAAAAGGTCTCTTTGCCGGGCTTTCGCCCAAACGTCTAATTTGCTTTGTTTCAGGATACGTTTAGCAAGACGATTTATATCGTAAGGCATGGATTGTTTATTTGGTGGGAGATAGACCGTCAAACAATGACTCTGAAACTCCATAAAGTCGCGCAATCGGGATTGCGTCGAAGGGACAGCTTTGGAAACCCGATGCTGGAAAACCAAAGAACGTAGGTCTGATTAGACGAGGAACGAGGCGTGATCTGACGCTGAAAGCGAAGCTTTCATTTTGTAAGTCGCGCCTTTAGGACGACGCGAAACGAAGCCAACCGCTACTTTTTACTGGGACAAAGCTGGCTAATCTTCTTACGCTGAACCATAGCTTGCTGCCAGAGCATGCATTGAAACAAACGATAAATACATAATTGCATGAGTCACAACTAGACCGACAGCCCAAACTTTGGATTGTGTTGCACCACGAATAAATAAAGCTAAAGAGACAACACCCGAAACGAGTGATAATAGAATAAACACCGAGCCAAGCAAAAGCTCAATGATGTCTGATATCCCGTAGGGTTCATCTGGAGCGATATACATGTCCGCATATATGAAAGCACGAAAATAAAGCATGTATAAAAACAACACTATAGAAAGCACCGCTAATACAACTACCACTTTACTTCCTTTAGTAAGATTCATAATTAAAGTGCCTAACTTGTCCATAACTCTATCAGGACAATCCGATAGACATCCATTTCCGTGAGCTGATGCTAACGCCTGTCTCTGTGGTAGGCAAAAGAGGAGACAGCTTTGGGCTGGAGCTTTGACTGTCCGGCAGCAGCTGATTGTTATATGAGCTTTGCCAGCAATTCAAAATCTTGCCCTACCTTACTTGGAACAAACTCGGTCACTTCGTAACTTGCAACATCAGCCTTGTAAAAAGGATCTTCTTGCAATATAGCATTCAGTTTTTCCCGACTTTCTGCATGAGCAAGTATCACTCCTCCGGTTCTTGGGACTTTGCGGCCGGAAGCGATAAAATTCCCCTGCCCGTAATACTTTTCTAGATACGTAATATGCTCATTTATGTGTTTATCTACTTCTGATAATTCTACTTTGTAGGTTAGAGATACTACGAACACTAAACTCTCCTTTTCATATAGCGACTTACTAAGCGGCGCGAAATTGTTGGCTAAAATTGCGAGGAACGAGCACTAGCCAACTGTTTAGCGTCCGTTTGAGTAACTTGTTATATATTTCTTTTCTTGTAAAAATCGTTTGTGCATACCCGACAATAGTGTTTGTCATAACCATACTCATCATCTTTATAAAAACTAAGATGAAAAGTTGAATTGTCTTTCTCAAAGCAAACAGGACAAAAAGGTACATCATCTCCGTCAGCCCGATATAAAACACCGTCATATTTTAATGACTGCTTTGTTTCAAGCTGACTCTTAACGCTTTTGATTTCTTCATCTTTATCAATTAGAAGTTGCTGTACGTCAGCTAATTCAATTTTTACGTCAGCTAGTGCACTTATAAGCTCTGCTATTTGTAACTTTGTTTCAGCTTTACTTAGTGATATATCACTATTCTTTATTAATTTCGCAAGATCTGCAGCAGTTTTTACGCTTGATAAAACAGATCCTATAACCGCCAAATCGGGCATGGTGACTCCTGACTATGCTGAAATATAAAACGCCTCGTTAAGAGACAAATAATATATTGGCTAAAATGTGAAGCGGAGCGAAACCGAGCCAACATAATATTGTCCACTTTAAACAGTTTGCTAGGCCAGATTGTCAAAATCAACACCCAAAAAACGGCCACCTATTTCGAATTTCCCATGAAAACCATAGGGGCCTTTCCAATACTTTCGCAACAGGTTGACCAATCTTTTTGCAAAAGATCCTATTAACCACCTGTATCGAGACCAAAGTTTTTCAGTCATTTTCGAAGGGTCTGCTGTACTATCTTTATTCAAGCCGCAAGGATAACGTGCCCAATACTCATTGCCCTCGTTGAACTCACTGAGTATTTTTAAACTTCTCTCTTTGTATGGCAAGAGACTGGAATTTTCAGCCAGAGATTTAAGGTTATGAGTTCTTAGCTTTCTTGAAAGAGTACCGTTGGATATCCAATCTGTGGGCTCATAAATAAGAAAAGCTTTGATGATATTTTCTAGTGCAAATGATGCTAGTAAAAATGCAAATCGGCTTGTGTTATCCCAGTTCTCAATCTGTCCGGTACGGTAGTCTTTTCTGGAAAGGCTACCTGTACCGTATGAGTTCATTATCTTTTCTGCTTGCGAGTGCAAGTCGTCCGCAACTAAAAACCAGCTATGAGGATTTGCATGATAAACAAAGTCCGAATTATCCATGTAGTACGATAAATCCTTTTCGTGGCCTAACGCCTCAAACACCGGCGCAGCTTCGCTGCGTCCGAGTGCTTTGACTTGTTAGCACACTTGCTATCCGCGCTCGAATACACATGAAGCAAGATCCTGATAAGCAGCCATATTTTCAGTGAGATATTCTGAGAGCGTGATTTTAAACTTTTCAGCGTTAATACTTGAAGTAATACCGCAGAAGTTTTTAATTCTTCCAGTTTCATCCTTAAGATTTTGATTTACTATATCCGTTACAAATTGATCATATGCCTGTTCATTAAATGTCAAATTGTTTCCATTGCAGTAGCTAGCTAATACTTCTTTGTCGTATAAATAGTTTTCAATTTCCCATCTCCTAAGTACTCTATGGTTATTGGGGTTGTTCTGTAGATATACTTGCCGATCATTCTCAGTAGTATCTCTTCCTGAAGCCATGTCTCTGTCTTTTAAGACAAAGATATCTAAATCTGAAAATACTTTGCTAAGGATCGCTATGGCAATATCACTTCTTTGGTCTAGCTCAGTATTACCACCACTAGAAACAAATAGGGCATCAGGATGCTGCTCAGAAAATACATTATTGAATACATTTGCATCCAAGCCTCTTTCAGTACCATTCCTTCCAGGGCTATCTCTTCCTTCGCAGTATATAATTCGTCTAGGGCAGACAAGATTAGCTAAATCATCAAGAGCTATGGAGAAAATATCTTTCCAGCTAGCCTTTGAGCTTTTCATTGGTGTCAAGGTGTATGGCTTGGAGGCTAAATCGTATTCACTTTTAAACTGGATAACCTGACAATCGTTCTTTAGCTCTTCCTGGAGCGTCCTCAAAAAACCGATACTGTGCGTGGTTATCCATATTTGGCAGTCATCGCCGACCAATCGATTAATTTCTAATAGAAGGTTTTTTTGTATTGATGTATTAATATGTAGTTCTGGTTCGTCCAATAAAAATACGGTATCGCTATACTCATCCTTTCTCAGATATAGATCCAGAAGGATATCAACGACTTCTTTTTCTCCGGATGAAAGAACATTAAACTCAAACCTGTTAGGGTGATCTTTTTTTTGAAAGTAAAGAGTTCCTTGTGAAGCTTCAATATCGCCAATGCTGCATATTTCTAAGTCGAGGCATTTTGATATTGAAGAGTTTAAATCACCGATTATTTTAGTTTTTGCCTCACTGGGCTTGCAGTCCGTTTCATGTAAATATTTATTGAATTTTACATATAAGCGCCGATAATTTTCCTCCATCTTATCATCAAGATCAGATGCTGAAGAAGCTCCGTAGCCATTCAATCTAATCTCGTTTGTAGCCTTTGATTGCGTAACCTTCAAATTACTGTTGTACCTATAAGGGCTACGGAATGAAAAAATAGTATTTTCTTTTCCAGTACTTGCTTTTTCCTCTCGGATTTTTCGGTAGTTACCATCAACAAACTCAATATCTACGTTCTGATAATTATAGTTCGGCGTTTGGTTCATCGAATGATATTCATGATTCTTTTTGCCTTTATCTCCAATGCGATTGTGTGCGTTATTATGAAATAGCATCCCATCTAATACACTGCTTTTTCCACAACCGTTAGGCCCAACTAACGCGACAATACGTTTAGGGTCATCTCCTAAGTCGATTGTCAGCTCATGGAACCTCTTGTAACCATTTTTTAGCTGGAGTTTCTTAATTCTCATTATTTCCTATACCTCTAAATCGGTGGGCGAACCGAGGTGCTAACGCCTCGTTAAGAGGCTATAAAATAGTTGGCTAAAATTAGCGACGAAGGAGCAAAAGCCAACTGTTTTTTGTCCTTTTAAACGACTTGTTAGAAATACCTTAACTACTCTGCATTTAAAAGTGGATTGCTTAACACAGATTTTAGAGCATTATCACCTGCAATCTCACCTTTATACCTGAGGTGAGAGTGAAAACTACCAATTAAACGAGCTAATAAAATTATATTCGAGTTTAACTTATCCATGTCTTTTAAACGGATAACATAATAGTCTTTTAACATATTATCGTTTCTTGATGTTGCAGTGAGAGTCCCTGTTTTTTCCATATGATAATCAGTTATTAACATATTTGCATGGTCTTGTAGCGAAGACCAAATAATACCATCAGGGGTTGCTTCAGATATGCCCCAAACACCATGAACCATATCATTTCTTTGGCGATCAAATAGGCTATGAACCTTGAGTATTTTTTTAAATATATCTTGTAAGCTTTTATCTAAACTAACATTGGATGCTGCTTCCAATGCATCTCTTTTAGCCCTGTTATTTCGCAATGATAAAAATACAGCCACAGAAGCTTTATTTTCAACCCCAAGTAAACTTCCCATAGTAAGTGATAACTGAAGATCTACTTGTGTCCAGTTGATAGTTATTCTGCCAACTAGTTCAGCAACACCTGGCATACGCTCTATGATATCGGCTCCCATAGCCGAAGACTTACCTTTATACTGTGGTAAATAAGGTTGTCTTGCCAATTATATACTCCTTACTTGATTGGTATTTCTAACATTTTGTTAATGCGCATGCGCGTTTACACATATTTAAAACCTTCTTAATATTACTATAAGTCACTGACTATAAAGCCATTAATAGAGATACCAACAAAAGCTAAAACTGTAAAAACGAGCATGCGTGTTATTCCTTTTATCCACAGCGCGTTATTTCTGTTGCGGATATTCTTATTCATTGATATTAAAAGACTTTCTTTCTTCCTGCTAGTACAAAATGCGCACAACTAGATTATTTAAAATGGCTAAACGCGCAAAAAAGGGATCATTACAAAAATAAACTGTATATACAGTCATAATCAGCTGATTGTCGGCCTAAAGGCGCGATCTACATGTGAAAGCTTCGCTTTCAGCGTCAGATCACGCCTCGTGCCTCGTCTCATCAGACCTACATTCTTTGGTGCCTATTATTGAATTCACTATTAAGTCAGTTCGACGCGACGAAGTTGCGCGACTTTATGGAGTTTCAGGGTCATTAACAGAAAGAATCTCTCGAACCGAAAAAACAATCTATGCCTTACGGTTTAAATCGTCTTGCTAAACGCAACATCAAACAAAGCAAATGAGACGTTTGGGCGATAGCCCGACTAAGAGACCTTTTGGTTACTTTTGCGTCGTTTGGCAAAAGTTACCCGCTCAGCTTTTTCCTGAATTAAAGAGCGGAATAAAGGTTGGGAATACAAAGCTATTGAGAAGTAACAAACACACTTTAAGCCCAAAGAAACAACCCCATCCTAACCTTCCCCTTGGAAGGCAAAAGGGGAAGGAACTAAGCCCCGCTCAGCAGAGCGAGAAAAGGACAAGTTTTGAACGCTTTTTTAAAAGCGCTACTCGCCGATGTGCCAACCATTGGTAATCGGGTAACGACGATCTCGTCCAAAACCACGAGCGGTAATACGAACACCAGTCGGAGATTGGCGACGTTTGTATTCGTTCACGTCGACAAGGCGAAGCACACGATACACGGTTTCTCGGTCGAATTTCTTGGTCGCGAGAATAGCTTCGGCACTTTGGTCTTCTTCGATGTACATGCGTAAGATTTCATCGAGGATATCGTAGCTTGGCAAAGAGTCTTCGTCTTTTTGATCTGGCGCCAATTCCGCTGAAGGTGGTCGAGTGATGACTCGCTCAGGGATGACGTAGCCTAAGGTATTGCGGTAGCGGCAAAGCTTGAAGACCAAGGTTTTGAAGACGTCTTTTAGGACGGAATAACCGCCGACCATGTCGCCATATAGAGTGGCATAACCAACAGCCATTTCGCTTTTGTTGCCTGTGGTTAATACCATGTAGCCTTTCTTGTTAGAAATCGCCATTAGGGTGACGCCACGAGTACGGGCTTGTAGGTTTTCTTCTGTGGTGTCTTTGGCGTAGCCTTCAAACTCTGGCGCTAGCACATCGGTAAAAGCTGACACCATAGATTCAATGGGTAAGACACTGTATTTCACACCAAGCAGTTTTGCCTCTTCTTCAGCATCGTGCAAGCTGATGGAAGAGGTGTAAGTATAAGGCATCATGATGGCTTGAACGCGGTCTGCGCCGATGGCATCTACTGCGACAGCCAGAGACAAGGCTGAGTCAATACCGCCACTCAAGCCCAGCACAATACCTTTGAAACGGTTCTTGGTGATGTAGTCACGTAAACCAAGCACCATGGCTTGATAGACGCTAGCCTCCACTCCTAGCGCTGGAGCAATAACACCAGCGACTGGCTCAACCTTATTAGGCTGGCTTTCATCGACAATCATGTCAATGCTGTACAGACCAGCTTCAAACCAAGGCGCTTGCATGATTTTCTCGCCTTTAGCGTTGACCACAAAAGAGCCGCCTTCGTAGACTAATTCGTCCTGCGCGCCCATGTAGTTCACATAGACAATAGGTAAGGTCACTTCTGTCGCACGCTGATGAAGTAGCTCTTCGCGCTCGCCCATTTTTTCAATATGATAAGGCGAGGCATTTAGGTTCAGAATCAGTTCTGCACCAGCCGCTTTAGCTTGGGCAATCGGCTCTGGATGCCAAATATCTTCACAAATACTTAAACCAACTTTTACGCCTTTGATATCCACAAGGCCCGCTTCGCGGCCTTCGCTAAAGTAGCGTTTGTCATCAAAAACTAGGAAGTTAGGCAGTTTCTGCTTGGCATACTCTACCAATAATTTACCTTGGTAAATCACGCCAGCGCAATTAAATAGTTCGCCATCAATACGACGTGGATAACCAACCACTACATAGATATCACGAATCTCGGCTAATAATTTCGCCAAGGCAGATTCAATACGTGTATCCAAGCTAGAACGTAGCAGTAAGTCTTCTGGTGGGTAGCCCGTTAAAGTCAATTCTGGGAAAACCACTACATCTGCACGCTCTTCATCACGGGCTTTATTTGCCGCTTCGATGACAGATTGGGTGTTTTTTGTAATGTCGCCGACCAGCATATCCAGCTGGGCCATTGCAATTCGTAATGTCATACAGTTGCTATCTCGTGAACTCTGTTAGAATATGCCCGTTATTGTCTGGAATAACCTAAGCTAGGTAAAGTATATGATCGTACGTTTGATCGTTTTTGTTGCTATTTTCTTTATTGGTTGGTGGTTATACCGCCAATTTGTCGCTTTTAAACGCAGTCAATCGCCGGCGGAAGCAAAAAAGCAGGATTCCTCTAAAAAGGACGAGTCACAAGAAAGTATGGTTCGCTGTGAAGAATGCAAAACCTTCACGCCACGCTCACATGCTATTCATGACCAAGAAGCACGTCCATTTTGCAGTGCAGAGCATTTGAAAGCTTTTAACCAGAAACACTAACTGAACCGTTTGCAAGCAACCTACTCTCTCGCCACCACCAGCAGCGATATTGTTGCTGGTTTTGTGTGGCGCAGAGTCGGTAGGAAACATCCGTATTTTCAGATTCATCTGGCAGAGACTCGTAACTTTCCCAGCGATAATAGATAAATTGATCGTCTTTTTGCCATCCATTTTCTTTTGAGCGTTGGCTTAACTCACAAAAGCCAACACATGCGCTCGCTGTTGCCGATGCGAAACTTGGAGACACGACTAAAGCTTGCTGAAAATCTGTCCAAATTTGCTGATTCGCTTCCACTTCATTCACTTGCCCACGCCATTTATAGGATGCCATGAGCCTTTCCTGAAAATGCATCGACAAGCTAGACATCGCCAGTAGTAAAGCAATAATTGGCAAAGACACCCAACCTTGTTGTGTACGAAACAATAACCCATTCATTTTCTCTATTCCTTAAGATTTTCATCTCATCCATGAGAGTCAAAAAACACGCAGATTACAGCACAATAATTTGATTACCCACGCCCTGACAAGGTGAATAATAATGCCATTTTTCGCCTCGCATAGAAGCGTATTCCTGTAGAAATTCTGCATCACGATCGGCTTTGCAATCACTCAACCGATACTGATATTCCACCCATAAGCCGCGTAGATTTTTTAACGGAAAGCGTCCATATTGGGTGTCCAGTGTATCTACCAAACCATCTTGGCTGTCATCCAACAAAGGGAAAACAGCAAAGCGCTCAAGACCATTCCAAAGCTCTAATGAATTACCGCTTTCCTCTGGCGTACGCCATAAAGCGTTCCAGCCGTCTTTGCCTTCAGATACATACCAATAAAAACCATCTTCGCTTTGAATAATACCAGACTGACCAATAGCGGAATTATCGTCTAGCTGAATCAGGCTTTTACTCGAAGACTCACTAAAAATATGGCCGTTGTAGTGGGATTCGCAAGACGAAAAAGTCGCTCTGTCCCCCACTTTCCAATGGCAAGACATGGTTGTTTCCATGGGATTTTTTCGAACCGTGACTGAGCTACGACACAAACCATAATCCACACCCTTTACCCAATCTGAGGCTTTGTCGATACGCCGTGTCGCCAAACGGATCGGCGGTGACATGCCAGATTCAATTATCAAAAATAACGACTCATCTATCGCACAACTAGCTGGCAATAGCCGCGCCCATTGTGCCTTTAAATGTTGATCAATCGCGGCTTTTATAGTCTGTTGGTCTTGGTAAGTTTGCGCCAAAAGATGGCGCTCCTGCATACGCGCAATAGCGATCACTAAAAAGGGTAAAAACAAGGCGATCAAACCACACGCTACCAGCAATTCGATCAACAAACTGCCTTTGATATTCTGTCGTTGATTCATTTTTCACCCTCTTCACTCAGGCTCAATACCGACGATTCTGGCAGAAAATGCTGTGATGCATAGAACCAGTTTTTAAGCTCATTGCCTGTACATTTTTGACAGTCTGGATAAGCTTCATTGGATAAATTTTTCGGCATATCAAGCCAAGTAAGCGATCCAACTAACTGCACCATAGCCGCTTGCTTTTGATGATTTTCATCAAGTTTACGTTGTACTTCTGCTTGCTGAACCGATTGCCATTGCACTTCGCTCTGACGCTGCACAAGATGCAACACCACGGCAAATAATGCCAAGCACAGAATCACTTCGAGCATGATCCAACCCTTTTGTCTTGGCTTAGACAATCGCTGCATTAAGCGATATTTATTCATCCGCATTGCCCTCCATTCGTTCCCTGAGAATAAGAGCCTTTTGGATCAGTGAGATAAAAGCGACCACTTTGATTGAGTATCAGGTCCGCTTGCCATGCTCCCAAACAGAATTCAAAGGTGCCATTTTGATAACCAGACAAACCGTTAGATCGAAATTCGATTTGATTTTTCTGGGTAGGAAATCCTCGCCAAGATACCACCAAGGAAGGATCAAAAACGATCTGACGATAGTGTTTTTCAGCACCGCTATTAGGCTCGATTTGATAAAGTGTAAACCCTGAAGACCAACCACCGTTGCAGTTTTGGCCACCGCACAAGAAGCTCGTTTGACCGCTGATTACTGCCAATTGACGCGCTTGAGTGAGCGCATCGGCTAGCCGCTTCATTTCATTTTTTAAGGTGTTTTTATCTTTGGTTTTTTGACTGACGCTAAGAAACTGCGCAGAACCCGCATAAGCTAAAATGCTCAAGATGGCTAGAACACAGAGTAGTTCCAGCAGAGAAAAACCGTGTTGACGGCTCATTGAAAACCTCCTTGTTTTCCTGTTTTTTCTTTTACATTTTCTTTCTAGAAAATCATAAATTTAACGGGCTTCCAGCCCTTTTTAGTAACGCTTGTTTTATCTTAATGCTTATTTGATCTTAGTGCTTATTTGATATTAGTGCGCTGCAAACCAATTATTAATATGATTGGCGATTTGTCTAGGTTTTTGAAAGGGCAATGAATGATCACACGCGCTCATGGTTTTATGTTGCCACGCCGCGTTCTGTTCGCTCAACAAATCATAGTGTTGGCGCAAGGCTTCATGACTTAATTCACCAGAGAACAAGAATACATGTTCGGATGCATCAATCATCGCCTGACGAATATGCGGCTTGCTCACCATACTTTCCACATGATCTGTTACCGCATCAAGCGCATAAGCAAAACCAAACGGTCTATGAGCAAGACGAGATTGTGTGGTGGCTTCCGCAACCGGATGTTTGCGTCGATTCGGTGACACGCCATCCATAAAACTCGCTACGCCCAATTCCACATCGCCGGTATCACGAATCAATTTTGACGCATGCCGATACTTTTGACGAACATCCATCAAGGTAGATAAATCTTCACGATCCAAAGACGCAGGTTCCAACAAAGCCATTTTGACTTTCTTTTTGCCTTGCAAGCTACGCTGATAATTTAAGTTCAACGCAACCAAACCACCAAGAGAATAGGCAACAAGATCAAAATCGTTCCATTTAACATGAGCTAATAACGCTTCGACTTCGTCGGTCAATTCAGCAATCGACACAGCGCCCTCTTCACCATGATGATGAAAAGAATCGCCCATGCCTTTTAGATCGGGCACCAGCATCCAACGCCACTGGGTAAAATACGGCAACATAGGAGAATACGTAATTTCACCGGCAACACCTGCGCCATGCAATAACAGACAAGCACGATCACTTTCTGCCTGTGGGTTTTCGTAAAGGCGGTAAGCAATACGAGCATTGGGTAAAGAAAGAAAAAAAATGTCAGACACTTGTAATTAACCTGTGAGGACCCTTATTAAAAGAATACAATGCTGTGATCAGCAAAACGAATACATTGAGACCTTGTTCACTATATTGCGAGCGAAATCAATTCTATTTTTAACAAAGTATTGATAAGCGTAGTTCTCATATTACTAGGTATTAAAATAAATGTCAGAAATCAAAAAAGTAAATCTCCCTTATCAGGCGTCGTTACTGCCCTTCTTTTCTGCTGTTCGAGACTTACCTTATCCTGCTCTACTCGACAGCAATCACGAACATTTCCCCGATACCAACTTCGACATTTTAGTAGCCAATCCACTTGCCCGTATTCATCCAACTAAAAATAGCCAGCCTATCACTTGGTACAGCACACCGCTTTATGAACTAAGCAATACTGACAACCCAATGACCCTGTTGAATGAATTAATGAGCCTTATTTGCCAAGAACCTTGGGCGAAATCTGCCCCAAAAGATTTGCCATTCGTTGGCGGCTTACTAGGTTATTACGGTTACGAAAGTGGTCACTTTGTCGAGCAATTGCCAGACACGGTAGAGCACGACATTCAACTAGACACCTTAAGCATTGGGCTTTATGGCTGGGCAGTGGTGACTTGTCACAAGAAAAAAACCACTCAATTGATTATTTCACCTTGGTGTCTTTCCGAAGACGTTGCCGATCTAATCAATCGCTTTACCAGTGCCTGTGATGATGTGCTGGTAAAACATGATTTAAATGAAGCACGGCCTTTTACTTTAAAAGCGCCCTTTACCTCGAACATGACAGAAGAAGCATACGCGCAAAAATTTGCGGCGGTTCAAGATTACATTCAGTCCGGTGATTGTTATCAGGTCAATTTGGCACAGCGTTTTTCCACTCGTTACCAAGGCGATACATTCACGGCGTATCACGCATTAAGAGATGTTTGCCCGACACCGTTTTCCGCTTACATGGAATTTTCGCCAGAGCAAAGTTTACTAAGTCATTCACCTGAACGCTTCCTCTTGTGTGATCAAGGTCGAGTCGAATCCAAACCAATCAAAGGCACGGTAGCTCGCGGCAAAACACCAGAAGAAGACAAGGCAAACGCCGATTGGTTACTTGCATCAGAAAAAGATCGCGCTGAAAACTTAATGATTGTCGATTTGCTGCGCAACGACTTAGGCCGCACCTGCTTAACCGGCAGCATCAAGGTGCCAAAACTTTTTACTTTAGAAAGTTATGCCAACGTCCATCATTTGGTTTCCACTGTAGAAGGTCGAATTGATCAGGCGGATCAAGCGATTCGTGTTTTTCATCAAAGCTTTCCAGGCGGCTCCATTACTGGCGCACCTAAGATTCGCTCGATGGAAATTATCGATGAACTAGAACCTCATGAACGCTCAGCCTATTGCGGTTCGATTGCCTACTTCAGTGCCAACGGTCAAATGGATTCCAGTATCACTATCCGCACATTGGTTGCAGACCATGGCAACTTGCATTGTTGGGCCGGCGGTGGACTGGTCGCAGATTCAAAATGTCAGGAAGAATACCAAGAAACCTTTACCAAAGTGGGCAAATTAACCCATACTCTAGAACAAGACTTTTTGAAATAGGCCGTATCATGTCTGACATTGAGCAGTTTTTAAATGCTCCTCCCATTGATCTGAGCTTGGATGATATTCGCGCTGCATTAGACAGAGAACCTTACGCGCAACAAATCCATAACCCAGACGAGGAAATGTTCCCCAGCGGTTATGATTTGAATTATCGATCTGCTGCCGTGCTTATCCCTATTTGGCGAGAACCAGAAAATGGCGAATTGTATGTACTTCTCACCCAACGCGCCCTTCACATGCGCAACCACCCAGGCCAAATTGCTTTTCCCGGTGGCAAACATGATCCAGATGATGCCAGCATCCAATACACAGCTTTGCGGGAAACATTAGAAGAAGTCGGCCTATCACCGGACTGTTTCGACCTATTGGGCGAACTTGGCGAATACTGCACCATCTCGGGTTACTGCATCAAACCCATCGTCGCTGAAATGACTCGTAGAAGTGAATTAAGCCTGTGTGAAGAAGAAGTAAAATCCGTCCATTGGGTACCATTACGTTACTTGCTTACACCACAAAATTACCGCTTTAAAAAGAAAGTGCTCGATACAACGTCTCGTGGTTATTTTGAAATCGATTACGAAGACATTCGTATTTGGGGTGTAACTGCGGGCATTTTATATGGACTTTACCAAACGCTAGCACGCCATATAGGTCAAGCATTATAAGGTTAGTGTTCTTTCGTCTTTTCTTTCGGCGCCGCAAATTGTTATGGTACAGCTATCGTAACCTAGATCATGGTAAATCATCCTATGTCAGCATTTGATTTAGCGTCTTTCATTGCCAACAACAAAGAAGACGAAGCACAAAAAATCATCCACAACGCGATGAAAGAATTCGACAACATTGCCATCTCTTTTAGCGGTGCAGAAGATGTTGTTCTAATTGATATGGCTGTCAAAGCCAAAAAAGACATTCAGGTATTTTCACTGGACACTGGTCGTCTACATGCAGAAACCTATCGTTTTATCGAACAAGTCCGTAAACACTACAAGATCAATATAGACATTCTTTCCCCAGACCGTGAAGCTCTAGAAAACTTCACCCGCGAAAAAGGCTTGTTTAGTTTTTTTGAAGACGGTCACAAAGAGTGCTGTGGAATCCGCAAAGTACAGCCACTTAAACGCAAGCTTGCCACTGTAGATGCATGGATAACCGGACAACGCAAAGACCAAAGCCCAGGTACACGAAATGTCTTAGCTTTTGCCGAAAAAGACAGCGCATTTAGCACAGATGAAAAAGATTTGTTTAAATTCAATCCATTGGCAAATTGGTCTTCTGAAGACGTTTGGAACTACATCAAGATGTTTGATGTACCTTACAATGAGTTGCATTTGAAAGGTTTTACCAGCATAGGCTGCGAGCCTTGTACTCGCCCTATTCTACCAAATCAGCACGAACGCGAAGGTCGCTGGTGGTGGGAAGAATCTGAACACAAAGAATGTGGCCTGCATATTGGTAATATCATACCAACCGCTCAACAATAAACGCCTCTTTCTATTAAAAGATCAAAAGTGCCTGATAATGTCAGGCACTTTTGATTGCAGTAACAATACCATTCGACTTTCTTTCAAGATAACCATGCCATGATTCCATAAAGCCTTCATAACACGCTTCCAGCTCTTTTATGTGTTGCAGCAAAACTTCTCCCGCTGGTGTCATGTCCGTCGTTCGACCGTGTCGAATCAACAAAGGCTCGCCCATTTCTCGTTCTAATTTTTGAATATGTTGGCTAACCGCAGGCTGAGTTAATCCCAACTGCTTGGCGGTTTTGGTAAAACTACCCGTTTCAACCAACGCCTTAAAGGTAATGAGATGTTGTGTATTAAGCATAAAGATTCCTTATAGTTAATTCCATTATGCCCAATGCTAATTTTACGAACATTGACCTATATCGTGTTTTCGTGAAAGACTCAAAGTTATTAACCTAAGTGGATTAAGAGCATGACAACCGCACAAGACACAATGCTACCTTGGCACGAAAGACAATCTGGTCATCAAGAATCCCGCGACAACGATTACCGCACACCTTACCAACGCGATCGAGCTAGAATCATCCACAGCGCCGCGTTTCGTCGCTTACAATCCAAAACGCAAATCCTTGCCATTCGACAAAACGACTACAGCCGTACACGCTTAACACACTCTCTAGAAGTCGCCCAAATTGGCAACGGCATTGTTCACCAACTTAAATTCAGCTCACCTGCAGATGCCGACTTTCAACCTTGGCTCGCCGACGATGCTTTAATTGAAACCGTTTGCCTGAGTCACGACATCGGCCATCCGCCATTTGGCCACGGCGGAGAAGTTGCCCTTAACTACATGATGCAAACTTATGGCGGTTTTGAAGGCAACGCACAATCATTAAGAATCCTAGGCAAGCGCGGCTCTTACTCACCAACCTATGGAATGGACGTCACCCGTCGTACGCTATTAGGAATTTTAAAATACCCCGTTTTACACGCTAGCGTGGTTGGCAAATACCCTGAAAAGCCGGCTAACTTCCGCCAATTCAAAGCCTCTAACTGGGCGCCACCAAAATGCGTCTATCAAGAAGAGCAAGACTTACTAAATTGGATCATCGAGCCTTTTAGCCAAGCCGACAAATGCTTATTACAAGAAGTAAACCGAACCGATCCAGACGGCCACGCCAAAGCCAAACACGCCAGCTTCGACACCAGCATCATGGACCTCGCTGACGATATAGCCTACGGCGTTCACGACCTAGAAGACGCCATCGTCCTCGGTATGGTCACCAAAGACATGTGGCTAGAACACCTAGAACCCAAACTCGCCGCCTTGGCTTCTCCCTTTTTAGCCGAAAACCTAAACGACATTCGCACCCAACTGTTCAGCCGCCAAAGCCACCTTCGCAAAGAAGCCATCGGCAGCCTAGTTAGCTGGTTCATTACCTCTTGTCGAGTGATCGAAAAAACACAATTTGAACATCCGCTATTACGCTTCCAAGTCGGCTTACCAGAAGGCCAACGACAAGCCTTAAACTTGTTAAAACAATTCGAAATGCAACACATCATCCAACGCCCAGAAGTGCAAATGCTCGTCTACAAAGGCCAGCAAATGTTATTGGAAATGTTCGAAGCCTACTCCGCCGACCCAAGCCGACTACTGCCAAGAGAAATCGCTAAGGAATGGCAAAAAAGCCAAGAACGCGGAGAAAACGGACTTCGCATCATCTGCGACTACATGGCCTCCATGACCGACGACTACGCCAGCCGCATGTACAATAAGTTGTTTGTTCCGAGCTTAGGCTCGGTGTTTGAGCCAATGTAGTTTTTTCCCCTCCCCTTTTGTTTTCCAAGGGGAGGGTTAGGGAGGGGTTGCAAGCTTTGGTTCCATTCAAACGCTTTGAATTCCTAAGCTTTTTTCCGCTCTGCTGAGCGTGTAACTTTTGCCAATCGATGCAAAACTTCAGTCTAAAGGAAAGCAAAAAATCGCTTTATCGGACTATCGCCCAAACGTCTCATTCGCTTTGTTTATTATCAGTTTGGCAAAACGATTTTTTTCGAAAGGCATAGATTGTTGTTGATGTTTTTAGAAAGGATATTTTTAACTGACTCTGAAACGCCATAAAGTCGCGCAACTTCGTTGCGTCGAACTGACTTCTTCAGGGTTGCAGTGATGGAAAACAAAGACGTAGGGCGACATGAGCGCAGCGTAATGTGCCGTTGAAAGCGAAGCTTTCATTTTCTAAGGTAGGTCGCGGCTTTAGCCCGACGCGGAATTTAGACGCCATTCAAACGCTTTGTATTCCCGACCTTTTATTCCGCACTTTAATTCAGGGAAAAGCTGAGCGGGTAACTCTTGCCAAACGATGCAAAACTTCAGTCTAAAGGAAAGCAAAAAATCTTTTGTCGGGCTATCGCCCAAACGTCTCATTTATTTTGGTTAAGTTCATATCTAGCAACACGATTTTTATCGTAAGGCATAAATTGAGCTTATTGTTCGAGAAAGTCTTTCCGTTAATGACTCTGAAACTCCATAAAGTCGCGCAACTTCGTCGCGTCGAACTGACTTCTTAGGGATTGCAGTGATGGAAAACAAAGGACGTAGGGCATTATTAGAGCAGCGACTCTTGGTTTTAAAGAAATTGCCGCTGAAAGCGAAGCTTTCATTTTCTAAGGTAGGTCGTCCTTTAGGGCAACGCGGAATTTAGATTACATTCAAACGCTTTGTATCCCCGACCTTTTTTCCGCTCTGCTGAGCGGGTAATTTTTGTCCGCTGTTTAATTCAGGAAAGTACAAAAGTAATCAAAAGGTCTCTTTATCGGGCTATCGCCCAAACGTCTCATTCACATTGGCTTACTTAACGCTTAACAAGACGACTTATATCGAAAGGCATAGGTTATCTATTTGATGGGATATATATACCTTCAAACACTGACTCTGAAACGCCATAAAGTCGCGCGACTTCGTCGCCCAAATATAATTCCTTATATTTCTAGCTATACACGAGTACGCCATTCCGATATTTTATCACCATCCTCGTTTATCGATTCATAGCTATATATATTTTTATGAGGCTCTTTTAGATTAAATGGCGTTTCTAAATCGTCTAAAAAAAGCAAACGCTCTTGAAAAATTAGTTCACCGTCTATTGAATAGCATGACCATGAGCGAATAAAGTTTGAACTGTCTGGTTCGGTGATAGAAGTAATAAATGATACCGAATTACCTGCACTCAATTCTTCAGAAGCTTTAAGCCAATGTGCTTCATACATTTCTTTAGACCAATAAGAAAGATCAGACTCAAAAGACTCCATAAAGTCATCTATCTGTATTGAACCCATTCCATTTTCTGTCAGATTAAATTTATACATGATTAAGTAATATAACGCCGCCATATGGCGTATTGTTTATTCAGTGGAGCTTTGGGATAAAGTGGCGTAGCCACCACAGAGCGTAGCGGAGTAGACAATGTCCCTATGATCGCTTGGTTAGATGATGGGATTACCACTTTAAAATACCTAAGAATGGACGCGTCTTTTTCATGAGCAAAGATTTAATTTTTTCGTTAACGCTGAGATAAACCTCAGCGCTCACAGGCTTCGATGAAAAAATTATTACCACCCCATCACAATGACAATATACTTTCTCAACCTTATCTTGGAGCTTTTCTACGATTTCTTCTGGAGTTAATTTGAAAGCTCTCTGACAAAGTAAACGATCATAGAAGCTTACTGGAGCGATTCTGAAAACAACCTCACGTAGATTTCCAATTGTATTACTGAAGTGCTGCCGCTCTTCAAATTCGTGCCTAGTGAAGTCCCGCACAACGATTTCCGCTGTATATGCTTCAAAAGCCTCAATGAAATATGGAAAATCAGTGAGAACAAGCTTTTCATAGTCAACACTCCTCAATTTAAATTTCAGAATAATACTGTCATCTTTCGAGGCATTGTCATCTAGGTAGCTTTCAACACGACACGAATAACTTAAACTACCACTTACACCTTTGCCCATTCTTCTTCCCATCATCAAATTTGATGAAATATTACCAGGGCCGATGTCTTTCTCTTTAAACTGATTTTCAGGCCCCGGAGACAACTCCCAGGGCTGGCCAATACCAATTTGGTTTTGAAGATATCGGTTATGCCTTTCACCGATATCATCATTAACATTTGGCCTGTGACGAACGTTTAAGGTATATGTTTCTGTCATTTTCAATCAGCTATGTATACAGGAGCTTTGGAGTAGGATCATTTTTTCATATAACGCCCGGCTCACCGAGCAAATTTTTGATGGCGGCTTTTTTGCCACGCAAAAAAGGTGACAGCGGAAATTTGTCCAGTGCAGCCGTTTGTTAAGCCTTTATTGCAACAACGAACGTAATAATGGTGCACGATAACCATTGTCCTTTTCGTTAAACTCAAGCCTCTTCGCAGCAAGATCAATGTTTATAAAAACTTCAGAATACAGATCTTCCTCTCCGTCGGGATTGAAAAAGAACTTCATCTTGCACGGCGATACTTCAAGCTGTTCGGGATTGCAGGCAAGCCCGACTACTTGGGCATGCACCCTATCTGGAACAGTTGCATTACTTAAGGTTGCACCGTATAAACTAGCCAGTGACTTTATAAAAGTTTCTGAATCTGAACCGGTGTTCCTGAAGAATGCCTCTCCCCAATAGAAAGCATCTTCAATACCTTCTACCTCTTGTGGTTTCCACGAAGGCAGTAGCTCGATTGCAAAACCAACCTTATCGCCTTTCAAGTTGCCTTTGACGACAATTTCATATGAACTAGATTCCAGTTTCTTTGTGCTTGAAATTGTAAAGGCTAAGTCAACGAAATCTTCTTCTTCACCAACAACTACCGCTGGATAGTCTTTGGCGGAAGAAAAAATACTCCAAATCATTATTAGGATTCCTAAAACGTACTTCATGTGTGCGCCTAGAGGCTTAACGCCGCCGTATGGGGCCGCAGTGGAGCAGCTTCATTTTTGTGGTAGTCGACCACAAAAAACGAGCTGCAGAACGGAGGTCCCACATGACGGCCTTGTTAAGTTTCATTTGCGTGCTGCCGTGCTAACCACAAAAGAATTGCCGTATCGGCACCGCCAACTTCAACGATTTTATTGCCATATAGCAGAAAACCCAGCCCGTGTTCTTCTTCCCAATTGCACCCCATTTCAACTCCGATAAACGGGATACCATTTTTAGCCACTTGATGAATATTGACTGATACAACGCCAACAACGCTTTTTATATCATCAGCTAAATTTACAGGTGGAAAATACTCAGCCATCTCCTCGCCACACTCTTCAATGAAGTTGTCTCTGATAGACGAGTAGTTCAAAAACAAGGTGCCTACTATAGATCCGATGACATCACTTTGGTTAGAAAGAAACCAATTTATTAGCTCCATCTCTTCTGTGGTTATTGGCCCTTCATCACGACCCTCTGGAGCAAAAACTATTTTGATCGTTCCATCTGAAGGTTCGCTTGATGATAAGGCTCCATAAGGCCCATTCCGCTCTTGGAATCCAGCCCATTCGGGTAAATTTACTTCTGCTTCCCAAAAAAACTCACTCCATTGAAAAGTGGGGCTTAAGGTACTACTCACGATCTCTCCTTGAAAACTTAACGCCCGGCTAAGGCGACGCGTTAGCGGTCGCACTTGAGCCGTTTGTTAGTGCTGAATTTGAAGGTGATTCGTGCAGATGCTTATATTTTCTTAGAAATATAGAATAGGACTCATCAATAAAATAATCCGTTGTTTGAAATAGCTCTTTTAGAGAGTCGTACGCCATCTTCTCCTTTTTCGAAATATCATCACAATTTGATTTTAAGCACTTAAGCCAAGATCGTGTTTTAGTATGAGCGTCGGCAAAATATGCATGGACACTTTCTTTTTTTGGTACATTGACCGAATTTTCAGAATCCAGTAATAGGAATGCCAAGTCGTGATCAACCAGTCGTTTTAACTTGTTACGATATATTCGTATTTTTTTGTTCCAGTTGTCTTTGATGTCAATATATTTTCCATATTCAACTACGGCACCATCTAAATCTCTACTTTCAAGTTTCCAGTGTACTTTCTGGAGACTATATGTTCGATCTGAGATATGGAGATTGACCTCTTCTAGGGTTTTCTTGGCCTCTTCAATCTCTTGTTTGAATACTTCATATTTTCGATCACGCTCCCAAGACGCATCTTGATACTTGGTAGTTAAGTAGTGGCCGACCATTCCGGTAAGTAGGAAACCCACAACTAAAAGGAATATTTGTGAATTTAAAAAAGTCCAAAATTTGGAAGCCACGTATTTCTCCTTGTGCACTAACAGTTTAATAGTGCGCATGCGCGTTTAGACTATTTAAAAAACTTCCAAGTAACCATATAAGCATTTGAAAAATAAAAGTTTTATAAAGGTTTCAACAAAAGCTAAAACTGGCAAAACGAGCGTGCCTGTTATTTCAATTATCCATAGCGCGTTATCTCTGCACAGTAGATTCTTATTCATTGATATTAAGAGACTTTCTTACTTTCTACCAGTACAAAACGCGCAAGAAAGTGACCATTCAAAAAATAGACTGTATATACAGACATAAAATACATTTTCTTTATTAGCTCAGAATCCGTTAATTGTCAGGCTAAAGCCACGACCCACAATAAAAGCTTCGCTTTCATCGGCATTTTTTTGACTAAAGAGTCACTGCACTTATGATGCCCTACCCTAGACCATAAGTGCTTGATTCCCGCCTTCGCGGGAATGACTTGTCTTAATCTTTTTCCGCTCTAGAAGTCAGTTCGACGCGACGAAGTTGCGCGACTTTATGGAGTTTCAGAGTCATTAACAGACAAAGTCTCTCGAACAGAAAAAACCAATCTATGCCTTACGATAAAAATCGTCTTGCTAAACGCAATGTTAAACAAAGTAAATGAGACGTTTGGGCGAAAGCCCGATAAAGAGACCTTTTGGTTACTTTTGTGGATCTGGACAAAAGTTACCCACTCAGCAGAGCGGAATAAAGGTTGGGAATACAAAGCTGTTGAATGGAACCAGATAAATTAAAAAAGCGGCTTCGACGCGACGAAGTTGCGCGACTTTATGGAGTTTCAGAGTCAGTTAAAAATCCCCTTCCTCCACCAGCAAAAACAATCCATGCCTTACGACAAAAATCGTCTTGCTAAAGGTAGCGTGAAACAAAGCAAATGAGACGTTTGGGCGATAGCCCGATAAAGCGACCTTTTGGTTACTTTTGTGTCGCTAGACAAAAGTTACCCGCTCAGCAGAGCGGAACCAAGCTTGCAAACTAGGAAGCGCTGAGAAGTAACAAACAGACTTGAAGACCTAAAGAATAACCCCACCCTAACCCTCCCCTTGGAAGACATAAGGGGAGGGAATAAAAAGCTAAAACTCTCTTCCCAACAAAAACACGTCTTCTTTAATCTGTTCATTCTGAGCAATATTCGGTAATAGTCCCCATTGATCAAACCCTTGACGTGTGAAGAAGCCTTGGCTATCAAGGTTGCTGGCATAGATGTAGGCAACGAGATGAGTGAAACCAAGCTCTGGTCTATTCGCTTCTAGGTATTGAAATAGCTGTGTGCCAATTCCTTTTCCTTGCCTGTTTGGCGAGACATAGATGCTGATTTCGCAAGCAGTATCAAAAGCTGGCAAGCCATAAAAAGGTTCAACAGAGCACCAAGCAATCACATTGCCCTGCTCTTCTAGGACTAACAAAGGGTGGTTATCGGTGACGCTTTCTAGCCAGTCCATGACGTCGATCAAGCCTATATTGTCTTGTCGATGACCTGTGCTGGCAAAAAGGTCGCAATGCTGAAAGATGTCTAATATCGCAGGGGCATCGTCTAATACTGCTAGACGAATTTCCCTGCTATGACTGGGCGACATTAACTCGCTAGCCCTGTTCAAGCAAACGACGTAGGTCGATAATCGCGGTATTTGCACGTGCTATATAAGAAGCCATAACCAAGGAATGGTTCGCCAATACGCCAAAGCCACTGCCATTTAAGATGAATGGTGACCACACATTGGCTTGGGTCGCTTCGAGTTCACGAATGATTTGACGCAGGCTAACCAGCGCGTTTTTATCTTGTAAGGTATAAATAAAATCCACCTCTACTGCGCGTAGTATATGAATCAGTGCCCAGCTTGTACCACGAGCTTCGTAGAAAACATCGTCCACTTTTAACCAAGGCGTACGCACGTAACGGGTATTTTCGTCTGATTCTAGCTGAGGTTTGTCTTCTATTACGCTTGCTGATAGGCGCTGAGACAAGCTACCAAGACGAGTGCTGACGTCTGACAACCAATCTGCAAGATTGTCTGCACGGGCGTAGAATTGCGCTTTATTATTTGATTGACCCGCTAAACGATCAAGGTATTCCATTAGCTCTTTATTGCCACGACGATATTCGCTTTCACTAGACGGCAAGGCCCAGCTTTTGTTATCGAAGTTGAATTGCGGCTCAGCGATTTTCAAATTCACGTCTTCTGTGGACTGGGACTGAGAGCGGCTAAACTCTTTACGAAACGCTCTAGCCAAATCGCGAGACTGAACCAATACACCAAACTCCCATGCTGGCATGTTGTCCATAAACACACCTGGAGGAAGTATGTCATTGCTAATGAAGCCACCTGGTTTATCCAGCAATGTCGCCATTATGGTGTGCAATGTGCTGGCAGTCGTGTAGCCAACAGCCAGTTTTTTACTGTTATTTAAGTAACCGCGTTCCGTGGCTTGTTCTTTTGCACTAGCCACAACATCAAACTGATCAGGTTCGCTGCTCCAATACATGCCCAAAAAGCTCAACAGTACAGCGGCAATGAGCACAGCAGATGCGACGACTTTCCCGACACTTGAGAAATTAATACTTGGCTTTAAACCTTGGAACTTATTCGCTAACCACGACATTGTTGACCTACCTTAATCTTGTTGTAATTCGACCATGTAATCAGCACGATGGTATGTCATCGCACGCACACGAAATTCGGGAACACGGCTATTAATGATTTGATAAATCAAACGTGCTTGTTTGTCATTTGGCCAGTAAATAGCGACGGGGCGATCTGCTTTTGCCACTGCATCTATAATAGGCTGAATTTTTGCGATTATCTCTTCTTCACTTAGACTAAAAAGTGTTTCGGGCAATAAAAACTGACCTTTCTTTAGCACTTTCGGCTCTGGCTCTGGCTTTGTTTTTGAAACTTTAGCCGCCTGCTGTCGTTTTGCTTTTAAATCACTTACACGTGAGGTCATTTCTATGGTGGCAGGATCTTCTGGATTAACGGAGCGTGCAGAATCTAAATATTTTGCAGCCTTCTTATAATCACCGTTTCTAGCCGCTTGCCATGCCCATTGCGTATACACATCAACAATGGCAGTAATGCCTTGAGTTGCACGAAAGTTACCAGGATCTCGCCCTAGTGCTGCTTGAAAATACAAGTTAGCGTTGTCGTCTACTGGCGTTAAAAATCGCTCTTCAGACAATGCCATTTCGCCTTGCTCGATCAAACGCTGTGTTAATCGCTCAAAAGCCGTTGGAGTTTTGATTACTTTAGGTTGCGACGCTTTTGTCGCGGGCTTTTCGATATCGACTGATTGATTAACAGAAGCCTTAGCAGGCAAAGCTTTTTTGACTTCTACGTCCTGTATAGGCTGATCTTTCTCTGTTGACTTCACATTTCCCTGACAGCCTGTCAGGAAAACTACAGCAATTAGAAAAGAAACTAGGTTTTTACTCAATTTGTCTCCTTGCGATTGGCAACTTAAAGGTGGATTGATAGTCTACACCTTCTATCCAGCGTGGTGAAATATGGATTTACACAATACGCTCAATTTGATTGAAGATACTTATGCGCCTATTCGTTCTACTTTTTTTGCTGATCTTTCAAAACATTTCTCATGCTTTTACGTTTGGCCCTACATCAAGCCTTTCAGAACCAGAATTTTTACCCGTCGATCAAGCATTTCAGCTATCTATTTCCGCCCCTAAAGACGGAAAATTAATGGCCACATGGCAAATCAATGATGGTTACTATTTATATCAAGAACAATTCATCTTGTCTGGGGAACAGGCGGATAAACTGCATTTCTCACCCTTTCCTGCCGGGGAAACAAAACAAGATCCTTATTATGGTGAAGTAACCGTTTATCGAGATAAATTGACACTGCCTATTTATTACGACATCAAACTTGCGGCTGGCACTGAAGTAAATGCGATACTTTCTTACCAAGGCTGTGCTGATAAAGGCCTATGTTATGCTCCACAGAAAATGCCGATTCAATTTACGGTTCCCGAACCTTTATCGTCTCCAGAAAAGCGTTTAGCCGAATCACAACCTAGAGCAGAAAGCTCCCAATCTTCCAACGCAGATCTTGCTCCTTCTGAAGCACAATCCGTCAGTCAGTTACTTAGCAATGATAACATTTGGACAACACTTATTGCCGTCTTTGGCTTGGGTTTACTTTTGTCGTTAACCCCTTGCGTGCTCCCAATGGTTCCTATTGTCAGTGCGATTGTGGTTGGCACTCGTCATTCAAAGTTAGGCGCATTTTATTACAGCTTTGTTTATGTGTTAGCCATGGCGCTAACCTATGCCGCTATTGGTGGATTGGTTGGTATTTTTGGCACCCAACTCAATTTACAAGCTCAATTACAAAATCCTATTTTATTAATTGGTAGCGCAATTGTCTTTGTACTACTTGCCCTAGCAATGTTCGGCGTCTATGAAATAAGACTGCCAAGTTCATGGCAACAACGCCTTCAAGTGTCGACCAAATCAACAGGCTCGGCTTGGAAATCCACAACCAGCATTTTTATCGCTGGGGTTTTGTCTACGCTAATTGTCTCCCCTTGTGTGTCTGCACCGCTTGCTGGTGCTCTGCTTTATATAAGTAGTCAAGGCGATGCGTGGTATGGCGCGATGATGCTTTTTGTTATGGCGCTTGGTATGGGGGTTCCACTGTTACTGGTCGGTCTTTTTGGCCCGAAAGTATTACCTAAAAGCGGCGAGTGGCTACACGACATTAAGGTATTGATGGGCTTTGGCTTGCTTGCTATGGCAATTTGGCTAATTACTCGTTGGCTACCAATAAGTAGCCATTTATATCTTTGGAGCCTTCTTTCTATAGCAATAAGCAGCTACTTTATCCACCGAGCTTATCGAATCGCCTCACACCCTATTCGCTGGTTTTTTGCCTTGGCCTTTTTCCTTATCGGCAGCGTTGAGTTTATTGGTGGCACAATAGGTAGCAGCAGTCCCCTACAGCCCTTGAAAAAATTATCCTCACCCTCAACAACACAAGAGGAGAAAGCAATATTTGACGCCACAATCACGAATTTAGATGAACTTGATGTGATTATAGCAAATCAAGACTCTCGTCCTATTATGCTAGATCTTTATGCGGATTGGTGTATCAGCTGCAAAATATTAGAAGACATGTTTGCTTCACCCGACGTGCTACCACTACTTGATAAGGTTCAACTGATTAGAGTAGATGTCACAAAAAACTCAGTAAAAAACCAAGCTTTGATGCAGAAATTCAACTTATTTGGCCCGCCATCACTGGTTTTTTTAAACAATAAAGGCGAAGAACGTAAAACACTTACTTTGATGGGAGAACCAAGCAAATTTACTTTAATTGATCGTTTAAATCGTGCTATCGGCCAATAATATTCACCAAAATGCACACAGGTTTACTTTTGATCAAAAACAAACCACAAGAAACGTTTTTCGGTTTTTTTAACGCAAAACTGGACAATATCCCGCTTTTTATCGATAATTTCGCGTTACAAGCTTTTACAATTCGTTTTTTTATAAAAGCCCTGTTTGTTGGATAACGCAAGCAGTACACAGAATTCATAATAGTCAGTGGATAACATAACCACTGAAACACCAACACAGACAGAAGAGAGTAATTATGGACATTCGTAAAATCAAAAAGCTAATCGAACTTTTAGAAGAATCTAACGTCTATGAGATTGAAATCAAAGAAGGCGAAGAAGCTGTTCGTATTAGCCGTGGCGGTGCTCCAGTTCAAGCACCTATGATGGCTGCTCCAATGATGGCAGCTCCTGCTGCTGCACCAGTTGCTGCTTCTACTGCAGCGCCAGAAGCTCCTGCAGCTATCGCTGGTCACACTGTAAACTCTCCAATGGTCGGTACTTACTACAAATCTTCTGCGCCAGGTGCTAAGCCTTTCATCGAAGTAGGCCAAAAAGTAAATGTTGGCGATACTATCTGTATCGTTGAAGCAATGAAAATGATGAACCAAATTGAAGCAGATAAGTCTGGTACAATTGGCGCTATCCTTGTTGAAGACGGCGAGCCAGTTGAATTTGACCAGCCTCTTATTACTATCATTTAATCCAACGCAAAGGTTTCATCATGCTCGATAAGGTATTGATTGCTAACCGAGGCGAAATCGCGCTACGTATTTTACGTGCGTGTAAAGAACTCGGTATCAAAACCGTTGCGGTTCACTCTAAGATTGACCGTGACTTATTACATGTGCGCCTTGCAGACGAATCTATCTGCATAGGGCCAAACCCATCCGCTCAAAGTTATTTGAACATTCCAGCTATCATTAGTGCTGCAGAATTAACAGATACTTCAGCGATCCACCCAGGCTACGGTTTCCTTGCTGAAAATGCAGATTTCGCAGAGCAAGTTGAACGTTCTGGCTTCACTTTCATCGGACCTAAAGCCGAAACAATTCGCCTGATGGGCGACAAAGTTTCTGCTATTAAGGCGATGAAAGAAGCAGGCGTACCAACCGTTCCAGGCTCAAACGGTCCAGTACCTTCTGATCCTGAAGAGTGTATCCGTGTTGCTAATGAAATCGGCTTTCCGGTTATCGTTAAAGCAGCTGCGGGCGGCGGTGGTCGTGGTATGCGCGTTGTTCACAACGAAGGCAGCCTACTAAAATCTATCAGTATCACGCAATCTGAAGCAGGTTCTTACTTCGGTGACAGCACGGTTTATATGGAAAAATTCCTACAAAATCCACGTCACGTTGAAGTTCAAGTATTGGCTGACGGTCAAGGCAATGCTGTCCACCTATACGACCGCGATTGCTCTTTGCAGCGTCGCCATCAAAAAGTGTTGGAAGAAGCACCAGCACCGATGTTAAACGAAGAATCTCGCCAAGCTTGTTTAAAAGCTTGTGTTGATGCTTGTATCAAGATCAACTACCGCGGCGCAGGTACTTTCGAATTTCTATACGAAGACGGCAACTTCTACTTCATCGAGATGAACACTCGTGTACAAGTAGAACATCCAGTTACTGAAATGGTAACAGGTGTAGACATCGTTAAAGAGCAACTTCGCATTGCTAGCGGCTTGCCATTGTCTTTCAAACAAGAAGACATCAAGCTAAATGGCCATGCTGTTGAATCACGTATCAACGCAGAAGATTCTAAAACCTTCATGCCTTGCCCAGGTAAAGTGGAATACTTCCATGCACCAGGCGGTATGGGTGTTCGCGTCGATTCTCATTTGTACAGTGGCTACACAGTACCACCAACGTATGATTCAATGATTGCTAAAATCATTTGCCATGCTCCGGATCGTACAGCTGCACTAAAACGCCTTTCTGGCGCTCTAGATGAAACTTTCATCGATGGTATTAAAACCAACATAGAGCTTCAAAAAGACCTAGTAAATGATTCAAATTTCATTGCTGGTGGCGTTAATATCCATTATTTGGAGAAAAAACTCGGCCTGTAAAGACTGCAGTTTTGCCCCTAGTGACGTCATAAATCACTAGGGGCTATCATTTTCCTCTCGCCTCTCGCTCCAAGCTTCGCTATTCTATTCCTGTTTGTTTTATTTGTTGGACTTCACTTTATGCCTTGGCTTCAAATTCGTATCCATACCACACCCGATCACGTCCCAGCTTTCGAAGATACTCTTCTTGACTGCGGCGCCATGGTTGTCACTTTTGAAGACGTACATGACGATCCTGTATACGAACCAGACCTAAACACAACACCACTGTGGAAAAACACCAAGGTGACTGGTCTATTTGAAGCAGACGCAGATATTGAACACATTCGCCCAGTAATTGAACATAAAGCCGAATCCCTTGGTGAAACCGATATCGATATGAAAATAGAGATAGTCGAAGATAAAGATTGGGAAAGAGAATGGATGGATAATTATCATCCAATCCAATTTGGCGAACGTCTTTGGGTTTGTCCAAGCTGGCGCGAAGTACCCGATCCAAATGCGGTTACGCTGATGCTAGACCCAGGCTTGGCATTTGGCACAGGCACCCACCCTACTACCGCATTATGCCTACAATGGTTAGACAGCATTGATTGCAAAAATAAAACAATTATAGATTACGGTTGCGGCTCAGGCATTCTTGGCATTGCTGGTTTGCTGCTTGGCGCAAATAACATGGTCGGTATCGATATCGATCCGCAAGCTGTACAAGCAACAGAAGCCAATGCGGAACGCAACAAGATCGACCCAAGCCGTTTAGAAGTAAAACTGCCACCATACGAATCTGATCTACAAGCCGATATCGTGGTTGCGAACATTCTTGCTGGGCCACTTGCCCATTTGGCGCCAACGATTTCCGCACTAGTTAAAAAAGAAGGTCAATTAGCCCTTTCTGGCATTCTTGCCAACCAAGCGCAGGAAGTGATTGAGGCATATCAAGAATGGTTTACAATCGATTCCATTACCGAAAAGGAAGAATGGGTTCGTATTGTAGGCACTAAGCACGCATAATAACCGATTTACCAGTACAGTTTTACACAGGAAGATAAAACCCTATGCCTACGGCCACTAGCCTAATAACCCGCTGCCCAAAATGTTCAACCGCATTTCGAGTAAGCGATGAAGTATTAAGCATGGCCAAGGGCAAAGTCAGATGTGGTCAGTGCTTCCATATTTTCAATGCCAGCGACGCAGCAAACAACAAAACAACTCCTGCTAACAGCAAAGAACAACCGCAACAAAAAAACACTGATCTAGCTTCAGAATCGGTCGAGCAAAAAAAACAAATACAGGCGGATTTGACTCACCAAGCGCAAAAGCCAAGCGAGACCATTGATACTAGACTTTCCCCAGCAGAAGAAATTGTTAACCCCGATTGGTTGCACACACTATTTGATGACGAAGATCTGCAGCCACCAAGCGAAATCACAACAAGTTCAGAAAATAACAGCACACACAAAGAAATCGACACGGCAGAAATAAACAACGCTTATCAAGAGTCTGCCCGAAAACAAGAGCAAGCAAAAAGATCCACTACCGAAACACCCCGACAGGATGAACCTGCGCCATGGGAACTAGAACTTGCTGAAGTGGAAGCCGCTCTTAAGGCAACACCACAGCAAGCTCCTATAGCGAAAAAACCTTCACCTAAACCAGTTCCAACCAAAAGCCCTGCAACACCTGAACCAGACTACATGGTTGCCTTGCATTCTTTAGCACAAACAGCAGCGGAACAAACTCGCCCATCAGACATAAAGAATCAACACACAATTCTTGAACAACTGTCCGCTCAAGAAAGCCTGGCCCCACTAATGGGCGAAAGTGAATCGTTCACAAATAAGAAAAAAGGACATCCTTGGCTATGGTTCTTTGCCTCTCTATTAGGAATTGCGCTATTGACCGCACAAATTGCCTCGCATTTTTTTGAAGAAGGCAGTCGCTCATCTAACTTTAGAGCCATCTACAAAACGATTTGCTCTTACTCAGGCTGTGCTCTACCAGGGTTTGAAGATGTAAGCGCCATTACCATTCAACATGTGCGTATACAAAGTCATCCGTCTATACCAAATACACTGTTAGTGAATGCGATCATCACCAACACCAGTGACTTCTCTCAACCGATGCCAAAAATCGCCTTAGAATTTTTTGACCTAAACGGCCTACCGGTAGCTGCGCGACTCTTTTCACCAAGTGATTACTTACATAAAGACTTTCTTGATATCACCTATATGCCACCAAATACGCCGATCCACTTGGTCATTCCTATACAAGATCCGGGTGCTCGTGCGGTCACTCATCAGCTGAGAGCCTTTCCGGCAGACACTCGCTCTTACTAATTTTTGAGAATTTTGCACGACTACTGTGCTCGCCAATACTTTGTTAAAAATAGACTCGTTTATTTACGGATTTAACAACATGGGCTCATTTATAACCCATAAACTCCACTTTCTCGTCTTTTTTTGCCTCGTCTTGGCTTCGCTCGTGACTTCGTGCAAAGGTCTCTTTTCACTGTTTTAGTGCAAAGGTTAAAAAAAGAACAAAAAATAGTCAATTTTTAGCCTGTCAAGACTTCAAAAACAACGATTGCATAGGTATTATTCACGCCCGCTCGACACTGTCGACGATCTTTAACATTCAATCCAGTATTCAGGAACATCATGGCATTTGCTATTGGCCCATATTGCGTTGACAAGCCTGTTATTCTTGCCCCTATGGCTGGTGTAACAGATTTGCCTTTTCGCCGCCTTTGTCATGATCAAGGTGCAGGTTTAGTAGTATCAGAAATGGTCACTTCTGATGTTCGCCTGTGGAACTCGACAAAAAGCCGTCATCGTTTAATTCACGACGCGGAAGTCTCGCCGAGATCTGTTCAAATTGCTGGCGGTGACCCTCAAATGATGGCAGAAGCCGCTCAACAGAATGTTGAGCTAGGCGCACAAATCATTGATATAAACATGGGTTGTCCCGCTAAAAAAGTATGCAATAAAGCAGCAGGCTCTGCATTACTTAAAGATGAAGCACTTGTTCGAGAAATACTGGAGTCTGTTGTAAATAGTGTTTCTGTTCCGGTTACTCTAAAAATCCGCACTGGATGGAGCCTTGATCAGAAAAATGGTCTTGCGATTGCGAAAATGGCAGAGGATATTGGCATTCAAGCACTAGCGATTCATGGACGAACACGGGAATGTAAATTCCAAGGACAAGTTGAATACGACACAATTGCAGAGATTAAGCATCATTTGAGCATCCCTATTTTTGCGAATGGGGACATTAAAGACGCGCAGTCAGCAAAGTTCGTGAAAGATTACACTAAAGCAGACGGCATAATGATTGGCCGAGCCGCCCAAGGAAGACCGTGGATTTTTCGCGAAATAAACCACTATTTAGAAACAAACGAATTGTTAGCACCTCCTTCTTTATCTGAGGTGAGACAGCTTGTTATTAACCATGTGAACGCCTTACACCAATTTTATGGTGATTATTTAGGCGTGCGTATTGCTCGCAAGCACGTTGGTTGGTACCTGCAGACGTTAGCGGATAAAACACAATTTCGCAGTCTGTTTAACCGTATTGATAATACGCAAGAACAGCTTGATAAATTGGAAGAGTTCTTTGTTTGCCAATAGGCAAACGAACCTTACACTTAATGTACTGAAAATCAAAAAAGAAGACCTAGATCACCCTTCTCAATGACGATCAACGTGCATTAATAAATGGTTAGCTTTAAAAATAGAAGGTCATTCTGTGGTAGAACAAACTCATACTCATACGTTTCAAGCCGCTTCTTCAGAGCAGTCACAAACCCTACGTGACAATGTTGAAAAAGCCCTACAAAACTATTTCGCTCATCTTGATGGGCAGCCAATAACAGACTTATATCAGTTAGTCTTAGCCGAGGTTGAGGCGCCTTTGCTAGAGTCTGTCATGAGCTACACAAAGGATAACCAAACAAAAGCATCCACCATCCTTGGTTTAAACCGAGGAACACTTCGCAAGAAGTTGAAGCAATACGGCATGCTATAAGCACAAAGAAAAAAGGGCGAATTCGCCCTTTTTTTCGTCTTACCTTCCCCTTGTTTATTTAGTGTTAAATTAATTGCGAGAACCATGATGGCAAATCAAAATACAGTAACTCCAATCAAACGAGCGTTAATCAGTGTTTCCGACAAAACAGGCATTGTCGAATTTGCACGTGAACTGACCGCTCAAGGCGTTGAAATTCTTTCAACTGGTGGTACTTACCGTCTTTTATTGGACAGCAACGTTAAAGCAACTGAAGTTTCTGATTACACCGGCTTCCCAGAAATGATGGATGGCCGCGTTAAAACACTACACCCAAAAGTGCACGGTGGCATTCTTGGTCGTCGTGACATCGACGGCGCCATCATGAAAGAGCACGGCATCGAAGAAATCGACATGGTTGTTGTTAACCTTTATCCATTCGAAGCGACTATTGAACGTCCTGATTGCGATTTACCAATGGCGATTGAAAACATCGACATCGGTGGCCCTACCATGGTTCGCTCTGCAGCGAAAAACCATAAAGACGTAGCGATTGTAGTGTCTCCTTCTAGCTACGAAGCAATCTTGGCTTCTCTTAAAGCCGACGGTGGTTTGACTTACGAGCAGCGTTTTGACCTTGCTGTTAAAGCCTTTGAACACACATCACACTATGATGGCGCTATTGCCAATTTCCTAGGTAAAAAAGTAGAAGGCGGTAGCGAAGACTTCGCACGTACCTTCAACCTACAATTCCATAAACAAGAAGAAATGCGCTACGGTGAGAATCCACACCAGAAAGCCGCTTTCTATGTTGAAGCGAATCCTAAAGAAGCGTCCATCAGCACAGCTAAACAAATCCAAGGTAAGGCTTTGTCTTACAACAACATCGCAGACACTGATGCGGCTCTTGAGTGCGTCAAAAGTTTCGATAAGCCTGCTTGTGTTATTGTTAAACATGCCAACCCTTGTGGCGTTGCAACTGCAGCAACACAATTTGAAGCCTACGATCTTGCTTTCCAAACAGACCCAACGTCTGCATTTGGCGGCATCATTGCTTTCAACCAAGAGCTAGATGCACAAACCGCTCAAGCAATTGTTGATCGTCAATTCGTTGAAGTCATCATTGCACCAAGTGTTAGCAAAGAAGCGGCTGACATCGTTGCTGCGAAACAAAATGTTCGCTTGCTAGAATGCGGCCAATGGTCAAAAGACAAGCCAGCTGCACTAGACTACAAACGCGTTAACGGTGGCTTATTGGTCCAAGATCGTGATGACGGTGTTATTACTTTAGACGATCTTAAAATCGTTTCTAAACGCCAACCTAGCGAAGAAGAACTAAAAGATCTATTGTTTGCTTGGAAAGTCGCTAAATTCGTTAAATCCAATGCGATTGTTTATGCAAAAGCAGAACAAACTATTGGTGTAGGCGCAGGCCAAATGAGCCGTGTTTACAGCGCTAAAATCGCTGGCATTAAAGCAGCTGACGAGAACCTAGAAGTAATTGGCTCTGTCATGGCGTCTGATGCATTTTTCCCATTCCGTGATGGTATAGATGCTGCAGCACAAGCTGGCATTACGGCTGTTATCCAGCCTGGTGGCTCTATGCGTGATGAAGAAGTTATCGCCGCTGCTGATGAAGCAGGCATGGCAATGGTCTTCACTGGAATGCGCCATTTCCGTCATTAATAAGCCGTCTCTAAGAAGCCAAGACTTCTTAGTTCGTCACCAGAGGCTGCGGCCTCTGGTTTGCAATACAAAGGATTAGATAATGAAAGTTCTTATTATTGGTAACGGTGGTCGTGAACATGCTCTTGCATGGAAGACTGCAGAATCCAGCCAAGTCGAAAAAGTTTTTGTTGCCCCAGGTAACGCCGGCTCAGCAACCGAAAACAAAGTTGAAAACGTTAACATTGGCGTAACAGACATCGCCGATCTTGTTGCTTTTGCGAAAAAAGAAAACATCGGCCTAACCATTGTTGGCCCAGAAGCGCCATTGGTTATTGGTGTGGTAGACGCATTTGAAAAAGAAGGCTTGGCTATCTTCGGCCCAACAGCAGCAGCAGCACAACTGGAAGGATCGAAAGCTTTCACTAAAGATTTCTTAGCTCGCCACAACATTCCAACGGCAGCTTACGGAAACTTCACTGAAATCGAACCTGCAGTTGCTTACATCAAGCAGCACGGCGCTCCGATTGTTGTTAAAGCCGATGGCTTAGCAGCCGGCAAAGGAGTTATCTTGGCACAAACAGAAGCCGAAGCCATCGAAGCGGTTGAAGACATGCTTCAAGGCAATGCTTTTGGCGATGCGGGTAGCCGTGTTGTTATCGAAGAATTCTTGGTCGGCGAAGAAGCTAGCTTCATCTGCATGGTTGATGGCGAGACCGTTTTACCAATGGCAACAAGCCAAGACCACAAAGCACGTGATAATGGTGACAAGGGCCCGAACACGGGTGGCATGGGTGCTTACTCTCCAGCACCTGTTGTTACACCAGAAATCCATGATCGCATTATGAACGAAGTCATCATGCCAACCGTTAAAGGCATGAACGCGGAAGGCAATCGCTACCGTGGATTCTTGTATGCTGGCGTGATGATCGCACCAGATGGCACACCAAAAACACTAGAATACAACTGCCGCTTTGGTGACCCAGAGACGCAACCAATCATGATGCGCTTGCGCTCTGATTTGGCGCAAATGTGTTTGGCTGCCATCAATGGCAAGCTTGATACCATTGAAGCGGATTGGGATCCTCGCGCAAGCCTAGGCGTTGTCCTTGCAGCTGGCGGCTACCCTGCTGATTACCCTAAAGGCGACATTATCTCTGGCTTGGATACCGTACTTCCTGAAGGTCAGAAAGTATTTCAAGCAGGTACTGCATTAAAAGATGGCCAAGTTGTTACTAATGGCGGTCGTGTACTTTGTGCTGTTGCTCTTGGCGATACGGTTGCCCAAGCACAAGCATCTGCTTACGAAGTTGTTAACACTCTGTCTTGGGATAAAGTTTACTTCCGCACCGACATTGGCCATCGCGCCATTGCTCGTGAGCAAAAGTAACCCAGCTATTGGCAAAATAGCCATCAGCTGAAAAAGGCCTCAATTGAGGCCTTTTTCATGTCTACATAGTGAAGAATATTTAGTGCTTACTTTTTAACTGCGACTCTTTTTTGTCTAACCAAGCTTTAAACAGACGTCCCAACTCCAAAACCAATAAACCGAAAATGACACCAGCAACCCAATCCAAACCGAGAACAAAACCTAACGCTGCAATCATTCCATAGCCGTACATTAGATTCGTTCGCGTTGCGGGTTTCGCTTGTCGTGCAAACCAAGTAACACCGAGTAGCAGTATGCTAAACCAAACATAATACTCGACTAAAATTGGATATAGCATTTGATCCCCTATCTAGTTAATAATGATAGCCTTTATACAATACAGTCAGGCTAGCGTTTTGTTTTATCGATTAATTTTACTGCTTTTACTCAGTATCTCCAACTATGCTTGGAGCTCAAACACTATCGCCATCATAGATGATACAAATAGTGTATTTAACATTGGCAAAAGCGGCTCATATTTTATCGATGAAGACCAAAGCCTCTCATTTGATAACATCTCATCTGACGAGTATGCAAAACAATTTCGACCTATTAATAGAGATTACTTACAGTTTGGCCTAGTAAAAGGCAACATCTGGATTCGTACCGATGTTGCAATACGAACCACCAGTAGCAGTCCTGTTTTACTGGAAATAAAGTCTCCTAGAATTCAATATTTAGATATCTATTTACCTAACTTATATGAAAATCAGGTTCAAGCAGAATTCGGCGGCGCACGACCTTACAATAACAAGCAAATTAAAGCACCAAACTATATTTTTTCCATTCCAGCTAACTCACCGCCTGTTTTCACTTTGTACATTAAGCTATCGTCTCACCTGCCAATCAACGCACAAATCGAACTTAAAACCCTTTCCCAACTGAGCCAAGATACTCAAAAAGATCTAACGCTCACAGGTGTTCTCATTGGTATATTGTTAACCTTACTGGTTTGTAATGTTTTCTTTTTTGTCAAAACATCACGCCCTATGTATTTAATCTACTGTGTCTTGCTTATTGGTATAGCCATTCTACACCTGACACTTCACGATCAAGTTTCACAACTGTTTCCAAACCTGATCAACATCCAAGAGCGCATATACAATCTAACAGCGCTATCTTGCTTGTGCGCCATTGTGTTTTTCTCCCGTCTCTACCTTGATACCAAAGACCATCTGCCAAAATTAGATAAGCTATTAATTTCTATTGGCTCTATTGATGCGCTATTTGCCTTCATTTTCACCATCTCACCAGACCAAATAAGCATCATGGCGCTCTCATTTTTGGTGATTAGTACACTCATCATTTTGACCGTGCATGCTGTTGTTGCCTTTATGAAAAACATCCCTTTTTCGGGGTATTATTTAGTCGCTAGACTCACCCTCTTTTTGGGTTACTTTATCTGGCTAATGTCAGTATATGGTATCGTTCCCAGCGCAGTATTATTTGAATGGGGCCTTACTTTAACAATCATTATCGAGTCCATGATTCATTTCACTGGCATAATTGCGCAAACAAAGCCACTACAAAGACATGCACAAAACAGCAAACAAGCTCCGACCGAAGTGACCGATCTTTTATCAGACCTCTCCAACAGACTTCGTCGTCAAATCAATATTCTTGGCGGTACGCTCTCTCATCTTGAGCAAGCAGCAACTTCAAGCGATACAAAACTGTTCTTAACCAGCAGCCTAACTGCCAACAACAACCTTAAAAATCTAATTGAGCGAATTGATCTACTCAGCGACATTAAAGAAAACACATCGCCCGATCAGCCGTATCCACTAGCGCTTAATCAATTAATAGATAATGCTTATAACAATTTCCAACGCTTAGACCAAGACAACACACTAATTGAACTAAACACCTACAAAACAGATCAGGTTGAGATTTTACAGAACGCGTCTATTTTACAGCACCTTATCGAAAGCCTTGTGCAAGAGTTTAAGCATTTCACCGACCAAACATTGACGATCAACGTTACCCGCCATGAAATAAACCGAGATGGCGTAACTTTATTAGAACTCAGCTGCTTTCCGCTACCGACACAGGTTCGCACTTCTGCAACCAATTTCGATCTTGGCATGCACTACATCACACTTCTCGTCCAACATTTAGAAGGCAAGATACAAATAACCGAAGATGGCCGTACGCGAAGTATTAATATCCAACTTCCCATACGTGCACACATACGACCTTTGAATAACGATATTAGCCAGCAACACCACTTTGATATCATATTATTCGGCCAAGAGGACAACGACCTACAAAAAGCGCTAACCATCTTGCAAAGCCACATCAATAAAATAGAGCACTTCACTGCTCTAGAAAGACTAT
Source organism: Marinomonas sp. A3A (assembly GCF_018336955.1). Classification (NCBI taxonomy): domain Bacteria; kingdom Pseudomonadati; phylum Pseudomonadota; class Gammaproteobacteria; order Oceanospirillales; family Oceanospirillaceae; genus Marinomonas; species Marinomonas sp. A3A. The sequence goes on from NZ_CP025532.1 coordinate 3,078,808, forward strand.
TAGACTATTTGGAGCAGCCGGCCAATAGAGAGTCAGGCTCTATTATTTTAGTCTTCGATAACGGTGGCCACATTCCGCACATTACGCAACAAAGACTACTCCCTTTAATGCGTAATGAAGATCAGTGCTTACTCATCAGCAACAATGTTAAAATGTCGCTAGATTATGCAAAAAAGCTTGGTTTTGATGAATTACTAGCCAGCTCTGAACTAGACAACCACCTAGAACAAAGAATATCGCGCCTTATACAAAAGGGAGACAGACTAAAGAGCACATCTTTGTCACGGATCAACCCTTTGCGCAAAATACCTTGAAGCAAAACCACCAACCTTGAATAATACAAAGGAGATGAAATGGACTGTTTATTTTGCAAGATAGTAAAAGGTGACATTCCGGCAAACGTTTTATTTGAAGACGATGATGTTATCGCTTTTGAAGATATTATGCCTAAAGCACCAACCCATTTCCTAGTGATCCCGAAACGCCACATTAGCACGTTGAATGACCTTACTGATGAAGATGCACCTGTGGTTGGCAAACTACAAACCACCGCTGCAAAAATTGCAAAACAGAAAGGCATTAGCGACGCTGGCTATCGTGTTGTGATGAACTGCAACGAAATGGGTGGACAAACTGTTTACCACATTCATATGCATGTATTGGGTGGCCGCGCAATGACATGGCCTCCAGGTTAATGAGAGGAAATACTATGATCTCTTTTCTAGATAAAGCCGTATTACAGTTTGATCGCGCTTTGCAAACACTTGTCCCCAATGCAGCGAAAGCAACTCGACCTTCTCCTGCAGAAAAACTGGAAGAAGCCGACTTGGATCCGAACGAACGCAAGCACTCGTCTGGCCTTATGCGCATCAATCATACAGGTGAAGTCTGTGCTCAAGCGCTTTACGCAGGACAAGCCACTACGGCAAAGCTCGCTGCCGTTCGTAAAGAGATGGAGCATGCCGCGGACGAAGAAATTGATCATCTAGTCTGGTGTGAACAACGCCTTTATGACCTAGGCAGTAAACCAAGTATGTTAAATCCTTTGTTCTACGGCGCATCTTTTGTCATAGGCGCTGGGGCTGGCCTTATTAGTGATAAGTTAAGTTTAGGCTTTGTTGCTGCAACAGAAGATCAGGTTTGCATTCATCTTCAAAAACACATGGCAACCCTGCCAACACAAGATGAAAAAAGTAAAGCCGTTTTGGCACAAATGCACATAGATGAAGCCAGACATAAAGCAATGGCGCTAGAAGCAGGCGGGTACGAGTTTCCGCAACCTATTATGGCTATCATGACCCAAGTATCCAAAGTCATGACCACAACCACTTACCGGATTTAATCATGAACAGAGATCTTCATTCTATTCGTCGTGACTATCAATTCGACGACCTTTTGGAAGAACAAGCTGGACAAGATCCACTTGCTTTATTTGATACTTGGCTAGAAAAAGCCATCGAAACTTGCCCAGATGACCCAACAGCCATGGTGCTAAGCACGGTTGGCCTAGATGGTTGGCCGCATTCTCGCGTGGTATTATTAAAGCAACGTAATGACGCTGGTTTTTCTTTTTTCACTAACTATGACAGTGAAAAAGGCCAGCAATTAGCGCAAAATAACAAAGCCAGCATGACCTTCTTTTGGCCTGCACTTTCTCGCCAAGTCCGCGTAGAGGGCACTATAGAAAAAGTCTCCCGCGAAACGTCTGAGGCCTATTTTGCAACTCGTCCACGTGGTAGCCAGCTTGCAGCAAGAACATCAAAACAAAGTGCTGTGATTGCCAGCCGTGATGCATTGCAAAAAGCCTTTCACGCAGAAGAACAAGCGTTTAATGATCAAGACGTACCTTGCCCTGAGAACTGGGGCGGCTATGTGCTAAAACCTAGTTTTATTGAATTCTGGCAAGGACGACCAAGCCGACTTCATGACCGGATCTGTTACACGCAAAATAACAGTGATTGGCTCATAACACGCAAAGCGCCCTAGTCATTTAATAGGCCATTTAATGCGGTAAGTAGCACCATTGAAGCGAGTCAAAGCAGCAGACGAAAGGTTAAGCTTATTCGCTCCGCTTTGATCCGCTTTCTTACTGGTAGAGAATGCTGCCACAATACTTGCGTTGAAGCAGACATCACCAACCAGCTTGCGTCTTCTAATTCCACACTGTGTTTAATTTGGTGATTCGCTTTAAGGCGAAATAGAAACGGTCGACTCGCTCCGAGGCTCAACATAGCAACGACTGGCGCAGGCCCTAGTGATTTTTCATCATCTGCATGCCAGCCCATATATTCCCCCCCATCTTGGTACCAATTCAACAACACCGCATTGAATGACTGCTTAGCAAGACTCTCCGCCTCTTCTTTTATCGCCAACAACCAATCTGGCCAACCAATACCATGGTGGTCCTTGCCTGAATAGCGATAACAAACACCGGCATCCGCAATAAATGCGACCTGTCTCGGTACCAGCACGTCACGCCCAAACATCGTTAGACGTTCTCTTTCCCACAACAGATTCGACTTAAGCTGCGACACAAGCTGCTGCGCGCTTGAGCTAGAAAATGAGTATCGGTATGATGGCTGAATTCCCATTAAAAATTATTTTCCTTGGACTTCAATGCAAGCCTCTCCCGTTTTTGAGACGACCAAACGCAGTGCATTTTTAGACGTATACCGCGGGTCTGCGGTGCTACTAATGATAATATTCCATTTTTGCTGGGATTTACTAAACTTTGGTTTCTTGGAATATTCCATTTATGACCCTTTCTGGGTCTATTTTCGCAGTTTAATCCTAACACTGTTTCTCACCGCCATTGGGTGGTCGACATATATAACATTAGGTAAACCTAACAACTCGTCCTTTTGGAAACGAGACATCAAGCTATTTATTTCTGCTGCCGCTATTTCATTAGCTACTTATCTGACCATACCTAATCAATGGATTTATTTTGGGATTTTACATTTCATTTTTATAGCCTCTTTGCTCATAAGACCCATTGCCAAGTGGCCTATTACATCAGCGTTAGCTGGCGCAGCCATCATACTTGTCTATCATTCAACAAACTGGCTACACTTTCCAAACGCTTTTGCGACCATAACAAGTTATATAGCACTTCCAGACCGAACACTCGATATTGTATTTCCTTTCCCATGGATTGGTGTTGTTTTAATCGGCCCGCTTCTTGGCTATCTGAATTGGCATAAATGCCCAACCCCAAACAACTTAGCCATCCAGATTTTGGCATTTATGGGGCGTTATGCTTTGCCTATTTACTTGACCCATCAGCTCGTATTATTTTCACTGGTTGCTGCGTTCAAAATGGTGCTTACTTTCATTTCTTGATCACTTTTCGTGCGTTCAATCAGATTAGTTTTTTTCATCAAAAAATAGATAAAAATAGCCCTTATGGTATTGCCAATTGCTAACTTTACGCTTTTTCAGGGAATTAAAGTAAGTGACCACTTAGCTAGTGGTCAATTATCATTTAAGAGTTTTTTTCAAGCCTTGATTTTCACCTGAATGAGCACTATTGTTCGCTACAGATTAATAACCAAACACTACATATAGTGTGTCAGCAAAAAAACACACACTACATAGAGTAAAACTCCTTTTTTATATAGCACTAATGGGAAGTCATTGCATGAGCACTCTCACAGTTACTAAACGTAACGGGACGACAGAAAACATCAACCTAGAAAAGATTCATAAAGTCATCGCATGGGCTGCCGAAGGGTTAGACAATGTTTCTGTTTCCCAAGTAGAACTAAAAGCACGAATTCAGTTCTTTGAGGGTATTCGTACTACAGACATCCATGAAACACTGATCAAGTCTGCAGCCGATCTAATTTCTGAAAACACACCAGATTACCAATACTTAGCAGCTCGTTTAGCTATCTTTCACCTACGTAAAAAAGCCTTTGGTGATTTCGAGCCACCACACCTTTACAAACACGTAAAAAATCTTGTTGAACAAAAGCGTTATGACGCACAGTTGCTAGAAAAGTACACAGAAGAAGACTTTAACGAGCTAAATACATTTATTGACCACTCTCGTGATATGGACTTTTCTTATGCCGCGGTGAAACAGCTTGAAGGTAAGTACTTGGTACAAAACCGAGTAACCGGTGCAATATATGAAAGCCCTCAGTTTATCTACATACTTGTCGCTGCTTGTTTATTTGCCGAATACGACAAAAAAGAACGTTTAAACCTAATTCGCCGTTTCTATGACGCAGTATCTAAATTCAAAATTTCATTACCAACACCTATTATGTCCGGTATTCGCACACCTACTCGTCAGTTCAGTAGCTGTGTATTGATTGAATGCGGTGATTCTTTAGATTCTATCAACGCCACATCAAGTGCTATCGTTAAATACGTTAGCCAGCGCGCTGGTATTGGTGTAAACGCCGGTGCAATTCGTGCTCTAGGTAGCCCTATCCGTGGTGGTGAAGCCTTCCACACAGGCTGCATTCCATTCTACAAACACTTCCAAACAGCGGTAAAAAGCTGCTCTCAAGGTGGTGTTCGTGGTGGCGCAGCTACCGTTTTCTACCCAATTTGGCACTTAGAAGTCGAAAGCCTATTGGTACTGAAAAACAACCGTGGTGTAGAAGAAAACCGCGTTCGTCATTTGGATTACGGCGTACAATTTAACCGTTTGATGTACCAACGATTGATCAAAGGCGGCAATATCACTTTGTTTAGCCCCTCTGACGTACCAGGCTTATACGATGCGTTCTTTGCAGACCAAGAAGAATTCGATCGCCTATACACCATGTATGAGCAAGATGCTTCTATCCGTAAGCAAACAATCAAAGCAACGGAACTATTCACTCTATTTGCTTCTGAGCGTGCAAGTACTGGTCGTATATATCTACAAAACGTGGATCACTGCAATACCCACAGCCCGTTCGATCCAAAAGTTGCGCCAGTTAAACAAAGTAACTTGTGTTTAGAAATCGCGCTTCCAACTAAGCCACTGAATAGCATTGATGATAAAGAAGGCGAAATTGCGCTTTGTACTTTGTCTGCATTCAACCTAGGTGCGCTTGAAAATCTAGATGAACTAGAAGAGTTAGCAGAGCTTATCGTTCGCGCTTTGGACAGCTTGTTGGATTACCAAAACTACCCGATTCCAGCAGCACAACGTGCAACGGAACTACGTCGTACATTAGGTGTGGGCGTTATTAACTACGCTTATTACTTAGCGAAGAATGGCGTTAAATACTCTGACGGCAGTGCAAACGAACTAACTCACAAAACATTTGAAGCAATTCAATACTTCCTATTGAAAGCTTCTAACAAGTTAGCAAAAGAATTTGGTCCATGCTTAGCCTTCAATGAAACGACTTACTCTAAAGGCATCTTGCCAATCGATTCTTACAAAAAAGAAATCGACAACATCGTTTCTAACGAATTGTTCTACGATTGGGAAACCTTGCGTACAGAAATCGTTACTCATGGTCTACGTAACTCGACACTAACTGCATTGATGCCATCTGAAACCTCTTCTCAGATCAGCAACGCAACTAACGGAATTGAACCACCTCGTGGTTTCGTATCTGTTAAAGCAAGTAAAGACGGTATTTTGAAGCAAGTCGTTCCAGAGTTTGAGCGCCTAAAAGACAGCTATGAGTTGTTGTGGACCATTCCATCAAACGATGGCTACCTACAATTAGTGGGTATCATGCAGAAGTTTGTCGACCAAGCAATCTCTGCCAATACCAACTATGATCCACAGAAGTTTGAGTCTCAAAAAGTACCAATGAAGGTGATTTTGAAAGATCTACTTACCGCTTATAAACTTGGCGTGAAAACACTGTACTATCACAACACTCGTGATGGTGCCGATGACAAGCAAGAAGACATGGATGATTGCGCCGGCGGTGCTTGCAAAATCTAACAAGTCAGCCATCGTACAAAGATCTATTGCATGATCTGACAAGCAGAGCCTCATATCAATGAGGCTCTGCTACGTTTACCGCTTTAACGAAATACTAAAATCTATTAATAACTAAGGCATCTTCTTACTGAACATGCCTTACGCTTTTGAGGAATACCCTGAAACATGAGTTACTCGACTTTCAACCGTAAGCACTTCGATAGTACAAAAGAACCTATGTTCTTTGGTGAAAATGTCAACGTTGCTCGCTATGATCAGCAAAAGCATCCAATTTTTGAAAAACTAATCGAAAAGCAATTATCTTTCTTTTGGCGCCCTGAAGAAGTCGACCTATCTACAGATCGCAAAGACTTCCAACGATTAGAAGAACACGAACAACACATCTTCTTGAGCAATCTAAAATACCAAACATTACTAGATAGTGTGCAAGGTCGTTCGCCAAACGTTGCTCTATTACCAATCGTTTCTCTACCTGAATTAGAAACCTGGATTGAGACTTGGTCTTTCAGTGAAACCATTCACAGCCGCTCTTACACACACATCATTCGTAACATTGTTAACGACCCAACTAAGATCTTTGATGACATTGTTACCAACGAAGAAATCACCAAGCGTGCTGATAGTGTTTCTATTTACTATGACCGTCTAATCGAAATGGTCAATTTGTATAACACTATGGGGATGGGAACCTTTGAGGTTCCAGGCAAAGGGCCAATTGAAATTTCTATGCCTAAGCTAAAAAAGGCACTTTACCTAACGATTGCGTCTGTCAACGTATTAGAAGCGATCCGTTTCTATGTGAGTTTTGCTTGTAGCTTCGCCTTTGCTGAGCGAACGCTAATGGAAGGCAACGCTAAAATCATCAAACTGATCGCCCGCGATGAAGCTTTGCACTTAACTGGTACACAACACATGTTGAACCTAATGGCTTCCGGTAAAGATGACCCAGAAATGGCAATCATCGCAGCAGAATGCCAAGACGAAGTTCGCCAAATATTCATTGAAGCGGCAGAGCAAGAAAAAGAATGGGCAACATACCTATTCAAAGACGGCTCAATGATCGGCCTTAATGCGCAAATTCTAGGCCAGTATGTTGAATACATTACTAACGTGCGTATGCAAGCTGTTGGACTTGATACGTGCTTTGCCACTAAGCACAACCCAATTCCTTGGATTAACGCTTGGTTGGTAAGTGACAATGTTCAAGTTGCCCCACAAGAGGCAGAAATCAGCTCTTACCTAGTGGGTCAAACTGACAACAGCTTAGATGATTCAGACTTCGATGACTTCGACCTCTAATCCAAAAGTACCTGAAAAAAAAGATCAAGTGCATCGAGTACTTTTAGGGAAAAAGCAAATTCTCGTTACCGAGGATGAACCTTTACTAGTACAACTTGAGCGAGCTGGTATTCACGTTGAATATCAGTGTCGTGAAGGGTATTGCTCTTCTTGCTCAATCAAGCTCTTATGGGGAAATGTCATTTACCCATTTGAGCCTCTAGCATGGGTACAAAGCGGTTATTTATTAGCTTGCTGCGCGATTGTCAAAAGCGACATCGAAATCGCTTTTTTCGACTGATCTTTTTTAATGACTTATCACTGCTTTAATGTAACGTACGGTAGCCTGCATAAATTCGGGTTGCTGTCGTTATCCAACAGATCACCCCAAAAGCATACGCCATGATGGCAAAGTAACTAGGGAACAAACAAATCAATATCAGAAACACAATGGTTTCTGTACCTTCTGCTAACCCGCCTAAAAAATACAGAGATTTACGACCATACTCTAAACGTTCTATTTTTCGCTTCTCTGCCATAATGGCAAACGCCAAAAAACTACTACTAGTGCCCATAAAGGAAAAAATCAAAAAGCTCGCCGCTAACGCATTGTCTACTGGATTCATCAAAGCAAAACCAAAAATCACCGCTGAATAAAAAATAAAATCCAAAGTGATATCTAAATATCCGCCTAAATCCGTTGGCCCTTGCACTCTTGCCACCGCACCATCTAAGCCATCCATCACTCTATTAATAACCACAAATATCAAAGCCAAAGAGGTGTTACCAAAATATAAAGCTGGCAGCACCATCATGCCGATAATAAAGCCCAACAAGGTAATCCAATTCGCTTTTACACCTAGCTTATCAATTACCAACGCTGTTAAGCGTAAAGGATGCTTCAGGCTTTTAATAAAAAATGTATCTAACATTCAAACAACTACCTTAATTCTATAGGGACGGGACTTTCCAAGACTTGATACAATGTAAACATATTGGTGTTCGCTAACACCATCCGTTTACTCAGCAGAATAATAAGGTTTCTATGATACACGCAAAAAAATATGGTTCATCAGGCCCAAATCTTATTGTCATACACGGTTTATTTGGCAATGCTGACAACTGGCATTCAATTGCACAGTCCTTATCGGAACACTTTACTGTGCACTGTATCGATCTTCCCAATCACGGTAAATCCGACAGTATGCCAGACACCAGCTATCCTAAAATGGCAAGAGCCGTACTAGACTGGACAGCGCTTAATAAAATCGACTCTTTCTACCTACTCGGCCATTCTATGGGTGGGAAAGTCGCCATGCAAATGGCGGCAATGGCAACAACAGGACAAATTGAAAAGCTCATCGTGGTCGACATCGCTCCTGTCGATTATCAGCCTAGCCATACTCGTATCTTAGAAGGGTTAAAGGTAATTGATGAATCTCAGCCTTCCTCAAGAAAAGAAGCCGATGCATTATTAACCCAATACGAATCGAACTTGGCGGTCAGACAGTTCTTATTAAAAAACCTAGTTAGAAGCGAACAGGGCTTCAAACTAGAACTTGCTGTGAACAACATAGCCGATAGCTACGCTACTATTCTGAAAAAACCAGAGATGGAGGCGAAGGTAGATATTCCAACGCTATTTATCAAAGGCAAAAACTCAGACTATATCGTAGCAGAGCATCAAGAAGCGATTGCAACACTCTTTCCAAACGCTAACTTTAAGGTTATATCGGGTGCAGGACACTGGCTACATGCAGAAAAACCATTACCTTTCACAAGTCTTGTGAAGCGTTTTTTGCAGTAATCTCTAACAGGATGTTTCCGAACAAAGACCATACTTGTCTTTCAGGTAAGAAGGAGACGGCAATACAACACCGTGTGATTTAATCAGATATGGATTAAAACTCACTCTCAGCTTATCGGGGTACGCAGCATCCAGCAGTACCCCTTTTGTTTGCCACAAACCAATACGGTCAGCCAATATATCTAACTTCGCCTCAGTATCAGAATAGATAGCAAACAACGAGCCAGCGCGTACAAAAGCAAAAGAAGGCCCAATCATCACTCTCTGTTTATGAAACAGTAATTTCAGCATGTCCTGCGCTATACCATTTTTATATAGTTCAGTATCGACCAATGAAAAAATCACCATTGAATCTTCTAAGACGAAATTAACCGACTTCAATACAGACAAACGATCAATTTCTGTTTTTATGAATTGAAACTCAAAACCATACTGTGTAGCTTGATTTATCATCTCTTGCTCATCAACTAAAAGATTATCGCTGTAGAGCACAGCCAAAGGCTTTCGATCAAACCAAACAGCCTCTAGCAAAGCCAAACGCTTAGCCAAAGGCGCACCAGAAAACACCGCACTATTTGGAACAGAGCATTTTGGACGAACCCTGAGATATTCCTCTTTACCGATAAAAACGGCCATAACAGCCCCTTCCGATACCGCCGAGCAAACCTGACGAAAACTTTCTGCTCCTACGGTAACCAGTACATCATCACTTTTCATAACAGAAACGTTTTGTAAAAATAAAGTACGGCGCACTGGAATCAATTGAGTCTTCGTAGGCAGTAATTTGGAAAGTTGGAATGTCAGAGAACGTACTGAACTTTCTTCAATATCATGGACAACATAAATAGCTGCTGACACATTTACAGATGCCAGCAACATAAAAACAATAGTAAAAATCCTTTTCACTTTTCTATTAATCCACATTAGAAAGTGATGTTTGTGAAAACATAAGCAAACGTATCTTCCGTCATATTATTGTGCTTAGAGACAAGTGCGTTATCATCCAAACGCGTTTCTGCTCCAACACCCATAGTTGCTTTTGAGTAGCCTCCCAAAGACAATCGATAAGAGAACCAAGCATTGAGAAGTTCATAATCATTTCCACCAAACTCTTTCCCATACCAATAATAGCTTTGCACTGTCCAGCGGTCTGTCAACGGCAAACTACCGAAGAAAGACACCATTACAGGCGTTGTGGCTTCTTTAAGGCTGGCATTGTCTGTTTGAGTATCTTGATAAGCATAGGTGAAACGAGTAATAGCGCCAGACCGAAAGCGCCAATCAAGTTCAAGCTCAACGCCATTGATGTTCACATCCTCAACCACGCCCTCCTCTACCGGAGCATCAGCTTGATAAGCGGTAAATTTTTTCTGGCTTAGCACCATATCTTGGACTTCGTCATGATAAAGCTTCACATCCAGTGACAACCCCTCACTTGGCCAATAATGATAGTAACCTACTTCATAGGAGGTAATTTTTTCTTCTTCCTCCCCCTTGTCTGCATAAGCCGTAAACGATTCTTCTCCGCTAGACAGTACATAATGCCATTTGAAATATTGATCTGACAAATCAGGTGTTCGTACCGCTTTTGACGTATTAAATCGAATAGACTCTTGCTCAGATAATTTATAAGTCACACCAAATTTAGGCGATAAAAACTTCCCCCCCATTTGACTACGTTCAAACATGGCGCCGGCATTCACCACCCAACGGTCGCCCGCTAGATATTCCATATTCGAAGAAAGACGAAACACCTCATCGCTCGCTTTACCAGACAAGAAACTCTCGGATTCGGCTTCATCCCAACGATAACCTATCGCAGAAATTAAACGCAGTTTTTTAGACGCTTCCCACGTGCTTTGTAGCTCAATATCATGTCTCGTCTCTAACAAGTCTATTAAATAAGAAACATCGACATCATCTGAACCTCCACTTGCACCAAAAGCAGAGTTATAAAAAACTCGACTTAACCGTGCTTCGTGGTATTCGTCTAAGTCAGATTGATCATAGTAATACTGAATTTTCAGCTCATGGGTAGAGGAAACCTGCTTACTATAACTTGCCTTAATGTGCTCACGATCGACCAAGCGCATAGGCTTATTAGTATCCACCCCGCCCAAATTAGAGCCTAGACTATATTCCATCGGCTCTACTTTATCTTTTAAACTACTCGCGCCAATGTCTAAATCAAAAAAACTGTTTGAGGTTTCCTTTTGGATAAAGACATTCCCCATCGTCGAACGATGACCATCATGACGCTTATCACCATCAGCATCCTTATCAAAGCCACTCACATTATTGGTAGAAGCCGATGCCCGATAACTCCAATCATCATTTAACCCACTATGCTGACCATATAAACGATAATCCCCACGAGAGCCTGAATAAGCCGTAATACTATCCCCCAAAGTTTCTAACGGAGATCTAGTGATAATATTCACTACGGCAAAATAAGAATTAATGCCATAACTGGCAGCATTCGGTCCGCGGTTAATCTCCACACGAGCCACATCTTCAATACTTAGTGGTAAAGTCGCCCATTCAACACGTGCCAGCCCCACACTATAAACAGAACGACCATTTACCAACACCTGAATTCGACGATATTGATCTAACTGAGTACCGTGATAAGAGGCTTCTTTTTGACTGGATGACTTATAGGGTGCAACTGAAAATCCGGGGACAAACTGCAAAAGGTCTTCCACATACTGCATATTGATACGTCGAATAAATTCGCCGTCTAATACAGACAAAGTAGACGACACATCCACCCTAGGTTGAGGCATTTTAGACGGAGTTACCACCACAGGAATATGGTCAAAAAAACCATCGTATGAACCTAAATCTGAAAAGCTGCCACTAACAAACCCATCACCAGAAAGACCATCATTAGAAGACGAAAAAGTAGCTTCCATTTCTGCCCATGCATTCATACTAAAAGACAGGTACAGACCAACACACAACCAACGAGTCATCATTGTTATTTCAACCTATACCCATCTGCCAAATAGGTTCCTAATATGCGCACCTCTTCTGAAAAAAAACGCAATTCTTCAAGTGCAGCCTGCATAGAGGAAGATTGAAAATGTGCTTCAACATCCACATAAAACTGAGTCGCGGTGAAATTACCATTCACCATATAACTTTCTAACTTCAGCATGTTAATACCCTGAGTCGCAAAACCACCCATTGCTTTATAAAGTGCTGCTGGGATATTTCGTACGCGAAACATAAAAGAAGTGATATAAGTTTTATCGTCTTCATAGACTGGCATTTTTTGCTGACGAGCAAACACCAAAAAGCGAGTGGTATTGCCTACAGTGTCATTAAAAAAAGTTTTCAGGACATTTAGACCATAAAGCTCTGCGGCCAATTCAGATGAGATCACTGCCAACCCAGGCTCATCAAATTCAGCAATATGCTTGGCGGCCCCAGCGGTATCATACATAGCTTGGCTTTTCGCCCCTAACGCCTTGATATTGGCATCACATTGCGCCAATGCCTGAGGGTGACTACCAATTCGTGTAATTTGATCCAATGCCATCGAGTGACGGGCAATCAGACAATGATTCACTGGTTCGAAATGCTCTTTCACTACATACAACTGTGTGCGTTTTAGTTCCCGATAAATTTCTTCAACCCGCCCTGCCGTTGAATTTTCAACAGGAATCATGGCGTAATAAGCATCACCTCGCTCCACCATTTGTAACGCATCAACAAAGGTCGCACAGTGAATGCTGGTCCAATCAGGAAAGGTGTGTTTGCAAGCAAGATGCGAGTAGGCTCCGGGCTCGCCTTGATAAGCAACAATCTGCATTGCATCAAGAGTAAGATGTTGATCTGGCATAGTAGAATCAATTCTGTGATATATTTCCGCTACAGTAACAAATAGACGTTACTATTTACACAAAAATGACATAACAAAATATTCACCCTATTACTTACTAGACAAAGTCACCCATGAAAAAAATGTTCGTATTAATGGTAAAAGGCTACCAACTTTTAATTAGTCCATTACTAGGGAATAACTGTCGCTTTTATCCTAGCTGCTCTCACTATATGATCCAAGCAATTGAGCGATTTGGGATTGTTAAAGGTGTGTATCTAGGTTTAAAAAGGTTGTCTAAATGTCATCCATGGCACGAAGGTGGCATGGACCCAGTTCCAGACTCATGCCACTGTAAAAACGAAAAAATAGAAAAAGATCAGATTAAAAAAGAAAAGAAGTAATGTTACGTTGTGGTCATCTGTAACTTCAAATCACTTGCCACCAATACCGCTTGCGTTCTGTTATTAATTTCTAGCTTACGAAAAATCGCCGTTATATGCGCTTTCACAGTGGCTTCAGAAATAGACAACTCATAAGCTATTTGCTTATTTAGCAGACCTTCATGCAAATAACAAAGAACCTTGTATTGCTGAGGTGTCAGCTCTGTCACTTTATGCTGCATTGATAAATCAGGCTTAGGTTGGTTGGCAACAGCTTGCCTAAGATCTTCAGGTAGCCAAATGTCTCCAGCCAAAATAGCATGAATCGCCTTGGCATAAGTTGCAGGCTCACTCGTTTTAGGAATAAAGCCCAAAGCGCCAGCATCAATTACCTTGGCAACCATCACACTGTCTTCACTGCCGGAAATAACTGCCACAGGCACATCAGGAAAGTCCTTACGAATTCGGATCAATCCATACAATTCGCCACTACCGGGCATATTTAAATCCAACAGCAGCAAATCCAGATCACTTACATTTTCTAAACATTGCAAAGTCGAATCCAAATCATGGGATTCGACTATGACAATACCCTCAATCTCTGCCCGTAATGCACCACATAGCGCACTACGGAACAAGGGATGATCATCCGCGATAACAAGTGAAATCACTGTGTATCCTTTTTAAATATGTAAACCTTTACACATTTAAACGGTTTTCGATTAAATCATCAACCACACTTGGATCAGCTAATGTACTTGTATCACCTAATTGATCATGTTCGTTTGCGGCGATCTTTCTTAAAATACGACGCATGATTTTACCTGATCGCGTTTTCGGTAAGCCTTTGCTGGCCCACTGAATAAGATCTGGTGTAGCAATAGGCCCAATTTCTTGTCGAACAAACTGCTTCAATGACTTAGTCAACTCTTCATCTGGAATCACACCAGCAATGGCACTAACATAAACATAAATGCCTTGCCCTTTAATATCATGAGGGTAGCCCACGATAGCCGCTTCAGCGACAGAAGGGTGAGCAACCAGTGCACTTTCAATTTCAGCAGTTCCTAGGCGATGTCCCGATACATTCAATACATCATCCATACGTCCAGTGATCCAATAATGACCATCCGCATCTCGCGAAGCACCGTCACCAGTGAAATACATGCCTTCGAAAGTACTAAAATAAGTTTGTTCGAAACGTTCATGATCACCATACACTGTTCGCGCCTGACCAGGCCAAGAATCCGTAATAACCAAACCGCCCTCTACTAAAACACCCTGCTCTTCTTGCAAAACACCTTGTGCATCAACCAAAGCTGGCTGCACACCATATAAAGGACCAGTACATGAACCCGGTTTGATATCACCTTGAACAATACGCGGCGTCATCATCATGCCACCAGTCTCTGTTTGCCACCATGTATCAACAATCGGACAAGAAGCATTACCAATTTCGTTGTAATACCAAGACCAAGCTTCTGGATTGATTGGCTCACCAACACTCCCCAATACTCGTAGAGAATCACGCTTACTTGAACGAGTCGCTTCATCACCTTTTGCCATCAAAGCACGAATTGCCGTTGGCGCAGTGTACAAAAGAGTCACGCCAAATTTGTCTACAACTCGGCCAATACGACCAGAATCCGGATACGTTGGTACACCTTCAAATAAAATGCTCGTCGCACCATTAGCAAGTGGCCCATAAACCATATAGCTATGGCCAGTAATCCAACCTACATCAGCCGCACACCAATAAATATCATCTGGTTTGAGATCAAATACCAATTCATGAGTTAACGAAGCGTATACTAAATATCCGCCTGTTGTGTGCACCACACCTTTTGGCTTACCGGTTGAACCAGAAGTATAAAGAATAAAAAGCGGGTCTTCTGCATTCATTCGTTCTGCTGGACATTCAGTACTTTCATTCTCTACTTCAACCGCCCAATCCAAATCACGCCCATCAAACCAAGGCACATCTTTTTTGGTGTAACGATAAACAACAACGCTTTCAACCGATGGGCAAGCATTGTTATTCAGCGCCATATCAACATTGTGTTTAAGGGGAATAGTGTTGCCTGCACGACGACCTTCGTCTGCGGTAATAACAAGCTTCACTTCACAATCGTTTAAACGGTCAGCGATAGCATGGGCAGAAAAGCCACCAAAAATAACAGAGTGAATCGCACCAATGCGAGCACAGGCCAACATAGCGTAAACAGCTTGTGGAATCATCGGCATGTAGATGGCAACGCGGTCGCCCTTTTGGACGCCTTGACGTTTTAATAGATTGGCTAAACGCCCGACTTCATCATGCAATGTTTGATAGGTAATCGCGACTTTCTCGTCGTTTTCTTTGTCGCCTTCACAATAATAAGCGACTTTATCCGCTGAGCTGGCTAGGTGACGATCTATACAGTTATAAGCCACATTCAGCTCACCGTCTTCAAACCATTTAATGTTGACTTCACCGCGTTTGAACGAGGTGTTTTTAACCTTGGTATAAGGTTTAAACCAATCTAAACGCTTCCCTTCTTTACCCCAAAATTCGTCTGGGTTTTCAATCGATTCTTGATAGCGTTTTTCAAATTCTGCTTGACTGACATTGGCATTTTTTGCCGCCTCATTTGAGGTTGCGCTATATAATGACTTCATAACCCGCTCCATTGTTAAATTTGTTATTCGGATGCTGAACTACTATAACCCGCTAGACGTCCCGATCTATTCCACTTTAGTCTTATTGGGAAGCCTTATTGAGACTATTCATTTAAGCATCTAATTATTCGCCTCAGCAAAACGCCCTGCTTTTACAAAAAATGGTAGATGTATTTCTTGTTTCTTCGCAGGCTCAGACCATGCGTCACGGATAATAGGTGATGCATCTAATAGAAAATCATCGCCACATTCTTGTATACGCAATTGAGACGCCGACCAAGTTCGAATGAAATCCAGCGTTTGCGTGACCGACCAATGACAGCTCAGCTCAAATGCTGGAACGTCAATTAATTCAAACGGAAATTTAATATCGCGATATTGATTCCATAATAAACGACTTTCTGCTGGCCAATAGGTTTCCAGATGCGGTAGTACTGACTCAGCAATCGCCTTGTCTTCAGCCTCCCCTACTTGCAACCAATTGTAACCCCAGCAAACAAACATTCCACCCGGCTTTAATACGCGTTTAAGTTCAGCCCAGAAAGCCTCTAGGTTAAACCAATGCAGCGCATGAGCTACACACACCACATCAAAATAATGATCAGGGTAAAGCGTCTTTTCGGCAGGAAAAACTTGATAGTTTACTTTGCGATGAGGCGTCGCTGCGGTCACTTGAGACTCACTAATATCAGACGCTTCTACACGATCAAAATACGCAGCAAGGTCAACAGAAGCCTGCCCCGTACCACAGGCACAATCCCACACGACACTTGATGAAGGCACTTGCTGGGATAGCCAATAATAAAGCTCAGCCGGATACATAGGCCGAGTCCGTGAATAACTAGTAGAAGATTGCCCATCAAAAGTACGCATAGAGCCCCCTAGACCAAATAGCATTTTATACCTCAACAGCTTAATTTAAGGCTTCAAGCAATTCTATTGCTGTTATCAGCCAATAATCTAGCTGGACAACACCCCATGTTGATGAAGCACAAGACGTGCTTCTTTTATTCCTTTAACCCGAAATGCTTTCATACCCAGCGCATTAGCCGTATCAATATTGATCTGATTATCATCAATAAACAGAATTTGCTCGGGTGCAACCTGTAAATTACGAATCACATGATGATAAATCGCTTCATCTGGTTTTACGTGCCCCACTAAATGTGACGCGTAATAACTGTGAAATTTACCAGCCAAGGCCATTTCATCCATTAACCTTGGCCAATGAGCGGCATTCGTATTAGATAAGATAGCACGATGATATTCAGGCTTCACTGACTCAACTAACTCAAGCGCACCAGCAAACAAACCTCTTGGCCACGCCTTAAAAGACATTTTAAATGCTTCTTTATCTATATTACTACCAACCTCTTTTAGTAAGCGATCGGCAAACTGATCAAAAGTAATTTTACCTGAGTCAAACGCAGCGACTGTCGGTGATTTTAACCACTGCAACCAAACTTCAGATTCCTCACCTTGCGTATTCAACATAGCATGCATTTCAGAAATATCGCCTAAATCCACTAAGACATTTCCCAAATCAAACAATACAACACGAATATTATGATCTTGTGTCATTATTTTTCTCACCTCGAGTCCATCGGCAACATTTTGCTCATACTATAAAACGATATGCTACAAAATAGCATGTTAGTCTTGGTTTTTACTCACTTACATGATGAGCAATTTATTGCCGATAGCGAAACGTCAACCATAAGCAATAAATAGCGCATATGTGTATAAAAAAAGTAAGAAAACACCAATCTTAAAATAAAAACAATATATATCAATAAGTTATATATTTGGCATGATAATCGCTTTAGATTATGTAACCAACCCCATAAATAGGAGAAAAATAATATGAAATTGGGCTTTGTTACTAAAACTATCCTTACTAGCGCAACAGCTGCTGCTATCGCTTTATCAGCATCAAGCGCATCTGCCGCAGATAATCGCAATTACATCCTAGCAACAGCATCAACAGGAGGCACCTATTACCCTGTTGGCGTTGCTATTGCTACCTTAAGTAAAGTAAAACTAGAGCCTAAATTTGGCCTATCCGTTTCAGCAATCAGCTCAGCGGGTTCTGGCGAAAACATCAAACTGCTTCGTGAAGACCAAGCACAATTCGCGATTCTACAAGGACTTTACGGCGCATGGGCTTGGGACGGTGAAGGCCCATTTGAAAGCTCAGGCAAACAAACTGAATTGCGCTCCGTTTCTATGCTTTGGCAAAACGTTGAGCATTTTGTGCTAAAAACAGATCTAACTAAAACAGGCACAATGTCGGATTTAAAAAGCCTTGAAGGAACAAACCATAAATTCTCAATCGGCACAAAAAACTCAGGAACAGAAGGCTCAGGTCGCCAGCAACTTAAAGGCCTAAATATTGATCCAGATAAATTCGCTCTTGCTTACATGGGCTATGGAGCAAGTGCCGACGCTATGCAGAATGGCAACATTGACGGCATGAATACGCCAGCGGGCGTTCCTGTTAGCGCAGTCACTAGACTTTATGCTTCTATGGGCGACAAGGTCAAAGTATTAGACTTCACTGACGAGCAAATCAAAGAAGCAAACGGCAACTATGAGTTGTGGACCCGTTACGTCATTCCAGCGAATACTTACCCAGGTCAAACCAAAGACATCAACACAGTCGCTCAGCCGAACTTCCTTGCAACACGTGCTGATTTATCAGAAGAAGATGTTTATCAACTAACTAAGTCACTTTATGAAAACTTGGCCTATTTAAGCGCTATCCATAAAGCAACATCCGTGATGTCTATTGAAAAAGCCATTGCAGGTCTTCCTGTTCCACTGCATCCAGGTGCAGCTCGTTACTACCGTGAACGTGGTATCAACATACCTGATCGTCTGATCGCAAAATAACATTATTCATTCGTGTTCTAGCGCCGTACATCAGTACGGCGCCCTCTTTGCGTCTTTGCACAATTCGTTTTTTGTACACATAAAGGTAGCCTGTCTATGACTGCTTCATCGCAACCAACCGCGCCTCAAGACATCAATCTTGAAGATTTTGAAACCAAACACCGCTCTGGCCCTTGGCTAAACCGTTTTGTGTTTGCCCTTTCAATTTTCTTGGCTGTTGCCCACATTTACATCAATACCATAGCTACTCTGCCAGAACTCTGGGTATCTGCGTTTCATTTTGCAGGCTTCGGTATTTTGTGTGCTTTACTCATTCCAGCCAATCCTAAATGGCGAGACAGTAAAGTTGCTCTGTTTTTTGATAGCGCTATTGTGCTCGCCCTAATTAGCATGGTGCTGTACATCGTTTTTTTTGAGGATGCTCTTTACGCCAGAGGTGTAACCTTCAATACCTCGGATTGGATAGTATCCAGCGTCGCTGTTTTACTATCTCTTGAACTGATTCGCCGTACCAGTGGTTGGTTTATTCCCTTTCTCATTATCGTTGCACTAACCTACGTTGTACTTTGGGGAAGCTGGCTCGGTGGGATGTTTAACTTTCCAGGACTGAGTGTTGAAACCTTGTTGTACCGCAGTTTCTTTAGCACCGATGGTATGTTCGGCTCTATCTCTAGAATCTCATGGAGCTTTGTCTTCATGTTTATTTTATTTGGTGCCTTTTTAGTTAAGTCTGGTGCGGGTGACTTTATTATTGATCTATCCCGCTCACTTGCTAGCAAAATGATAGGTGGGCCCGGTTTTGTAGCCGTATTAGGTTCAGGCCTAATGGGCTCGGTTTCTGGCTCTTCCGTTGCTAACACAGTATCAACGGGTGTTATCACCATTCCTCTTATGCGCAGAGCGGGATTTCCTGCACGTTTTGCCGCTGGTGTAGAAGCTGCAGCGTCTACAGGTGGGCAATTAATGCCGCCTGTTATGGGTGCCGGCGCTTTCATTATGGCGTCCTATACACAAGTATCGTATGTCACCATCATCAGCGTTGCGGCCATTCCTGCCTTGTTGTATTTCCTATCTGTTGGTTTCTTCGTACGTGTCGAAGCAAAACGCAGTAAGGTTATCGCAACAGAAAGCGATGATGCAGTCAATATTTCACAAGTTCTCAAAGATGGTTGGCATCATGTTGTGCCACTTGGTGTTTTAGTCACGCTGTTGGTGCAAGGATTTACACCAACATACGCTGCGGGCATCAGTATTTTGGCCGTTATTGCCGCATCGTTTTTATCTAGCAAACACAGGATGGGACCAGCAGCAATTCTAGATGCTATGGCTCAAGGCGCGAAGAACATGTCTACCACCGCAGTTCTGTTGGTTGGTATAGGTTTAGTGGTTAACGTCATTAGTACCACTGGCGTTGGCAACACCTTCTCATTGTTAATTACCAATTGGGCTGGTGGTAGCCTGTTCTTTACTATTGTTTTAGTCGCCATTGCCTCTTTAATTTTGGGTATGGGCTTACCAGTAACAGCGTCTTACATCGTATTAGGAACACTATCGGCTCCCGCTCTATTCAATCTCATTGCAGAAAGCCAACTCTTGGACATGATGGCATCTGGCAGCTTACCTGAAGCAGCAAGCGCTGTTTTTATGTTGGTTGACCCTTCAGCTATCGCTTCTTTAGCGCAAGGCATGCCAATGGAACAGGCTCAAGCATTATTGGCACAAGTTCCTAACGACTTCAAAAGCATGTTAATGGATCAAGCCCTAGGCGCTCAGAGTGTTGCAATGATTTTAGTCACAGCGCATATGATCATCTTTTGGCTTTCACAAGACAGTAATGTGACTCCACCAGTATGCTTAACCGCTTTCGCTGCGGCAGCCATTGCAAAAACACCGCCGATGCTAACGGGTTTAACAGCGTGGAAACTGGCGAAAGGTTTGTATATCGTTCCGCTATTAATGGCCTACACTCCGTTAATTGGCGGTGATTCGGAAACATTATTACGTCTGTCTTTCTTTGCCATCTTTGGTATGTACGCGTTAGTTGGAGCGATGGAAGGTTACTTAGAAGATAAGTTATCAATAGCTTCCCGCTTCATTGCGTTAGTCGCTTCTGTGATGATGCTATGGCCACATCTACCGCTTTGGATTAATTGTATTGGCCTAGTGATTTTCTTAGCGCTGTTCATTATGGGCAACAAATCCTATAAGAAAAGCATGTAATCAATCTTTGGTCTTTAGCTACAAAGACTACTAAGCAAAAAAACACAAAAAAGGGCGTCTCTTCATTGGAAGAAGCGCCCTTTTTATATTTTATATGTCAGTCTAAAAACAACTGTTAATTTACAGCCGCATCCAATTCAGACGCTGGTTCTGAATCTGATTCAACCCCTGTATTTTTAGCTGAGTCTGCAGCCTGAGCGCTTTCCATCATTCCTACCCAGCGTTTAACATTACTGGCGTATTCTTTTTTCTCACCCTTAGGAATGGATTGAGTGGTAGGAATTTCCGCCGTCATAGGATTAACTGGGCGACCTCGTATATGCAATTCATAATGCAAATGGGCACCCGTTGTGCGGCCAGTATTACCTGACAAAGCAATCACTTGGCCACGTTTAACCTTTTGGCCTTTTTTCACCAATATTTTGCTCAAGTGCAAAAAGCGTGAACTGTAAGGACCGGTGTAATCAATGACAACGTATTTGCCTGCATATTTATGCGAGGCAACACGAGTAACAATACCATCTCCTGTCGCCAGAACTTCTGTTCCTGAAGGAGTAGCTAAATCAACACCATTATGCGGTGCTGGACGTCCCGTAATAGGATGTAACCGATTGGCATTAAAAGGTGAACTAATTCGATACTGCTTGCGAGTCGGCCAGCGCAACAAAGAAGGCGTTAAGCTATTGCCATCACGATCATAAAAGCGCCCGTCTGAATGTAAAAAAGCACTGTATTTCTGGCCTCTTACTGTTATTTCAAGCGCTTCTAGTTGATCTTCACCTACCTTCACATCACCGATACTGCCTTTTTTGACAATAATATTAAAGTCATCGCCTGCTCTAAGGTCTTTACGGAAATTCACTCGGCCTTTTAGCACATCGTTAATAATTAAAATATTTGTATCTGATAATCCAGCTTTTTTGGCTGATAGATAAAAGTTGCCCTTTATCTTGCTGTGTACGGCTTCTTGCTTGTAAGTGATGGGCTTAATATTTTCTTCATAACTAAATCCTCCACCATCATGCTGAACATAAGAAACACTTTTACTAATATCTATGCGGCGAGTCATCTTCACAAGGTCGCCATTTTCATCCAATTTAAAAGTAAACTTATCATTGGGCTGCAAAGGCTCAAGCACAAGGAACTCTTGATCTGCTTCCAATACCGCATACAAGGATTCACGGGACAAACCTAAACGAGCAAAAATGCGCTCTAAGGTATCTCCAGACTTAATAACGTATTCAATAGGAGGAATAGCGGCAGTGACTTTCTCCACGTTTTGCAGAGGATTAGTCGTAACCAGCGAGTCGTAGTTATTATCTTCATCCGTATTCAGGCTATCGGAAGGGTTTTCCGCGTTTTTCTGATCCGCAATGTTAGCGGTGCCGCTCTTCGCTGCACCATTCTTAGCAGTACTAGGTAACACATATTCTTTAAGATTATTTGTTGGCGATACAAGAGACTTATAGACAAACAACAAAACGATAAAAACAACAAAGATAATGGATAACCAAGCTCGCGGGCCAGAGAAAGCCCAGTTCGAGAGGCGTTT
This sequence comes from Marinomonas sp. A3A, assembly GCF_018336955.1. Classification (NCBI taxonomy): domain Bacteria; kingdom Pseudomonadati; phylum Pseudomonadota; class Gammaproteobacteria; order Oceanospirillales; family Oceanospirillaceae; genus Marinomonas; species Marinomonas sp. A3A. The sequence goes on from NZ_CP025532.1 coordinate 3,101,329, forward strand.
AATAAACTGCATAAATAAAAACTCATTAAAACAAAAAGTGGTCCACTGAGAACTTAACTAAATGCCAACATCAAGGTTGAACAAGTTCTCGATCTATGACAAAAACAGAACCACACTTTGTAGCATGTGCTTTTTCCTTGCCACTGTTGAACTGCAAATAATCACAGTCCATACCCTTTTAACCTATTGTTTTACACAACCAATACGGAAAGGATTTTTGATGCTTAATTTTTCGAGGTAGAATACGGCATTTCAGGGTCTAAATAAATACTTAGTCCCTGAAAGGGGCACTCCTACTTGCGTCTTTTTTAAACAAACACTATCTATTCAAAGTTCATGTCGTTTTCATGCTCTTTCTTAGCGCAAAATCATTGGACGCTTTTAGCCTCTCTCCGTACTATAAGCACATCTTATTTATTAACTGATCCAACTATCATGCAGCATTCACCTATTTCTTTTACCAGTCACAGACGTCAAATATTTGGCCGCTGTGATGTCTTACAAAAAGATATCATGCAGCCAGATACTCGACTCAAACAGGAATCATTAGAATCGGCCGAACTTGTCGAAGAAATGCCGCTTGCCATCAGTATCAATGACATTTCTTACGCCATCATGATGGTAACACCAGTGCATTTAGAAGCTTTTGTGATTGGTTTTGCTCGCAGCGAAGGCATTATTGAACATATAAATGATATCCGAGACATTACGGTTCAGCTCACAAAAACACAACCAGACATAGACAGTGTTGCGATCAATTTAGAGCTAAGTCCACGTCGATTTTCTCAATTCAAACAAAGAAGACAAACACACCTTGGTGCGACTGGCTGCGGTTTATGCGGAGTAGAATCCTTAACTCAAGCTATTCCAACACTGTCCAAGCTTCAGCCTAGCCAAGCAATAGACGAAGCTAGTTTAATCGCATTAAGATCACAATTATCCGAATACCAAATATTGGGCAACAAAACGGGAGCGGTTCATGCTGCCTTACTGATATCTCCCGAAGGTGAACCCATTTTTTGTATGGAAGACATAGGCCGACACAATGCCCTAGATAAGGTAATTGGCTATGCGCTACAACAGGATATAAACTTACATAATTACAGCGTTTTGATGTCGAGTCGATGCAGCACAGAACTGGTTCAGAAAGCTGTACGAGTCGGACTTTCTAGGCTGATCCACTTAGCGTCTCCAAGCACACTTGCCGTCAAGCTAGCTCAGCATTACGGATTAGCATTAATTCATTTACCCAAGCAAGACGCGCCACGACTATTCGCGTCTTCAGCCCAGCAAAAAGGAACAAACGATGAGTAAAAAAACTGACTTTTACACGCCATATAAAGGACCTGCTGGTGGCTGGGGTGCATTGCAGAGCACCACAAAACATTGGCTAAAAAGTGAAAACGCAGTACGCAATATTCACACCTTATTAAAAACCAATCAGCCCCATGGCTTTGATTGCCCGGGTTGCGCTTGGGGTGAAAAACACGATCCAGCTAAAATCCGTTTCTGCGAAAACGGAGCGAAAGCGGTTAACTGGGAAGCCACGTCTCGAAAAGTCGACGCTGCTTTCATGGCAGAACACAGTGTGACTTGGCTAAATACTCAAAGCGACTATTTCCTTGAATATCAAGGCCGCCTCACTGAGCCCATGCGCTATAACCGAGAAACTGACCACTACGAAGCCATTTCTTGGGAACAGGCTTATAAGCAAATCGGCGATACATTAAAACAACAAACCAATCCAGATAATGTCGCCTTTTATACGTCTGGACGAGCAAGTAATGAAGCTGCGTTCTTGTATCAGCTTTTTGCTCGTGCTTACGGCACTAACAACTTTCCAGATTGCTCAAACATGTGCCACGAAGCCAGTGGTTATGCCCTAACTAGCAGTATTGGTATTGGCAAAGGTACGGTTGAAATTGACGATTTTGAACACGCTGATGCCGTCTTTGTTTTTGGTCAAAACCCAGGAACAAACCATCCTCGCATGTTGGAAACACTAAAAGAAGTGGTACAACGAGGCGCACAATTATTAAGTTTCAATACGCTACACGAGCGTGGTTTGGAACGCTTCCAAAACCCACAAAGCCCAATTGAAATGCTCACCAATGGCTCCAAGCCAACTAATACTGGTTACTTCTGCCCTAAAATCGGCGGAGATATGGCTGTGGTTCGTGGCATGGTCAAAGTGCTTATCGATTTAGAAGAAGCAGCGCAACAACAAGGCAAAGCTGTTTTTGATCATGACTTCATCAAAGAACACACTCAAGGTTTAGATGCCTACCTTGAACAAGTTAAACAAACATCTTGGCAAGACATCGTCACTCAGTCAGGTCTAAGCAAAGAAGACATCACTCACGCCGCCAACGTCTATGCCAAAGCGGAAAGCGTTATTCTAACCTGGGCAATGGGCATCACTCAGCATCATCATTCGGTTGCTACCATTCATGAGATGGTCAACTTAATGGCGCTTCGTGGCAACTTGGGCAAACCAGGCGCAGGGGTTTGTCCTGTTCGCGGCCACAGTAATGTGCAAGGCGATAGAACCATGGGCATTAATGAACGCCCTTCTCAGGCTTTCCTTGATGCCTTGGAAAAACGCTTTAATTTCACGCCACCACAAGAGCATGGTTTGGCCGTTGTTGACACAATTCGAGCCATGCGTGATGGCAAAGTCGGCGTCTTTATTGCTCTAGGTGGTAACTTCGCCGCTGCGACTCCAGATACACAAGCCACAGAGCTGGCATTAAAACAATGTCAGCTCACGGTACAGATCAGTACTAAACTAAACCGCTCTCACCTTATTACAGGCACTGAGGCGATTATATTGCCTTGTCTTGGTCGTACCGACATAGACCACCAAGCGAAAGGTCAGCAAAAAGTCACGGTAGAAGATTCTTTCAGCATGATTCATGCTTCTGGTGGCGTATTAGAACCGTTAAGCAAGGAGCAAAAGTCTGAACCAGCCATCGTCGCAGGAATCGCCGCTGCGACACTAGGCAACTTCCCTATTGATTGGAACGAAGTGGTCAGCGATTACGATCTAATTCGTGAGCACATTGCTGCCGTTGTCCCCGGCTTCAATGACTTCAACCAGCGTATTTTACAAGATGGTGGCTTCTACCTAGGCAACAGCGCGCGCGAAAGAAACTGGAAAACACCAGCCGGCAAAGCCATTTGCCATACTCATGTATTGCCTGAATCTATTCTGCCGAAGCGTGCGCAAGATTTACTGTCAGACAAAACGCTCATCATGCAAACCCTGCGTTCGCATGACCAATACAACACCACAATTTATGGTATGAACGACCGATACCGTGGCATTAAAGGCGAACGTAAGGTGGTGTTTATCAACCCTGCGGATATACAACGTCTCGGCTTTGAAGAAGGACAAAGCGTCACACTACGTTCAATTTGGGATGATGGTGTGGAGCGAAAAGTTAGCGGTTTCAAGTTAGTTCCTTATAGTATTCCAGCAGGCAACATTGCCGCTTACTACCCAGAGACTAACCCATTAGTACCGCTAGACAGCCATGGGGAATTCAGCAATACACCAACTTCAAAAAGTATTGCGATAGAACTAGAAGCATATGAAGAAGAAAGCAACGGCATTGCTGTAGCAACGCTTTAGTTTATCGTTAGGCAAGACCCAAAAAGGGCAAATATCGCTGAGATATTTGCCCTTTTTGCTCTTACTATCTATCAAAACGATCAAATACTAATCAATGACGCCACATGACTGGGAAGAAAAGCACCAATACAGTAAAGTATTCTAAACGCCCCAAGATCATAGCAAAACTCATCAACCAAGTACCTGTGTCGCTTAGCGGAGAAAAGTTACTACCCAGCTCAGCAAATCCCGGCCCAAGCACATTCAAGCAAGCTGCCGTCGCGCTCAAAGATGCCATAAAACTCATACCCGTCATCATCAGCAATACAGTAAATAAAACCGTGACCATAGCAGCAAGACACATAAAACCCATCACAGAATGACGTACATCCGCACTGATGGTTCGTCCCTGAAATTTCATCGCAAAGACACCATTTGGATGCACTAAGCGTTTTAATTCCAAAGAGATTGACTTCAACGAAATAATATTTCGAATGACCTTATTACCGCCCGCTGTCGATCCCGCACAACCGCCAATATAACCAACAAAAATCAATACGATCGAAGTCACAGCAGGCCAAGCACCAAAGTCCGTTGCTGCAAATCCCGTGCTGGTAATAAATGAAATCACATGAAAAAAAGACTGTGTGATAGAAACCCAAAGCCCGTCCTCTGAACCTGTCTGGAAAAGAAACAAAGCCAGTAACAACGCCACAAACGTAATGATCTTCAGAAAGCCACGCGTCTCTTCGTCTTTCCAGTACAACTTAATGCTGCGAGCAATATAAATACGATAATGCAGAGCAAAATTGACCGCGCCCAGCACCATAAAAATATTACAAATCCACAAGATTAACGGGCTTTTAAAATAGCCCATGCTGGCATCATGAGTTGAAAATCCGCCAGTCGATACTGTAGTAAAACTGTGGCCAATAGCATCAAACGCTGACATGCCAGCAAAGTAATAACTCAATGCGCACAACCCCGTAATAGCAAGATACACCATCCATAAATAATGGGTCGTACTAGACATGCGAGGAGAAAGCTTATCGTCTTTAATCGGCCCAGGTGTTTCCGCCTTTAACAAGCGCATGCCACCGATGTTGAGCATTGGAAGAATCGCCACCACAAAGATCACCACCCCAAGACCACCCATCCATTGCAAAAACTGACGATACATCAAAAAAGTCGGCGCCATATCATCTAAACCAGACAACACGGTTGCACCTGTAGTTGTTAATGCGCTAATGGATTCAAACACACCATCAGTAAAGGAAACATGTGTAATCGATATGATAGGAATGGCTCCCAACACACCGACAGCCAACCAAGTTAAGGTAGCAAATAGCATAGCTTCACGAGTATTCACTGAAGGTAAAGGGTGTTTTTTAAAACCCAGTAAAATAATCAGAGAAACGGTAAAAGTAATCAAGGCTGGCGTCGCAAAAGCACGCCCAACATCGTCCTTAAAGAACATAAAGGACAACTCACCGAATACAAACTGCACCACACTCATCCATAAACACGGCATCGTCAGCAAGCGCATAATCAATAATGGGCGAATCATGAGTCGTCACGACTCCTATAAACAATCTGCACGGTATAAATAATCTTTAAATAGAGGAAATAGTTCACTAGAGCTACAGGATAGAGGCAAGCAATGAATCCTGACGCACACTATAAGTCAATACAGCCAAATTCAAAACTTTTCATTACCGCAAAAAAATACGCTTAAAAACACATTTTTGTAAACAGTATGGACGAATTGCGCATCCTGTGCTTTTATTAAACAAAATAACAATGAATCGAGACCTTGCACTATGCAACGAACAAAGATCTCGAGCAACAACAGACAAAAGGAAATTTTTATGGAAAACATGTTACTTGTTGATTTCTTTCATCTTGCTGCGCTAGCAACTACGGTTTGCTGCTTTTTGCTTATCAGCGGCAAACGTGTCATTGAACTTTGCTCTCAAACTAACTCAAGTAAATAAAAAAACCGAGCCAAGACTCGGTTAAAGTCACCAAATTTATTATTGACGGTCTAGCGATGTTAGACCGTCATATTCACTTTCGGCAATACTCCTCTAGAGTTTGCCCACCATCTCAGGAATAATCGTAAAAAGATCGCCTACCAAGCCATAGTCTGCTACTTGGAAAATAGGCGCGTCCTCATCTTTGTTTACTGCCACAATGACTTTGGAATCTTTCATACCCGCCAAATGCTGAATAGCGCCAGAAATACCAAATGCCATGTACAAATCCGGCGCCACAATTTTACCTGTTTGACCAACTTGCAAATCATTCGAGACAAAACCCGCATCCACTGCCGCACGAGATGCACCAACCGCTGCGCCTAGTTTATCGGCTAACGCCTCAACCAAGGCAAAGTTCTCGCCACTGCCGACTCCACGACCACCTGACACAATGCGGCTCGCACTGGAAAGATCTGGTCTTTCTGACTCAGTAATGTCGTCAGATTGCCAACTAGACAAAACACTCTCAGCCACAAAATCGACCGTTTCAACAGGACACTTCTGATCATTCTGTTGAGCGTTTTTATCAAAAGAAGACGCCCGTACTGTAATGACTTTTTTAGCATCCAAAGCCGTTACCGTTGCAATAGCATTGCCAGCATAGATCGGGCGTTTAAATTGATCTGCACTTAATACAGCACAAATATCAGACACTTGGCCAACATCTAATAAAGCGGCCACTCTTGGCATGAAGTCTTTTGACGCTGAATTGGACGGCGCAATAATGTGCGAATAGTTTGCCGCTAAATGCACGACCAAATCCCCCATTGGCTCAGCCAAGGCATATTCATAAACATCCGCATTGGCACAGAGCACCTTAGCAACACCAGAAAGACTCGCCGCCTCATCGGCAACGGACTCAACATTTTTACCTACCACCAGCACATGGATGTCATTGCCAATGGCTTGAGCGGCCGTCAAGGCGCATAAAGTAGCAGACGAAAGCGTACTGGAATTATGTTCTGCAATTAACAAAGTCGTCATTAGATCACCTTCGCTTCATCTTTCAATTTACTGATCAATTCATCCACCGACGCCACTTTAATGCCCGCACTACGAGTTGAAGGCGCTTCCACTTTATCTAATCGGTAATGAGCCTTTGGCGTTACGCTCAAGTCTGCCAAGGATAAAGTATCGAGTGGTTTACGTTTAGCCTTCATAATATCGGGTAATTTGGCATAGCGAGGCTCATTAAGACGTAGATCCGTCGTGACAATCGCAGGTAATGTCAGGGCAACAGTACGTAGCCCGCCATCGATTTCACGAGTAACAAGCGCTTTATTACCGTCGATAACTAACTTAGAGGCAAAAGTCCCCTGTGGGCGTTTAGTCAAGGCAGCTAACATCTGTCCCATTTGATTGTTATCAGAATCAATCGACTGCTTACCAAGAATAACCAACCCAGGCTGCTCTTTTTCAACCACAGCAGCAAACGCCTTGGCAACGTTCAAAGGCTCTACTTCTCCTTCGCTCTCAACAAGAACGGCACGGTCAGCGCCTAACGCCAAGGCATTACGAAGTTGCTCTTGGCTTTGCGTCGTACCGACACTCATTACGATCACTTCAGATGCCACGCCAGCTTCTTTCAGGCGAACCGCTTCTTCAACAGCGATTTCGCAAAATGGATTCATTGCCATTTTGACATTGGTTAAATCCACATTGCTATTATCTGCTTTAACACGAACCTTGACGTTGTAATCAATGACTCGTTTAACACCCACTAAAATTTTCATTCTTTCACTGACCTTTTTTCTTAACCGTGACTCAACATTTTGGCTCTGATGTCATCAGGGATTGGCTTGGCTTTAAGAACACCTTCTGCATTATGACAGGCCCAGACACGTTTTTCCGTGCACTCAACAGCTAAGTCACCACCATTAAAAAGCTGATGGCGAATCCCAAAGCTGGCACGACCAACGTCAGTAATTTCACTCTTGATAATCACCTTATCGCCAAACTTAGAAGGTTTAAAAAACTGCGAACGAGTATCTACCATTGGAAAACCAACAGCCTGTAGTTCATCTCGTATATGTCTTAGCGTATAACCCATGGCCGCAAACAAGGCCCCTGTCGATGCATCAAAATAGGCAAAATAACGCGGGTAAAAAACAATATCGGCGGGGTCGCAGTCCCCCCACTCAATTTGTATTTGGCGCTCATTGGTAAACATGATGCTCTTCCTTATAAACTGATAACCAAATCAGAAAGAGGCTCTTGATACAAAAGCTCAATTTGGTCTTCTCGATGAGCTTGCACCGCACGCTGATTCAACGAACCTTTATCAGTAATTTCATTTGCATCAATACTAGGCGGAATCGCTTGTAACAAAATTCGTTGAACGACCGTCGAGCTACCAGTACTGTTTCTCGCGAACTCGACCAATTTTTGCTTAAAAGCATCTCGAACGGCGGAATGGGCAATGATTTGCTCGTTCGTCTCCACCAAATCATGAGGAAGAATCGCCTGACAATGAGCCCAATCAGGAAAGATCAATGCACTGATGTAGCCACGGTTCGTACCACACAAGACAACATCTTGTACAAATGGCGCAAAGGCACTGATGAACTTGGCACGCAATGTCCCAGCGCTCACCCAAGTGCCGCTATCGAGTTTAAAGTCTTCCGATACACGCCCGTCAAAACGAAAACCACGCTGTGGCGCATTTTCATCCAGATAAGCAATAGCATCACCTAAGCAATAATAGCCCTCCTCATCAAAGGCTTTTGCGGTCAACTCAGGTTGACGCCAGTAACCCGGCATCACAGTTTCAGCTTTCACACGCGCTTCCAACTTACCTTCGTTTGGAACAAGCTTGATAGACACACCAGGCGCAGGAACACCAATAACACCAGAGGTTGATTCTTCAACAGAAGCGAAAGTCGCTGACGGCGCTGTTTCGGTACAACCTAGCCCTGTGACCATAGGGATTTTCTTGCCAGTATACTGAATCGCCAGCGCATCCAAATCATCCCAAATATGCTGAGCTAAGCCTGCAGCTGCAAAGAAAGTAAACTGCAATCGCGAAAAAAACTTCTCGGCTAATTCGGTATCTGCCTTTAAGTTTTTAACCAGCAGTTCAAAGCCTTTTGGCACGTTGAAATACACAGTTGGAGAAATCTCAGCTAAATTCTGTAATGTCTTAGCGAACAGTTTTTCTGTCGGTTTACCATCATCAAGATACAAACTACCGCCGTTGTACAAGGCAATTCCTATATTATGATTACCACCAAAGGTATGGTTCCAAGGAAGCCAGTCCACCATAATAGGCGGCTGGTCTTTCAAAAACTGCATAACCTGATGAATCATCACCTGATTAGCGCAAATCATACGCTGAGTATTAATCACCCCTTTTGGCATCCCTGTGGTACCCGATGTAAACAAAATCTTCGCAATGGTATCACCAGTGACCTGAGCGTTCTTAACATCAACCGCTGCAGATTCTGGGTAATCCCAAGCAGACTGAAAAGAGATAACGGGATTAGCAATCTTTGACGCTACTGCGTTTTCAAAGGTATTCCCTTTCAACACCATCACGGGGACTTGATCATCGTGGCACACAGCTTTAATAGCTGATTCATAAGGCGCCAATTCATCAACCACTATCATGCCGGGGGTCAAAATATCAAAAATCCCCTGCAGTTTTGTATAGTCTGTCGCAATAAGAGAATACGCGGGAGATAGCGGAGAATGGGCAATGCCAACATACATGCCCGCTAACGCCAGCATTAAATGCTCCAAACTGTTGCCGCAGAGAAAGACAATTGGGCGATCAACTGAAACAGGCTGAGTCAACAGCCAAGAGGCGATCTTACGCACTCGGCTGACCGCTTGCGCATAGGTGACTTTCTGCCATTCACCTTGTGCGTCACGTTCAGCGACAAACAATTGATCAGGTACCTTGTCGGCCCAATATTCAAGCTGGTCCGTCCAGCAGCGTGCATAGTCGTCTAACGCCTTTTGGCTGTTGATGATTTGCACCCCGCCTTCACGATTTTCAATGTGGATAGGATGCGCTACGACCTTAATAGGATGAAATTCACCGTTCATTTTTTGCTCCCACTCTCATCTTTTGCCCTTAGAGGACATTTTGATTATTTTTATGGCTAGAGTTCTAGGGAAGTGGCTTATTCACCACTGCCGAATTGTTATTGTTTTCTCGACTTCAGACCTAAACGGCCTGCTTCAAAATTCATATTCGCTGATACCCAAACCAGCATTTTCAACGACCTTCAAAGCCGCCATCGCAGAAGGCAAACGATAAGCACCATAGAATGCTGTCAAGGCTCTAATATTCTCCATATAAGCCTCGTCGGTGTTATCTTGTGCTTGCTGATAAGCCAGCACATTAAATATCTGCCATGTGCAACATAGAATGCCCATAGCCTCCAAGAAAGGCACAGACACAGCCAGTAAACCGTTATGATCGACATTCAGATTCAGCAAGTGTGAATCCAGTAATGACGTCACTTTAGTAACCACCAGCCGCGCTTCTGTCGCCATAGAGGCAAACACATCGTCAGCCCCAAAAGGCTGAGCCAACTGAGTTATTTCTGCTAATAACTCAGTTAATGCTTTACCTTGGTCACCACGTATTTTTCTAAACATCAAATCTCGGGCTTGAATGCCCGTTGTGCCTTCATATATGGTGGTGACACGAGCATCGCGCATAATTTGAGCAACACCGGTTTCTTCTACGAAGCCCATACCGCCAAACACCTGAATCACTTGGCCTGCCATCACATTGGCACGCTCAGTCGCAAAGGCTTTAAAAATCGGCGTAAGCAAAGCGACTCGAGCTTTTTTTGATTGATTCGTTCCTTCATGATTGTCTGCCGCTTCGGTCGCATCAATTTGCGCAGCAATCTGATAACCCAAAGCACGTAATGCAAAGGTTTCCGAACGCATTTCTAACAACATACGTTTCACATCGGCATGTTCAACAATGGCCACTTTTTCGCCTTGACTATTCGTACCTTGAGTTCGCTCTTGGGCATACTCCAATGCACGCTGATAACCAAGTTCGCCCAAAGCAACACCTTGCAAACCACAACTTAAACGGGCTTCGTTCATCAAAACAAACATGGCCATTAAGCCTTGATTCAATTCGCCAACTAATTCCCCCACACAATCATCTTGATCGCCGTAACTAATAGAACAAGTTGGGCTACCATGAAGTCCCATTTTGTGTTCAATGCCAGTGCAGCGGACATCGTTAAACTCACCTAATACGCCATCATCAGCAACACGATATTTAGGTACGATAAATAACGAAATACCGCGGCTTCCAGCGGGCGCATCTGGCGTTCTGGCAAGCACTAGATGGGCAATATTGTCGGTAAGATCATGATCACCATAGGTAATGAAAATCTTCTGACCTTTGATTTTATAAGTGCTGTCAGCTTGTTGAATCGCCTTAGTATTCAGTGCGCCTAAATCCGATCCTGCATTAGGCTCAGTTAGCGCCATCGCCACGGTCCATTCGCCGCTAACTATTTTTGGTAAATAACGGCTTTGAATAGATTCGTTGGCAAAATTCAATAAAATCTCTGAACCGCCTTGTGCTAAAGCTTGAAACATCACAAAGGCCAAATTCGCTGACAGCCACATTTCGTTTACAGGCTGGGCAATGTATTTTGGCAGACCTTGACCACCAAACTCCTCAGGCAATGCCAAACCGATCCAGCCAGATTCGGCAAATTGCTGATACGCCTCTTTCCAGCCATCAGCTGTAATCACTTTCCCGTCTCGAAAGCGACAACCTTGCACATCACCAACTTGGTTCAGGGGTGCGAGTACTCCAGCAGCAAATTTCGCCGCTTCTTCCATCACCGCATTGGCCAATTCAGGGTCAAAACCGTCTAACGATTCAACACCAGCCAGACCTTGCTGTTGATAGGCTTGTGCCACCAGCAACTGCATATCTTTGTAAGGAGCTTGATAGTTCATCATCAACTCCGAATTACTTCGCGGCCATACGAATCGCACCGTCAAGACGAATCACTTCGCCATTCAACATGCCGTTTTCGATGATGTGTTGTGCCAAAGACGCGTATTCATCAGGCTCACCAAGACGTGGTGGAAATGGCACAGATTCACCCAAAGATTTTTGCACTTCTTCCGGCAAAACATCCATCATTGGCGTTTTAAATAACCCCGGAGCAATGGTCATCACTCGAATACCAAAGCGAGCTAATTCACGAGCAATTGGCAAAGTCATGGCGCACACACCACCTTTAGAAGCGGCATAACCCGCTTGTCCAATTTGACCATCAAACGCCGCCACAGACGCTGTATTAATAATTACGCCACGTTCTAAATTGGCTTCTTGCTCGTTGTGCTGCATTTTGTCTGCAACCAAACGAATCATGTTAAAGGTGCCAATTAAGTTAACCGAAACCGCGCGCTGAAATGATGCCAAGCGGTGTGGCCCTTCACGACCGACAATACGCTCTGCGCCTGGAATACCTGCGCAGTTCACTAAACCACTAATAGGACCAAAGGCTTCAACGGCTTGATCAATCGCACTTTGTACCGAATTCTCATCAACGATGTCGGTCACGCAACCTTGTACGCGCTCACCTAAAGAGGCTTTCACACGCGCTAAACCTTCTTCATTTACATCCGCTAAAGTGACTTTCGCCCCCAAGCTATGAAGGCGACGCGCCACTGCTTCACCAATGCCCGAAGCTGAACCTGTCACCACAAAATGTTTGTCTTGAATTTGCATCTAAATACTCCTGATCTTGCTGTTATTTTTATGACAAAGGGCAGATTTACTCAGTCTTTTCCTTGTTCTTTGATAAAAAGAACCTTGGTATTTGATTCACGCTGACGCGTTGAGCTTGCGAAACAGGCGCAAGTACTTTTTATTTTAAGAACTGAATACCAAGGCTCATGGTATGCATTACCAAAGGCAAAACTTCTTAGCTTTTTTTACGATTCAAAAACGCATCAATACGCGCTTTTACTTCATCGCTGGTTTGCGTAATGCCACAAATCAATGATTCAGTGTACAGACCATCTTGTGCCGACATATTGCTAATACGGCTTAGACCTGTGGTCATGGCCCAGTTGGAGTATTTCGAATTTTTGCCAATGCCTTCTGCGATTTCAAAGGCTTTTGCCAAGGCTTCACCATTGCCAACAACATAATGCGCCAAGCCAATACGCAAACCTTCTTCGGCTCTTACATCACGTCCTGTCAGCATCATTTCTGTCATGCGGCTGGCACCAATCACATTCGATACATTTACTGATGCACCACCGCCAACGAAAATGCCATGCTTGCCCTCAGGCAGACGGTAAAAGGTATTTTCTTCACTGACGCGAACATGGGCACAAATCGCCAATTCCAAACCACCGCCAATCACCGCGCCATGCATAGCGGCCACAACCGGAATGCCAGAATCACTAATATGGCCAAACACGCGATGCCACATATTAGAATGCTTCACCACTTCAAACGGCTCACGGGCTTTATGCTCTTGCAAATCCAGACCAGAGCAAAACTCAGGGCCATTTCCTGAAAACACAATGACATTGACATCATCGGTTAAATTCAAAAATACATGCTCAATCTCAAGACATAAGCTGTCATTGATGGCATTTTTCTTTTCTGGGCGATTAAGCTGCAAATGCGCCACGCCATTTTCTACGGAATAATTAATAAATTGATATGTCATCTTGGATTACCTTTAAAATTTTATAATGAGCGATCTGAAACCTTGATAACCACCGCCATACCGGTATCACCTGCCGCGCAGCCTGTAAACAAACCATAACCGCCGCCTTTTATGACCAGCTCTTCAATCAGCTCAATAATGGCGCGCATACCGGTTGGTCCTTGAGGGTGCCCCCAAATCAACGAGCAGCCGTAGTTGTTCATTGTCATCACATCGATGCCCATGGCTTTCGCCAAAGCCACATCATTCACCGCAAATGGGTTGTGCGTTTTAATAGCGGAGACTTGTTTGATATCAATACCCGCCACCGCTAAGGCGCGTTTCGCTGCTTCTATTGGTGCAGCTGGCATGTAAGCAAGGTCATCTCGGGCTTGGCCAAAACCTAGCACTTCGACTTTAATTTTAGGGCGAGAAGTGAGTGAAGCAACTTCTTCAGAACGACAAAGAATCGCAGAGGCATTACCATCAGCAGGATGAGTTTGGTTACCAAAGGTAATCACGCCACCTTCTTGAACAGGTTTAAGTTTTTGAAGGCCTTCCAACGTCGTTGGAAAAACCCCTTCATCGCCAGTAATTACAGTGTCTTCTTTTTTGAAGTTAGCCGTTGGCACAGACAAAGGCAGCGTCATATAACGCTTTTGAAAAGCTTGATCGTCTTTCAAAGCATCTTGATATTGTTCATAACGTCTATAAGTTACTAAATCCAATTCTTCACGAGTAATATCAAAACGTTTGGCAACGTTTTCACCCGTTTGCATCATCGAATGGCCGCCAACACAATCGTTCATCATGTTATAAGTTACTTGGTCTTCAGATGCTCCAGCTGGACCTTTCGCATTTGGGTAATAAATATGCGGGCCATTTGAACAGCGATCTGCCGTCATCAAGAGAGATATATTCGCCATGCCACAGACAATTTCTGATGCAGCTGCAAACAAACCACGGGCACTGGTCGCACAGACCTGATTGACCGCATGACCTGCTGTGTTTACCGCACCAATTTCATACAAAGGCCAAGGTGCGCCGTTAAAAGATTGATACTGATTAACCGTCATGCCCAATACGCCTGAATCGAACACCTTTGGATCGATATTACGTTTCGCCAATTCGGACTTTGCAACATGAGCTGCAAACTTCATTGAATGCAAATGCTGCAAAGAGCCCTGCCATTTGGTAAACGGCGTACTCCAGTAAGCGCCGTAGGGAATTTCTACATTCTTGATAGACATAAGGTTTCCTCGCTTATTCTTGTTATTTTTACTCTTGGTTAGCCGCTGCCATGATGTCGCCCAAACCACCCCACTGCTCAGCAAAGATGGCTGCTGGCATGGTTTTAAGGTCATCAGCAATAATTGGGCGGAAAGCCATTGCACTGAGTACGTCTTTTTCCAAATCCAATCCGGGCGCAATTTCCGTTAACACCATGCCTTCTTGACGTAGCTCCAACACACAACGCTCAGTAACAAACACGACTGGCTGATGATTTCCTCTCGCAACAGCACCACTAAAGGTAATGTGGTCAACGGCTTCGACAAATTTCTGCACCTTACCTTCTTCCAACACTTTCATTTGGCCGTTTTCAAAGCCAAGCTTCGCGCCGTTCACTAAGGTACCGCAGAACACCACTTTCTTGGCACTCTGGGAAATATTGATAAAACCACCAGGCCCAACTACTTTTGGGCCAAACTTACTGACGTTTAAATTGCCATTTTTATCCGCTTGAGCCAGCCCTAAGAAAGCAATATCCAAACCGCCGCCGTCATAAAAATCGAACTGAGCTTCATGCTCAATAATCGCATCCGCATTCCACGCAGCCCCAAAATCCCCACCAGACGCGGGAATACCGCCGTAAGTGCCGAGCTCGGTTGTTAGAGTAAACAAATGGGAGACTTTTTCTTCTGCGGCAATTGCGGCGACACCGTCTGGCATACCGATGCCAAGGTTCACCATGACGTTAGCTTTCAGCTCCATAGCTGCACGACGGGCAATGACTTTGCGGTCGCTGAATGCCATAGGAGGTAAAGCATTTAGTGGCACACGAGAATTACCCGCTAAGCCCGGATTGTAAGTCGTTGTGATGGTTTGTTTGTGATCTTCGGCAGGCGCGACTGTGATGTAGTCCACCAATACGCCAGGCACTTTAACTTCTTTTGGATGGATAGAGTGGCGCTCAGCAATATATTTCACTTGTGCAATCACAATGCCGCCGCTGTTTTTAGCCGCTTGCGCCATTGGCAAAATTTCCGCTAGCATGGCTTCTTCTTCTACCGATAAGTTGCCGTCTTCATCTGCGGTTGTCGCACGAATAACCACGACATCTAATGGGAATTTTTTATAAAGCAGCCATTCTTCATCTTCAATTTCGATGCGTTTAACCAAATCTTCCGTGGTTAAAGACGTTACTTTACCGCCACTAATCAAAGGATCAACATAGGTTCCCATGCCAATTTTGGTAATCACACCCGGTTTATTACCAGCAATTTGACGCCACATTGTGGTCAACACGCCTTGTGGCAATAGATAGGCTTCAATCGCATTGTCTGTGATCATTTGCGCCATCTTGGGCGCTTGCCCTGTGTGACCAGAGATCAAGCGTTTCACCAAATTAGGATGCGCCATATGCGACATACCAGCGTCTTTACCATCACCACAACCACAGTCATGGATAAGAGTTAATTGCTGCGGATGATCTGTTTCTTTAAAACGCTGTTCAACCGCTTTTGCAACAGCCTCAGCAAAATAAGACATACCGACGGTGGACCAAGCCACATTGGCACCATCAGGAATCAAATCAGCGGCTTGCGCTAGGGAAATAACCTTGCTCATTTTGTACCCTCACATCGCTTTTATAGTTGTTTAGTTGGGTGGGATTCATTATGTTGTACATTACAACTATTTTTTTTACAAACATTTTTTATCGGCATTACTTTTTTTGAATACCATGAGTAAAAATCCAATGGGCAAAATGTTGAAAGAATCAACAATGTATGTGAAAAACAAACTATGATTTGGGTCGTGACAAAACGATGGCAGTCATAGAAACCTTGACTCGACATGGCAGAAAAGGCTCTTAGTAACTTTATGCCTCTTTATAAATAAAAAAGCACTTTTAGAGATCTTCTAATAAAAATAAAATAAAGGTGAATAAAATGAAAAAAATCCAACTAACAGGCTTAGCGATAATTGCTAGCTCAATGTTATCTATCACTTCTTTAGCGGCAGAGCCTGAGTTTAATCTCAAGCTACACCACATGCTTCCACCTGCCTCAAATGCTCATAGCAATTTTCTAGAGCCGTGGGCAAAAAAAGTAGAAAAAGAATCCAATGGCCGTATTCATATTGATATTTATCCGGCTATGCAATTAGGCGGTAAACCCGCGCAGCTTTTTGACCAAACGCGCAAAGGTATTGTCGATATCTCTTGGACTGTTGCTGGTTACACTCCTGGTCGTTTTCCTAAAATGACGTCTTTTGAATTACCATTTATTCCGAATACTGCAAAAATCACCAGTATGGCGTTACAAGAATACGCTGAAACAGAAATGCAAGATGAACTAAAAGATGTTCATTTATTGGCGGTTCATACCCATACTCCCGGCTCTCTTCACTCTCGCGACAAAAGAATTAAAACACTTGAAGACTTACAGGGGTTAAAAGTTCGCGCGCCAAATAAAGCAATGTCAGAAGCCTTCAATTTAGTGGGTGCTAATACCGTATTTTTACCAGTAACAGAAATGCCAAGCTCACTGTCCAAAGGTGTTATAGACGTCGCAGTCTTACCATATGAAGTGGTTCTACCAATGAAAATCCATGAACTTGTTGGCCACCATACTGAGTTCAAAGGCACCGGCTTATATACAAATACCTTTATTTTTTCGATGAATAAAAAAGTATATGAAAGCATGCCCGCTGACTTACAAAAGGTCATCGACAATAACTCAGGTATTACATTAGCTGGCCACATTGGTGAGCTTTTCGATAGCTACGAATTATTTGCTCGTAAATTTGCAGTAGATCGTGGCAATACCTTTGATTACATTGAAGGTGCAGAACATCAGCGCTGGGAAAAGTCCATGGCTCCAATCGCGGATAAGTGGGTTAAAGACATGAATAAAGATGGCTACGATGGCCAACGTCTATTAGATAAAACCAAAGCATTAATCGAAAAGTATAAAGATCTTTAAAGTGCAATGTACTTTCGTTAGGTATTTAAATTGCGCTCATGCTTAGTAGAACAAAAAGCACACTTTAAAATTCGTAACTATTTTAGTTTACAGTATTTTTTCGTATGACTTTTTTGAATACCTTGGTTAAAAATTCTATAAACTCGATTGTTGAAAAGCACAACAATTTATGTCACAAAGGAGATAGTTCTTAGTGGCCGTCAGGAGTGAATACCAAAGAGATTCTGTGTGTAGCGATGATCGACGTATCGGACTCACTCTCTAAAATAAAGTCATTTAATAAAATAAAAACACTACATAAAAAAAATAAAGGTGATAAAAATGAAAAAGTTCAAACTACAAAGCTTGGCGTTACTCGCTGGCTCGATTCTATCCATCAATGCCATCGCTGCAGAACCTGAATACACCTTCAAGCTCCATCACATGCTTCCACCTGTGTCTAATGCACACACTAATTTTCTACAGCCTTGGGCTGAGAAAGTAGAAGCCGAATCCAATGGCCGTATTAAAATTGATATTTATCCTGCGATGCAACTAGGTGGTAAGCCACCACAACTTTTCGATCAAACTCGTAAAGGTGTGGTTGATATTACTTGGACGGTCGGCGGCTATACTCCGGGGCGCTTCCCAAAAGCCACGGTGTTTGAATTACCTTTTATGCCCCTAAGCGCTCGTATCACAAGTATGGCATTACAAGAATATGCTGAAAAAGAAATGCAAGATGAACTAAAAGATGTACACCTACTTGCTATGCATACTCACTTTCCTGGCTCACTTCATTCCCGAGATAAAGACATTAAATCACTTGAAGATGTTAACGGCCTCAAAGTTCGTGCGCCGAACAAAATGATGGCTGACGCATTCGGTTTACTCGGTGCTAATACTATCTTTATGCCGGTACCCAGTATGCCAAGCGCCCTATCTAAAGGTGTTATTGACGTAGCAGCACTACCTTTCGAAGTGGTCAAACCATTAAAAATTGACGAATTAGCACCACATCATACTGAGTTCAAAGGGGATCGTGGTCTTTACACTCAATTCTTCATTTTCGCGATGAACAAAGATGCTTACGCAAAACTTCCAGCGGATCTCAAAAAAGTAATCGATAACAACTCTGGTGTTCCACTAGCAGGCTTCATCGGGGATGCCTTCGATGCTTATGAAGTGGGCGCTCGCGGTGATGCTATAAAACGCGGCAATACTTTCAGTTCTATTGAAGGCGCTGAATTCGATCGCTGGAAAGCTAAGCTTGCGCCTGTCACTGAGCAATGGCTAAAAGAAATGAATGATGATGGTTATGACGGACAACGTCTACTAGATGAAGCCAAAGACCTTATCAAGAAATACGAAAAATTTTAAGCCATACCGCACGTAGGATGATTTAACATGATACGTTTTACTACCGACTTACAGCGCTCTTTCCTAGGGCGCCTCTCGGACATATTTGCACTGACAGGTGGGTTTATCATGTTGGTGGTAGCGGCGGTCACCGTCGCTAGCATTATCGGCCGAACCACGATAGGTCAATCAATTGAAGGGGATTATGAAATCACGGAAATGGGCTTAGGCATGGCCATATTTCTTTTTCTCCCTGCTTGCTATATACGCAAAGGCCACGTCATTGTTGATTTGTTTACTGCTGGCTGCAAACCCAGCACCTTGCTTACTTTAGAAATTATTAGCGACATCGTCTTTACGGTTGTTGCTTTTACTTTTGCTTATCGTATGAGTCTAAGTGGCATGGAAGCAAAAGAATATTTAGAACAAAGTATGCTGCTTGAACTCCCCACTTGGTGGACTTTTATTGTTGGTGTCGTTGCAATGACACTGTGCGGCTTATGCGGTCTATATCGCTTGCTCGCCACGCTTCGTGGAGGTAATCATGAGTAATATCGAACTGGCATTTTTAATGATGGCGGTACTCTTAGTTTTAATGAGTATCCGCATTCCAATTGCGCTATCTATGTTGGTGTGTGGCGCGGTTGGTTACTCGATGATTGGTGGTTTTCCCGCTTTATTAGAATATTTAGGTACAACTCCTGTTTCTAAATTTTCAAGTTATGATTTATCGGTTGTGCCGCTCTTCTTATTAATGGGTGAACTCGCTACCCGATCTGGCATTACCGCTGAACTGTTTAGAACCTGCAATACATGGATCGGCCGCCAACGTGGCGGTATTGCCATGGCTGCTATTGCTGGCTGTGCGGCGTTTGGCGCTATTTGCGGGTCATCACTGGCAACGGCATCCACCATGGGTAAAGTTGCCTTACCTGAAATGAAGCGCCTCAATTACTCTGGTAGTCTTGCTGCGGGTGCTCTGGCCGCTGGCGGAACATTAGGGATTTTGATTCCCCCTTCTATGGTGCTAATCATCTTCGCGGTACTAACCGAGCAAAACATTTCTAAAATGTTTATTGCGGCCTTTGTTCCAGGCTTCTTAGCGGCAGGTGGTTATATTCTCGCGATTGCTATTTATGTGCGTTTATACCCTGAAGCAGGTCCACGCGGTGAAAAAACCACCTTTGCGCAAAAGATAAAATCAACTAAAGACGTTTGGCACATTACAGGGATTTTTCTCATTGTATTGGGCGGTATCTATTTAGGGATTTTCACGCCTACAGAGGCTGCATCTGTTGGTGTTATTTTGACAGCAATCCTAGCATTCACTCACGGAAAAATGCGCCTTGATGGTTTGCTAGTCTGCTTGATGAAAACCGCAGTATCTTCTGCAATGATCTTTTTCATCGTATTAGGTGCGGATCTTTTTAGTGTCTTTATCGCACTTTCAAGATTACCAGACTTAGGCGTTGAGCTTATTCAAAACTCTGGACTTTCGCCTTATACCATCTTAGTTGTCATGCTATTAACCTATCTGGTTATGGGTTGTTTCTTGGATAGCTTAGCGATGATTCTGCTGACGATTCCGATCTACTTCCCCATGATTATGGCAATGGACTTCGGCATACCACAAGCAGACTTGGGTATTTGGTTTGGCATATTAGCTTTGATCGTTGTTGAAGTGGGGTTAATTACTCCCCCCGTAGGTATGAACGTATTCATTATTAAATCGTTTGATGATTCTTTAAAGCTCAAAGAATGCTTTAAAGGCGTTATCCCCTTCTTAATTTCTGACTTTGTCAGGGTTGCCTTGTTAATACTCTTCCCGAGTATTACTCTCGGATTAGTCCATCTAATTGGCTAATAAAACACCAAAAGAGCTGGTATTCAAGCCAGCTCTTTTAGGTTATTTTAAGTTATAGACAAATCAAAATAGTTTAGCATTACACCAAATTAGCATTTTTATATTACAATGCTCGTCTATTCGATTAAAAATGAGACTCTAATGGCTGACGATACAAAAAAAACAGACCAATCAGTAGATTTTGGAATTCTTAATAGCCTACTTGGTTATCGCTTACGTCGCGCTCAAATGAACTTTTTCAGCAAGTTTTCTGAAGTCTGTTCTGACCTCGGTATCAGCCCAGGTCTATTTGCAATTATTGCTATAGTGGAACGTAATCCAGGTTTAACTCAAACAGCCGTCGCTCAAGCTCTTGGTAATGACAGATCAGCCATGGTTGCCGCAGTCGACAAATTGGAACAGATGGACATTATTGAACGCCGTCCAGCCATCAATGATCGCCGTTCTTATGCTTTATTTATGACCAAAAAGGGCGAGAAATTTTTCCTCACTATAAGCGAGCGTGTCATGGAACATGAACAAATCATGGCAGCACGCTTAGAAGACGAAAATGAATTAGATTGGCTATTAAAAACGCTAGACACCTTATCTAAATAATTGAAGTCTAAATAATCAAAATCTAAGTAGTCAATGACAAAAAAGAGGCCAATCATCTAATGATCAGCCTCTTAAAATCGATTGGCAAACACCTATGTTCTAACACTCATGTTCTAACACCTATCAAATATGTCGCTGTATTTGCTCAAAGATGATAGCAAGCCCCTCTTCTAACTCGATAAGCAGTTCGTCCGTATTAATAGAAATTAAACACGCTTCAATCTCTGTACTATCTTCGGATGTTTTTAATACATTTTCAAAAGCAAATAAGTGATTAGAAAATTTCAATAATCCCATTGTCAGAGCTGCGCCTTTTAGGGTGTGAAGATTCTCCCGTGTTTTAACACTGTCCTTCTCATTGGCACCCTCTTTTATTTTTTCTAATAAATCATTTGCTTCCAGAGCAAAACCTTCAACAACACTCTTATACAGATCTGCACTGCCGCCAAATCGACTCAAGATAGACGTTATGGATTCGTATTCACTGAGCTCTGCAGCCAATTCAACACTCTGTGATGAAGAACTCTCATCTTTCTGATCTGACGCTAGCAAATCACTCTTATGGGTATATTTAAGAATGCTGGCAACCATTTGATCTATGTCTAAAGGCTTCCCAATATGATCATTCATACCAGCATTAAAACAAGCCTGACGATCGGCTTCCGAAACATTCGCTGTCATGGCAATAATAGGAAGTGAAGTAAATCTCGCGTCCTTACGAATTTGCTTGGTTGCTTCTAAGCCATCCACGTCGGGCATTTGCATGTCCATCAGAACCAAGTCGAACTTTTCTTCTTCTCGATTCAATACCATAGCAACACCTTCTAAACCGCTTTCGGCCACTGTGACGTTAGCCCCTTCGGCGATCAATAATTCTGTCGCTACCTGTCGGTTAAAAGCATTATCTTCTACTAATAACAAGGACACGCCAACTAAACGCCCTTCTTCATGACCATTATTGTTGTCTATCAATAATGGTATTTTCACGTCAGAGAGAGATTGATAAACAGCTTCAGATAATTTGCTCAAAGTAACAGGCTTCAATAAATAGCCAGAGACAGACTCAAGCTCATTGTCTAATTGATTGCTCATCATGCTGGCCAACAAAATTATTTTCGGCTGATTTTCAGGTGAAGAAGTAACCGCATTTATACTCTCAATACTTTTTTGTCCGCTGAAATCGGATGTTTTTGTATCTAATAAGACAACATCGTAGGCATTGTTTTGTATAGCAGCCTCTTGAACTAATTGGATAGCGTGTTCCAGTGACTCTGTTTTTTCACTCATCCAGCCAAGACTAAATGCCATGCGAGCAAAAATAACTTGAGTAGCCACATTCGTATCGACAATTAAAATACGCAGCGATTTTGCCGATGTTTGATTAGGTAGCTTTTCAATCTGGATATCTGCAACAGGAAAATCCGCCGTAAAGTAAAAACGGCTACCTTTACCCAATACGCTATCGACATGTAAGGAGCCGCCCATTAGCTCCACAAAGCGACGACAAATCACTAATCCCAAACCTGAGCCACCGAAGCGTCGCGCCGTAGAGGACTCTGCTTGAGAAAATACGTCAAAAATAGAGTCTATCTGGTCCTGAGCAATGCCAATACCGGTGTCTTTTACAGAAATAGTTAAACGAGATATTCCTGAGTCAACAAGTTGCTGCCTGATTTCCAAAACAACACTACCTTCTAAGGTGAATTTTACAGCGTTGCTAACTAGATTAATCAATATTTGCAGCAGACGTAATTTGTCGCCGATAAGATAAGCGGGAATGTCTTTATCAATATCAAAAATCAGCTCTACGTCTTTTCCTAAGGAGCTTCCAGATAGAACAGTAGAGAGTTCACATAATAACTCTTCGACTTCAAACGGCGCTCTCTCTAATTCTAGCTTTCCAGCATCGACTTTAGAAAAATCTAAAACATCATTAATTAAACGCAATAAAGATTTAGCGGATATCTGTGCTTTTGAAATGTAATCACTTTGTTGCGGTGTCAGGTCTGTGCGTTTTGCCAAATGCAGCATGCCAAGAATTGCGTTCATCGGTGTACGAATTTCATGACTCATATTTGCTAGAAAGCTCGACTTTGCTGCACTAGCAGCATCGGCTTCGTCTTTTGCTTTTCGAAGCCAATCTTCTAGCTCACGCTCTTGAGTAATATCACGGTTAATGCCTGTTATTTTGGTCATTTTGCCTTCAGCATTTTTTTGTAAAGATGCTCTGGCAAAAATAAAACGAACACTCTCATCCGGTAAAACGATTCGGAATACTAAATTGTATTCAATAATTCCTTCAATAGCCCCTTTCAACGCGGCTTCAGCCATCGCCCTATCATCAGGATGAACTCGGCTATACCAGTCTATGTATTTAATGCCTTCTTGTTTTTGAGACTTAGGAAGATGGTATATTTCGAACATTGAATCACTCCACTCAAGAGTGTCATCTTCTATATCCCAAGTCCAAATCCCAAGCTCAGCGACCTCTGCGGCTAATAACAATTGGTCTCTGGTATAAATAAGCTCACGTTGGCTTTTCTTTTGCTCAGAAATATCCATCGCTATACCAAGAAAACCAATCACCTCTTGATCACTATTTTTCATTGGCGTAACCACCAAGGAGACAGGGTGAGCTATGCCATGCTTATTAACATAAGTCCATTCTTGTCTATCATAGTTGTCACGCAAAGCCCGAAAAATAAAGACATCTAAATCGTTAGCTAGATGCGTTCCTGTGGTTTTAAATATCTCAGCTCGTTGCAGCTCAATTTCAGACTCGACATGAAACCTCACTGGTGTTATCTGGCCGACGACTTCCTCAGCTGAATACCCCAACATTCTCTCAGCGCCATTATTAAACAGTGAAATAATGCCATTCGTATCAGTGGCAATAATTGAAACTTCTGAAGAGGCATTAAGGACATCATTTAAGAGCAAATTAAGCTCAACTAGCTCGGCGGTTCGCTCCTTAACTTGATTCTCTAAATTCGCATTTAACTCTCGAATTTTAGCTTCCGCTTTTTTCCGTTCGGAAATGTCACGCACACTTTGAGAAACACCTATAATGCCATAATCGTCATTAAAAATAGGCGAAAAGGTCAAAGAGACAGGGACTTCTGTGCCTGCTTTAGTCTTTCTTCGAGTCTCTATAGATATGGATTCTTTTTTGCCTTTGACACTCGTAAAGATCGCTCTATCTTCATCTTGAAGCGAGTTTGGGACTAGTAGATCAAGCACTTTTTGCCCAATAACCTCCTCCTTTGTGTAACCGAAAATTGACTCAGCCCCTTTATTCCAGCTAATAATAACGCCATCTAGGCTTTTACTAATAATGCCGTCTGCAGAGCTTTCTACTAACGCCGTGATTCTTGACTGATGGGCCATCACTTCACGCTGACGGACCATGTTCACTCGAACCACTACAACTAAACCCGTACTCAATAAACTAATTAACAAGCCAACCACTAAAAAAACAAATGGATCAGGAAGATGCAAGTCAGCAATAAACGCTGGAGAAACATGCAATTTACTTTGCCATTGACGACCATAAACTAGCGCTGTTTGAACTTGCTCATAATCATCATTTTTTATTTCACCGCTATTGTAGAAAAGAATTTGATCATCTAAGTCCGTAATATCAAAAATCTCATAATGGAATTTAGTTGGGTCATAATTTAATCCCGCCAACACCTCTTCCATTAATAAAGGCGCATAACTCCAACCAAAGCCCTTTTCGATTCGTTCAGCCTGAGTTTCAGGTGTGCCGCCGCCACGATAAATAGGCATAAGAATTAAAAAAGACTGTTGAGGCTTTCCGGTTGCTTGCACTAAGGTAATGGGCCCAGTCAAGCGAACCTCTCCTGTGTATAAAGAAGATGCCGCAGCTTCTCGACGATTTTTCTCAGAAGCAATATCCAACCCAACAGCCTGACGATTGCGTTCTACGGGTTCGATGTATTGAATAACATAATGCTCATTGAAATTGGGGTTAAGCATTTTAATGGAAAAGTCCGGCCAACCATCTTGACGAGCCTTTGAGGTGAAAACATCTACATCTGATTGTGGGACTCGGCGAATAAAACCAAAACCGCGAGCGCCCGCGAATTCATTATCAACGTCTCTCGATCGGCTATATTGTTCAAAAATATCGCGTGTTATCGTATTTTCACCAGCCGTAAGTACAGCACCGCGCGCACCGCGAAGTCCATACTGGTAAAGCTCTATTCTTGAAGCAACTTCCTGCTTTAAATTAACCGATGTATCGTAAGCAGCCTGCTTAATTCTTTCTTCGTTTGAGTGCTGAACGTTATAAGTAACAAAGCACGTGATCAATACCCCCACCAGTAAAGTAAGCATCACCCAACGGTTATGTATATTTTCAGATGATATCCAATTCACGTTTGCCTCCTGGCAAAGATCTTATTCTGCATGAACACCTAAAAAGGCGTAATTAGGGTGGCAAAATTTATTCTTAAGTGTAGATGAATTAATAACTTATAACTTAATAATGTGCGATAAAAACTAACCGAGATTACAATTTTTTACGCACCTCACATAAGACAAACTTTTTCTTCTTTTGACATAAACTCATTGTCTTAAATCAACACATTGACCATAAAAAACACATCAGCAGCCTTTTTTAAGCTATAACTAACATACTATTTTCTAACAAAACGACAGGATCACGTTTTATGAAAGTCGCTGTTTTCTCCTGCAAGCCTTACGACAAAAGAACTCTATCTACATTCGCCGACGTAACAGACTTATCCATGAGCTACTTTGAAAGCCGTCTAAGTATGGAAACCATCAGCTTAGTAAAAGGTTTCGAGGCCGTCTCTTGTTTTGTCAACGACGATGTTAATGCCGAAGTCATTCAGTGTTTAAAGCAACAAGGCGTCAAAACCATCGCCTTGCGCTGCGCAGGATTCAATAACGTCGACCTGGATGCAGCCAAAAAAGAAGGAATCAAGGTATTTCACGTTCCAGATTACAGCCCAACCTCTGTCGCCGAACATGCTGTCGCACTCATCATGACATTAAACCGAAAAACACATCGTGCTTATCACAGGGTCAAAGAAGGCAACTTTGCGTTAGAAGGGTTAATGGGCTTTAACTTAGAAGGAAAAACCGTCGGCTGCATTGGTACAGGACGAATTGGCGCAGCGTTTTGTCGCATTATGAAAGGCTTCGGCTGCCATGTTTTGTGTTATGACTTATATCCGTCACAAGAACTTATCGATCAAGGCTGCCAATACATTTCGCTCGATGAAATCTACCAAAAAAGTGACATCATCAGCCTACATTGTCCCTTGAACCCTTCAACCCATCACCTAATCAACAAAGACAGCCTAGCAAAAATGAAAGACGGCGTGATGATCATCAACACCAGCCGTGGCGCACTCGTCCATGCCCAAGAAGCAATCGACGCACTTTACAGCGGAAAAATCGGTTATCTAGGTTTAGATGTATACGAACAAGAAAACAAAATCTTCTTTGAAGACATGTCATCACACATTATTCAAGACAGTGTTTTTCAGCTTATGCTCACCTTCCCTAACGTCGTCGTGACTGGTCATCAAGGCTACTTCACCATAGAAGCCCTTAACCACATCGCAGAAACCACAATCGACAACTTACTACACCACCAAAGTGACAGTAGCGGTGCAAGGCAACTGGCGTAAAATAGTATTGTGTGACCTGATTCGCTTATGTAGTGATAGTGGCTGTTATCAGCCGCTAAACAGGCGAAAAGATAGTATTTTGATGGTACGACCTTTATTATTGTTCTCAAGAATAAAAGACCGTTGAGAGACCAAGAGATAATGTCAAAAGCTGATGAAAAAAGACTACTATTAAAAATAGCTACACTCTATTACCAAGATGGTTTAAAACAAGCAGACATTGCAAAAACACTACGACTATCACAATCTCAAGTGTCTAGAGCGATTACTCGATGTCTCAAAGAAGGCATAGTAAAAATCAGTGTTATTCAGCCGCCTTCTGTTTTTATTGGTTTAGAATCCCAAATTCAACAGCGTTTCAACGTCTCTAACGTAATTGTCGTCGACATTGAAGATAACCCCAGTGATACACAGATCAAACGTGTGATAGGCTCTTCAGCCGCCCATTATTTAGATACTTCATTACGAGACGGTGATCTAATTGGTATCTCTTCTTGGAGTGATACCATTCGCTCCATGGTCGACCACTTACACTCAACCAAAGCAAAAGCAAAAGGCGTTATTCAAGTGTTAGGTGGTGTCGGACACAATGGAAATATTCAGGCAACCATACTAACGCAAAACATGGCGGATATTCTGTCCTGTGATGCCTTTATGCTGCCAGCACAAAGTATTGAGCATTCTCTAGAAGACAAAAATAAACTGCTCAGCACAGACGAAGTATCAGAAGTAGTGGAAATGTTTAATAAAGTAAACCTTGCCATTGTCGGCATCGGCATGCTTGAACCATCGAACCTACTACGAAATTCTGGCAACTACTACGATACAAAGATATTAAAAGAACTGGCTAGCAAAGGTGCCGTAGGCGACATTTGTCTACATTACTACGATAAAGAAGGTAAGCCGGTTATTAAGCTTGAAGATGACCCTGTAATAGGTATGTCGCTAGAACAACTTGAATCATGTGAACTCGTCGTTGCTCTAGCGGGCGGCCTAGATAAAGTAGAAGCCATAAAAGGCGCTTTATCTGGAAACTACATTGATGTGCTAATCACTGATAGAATCACTGCTGAAGCAATTTTGAAACGTTAACCTAAGCGACATTTCTTAACAGCCAATGCCCATCCATGGTAGCGGTTTTGCCAGTAATCATATTTACCTTGTCTGGGAGTAAATAGCGTTCCATCACTTTCAAATGCTGAGAGCGCTTCCTTATTATTCCACCAGCCAATTGCAAGCCCAGCAAGATAACCAGCACCAACCGCGGAGACCTCAGCAACACCTCCTCTACGAATAGGAACGCCAAGTAAATCTGCCTGGGCCTGCATCAACCAATCATTCAATGTTGGACCACCATCGACGCAAAGACACTCTATTGCTTCTGGTAATTCTTCGGCAATGACATAAAACACATCTGCTACCTGAAAGAGTACCGACTCAAAAGCCGCTCGAGCAAGATCCGCCCGCTCCGTTGCGCTTTTCAGCCCACAAAAAATACCAGTCGCATCTAAATCCCAGTAAGGTGCACCAAGTCCAGACAAGGCCGGTACAAAAAATACAGAATGATCGATATCCGCCTGAGCAGCCAATTGACACATAGCGTCCATATTTTCAACGCCTAGCATGCGTCTAGTCCAATCTATCGCTGAGCCAGTATGAGTAATATTGCCCTCTAAACCATAAAATAATATCGAATCGTCCCATGCTATAGTGGTACTGATCTCATCGCGAATATCCGGTAGTTTCGGCATCGCGGCCATCACTGAACTGCCTGTCCCATAGGTTGCTTTAACAACCCCCGTTTTATAACCGCCATGACCAAATAAAGCAGCATGAGAGTCGCCTATTTGAGATGCCACAGGAATACCTTGTTGAAGCACACCAAACTTACGAGTCAAACCAACGATATGAGAAGAAGCCACAACAGGAGGCAAGGCTGCATTAGGAATCCTTAATCGCTCTAAAATAGTATCATCCCAAACTTGCTTACCAATATTATAAAGCTGTGTTCGAGAGGCATTAGAGGCATCGGTCACAAATACGTTATTGGTCAAATTCCAAACCATCCAAGTATTAATAGTGCCGATACAAATATCTCCTTTTTCCGCTCGAATATGACCGTCAGGAATTTGTTGCAGAGCCATGGAAACTTTCGTAGCGGGAAACATCGGATCAAGGGTTAACCCTGTCGATTGTTGTACATAACGACTAAATACATCATCTTGACGTAAGGTCTCACAAAGAGACTCTGAACGCCGGCACTGCCAGCTGATAACCGGAGTCAAAGGTCTGCCGGTACTTCTTTCCCAAAGTAGAACAGATTCCCGCTGATTACTGATTGCAATCGCTTCAATTTGAACACTTTCAGCAATCGAGCCTACTGCTAGTGCAATAGACTCTTTCATCTTTTCGATGATTTCAAGAGGATCCTGCTCAACCAACCCAACTGAGGGATGACTAATCGACAAAGGGACAGAACCTTTACCAATGACTTTTCCGAGCGGATCCAAAAGTAACGACTTAACATTTGTCGTTCCTTCATCTATGGCTAAAATCACCTTACGCATTCAATGTCTCGCTTTGCAACAGCTGTTTGCACACAGCAACAATCCCCATACTATCAATAGATAGCATTTTACGAGTATAAGGGCGGTCTCCTGCGGCGGCATAACCACCATCTTCTACACCAAGACGCACTAACTTAGCAACAATGCCCTGCTCCGCCATAATTTCAGCAACCACGCTACCCAGTCCGCCGTTAATATTATGTTCTTCCACACTGATAATATGCTTCGTCTCGCCAAGCATCTTAGCCAAAGCCTGTTTATTAAGAGGACGAATGGATGACACATTGACCACAGATACGTCAATTCCTTGTTCTTTCAGTATATCTGATGCGGCTACGGCTTCGTGAACCACAGACCCCAAAGCACAAATAACGACTTGTTTTCCCGAGCGCAGCAAAGACGGTTCACCAGCAACAAACTGATAATTTTCATCATGCAATTCAGGCAATGCTTTACCATCCATACGAATGTAAGCGGGGCCTTCCTCTGCTATCACATAATCAATGATTTGCTTACATTCTCGTGGGCAACTAGGTGCAAAAATTCTAATATTACCAAATCCTCTCATCACACTAATGTCATCTATTGAATGATGAGTGCTCGCCAAAGGTCCGTAACTAGCACCTGAATTCAATCCAAACAATTTTACATTGGTATTGTTATAGCAAACATCCACTTTTACCTGTTCATTTGCACGAGAAATTAAAAAAGGCGCGGCATTACAAGTTACAGCAACTTTTCCCGCCAGCGCCAAGCCTGCCGCGGTACCGACTAATACTTGCTCGGCAATCCCAACATTAACAAGGCGATCAGGAAAAGCATCTACAAAAGGTTTAATCTTTGCAGTAGAAGTTGAATCCGCAACGACAGGAACGAGATCGACACCATTTTGAACGGCATCGATAAAGCACTGCACCATAATATTGGCAAAATGTTCACTGTTAGACATCACTTAACTCCTTTAATGCAAGTTCCACTTCATCACCTTTAGGCACTCTATGATGCCATTCTGGACGCCCGGCAATAAAAGAAACCCCTGCACCTTTTATCGTATTGGCAATCACCACATTAGGTTTACCTTCTGCTTTAAGCCCTTCTAGAGTCTCAACAACCGAGGCCACATTATTGCCATCACATTGAGTGACATTAAAACCAAACGCCTGCCACTTTTTATCTAGCGGGTCAGTTTTCATAATCGATTCAGTGGATCCTGCTAGCTGCAAGTTATTCTTATCATTGATCACAATAAGGTTATCAAGTTTATAGTGAGCCGCCACCAAAGCCGCTTCCCAGTTACTGCCCTCCGCTAATTCACCATCTCCCGTTAATACATACACTTTTCTTGGGCTAGCATCACGTTTCGCAGCCAAAGCCAACCCTACTGCAACAGGAAGACCATGCCCCAAAGCACCTGTGTTTAATTCCACTCCTGGCGTTTTCTGACGAACAGGATGACCTGGCAAATGAGAGTCATTATGTTGATACGTTGGCAGCCATGCTTCAGGAAAATAACCCGCCTCAGCAAGACAGCAGTAATAACCACCAACAGCATGACCTTTAGACTGAATATAGATGTCACGAGTATCATCAGTTAAACGATCTGGCGCACAATTCAATATACGAAAATACAAAGCGGTAACAATTTCCACCTGAGACAAATCTGCCCCTGTGTGCCCGCCCGCTGGGCTGTTCGCATTTAGTTTAATGATCTTTCTTCGGACTGAACGTGCTTTACGTTCAAGCTCCTCAACTTCTAGTTTAAAAGGATTCATATATCCTCCTGTTAAATAAGGTGGCATGAATTAAATTTCCCACCTGAATATTTATTCTGCTTGGTCAAAAAAAGTCTGCTGATTTACCAGCAGACAAATCCACCATCAACCAATAAATCTACACCTGTACAAAATGACGCCGCATCAGAAGACAAGAAAATCGCAGGCCCTGCCATTTCATCAACTCTTGCCATTCTTCCCATTGGCGTTTGACGTTCAAATTCTTTAGTTTGATGAATCATTTCTGGTCGAGTGTTCATTGGTGTTGCGGTGTAACCAGGACTAATAGAGTTAACACGTATGTTTTTATCGACCCATTCCATTGCTAGGCTTTTTGTTAGATGGATTACGCCGGCTTTAGATGTGTTGTAATGAGCCTGCTCCAAGCCACGGTTCACAATCACGCCAGACATGGAAGCGATATTGACAATTGAGCCTCCACCGCTTTTTTCCATTAATTCAGCTTGAGCTTTACAAGAATGCCAAATACCAGTCAGATTAATATCAATCACTCGCTGCCATTGGTCTGGTTGCATATCTAACGCAGGATTGGCATTAGCAATCCCAGCAGCATTCACAGCAATATCAAGACGGCCATAAGTGTCTTCTGTCAACTGAACAGCCGATCGTAAAGATTCAAAATCACACACGTCGCCAGTATAAGAAATCGCGTCACCACCCATGCTTTTAATGCTTTGCACAGTGTCAGCTAAACCGCCGTCATCGCGCAAATCAAAACAAGTAACCTTAGCACCAGCACTAGCCAAAGCCTGAGCAATGCATTGCCCTATTCCACTTCCAGCTCCAGTGACCATAGCCACTCGTCCAGATAAATCAAAAAGTTTGGCTGCATTTATATTGAAATCAAGCATCATATTTACCTATTGAAGATATTTAAAATTTACAATCATAGACAAACCCTACCTATCCGAAGGCTGTCGCTAACTCCATTACCGAGACATTATTCGCCTTATCACGGTCCAAAATTCCCGTCATTTTCCCTTCAGCCATGACCATAATGCGATTGGAAATACCCAACACTTCTTCAAGATCCGAACTAACCACAATGACAGCAATGCCTTTATTAGCTAATTCAACGATGATTTCGTAGATAGAGGATCGAGCACCAACATCAATGCCTCGGGTGGGTTCATCAAGGACAACTACTTTAGGATCTTTTGCCAGCCATTTAGCCAGAATCACTTTTTGCTGATTACCACCAGACATTTCACCTGCGTTTTGCCCACCGCTGCCCTTTACACCAAAACGAGCTATACCCGCTGCTGCGTATTTTTTGATACTACCAGGACGAATAAAGCCGAATTTGGAAATCGTGGATAAATTCGCATAGGCGATGTTGTCTTCTATGGAGTGATCGAGTACCAACCCTTGTAGCTTTCGATCCTCTGGCACCAATACCACGCCATTCTCAATAGAACTCGTTGGGGTCTTAGGCGTAATGTCCTTACCATGCAAAAATACTTGACCCGCTGCTATTGGGTCTGCGCCTGTTATCGCACGAACCATTTCAGTTCTACCAGCACCAATAAGACCAGCAATACCAAATATTTCGCCTTTTTTGACCGAGAAATTAATATCGTGAAACGTACCATTTGGTGACGACAAATTTTTAACTTCTATACATATCTCGTCTTTCGGTACCGGAATGGCGGGAAACATCTGGTTGAGGTCTCGTCCTACCATGCTTTCAACAATGGTTCGAATCGGAACATCGCCAGTATCAAAGTTTTCTACTGTATTTCCATCACGCATAACCACCAGACGGTCAGCCACTTTACGTATCTCTTCCAAGCGATGAGAAATATAAATAATCCCAACACCATCAGCTTTTAACCGTTCAATTTGTTTAAACAAAAGTTCAGTCTCAGCTCCACCAAGGGCTGCTGTCGGCTCATCTAATATTAATAGCTTGGCGTTAAGAGCAAGAGCTTTGGCTATTTCTATCAGTTGCTGGTTGGCGGTTGAAAGACCGCGCACCAAAGTGGATGCCGAAATGTTCAGACCAAGTCTTTCTATCTGAGCTTGTGCTCGCTGCTCCATCTCTCTACGGCTAACAAAACCGCCTTTGCTCGGCCAACGACCGATAAAAACATTTTCAGCAATAGATAGATGCTCCAGTAGTCGCAGCTCCTGATGGATAAGTACAAGGCCTGAATTGATTGCTTCTCGCGGACTATTGGGCGAATAAGTTTCACCCATCCATGTCATTTCCCCAGAGCTTTGGTGAAAACCACCAGCAATGATATTGGAAGTTGTCGACTTACCAGCGCCGTTTTCACCCAACAACGCCACGACTTCTCCAGGGTAAACCTCAAGATCTATACCGTGTAACACTTCTGTCGGGCCAAAGCTTTTCCGAATTTGACGCAGAGTGAGTATAGGTTTTCGTTCAGTCGTCATGATTTTGTTAGCTCCAGAATTAACGATTACGGATGATCAACAATAAATGCATCAACGTTTGCAGACGTCGTTAAGACTGCATCAATAATTTGCTCTTTTGGTACCGAGCCACCAGCAGCAAGCTTGATTGCCGAATCTACAGCTAAACGCCCCATAGCACGTGTACTCTGTGTTGCAGTTACATCAAACACGCCTTTTTGGATAGCAAGCAATGCACCAGTATCACCATCATAACCGCCAACAAACACTCTTTGTTTTGTACCCGAAGCAGCCACAGCCTTAGCGGCCCCCATTGCTAAACCATCAGCTTGACCAAAAATCAAATTAACTTTTGGATAAGCCTGAAGTAGATTTTGAGTAATAGAAAAACCTTCATCTTGTGACCAACGCTCACTCCATTGGTTAGCGACTAATTTTACTCCTGGGTTTTCAGCGATTGCTTGCTCACAGCCTTTGGTACGGTTAACTTCTGGAGTTACCCCCTTTTGGCCATGGATCATAATCATTTCGCCCTTGCCATTTGCAAGTCCAATAATGTGATTACAAACCTCATAAGCAGATTTAACCCCCTCACCCGCGATAAAGGTATCACCAGGCTCAGTTTCAGCATTACGATCTAAATTCACCACTGGAATCCCAGCAGCACGAGCTAAACGAGGCGGAACAGTTGCCGCCGCAGCACCAGCTGGAATATACAAAAAAGCATCAATATTTTGAGTCATCAAATCTTGAACTTGGCTTACCTGCGTAGAGCTGTCGTCATTGGCATTAACCGTAATAACCTTAATACCCTTTTTCGCAGCATATTCTTCAACAGATTCTTTAATCTGGATAAAGTAATTAGCAGACAGGTTAGGCACAGCCAAACCTATTTTTTTGACTTCTGCTGCGCCAGCACCTGCGGACACAAGAGAAGCGGAAACAGCGCACGCTAATAACAATTTTTTAGTTTTCAT
This sequence comes from Marinomonas sp. A3A, assembly GCF_018336955.1. Classification (NCBI taxonomy): domain Bacteria; kingdom Pseudomonadati; phylum Pseudomonadota; class Gammaproteobacteria; order Oceanospirillales; family Oceanospirillaceae; genus Marinomonas; species Marinomonas sp. A3A. Next base: position 3,136,043 of record NZ_CP025532.1, read on the forward strand.
AAGGGGTTCCCCTCCTAGATTATTATTTTTATTAAATACCGCTTAACACTTGTCCGCGGCTTCTAAGATCATCCAATAAAAGCATCGGATGATTTACACTTCGATCTAACATCCATTCATTTGATTACCAACGCATCCATTTTTATTTCTTTTTCAATGCCTCGATAGAGACAGCTAACGCAATAACAAGACCAATCACCACTTGTTGCATGAAAGGAGAAACGCCTAAAAGATTCAGCCCATTACGCAGAACACCAATAATCAAAACCCCAATAATGGTGCCAACTAAACTGCCTGTGCCGCCCGACAAACTAGTGCCACCAATAACCACAGCAGCGATAGCATCAAGTTCATATGAAACACCTGCTTGAGGCTGTACAGAATCAAGCCTAGCGCCAAGTAATACTCCAGCCACACCAGACAATACCGCAGCAAAGACATAAACACCGACCGTATGTAGCTTCACTTTAATACCTGCAAGACGGGCAACTTCTGCGTTACCACCAATAGCGTATAGGCTACGTCCGCCCGAAGTGAATTTAAGATAGGCCCAACAAATAACAAACACAGCGAGCATAATGCCAACCGTAATAGTCAAAATACCGCCGTAACGGATAACTGCCATCAAATTAAACCAAGCCGGAAAACTAATAATTTGATGCCCATCACTAACCATATTGGCTAATCCTCGGGCAGCAGACATCATCGCCAAGGTAGCGATAAACGCAGGAACGCGGAAAAAAGCAATTAACGACCCAGACACAAGACCAGCCAAAGCAGAAGCAAGTAAGCCAACCGCGATAGCTGCTTCCATCGACCAACCTAACTCTTTAGCAAAATAGCCCATAATCATGCCGCACAAGGCAAGTATGGAACCAACAGAAAGATCAATCCCGCCAATTAAAATCACAAAAGTCATTCCAACGGCAAGAATACCTAGAACCGTTATTTGATCGAGAATGTTGACAAAATTTCGTAACGAAAAGAACGACTCAGTCGTAAAAGAGAGGAAAAAACAGAGTAGCAACAGACCAATTAATGGGCCTGTAGAACCACCGAATAAGAAAGATGCACCAACTCGGCTACGCAGCATAGCTATCACTCCAATAAATTATTTGTTTTTATATTTGTATTGAATATTTATTCATGTATGTTTAATTATTCAATACATACTAGTCATTCATCGGATAAGCTGTCAAGCAATTAAAAAAAACAGAACCAACAAAACAACTTCTTATTGACCTGGAATGATTAAATATTCTAATGTGGATTTTTATTCAAAACACAAAAAATACTAGTAGTAGCAGGTGGCTTTATGACTAATAAATATAAAAATGTTGTCGTATGTGGTGGTAACAAAGGAATAGGTTTAGGTATTACTGAGCGTTTTTTACACGACGGATTCAACGTTGTTGTCGGCACAATAGACAAAGATTACGCTCAAACAGTAGAAAAACTAAAAATCGATTATCCGCAACAAATTATCAGCTTTCTCGAATGCGACGTAAGCTCGGTAAACTCTATTAAAGCTTTTTATAAACAAGCATTTGAATTAATGGGATCTATAGACATTTCCATTCAAAATGCAGGAGTCATTCGTATTTCAAAGCTAGAAGATGTCACTGAAAAAGACTGGGATATGACTCTAGATGTAAATACCAAAGGCATGTTTTTTTGCTGTAAAGAAGCCATCAGCTACATGAAAAAAGCAGGTAACGGTGGTCGTCTAATCAACACAGCTTCAGGTCAAGCAAGAGATGGTTTTATCTATACACCTCATTACGCTGCTAGCAAATTTGGCGTCATCGGACTAACCCAAAGCTTAGCCAAAGAAGTGGCAACAGATAACATTACGGTGAATTCTATCTGCCCTGGCATCATACATACCGATATGTGGGACTACAATGACCGTGTATGGGGCCAACTAATGGGTGATTTTAAACCGGGTGAACTAATGGACTCTTGGGTAGAAAACATCCCGATGAAACGTGCAGGCACTGTAAAGGAAGTGGCAGGGCTAATAGCTTTCCTAGCGGGTCCTGACGCCGCTTACATTACAGGACAAGCAATTAATGTCGATGGCGGACTTATCATGTCTTAACCAGCACTCAACATATAAAGCAGCCAATAACTATATAAAAAAGATCTAATGATTATTCAATAGATCTTTTTTTATATATTAAAACGATTCAAAACTAAACCAAGTAACCATTAATTCTCGTACTCATCAGGTATAATCCCATCTCATCTAAGTCAGATAAAAGGAATGGCGGCGTATGAACCTCGATAAACCAACTCAAGAAAGACTGATCAGCATCGTCCGTAGAGCAGGCCAAGAGATCGTCATGCCAAGCTTTCGCCAGTTAAGCGCCGCAGATGTAGAAACCAAGAGCAGCTTAACGGACCTAGTCACCCTAGCCGACAAAGCCAGCGAGGCATTCATTACCGATGAAATTCAAGCCGCTTTTCCAGATTGGGAAATTGTTGGTGAGGAAGCCGTCGCTGAAGACCCATCCACTACAGACAAAATAGCCACAGCAGACACCTGCGTCATCATCGACCCTATCGACGGCACATGGAACTACGCTCATGGTTCTCCCGAGTTCGGCCTGATACTCGCAGTAGTGGTAAAAGGCGTCACACGTTTTGGCTTGCTGTACGACCCAGTAAACGACGACTGGATTTACGCCAACCTAGGCGAAGGTGCATTTTTCCAACGTACCGCCATGAGTGAAAAAGGCAAACATCAAACGCCCGCCCAAGCTCCGTTGGCCTTGCAAATACACCCAGACGCAGAGCTTAACCTCGACAAACTTTTCGGCATCATGTCGGTAAACTCTTACACAGGTCAGAAAAAACAAGACTTCGCCCTCAAAGCAAGCCGCTTCGTCCGCATCAACAACTTGCCCTCTTGCCCAGCGTATCGACAAATCGCCCTAGGTCACTTCAACTTCAGTTTGACCTACAAAATGCTTCCTTGGGATCACGCCGCAGGCGTACTCGTCCACACCGAAGCGGGCGGCATCTGCCGAACACTCGACGGCCAAGAATACAGCCCAACCATGCTCGATGGCGAAATGCTCGCCGCTCAATCAGAACAACAATGGCAAGCGCTAGCGGAATGGTTTTTGTCGCTGAATACTAAATTCACGCTATAATTACTTTCAACACAACAACATGGGTGTTAAGTATGGATAAGCATCATGCTTTACAAATACTAGCAGAGAGTAAAAAAGAATTAGCAAGGCGCTATGGCGTTATCGACCTAGCCTTGTTTGGTTCTACTGCACGCAACACTGCATCGCCACAGAGCGATATTGATGTGTTAGTCACCTTTGATGGCCGCGCCACGGCAAAACGCTATTTTGGCGTTCAATTTTATTTAGAAGACTTGCTTGGTTGCCCCGTTGATTTAGTGACGGATAAAGCATTAAGACCAGAACTTCGAGCTTATGTAGAGCGAGATAAAGTCAATGTTTGAAGCAGGACAAAGAGAGTGGCGACTCTATATTAACGATATGATCGGCTTTGCCGAGAAAGTACTTTCCTATACAGAAGGTATGGATCAAGCCAGTTTTATCAGCCATCACCTCACGTACGATGCAACGCTTAGAAATATTGAATTAATAGGCGAAGCTGCTACGCACATACCTGACACTATTCGCTCTGAAAACAGTGACATCCCTTGGAGAATGATAGTGGCAACACGCAACCGTCTGATTCACGGCTATTTAGGCGTAGAGGATGATATTCTCTGGAGCATTATTGTCGATGAAATCCCTGCTCTGTTATCAGGTCTTCGCATTATATCTGCGAACACAATTCGATAAACAGCGCTCACTAGCAGACATCATCCCCACTCTTCGTATTGAATTAGACGATTTAAACAGCCCATACATGATCGACTTAGTTGATGAAAACAACCTCACCAACCAAGCCTTGTTAAAACAGATTCGAGAATCAGGGGGGGGTATTTACGAAACACGTACTTAGTCAGGTAATGACTCGTTCTAAGCTGCTTTTACCAATTTTCCCCCTTCCTAATCCCTTCAAAAATTCAAATTGCGGAATCCTTTCGTGGTTATTGGGTAGATTATTACCAAGGATGCTTAGCAAAGTAGCTGTCTAGATGATCGATTAAAGCGCGAACATTGGGTGATAAATGCTTTCGAGACGAATAAAGCGCGTAGATAATCAGGTCTTTGGGTTTCCATTCCGGCAGGACATGGCAAAGGCTGCCGTCGTTAATGTAGCGATTGGCTAAATAAGTAGGCTGAAGACAAACACCCATTCCATTCAATGTAGCATGCAAAAGCGCCGTTGCTTCATTGATGCTTAAACGACAATCCAAAGAAACAGATTCAAATTGGTCATGCTGGGATAGATGCCAAATATGACGTTCTAAATTTTTGTAGCCCAAGCATTGATGGTGTATTAGGTCTTGTGGATGGGTAATGTTGCCTATCGTTTGTTGCACTTTTTCAAGATAAGCCGGAGACGCCACCAATACGGATTCACAAACAGCAATGGGTTTACCTATTAAAGAAGGATCTGGGTTCGAGGCAATTCGTATGGCAAGGTCGATGCTTTTTTCGGTTAAATCTGCGGTGCTGTCTTCTAAATCAATATCGATATGAACTTTAGGATGTTGATCCATGAAGTCTTGAATGGCAGGCATCAGTTGAGAAAATCCAAATGACATGCTGGAGGTGATTCGCATCAAACCTGACAACTCCTCGCTGGTATTCACCAAGGAGATAATATTATCGGCTTGCTCCAACCAAAGCTCGACGTCTTTTAAGCAGGCTTCACCAGCACTAGTCAGTGATATTTTTCGTGTTGTGCGATGCAACAAACGAATCTTTAACCAATCCTCCATCGCTTCTATATACCGCGTCACCATTGGTCGTGACATATTCAAACGATCTGCGGTGCGAGAAAAGCTCCGCGATTGGGCAACATCGATAAAAACTTTAGCGGCTATCACTCTGTCCATAATTCTACTCACCCACTTGCACGATATAAGAAACAATCATGCTCATTTTTGTGTATTTTTCCGAGCACGTCAATTCTCTATTATGGCCACATGAATTAAACAATCACTCTTTGGAGAGAAAGATGAAAAAACTGATTATATTGGCGGCTTCTGCACTTATCGCTCATTCTGCTTTTGCTGCAGACACTAAACCGTTAACTCTAGATATATATAATGCAGCGCCTGGCAGCTTTGGTGTTACCTCTACTTTGGTTTATGGCGAAACCGAAGCCATGGTCGTTGATGCTGGTTTTACTAAAGCCGATGCTCTTCGCATTGCTGCAAAAGTATTGGATTCCAATAAAGAGCTAAAAACTATTTTTATTAGCCAAGCGGACCCTGATTATTACTTCGGTGCCGAGACTCTACACACTATTTTCCCTAAAGCCGATATCATTACGACTCCTGCGGTAAAAGCTGCAATTGAACAAAAACTGGCTGGTAAATTGGCTTTTTGGGGACCTCAAATGGGTGCAAACGCACCAGTTAATCCTATCGTTCCTAAGGCTTACACTCAGTCTACTTTGACTGTTGATGGTCAGACTATTGAGATTCGTGGTACTGAAGGTGTTTTGGCAAGTCGTCCTTACCTTTGGATTCCTGTAAACAAAGCCATTTTGGGTAACGTAGCGGTATTCGGTAATATGCATCTATGGATGGCGGATGCGCAGTCTGATGAGACTCAAGCTGCTTGGAAAGCACAGTTGCAAGAAATGCTTGCGCTGAAACCAACAACGGTTGTTCCTGGTCACATGACTCAAGGTACCGAGTTGACTGCAGATAACATTACCTTCTCTCTTAACTACATCACAACGTTCCAAAAAGCGAAGAAAGACAGCAAAGACAGTGCTGAATTAATTAAGACAATGACAACGAAATACCCTAACGCTCAAGGTGCTTTAAACCTAAACATCGCAGCAAAAGTCCATAAAGGTGAAATGAAATGGTAAAAGTTCATTACTTCTTCGATCCAATGTGTGGTTGGTGCTATGCAGCCTCTCCTTTGATTGATATTTTGGCCCAAACTCCAAATTTCGAAATCATCTATCATCCTGGGGGCATGATTCCTAAACGCGCGATTGAAGCGTCTTTTAGACAACATATTATGCAAGCTGATAGACAAATCACTCAGATGACAAATGTACAATTTGGTGATGCCTATCGCGCTAGAGTCGCAGGAAATGATGACTATGTGGTGGATTCTTACTCGACCACAAGAGCATTTCTAGTTGGACAAAATATGGGAGTAGATGCTCATAAAATGCTAACAACGATTCAGCAAGCGCATTACCTAAAAGGCGAACACTTACATGAATTTGCAGCCCTGCAAAAAATGGCGGCATCAATCGGTTTGCCCGAATCAGAGTGGAATGAAAAAATGGCGGCTTCTGAGCCAGAAATGCATAAAGCCATTCAAAATAGCCACACATTGATGAGTCAATGGCAAGTAAGTGGTTTTCCAACACTGATCATAGAAAAAGATGGCAAGCTAATCCGTTTACCTCATAGCTCTTACTATGGCAAACCGACTGAATGGGCTGCTTACCTGACTACATTAGCGGGTTAGAAATCGTTACATGAGTAATGCAAAAAGCCTTCTATTTAATCTAATAAATAGAAGGCTTTTTATGTGGACTATTGTTTAGGCGTGGCTAAATCTGCCATGAAAATGTCACTGTACCGTAACGAGTAAACTTGTCCATCTCTCGATCATCTTTATCACCATTAAAAGTAAAAGGTGAATTAATGGCAAAGGCTAAAGCCATATCCCCCCAAGAGTAGGTTAAACCAGAGGAAAACATATTATTACCATGCTCGTAGTCTATGGATCGGCTGTTACGGAAGGTATTACCATCGGTAAATATTTGATTAAACGTATAAGCAAACTCAACCCCAGCAAAAACAAACCAGCCCTTATTAACAGCAATCGGGTTAGAGGTTCTGGAGTCTGCCAATAAAACGGTAGCATACGAATCCTCAAGATTTCGCCCATAACGCAGCATGAAACCAGTACTAATATCGCTTCGTAACGTACCAACACTGCTATCTACACCTGTTAAAAAGTCTACTTTACCGGAATCGGCGATCCAAGTTCGCCAAGTCCGTCCACGAGAGAACTGAAACACAACCTCATTCTCTAACTGTGTATCCCAGCCTTTTGGATTTCTAGCACTAATAACTCGATGAACAGCTTTTTGTGTTTGCTCACCCATAGCAATAGGCCCAACAACCCCCAAAGTGGTACTGACTCTATCTGCATAATCAGAAGCTATCGCAATATAGGTATTCGTAAAACTCAATAATGCAGAATAAGGAAAGGTCCCCTCAGCAGGAACTTTCTCTTCAATATCATATGGCGTTGTTAATGTTTGGCCGCCACTGTAGATATTAATGGAAGTACTAAGGTCTCGATTCGGCAGGCTCCACAATAATGGTTTAACCCAAAAGGCAGGTGATTGAACGGATTCAGAGGTATCGTTAACTTCAAAATACGAAACATAAATGCCATTCGTATAGCCATTATCTTCATTAACAAAAAAGTCGTTATCTAACGTTGCAGACATCCAGTTAACATCTGCATAAGCAGGAAATACACAAATCAAACCAAAGCCTAGTAAATACTTCCGTAGTCTCATAAGCCCTTTTTGATTATTAAAATCCGTACCTCTATACCTGCCCATTTTTTACCTGCTCCTGCTTTGTAAATATAAAAGGGGCTAATTATAAAGAGATTTTAAGACAAAAACTGCACTAAATTACATCTATAACAATTTAATCATTTAAGGGCTGTTGGTGAGGAAATCCCTATAAATACGATATTTTTGTGCACTTTTACAAATCATCAAAAAATAGGCTATGTAAAAATATAAAAGCCACTGTCTAACAGTGTTAGACAGTGGCTTTTCTTCATACCAAATAAAAAATTGGCAAACTCATCTAATAGTGAGGTCTCTTAAAAAATCAAAAAACCAAGAGAAATAATCACACCTGATCCAATCAATGCCATCAAGCAATAACCCATTACATCTTTTGCGCCAAGCCCTGCAATAGCTAATGCAGGTAACGCCCAGAATGGTTGAATCATGTTTGTCCATGCATCGCCCCAAGCAATAGCCATGGCCGTTTTCGCAGCATCCACGCCTAGCGCAGCACCCGCAGGCATCATGATTGGCGCTTGCACCGCCCACTGGCCACCGCCGGAAGGAACAAAGAAGTTAACGATACCAGCACTCAAAAAGGTGAATAAAGGGAAAGTAGTTTCATTAGAAATAGAAACAAATGCCTGAGAAATCACCCCAGCCAACGACGCACCAGAATCTCCCGTTGCTGTCATCATCCCCATAATCCCTGCGTAGAATGGGAATTGCAGCAGAATACCAGAGCAGTTACGCGCTCCTTGAGAAACAGAGTTCAACAAACTTTTTGGTGTTCCATGAAGCAAAACAGCTGAAAACAAGAAGGTAAAGTTCACGACGTTTAAGTTCAGAGCAAAACCATTATTTACAAAGTAATAAATAATATAAGCAAAGCCCATCGCGCCTAAAAGCAATGACAAAACACGGCTGTTTTCAAGACGCTCTGCCGGACTCATATCTGCTTTATTTGGGGTCTCAACGACTTGCTCTTTTAATAATTCAGAGTCAATTGTAACCGTATCTTGCGGTGCTGGATGCATCAAACGATTCAATAATGGAATCGTAATAAACATCACCGCCAGAATCGTTAAATTCATCGTTGAGAAAATTGTCTCAGAGGTTGGAATAGGCCCCATCACAGCACCATTTGTAACCTTTTCTATATTCGCACCACCCGCAATAGACAAGGGGATAGAACCCGACAATCCACCATGCCAGAACAAAAAGCCACTGTAAGCAGAAGCAATCAATAAACGATAATCAACGCCTTTTACACGAGTGGCAATTTCTTTGGCAAAAATAGCACCCACCACTAAGCCGAAGCCCCAGTTAACCCAACACGCCATCGCACTGATTACCGTGACTAAAATAATGGCTTGGCCTGGCGTCGTTGCCACGCCTGCCAACATAGCCAGTTTACGTTTAAATGCTGGCGCACTTGCCATGGCATGCCCTGTTACTACGACCATTGCCATTTGCATCGAAAAACTAAGTAAATTCCAGAAGCCGCCAGCCCACGCATTCACCACTTGCATTGGCCCTTGTCCGGTACTCGGCATCACCAATAAAAATACAGCAAATGTTAAGACTATGGCGAAAATAAAAGGATCAGGAAGGTAACGCTGTAACAAGGTAACGAAGAATTGGCTTACTTTTTGTAAACCTGTTTGTTTTTGTTCGAGAGTATTCATCAGTTTTATCCTGTTTTTTATATTTTTTATTGGACGAGAAAAGCGAAAGCAAAAAAGAGAAACTAACTAAGGGCCCTCTTTCTGCTGTATCACTTTGTTACGCTTATTAATGACATATTTTTTAGCAAAATCTTTTAACGAGAAACCAACATAGCAACGCCCATTCCGCCGCCAATACACAAAGTGGCCAAACCTTTTTTAAGACCCTGACGCTGCATTTCATGGAGTAATGTCACCAGAACTCGACAACCAGAAGCACCAATAGGATGGCCAAGAGCCAATGCGCCGCCGTTCACGTTTACCTTACTAGCATCCAAACCAAGTTCTTTATTGACACAAAGTGACTGCACAGCAAAGGCTTCATTGGCTTCAATTAGATCCAAATCAGACACTTGCCAATTGGCTCTTTTGAGTACTTTTTGAGTCGCGGCAATAGGACCCGTTCCCATGATTTCAGGATCAACACCCGCGCCGCTTGCCGCTTCAATGACGGCTAAAATCGGCAAGCCCAAACGTTTGGCTTCAACATCCGATGTCACTATCACCATGGCAGCACCATCGTTCAAAGACGATGCATTACCAGCAGTAACAGTACCGTCTTTGACAAATGCGGGACGTAATTTGGCAAGAGAGTCAGTTGTAGTATCGGGCCGGATCTGCTCATCCGTATCAACAATAACGGGCTCGCCTTTGCGCTGAGGAACCGAAATGGGCAGGATCTCTTCAACAAAATGCCCTGCCGCTTGCGCTCGTACAGCTTTTTGTTGAGAGTTTGCCGCAAATACGTCTTGCTCTTGGCGACTAATATCCCAGCGGTTAGCAATATTTTCGGCCGTTTGGCCCATGTGATAATCGTTAAACGCATCCCATAAACCATCTGTCACCATGGAATCCAGCAGCTCCCAATTGCCCATTTTTTTGCCTGATCGGCTATTGGGTAATACATGAGCGGCTTGACTCATGCTTTCCTGTCCGCCAGCGACCACCATGCTGGCATCACCGTTCAACACAGCTTGCGCAGCGAGTTGCACAGCTTTTAAACCAGAGCCACAGACTTTATTAATCGTCATAGCAGAAACCTGCTTTGGCAATCCTGCATGAATAGCTGTTTGGCGAGCTGGGTTTTGACCGCAGCCGGCAGTCAGTACTTGACCTAAAATCACTTCTTCAATGTGATCTTTTAAAATGGGTTGTTTGGCTAACATGCCTGACAATAGTTGAGTACCTAATTGCACCGCACTCAACGAAGATAAAGTGCCATTAAAAGCACCGATAGGTGTTCTTGCAGCAGCAACGATAACGGCTTTCATAAGACAGCTCCTATAGTTTTTATTAATTGTTCATTGCTATTATTTATTCTTTATTACTATTGTTTATTGCTATAAAAATGCCATTTCAGGTACATGATCGGGCACAATGAGTTTACCTTGAGTTTTTGCAATAATTTCTTCAACTGAAACCCCCGGCGCTCTTTCTTTTAACACAAAAGCGCCGTCTTCAATTTCTAACCAAGCTAAATCCGTCAGGACTTTTTTGATACAACCTTTGCCAGTTAGTGGTAAAGAACAATTAGACAGCAGCTTTGATTCACCGTCTTTGGAAGCATGAGTCATGGTGACGATAATATTCTCTGCGCCAGCGACCAAATCCATCGCGCCGCCCATGCCCTTGATTAACTTATTGGGAATCATCCACGAAGCAATATTGCCATTTACATCCACTTCAAAAGCACCCAACACGGTCAAATCCACATGACCACCACGGATCATGGCGAAGGATTCAGCGGATGAAAAAATCGACGCGCCTTTCACAGTGGTAACCGTTTGTTTACCGGCGTTAATCAGATCTGCATCAATGGTTTCTTCGGTAGGAAACTCGCCCATACCAAGCAAGCCATTTTCCGATTGCAGCATGACATCCATATTTTTCGGTACATAATTGGCAACCAAGGTAGGAATACCAATACCAAGATTGACGTAAAAACCGTCTTGTAATTCTTGGGCAACACGTTGGGCCATTTGCTCTCTAGTAAGTGACATAAGAAACCTCTTTTTTATTCTATTATTTTATTCTGCTGCCTTAACGGTTCTTTTTTCGATGCGCTTTTCAAATGTACCGAGCACCACTCGATCCACATAAATGCCTGGGGTATGAATTTGTGCGGGGTCAAGCTCGCCGACTTCAACGATCTCTTCGACTTCTACTACGGTGATTTTGCCAGCGGTTGCGGCCAAAGGATTGAAGTTCTGTGCGGTGTGGCGATAAATGACATTTCCGTATCTGTCAGCTTTCCAGCCTTTAACGATGGCGAAGTCACCAACGATGGCTTCTTCCAACAGGTATTCACGGCCATTAAATTCTTTGGTTTCCTTGCCTTCCGCGACAGGCGTACCCACGCCAGTAGCGGTGTAAAAAGCGGGAATACCCGCGCCACCAGCGCGCATTTTTTCCGCTAGCGTGCCTTGTGGGGTGAGTTCTACTTCTAATTCACCATTCAATAATTGCTTTTCGAACAAGGCATTTTCGCCAACATAAGACGACACCATTTTGCGCACTTGCTTGTCTTCCAGCAGAATCCCCAAGCCAAAACCATCCACACCGCAGTTATTCGACACAACAGTTAAACCTTTTGTGCCTTTGCGTTTGATTTCAGCAATCAGGTTTTCAGGGATACCACACAGGCCAAAACCGCCAGCCAGTAGCGTCATATCATCTTCTAACCCGATCATGGCCTCTTCATAAGAAGCGACGACTTTGTCAAAACCGGCCATAGTTCTTCTCCTAATTTGTTATTTTTAGCTTCCAGCCAGTTTGACCTAAGGACATAAATTAATTAAATTTGTTTTTTCTATTTATTAATAAGTTTTTCAAAACAATAATCACAAAGAAGTATTTTTAAATGAACGTCAAACAAGTGAAAGCTTTTCTCGCTGTTGCCGAGTCAATGAGCTTTGCCAGCGCCGCCACTCAGCTGCATTTATCACAGCCAGCTTTAAGCCTATCGATTAAAAGTTTAGAAGATAATTTAGGAGGGAAGTTACTAACTCGCACAACACGCCATATAGCCTTAACACCAGAAGGCGAAGCCCTAGTGCCACTAGCCAGACGATTGTTAGCGCAATGGGAAAACGCCGAAGACGAAATGAAGCAACGCTTTGCATTGCAATTGGGGAAAATAACCATTGCTTCCATGCCGTCGTTTGCAGCGTCATTGCTGCCAAAAGCGATTCGTAATTACCATGCATCCTACCCGAGCATTCAGGTCGCCATTGATGATGTGTTATCCGATGTAGTAGTCGAAATGGTCCGTAATAACCAAGTAGAACTGGGGATTTCTTTCGAACCAAGTAACCTTGTGGATTTGTCTTTCCATCCCCTTTATGAAGACAGATTCATCGCCATCTTACCCAAAGATCACCCACTGGAAACCCAAGAAACGATTGCTTGGCAAGCCCTGTTAAAATACGACTTCATCACCTTACAGCGCCCTTCCAGCGTGCGTACTATGATAGAAAATACACTTCAAGAAGCTGGAATCGAACTCAACGTCGCCTTTGATGCGCACCAACTTGCCACCGTGGGACGCATGGTTAGCGAGGGCATGGGCGTCGCTGTTGTCCCTGCGTTATGCCGACAACAAGCCATGGAACAAGGCGCAATCTGCCGACCAGTAATAGAACCCGAAATTCGTCGACGCGTCGGCGTGATTTGCCAACCCAGATCTAATCTCTCCATCGCTGCTGCCGCCATGCTGGATGTGTTGATTAATACGTATGCTTAATAATCGTAATAGAGGACAAAATAAGGGACAAAATAAGGAACAATGAGAATCCATTGCATTTAAGTCGTTTTCAGCATGCTTTTATGTCGCATAAAGGATTATTCTTTTTTTCACTGGTGACAAAATAACCAGTCGTGCACACAACAAAAACAACTGCAAAAAAGGATGTCTATATGCATAATTACGCAAACCGAGGTGTTATTTATCAAGGTAATGGCACTGTCAAAGTCGAAGCCATCCCCTTCCCTGAACTCGCGATTGGCAAACGCCGTTGTGATCATGGCGTTATTCTAAAAGTCGTTACCACTAATATCTGTGGCAGTGATCAACACATGGTACGTGGCCGAACAACCGCACCAAAAGGCTTAGTACTCGGTCATGAAATCACCGGCGAAGTCATCGAATGTGGCCGCGACGTAGAGTTCATCAAGGTTGGCGACTTAGTTTCCGTACCTTTTAACATTGCCTGCGGTCGCTGCCGTAATTGTAAAGAAGGCAAAACTGGCATTTGTTTAAACGTGAACCCTGCTCGCCCCGGTGCGGCTTATGGTTACGTGGACATGGGTGGCTGGGTTGGCGGTCAAGCTGACTATGTCATGGTGCCTTACGCCGATTTCAACTTGCTTAAATTCCCCGATGCAGACCAAGCTCGTGAGAAAATCCAAAGCCTCACGCTGCTGTCTGATATTTTCCCAACTGGCTTCCATGGCTGTGTCACGGCTGGCGTGGGTCCAGGCTCTACGGTTTACATAGCTGGCGCTGGCCCTGTTGGTTTAGCCGCTGCAGCATCTGCTCACCTACTTGGTGCAGCCTGTGTCATTGTCGGTGACATGGTGGAAGACCGTCTTAACCAAGCACGTTCTTTCGGCTGTGAAACTATCGATCTTACTCAAGAAGGCGATATTCAAGATAAAATCGAAGCGATTCTTGGTGACCGCGAAGTCGATGCTTTTGTCGATTGTGTGGGTTTCGAAGCTCATGCCTGTGGTTGTAACCACCACCAAGAATCCCCTGCTGTCGTATTGAACTCTGCAATGCAAATGACACGCGCTGGTGGACAAATTGGTATTCCAGGTCTGTACGTAACAGAAGATCCAGGTGCTACTGATGAAGCAGCAAAACAAGGCAGCCTAAGCATGCGCTTTGGTCTAGGTTGGGCGAAATCTCATTCACTCCATACTGGTCAATGTCCAGTAATGAAATACCATCGAGCTCTAATGCAAGCCATCTTGTTTGATAAAATCGACATTGCAAAAGCAGTTAACGTACAAATGATTTCACTTGACCAAGCACCACAAGGTTATGCAGATTTCGATGGCGGCGCAGCGAAGAAATTCGTTATCGACCCTCATAAAATGGTAAGCTAATTCAGCTACCAATCTAGAACGCTAGATTAAAAAAGGCCTTGTCCCGCAAACGTTTAAATAACGAGAGCAAACAAGGCCTTTTTGCTTTATCTAAAAAATCATGTTTAAGCGCTGAAGTATTGCCTCTTAAAAGCCGCCAGCACTTTCGGAAGATGGTCTGGTAAATCTTCGGCAATAAGCCCTGCTCCAACCTCATTGCCGACTTCACCATGCAGCCAAACCGCAGCCGCTGCGGCATAAAAAGGCTCAACACCTTGAGCAAGCAATCCAACGATAAAGCCTGCCAATACATCTCCTGATCCACCGGTTGCCAAATCTGCAGGAGCGTTTGAATTAATAATCGCTCGACCATCATGAGAGGCAATCACTGTATCAGCGCCTTTTAATACCACGACAGCGCCACTTTGTTTGGCAGCAAGTCGAGCACGCGTTAGCTTGTCGTCAGAGTGGCTTTTATTAACATCAAGAAATAACCGAGCAAATTCCCCTTCATGAGGCGTCATTACACAAGGACCAGTAATGGCGTCAAAAAGCACTTGCGGATCATTGGCGAAGGCACTAAGTGCGTCGGCATCCAATACTGTTGCACGATTGGTAGCAAGTGCCGTCATAACAATTTTTCGCGTACGAATGCTTTCAAAGCCAGCCAAACCAGCACCCGGCCCCACTGCAATAGCATTATGACGCGGATCTAATAACAATTCTTCAAAATCTTCCGCTTCTTGGCTCTGCTCTAACTTAGCCACCATCACACTAGTCATCGCAGTGGCATACACAGCCCATGCTTTTATCGGCACAGCTAAGGTGACCAAACCCGCGCCCATTCGCATAGCACCACGAGCGGTTAAACGGCTCGCCCCCGTAATATTTTCACCGCCAAACACCAACGCATGTCCGCGATGAAACTTGTGTCCATCTAATCGTGGCCAAGGATAATTTCGATACCAAAGCTCAGGGCTATTTTCCCAAGTTTGCAGCTTTAACTCACCCAGCACAGTGACAGGAATACCAATATCAGCAACGACAATCTCACCACACAAGCCTCGACCGGGAAACAATAAATGCCCCGGCTTTTTACGAAAGAAAGTCACGGTTAACTCTGCAGCAGCAACCTTGCCAAACGCAGCGCCTGTAGTGCCATCAACGCCACTAGGAACATCCACCGCACAAATTGGTATCTCACGCTCAATCATGGCATCAACCATGTCGCGAGCCTTGCCTTCTAAAGGGCGAATCAAACCCGCACCAAACATAGCGTCGATAACCAAATCGGTTTGCTCTAGTAGATCAATCGAATACTCTTCAACTTCACCTTGCCAAGCCTGATAAAAATGCTTGGCTTCAGGCGAGAATTTTTCAACAGAACCCATAAAAGCCAACCGCACGGGCCAGCCAACGGATCGTAGTAACTGAGCGACAACAAAACCATCACCGCCATTATTCCCAGGCCCACAAAGCACTAGTACAGAACATTTAGACCAACGATTAAGTACAGCATCGGCGACAGCCTTTCCAGCTGCGGCCATCAAATCCATAGCAGGAACTCCTGCCACCACAGCGGCTTTATCCGCCATACCCATCTCGCTTGCTGTGAGAAGTAATTGAGGTTGCTTAATGTGCACCATTACTTTCTACCTCTTAATAACTAAACTCATAATACCAACTAATATTAACAGCTATGTGATCAGATCTCGTTTACTTTCAATGCATCGCAGGTATGATGACCCATTCAGAGCGCTTTTCAATATTTCGACTTATTACCGGACACTTTTATGAACGATGAGATCAACTACACAAACAATCCTCTACACGGTCTGGGATTACAAGAACTTCTCACCCAGATAGTTGATCACTATGGTTTTGAGATTCTTTATGCCTACCTAAATATCAACTGCTTCAAGACAAACCCCAGTATTGAATCCAGTATGAAGTTTCTCAAGAAAACTGACTGGGCACGGGAGAAAGTGGAAATCTTCTACCTTTATAAGTTTAAAAACCTACCACGAGTGTCCTCTGAGCAATTCGAACTCCCACCACGAAAACGCATTATCCCAGAAGGCCAAACACCTCGTAAGCCAGCAGAGCTAAGTATGGAAGACGCAGAACGCGTTCGCGAGAAGCAGGCGCTGAAAGCCGCTGAACATGGTAAGACAAAGCACTTCCGTAACAGCAAGCCTTATGGTGAACGGGGAGGAAACTCCAGATACTAAACCTGCCCCCAGAATAAATAAGACAGCTAAAAGAAAAAGGGAATTCCCGTTAAGTGAATTCCCTTTTTTGCAATTTTTCATAACATCAGTTTTATGACTTGATCAACTTAAGCACAACGAAAAGCATACTTTTGTTTCTCGCTGTGCCGCATACTAAAACTAAGCTAATACCATCGCTTCAGCCTGCTTACTCGCACGTTCATTTTCAGGCAAGTATTTCTCCATTGCCGCCATAAGCTCTCGATGCTGCAAAATGGCTAGGCATTCTTTTTCATTTAGATGATCTAACAGACTTTGAATATTCTCGCTGTTGATAATTTGCCATTCGGCACAAATCCAAGCACGAGAAAACTCTTTATTAGGCTCGTCTTCTGGCATTTGAGCAAGATGCCAATAGAATAACGCTGCATCAGATGATAAACGCTTCAGAGAAGACGAAGCGTAATCAAAATTCAAATCACTTTGCGCTGCGTCGTAATGGCTTTGCATATTAATAATGGCATGTGGACGCTTTTCTTCTGGTGCGCGCATAAGGCCTAAATAATGAATCACATTGCCACGCTTTGCACCGCCGCTAATCCACGATAATGGAATAGACAAAATCAGGCCAAAACTAATTGGCAAAGACCAATAGAACAATTCGATACTTAAGAATAACGCCCCACTCGCCAACCCTAACCCCAATAAAGTATGGCTACAGTGCGCGCGAGCAGCGACTTTCCACGAAGTTGCGCCGTCATCACGAGACTGAGGCTTCCAACCACTGTCGCGGCCTTTAAAGACATCATAAACAACTTGGAATTGAGACAACATCAGAATCGGCGCATACAAAGCTGACAGCACTGTCTCTACTAAGGTGCTCAATGTCAGTAAGATCGGTCCGCCAAATTGCATGCAGCGTCGAAAATTCAACATAGCCGACATCCAACCATAGACTTTTGGCGCTAACACCAACGCCATGGATAAGATGAACAAAGAACGTGCTTTTTCGAAATCAAATACCGGCCACGTTGGAAATAAAGATGGATTGGCGAAATATTCTGGACGAACAAAGTACGCCTGAACCGCCAAAGCAAAACCAACCACAATCAACATCAACCAGAAAACAGCACTTAGATAAGACATAATGCCTGACACTAAATGCAAACGCGTAGCGAAATGGAACCCTTTGGCAAAGACAAACGCCTTGTGCTGCAAGTTACCTTGACACCAACGACGATCTCGAACAATGACATCTACTAGTGATGGCGGTGCTTCTTCATAAGAGGCGGTCAAATCAGTATCAAAACGTACGCCCCAACCCGCACGGCGTAATAAAGCTGCCTCCATAAAGTCATGGCTCATCACATGCCCACCGAAAGGTGCTTTACCTTCTAATACGGGTAAACCACAAGCATCAGCAAAGGCTTTGGTACGAATAATGGCATTATGTCCCCAGAAGTTAGAAGAATAACCGTGCCACGCCGCCAAGCCAGACGCATAAATAGGGCCAAAACAATGGTTAGCGAACTGCTGAATGCGACTATATAAAGTGTTGGCACGAATAATCGTTGGCAAAGTTTGAATCAAGCCCAAACCTGGTTCTGCCGCCATACGACGAGTCAGTGAAATCAAGCAATCTGCCCCCATAAGGCTGTCGGCATCTAATACAATCATGCATTCATAATCTGCACCATAGCCAGTCACCCATTCAGCAATATTACCCGCCTTACGTTCGGCATTATTGTAACGACGACGGTAATAAATAGGGCAAGCTGCCGCGTCGTCATTTAGCAAAGGACGAAACGCCTGTTCCTCAGCCATCCACGCATCTGCTCTATTGGTATCACTTAGAATGAAGAATGCGAATTTACCCGGAGCCTGTTTCATCAAGTCTTCATGCATGGCTTGAATATTGGCACGAATACGCAAAGGGTCTTCATTATAAACAGGCAATAAAATAGCAGTGACACCTTCAACATCTTGCTCTTTACGAGCGAACGCAAATGGCCACAACTTAAAAATAAAACCTAACGTAGCTTGGGAGAACGCAAAGGAAATCCATGTAAAGTTAATACAAAATAAAACCAAGAAAGCCCACTGTAGACCAGCAATCGCATTGGTATTTAGCACACTGTACATTTCAGTGGCACCGTACCAAGACAATCCTGCAGTAGCCACCAAAACAAACAAGCGAGCAAAAAGTGTTGTAAAAGCAAAACTTTGCAGCCGTTTCTTACGAGCTTGAGACTCTTCATCAACAGTATGACGCGGCATATCCAAAGGCGCAGCTTGCGGCAATGCTAGTTTTGTAGCGCTATCCTTTAACATAATTATTCCTTCGTCCAACGATACAACCAAGTAGGAGCCACTGCAGTTTCTCCCTGTTTAAGCTGAACTCTTAGCTCAGCCAAATCCACATCTTGCGGGTCAAAAGAAACGTAAACACGCACACCATTATTATGAGGGTTTTTCACTGCTATCTTTTCGAGTATTTTTCCTCTGCTTATGCTGGCATCAATGGTCAAATCATCAATATTAACATCTGGCATTTTATTGAAATCAATTACCACCTCTGGGTTTGTTTTGAATAGCTTCACTCCTTTGGCACTACGAACAACACGAGGCAAATCCAGAGAAACCGGTGTATCGTTAGACCAAGTCATCAAATATTGATAAGTATAAGATTCACCTTTCTTAAAACCCTCTTTTGGCTGCCAATACGCAACAATATTATCATTTGTTTCAGAATTTGAAGGAATCTCAACTAGCTCTATGTGCCCTGCTCCCCAATCATTCATTGGTTTAATCCAAGCAGAGGGGCGAGTATGGTAACTAGCCTCAAGATCTTGATAGTCTTCAAAATTACGATGACGCTGAATCAAACCAAAGCCTTTTGGTGAAGCATCACTAAAAGCACTGACTTGTAGAGATTTAGGGTTGTTCAAAGGTCGCCAGATCATTTCGTCTTTACCGGTTAAAATCTGTAAGCCATCAGAGTCGTGAACAGCAGTGCGGTAATCAGGAACATCAGAAACATCGAGCATATCGTCATACATAAACATCGACGTCAGAGGTGCTATACCGACATTCTTCAAATCCATTCTTGGAAACAATGTCGCTTTTACATCGATACGGGTTGGTTTTCCTGGGTAGATACCAAAACGGTACGCGCCTGTCACACTTTTACTGTCTAACAAGGCATGAACAACAATAGCATCTTGGCTTGATGATGGACGTTCAATCCAGAACTGTTTGAACATAGGGAATTCTTCACCCTTTGGCTGCGCCACATCTACCGCAAGGCCACGCGCTGATAATCCATAAGACTGACCTTTTGAAATTGCACGAAAGTAACTAGCGCCCTGAAAGACTGCAAACTCATCATTCATATCTGCTTTATTAAGAGGATAGTGCAAGCGTAATCCAGCGTACTTACCAACCTGAGATATCAATTTACTAATCTCAGGGTTCGGAGTGGAAAAAGAATCCGACGATACATTCAAGGGAAAAGCACGACCATTTTCAACAACGTCAATGGACACTAAATCTTTAAATATAAAACCAGGAGCAAATAACTGAACTGAAAATTTTGTTAGAGATTTTCCCCAAACGGCTTGGTTTTGCTGGAAGTTAATTTGTCGATAAGTAGGGTAATCCATATCGGTCAAAGCTTGCGGTGCTTTTTCAGCTGGCTTCATTGGGGATTTAGCTAACTCTTTCGCCATCTCAATCACAGTTTGATTAGAAAAAGCATACCCTTTTGACTCCTGCTCTAGTTGAACGTTTTCGGTCACTGGAACAGAATCTACTTTTACATCGGATTCCTCTGCCTGCACATGCCCTACTAGATTAATTAACAAGGATGTTATTAAGGAATGCTTGATCAGCCAAAATGAATTGGCGCGCATGTTAGATAAAGAAGTAAATAATTTCAAAAGAAGCTCTCTCGTTGCTTAATTGGACTTAACCAATCCCCGAAATAAGGATGACGTCATATATTTGACACTTATAATATAAGTAAATTCGTAAGAGATTAAGCCTACAAAGTCGGAGGAATTCATAAGAATTAAGGAGAGATTGTGCTTAAGGACACTTCACACTCACCATCGTCGCTAAAATGACTCTCTAGTACATATCATAATTGAAGACATGATATTGTTGCACGACTAAAATCACACAAAATATAGAAAGAATTTATTGCTTTAACCGAGATAAATACCATGTTCAAAAAGCTTAACGATTGGCTAGAAAAAAGACAAATCAAAGCAATGGGATTTACAGTAGAGCAATGGGAATCCGCCATCGCTGATTGGCCCGTTATGAGCCGTTACCAAGGCATCGAACGCGATAAACTTCGAAATATGAGTTTTCATTTTCTTGCTCGTAAAGGCGTCACTTCTGGTGCCGACTTTCAATTCACCGAGGCCATGTGCCTAAAACTTGCCACTATGGCGTGTGTGCCTATTTTGCACCTCGGTTTAGATTGGTACGACCACTGTAAAACCATCATTTTGTACGAAGGTGACTTTATCACCAACCATCCTTATCAAAGTGAAGATGGTGTCGTACACGCTGAAGGTCGAGGGCTAAGCGGCGAAGCATGGCAGAAAGGGCCCTTGATTCTATCGTGGGAATCCATTCTTGAAACGGGCGCTCATGCACGTCATGGCAAAGCCAGTAATGTAGTCATTCATGAATTCGCACACAAATTAGATATGCTTCGTGATGGCGCAAATGGCGCTCCGCCTATGCACCCTGACATGAAGCCTGGCGAATGGCACGACATATTCACAGAATCATTCCAACACCTACGAATGGATTGGCAGCATCATAAACACCTGCCGCTCGATGAATATGCTTTAACTAATCCTGCCGAGTTCTTCGCGGTATGCAGCGAAACTTTTTTTGAAGATCCTAAAATGATGAAAAAAGAGATGCCTGATGTTTACCGACTACTGTGCCAATTTTATCGTCAGCAACCGGCGCCCTAACTAGGTCACAGGTCCAATTCAAATGTCGATACAGTGTCGTCCAGTGTTTGCATAAAACCACGAATTAATTCATGAACTTTCATGCACTCAGGGCGCTCCAAATTATCCACTCTTGACCAAAGCGCGATGTCTCGCCTTGGCCCTTTTGGTCCTGGCACCTTGATCAATTGATCAATTTCAACCACCCCAGTCATTAAGGCTAAACGAGCAGGTAGACGAACCAATACCTCGGACGTATTTAAAAGGTGTAAAACAGAGCGAATACTTCCCGTAAACGCCATGCTGGCAGCTTTGAGCCCGATAATCTCACTAGGCCGATCAAGAAAGCCGGCATTTGCTCCTGCCGCTATCCAGTGTTGCTTCTCCAAAATCTCTTGAGAAATAACGGTATCCCCTCCTCTAAGAGCCGATTTTTTCCCAACAAAAACACCGGAGCGATCTCGAAACAACAACTGTCTATCGAGCGCCCCCTGCTTAACTGTAAGGTGCGCAGGCGCCAATAAAAAGTCGAGTTCACCCTTTTGTAATAACTCAATCTGCGCGGCCGCGGAGCCCGTCCTAAAGTGAAAGACATAACGCTTTTCTTGCATAAAATAGGCGGTCATTTGCTCTACCGTGGCAAATTCCCAAAGCGGATCAATACCAATCACAAATTCATTATGATAGCCGCTATGAAACTGTCGAATGACCTCTTCGCCTTGTTCTGTTTCAGCCAAAATCCTTTCGCCAATTTGCGCTAATCTTGCACCTATTTCGGTAGGCTGTACGCCATAACGCGTTCGAATAAGCACTGGTGCACCGACTCTCATTTCCAACTGCTGAATACTACGTGTCAATGTTGGCTGAGTTATATACAGCTGTTCGCAAGCTCGACTAAGAGAGCCCTGTTTCACAACAATGGCTAATTGCTTCAATAAGTTAGGGTTCATCTATGCGTTTTCTATTAGTCTTGAGAT
Source organism: Marinomonas sp. A3A (assembly GCF_018336955.1). Classification (NCBI taxonomy): domain Bacteria; kingdom Pseudomonadati; phylum Pseudomonadota; class Gammaproteobacteria; order Oceanospirillales; family Oceanospirillaceae; genus Marinomonas; species Marinomonas sp. A3A. Next base: position 3,158,692 of record NZ_CP025532.1, read on the forward strand.
AAAAATCTATTTTTACTTATACCTTGAATACATTAAAGTCATTTCTATTCCAGACAGCAAATATTTTAATTTCTAATAGCCAGCCACAGACAATAATAAGAGGACAATCCATGCAATTTTATCAACAAGGCTTTCACCCAGGCGATCCTAAAATTACCGATCCTGCAGATCGAGTCATCGCTCCGCCTTTAAAACATCCACTACCATCAGAAGTCGATGTAATGATTGTGGGTTGTGGTCCTGCAGGGCTCAATATCGCCGCTCAATTGTCGAAATTTGCCTCTATTTCTACCTGTATTGTCGAACAAAAAGACGATCGTTTATTAGTAGGTCAAGCAGATGGTATTGCTTGTCGTACCATGGAAATGTTTGAAGCCTATGACTTCGCAGATCAAATTAAGCAAGAAGCCTACTGGGTAAACGAAACCGCTTTTTGGAAACCTAATACTGAACAACCAGAGCAAATTGCACGCAGTAGCAAAATTCAAGACGTGGAAGATGACTTATCTGAAATGCCTCATGTCATCATCAACCAAGCCAGAGTGCATGACGCCTTTCTTGATGTGATGCGCCACGGGCCAGGGAAAGTCGTTCCCCATTACTCCCGCCAACTACTCAATCTTGAAGTCGATCCAACAGTCACAGATTACCCGGTGACACTGACGTTTGAACGTTTAGACTCTCAACATCTTGGCGTGATCGAGACGGTTAAAGCCAAATACGTGGTTGGGTGTGACGGTGCTCGGAGCACAGTACGTAAATCCATTGGCCGTGAATTGGTCGGCGACTCTATCAATCAAGGATGGGGCGTTATGGATGTATTGGCAGTAACCGACTTTCCTGATATTCGCCTAAAATCAGCGATTCATTCCAGTAATGAAGGCAACATGCTGATCATTCCACGCGAAGGCGGTTACATGGTGCGCTTGTATATAGAGCTGGACAAACTAAAACACAATGAACGACTCAGCAAGCAATCAATCACAACCGATTACCTTATTGCTGCAGCAAACCGCATCATGCATCCGTACACCATCGAGGTGAAAGAAATCGCTTGGTGGAGCGTGTATGAAATCGGCCAACGGCTTACTACCGCATTTGATGACGCCGAAGATGGTCGATTACCTCATGTATTTTTAGCTGGTGACGCTTGCCACACTCACAGCCCAAAAGCGGGACAAGGACTGAATACTTCGGTTAATGACACATGGAATTTAGGCTGGAAACTTGCCCATGTACTAACAGGAAGAGCAAATTCAGAATTACTGCAGTCTTATTCTTTCGAAAGACAAACTGTGGCTCAGCAATTAATCGATTTCGATCGCGAGTTTTCGAAAATGTTTAGCGCCAAACCTAAATCTGCAACCAATCCGGATGGTGTTGATCCAATCGCTTTTCAGCAATACTTTGTTCAATTTGGTCGCTTCACCGCTGGTACCGCCATTCACTATCCGCAGTCAGACTTGGTATCGTCTGGACAACATCAAGGTTTAGCAACAGGACAAACCATTGGTATGCGTTTTCATTCTGCCAAAGTAACTCACCACGCTGATGCAAAACCGGTACATCTTGGTCACAGTATGAAAGCCGATGGTCGTTGGCACATTCTCGCCTTTGCAGGAGAGCAAAGCTTTATGAGCGATACTTGCAAAGTTAAAGCCCTGTGCGAGTTTTTACAAAACAACCCGTCATCTCCTATCCAGCGTTTTACACCAAAAGATGCAGATATCGATGCCATAATCAATGTGCAAGCTGTCTTCCAAGTACCTCATCGGGAAATAGAAGTAGCCGATATTCATTCGCTTTTACAGCCATCAAAAGGCTGCCACGGGTTAAAGGATTATGAAAAAGTCTACAGCGCTCTTTGTGAAGAGAACTCGTTCTATGACAAACGAGGAATAGACAAGAAAAACGGCTGCATAATCATCGTTCGGCCGGATCAATATGTGGCAGACGTTCTGCCGCTCGATGATCACAAAAGCATCATCCGCTTTTTTGACAGCGTGCTCATTCCAAGCACTTAACGATCAACATTTGAAACAAAGACAGACGAAGAGACCTTTGCCTGTCTTTATGAACTAGATGAAAAAAACATCAAAGTATTTAAACGAATGAATCAACCTAACCCAAATGCCTTGCGCAAACTTTTATCAACAGGGCCTGCCGGCATAAAGCGACGTAATTTTCTTAATAAAGACGCTTCACCTGCGGGTGTATGACGCATTTTCCATTTACCAAGAGCCGCTTCAATGACTGTGCTTGCGACGCCATCAGGTTCTGGAGCATTTTTTACGTTTTTTGCAACTGCTGCCGAAGAAAGGTTTAGCTCGTGTTCGTAAGCTGAAATTTTATCGGCGGTGCTAGGTGCACTTATATCAAGATTTGTTCTAGTGAAAGAGGGCTCAACTAAAGAGACATGCGTTGTTAATGAGCAAAGTCACATCACCACACTCTTTCACAACTCTAGCAATATCTTCTGGACTGTTTACATCCAGCTTTACAGGAACAACCCCCTCAAGAGTCACCGTTTCTGGGTTTCGCGCTGCCGCATAGACTTTTTTTGCACCACGCTTCAGGGCCTCTTGAGCAAATACAAGACCAAGCCCTCTGTTTGAGCCAGTAATCAAAACAACCGCATTTTCAATATTCATGTTTAACACCTTTATCTTAGTTTTAGTTAAAAAATATTACGATTATCATATTTTATAACTCCAACATTGTCTATCGCAAAAAACGAAGCTTTTTATCAATAATCCGTTAAAAGACTCTAACCAATTGAGATTACTGAATAAATTAAAATAACCAATCCGTGTCACGACTCAAGGTTAGACATGATGTGGCGTTTTAAACATTTATCAATTATGATAATCGACATAAAACTAGGGGAAACTATGAAGAAAACTAAGCCAAATCATAAGAAAGAAGCCACACACGAACGCATCGTCTTAGCGGCTTCAAAAGCGATACGGCGAAATGGATACGACGGCGTCAGTGTTGCAGACATAATGAAAGAAGCAGGTCTGACCCATGGCGGGTTCTATGCGCATTTTCCTTCAAGAGAAGCCATGCTAGTAGAGGCTGCTAGCAAAGCAGGGACGGATGTTCTCGCTGTTTTAGCGGATAGCGTTTCATCGGTACCACCGCAAGAATCGCTAACCAAACTTTTAGAAACCTATTTGTCATCCTCTCACATTAATTCCTGTGAGACAGGTTGCGTTATTGGCGCACTTGGCTCAGAAACAAGCCGCCAATCAGATGATATTCGCCATGTAATAACACAGCGCGTAAAAGAAATGGTTGACCTAGTAGCACGTCAAACTGACGATTGGGGAAAACCAGAAGCCCATGAGCGAGCATTATCGATAGTGGCAACCATGATTGGAACACTCACTATCGCCAGAGCCGTGGATGACCCAAAATTAGCTGATGCTATCGTAAAAGCATCACTAAAAAGCTTACTTGAAAACAAATAAAGCATGCATAAATGCTTTATTTTTCACTAAAAAATGATATACATCATATTAAATTAATAAGGCCTACAACCTAAAAAAATCGCCATGCAGGTTGATAGCACAGCGAGTTAATAGTTATAGAAAATAATTCTTCATATGAATAAAAAACGCCCATTACCTTCTTGCCGACACTTCAAATATAGAAGAAATGACAAGACGGTAATGGGCGTTAAGGAAGGTAGATTACTCTACATGCGCCACTGACTTAACAGGTTTTACCTTAAACCAAATCGCATACATGGCAGGAAGGAAGACCAAAGTCAAAACCGTTCCAGCCAATGTTCCACCTATCAGGGTATAAGCTAACGTCCCCCAAAAGACTGAGTGAGTTAATGGAATAAAGGCTAGAATTGCCGCCAAAGCGGTTAATAATACGGGCCTAGCCCTCTGTACCGTCGCCTCAATAACGGCATTAAAACTATCCAGCCCATCTTCCAAGTTTTGCTCAATTTGACCAATCAATATTAATGTATTTCGCATCAATATACCGGACAGTGCGATAAGACCAACCAAAGCATTGATACCAAATGGCTGTTGGAAGGCCAACAAAGTAGGCACAACACCAATCAATCCAAGTGGGCTGGTTGCAAACACCATGATCATTGATGGAATCGAGCGGACTTGAAACATGATAATCAACAAAGTAAGTGCAATCATTATTGGGAATAAAGGAAGTAGCGCTTTAGTTGCTTTCCCTGATTCTTCAATATTTCCCGCCATCACTATTTTATAACCTGATGGCAACGTAGCTATAATTGGCTCTAGCTGCTTGTAAATATGCGATGATACATCTGGTGGTTGAAGGTCATCCTGTATATCACCTTGTACAGTCATGGTTGGAACACGATCACGTCTTCGTTGGATAGGTTCTTCCTCACGTATCTCAACAGAGCCCACTTGCGATAACGGAATTGGACTACCGGATGCATTAATCAGAGTAAAATCCTGAATCTTGCTAGGATCTAAGCGAATATCACCGGCGGCACGAGCCATCACTTGTACAGTACGAATATCTTCTCGTATTTCGGTGATCGGAATACCCGACAATAGGAATTGTAATTGTTGAGACACACTACTCGTTGTTAATCCTAGTGCCTGCAATCGATCTTGCTCAAGCTTGAAATGCATGGTCGGAATTCTCGTTCCCCAGTCCGTATTAACTGTTCGCATCATTGGACTGTCATTCATGACATCTTTTACCTGAGAAGAAATAGAACGCAACACATCTATATCTGGACCACTAACTCGGAAAGCTACAGGGAAAGGAGAATATGGCCCGAAAACCAATTGCGATACCCTAACTCTAGCCTCAGGAGCCAAACCATTCGCAACCACTTCTCGTAACCTATTTTTCAAGGCTTCTCGCTCATCCTGATTGCTAGTCAATACAACAATCTTAGCAAAGGAAGGATCTGGCAATTCAGGAGACATAGCCAAGTAAAAACGCGGTGCGCCTTGACCAATATATGATGTTACGACTTTTGCTTCTGGTTGTTTAAGCAACCACTCTTCAACTAGTTTCGTAGATCCACTGGTCTGCTTAATTGAAGAACCATAAGGCATCTGAACTTCAACCAAGACTTCAGGACGATCAGATGTTGGGAAGAATTGTTTTTTCACTACCCCCATACCAGCTACCGCCGTACCAAAAAGTAGAACAACGACAACAGCTACCAACCACTTTTTACTGATTACAGAGGTTAGAACTTGGCGGAATCGATTATAGTTTTTCGTATCATAGATAGCCGCATGACCACCTTCAACTTTAGCGATATTAGGCAATAACTTTACACCTAGATAAGGCGTAAAAATCACAGCAACAAGCCAAGATACAATAAGAGAAATACCCACGATCCAAAACATATTACTGGTGTATTCACCAGCTGTTGAACGGGCAAATCCATTTGGCATAAAGCCAACGGCCGTAACTAATGTTCCCGATAGCATAGGCGCTGCAGTGTGACTCCATGCATAAGCAGAAGCCTGTGCACGACTATAGCCCTCTTCCATTTTTACCACCATCATTTCGATGGCAATTATGGCATCATCCACCAGCAAACCAAGGGCCAATATGAGGGAGCCAAGCGTAATTCGATCAAAGTTTTTATCCGTTGCCGCCATGACGACAAACACAAACGCCAATGTAAGAGGTACAGCAGCGGCAACCACAATACCGACTCGCCAGCCCATACTAACAAAACAAACTAGCATCACGACCAACAGAGCGACGAAAAACTTGATCATAAACTCATCAATCGAAGCGCTAATATTTACCGATTGATCTGTCACATTTGACAGCGTCATACCAAGAGGCAACTCACCATTAATCGCTTTCACTTCTTCCTGAAGCGCTTCCCCTAGATCCAATCCATTCCATCCGTCTCGCATTATAATGCCAAGTAAAAGCGAGGGCTCGCCATTGTTACGAACGAAGAAAGTCGCGGGGTCTTCATAACCTCGAGTAACACTCGCAACATCAGATAATTTGAGTGTTCGACCTTGGGCGACTATTGGGGTATTTCGGATCTTATCTAGAGTATCGAGCGCTCCATCTAATCTAATAAAAACTTGCGGCCCTTTGGTATCAATAGAACCAGCTGGCGTTAACAAGTTTTGATTATTAAGAGAAGAAAAAATATCTTGTGCAGAAACCCCTAAAGTCGCCAACCTATCATGTGAGAACGACACAAAAATTCGTTCTGCCTGCTCTCCAATGATGTTTACCTTTTTGACACCCTCGATATGCAACAAACGCTGACGTAACTCTTCCGCATCACGGACTAATTTACGATGCGGCTCTCCTTGTGCTTTCAAGGCATAAAGAGCAAAGGTAACATCTGCATATTCATCATTCACAAAGGGCCCAATAACACCTGATGGCAAATTACTGGTTTCATCACCTACTTTTTTACGAGCCTGATAAAACTGCTCCTGAACATCTGCGGGCGGCGTACTATCCTTCAACTGAACAGTGGTAAAAGCAAGACCTGGACGAGTAAAAGTACTGGTATAATCATACCAACGCAGCTCTTGCATGCGTTTTTCTATTTTATCAGCAACCTGCTCCTCCATTTCCTGAGCGGTAGCGCCTGGCCACATACTCACAATGGTCATTGTTTTGACGGTAAAAGGAGGATCTTCAGCGCGACCAAGACCTAGAAAAGCAATCACCCCAGCAATGGAGATTAGAAGAATCAAAAAGAAAGTAACGGACTGCTCTCGTACCGCTAAAGCTGAAAGGTTAAACTTACTCATTAACGTTACCATCCTTTACTGAAGACAGTTGCCCATTACTAATTCTTACCGTCTCATTGTCACTTAAAAGGTGAGCCCCAAGAGCAACAACCTGATCTGTAGATTTAATATTAGCGGATATATTTACCGTCTCAGCACTAATACGTTGCACATCAACAGATCGCCATGCAACTTGAGGAGATTGCTGAGTATTTTCAATAACCCAAATGCCTGTGTCTTTACCATTATCGTACAGGGCTCCAATCGGTAAATTAAAGCTAGTGTCATTAGGCTGGCGAGTATTAGGCAATTCAACTTTCACAGTGACACCAAGTGGTGCATTAGCTAACGCACCACTCAACACATAACGTGCTTCAAATGTTCGAGTAATACTATCGGCCACATCAGAAAGCTGTCGTAATGTCGCAGAAACAAATGCTTGCTCACCATTTGGGTTATAAAGAGTTGCTCTACCTGTTGACCCTAATTCTGGTCTTAACGTTTCAGGAAGGTAGATTATCGCTTCTCTTTGACCTGCATGTGCTATACGAACCACCGCTTGCCCTGGAGCGACAACTTGACCTGGTTCAGCAAAAGTGTCCATTACCACGCCATCTGAGTCTGCTATGAGCGTACTGTATTTAGAAGCGTTAAAAGCGACATCTGCTTGTGACTGAGCTGCGCTTAATTCTGCCTTAGCGACATCTGAAGCAGCTTTATAGCTTGCGTAAACAGACGCTGAAATCAATCCTTTCTTAAGTATTTCTCGGTAGCGTTTTTCATCACTCTGAGCCTGTTGTGCTCGTGCTTTTGCAGCTGCAACGGCTTCTTTTTGAGCTTTTGCTTGCAGAGTTAAATCAATAGGATCCACTCGCATGAGAGGCTGACCTTTCACCACAGTTTGGCCTGCGCTAACGAATCGCTCCAAGACCTTGCCTTGTACTCGAAAACCAGCATCACTCTGCACTCGTGCCGCAACGATACCGGTAAAAGTACGCGTCTCTTGTTCTACTTTTTGAGGATAGGTAACACGGACTAAGGGTGCCTGCAATCTCGGATCCGGTACAGATTCTTCATTACAGGCAGTCAACATAAGGGAAGTGGCAAGCACTACAGTAAACGGGGCAAGCCTACGTGGAAACGAGAACATACATAATAGCCTCTTCGAATAGATGAAGAAGCCATTATTATACTGGTGACCAACTTAGTCAACGGTCACTATGAAGGTATTTTTTAGATTAGCTTAAGAATTTAAGAATAACCTTAGATATCTGAGACACATCACTTTCAGCTTTATCCATATTGTATTGAAGTAACTGCGGATCGTAGTAAGGTCGTAAAATAAGAAAAATCACTTCGGTACTGTCTTCTATTTCTACCTGTTTACTAAACTCTCCTGACTCTATACCTGTGTTAATAATAGAAGTTATAAAAGCCAACATATTCGCCTTATAATCAATCGCAGACTGCCAATTCTCAGCCGCTGCAAAGGCCGCGATATCATAAAGCTTTTGTTCCTGGAAAAAGAGGCGAAGGCTTGATCTTGCAATAGCAGCTAATGCGCCTTCAAGTGTTTCTGTTGCACTCAAATTTAAAGCAACAACCTTTTCAACTTCAATTTCAATGTTGCGCAAGCAACTGCTACAAATAACTTCGGCAATGGCTTGTTTCGATTTGAAAAATTTATAGACATAAGCTTTAGATATGCCAATGCTCTTTGCAATGTCTGACACACTGGTTTTTTCATAGCCATAAAGTCGAAAATGCTGGTCAGCGGCAAGAATAATCTGGTCTTTAACACTGTTTTCAGCAGACACTTTAGGCTGAGGTATGTGATCCATAGTTTTTCACCAAACGTTCTCTTAAGCAAAAATAAATAGCATCAAAACACCATGTAGAAATACAAATAAGGGTAAGATTGCCTTATCTTAATTTCCAAATAATGCTATCAAATGAAGCATGATGGTAGCGGAAGATAAATTATCTTTCGAGTTACAGCAACAAAACATCTTATTTAAGTCATTATCATTTCAATGTAAATCACCAAACAGAGCCCTTTTATGATTCAGGAAAGGGACTAAAAACCAATGCTATACAACTTTTTCAAAATGAGTCGTCATAACATTCCTCATAAAATGATCAGGCGTAACCCACACTAAGGCAACGGGATAAACTCATCTTCATCACCAATGACTTTTGGAAACGCCCCAGCTTGCCAGTCTCGTTTTGCCTGCTCAACACGCTCTTTACGACTGGAGATAAAATTCCATTCAATAAAGCGCTTACCAATTTTTTCCCCACCAATTAAAGCGATTCTCGAATCCGCTGTAGCGTCAATAACTACATCATCAGCAGCTGATAGGATAACCATGGCAAATTCAGGTATTAGCGTATCTTTAATTTTCAGGCTGCCTTTCGCTACATAAATAGCGCGCTCTTCAGCATTCGGTAAGGTTAAACGTTGCCCGTCTTGCATGTGAGCTTCAACATACAAGGTTTCGGCATAGGTCTTTACGGGTGAGGTTACGCCATAAGCCGTGCCCATTAGGACTCTAAGAGAAACATTATCGACCGATACGGCAGGAATACTGGCCGAAGGATAATGATAAAAAGCTGGCTCGATTTCTTCATCTTTCTCGGGTAAAGCCAGCCATAGCTGCAAACCATGCAATGTATGAGGAACATTCTTCACCTCAGGGCGCTCTCGTTCCGAGTGAGTAATGCCTTTGCCAGCCACCATGAGATTAATATCACCTGGCGTGATTGTGGCATAACTACCAATTGAATCTCTGTGTAAAATTTCACCTTCAAATAGGTAGGTCACAGTGGCCAAATTGATGTGTGGATGTGGACGAACATTGATACCAGAACCCGCAGAAAAATTAGCTGGCCCCATATGATCAAAGAAAATCCACGGACCAACGGTTTTACGTTGCGCTGTTGGCAACGTCCGCCGCACAGTGAACTCACCAAGGTCTTTTCCCCGAGGCTTGATAATAATATCAATCGCCTCGCATCCTTTATCTGTATCGCATTCTAATTCAAGATTCGCTACATCTATGCTCATACTGCCCACCTGCTCCAGTCATTTTTCCAATAAGACATTACTCTAAGCCATCAGTTTTATCACCTCAACATAACCTTTAATCAGAAAATTAAAGATTCAGCAGCTCCATACTAGCAATAACCTACACAGACGACAGGCAATTGCTTGTTTTTGCCAACCCAATAAAAAAACCTTTCTTGACGCTCCGTAAATAATTAACATTCAGCCTTTGTTTTTTTGTTTAGGAACCTTTGCCATGAGCCAGACAACTGTTGAACTACTGCAAACCTATTACAATGCTTTCAATGCTCAAGACATGGACACCTTTTTGTCTTTGCTAACTGACGATGTCATTCACGATATCAACCAAGGCGACCGTGAAATAGGCAAAGATACCTTTGCAGCCTTCATGGAGCGCATGAACACAAACTACAAAGAAACCATTGTCGACATCGTTATCATGTCCAATCCTGCTGGCGATCGTGCAGCGGTTGAGTTCACTGTGTTAGGCGAATACATCGCCACCGACGAAGGCTTACCAGAAGCCAATGACCAAACCTACCAACTGCCAGCTGGCGCCTTCTTCGACATTCGCGATGGTAAAGTCGCACGCGTCACCAACTACTACAACCTAGAAGATTGGATCGCCCAAGTATCGGCTTAAGCCAGCTTACTGACGCGATACAAAACGAGTAGATTATGCTGACATTCCAACGTTTATCTGGCTTCGCCTTAAATCAATACATTGATGAACTGGCCCAGCTGCGTATGCGCGTCTTTCGTGACTTTCCTTATCTTTATGATGGCGACACTCAGTACGAAGCGCGCTACCTTAAAACCTACATTGAAGCGCCAAACAGTGTGATCGTCTTGGCTTTTGATGGCGATAAAATTGTTGGGGCTTCAACCGGTTTGCCACTACGCTATGAAACCGACGAAGTAACACAACCCTTTATCAAAGCCGGTTACAACCTTGATGACATTTTCTATTGCGGTGAATCGGTTCTCTTACCTGAGTATCGCGGCCAAGGTGCCGGTGTGGCCTTCTTCGATCATCGCGAAGAGCATGCTAAAAACCTTGAAGGCATAAAATACGCCTGCTTCTGTGGCGTACAACGTCCAGACGATCACCCAGCTCGTCCAGCCAATTACCAACCACTGGATCAATTCTGGCGTAACCGTGGTTATGAAAAGCGCCCAGAGCTCGCGACTCATTTCAGTTGGAAAGAAATTGCCGAACAAGAAGAATCCCTTAAACCCATGACCTTTTGGATGAAGCCCTTGGTATGAGAAAGATGGCAGAATATGAGCGTATTTAAACTGGCGACGGCACAATATGACATTGGCTTTTTCACCCAATGGGAAGAATTTGTCGACAAACTAGAAAGCTGGGTCGCCAATGCCGCCCAACAAGAGGCTAAGCTACTGGTATTCCCTGGATATAGCGGCCTCATATTGGCGTAAACGCTAGAACTGGCCTCACGCACAGCTTAAAGTTAACGTACATGACATCACAGAGACAGAAAATCTGCTTCATGGTGAAGAGACTTTTATATCAGCGGATTCAGGTTATCGAGGCGCGCCAAAACGAGCAAAACTTAAAGACATCAAAGCCGATTTGCTCATTGCGGAAATGCCAAGCAAAGTACGTCTTCTCAAGCTGCACCCGAGAATAAACAAGCTACCGATCCGAACGGAATATATTAAAGCCAGCATTCGAGCAAAAGTAGAGCACCTATTCCGGATCATAAAGCGTCAGTTTGGTTTTAGGAAAGTGATCTATCGAGGCTTAAGAAGAATAACAACAAACTGGCGATGCTATTTACTTTAGCCAATGTGTTTAGGATCGATCAGATGATACGAGCGGCAAGGAGGTAGTCCGTTAAAAACCCACTAGATAAGGCCATATTAGCTCATTTAGTGACGAAAAGCATAAAAAAAACACTAGAATGAGTGACATCTCGTGCTTTTTCGCTCGAATGAAAAAAGTACTTTTTCCGCCACAAATACATCCCTAATAAAAACAACTGCTTAATGACTGTAAAGATTACTACAGTTTCTCACTAATCACACCATTAGAAAAAATAGGGTAAAGGTCACCATTTCTACCAACATTAAGTAGAGCGGGACACAAATGGGCCAAGAATGGGCCAAAATCAGATACAAAAAAGCCCCGACGCTTTGAATGATCACTAACTGTCGAGGCTTCGTAATTTGGTAGGACTAAGCAGATTCGAACTGCTGACCTCTACCATGTCAAGGTAGCGCTCTAACCAACTGAGCTATAGTCCTAAAAAGTGTTGGCTATTATACGCAGAGGTTTGCTTTTGACAAGCCCTCGTTGATATTTTTTGAAGCCTTTGTTTTAAAACTATTATTCACTGACAGGAACGAGCAGTTCATGACCGATCACTTCGTCAATTAAGCCGTAAGGTACCTTGTATTTTTTATCTTTAAATCGTACAAGTGCGTAGTCGTAACACATTTCGATCACAGTGCAGTTGACGATAACACCGTTGTCGATAACGCGGACTATGTTGTAGTTCCTTAGTGTGATGGCCATTCAAGGCTCCTTTCTTACTTTGAATCCAAGAGTTATTATGATTCGCCAACGTCTTTTAACTTTTTCTGTAGCTGGCGAATTTGGTCTCGATAACCCGCCGCTAGTTCGAATTTAAGCTCTTCTGAGGCTAGCATCATTTCTTTTTGCAGTTGGATCATGGCTTTACGCACTTGAGCCACGTCTTCCATGCTTTCAACCTGGTAGTCTTTTGCGGTCTCAGCGACTTTCTTAGTTTTGTTACCACGTTTGCCCGCACCTGGGTTATAAGCCCCTTCCATGATGTCTTCAACGGATTTGGTAATGCCGACTGGCGTGATGCCATGCTCTTCATTGTACGCTTTTTGTTTTTCACGGCGACGATCCGTTTCGCTGATCGCCCTCTCCATGGATCCTGTAATACGATCAGCGTACAAAATCGCTTTACCATTAACGTTACGAGCAGCACGACCGATGGTTTGAATGAGCGATTTTTCCGAGCGTAAGAAGCCTTCTTTATCGGCATCAAGTATCGCCACAAGGCTCACTTCTGGAATATCCAAGCCTTCTCGCAGCAAGTTAATACCAACTAACACATCAAACTCGCCAAGACGTAAATCTCGAATGATCTCAACTCGCTCTACCGTGTCGATGTCAGAATGCAAATAACGTACTCGAACACCATGATCGCTCAGGTAGTCGCTTAAATCTTCTGCCATGCGTTTGGTTAAAGTAGTCACCAAAACACGCTCGCCAATCGGTGTTCGAAGATTAATTTCAGACAACAAATCATCTACCTGAGTTGCAACAGGTCGAACTTCCAGAATAGGGTCTATCAAGCCTGTAGGGCGGACAATTTGCTCAACCACCCAATCTTGATGTTCTTCTTCGTATTTACCTGGTGTAGCTGAGACAAAAATAGTTTGCGGTTTAATCTGTTCCCACTCTTCAAATCGCATAGGGCGGTTATCAAGAGCGGAAGGCAAACGGAAGCCATATTCAACTAGGTTCTCTTTACGTGACCTGTCACCTTTGTACATAGCACCAATTTGTGACACGGTAACATGAGATTCGTCGATAACGAGCAAAGCATTGGCTGGCAGGTAATCGAATAAAGTGGGCGGTGGTGAGCCCTCTTCACGACCAGACAAGTAACGCGAGTAGTTTTCTATACCGTTGCAGTAGCCCAGCTCCTGCATCATTTCTAAATCATATCGCGTACGCTGATCAAGGCGTTGCATTTCCACCAATTTGTTAAGCGATTTAAGTTGCTCAAGACGCTGATCCAATTCCACTTTAATGCGTTCAATCGCCGCTTGTACGGTTTCTTTTGGTGTTACATAGTGAGTTTTCGGATAAATTGTAACGCGAGGAACTTTGCGAATGGTTTTGTTAGTTAATGGGTCAATCATCGATAAGGTTTCGACTTCGTCATCAAATAGTTCGATACGAATTGCCGTGTCTTCCGAGTCAGCAGGAAAAACTTCAATAACATCGCCACGAACACGGAAATTACCGCGCTCTAATACTAAGTCGTTGCGGCTGTATTGCAGCTCGGCTAAACGGCGCAACACATCACGCTGATCAATGCGATCACCACGATCAAGATGCAGCATCATTTTTAAATAAGATTGTGGGTCACCCAAGCCATAAATTGCCGAAACAGTCGCCACGATAATAACGTCTTCCCGCTCTAACAAGGCTTTAGTCGCCGACAGTCGCATTTGCTCTATGTGTTCGTTAACTGACGCGTCTTTCTCAATAAAGGTATCAGATGCAGCCACATACGCTTCCGGCTGGTAATAATCGTAGTAAGAAACAAAATATTCGACGGCGTTATTGGGGAAGAATTCTTTGAATTCGCCGTAAAGCTGTGCCGCCAAGGTCTTGTTGTGCGCCATGACGATAGTTGGGCGCTTCACTTGTGAAATGACATTGGCAATGGTGTATGTTTTACCTGAGCCTGTTACCCCAAGTAATGTTTGGTGAGCCAAGCCCGCTTCGACACCACGAACAAGTTTTTCAATGGCTTTAGGCTGATCGCCTGCGGGTGAATAGGATGAAACAACCTGGAACTCTTGCGACACGGATATTTTCCCTTAGCTTTACAATCGACTCAATAGATTAGCAAATTTTGCTAGGGCCGTCTGGTATTTCAATCACTCGTAACAATTTGATCACAGCAATATTTGCCTCAAAGAAGAAAACTATCCAGATTCAGCTTTACCAATTCCACCACCACATATAACATAAAGAAATAAGGTTATAATAAAATATCCATAGAAAGCATGTATACGTTTTAATGCGTCATAATCACCAAACCTCTATTAAAAATATTACTTAAGTGAGTTAAATGACTAAATTGGAAAAATACTTTCCTGCAATGGCTTGGCTCAAAGGCTATTCGCGTGAAGACATGCAAACCGATGCGCTGGCAAGTTTTATAGCTACCATTTTATTGATCCCACAAAGCATGGGCTACGCTTTACTTGCGGGATTACCCGCCGTGGTTGGTCTTTACGCAGGTATCGTTCCTGCTATTTTATACTCCCTTTTTGGTACTAGCCGCACACTTGCTGTTGGCCCTGTCGCTATCACCTCAATGATGACTGCGACCATTGCTATGCCATTCGCACTGCCAGGAAGTGAAAACTATGCCGCTATAGCCATGATGTTGGCGTTTCTATCCGGTGTGTTTTTGCTTTTGATGAGCCTGTTAAAAATGGGCTTTTTGTCTAACTTACTAAGTCATCCGGTTATTTCTGGCTTCATAAGTGCTTCTGCGATCTTAATTGCTGTTGGGCAATTCAAACATTTAATTGGTGTCCAAGCCCATGGCAATAACCTTATCGAGCTAACACGAAGTATGCTGCAGCATATCGGTGACATCAATTTACCAACGGTTATTCTGAGTACAATTTCAATCGTTCTTTTAATCCTACTGAAACGCTATTTAACACCTGCTCTAAGTAAACTTGGATTAACGGAAAATATCGCTAGCATGTTGGGCAAAGCAGGCCCTGTCATCGTTGTCGTTGCAACCACGAGCTGCGTAGCTGTGTTTTCTCTAGACTCACTCGGTATCAAAATCGTTGGCGATATAAGCAATAACTTACCCACTATACCCTTCGGAAAATTCACTTTAGATGCCATGATAGATTTGCTATCAGGTGCTTTTCTAATCAGCATTGTGGGTTTTGTTGGATCAGTTTCTGTTGCTCAATCTTTTGCCGCAAAACGCAAACAAGATATTAATCCAAACCAAGAACTTGTCGGTTTAGGATTGGCAAACTTAGGCGCAGCATTCAGTGGGTCGTTTCCAGTAACAGGTGGTTTTTCAAGGTCGGTGGTCAATGTCAGTGCTGGCGCCAAAACACCAATGACGGGGATTTTAACCGGACTACTGATGCTGGTAACCTTGCTGTTTTTCACGCCGCTTTTTTATTACCTTCCAACATCGGTACTAGCAAGCAGCATTACCATCTCTATTTTGCAGCTTATCGATTTTAAAGACTTCTTAAGGCTGTATCGTTTCTCTAAACAAGAAGCTATCGGCTCGTTAGCCACCTTCTTTGTCGTGCTATTTATTGGCATGGAGACTGGCATAATCGTTGGGGTTTCCTTGTCACTATTGTTCTTTCTTTGGCATACAAGCCATCCCCATATTGCTGTAGTGGGTCGTCTTCCAGGAACTGAACACTTTCGCAATGTGAAGCGTTTTGAAGTCGAAACCGACCCAGAAATAGTCACCATTCGAATTGATGAAAACCTCTTCTTTGCCAACGCTAGAGTGCTGGAGGATTATGTATTAACTCTGGTCTCTAATCATAAAAACATCAAACATCTTATTCTCATGTGCAATGCAGTCAACATGATAGATGCCAGTGCATTAGACAGTTTAGAAACCATTGATGATAGATTGAAATCCGCTGGGGTCATGCTGCATTTTTCTGAAATCAAAGGCCCAGTAATGGATAAACTAACGGGGTCGAGCCTAATAGAAAACCTGAGCGGGCAAGTCTTTTTAACCCAACATCAAGCCATGAAAGCCTTAACATCAAAACAAGCGGACGTGTAATCCGCTTGTTTTAACAGCACAACTTTATCAAGCATTTTATTTAAGCTAATTTTCTGAACTTTCGTCCGTTGGTGAGACTTGAAGTAAATCCCTGTTGCGGGCTAAAAGCGCATCACCAATACCTTTAACTTGCGATAACTGATCAATGGAATCAAAACGACCATTCGCTTCTCGATAAGCAATGATCGCTTCGGCTTTTTTTTCACCGACACCAGACATCACAGCGGAAAACTGGGCAGCCGTTGCGGTATTTATATCCAAAGGCGTTGCAGCGATAAGCGAGAAAGGCATAAAAGCCAGAGAAACAATAAGAAGTAAGCGAGAAACACAAGCACGAAAAATACGATTGAAATTCATCATAGAAAAATCCTTTTAAAATTCTTTTTAAAAATAAAAGATGGCATCATGCCAATAAAAAACCACTTAGTGCATCAACAAATGCTGAAGCAAATAAGTGGTTTTAGAGTAAAAGCTTTTTAATCAGACTTCAAGACTCAAAATGAGCATTTTATATCATCACGCCCAAATCAGCATTTACCTGCGTAAGTACAGCAATAGGATCACTCGCCTGCGTGATAGGACGCCCCATTACAAGGTAATGACTGCCTGCAGCCATTGCTTCGACTGGCGTCATAATTCGCTTCTGATCACCTTGATCAGAACCTGTAGGACGAATACCCGGCGTGACTAGAACAAAGTCTTTCCCTAAATCAGCTGACAGCATACTGGATTCTTGAGCAGAACAAACGACACCATCCATTCCAGAAGATTTAGCCAACGCCGCAAGACGTTTAACATGTTGCTCAGGCGTTGAGTCTATACCAATTTCCAAAAGATCAGCTTGATCCATACTAGTCAGTACCGTCACAGCGATAAGCAATGTTTTATTATCAGTCAGTTGCTGCAACGCATTGGCAGAGGCTTCCATCATTCGACGGCCGCCCGTAGCATGCACGTTTACCATCCAAACACCCGCTTTTGCAGCCACACTGACCGCATTAGCGACCGTATTTGGAATATCATGGAATTTAAGATCAAGAAAAATCTCAAAACCTAAATTATGCAGTTCATCCAAAATCACAGGACCAGCTGTTGTAAATAGCTCTTTGCCGACTTTCACTCGACAATGCTTAGGGTCAAGTCGTTTCGCCATCTCAATAGATTGCGCCATGGTTGGGTAATCTAGGGCAACCACTATAGGGGATTGGCAGCTCATTCAGTGTCCTCTTTCTTTCAGTTTCTATCGTTTATAAATGTCAGAATGCTCAGTGGCTTTATTCGCCTTCCAAACCATGAATCGGTTTCACCACACCCCAATTTTTACAACTTGGACATTGCCAATGCAATTGATGGCCTGGAAAGCCACACTGGCGGCATTGATATTTGTGCTTTGCTTGAACCAGCTGATCAATAAGCTCAAATAGAACCACCAAATGTTGCTGGTTATACCCTTGAGAATCCGCTAGCTGCAAACTAATTAGCTCTTTGAAGCCTTTAATCGTTGGGTGCTGCCTAAGCTGCTCGACCAAAAACATTTCGGCGTAATCTTTATCGGTTTCCATGTAATGCTGAACAAGTGCCATAATCAACGCCGTAGAAGGCTTTTTCTGATTCTGTTCTTGTAAAAACTTAATGTACCCGCCACTGCCCCATATTTTTTGGTAACATTCTTTTAGCTTAGGGATAATGATCGAAATGAATTCTGGGTCTTGTTCTGCAGCGTGCTTTAGTTCTTTGATCGCATCACGATAACGCCCCTGGCTATTTAATACGTCCGCAGCACCAATACTGGCTCGAACACAGCTAGAGTCAACATCTAAGGCATTTTTATAATGTTGAAAGGCTTGCTTCCATTGCTCTTTCTTTTGTAGCTCTTGCGCCATTTCACAATGAAAATGCGCTAAACGCTTAATCTCTTTTTTACTCGGTGCTTCTTTAATTAATTCAGAGCCAATTTGAATCGCTTTGTCCCAGCTTTGTTCAAACTCATAAAGATCCACAAGCAAAGCGAGTATTTTTGGCTGAAATTCACTTTTTCGTGAAGTGGATGCCATGTTTAATAACAAGCGCCCTGCTCTATCTAACAAACCTGCCGACATAAAGTCACTGGCCAATTCTAATTGCACCATACGCATTTCACGCTGCGAAATTTCAGGGCGAGCAAGTAAGTTTTGATGGATGTTAATGGCTTTTTGTATTTCGCCTTTTTTGCGAAACAAATTACCCAATGTGAGATGAATATCGAAAGTATCGGAATTGACTTCTAAGGAATCAACAAAGGCATCAATGGCCTCGGAATGTTGATCGTTAAGCAAATGATTCAGACCACGAAAATAATCCGTCGGAATATTCTTCTTAGCCTGTTTATTTTTCTTGGTCGGATTTTTACGCCCCATTGCCCAGCCAACAAAGAGCGCGACAAAAAGAACCAAAAACAACCCAATTTCGGTCAACTCAATTACTCCTTCCCAACAGAAAGCTCTTTAGCAATAGAAGCTTTACGCAAGGCATCCACTTCATCTCGTGCTTTTTCATATTTACGAGTCAACACCCTGATCTGGCGTTCACTGCGCAAATACGCAACAGAGCTTACCAAAAGAGCCACACAAGCCCCTACGGTAAAAGATAAAATAATGTAGAGAGCAACACTCAGTTCGGGACCTTGCCAAAAAACAAGATCAAGAGGAATAAGTTGTGGATTACGGATGGCAAAAAACACACCCACGGCGAGAAAAAAAACAATGAGTACAGTGTAAGTAACTCTTTTCAGCCATTTAAGCATAAAACAACCTACCAAAAATAGAATGGCGTTATTATGCCGTGATAGCTCAAAGATTTCGAGGCATAAGACGTAAATTAGTTAAGTTCGTTTATCTCATCGTCTTCAGGTAAGTTGACTAACTCTCTCAACTCTTTACCTGGTTTAAAATGAGGTACATATTTCGCACTCAACTCAACAGACTCCCCAGTTTTAGGGTTTCGTCCTATTCTAGGTGCTCGATAATGCAGAGAAAAACTACCAAAGCCTCGTATCTCTATGCGCTCACCATTTGCCAAAGAATCAGACATATGTTCAAGCATTGCTTTGATTGCTTGCTCTACATCTTTCACCGGTAAATGGGATTGCTGATCGATTAGCAGCTCTATCAGCTCAGATTTTGTCATTACTGTCCTCGCGACTATAATTTGATCACAGTGTAAGACTAGCTAAATTCAGAAAGAAAGCAATAAGTTAACGCGTTTTAGAGCTGTTTTTACTCATTTTATTCTACTGCAATAGAGAATATTACGAATGGATGCGTTCCACAACTAGCATAGAAGCACTCTAGCTTTTATAATATCGGCCATATTTAACACATTGGAAGAAATAATAATGAGCTATAGCAAGATCCCTGCCGGTAAAGATGCACCAAATGACATCAACGTTATCATCGAAATTCCAGCACAAGCTAATCCAGTAAAATACGAAGTTGATAAAGACATGGATGCGCTTGTTGTTGACCGCTTCATGACAGCTCCTATGTTTTACCCAGCAAACTACGGTTATGTAAACAACACTTTGGCTGACGACGGTGACCCAGTTGACGTATTGGTTATCACACCTTACCCAGTTGTACCTGGCTCTGTCATCCGCTGCCGTCCAGTTGGCGTATTGAACATGTCTGACGAAGCGGGTATGGACGCTAAATTAGTAGCCGTTCCTCACGAAAAACTAAGCAAAGAATACGGTCATATCCAAGACGTGAACGATATTCCACAATTGCTACGCGATCAAATCGAACACTTCTTCGAAAACTACAAAACCCTTGAAAAAGGCAAGTGGGTAAAAGTAGAAGGTTGGGCAAACGCAGAAGAAGCGAAAAAAGCCATCGTTGAAGGCATCGAAGCTTACAACGCTCAGTAATTCGTTTTAAACGAATTACTTTAAGACATAAAAAAAACCGATCCTAGGATCGGTTTTTTTTATTTATATTAATAATTAAAGATCTGCACCGGCAAGACCATCCAAATAACGCTCTGCATCCAACGCCGCCATACAGCCTGTACCTGCGGATGTGATTGCTTGGCGATAAATATGATCAGACACATCACCCGCAGCAAAAACACCTTCAATGCTCGTTTGAGTCGCGTTACCTTGCGTACCAGATTGCACTTTCAAATAGCCATCTTTCATTTCAAGCTGACCTTGGAAGATATCAGTATTTGGCTTGTGACCAATGGCAACAAACAAACCTGCAACGGCTAATTCTTTTTTCTCGCCAGTTTGGCTGTTTTTAATACGAACACCAGTTACCCCAGCGCTATCACCTAGCACTTCATCTAGTTCAGAGTGCCATTCGATTTTCACATTGCCGTTTTTCGCTTTTTCCATCAATTTATCAGATAGAATTTTTTCAGAGCGGAATTTATCACGACGGTGAATAACGGTAACGGTTTTAGCAATATTAGCAAGGTAAAGCGCTTCTTCAACAGCCGTATTACCACCACCGATTACAGCAACATCTTGGTTACGGTAGAAGAAACCATCACATGTTGCGCAAGCAGACACGCCTTGGCCCATATACTTTGTCTCACTTTCCATACCAAGATACTGAGCACTTGCACCAGTTGAAATTATCAAAGCATCACAAGTATAAACACCACTGTCGCCTTCCAAACGGAATGGACGGTTTTTCAAATCGACTTTGTTAACGTGGTCAAAAATAATTTCTGTTTCAAAGCGTTCGGCGTGCTTACGCATACGCTCCATCAATTCTGGGCCTTGTACGCCTTGGTCATCACCCGGCCAGTTATCAACTTCAGTAGTTGTGGTCAGCTGACCACCCATTTGCATACCTGTAATCATCACAGGATTAAGGTTCGCACGAGCCGCATAAACAGCCGCGGTATAACCCGCAGGGCCAGAACCTAAAATCATTAATTTAGCGTGTTTAACATCGCTCATGTTATTGCTCCTGTAAATGTATGCTTGCCTGACACAAAAAAGGCCGGCTAAAAAGTCTGTGGTGAATTCTAACGAAAATCTGCTGAAATTCTTAGAGAAAAATATTAATTACTAAAATAGGGGCTATCTATGAGTTTTCAAGCGTCAATCTGGTTTAAACCATCATACCTGTTTCATGTGCACAAGCCGAGCACTCGGGATCTTGCGTTAAACGCATCTCGCGCCAGCTCCCCTCAAAGCCATCAAACAACCTTAAGACACCATGTTTAACCTTTCCGCAGCCACTTGCTAGCTTCAAAGCTTCGAGCGCCTGATAGACGCCTAACAAGCCAACCACTGGCGCTATGATGCCACTTTCATTGCAACTAAGTTGTTGGTCCGACAAAGACGGATACAAACACTCATAACAAGGCGTCGATTGTTTATCATATAAAAAGCTTACCAACTGCCCTTCCCAACGAATCGCAGCGGCACTAACTAATGGTTTTTTCAATAATAGACAAGCACGATTAATGGCTTGTCGAGCGGTAAAGTTATCCGTGCAATCTAACACCACATCTGCTTGTTCAACTGCTTTTAATAAAGAGTCACTCAATAATTTTTGCGCGATAACCTCCACTTTGATAGCTGGATTTTTGAGAGCAATTTGCTTCGCCGCTGCATCAACCTTGTTTACACCAATCTGACTTTCATCATAAAGCACTTGGCGAGGTAAATTACTGCTTTCTAATTGATCGCCATCCGCCAACGTCAGATGCCCCACTCCGGAAGTTGCCAAATAGGTGGCAGCAATGTTTCCCAATCCACCCAAGCCAATAACCAATACCTTCACTTGGAAAAGATTAAGTTGCCCTTGAATATCAAAATTGGGCAATAATAACTGTCGACTATAACGATCTAACTCTGATTCGTTCATTTTCACCTTACTTTCTTGCTGATCATCCTGCCCGACTGGTCAATTCTTTGCTAAACTCGCTTAACTCTCTTACCCACGAGCACCAATATGAAGTTTCCCGGTCAACGCAAACTTAAACATTATTTTCCTGTTTCCCAACCCAAGCCCGTTTTGCCGACATCGGAAGTTCGTCCCGATAAAGACACTTACATTGTTGGTTTGGATGAAACCATTGTCGACGTGGTCGCCAATGTGTCTGATCAATTTTTAGAGACCTTCAATATCCAAAAAGGCTTATCAAATCTTGTCGATGCTGATACAGCCTCCGCTATTTACAGCGAATTAACTGCACAAAATAGCATTTCAGATCATTTTGCCGGTGGCACTATTGGCAATACCATACACAACTATTCTGTGCTAGCCGATGATAAATCCGTGCTACTTGGTGTTATGTCAGCCAACATCACGCTAGGGTCACCAGCTTACCATTATATCTGCCATACCAGCAGCAAAGTCGACATGAATCACTTGCAAGGCGTACCTGGTGATATTGGCCGCGGCATCACCCTAATCACACCAGATGGTGAACGAACATTCGCCATCGCTCCCGGTGACATGGACGAGTTAGACGTTGACCACATTCCTGAAGACATCATCGCTGGCAGCGCAGCATTGGTCACATGTGCCTACCCCTTGCGCCATCAAGGCAAACCCATTAAACCTGCCATGTTAAAAGCCTTAGAGTATGCGCACAATCACCAAGTCCCCACTGTTTTGACATTAGGCACCAAGCATCTAGTAGAAGAAAACAGAGACGAATTGCTGGAAATCATTAAAAAACACGTCAATGTACTGGCGATGAATGAACTAGAAGCGGAAGCGTTAACTGGCTTCTCAGATCCATTGCAAGCTGCAAGTGCCATCCTAGACCATGTCGATATTGTATTGCTGACAGCAGGCCCAGATGGCATGTATTTATGCGGTCACACGGAAGATGATCTAAAACGCGAAACCACCAACCCTATTAAATCAGGCAGCTTGGCCGACTTCAATCGCTGGGAGTTTAGCCGCCCGATGTTGCGCGAAGCCTGCAAACAGCCAGTTAAAGTATTTTCTCATATAGACCCATACATGGGTGGGCCAGAAAAGATTCGCAATACCAATGGTGCTGGCGATGGCGCACTATCAGCATTGCTGCATGATATTTCCGCGAATCATTTTCATAAAGAAGCGATTCCAAATTCCAGCAAGCACTTGGCACCATTTCTAGCCTATTCTTCTTTCGCTCAAATCTGTAAATATTCTAACCGCGTGAGTTATGAAATCCTTGCTCAAAACGCGCCTCGCTTATCCAGAGGATTACCAGAAAGAGAAGACAGCCTTGAAGAAGCTTATTGGGAAAAATAAGCTTCAAGATCCTCCCCGAGAAACCACAATATTTAGACATAAAAAAACCATGCTCAACGGCATGGTTTTTATGTTTGTTCTGAAAAGAATCGACTGGCTTAGTTCATCGCTTCGATACCAAGTGCATCATTGCGTTCAAACATACGGTTAAGCTCAAGCAAAATAACCAACTCTTCTTCTTTCTGATAAACACCTTGAATGAACTTCAATGCTTCATCGTTACCAACGCTAGGACTTTGCTCAATTTCACCTTGGTATAAATAGAATACTTCTTGGACTGCATCAACAAGCAAACCAACTTGCTCGCCGTCATGCTCGATAATAATAATTCGAGTATCATCGGTAATAGTGCACTCTGGCAAACTAAAACGTACTCGAGTATCCACTACCGTCACGACATTACCACGTAAATTAACAATGCCTAATACATAAGAAGGCGCTCCTGGAACCGGGGCGATTTCACTATAACGTAGCACTTCTTTAATCTGCATGACGTTAATACCATAGGTCTCGTCAATCAGCTTAAAGGTTAGATACTGTAACAACTCGCCTTTTTTCGATTCCGCTAAGGCTTTCCCATTTTCTTTAATAGGCGCTAATTCAGACATGGCTCACATCCATATTCAGTTTAATAAGAGTAATGTAGAACTCATCACAAGCTTTGTCTAGTGTAAACAAACTGTGATGAGCCTACGAGCAAAGTTAAGTAACAATTAGTTGTCTTGTTGTATCCCAACTATTGTCCAATTTCCATTTGCATCAGACATATTCTTTTCCAAATGCCAAATTTCATTGGTATCGGAAGTCTGATCACCTTCTTTGATCCAGCCAGAAAACTGCAAAGAGATAGAAGCGATTGAACCAATATATTCACCACGAACCAGCTCGGCCATCAAAGAGATAACTTCGGTACGAGGCTTGTCATCGCCATAAGTCGCGCGTTCTGCAACCAACATGTTGTAAAGCTCAGGACTAACATAATCTAGAATCTCATCAAAATTATTGTCATCCCATGCTTTTTGCAGCGTGATGTAATGATTTTTTGCTTCAGCAACAAACGCCTGCTCATTAAATCCTGGTGGAAGCTTGATCTCTGGTTGTGCACCAAAGCCACTCATACCAGACATTGGAGAAGGCTGAACATTATCGCGAGTTGAATTCGGCATTTCGCGGAACATACCATTCGCACCGGCACCACTGGCTTGAGCCTGAGCAGCACGGCGTTTTGGTGCGATAAAGAACTTGTAAATCAAGAAACCAATCACAGCAAAAAGCAAGATATCTCCGAAAGAAATGCCATCAAAAGCACCACTTCCTAACAAGGCAGCAAAAAGACCACCAGCCAACAAGCCACCTAACAAACCACCGCCTAAGCCGCCTAAAAATCCAGGCTTTTTAGCGCCAGCTGCAGCGTTCGTCGTGTTGCTTGTATTAGCTGCAGTGCTTTTCGGTTTAGAAACAGAAAAGCTTTTGCCAAAACTTTTACCGCCACCAAACTTTTTAGCCTGAACATCCGCACTATAACCGCCAGCGCCGATTGCCAAAACAAACGCCATTAACATGGCAAATACTGTTGTTTTCACAAAACTCTCCTTTATTTAAAATTGACCAAACCAACGGCATTGCGTAAGTCTGAAATCATTCCACGTGCACGAGCTCGTGCCTTTTCCGCCCCAGCCTGTAAAACTTCTTCTACATGAGTTGGATTAGCAATTAACTCAAGGTATTTTTCACGTGGTTCAGATAGTTGACCATTAACCAAAGCAAAAAGTTCCTTCTTCGCTTCGCCCCATGCAATGCCCTCTGCAAAATTCTGACGCATTTGGGCAGTTTGTTCTGGAGTTGCGAACGCTTTATAAATATCAAACACGGTAGAATCATCTGGGTCTTTCGCTTCACCTGGTTCTAGCAAGTTTGTTTTGATCTTATTAATACCTTTTTGCAGCTTTTTCTCAGTATCAAATAATGGAATCGTATTGTTGTAACTCTTACTCATTTTACGGCCATCTAAGCCTTTAAGAATCGAGCCTTCTTCGCCAACAACCGCTTCAGGTAATACAAAATGCTCACCAAATAAATGATTAAAACGACCAGCAATGTCTCGCGCCATTTCGATATGCTGTATTTGATCACGACCAACAGGCACTTTATGCGCGTTAAACGCCAAAATATCCGCCGCCATTAACACTGGGTAGCAAAACAAGCCCATGGTAATACCAAAATCTGGGTCTTGGCCGTTCGCAAGATTTTCATCGACAGCGCCTTTATAAGCATGGGCGCGGTTCATCAAACCTTTTGCAGTTACACAAGTCAGTAACCAATTCAATTCGGCAATTTCAGGAATATCAGACTGACGGTAGAAAGTTGCTTTATCAGTATCTAAGCCACACGCTAGCCAGGTCGCCGCGATTTCTAAACGGGACTGTTTCACGCGTTCTGGATCCTGACATTTGATCAACGCATGATAGTCCGCAAGAAAGAAGTAAGATTCCGTATTTTCTTGACGGCTCGCTTCGATCGCAGGACGAATTGCTCCCACATAGTTGCCTAGGTGTGGAGTGCCTGTGGTGGTAACACCGGTTAAAACAATTTCTTTTGCCATTGTTGCTACTCTTTCCTACTTTACATAATGTCGAAATTTTAAATTTTTGCAGTGTTGAAATGCCGCTTACCCTAACATAAAAAAATCACATCAAGAATCGCGCAACAAGATTATTTAGCCTACGCTTTTATTCGCTTTTTAAACATTTTAGGAATAATGGAGCCAAATATTTCAATATCAATGCCAAAGCTCTCCAATAAGGCCAGAATAACGCTGAATACGCGTGCTGCTCGCTGCCCGAATCAATCCGCTAGATCCCCATAAGCTAAATGACTTTTTCGCCCGAGTAATACCTGTATAAAGCAACTCTTTGGTTAATACTGGCGAAGGTGTCATAGGCAATAACAAGGCAACCTGATCGAATTCAGAGCCTTGGGATTTATGTACCGTCATCGCAAAGACCACTTCAAACTCACTCAAACGACTCGGCAGCAAGCCAGTAAAAGAGCCATCAGGTTGCATAAACCATACCCGAAGACGCTGAAACTCATCTGGCATACAAAGGCCAATATCACCGTTAAACAAGCCTAATGCCGCATCGTTTCTCGTCAGCATCACCGCTTTTCCCGGATACCAAACATGGGGATCTTTTACTCGTCCTCGCTGATAAAAATACTGTTCCAGCTGAGCATTCACCTTCTCGACACCAAACTCACCTTGACGCACCGCCGTCAAAATCTGATAACGTGAAAACACTTCGTACAACTTGGCAATATCTAGATTCTGACGCACCGCTTCCCAATAATCATCATAGCCTTTAGCCAATGTCGCGATATCGGCTTTGGTTTGCCCTTCTTCTGGTGCTCGCCACTCTACATCACCGTAATTAGACTCAAGGCAACGCAACACGGCGGAGCTGTCACCAGCGTTCATCGCTTTTGCTAAGTGTCCGATGCCACTATTTGCATCAAAGCGATAACTGGTGCGCAGCAAAGTAAGCGCTCGACTAATTGGCGGTGCCGATGGATTACCAAACGGGGCTAGATTTTCCCCAGTAAGATTACTCAGTCGCTCTGCCCATTCAGGTTGAAAGTAAACCTCTTCAATGCCGTAAGATAAATCACCGAGCACACTGCCCGCTTCAACCGAGGCAAGTTGATCTTTATCTCCTAATAAAATAAGTCGAGCATGAGGTGGCATGGCATCAATCAACTTCGCCATCATTGGCAAATCCACCATGGACACTTCGTCCACCAGCAACACATCCAAATGCAAAGGGTTGTCTTTGTTATGCTTAAAACGGCTGCGTCCAAATTCACTACCCAGTAAACGATGCAAGGTACTGGCTTGCTCTGGAATGGCTAGCTTAACGTCGTCACTTAATGGCAAAGCCGCTTTGGCTTTTGAGATGGATTCCGTCAGCCGCGCCGCCGCCTTTCCTGTTGGCGCAGCAAGTTCAATACGCAGTACTTTGCCTTCCGCCATTGACTGAGCCACCAGCAAAGCCAATAACCTAGTTACTGTTGTTGTTTTTCCCGTTCCTGGACCGCCGCTGATCACTGAAAAAGGCAAGCTCGCCGCGTTGGCTACGGCGACTTTTTGCCAATCCACCGTATCGGATTGGTTAGGAAAAAGTTGTGCTAACAAACCGGCATCGACATCAAAAGGCGACACAGAAAATTGGCCTTTAAGATAATTCAGCACCTGTTGTTCATATTGATAATAGCGATACAAATACAAACGTGAGCCAGCCAACACCATAGGGCGTTCAACCTCACTGTCTGCCGACGAAACCAGACAACTTGCCAGCAAGACTTGGCACCAAGCTGACACGCTCTTCACACCGCTCTTTTCCAATGCCGCTCTTAATTCTTCTAGACCAATGCCTTCTGGTGGTCTTTGCCAAATATTCGCTAGATCGATACAAATATGGCCAGCCCCAAGGTACGCGCTGCATAAAGCTCCGGCGATATGCACAGCGCTCTTATTTACCTCTGAATTGGCTTCTTTGGCATGTTGCGCCAGCTGCTCAATCCACTGACGATCAATCGCTCGTAAAACCCCTTTAGCTTGCCAAGCAGACAAACTAAAGGACGTCGTAGCAGATGGATTTTCTTCGCACGCTTTTTCATCAAGAGAGTCGAGCAAACCTAACTGATTAGAAAAGTCCATATTGCACCGCCCCGTCATTTTTTGGCTTATCACTTTCGCCGCTAAACAGCTTGTCTAGGGCGGTTAGATGTTCAAGGCTTAATCGGCTTTTGAATACGCCTGTTTGCTGTTCTGGCTGCATACCGCGAAGAAACAAATACACCACGCCACCCACATGCCTGTCATAATCATAATTTGGCAAGCGTTGCTTTAATAAACGGTGCAAAGCCAAGGTATAAAGTTGATATTGCAGATCATATCTGTGCTCGGCAATGGCATGAACCAATTTCTCAGGTTCGTAATCAGCAAAATCATCGCCTAAATAGTTCGACTTATAATCCAACACGTAATAACGGCCTTGATATTCGAACAGCAAATCGATAAAACCTTTTAGCATGCCTTTCAATGGACGATCTTGAATCATGGGCGCAACACGTGACACCTCATCATGCTCGCGAGAAATCCGATCCAGCTGCAAGGCGTTCATGCCAGTCACAGGGATAAAAAACTCCATCTCTTTGCGACAAGCCGATGGCGCCAAACTTCCTAAACTCATTCCAGTCATTAGCTCAGTATTGACGATATCTGGCAGCCATTCACTCAATACACTTTGCCATTCACCAAAGCCCTGGCGCTCGTAAAAGTCAGCCATTAATTTATGGTGACTGGTTTTTAATAAATCCTTAAAGCTCGGATGAGCAGACACATCATGTAGCGCTTTGCCTTCTAAGGTGTCATGCAAGAATGTCCCAGGCTTGGCGCCTTTGGGGAAAGTGAAGCGATTTTGCTCTGGCGCTTCTTGACTGTCTTTTAGATCGATTTCTTCCGCCAATGGGTCCAGCAAGCGTGTCGCTTCATCTAAGCCAGGCACGCTTTCATCGTGATGCTCCTTGTCTTCTACCACCAGCGAGGAATAACTTCCCACCCACCAGTCTCGCTCTATACGACCAGAAAAATGTCGCACACTAGGATCTGTCAACTCTGCCTGTGCCATTTTAAATCTAGGTAAACGCGGCGGCTCATCAGGCAATTCCAACAGCTGCATTTGACCTGCTTGATAGCGCTCGCAAAGGCGCTCGATACTCGGATACAAGTCACCAGCTTCCAGCGGCTCACCTTCGCCAATCAAAGCGCCAACCCCACTAAGATGGACATCTGACACAGCACCACGGGTTTTATTGGCACTTTTACCTACATCCATGGTGCCAATAAAACACGCCTCTTTTGAGCGAGTTAACGCCACATAAGCCAAGCGAATTTCTGCGGCGTACAATTCCTCTTTATGAAGCTCGGTTTGCTCTTCATCAGGATCAATGGCGATCCACAACTGCTGTTGCGCATCGTGATATAAAGCCGATTTGTCTTGATCTCTGTATGGAGTAAAGGCAAAGGGCAAATAGACAATTGGGTATTCCAAGCCCTTACTTTTGTGAATGGTGACAATCCGCACCAATTCCGCATCGGTTTCAAGGCGAATCTTTTGCTCGTCGCTGTTGCCATTGGGGTTTTGAATCGCCAACCTGAGATAGCGTAAAACACCTTCTTTAGAATCCAACTCAAGAGACTTCTGCTGGAGCTTTTCGGTCAAATGCAAAAAGTCCGTCAAGCGACGTTCGCCGTCAGTATGGCTAAGCATGTTTGCCGCTAGCGATACGTCCTGCATAAATTCACGCAACATAGGCAACAAGCCTTGCTTATCCCAGATATCTAGATAATCACGAAAGGCTTGTCCCCATTTTTCGTACACGACATCGTCGTGATTCAGCGTATCCAAATCTTCTAATGACCAATCGACTAAACTGGTTGCTAAGGCTGAGCGCAGTTTGCTTTCTTGTCCATTAGATAAGATCGCCGTCAGCACGATCAATAATTCTCGTGCCTCAACCGTTTCAAACACCGAGCCTTTGTCACTCAAATACACACTGGAAATACCACGCTGACGCAAGGCGTCTTTCAAAGCATTGGCTTGACTAAAGTTAGTCACCAACAAGGCAACATCTTTTGGTCGTACACCTTTGCCATCTATAAGCGCAGAGCCTTGCTGCCCTTCTAGCAACAACTCATGAAGGTGCGCCGCACAAGATTCCGCCATGGTTTGACGATACTCTTTGGCGGAAACTGGCTCATCACTGCGTTGATACAAAAACTGCAGCGCGGCTTGGGTTTGACCTTGTCGAGAAAAGCCACCTGCAACGCCACGATCTTGCACTTCAACAAAAGGAATCCCAGTGACACGAAAGGGTTCTGCTTGCGTGGTAAAAAGTCCGTTCACTGACTGAATCATCGCCGCCGAAGAACGATAATTGGTTGCCAAAGAATACACGCTATCGACACGCTTTTTCGCCGCCAAATAGGTATAAATATCCGCACCACGAAAGGCATAAATTGCCTGTTTAGGATCGCCGATCATGATCAAACCTAAGGCGTTTTGATCCACTTGCGCTGGCGCATAAATGGTGGAGAAAATTCGATACTGAACCGCATCGGTGTCTTGGAATTCATCGATCAAGGCAATGGGATAAAGGTGACGAATACGTTCCGCTAATTTACCTGCTTCGTCTTGCGTCAGCGCCACATCAAGGGAAGTAAGCAAATCGGTGAAAGTCAGCGATTGAGTACTGCGCTTCCAGCGTTTCATGCGCTCTTGAGTTTGCTGCCACAATTGAGTCAGCAAGACCGCTTTTAATCGCCCCGCATCGGGAAAGCTTTCACGCAAAGACTGCACCAAGCCAAAGAATTCGTGAGCAGGCAGATCACCGCCTTTGCTCAATCGGCTGGCGTGTTCATTGGTATCAAATTTTTCTAGGCTCTTGTCTAGTTCAAAACGCGTCGAGTTCGCCCATTGCGTGATAGCTTGAATGTCTTTCGACGGATCTTTGCGCCAAAAGGTTCGTTTAATGCCGCTGCGCTCAAGGGCGTCAATGATGTCTCGCGATTGATCAAGCCACATAGCACGAACCGCAGCCATGGTTTGTTGCGCCTGACTTAACGCGCTTTCCCAATCATAATCTGGCACGGCGATTTTGGCGTCAGGCTGGTTATTCAATAAATATAAGTCTTTCAACAAAGCATCTGGATTCGACCAAATTGGCTGAATCAAAGCGGCTTTGGTGTCGTCCATTGGATAAAACACACTGCGCCAAACGTCTTTCACCGCCATAGACAATGGCGCTAACTCGTCGGTCTCAATGGTTTGTTGGAACAACATGCGACTTTCAAAGGCGTTTTGACTCAGCATACGCTGACAAAAACCATGAATAGTAAATACCGCCGCCTCGTCCATTTGCTTTTCGGCATACAGAAGTTTTTCTATGGCGCCCGCACTTTGCTCGTCTGACATTTGCGCCATCCAATCCGCCAGAAAAACATCTCTGCTTTCGCCTTGTAATAAGGCTTTTCTCGCTGCTCGAATACGATTACGAATCCGCGCTTTTAGCTCGGCAGTAGCGGCTTCCGTAAAGGTCACCACCAAGATCTGATCAACCGTCAGCGGTTTATCCAAATCTCCGTTATTTCCAGATAAAGCCTGTCCCGTTGGCACCAGCAAGCGCAAATACAGGTTGGCAATGGTGTAGGTTTTCCCTGTGCCTGCGCTGGCTTCGATTAGGCGTTTGCCAAACAATGGAAAGGTTAAGGCGTTTAGCGGCTCAGGAATCATGTTTAAGGCTTCTGCATTAGCAGAAAGCTCATTAACGGAAACAGACTCGGAAGAAAGACTCATTCCATCACCTCCAAATGACGATGCATGGGCAACCAGATTTGCTCACACAAGGCGACAAATTGTTCCTTTTGGCGATTTAAATCGGGGAAATAACGCTGCCAATAAGCGTCGTCCACCTCACTGCGAGTAAAGGCACTGCTGTTGTCTTGATACAGTTTCAATGCTTGCTCCCAAGCGATATCCGCGTCTTCTTGCGTTTTGCTCGAACAATAACTTTTGCACCATGCGTCGGCACTTTTGGCTGGCAAGGCAATCGGCTGACACAAGCCTTGCTGCAACAAAGCCAGCATAGCGTTTAAATACTCCTGGGCATCGTTTGGAGGAATGATAATAAAACTGTGCTGAAGCAACTTGCCGGTTTTGGTCAGATTAATAAGATGATGCTGTTTTGGCGTTCCTTGCGCACACAAGGCCAAATGCTCAATCCACGCCTGCATTTTTTGATGGGCAGACAAATCACCAATGCGATAAGACAAACGCGTCGTTGCCGTCGGTAAATCCAACCACGCTTGCAGCACAATACTACCAAGGGTCAAGTTCACTTCAATCGGTTCGCATTCTTCCAGCGCATAACCTTGCAGAACAGACAACAGCTGCTGACATTGGCCACGGCTCTGCTGCAAAGACAATCGACCCAGCGCGCCATAAGGCAAAGCGCCCATAAGAGACAAACGTTCAATAAACTGATCTTCATCGCCTTTTAGCATGGCTTGCAACAAACCTTCGCGCAGCTGATAACCCGCCAAGCCATCCAGTGCGAACGGCTCATCTTCTTTCTCTTCCTCTTCTTGCATACTCAAATAAGCTTTCAATCGACGCTGAGTAAAGTACCGCGTTGGATGACCAATAAAGCGTGACAACTCGTCCAGAGCAAGATCCAATCTTGGCTGCTCCAAGCCATCCAAGGGTGAAAACTCAGAATACTTATCGTCCACTGGAATACTAAGCAAGGCTGGCAACCATTGTTCGTCATAGCTGTACAAGCGCTTATCAAACTGCGTAGTAGATTCGTGCGACGAGCCTTGCGGTTGAAAGTAATAGGCTGCATTAAATGGCTGCAAAGGATGTTCGAGAATCAGTTTATCTAACAAGGCTTTCTGCGCCTCGTCTGGCGCTAATGTTTGATCGTCTTCAAACACACAACTTTGACCTATGTATTCCAACAGCTCACTCACCAAGATAGACGGATTTTTCTCACTGTTGTCTTGAATACTGCGACCCACATAACTGATGTAGAAACAATCTCGTGCTGACATTAAGGCTTCAAGGAATAAATATTTATCGTCTTCCCGTCGGCTTCGGTCGCCGCTGCGATATTGCCCAACCATCAAATCAAAGCCCATGGGCGCAACGCTACGCGGATAGTCACCTTCGTTTAATCCCAATACACAGATAACCTTAAAGGGCACAGAACGCATGGGCATCAAGGTACAAAAATTCACTCGTCCCGCTAGGAAGCGTTGACCGCCTTGGGATTCTTGCAACAAAGGCGATAACAGCTGGCGGATAACTTGCTG
The DNA here is from genome assembly GCF_018336955.1 of Marinomonas sp. A3A. NCBI lineage: Bacteria > Pseudomonadati > Pseudomonadota > Gammaproteobacteria > Oceanospirillales > Oceanospirillaceae > Marinomonas > Marinomonas sp. A3A. The sequence goes on from NZ_CP025532.1 coordinate 3,192,279, forward strand.
ATCCAACAGGGCGTCAAAATGCGCTTGCTGCCATTGCAATGTCAGCGCATCCAGTTGCTTAGTCAGTAACACCTGGAAGGCATCGTCTTCTTCCAACAAGAAGAAACGCTCCGCTAAATAATACAGGGTCGAAATCCATTCTTTCGGCGCGAGAGATTCCATCAATTTCGCTTGTGCGTCATTAATGGAGACCAAAAACTCAGCGAGCTTACCGGCCACAGAGGCTTCCAAACCTTCCACATCGCCGTAACTTAACGTGCCTTCCCAAATATGGTCATGTCCCATGGCATAACCCAATAACATGCGGCGCACACCATTCAGCCAAGTATGAGACTCTTGCATCGGTAAATCATGCTGCTGAGCGGTTTTGCCATCCAATCCCCAGCGAATGCCCACTTCTGTTGACCATTGGCGAATACGCTCCAATTCGTCGGCTGTTAATTCAAAACGCGCCAACACAGCGGGCACTTCCAACACGCTGATCAATTCTGACAAGGTAAAACGACTTTCACCCAAGCCAAGTAAATACAAATAGGCATCAACAATCGGATTTTCCATACCACCAGATTGGTCAATCAAGGCAAAGGGAATGTGTTTTCTGACTTGAGCTTGTCCGCTCTTTTTTTCAGCACCAAAGACGGCTTTCACGAACGGGCTGTAGGTGTTTACATCGGGCAACATGACGATGACGTCTTTTGGCGTCAAACTCGGATCGCTCTCGAACATTTGCAAAAGCTGGTCGTGTAACACTTCCACTTCCCGCAATGGACTGTGACAAAGGTGCACACGAATACTTTGATCATCAGCAGTAATCGAATGGCGATACTCAGCATTGGTAATGCTGGCGTCTCGCTCTTGTTGCGAACCGTGGTTTTCTAAGGTCAGCACATCTTGTTGAATCCATTGCAGCAAACCACTGGCTTGCTCGCTCTGATAGTCTTCAAAGACTTCTAGTTCGTTGTCGGCCATTTCTTGTAGCTGAGCAATGTAGTCTCGACCTAGGCGCCCCCAGCTTGCCAGTAGAGGATTGGCATCAAGATGCAAAGTATCGGTACTCAATCCAGGCTTGAGGGTTTGGCGTTTTATTTCTCGACCTAAATAATGCTTGTCGACCACATCCCCCCAGTAAAAACGACAAGGGTTCTGCAAAAACAAATGCACATCAATCCAACCAGAAGCGGCCAACACGCGAAGAGATTCCAGCGTATTTGGCGGCAAGGAAGACACGCCAAAAATAAAAATTCGTTCAGGAACGCCAACAGGTCGAGCAGAGGATTGAGTCTTGTCATGCAAGGCCTCAATAAGATTGCCGCGATGATAAAGCGACGTGCCCTGCTGGCTGACATCAGCGACCAAATCTCGCCACAAAATAGCCTGCCAAGGTTGCTGCTCAAAGATGGCTTTTAGCTTGGGGTCTTGTGCTTCGCCACCTTCCCAAGATTTGATCCAATCAGGTCGATAAACCAGATATTGGTCATAAATATCGGCAATGCTGCTGCATAACTGGAAGCGGCGGATTTGTGTATCGTCTTCTTCAAGATACCAACTTAATGCCTGAAACTCTGGTTCACCAAGACGAGAGTCGAGCAAACGCATTAAACGCCATACTAGGAAAGGCTTGTTAAATTCACTTTGCGCGGGAATATCGTCTAGGGTTTGCGCAAAGGTTTGCCAAACAAAGGTAGAAGGCAGAGGAAACACCAATCCCGCAGCAATAGAATGCGACTCGGCCAAAAACATCTTCAGCCACTGTGCCATACCGGGGTTTTGCACCAAGATAGATTCATCATCAAACGGATTTTCTGGCGGTGAAACAGCCAGAATCTTCGCAAGCAACACGGCTAAATCCTCTAGACGGTTACCTGTATAAAGTTGAAACATGCAAGAATCCTACGCGTTAGAAAGCAGCTTAATAAAAGACTAATAAGCCTAACCTTGGAAGCGATAAAAAAGAAGAACTGAATAATTTAAAAAGTGAATACGAATTCATCCTGGCTCTAGCGCATTGGAAAGAGATACTTAAGGATGCTTTACTAAAAATCTTTATTCAAAAATGCTTAGGTAGATCTCGGCTACCATGCAGAACGCGAACAACTCTTAAGCGCACATTGAGAATTTCGGTGCGTTCACGCCCGGTATTAGGATTGTTACAGAGCTGGATAAAGCAGCGCTCTAGATCTTTTAAATACTGCACAGCCTGATCGAGACCAAATTCCTTTTCGGTATAATCAAAAATATTGCTCAAGTCTTGTTCTGCTTCTGGAGCCAGCTCATAGCTTGCAGTAGAAGAAGCCATTAAGCGCGTCTTTCTTCCAGCTTGGAATTAAGAATATCCTGTACTTTATTTGGACTCGCTTCACCGTCCCAACCTTTCGCTATCTCTGCGCGCAAGTCTTCTATTATGCGATGACGGTAGATTTGATGCAGGCGTAATGCGTCTCGCACTACCTCGCTGGCATTCTGAAAATCGCCGCCTTTTACTTGGGCCGCAATATAAGCTTCTTGCGTATCGGTAAAACTGATATTCATACTATATAGACCTCATAATCCTCTCATTTCAAGCTGTCACCCGTTGTCTATATTTGTCAAATATAGACATTGCCCTTCCTATTTTTCGCTATTAGGTATTAATCACCTGAAAATATAGGCGCATAAATCAATTAATTGCAATCAATGAGTAATACCAATCTAGAAGTATGAATGAGAAAAAATGAAATAGAATGAAGTGAATTGGTGGAGCTAAGCGGGATCGAACCGCTGACCTGTTCGCTGCCAGCGAACCGCTCTCCCAGCTGAGCTATAGCCCCACAAAGCGCTTAGCGCATGTGGACAGAATGTCCTGAGAATAGTGTTTTCCAATTATGCTTTATTTCAGAATAATTGGTGGAGCCTAGCGGGATCGAACCGCTGACCTGTTCGCTGCCAGCGAACCGCTCTCCCAGCTGAGCTAAGGCCCCAAAAAACAGGCAAGAATTCTATGGGCGCTTCCCCACCGTGTCAACCTTTTTGCAAATCATAGAAAGTATTTTTAAACAGTCCAAACAACAAAATCTAACACTTAAAGAGTTGTTATGTTAAACCTACCTATGTTTTGATAAATCTTTGTTTTAACAATACAAAGCAGTACCGCAATAAGCCTTAATAATAAGAGAACCATAATGATCGAATTTCCAACGGTGTTAGATGATCTAATGATGGCTCAGCAACCAATACTCAAAAGGACAAAAGAAATTTTTGGGTATGAGCTTTTATTCCGTGGAAAGGATGCCCTAAATGCGAATATTTCTGATGGCGAAGCCGCTACCAGCCAAGTACTAGTCAACTTATGCATTGGGATTACCAAATTAGAATCTCAGCTAAGAAAACCTTTTTTTATTAACATGACAACAGATCTCATGTTGTCCGATGCTTTCTTTCCCATCGATCCAGACACCGTCTACATAGAAATTCTCGAAAACCAAAGGCTGACACCAGAATTTTTTACCGCATTACAAAAATGGCGTTCTGCTGGCTATCGATTTGCCTTAGACGACTATCAATTTGATGCGGACTACCAAGCGCTATTGCCGTGGGTATCCATTGTCAAAATAGATGTATTGATCACACCACCAGAACAGCACGCGATACAAATCGCCGAACTTAAATCGCGCGGTTTAATCTTGCTTGCCGAAAAGGTTGAAGATTTAGCCATGTTCGAACTTTGCAAAAGTCTCGGCTTTGATTTATTCCAAGGGTACTTTTTGCAACGCCCAGAGCTCATCAAAGGCAAAAAAATTGACTCTGCAACACATGGTGCCATTGAACTGGTCAACGCTTTGCAAAATAGAGACATCAGCATTGAAGCCATAGCAGACCTAGTGACCAAAAATCCAAAGCTGTCTTACCAACTACTGCGAATTCTTAATAGCCCAGTCTGTGGAGTTGCTAAAACCGTTGTATCGATAAAAGAAGCGGTCATTTTTCTTGGATTGGTGCAATTAAAGAAATGGGCTCTACTGATTACACTGACCTCATCAACGAACCAACCCAGCTCCTTGCTAAAAGTGTTATTAACGCGTGGCCGCTGCTGCCAGCTGCTTGCTGAGAGTAAAAAGTCAGCTATGGCAGACTCTGCATTTATGGTTGGACTGATGTCCGGCATAGACGCAGTTTTTAACGTTAAAAAATCGGTCGTACTAGAGCAAATAGCCCTAGACAAAAATGCCTTAGACGCCATCATCAATCAGGCTGGGGAGCTTGGAGCCTACTTAAAGCAAACACTGTATTGCGAAGAACAAGACTGGAATAGAATTCAAAAGATGGGCCCAGGTGAAAGAACCATCTTAAATAGAGCGTTTTTAGATGCAATGTTGTGGTCTGAAGAAGTTATGCAGTCGATTAATTAAATTAAATGCATTTTTTTTCGTTAAACGATTGACACCTATACAAAAAAATATAGAATGCGTTTCACCTTTTTCAAGGCCAGTATGGTGGAATTGGTAGACACGACGGATTCAAAATCCGTTGCCTTCGGGTGTGGCGGTTCGAGTCCGCCTACTGGTACCATTTAGATGAAGCCCTAGCTATTTTTAGCTAGGGCTTTGTTGTTTCTAGCCTTATAAACTGTGCCTTTTAACACCATCTAGTCAATCTCCTGTATATTCAAAAATTACGTCCAATATCTATGTTTTAGCCATTGATTTTCTGGTCTATATCCTGCCTCTTACGTGTGGAAGCAGTGGCAACGCTAATCCTTAGTAATACCAACAACACCTCACAAACGCCACTTTAAGTCCAACATAGTAGGTAAGCTCAAACAACTTTCTCCTGACCCCCTCTTGTCACTTTGAAAAAAAAAGTAGCACTAGGCTACTTTCATTTTTTTATATACTCAATTATCACACCTGAACATTTTTTAAAGTGTAATTTCAATATAAGCAACATTGTGATTAGGATTTAGCGAATCACCTTAAGTCTTAATAACACCCTCTAAAGCTCAATAAAACCAAATGTAAATAATGAAATAATATCACTCACCGTATTAGCTACACCTTCAACTATAGCTTCTATTGATAAAGCAACACCACCAGGAATATTCATTAAAGTATCAATAGGGTTTAGAAAAGTACCTATAAACAACCCAACAATTCCGTAAATTATACCCAGTGCCACCTCAATGAGGTCGATAAAAATACCGATTATTGCATCAATATATTGAGTAGTTTGCCCTTTGCTGCCTCTATCCATTTGATACCCAATATAAGTCATTTCTTTAGTTATAAAATTTGTCACACTTGCAATCATATATGTTAAATGAGACATACCATCCCAAGAAAACAATGTTATGCTCCCTGAACCATGGTGATCATAAAGAATAAAGTGATAACCCGTAGCGTAGGTTCCCATCATATAAGCACGCTCTAAATTTTCGTCACCCCAGCTTATCCAAGGCCTCTCTTTCTCCCAAGGGGCATCAGAGGATCTATCTAAATAATCATGTTCAGTTGTGTTTATCCATATAGTGTTGGCTTTGTTTCCCCCATCTGCTTGCTGTTGTATGACATGTTGAGACTCACAAGTTACCCTACTTGAGGTCATCGCCTCTAGGGGATGCCTAATCGTACAATACCCTTTACCAATTTCTTTTGTAAAAGCACTGGCTGAGTTTGATATAAGTATTAGAAAAACCATTATCAAAAAACGTATTTTCATTATCATTTTAAATTTAAGCTCCATTTTAATTAGACTGTATTATATGCTTATTTCAATTTAACAGTCGCCAATTACATAACCCACAACACCACCAATCCCCCATTTACATTGACTCACCGCTAGAGCCTATTAATGTAGCTGTTGAGACAGGTCTAGAAATTTTTTTAGATCTGTAAGTTCTTCTGACTCAAAAATAATACTACCTTCATCACCGTATATTTCGGGCGATTCATCATCACCATAATTAACAGCTTCTTGCACTAAATATCGAGCGTTTGGGTTTTCACGATCTTTTAAATCTGCATAATCCACCCACAAAATATAGTAAGCCTCATTTACCTTAAAATAGAAACTTGGACAAGTATCATTCTTCCAACTTCGGTCGATCAAAATTAAAAAATCAGATAGCTCAAAGCCTAATTCGAAGTCGACACCGAACTCTTTCTTATACAACATACCAATCCTTAAAACTTAGTAACTTATAGCTATATGCTTTTCTCAAACTCAATTAGAGCATTAGGCGCCTCTTTACCGTTTCTACTAAGGACAAAACATAGTGAAACCTTAGAGCTAACCTCACTCCTAATTGCATTTTCATCAGCCTCTCAGCTTTCTGCAACTACATAACCCACGACACCACCAATACCTGTTCCAACAGCAATACCTATTGGCCCAAACCGAGAGCCAATTAATGCCCCCGTAGCGGCACCTTTAATGGCTGCTCTTAAATTCTTATAGGTATCTACTGGCTTGTTATCGATTTTTTCAATCACACTAATGATATTCTGTTCTGCCTCTAACATGTACAACCTCATTCACTTTTCGTTATTTTTAGACCACGGGTGCAGTATTCTTCGCAGTTCTGAACCTGTTGACTTCTCATTCTTCATTATCCTTTGCTGTTCAAGACGAGGATATTGGAAATGGTCATTACCATTAAGGAACACGACCACCTCCTGTCCACCTCCTGCCTTTTCAAACAGCATTAAGAAACGATGTTGACTTCGATTTCGTCAAAGCAACCCATCTCAACGTAATCGAGAAAGTTACCTTCCCAAAGCTGGAACAAGTCTTTGCTATCGCCTTCGTTCAGAAGGAGACCCATTAAATAACCACTTAGTTTGTGATCTTGAAATTCGAAATCGATTTCCTTAACAAGCTCTGGATAAGGATGTCCAGCATAAGAAAAATCGGTTATGTAGTGCAGACTCAGCTTTCCATCACTTCCTTTTAAGATACCAATCTCTACCGGATGATAACCGCCATGATCAGGGTGATAATGAGTATCCTTAAAACTTACTGTAAAACCCTCTGAAACTGAATTTTCCGCAATATCATTTACCTTATTGTTAATAAGCTGAATAAGCCGTTGACTGATAGGCACAGTCACACCCTCAGGGTTTAATATGAGCGCCATAATGATTCCTTTAATTTTTTAAGCGTAATGGATTGTTCTTAAGGTTTTGTATGAAACGGATTATGCTGATGCAAATGAAGTTGATATGAGCAACCTTTGCTTATTATCGTTGTAGTCCTTACTAACTTTATGGACAAAAATACTTTGCTCAGACTGAACCATTAGCCCTAGTTCTTTACTGCGAAGAATGGCCGCCAAAAAGCCACAATTATTTGAACTGCCACTTTTGAAGACAGGCTTAAACACTGTACTTTTGAAGGACTTATCTGATTGCTTTTCTAACAGGCTAAAAATAGTATCAAGCTCTATCCATATTTTTGTATGTAAGCCACCCCCTTCGTTTCCAGACATGCGAATATGGCGCTTTCCTTCATCATCCTCACCCAATTGGTAAAATACATGGCTCTGTGTTTTTGGACTAAGTTTTAAGGCTTTCCCTTCATCAAGCAAAATGATCATTTCTGGCTCTGTATTCGACACGTTTGTTTGAATATCATTTAACTCAACAACGCTTTCTACTATTGATTCTTTTACTTCAATGGTTTTGGTTTTCTGAGACATGATGGTACTCCTAGTTATGTACATTAAGTGCAGTAATAAAACGAGATGAATGATTAACAGGAGCTAATAAATAGCCTCCTGATCCAATGTCGTTGATGATCGATAAAGCTATAAAATGACTATTGTTATCTCCAATTAAGGCGATGTGCTCTGGATAACAGGATATGAAGTCGAGTCGAGAATGATTCGATTGATCAAAGAGTTCTAATTCATCATGACTGTCACCCTCTTCAATCAGAATAAGAAAGCACCCAAACTCATGCCAAAAGACAATTGCATCTTCTTCTGATGCAAAGCTTTCTAGTATGAAATTAATAACATCTTCTTTTACTTTCTCAGGCATAAGCCGTGTTTTGATTTGTGCTATATCATGGATAACTTCCATGAAACCCTCCTTAGACCAAAAAAGCCCTTACCGATTTGGTAAGGGCTTTCTGGGCTTAATGAACGAAATGAACGTAATGGTTATTTTTCCAGCAATATTGATAGCCTCTAGGCCTCTTCCTCCTATTTTTAGACACTTAACATTGAATAGCGCTACAAGGGCCCTAAACAAAGTTAATTGAGCTGTTTTTAGACGACTCCCAATATCAGATATTATTGCGATGAAGCCTCCCCTAAACTAAAAAGCCCTTACGGATTTGGTAAAGGCTTTCTGGGTTTAATGAACAAGATGAATCGTAATAGCTATTTTTTCATCATTATTGATAGGCTCTGGGTGGTTTCTCTTTGCTTCGCGACACTTAGCTTTGCATAGCGTAATGTGGACTCTATACAGCGGTGATTGAGCAGTTTTTGAACGGAACTAATATCCGAACCATTTGAAATGAGATTCGAGGCTACCGAATGCCTTGCTGTATGAAACACCACCTCATCTGGATTCTTAATATCTGCTTGAGACTTAATTTGATTAAAAGCATATCGTGGCTGATAAATAGGCTTTCCTTTACGCTTACCCGCAAAGATATATGAATTACCCTTAACTCTTGGAATAGAACTCATGATTTCAATCATATAGTCAGAAAGGTAAATGGTATGTGATGAACCATTTTTAGTTCTTGGGATATTCAGCACACCATCTTTGAGATCCACTTCATGCCATTGCCTTAACCGTAACTCGGTTGCTCTACAGCCAGATAGAAACAATAACGCGATATACGCCCCACTGCTTCGACAGGGATACCGCAAAGCAGCAGAGATAATACGCTGTGTTTCTTTTATATCGCAGTACCGTGTTCGTACATTGTTTTCAGGCAGTAACGAGACTTTCAAAGCGACATTTACAACACCGAGATAATTTTCAGCCAACTTCCCCATTGTCTTTAATAGCGCAATGGCCCTATTACAGGTTGCTGGAGCATAGGAAAGGTGATCATCACTGTCTGAACTCAAATCTAATTGAATCTGTAAGACGTCTTGTGCCCTTAGTTGATCATAAGGAATAAGATGAATAGACTTACACAAGTTGAATCGAGCTTTATCATCTCGCCAAGAACGCTTACGAGATTGAGCAACAGGCAGATAAACGTCATGAAAGAATTGATGAACCGTAGGCATTCTGGTTCTCGCACTTTTATCATATCGACTAGCTTTAGGATCAATACCCAGTGCGATCTGACTTTTACACTGACGTGCAATTTTTCTGGCGTCTGATAACGCGAGATCAGGAAAACGCCCTATCCCCAATGAAGTTTTTCTTCCATTAAAAATATAACGGAACAAGAAGCGCTTAGAGCCCGATTTACCACTAAGTAACTTGAGCCCAATGACCTCGACATCTGAGAACTCCAACTCCGTTGATCTTGCATCTGTGGCATTCGCTGGAAGGGATTTTAGAAGCGCTGTTGTGAACTTGAATCTTTTAAGCATACTTTAGTCCTTGATCATAATATCAAGAAAATAATATGTGCTTGAATGAACGATTTAATACGCTCTTTAACGTGTTTTCGTAAATAGAAATACTCTACAGCCCTTTAATTTCATAGGCTACTGAGAAGTGTGCCTCTTTCCCGTAGGGGATAAAAGGGGATAAAAGGGGGAGAGAAATAAAAAAAAACGAAAATGATATTTTTTGTAATATTTTAAATGAAATTAAAAAAACTAATAAATCTATCCACTAAAAATATTTTAGTAAAAACAACTTCCTATGATGTCGCATATAATTCAGAAGTGAAATCCATCCATTTAACCGATTAGTCCATGTCATTTGAGCTAATACTTTTAATATATTCATCTGCAATCCAATTAACATCTACTTCTTTTTTAATCCATTTTTCAAATTTATTATTATCAACCGCCTTCATTCTATCCTTTGCATCATGACTAATATATTTAACTGAATTTTCAATTTTGTTATGTGTTTCTAGAATATCTCTGTTTAGTTTTCTTTTCCCACTAGTACTCCAAAGAATATCAGCATTAAAACTTTGACCATACAACTGAGAGTTTTTTCTTCCGACAGACTTATATCCTTTAATTTTTTTTAGACATTCTTCCCAACCCCCATCAAACTCAATAAAAATATCATTTACAGTCAATATATGAGCTTTATTTAATTCATTAACAACATAGAAGCAATAAAAAGAGTTAATAGATTTATTATTACGCAATAAGTCATATTGTCCACTAATAGTGAGCTCTGATTTAATTACGTAAGATATCCCCATGTTAGTAACGATATAATAATACTCTCTATCATTTCCATCTATAATAAATTCATGAGTTATAAATTGAGATTTTTTATATTCCTTTCCCCTTAAGAAAATTTCAACGAGCTTCCCCCACTCCTTTGTTGATTGAGGAAATCTTATATCATCACTATAAATAGACATCATAATTTCAAGAATATCTTTTTTATTAATACCTTTATGACACATCAACTTGTTAATTATTTTTATATCTTTTCTTGTCAATAGAGTTACTGACATGTATCCCTTCCTAAATAAATACGTTTCTATTTCTTTTTTAAGTATCTTAATTTTATACCAATATCGAAATATTCAGTAATGTACTACTTTCCTACCCCTTTTTTGGAGCAACTAATACAAAGAGATGAAAAGTGTTTTTTTAGAAAATTATCACTTATAAAATAAATTTCAATCCTGCAATAAAAACCATATATATCATAAACTTAGATAATTACAATTTTCTTTAAAGCCTAGCCATTCAAGCCTTTCAGAGCCTGAGACTAGAGAGTTCTCAAACACAAAAAGCAGGTATAGCATAGATTAAACAGTCTTAAGAAGTTTAGAAAATGAAACAGCTCACAGTCGAAATAGTTAAAAACATAGAATCTCATGCAACGAAATATCCTGTCACTTCTGAATTCCGCATAAACGAGTTTCCAAACCTCTATGCACGAAAAAACCAAAATGCCATCTCACTAATTTTCAGAGCCGAAGCAGCAGGTAACCGCATTGTCAAAAAAATAGGCGCTATCACTGATTCTATCGACTTACTGAATCAACGCCTATTGCGTCTATATAATGAAGTTGCATACCTTAAAGGTGAGACGTCAGCCCCTCTTACACTAAGCGCTTTCATTACTCTGTATTTTATACCCCACAGTGAAATCAATCACCGTGACCATAAAGGCATGCTTTCTAGACTAAGAATCATAGCCCCAGCATTCGGACCATTGGCCGATCGACCCATTACCGAAATCACCAAGTTTGATTGCATACAGTTAATCGAACGCCTTCGTAAACGTGGTGTGTCCCCTAACACCCTTAATAAATATCGATATGCCTTACAAGCAATCTTCAGATTAGCCGTGGAAATGGAGTTAATCGAAAGAAATCCCGTCTCTAAGATTAAGAAGGAGCGTGTTTCTAACATACTAGATCGTGTGCTTAGAGGTGAAGAACTTAAATACTTTATTATATTTTCATCAAAATATTCAAATCCCTACGCTGGTGGCGCTCTCTTGTTCTTGCTGTTTACAGGCATGAGAGCCATGGAAGCCCTAACGATGAAATGGAGCTACTTATCACCTGATAAGTCTTATATAGATTTACCACTGACTAAATCAGGAAAACCTCGCCGTGTCCAACTTAATAACTCTGCTAAAGCGGTATTAGAACACTTAGAGACCTTACGAATGAATGACTACGTCTTTTTCTCTAATGCCACTAATGGACACATTTCCTACCCCCGTAATGCCCTTAATTGGGTCTGCGATCAACTATCTAAAAAAGGAGTACTAAACGGACACTTAACGCTACATAGCTTACGACACAGCTTTGCTACCAACCTTATTGAAGCGACTGGCTCACTATATGTCACTCAAATTGCGTTAGGGCATAGCAGTAGTGCTGTCACTGAACGCTATACACACCTGTCTAACCAGCACATCAATGACTCAGTGCTGCAATTAGACACTACTTTTAACTACTCACGCTAAGGTGAACCTTATGAATTCAGAATTTCTATCACTCATCGACTTCTGCTCTCGCTATGACCTGAAAATTGGCTCAGTGAGGTCAGGGCTAAAACGACAACCTAAGAATTGGCCTCCCTACATGAAAATCGGAAACCTTATTCGCTTTAAAAAAGAGGATATAAACATATGGGAGGAAAATATTAAGCAAAAAGCGTAAGACAGCCTAACTTTTTATTCAATACATTAACTATCATTCCAAAGGAATCATCATGAACCAACATAAAATACATTACCAAAACGATTATATGTCTACTCATAACACCTCCACTTTAATGAGTAAGCCTGAGTGGAGTAAGACAGAAGCAGGTCAAATTGAGTTAAGTGCAATACACTCTTTGACTTACTTTTTAGACAAAATAAAAGTATATGATATCGATGGAAGCCTTATATTCACTGAGCATAACTCACATATCGGCCAGATATTTGAAGATATAAAATTATGTTTAAATTTAAGCCAATCACTTCGCTCAAAATTTTATCTCTTTCTAGATAACGGTGGCTTTATACAAAAGAGCAACATAAGTGAAATTCAATTTATTAAGTATCCATACGAAAGCGTTCTGCAATTAGTCAACCATGCAGGCGAGATTCTCTATGCATTATCAAGTTATGAATACGCCAATATCGATCAGCTGTATGCAGAGCTCAACAATGCCTTAAACAGCCACAGCAATATCATTGATTGGAAGCTATATGAGCCTGATAACTCATTCTACCCTGACCTAACACAGGGGCTAGGCATTTAACTTGCCTAGATGATAACTATGATTGCGAATCAAAAGACTTCTGGCATGAAAAAACCTATCAGCAAGAGTGCCTCTAGTCTTACTAAAGCAAAAAAGAAAACCAATCGAAATACTAATAACGCTGCTAACGATTGGGCTAATTTATCAGATATACCAATTTTATCTTTTAGTACTGAATATCAATCTGATTTTGAAAAAGAAGCTAACGAAGTGCTGTTATATGTTTACTCTCTTTCTTATAACAATCAGCACTATTCAGGCATCATACCTTTGCCTGCGAATAGAAAGAGAATAACGTTTGAGCAGTTTGTTGGTTTATGTATCGAACAATCGATAGAGAAAAAGATATTACGCACTCATCCGAAAAAATTATTTATCGTATCACCTTGCTTGAAATCTAATATTTTCAATTTTTTAAATGCCGAAAAAACTTTCGATGGGACACTTAAAAGCCTTAACAAATCGCTTTATTCTAGTGGTAAAAACAGTCACATAGTCATTGAAAACAGCCAATCCCCCAATACAACGTTAAATATACAGACCAAGTCACGCAATAAAAAAACGGTGTGTGTAAAGCTTATTGATGCGGCATTACTGGCCCCTACTACTAAGAACGAGCTTGAAGCAGGGGAATTATTGGGAATGCCTGAGCTCCCTACTGTCGGTTCACCGCGTGCAGGTAATGTGAAAGAGTATCAAGAAAAAGCACCGGAAGAATTTATCAAATATGCAATCAGAAAAGCTGATAAAGCAAGGATAGAATTTGAGCAAACAATCAAGCTTTGTGTCGATAAAAATATTGATCAACTACCAATTACTATCCCATCGCTATCTACTACTCTATTTAAACAGTCTATGGGCAACGTCGATATTTTACCTATATTTGGAAATGAAGTTAGACAATCTCAGCTATTCAATCAAAAGACAGGTCGAATGCAAACAGTCAGAGAAATAACCCCGACAAACATACGTCGTATTAATGAATCTCTCTTAGAGCCCTGCTATCACGGCGGACGAACTGAAGCATTTTGGTTAGGGTTAACACCAATAAGCCACTATTACGACTTTGACATACCAAGCTGCTATACAACAATAATGCTAGGGCTACGCGAGCTTGACTACGACAACAGTATCAGATCAAAGCAAATGACAGACCTATTAGGTGATAAATGTGCTTTTGCTTATGTGACGTTCGCCTTTCCAGATGATACAGCCTACCCCTGTTTGCCTGTTCGAATAAACTCCAGCTTATTATTCCCACTAACAGGTGAAAGCTTTTGTACTGGTCATGAGTTAGAGGCTGCCATTGCTCTCAATGCAGAAGTTACGGTCAAAGAAGGCCTTTATATTCCGTGGAAAGATGACCGTAGAATATTTGAGCCTTTCTCCTCAATGGTCAAAAAAGAACGAAACAAGGCCCTTAAAGGCAGTTATATGGAGCGTCTATGGAAAGAGATAGGTAACTCACTATATGGAAAACTCGCTCAAGGTGTAAAAGATAAAAATGTATTTGATATTCAAAGTAAGCAAAGTACGAAGTTACCGATGAGTGAACTTACCAATCCAGCATATGCAGCTTATGTAACCGGATTGACAAGAGCCGTGGTAGGGGAAATTTTAAATGGCATACCACGTGAATATGACGTCATTTCTGTATCGACTGATGGTTTCATTACGAATGCAAATTTAGACAAAATACCACTGAATGGGCCTTTATGTGAGCGCTTCAAAACATTGCATAACTTAATCTGTCCAGAAGAGAAAAAGGACATCATACTTGAGCTAAAACACGGCGCTAATCAGCTTGTCTGTATGAAATCGCGCGGCCAATTTACAGTAATACCAATGAAAGACCAACCTGTAATAGTCGCACAAGCGGGGGTTCAAGCACCTTTTGGGTGTCTGGATCGTAACCAATTTATTGGCGATTTATACAAAAATCGAACACCAACAAGTACAACTAAAGTTTTCCAAATGACTCCAACAAGACAGATCTTTCTTAATGAAAAAGTAGTAATGACTTTAGAGAAGGACAAGCGGTTAAACCTAGAGTACGACTGTAAACGAAAAATACACTCACCTAAGACTTTTAAGGCACAGGATTGGTCACATGTAGGATGCAAAACAAAGCCCTTTATCAGCCAGCAGGAGATGATAGAAACAGACACTTTTTTTAAAGAGTTTAAGAGAGATAGATGCTTGAAGACAGTGCAAGACGTGGAGGACTTTACTGAATACTTAGCCATGAAAAAATCAACCACAGGCAAGGGGGTAAACATAAAGCAAGATGAGAAATCTGATGAGTTATTGATTCGAGTATTCTTACGCTTCTACAGCAACTCACTGCTAGGCCTTAATGCTTATGAACTCAACTCTGTACAAATGTCTGAATGGCTAAAGACGATAGGGTACGACATAACCCCTAACTCAATTCGTAAAGCCAAGAGCGAGCCCATAATTGCCCATGCTGTGCCTAAAACAGAAAGAAGCCAAAAGTGCTATGAATTATTGCAGAAAAAGTTCCCTAATGCCGAGCTTGAAACCTTATTTTATAGCGAACAATAGACAGGTTATTTCAACTACCTCATAACGAAATAAAGCATACGTTCTACAAGGAAGTAGAATACTCACCACCTCAAGCTGCCTTACTTAACACACTACAAACCTAAACATGCGACCAATCTCAAGATACCTCCTGAACGTTAATCGGTATCTAGTAAAATTAGGGAAGTCCAGCCCTGCAAACAGACTAAATAAGCAAAAAATATGATTCCTGCTATCTGAAGGTAGAGTCTCGATCACGGTCAATCATGAGCAATTAAAATTATGCCGCTTTTCTTTGTCTTCTTCTTCGAGACTGTTTAGAATCATTTTCCTTTATTATTGGTTACCTCCACTACACGGTTCACTCATGGCTACAATTTTTTCTTTCTTTTCTGGTTCAGGCTTTCTAGATCTTGGATTCGAGCACTCAGGCTTCAAAATAGCAATGGTTAATGAATTTCACGAACCGTTTTTAGAAGCCTATAAGTATTCTCGTAAGCACCTTAAACTTAAGGAGCCTGAGTATGGATACTACCTAAATAGTATCGAAGATTTTGTTGGCAATGGAAGACTAGCACCAGAACTAAAAAGCAATGTCCGTACGTCCCAAAATAGAGGAGAACTCGTTGGTTTTATTGGAGGCCCACCTTGTCCGGACTTTTCTGTCGGAGGGAAAAATAAGGGTCATGAGGGTGAAAATGGCCGACTTACCCAAACATATGTAGATTGTGTTGTACAACATAAACCTGATTTTTTCCTATTTGAAAACGTAAAAGGCTTGTGGAGAACGGTTAGACATCGAAAATTTTATGAAGAAATGAAAATTAAACTCCAAAATGAAGGCTATGTTTTAACAGAAAACCTTATTAACTGTATTCAATATGGCGCACCACAAGATAGAGATAGAATTTTACTTTTTGGAATCAAGAAGCATCATGTGAAAAATATACTAAATAAAAGTTCTCTCAAATCAATGTTAATTGATGAAGATCTTTTCAACTGGCACAAACGAACTAAATTCACCCGCGAAGAATCGCTTGCTAATAACGACTGGCCAGAAAAAGAACCTTTTATAATAGATAGTATAAAACCTAAACCGAAGGGAGTTAAAGCAGAGCTAACCATTGAGCATTGGTTTAAAAAAAATAAAGTGCATAAGCATATCAATGCATATCACTATTTTAAGCCAAAATCGGCTCGCTTTAATCAAGTAGAAGAAGGAGATACCAGTAAAAAGTCATTTAAAAGACTTCATCGCTGGAGGTATTCTCCTACAGCAGCATATGGAAACAATGAAGTTCACCTGCATCCTTATCAAGCAAGACGCTTAAGCGTTTCAGAGGCATTAGCTATACAGTCCCTTCCTGCTGATTTTGTACTTCCCCCTACGATGACACTAAGTAATATGTTTAAGACTATTGGTAATGGAGTGCCTTATTTAGCGGGCCTAGGCGTAGCAAAAACTATCGATGACTTTCTCATTCTGCTAAACGAACAATAAAATTACCTTTAGTGAGATAGCCTTAATAAGAACTACCGAACTATATAGGACACATTAAAGTGCCCTTATTATCAATTTTTTTCTTTTAAGGTTCCCAAAGGATGCGTATAACTTTTGCATAAAAACAAGTGTTTTTTACCATCAATATGGGCATGCTCAATAAATGGTAAATTTGCTAGTAATGTTTCAGGAACATTACGTCTAGAACCACTATTCTTTAATGCAGCATCTACATGCGCGTAGCCATTTTGTAGTAATGCGTTATATACGATTCGCATCCTATTAAATGACTCGTTAAAAGGTGCGTCATTAGAGCAAGTGATAGCAATAACCTTTTTTTCTAAATTTATATCATTTATAGTTATGTCAGCTGTTCCAGAAATACTTCTGAGCTTTAGTCCTTGGTAGTTAAGTAGTAGTGGCACAACATCTGAGTCAAAATTCATATATACTCTCCTTTATTATAAAAATTAAATTTTGTATTGCAAGTTCACTCAAGAGAGATAATACTCTCCAGAAATGTATGGAAAAACTTAATATTATCAATCCCTTGTATTTTCCTCTGTGATAAAAGGTATAAATCTTCGACAGCTGAATATGAAAGATATTTGACATTCATTTTACCGAACTGAGGCTGAGCAGCTTTTTTAAATACTTGCTCTCGTATTTCATCTGGCGCCACAATTATATATGTCATGTCTCGTAAATCAGGAGCTTCAAGCATGAAATTCTTCATTCTAGTAAGACCCGATGTTACACCCGTACTATGCTCAATTTCTAAAATTGCAGGTATTTTCTTTCCATCTTTAGTAAACCAGATACAATCTATAAGCCTTCCAGCTTCGGGAGCTTTTGGATACCCCAACAAGGCTGGTATAGTTTCCATACTTTTTAAGACTTCATCCATCTCAATCAACTTTTGACCGTTATATTGTATACTGTGATCATTGCTAGCAACCCATGTAATTAGCCCCATAGATGCCGCCGCTTTTATTAAAAGAACTTGAATTTGAGCGTGTCGACGGTTGAGCTCTATGTCTACTTTTTTACTAGGCCTCGAATTTAACAATAACGAATCAAAACGCACCTCTCGATCAATTTCTGTTACAACCATATCGTTGACTTCTTTAAGAATTATTTTTCCTTGATCGTGAGGGTTCGCTGGATCAAAAAGTATATGTTTATGTCCAGCCTTTACTTCTGTGTTTGGCCCTACTTTTTCAAGTCGCCCTGGATAGCATAAATAAAAACACTCTGTATGTAATAAAAGGGATTCCAAAGCCGACCGAGTGTTATAACTCGCACCAAAAATACGATCAATATTTACAGGGTGATTTTCTTTTATTGCGCTGGCTAATCTCCATAGCATTTTTGATGAAATAGTTTGAGAGGCAGCATCATCAAAAGACTCACCTTTACTAGGGTTTCTACGCTTAATCGTAACTGGCCCTTCTGGCATCCGAACATCAATGATTCTAATTTCTGTACGTGTCTTGGCATTTGGATAAGTATAAATTGCATTTTTATCTAATGCATCAAGCACATTTGCCAAATAACTTGCCGTTAATTGAATCACTCCCCCCCCTTTTTTTTCATTTTTGACCGGAACAATATTGATAGTATTTTAATAAAACCTCAATGTAAAGCCTTAAAATCGATTATTTTGACCAATTTCGACCAATTTTGACCGGAACAATATACAATTTAAACCTACTGGATAAAAGACAATTCGAGCTTATAGAAGTTAGCCCGTTTAAAAAAAAGGGGGGGATAAATATGCGACTCTTCGCAAGAAAAAATTAAACAGTCTTCAAAAACCTTAATCGTAGCTTTCCTAGGTAAGTATCACATAAGCTTCCTCACATCCTCTAAGGCTGGTATAGTGTCATACCCATTCAGGGACAAACTTCGATGTGTGTATCATGTGGGCTTTAAGGTCGGATGAATTACCTTTTACACTGGTAATCAAGTTGTAATCTATCTTTGTAGATATGACTAAATCTTATCTGGCTCGAGGAATTCAAAATCCGTTGCCTTCGGGTGTGGCGGTTCGAGTCCGCCTACTGGTACCAACGTTAAAAAAGCGCTTACTTCGGTAAGCGCTTTTTTTTTGCTCTCGGCTTCCACTCCCTTCAATCAACGCAATTAAAGCCCTCTACATCATTCAAAACCAAACCAATACTCACTAAAAAAATCTATTTTTTAGCAAGCATCAGCAAGTCGAGCAATGCAACAACAATTAATCAATGATCAATCGTCAAATCCATGCATTACATAATCAGGTAGATCTTCTTCTTTCGGTATCGGTGTCGACGCCCCAGACTCATCAATCGCAACAAACTTGAACATGCCTTCTGTTACTTTTTCGCGCTGACCAATACGGCCACGACGCACCCAAGCTTCCACTAGAATATTCATAGACGTACGACCAACCGATTCAACTCTAGTATAAACACCTAAAATATCACCAACTTTTACGGGGCGAATAAAACTCATGCCATCCAAGGCAACCGTCACTACACGAGATTGAGCACGCTGACCCGCACATATACCAGCCGCGATGTCCATTTGCGATACCACCCAACCACCAAAAATATCACCTGCTGGATTAGTATCTCCCGGCATAGCAACCGTCCTAGTCGTAAGACGACCTTTTGCCTTTTCTTCAAACTCTGACATAACGCTCTCTCAATCAATTTTCTCTGCTTACTAAAAGCAAGTGTATCTGTTTATGTAGTCAGAGGGTAACAACAAAATATTATCGCAAGCATTTAAAAAACTCATGACAGCATTTATAAACGCCGAGTTATTTTGTTAACTCAGTCTCGTAATAAATTGCCGTTCCTTTCGCCTCGGTAGTCGGGAACGAAAAGCTCGAGCCAATAGACGTTCCTATTCCACCACCACTACCAGCACTAACACCAACGCCCGTTCCTAAACGCCTAAAAGACAACTGCGTGACTTCATCTAAAATCACCCCATTCGCGCCTATTTTAGCAGCTTGCTCTTTCAACTCTTGAGTGGCTTTTTCTTTTCTAGAATCTTCCGTAAAGCCGTTATCACTAGAAGCACTCACCGTACCAATCACTTTATAATCAAACGCTGGCGCTTGTTCGAATATGGTTACTTGCTCTACTTCAAGCTCTGGCATCTGCTGCCCTGTAACCACATGAGACCCAGAAGAACAACCAAACAACAACACAGGTAACGCTAAAACGGATAAGTATTTAATAGAATTGATCATGACAGCACCTCACCTTAGAAGCTCAAATCATAACAGTGTTGCACAAAGAGCGTGAAAGCAGATCGATAAAAGTGTGGATTTTCATACAAAAGGTATACAAATAAGGGGATCAACCCGCAAGCTAGCAGACCAATTATCACCTATGATTAAATTATAGGTAATTTTAAACGCTTTAAAGTGCGATGAGAGGTGCAAATGATCGAACTACTAGAGACAGACATTTCATGCCCCTACTGCGGCGAAAGCATCGACGTCGTGATAGAAGTGCTAGATGAAAGCCAAGAATACATAGAAGACTGCCAAGTCTGCTGCCGCCCGATCACCTTCAACATCGACACCGCCTTCGACGGCTCAACCTCGGTTTCGGTTCACTCGGAAAATGAGACGTATTGAATATCAAAACACCAACTGGCGTTGGGTCGCCAGCGACGTAATGTCCTAGGCACTGGCTCAGAAAATGACGCATTGAGTTGATTTACAACAGACACAAAAAAACCGCCAAAGGGCGGTTTTTTATCAAAGCTTTTCAAAAACAATTTCTAACTCTTTATTCAAAATAACTTCAGGTATAAACAAATCTTTCTTTGTTATTTTATTCAGCCCCCGACGCCAGAAGGATTCCAACAACAACCCCATTCTTATAAAAACACCCATATTTTTGAGTAAATATTTAGGCTCTCCCCACCCTCCAATTTCTTCAAAATGAGTTTCAATTTTAGATCTAAGTTTGGTAGCTTTTTCATTGTACTTCTCAGATAAACGATCATCATTTACAAATAAATGGCTACTAAATACCACCCGATCCACAGGAAAAGTAAGTAAAACATTAAACAACTTATCTCTATTGAATGACTTGTAAGCCATAAGAGTTTTACCTCTTAAATGAACATAAGCAGTTTTATTATTATCAAAAGCCAAATACATTCCTCGATATATAATAAAAACTAGCTGTCCTATCTTCTTTCCAACAATCATAAGGCTTACACTAATTCCCAAGCCTATCATCCATAACAAAAGGTCGTATTTGTAAAATATAAAAATATTACAACAAACGAAAAACACACCAAAAGCTGGTGAATAGATTAATTTATTTACACCAATACTAACTCTCAGCATCTTCTTAATATCTCTTTTCACCCCATTACTACTTACATATAACATGCGCGGAAGCCACATAATAAAAACAAAAGCAGTAATATATATAGCCGATGGAAAATAAACAGACTCAATTAAATCAAAAAAAAAACACAAATATTCTCACTTAAACACAGTCAATTATTAAATATAATAAATATTTTCTACATATAGAAAAGTTCATGTAAAAAATCTAAAAAACTTGTCCTCTCCCCCCTTCTTTATATCTTTCATCATCTTTGATCATTTTTATTGCTAAATTAAAATTTTTCATTGAACTAAATACATATGAATTCGAATACATTACCTGAAGGCTATTACAATGAGTTACATTCTCAGGGTCTATTTTATGTGCATTTCCAGACAATATATTAGATAACAATTTTTCTGTCTCCGAGACTTTTTTATTAATTTCTTCCCTGTCAAACATAACACTATTTTGACTACGAGCAACTTTCACTTTACCAGCTAAATCAGAAATCATTTGAGGGCAAAGTAAGGCTATAGAATACTTACTTGAAATAGGCAAATATATTTCTATCCCTTTAAGAGCCAAACCAATATTACTCCCACCAAATTGGTGACTCGGCAAAAAATTAAACATTGATACAGGGTTATCTCCAATATAAAAGCTTTCTCCTTTTGGCGCCTCATACAACGTCCAAATTTTATTTAAAAAGTGAGGTAAGTATGTCTCTTTCACATCAGATAAGGATTCTGCGGTATAGCGCTTTAAAGACTCATCAGAAACAATATCTTTAATGCAATCCTCAGAAAATAGATTATGCATATCGCCAAATCTAGATGAAATTTCTCCTGAAATTTTAAGCACCATATCTTTAAAATATTCTCTTACATCTTTAGTCCTAACGAACTGTACTGCTAAAAAAAGTGCTAACGAAAACCTTTGCTCATCGGATAAGCCATTTAAGCTTTTATCATCTATGATTTTTTCTATAATCAGCGACGCTTTGCCTTCTAATTCTGATAATGCAACTTCCCATGTGTATTTACCACCATTTTCTAATGTGAAATTATAAAAACCATTTTCACTTGCAACATTTTTGGTATTAGAAGGAAATATTCGACCATTTTTTTATCAAAAACATAAACTTGATTTTTTTTATGCGTGAAGTTCTTCAAAAGAAACTGCGGCACATAATGCTGAATTTTCGCTATTCCATTATTACTCATAATATTCCTTATACACACATTATAATGAATGGGATAAAAGTCAATTTAATTTATTATTCTGCTCTTCTCCTAATTAAATGCCTTGTACAAGCATGACTTATTAACAATTGATAATAGACTAAATAAACCTAACCCATTCTTGTTCCGTTAAAATAATAAGCGGATGCCCGACGTCTCTTAGCTCTATCGCCTTTTGTATCTTGCGGCCAAAGCTGGTGTGTTTCCAATCTGGCGACACTTGAGAACCAATCACCACGTAATGAATTGACTTGCTCGGGTCTTTGCGAGGCGTAGCGCCCAGCTTGATGGCAATCGCTTCTACTTCTTTGCGGGTGCCTGTATTGAATACACCGGTAAAACAAATGGCCGCACGCTCGTGGTTCATGAATTCTATGCTGTCTGCGATGTGGTCCATCGGGTGTACGTCGACTGCTCCAGTCTCTAAAAACCGAATACCCGCCGTCTGCTTTAGGAAAGACACTAAGGCTTCTTCATCGGATGGCGTGATCTGCTCAAGCTTTGAAAACTCGATCATTTTCTCTACTACACTTTTTACGGTGGCGTCTTCGATTAGGTCGGCATGCTGATTTAGCCATTCGATGAGGTAGGCAAATTCGTCTTCATTTATTTGGTCATCTGACACGATACCACTGATTAGCCCTAGAAATTCGTTTAGGTAGTCCGAAGCGGTGACGTCTTCATAGGATCGAGACTCGATGATATCGGTAATGAGTGCGTTTAGGTCGTCCAACTCTTCCTTGGAAAACTGACCATCCACCAAAGCGTCACTGATTAAATCAAGCAAGTCCAATGCGTCTGGATCATTGCGCAAGGGCTTGGAGTCCAACAACCAAGTATTGAGGTAAAGCGCCTCCATCGTGTTCAATGCTGTATCAGCAACCACCCCTTGTAAAATCCCCTTCAAAGAGTAGATGGCTTTTTTCTTGTTACTGGCAAGTGCGTAGTTTGGTGTTGAACTGTCCATGACTACTCCTTTAATCTGATTTTTTCACAGTAAAAATTTTTGCTAGGTTGTAATAATAGAAGAGTTAATTACACAATCCACTAACGCCTGTAGAGAGAATCAAGGTTTTTAGATACATTCGATCTCTTTTTCACATCAGCTTCACTCTTACTAATTACGTCACTAAGTTTGTAACTTATCTCTCTCATTTTATTTTTTTGTCTTTCAGCTGTTGTTAACAACGCATTAATGATAGTAAATAAACTAGCAACAATTGACCAATGATAATCATGAGGCTCCAATCGTTCATGATTTTCCATATACTTAACAATTGCTTTTAGTTGTGATATTGCCACTTGAGTTTGAGCTCCGATTTCACCCGATTTTTTATCATTTTCAGACCAAGCTAATTCCTCCACCCTTGTTTCGATAGCTTCTATTGCAGCACCTAAAGCCTTTGATATATCGGAAACTCTACCACCTCTGAAAACATCGGCATCATGAAAAAGCCCTCTAGCTCCAATTTTTTCACCAGTAATACGGGCAAAGGCTGTCTCAATATCTACTGCATCAACGCTATAATCAATTCTATCTTTGATTTCTTGTGTTTTAATTTCAGTTAAATTAGCAGAAATTTCTGCATTCGCTCTTTTCATTTCATTTAATTGCTGCGTAAGCCTTTCCAGCTCTTCATTTGGCTCCGTTGAGTCGAGGGAAGACTGTAGGTTCTTTATACTATCTTTAAGACTATTGATTTCTTGATCTTGAAAAGATGTAATCTCTTGGCTAGACGCACTTATATTTATTATTCTTCTTCTTAGCTCATTACTTTGCTCTATAGTAAGACGTGTATTCGATTCAAACCTATCTCTACGGGTCTTACCTAACATTTTAATAAACTCTGAATAAACAAAATATAATGTTTGAAAAATAGGCACGAGTGCAAGTAAAGTAACAGTCATACATAAAGGAAAAAAAACAACACTATAATTAAATCCATCCTCACTATATAAATATGCCTTTATTAATTCAGCCTCATTACCTTTTATCGATGACCCGCCAAAAAAAATTAATACAATCTCCCAATTATATAAAACCCATGCTACGAAATACGTCCCCCAAAGCGGGCTACTGATTCGCTCATAGAGCACGCCTTTCAAAGAGTTTAATGTGTCTTTAATCATTTATGTAATCACTCATTTTTAATAAATAGGAACAGAGGAAACGTAACCCTGACCTGTTAATCATTTTAGATACATTAATCAATAGATTATTCTTTCACTTGATAGTGCTCTCGGTGGTACTGGATGAACGCTAGATCAACTGTGTGCTTTTTTACTGTCTTCAATTTGCCCTCTAAGCCGATTAGCTTTAGATCATCAGCAATAGTGAACCCGCCGTTATCAAACAGTACGTGGTGATTAGGACAAAGGCAGAGGATGTTACTTTCTACATCCGGCCCGTTGTGTGGTTGGCCTAGTGGTTTGATGTGGGCGGCTTCTGCAAGTTCGGCACGGTCTTTAAAAATTTGACTAGGAATATGGCCGAAGACACGTCCTGTATTGTTGTTAGCCATAACTTCCCTTGTACTACTGATGTGACATGCTGCGCTTTTCTAGCGTAGTTGCACTGTAATCTGAGTGTATGATTGCTTCATATTGTTGTCATTTCCTTTACAGTAAATTGTTTTGCTCTTTTGCGCTAGTCGAACCAAACGCCAGGCACAAAAAAACCGCCACTTGGGCGGTTTTTTTAATGAATCAAAATATTTTGATCACATAGCAATTCTAGACTTATCAGTAAACAGCGAACTATTTATAGCAGAAGGCTTTGCAACCATACAAAACTCTAACATTTCGTTTGTTCTTCTCTTAACCTTGTCATAAATAACCCCTACTAACTTCACAACAATAACAAAAGGAAGCAGGTACAGAGACATCATGATTGTGTTAACCATAAAAACATCTCTAAGAACGTTATTAACGTCTTTCACAATAAGACCTGGAGTCTTATCGTGCGAATTATCTAATAATGCATGAAATCTTCTAAGAGACTCTTCATATTCAACATTATTATGCTTGGCATCAAGCATTGCCCTAACAAAGTTTGAAAATGTCAAAAGATGCAATCTATTTAATGAACGATTGATTACATCATCAACTTCTTTAAAAGCCCGAAGCGTTGTTTTGTTTTCGGTATGCTGTACGTTTATGTATTGAGCTCTTAGATTATCTCTCAACACAAACAACCTATCTCGAGCTGATTGTCTGTAGCTCGGTAGAATTACAGCCTGATATATATAATGCACTACACATAAGATAAAGGCGATAACCCCTAAATATTGCATAATACTTTCTCCCTACTAAATAGACTGTCTTCTAGCGACTTTCGCTAGAGCCAAGCCCATTGTTGACTTGCTGCTGTTGCAGTCTTGATTTTTCAATTCCAATTCTTTTGTATTCTGAGCTGTGACTTCTTCTCATAGCTCTTGCATGACCAGCCCAAAGTATAGATACAAGCCCCATTCCTAACCAACCGATCAAGGAAAAATCTTTAAATCCTGAAAGAACACTTAAAAAGGCATCATATACATGCTCTTCTGGCATTTTAAAAATTAAAGTCAAAGCACCGATGAAGAAAAACAGAGGAAATAATTGACCTCTATCCATTGCTTTCGAAACGATATCTCTAAAGGCATGAGCCCAAGTAACTTTTTGTGATGATTTTTTTGGAGCTTTTGCCATACCTAACTTACTTTATATTAATATCCATTTATTAAAATTCAATGGCTGGGCATTGAATGAGGCAAACTTCCACAATTGTCGAACTGAGTGAAAAGCGTGCAAATATTACTTTACAAAAACCTTATAAGCAATTGTTTGATAATTATGAATACATACACGATGGCGCCAACTAGTCCAGCATCAAGGCTATGTCACCCATATCTGGTGCGTAGTAAACCCGCTGCAGGATTCTTAGGTCTGTATGGCCTGATATTTTCGCTAGGTTAAGTACGTCCACTTTGGTGGCTAGTCGGGTTAATGCTTCCCGTCTTAGGTCATGAAAGTGAAGATCGTCTATTAAGCACTTGTTACGTATCTTTCTGAAATTCACATCAAGCGAATCTGACTTTAAGTTAAAGGCTTTCAGCTTGCAGTCATCTAGTGTTTTGAGCTTTTCCAACACTTTCACCGCTGTGGTGGATAGCGGCACGGTACGAGGGTTACCGTTCTTTGTTTTGGGTAGGTGAACAGTGCGTCTTTCTATATTCACGTCTTCCCATGTTATGCCGCAAATTTCACCGGCACGCATAGCGGTTTCTATGGCAAAGACGATGGCCGCGCCGATGCGCTCGCTTTTGGATTCTGGTGGTATGTCTATGTTGTATTGTGTGGCGATCATCAGTTGTTCAAATTCGCCAGGCAACAGCCGTCTTGTTCTCGCTTCTGGTTCTTTGGGACGCTTCACCCTTGTCATTGGGTTTTCTTTCAACCAGCCCCATTCCTTCGCACATTGGCTACAAATAGAAGAAAGCACGGTCCATTCACGTAACACAGTGCCAACGGCTACTTTTTGTAGGCGTCTGTCTCGCCATTCGGCAAAGTGTTTTGATTGAAGGTCTTGAAGGGAAAAAAAGCAAAGCGGGTCTGCTGGTTCGTCGACGTTTTTGCCCAACCAACGTTCTATTCTTCGGATTTCAAATTTTTGACCACGCTTGGTCACACTGACCGTATCACGGTAGCGTTCTAGCGCTTCACTAAAAGGACGATCTGGAATATCAGAAGAGGTGCTTTCTTTGGCTTCACGCTCTAATTCAGACGCCCACGCTTGTGCGTCGCGCTTTGTAGAGAAGCCACGCTTCGTCTTACGCTTACCTTTCACGCTCACTTGAGCGCGCCATGATCCATCATCGGTTTTAAAAATAGACGCCACTGAATATTCTCCGGTGCAATGTGCGGTGCAGTTTCGGTGCAGAATTTCAGAAAAGATAGCATATAAGCGGAAAAGCTTACAATTTGAAGCAACACTAAGAAAATGCTGGAGAGTAGATATTTAAAGGGATTGAGCAAGATAAGAAAGTGCAGGCATAAAAAAAGGCACCATAAATGGTGCCCGGGACCGGAATCGAACCGGTACGCTTATTCAGCGCAAGATTTTAAGTCTTGTGTGTCTACCAATTTCACCACCCGGGCATATCTGATTTTGGAGGCCGGAGTCGGAATCGAACCGGCGTTCACGGAGTTGCAGTCCGCTGCATGACCACTCTGCCATCCGGCCTTCTATCAGATACATCTTTTGATTGGAGCGGGAAACGAGGCTCGAACTCGCGACCCCAACCTTGGCAAGGTTGTGCTCTACCACTGAGCTATTCCCGCGTCTCAAAAGACGGTGCCTATTCTATGTATTTGAGCTTTCACGTCAAGAAAAAAATCCAAATAAATAGCTAACTTAGGCACTTTTTTTAAATCTGTTTAGTTTTTGTTCGACTCTTTGGACATTAGTTCAGGCCAAGCCGCTTTTAAGTAAATATACATAGACCAAAGGGTTAGCAAGGCTGCAGCAATGAGTACCATCTCTCCCACATGAGCGACCATGGTGTCTGGTCGACTTCCTAGCAAGATGAAAATAGCCAGCATCTGCATGGTGGTTTTCAGTTTGCCAATGTATGAAACCGCTACGCTGGCGCGCTTGCCCATTTCTGCCATCCATTCACGCAATGCCGAAATAACGATCTCGCGGCCGACGATGACAGCGCTGGCTAACGTCAGCAGTGGATTAGAATAGCTTGCTACTAATAAGACTAAGGCAATCGATACCATAAGTTTGTCGGCCACTGGATCAAAAAACGCTCCAAACGCGGTACTTTGGTCAAGCTTTCTTGCCAAGTAGCCATCTAGCCAGTCGGTAATGGCTGCCAAGGCAAAAATAATCGCACAGGTGTAATAGCGCCCTTCCCACGGCAAGTAGTAAATAACCACCAAGATTGGGATCATGAAGATCCGCACGGAAGTTAATATATTTGGTATGTTCATCTTATTCCTAATTATTACGCTAAATGCACCAACATCTAGCCAAGCTTAATTTTTATGAAGGTAGAGATAAATTTCTTCCGCTTTTTTGGCACTAATCCCTTTGACCTTTGAAATATCTTCCTGACTAGCTGAGAGCAACTCTTGGTACCCGCCAAAGGCTGTCAGCAGCTCTTTGCGTCGATTTGGCCCGATACCTGGAATATCTTCCAATACCGAGTGCCGACGTTTCTTGTCTCGTCTACGGCGATGACTCTTGACCGCAAACCTATGAGCTTCATCGCGAATATGTTGAATCAAATGCAATGCTGCCGAATCTGGCGGCAACACTACTTCATCTTCTTTGGAGCCGATATATAAGGTTTCAAGACCCGGTTTACGAGTATCACCTTTTGCCACACCCAATAAAAAGATATTGACCAGACCTAGCTCTTTTAACACCGCTTCCGCTTGCGTTAATTGCCCTTTACCACCGTCAATAAGCAACACGTCTGGCGCTTCTAGTTCGCCACTTTTAACTCGCTTGTAACGTCGAGTCAGCGCTTGTTTCATGGCGCCGTAATCATCACCCGGTTCAACACCTTCGATGTTAAAGGAGCGATAGCGTTTTTTATCCGGTCCGTCAGGCCCAAACACCACACAAGACGCTACAGTTGCTTCGCCACTAGAATGACTAATATCAAAACATTCCATGTGCATTGGCGGTTCAGAGAAGCCTAACAACTTTTGCAATGCGGTTATACGACTAAAGTGATTACGCTTATCCGATAATCGCGCCTGTAAGCCTTGCTCTGCGTTGAGTTTTGCTAGCTCAAGCCAACGCGCACGCTGACCTCTTACATTGCTAAGTACTTCAATTTTTTTCTGCGTGGTTTCAAAAATACCTTCCACCAGCGCATCGCCATCTTCTAGCTCGTGACTAATGATAAGCGTCTTAGGTAACTCTTGAATACCACCAAGATAAAATTGAGCGATAAAAGACGATAATAATTCGCCTTCTGTGATTTCGATGGGCATTTTTGGGTAGTAACTTTTACTACCAACCACTTTGCCTTTGCGTATCATCATCACATGAACACACAAACCGCCAGGCTGTATAATAGAAGCAATAACATCTGCTTCGCCCGTTTGCCCATAGACATGCTGTTGCTCTTGGATGTGTTTGAGCTGAATAATTTGATCGCGTAACTCTGCGGCCCGCTCAAACTCCATATCTGCGGCAGCGGCGCTCATTTGCGTAGTAATTTCGGCAGTCAGTTCTTGATCTTTACCTTGTAAAAACATGCGGGCGTGACGAACGTCTAACTCATATTCTTCATCGCTAATTAAGTTCACACAAGGCCCTGAGCAACGTTTAATTTGATATTGCAGGCAAGGTCGAGATCGATTCGAATAAGTACTGTCTTCGCACTGGCGCACCTTGAAGACCTTTTGCATGGTATTCAAACTTTCTTTTACAGCGCTGCCGCTTGGAAAGGGGCCAAACAAGGTGCCTTTATCGGTTTTATCACCGCGACGAAACAGCAAAGCTGGATGATGGTGATTAGATAATAAAATATAAGGGTAAGATTTATCGTCACGTAGCAGAATGTTGTACGGTGGACGATGTTGTTTAATAAGTGTTTGTTCTAGAAGCAGTGCTTCCGTTTCGCTTTTGGTGACAGCAATTTCGATGGTGTGAATACGACTAACCAAGGCCATGGTTTTGGTCGTTAATCCTGTCACGCGAAAATAACTCGCGACACGATTTTTTAGATTTTTTGCTTTTCCGACATACAACAACTCACCTTTTACATCGTACATGCGATAAACGCCTGGACGTGTGGTTAAGTTGCTAACAAAATGCTTCGGATCAAATTCTGAATGGCTCAAACAAACCTCGTTTTTCGCCTAGCCCATACCAAGCACATTGTAACGTACCGCTAAGTGAATCAGCTCGACATCGCTTTCAATGTTCAACTTTGTAAAAATACGAGTACGGTAAGTACTCACGGTTTTGGGGCTTACATTTAAGTGCTCGGCAATTTCGTTAGATTTTTTGCAATCCACGATCATTTGAGCCACTTGTAACTCTCTGTCTGACAACTGCCCCAATGGTGAACCTTGCCCATCGATTGAAAACTTAGACAACGCCATTTTCTGAGCAATGCTCTTGGAAATATAATGCTCGCCTTTCGACACCATTTGAATGGCTTCTAATAGCTCTGACGTGTTGGTACCTTTAGTCAGATAACCAGACGCGCCCGCTTCCAATAGTTTCACTGGGTATAAATTGTCATCCAGCGCAGACAAAGCAATGATCTTGGTTTTCGGCAAAATGCGCTTTATTTCTTTCGTTGCACCTAAACCGCCGATTCCCGGCATATGCACGTCCATCAAAATGATATCAGGCAATAATATCTTGGACTGAATAATGGCCTCTTCGCCGCTGTGCACAACACCTACTACCTCAACACCTTTTACATCCTGTAATACACGACTAATACCTTGGCTAACCACGTCATGGTCGTCAACAATCAATACTTTTAACATAACAACCTCACCAAAACTTTCCTACGCATCGTGTCGATTTCTATCGTACCCAGAATGAAATCGCGCCTACAGCATCCTGCTAATAAAAAATTATGTTATATAACAAATAGAAGAAACGCACCGTTATTCTGGCAGTTTTTCTTTATATCCCATTTCTAAAAGCTTTTTTTGACTAATTTCGCGATAACGAGCTCGCACGCCAGACCCATGTGTTTTTTGGGTGTAATAGAGTAAAGGCGCAATCTGCTCTTCATCTACAGATAGATCACTAGCAATTTTACTAGACAAATCTTTCACACTGAGCGTTTGCTTGTCTTCGATCATAATGACTTTGGGGATCACTAAGCGCTCGCCAGCAATCACTCGATCAACGATTTTCAAATAACTTTGCTCAAACAAAGGCCAAGTTACTCGTTCTTCTTCGGACTTTAATTTGTACCAACCCGCCTGAGAGCCTGCAAAAAATACCGCATTATGACTCCATTTATATTGCAAAGGATCGGTTCGGCAAGTACAGGCTTCAAGATACGCTGCACGTGGATCAGGTAAACCATAAGCTTTATATGCGGTATTAATCAGCTTCAAAAAGTCGGCAATGGTTGGCGGCCATGTGTGCTCTTCTTTCGTACGCTCTACAGCGTAAGCCAACAACGGCTCTTGGAAGCCTTTCAGTGCAATCGCCCATTCGCGCTTAGCTAGCTTAACCTCATCCGTTGTGCTGTAAGCAGAGGCGAATTTATGAGTGTAAATGGCTTTAAAACGGGCGAACAGCATATTAACCAAAATACGTGTTTGCTGCTCAGCCTCTGTTGGGCCCGATTCGCGACTCGTATTACCAGCGTTAGCATATCCCGAGTTATTGTACCCAGGATTGCCAGAACCATACTCACCAGTCTGTGTCGTGGATGTTGTTGAGGGCGTCGCTAACCTGCTCTCTAGAGGTTTTATTAAATTTTGTACTGCCTGAGGTTCCTTCATATGAAGACCTATCCGATTGTTTGTATTGCCACTGACGTTTTACGTATTTAAAAAATTCACTGTTCCAAGTTCTGACGTTTTTCCGCTGCTCTTTGATTCTAAGCAAAAACTCAGTTTGCAAAGACAAAGCGAATTCACGGGCTATGCCAGCTTGGCCAATTTGCTCTAACGTCGCTTCTTCAGGTTGCCACTGATCTGGTTGTCGAGCTCGCTCTTTTTGCTCCAGATACAAGTCAAAATCCGTGATACCGCGACGATCATTTACTACTGGCGGTGATGGTGCTTCGTATTGTCGAACAGGTTGCTTCGCAGGATAACTTTTAGGCTGCGGTGTAAATTCTTCGGTTTTCTCCCGAGACGCTTTGTGCAACCGATCCATTTTGCTCATCAAGGAATCGTCTTTAGAAGACGCTTCTGCAGCTGGCTTAATGGTTTGCGCCGCTTTTTGAGATGATGCTAAATGAACCTCAAGTATTTCTTCTTGTCGCTGAAAGCTCAATAGTTGGCTAATTTGTAAATTCGCCAACAATCGCATCAACATAGGCACTGTCCAAAACGGCAACTGAACACTAAGTCGGCTCATTTCAACACGTAAAGCATTGGAGCCAACGAGATAAGCCTGCTGCTTCAAAAAGGTCAATAATACGGTTTCTTCTAACCCGATCTGGGCTGCCATTGAAAATGATATCGGTAATGAATAGTCGTTATCCAACATAAATCTCGCTTCACACATTTAGCATGACAGTCTATCAAAAGCCGTTCCCATTAGCACGAGAACCTTAAAGTAACCTTACTATCGGTACAGAATGACGTTCGCTATTCCCACTGACCATTAGACTTTAGCAATATAGGGATTTTATTCGCTAACAAAACAACTGTTAAGCAATTTTGACAGAGCTAAATAACACTCCTATGCTCAAGTTACGACAATGCTTTTTTATTCGATTCTTTAGTAAGTAAAAACGAAAGAGTAATGACAGATCCATAATAGTCAGCTTAATAAAGAGTATTTTGTATTGTCGGTTCCGCAAACATCCCTCAGGAGGAAAGTAGTATGCACACTACCAAAATTTCTGGACACCATATCGATGTAACCCCTGCAATAAAAGACCATATCAACGAAAAGCTCAGCAAAATATCAAAGCTGACAGACCAAATAACGTCAGTCAACGTCACCTTACTAAAGGATAGCAAGAGCCAAAAAGCGGAAGCAAGAGTACATATTCCAGGCAAAGAAATATTTGCCACAGCCTCCTCTGAAGACAGATTATTTCACGCGATTGATGACATGGTCGATAAATTAGCCAAGCAAATAGATAAACACAAAACCAAACAATCCAGTGCCCATCACAAATCCGTGACGACACACTAGTTACTTAAAACCGCTTAACAGTCCCTTACTTATTTCGAAAAACACTGCGATTCTGCGGTGTTTTTCTGTATTTATTGCCTAGATAAACAATCTAGCTTGAAGTTTGGAACTTTCAGCCGCATATTAAGTCTATTGATAGTCTTAAACCTTAAAGGAGTAATCTCATGCGTTACACAGAAGCCCTTTCGACACATTCGTCACAAGCGGCAAACAAAACGCTCCGCAATACTTACGGACTGTTGTCGCTTACCCTATTGTTCAGCGCCTTCACTGCGGGCATGAGCATGGCTTTCAACTTACCCCATCCTGGCCTAATTATTACACTAGTAGGCTTTTATGGTTTACTTTTCCTAACACACAAATTTAAAAATAGCTCTGCAGGTCTTCTTTGTGTGTTTGCGTTAACTGGATTTATGGGCATTACCCTTGGGCCTATATTAAGCATGTATATGAATATGCCTGGTGGCGGTAGCTTAATCATGAGCGCATTAGGCATCACAGGCCTATCCTTCCTAGGCCTATCTGCTTATGCACTAGTTTCAAAGAAAGACTTCAGCTTCCTTAACGGATTCATCACTGTTGGTTTCTTTGTACTATTGTTCGCTGTGATTGCTGGTATTTTCATCAAAATGCCTGCATTGCAAATTTTCATCTCTGCTGGTTTTGCGCTTTTCTCTGCGGCGGTTATTTTGCTGCAAACGAGCCAAATCGTACGTGGTGGTGAAACCAACTACATAGTTGCAACAGTGACTCTGTATGTTTCCCTATACAACATGTTTCTAAGCGTATTGTCTCTTCTTGGTATGTCTCGCGATTAATCATCCGTTACAATCAACACGAAAAGGCCGCTGACTGCGGCCTTTTTTATGTGTAAAATTTGCCACATCTCTTACCAAGGTTATTTTTGATGCAATACACTCTGCTCATTACAGGCTCTCCATATCAAAGCAAGGCTTGCCACACAGCTCTGCGCTTTATCCGTGCCGCTCTAAATAAACACCCTGACAGCATCAAGGGCGTATTTTTTTATGAGAATGCTGTGCTTATTGGCAACCAAACAGCACAGCCGCCAAGAGATGAAATCAACTTAACTAAAGCTTGGCAAGAAATAGCAGAGCAACACAGCATCCCTTTGTATTTGTGTATTGCAGCAGCGGTAAGACGCGGCGTCATTAACGAAAGTGAAAGCCGTCGCTATGAGTTAGAACAACACACGCTTGCTGAGCACTTTCAACTTGAAGGTTTGGGAACTCTTGTTGATCTAATGAACACCACAAACAAAGTCATTCAGTTTAGGTAATCTTATGAAATACACACTAATTCACCTAAACTCCAGCCCCTATTCCAGCTTAGCTTGCAAGGAAGGTTTAGATCTTGCTCTGGTTCTGGCGACTTTTGAGCAACCTGTGGACTTATGTCTATCTGGGGCAGCACTCGCACTTTTGACCGACAATCAAGCTCCAACAGCAGAGCAAGGCAAAAACCTACACAAGCTGCTCGCTGGGCTAGAGTTTTACGATATTGAAAACATCTACATAGAAAAGAACCGCTCTTGGCTTGAAGACAACCCAACATGGCAAGGCGTTCAGGCACTCAGTCATGACGAGTGGCAGACAATGTTTTCACAATACCAACAAGTTTTTCGGTTTTAATTATGCGACTTCACCAAATAAATCAACTCGATTACCCAACAACACTAGAAACAACGTGGCAAAATAGCGTGCAAACTGGCGACCAAATACTGCTGATTGAAGAAGGCTTTTTAAGACTGATTCAGCACGCCAACACAATGCAAACGCTGGCCAAAGAAAAGCACGCCGAAATCTATTATCGACAAAGCGACGCAAGGGCTTATGGCTTATCACCACAATTAGGCACAGCCCTCTCAGAAGAAGAATGGGTCGATTTAACCTTTACTGCGGAAGCAAACATTAGTTGGTAATCAATATGACAAACAACACAGCAGTTCTAGACGAAGAAGGTTACTTGCTCAACCTACAAGATTGGACACCAGAGCTTGCCAATCAACTGGCGAAAGACGTTGAAATCGAGCTAAGCGATGCTCATTGGGAAATTATTTATTTATTGCGCGACTTCTATGAAGAATTTGAAGTCTCTCCCGCTATGCGTCCATTAGTAAAAGCCGTATCAAAAAAACTAGGCGCAGAAAAAGGACGCAGCATTTATTTAATGACACTCTTCCCCGGCAGCCCACCTAAGTTAGCCGCAAAAATTGCTGGCCTGCCAAAACCGGCAAATTGCTTGTAACATTCAAGATCTTAAAGAGACAAAAAAAAGCGGAGCCATTTAAGCTCCGCTTTTATTCAAACGCCTTAAGCAATTTAGTACTTTCCGTACCACTCTAATTTCTTCTGCAAAGTCACCACCTCACCAATTATCAATAACGCAGGGGATTTCGCTTCGTTCACCATGGACACTTCATAGACATCTTGAATAGTAGAAGTAAAAACGCGTTGCTCGTTGGTTGTGCCTTTTTCAACAATCGCCACTGGCATAGAGGGACTCATACCAAAGCGAATCAACGACTGAGATATGTCTTTAAGACCCGTTAACCCCATATAAATCACTAAAGTTTGCGCTGGATGCACCAACTCTTCCCAAGGTAATTCTGTTGTGCCATCTTTCAAATGACCAGTTAAGAATCGAACCGACTGAGCGTAATCACGATGCGTTAACGGAATCCCTGCATAAGCTGCACAACCTGCGGCTGCAGTCACACCCGGAACCACTTCAAAAGGCACGCCCTCTTCAATCAACTCTTCAAGTTCTTCACCACCGCGCCCGAAGATAAAAGGATCGCCGCCTTTTAAACGCACCACCATGTGACCTTCTTTGGCCTTGGCAGCGAGCAGACTGTTAATCTCTTCTTGTGGAAGGCTATGCAAAGACTTGGCTTTACCCACGTACATTTTTTCTGCCGACTCTGGAATGAGATCAATAATCTCTTTGCCAACTAAGCGATCGTACAAAACCACATCGGCCATTTTTAATAAACGATATGCTTTTAACGTCAACAACTCTGGATCACCTGGACCCGCACCAATCAAATAGACCTTGCCCGTCATAACTTCCAATATCCATTCATACAAAAAAAGCCTCCGTTGAGGCTTTTTTATTAGAAAATTTAGCTTACGCTTTTTTCAATACGGTCTTGCCACCCATATAAGGTACCAATACATCAGGAACTCGCACACTACCATCAGCATTTTGATAGTTTTCAAGTACAGCAACTAACGTACGACCTACAGCCAAACCAGAACCATTCAAGGTGTGTGCCAATTCAGGACGACCTGTTTCTGGGTTACGCCAGCGCGCTTGCATGCGACGAGCTTGGAAGTCCCACATGTTAGAGCAAGAAGAAATCTCACGGTATTTACCTTGACCCGGCAACCATACTTCAATGTCGTAAGTTTTGTGTGCAGAGAAACCAAGATCGCCACCACACAAGATCACCGTACGGTATGGAAGCTCCAGTTTCTGCAAAATAACTTCTGCGTGACCAACCAACTCTTCAAGCACTTGCTCAGAAATATCTGGACGACAAACATGTACTAACTCAACTTTTTCAAACTGATGCTGACGAATCATGCCGCGAGTATCACGACCATAACTACCTGCTTCGCTGCGGAAACAAGGTGTATGAGCGACAAATTTCTTGTGCAAATCTGCGTCATTTAAAATTTCATCGCGTACCAAGTTTGTTACAGGCACTTCTGCTGTTGGGATCAAATACAGGTCATTGTTTCCGCTGTCTTTATCTACTGGCACTTTAAACAAATCTGCTTCGAACTTAGGTAGCTGACCCGTTCCTTTTAGGGAATGAGCGTTTACCAAGTAAGGCACATACACTTCTGTGTAACCATGCAAATCAGCATGAGTGTTGATCATAAATTGAGTCAAAGCACGGTGTAAACGCGCTAAATCAGAATGCATAACAGCAAAACGAGAACCAGTAATTTTTACCGCGGCTTCGAAGTCCAGCATTTCCATCGCTTCGCCAAGATCCACATGATCTTTTGGCTCATAGTCGAATTGCTTAGGTGTTCCCCAACGACGAACTTCAATGTTGTCGTCTTCAGTCTTACCTTCTGGAACAGAAGCATGAGGCAGGTTTGGAATGCCTTCTAACAAGCTTTCCAATTCTTCTTGAACTTGTGTCAGCTGTGTTTTAGCCGCTTCTAGATCATCGCCTAGGGTTGCCGTTTGTGCTTTTAGCTCAGCCGCTTTGTCTTTATCGCCAGACTTCATCGCCTGACCAATTTCTTTGGACACTGAATTTCGGGCTTGTTGCAGCTGCTCGGTTTCTACTTGAATGGCTTTACGACGCTCTTCTAAGGAAGAAAATGTCGCCACATCCAACTCGTAGCCTTTCTTTTTAAGTTGAGCCGCAATGGCTTCCGGGTCAGCGCGTAATGCTTTAATGTCTAACATCTGGGCAACAATATCCTTCAATCAGTGTGTATAAATAAATTAGGGTGTCTTCAAACAATAACAGGGATCAAAAAAAACGAGTAACGGCCATACCGACTGCTAAACCAGCAATCCCCAAAACACAGCTCAATAATAAATAGCTTACTGCACTTAGCCAAGCCTGCATGTTAATAAGAGAGACAATTTCCAACGAAAAAGTGGAAAAAGTGGTAAATGCCCCTAAAAAACCCACCATAACCAGAGGTCGATAAGGCTCAAGGGATGGCATGCGCTCGCTTATCACTACAAACGCCACGCCCATCAACACACAGCCTAGAACATTAATCACCATAGTCGCAAAGGGAAAATGATGATTCCAGTAGGTATTAATCCATTTTGTCATGCCGTAACGACTCAGTGCACCAAACGCGCCACCAATGGCAATCATAAAATACATCATTCTTCATCCCCTTGAGATAAGCCTTGAGGCTGGTAAAAAGAGTCATAACGCTGTAACGGGCTTTGATTATCCAAATCAGACAACCAGGCCAGCTTGTCATTGATTTTTTTCTCTAGGCCGCGACCTGTCGGCTGATAGTAACGCATATCGGCCAATTCTTCTGGCATATAGTTTTCACCGGCGGCATAAGCATGCTCTTCATTGTGAGCATAGCGATACTCATCGCCGTGCCCCATGCTTTTCGCCAAAGAGGTTGGTGCATTACGCAAATGTACAGGCACTTCATAACTAGGTTGCGCCGCGACATCAGACATTGCTTGATTAAAGGCTTTATAAACGGCATTACTCTTAGGTGCGCACGCCATGTAGACGGCTGCCTGCGCAATAGCACGATTCCCCTCACTCGGACCAACGCGCTCAAAAACATCCCAAGCGTTTAAGCCAATCTGCAAGGCTCGCGGATCCGCATTACCAATATCTTCCGATGCGATAGCCAGCAAGCGACGAGCGATGTACAAAGGATCACAGCCGCCATCCAGCATTCGCGCCATCCAGTACAAGGCACCATCAGGCGATGAACCACGAACAGATTTATGAAACGCTGAGATTTGGTCGTAAAACACATCGCCTTTACGATCAAAGCGACGAACACTACCGCCTAAGACATCCTCCAACTGCTCTTGCGTCACCTTACTTCCCGGCTCCACAAGATCGGATAATATTTCTAAGAAATTAAGGCCTCGACGAATATCACCATCAGCCGCTTGAGCCAATACAGATAAAAAGTAATCGTCTATTTGAAAGCCACTTTCTTGAGAGTAAGCTGCAATGCCTTTTTCGTGATTTCCTAAAGCTCGCATAAGAACAAGCTTTACCTCATCTACACTCGGCGTTTTCAAACGATAAACGCGTGCTCTCGACAGCAAAGCAGAATTCAATTCAAAGGCAGGGTTTTCTGTGGTTGCACCGATAAACAAAAAGGTACCATCTTCAATGAAAGGCAAAAAAGCGTCTTGCTGCGATTTATTGAAACGATGCACTTCATCAACAAATAGAACGGTCTGAGTACCGTTCATCGCGCGCAATTGTTTTGCTTGATCTACTGCCGCACGAATCTCTTTAACGCCAGACATGACAGCTGAGATTTCAATAAACTGGGCATCTAGCGCATGAGATAGAAGCTGAGCGAAAGTAGTCTTCCCAACTCCCGGAGGCCCCCAAAGAATAAAAGAATGGCAGTGGCCTGTTTCTACCATTCTACGTAACGGCTTTCCCGGACCAACCAAGTGCGACTGCCCAATATAATCATCAAGACTAGCGGGCCGCATTCTGGCTGCAAGAGGCTGATACCCTCCTGTTGGTATGTCCGAAAAAAGATCCTTCATTACTGACCTTCTTCGATCACATCCACGTTAGCTGGCAAGTCTAAAATAAAATTTTCTTTCGCCACGCCTTCATGCGTCTCAACATTTTTAAATTCAATCACCGTCGTTTGCCCTAGCGCATCTAAGATACTCATCGCGCTAATAACTTTATCGCGGAAAGACAGAGTCAATGTTTGAAATAAGTCCTGATCTTCTTTCGGCGCTAAACGGAACTTTTCGCTGCCCAGTGTCGTGACATTATAGTGTGGAAGCACTTCTGCTGCTGGCTGACCTAGTAGTGCTGCTGGGGAATTCCCTACCGCACCAGACAAAGGTTTTTTCGTCGCTTGCTCTAAATCCACATCCCAGACGGTAATATATTTACCATCAGAGATAATACGTTGTGCAAAAGGCGTCACACTATCCCAAACAAATTGATTAGGCTTCGCAAGAAGAAAAACACCTTCACTTACTTGCAGCTGCTTACCTTTTTCGTCATAAGTCACCTGACGAAATTCGCCTTCAATATTGCGGTTCAATTCTAACAAACTTTCTATCGAGCTGGTCGCATCAGCGGCCTGCACCATCGCTGTTTGAAAAACGGTTACAATTGTAAGCATAGCCATAGTGACTAATTTATTTAACAAAATGTATCTCCAAAAAAAACATTAAAAATAAGAGCTCCGAAAACAAGAACTCTCGAACTATCATTTTTTATTCTGGAATCAAAATATCACGCTGCCCGTTGGTTCCCATAGGGCCAACCAGACCTGCAGCCTCCATTGATTCAACCAAGTTAGCCGCCCTGTTGTAACCTATTTTTAATCGACGCTGAATAGAGGAGATCGAAGCTTTACGTGTTTCAATGACAATTTTCACAGCTTCATCATAAAGTGCATCTTTATCTTCTCCACCACCATCCGTCATTAGATCTTCAGGATTAACAACAACATCTTGAATATAATCTGGCTCGCCCCGCTGTTTCCACTCTTCTACCACCGCATGCACTTCTTCATCTGACACAAAAGCACCATGCACACGAATTGGCGTTGGTAAACCCGCTGGTAGATACAACATATCCCCCATACCCAAAAGTTGATCGGCGCCGCCTTGATCAAGAATGGTTCGCGAGTCAATTTTCGAGGAAACCTGAAACGCCATACGAGTTGGAATGTTTGCTTTGATTAAGCCGGTAATAACGTCCACAGAAGGTCGTTGCGTAGCTAGAATTAAGTGAATTCCTGCCGCACGCGCTTTTTGTGCGATACGAGCGATCAGCTCTTCCACTTTTTTACCAACAATCATCATCATGTCAGCAAATTCGTCGACTATGATAACAATATAAGGCAAAGGCTCTAAATACGGCACAGTACGAGCAACACCATCTTCCGAGAACATAGCCATTTCAGGTTGCCATAATGGATCTTGAATTGGCTTACCCGCATCAATAGCATCACGTACTTTTTTGTTGTAACCCGCGATGTTACGCACACCTAGTTTCGACATCAGCTTATAGCGGCGCTCCATTTCATCGACCGACCAACGCAAACCATTGGCAGCATCTTTCATATCGGTAATAACCGGCGTCAAAAGATGCGGAATACCTTCATAAATCGACAGTTCAAGCATTTTGGGGTCGACCATGATCATACGCACTTCATCGGGCGTCGATTTCAGCAACATACTTAAAATCATGGCATTAACACCAACAGACTTACCCGAGCCCGTCGTACCAGCCACCAACACGTGAGGCATTTTTGCTAAATCAACAACAACAGGTTCACCTGAAATATCATGACCAAGCGATAAAGTTAGTGGCGAAGACGATCTATCGTAGGCATCGCAATTAATCACTTCAGAAAAATACACGGTGTCACGAACCTGATTAGGAATCTCGATCCCGATAGTGGATTTACCGGCAATAACTTCGACCACTCGCACACTCATTACACTCAAAGAACGTGCAAGATCTTTGGCCAAATTGGTAATTCGAGAGACTTTAACACCTGGCGCGGGTTGAATTTCAAAACGGGTAATAACAGGACCAGGATTCACTTCGACCACATCCGCTTTTACGCCAAAGTCCTGAAGGCGTTGCTCCAACAATTCAGATAATGCCAACAGTTCATCTTCCGAATAACCGCCCTGCTTTGGTTTTGGTTTAGTAAGAACAGAGCGATCCGGTAAAGAGTAAGCTTCAATCTTTTTATTACTATCTACTTCATCTGCATAAGGACCACTAAGCGAATCCAGCTGTTTAGCTTCTGACAAAGTACGAAATGCAGGTTTATGAGCAGGAGGAATAGTTGAAGGCTGTTTGTCATTATTAAACAGCATGGCATCAGCCTGCTCTCTAGAAATGCTCGAAGGAGCAATATCTTGTTCGTCCTCCCATTCAACAGGTTTGGCAGCTACAGTTTGCTTAGGTTGTGCAACCCTTTCTTTTGCTATGTCATCTCGTTGTGCTGACCAAGACTCTTCAATATAGAGAGTATCACCAAAATTGACGTCTTTATCATCAAAGGATAAACCACCAACAGACAGATCATCTAAACCACCGAACTCAGGCTCGCTGTGAGAAGTCGATGAATCAAAGGAGGCTTCATCCGCTTTCGCAGACTTAGATTTTGAAAACAGCGAAGACAAACTAAACTTGGATTTTTTACCTTCCTCTTGAGAAGAGTCTTCGCTTATAGAATCCTCAAATAAAACATTCGTTTTGGACTTACTTTTAGTCGCAGGTTCAACTTTCGTCGGCTCACTTGCTGCCTTTCGTCTCTTTCTAACTATTGCAGGCTCTTCGGCTTCGTCATCAATACCTAGAAGTTCAGCTGCGTCGGCTTTCTTATTGGCCTTTGCTTCACGACTATCAGCCCATTTTTGACGTACATACATGGTGAAAGTGTAAACCCTTTCACCTAAACGATCCATTAAACCCAACCAATGCACTTGCGACAATAAGGTAAAAGCCAAAACCACTAAGGCTAAACTGACCAAGGTTGCACCGTCATAGCCAATAAAACTATATAACAAGACGCCAAGACCACGCCCTAGGATGCCGCCCGCCCCATACTGAAGTGAAGGATCACCAACCGTATGCAAAAAGCACAACACAGAACCAAATGATAAATATAAGATGCTACCGATAGTACATAACAAAGCATTATTAAGAGGCAATAAAGAATGAGGGTTACGCCATATAATGATAGCGACCCAGAAAAACAGAAGGGGTAAAGAATAAAACAAAGATCCAAAAAAACCAGACACCAAATCGGCTAAAATAGCACCAATTGGGCCCATAGAGTTTTGAGTGGCAGCACCGCTACCAGAATAAAACCAACCAGCATCATCCGGGTTATAGGTATAGGTCGCCAAACCAAAAAAGAATAAAAATAACAAAGCTGCAATAAACGCCGCCTGCTTGGCAAACATATCCCAAATTGGTGATCGTACCGACTCACTCATTTTTTCTGACAAAACGCGCCTTCCTATCTTATGCTAATCAAAACAAAACATGCCCCATATAACGGAGTCATAAGTTCGCTAAGCTTACCATAAAAAAAGCCAGCCCAAAGGGCTGGCTTTCGCTTTAACTAGTAAAGATATCCTCTTTTTCAAAGAATGCCTTTAGAGAAAGTCTTAGAAAGAAACTTTAGCACCAACTACAGAGTAGTCAGAATCATCTGCTTCGTAAGCCAAGTAAGAAGCATAGTAGGTAACATCGCCAGCAGTGTAGTATACAGTAGCCTCAGTAATACCTTTATCCTCTAGATCTACAGCGTTACCAGTTGTTGTATCAAGCTCTTCACCACCTTCAGTATAATACTGAACAGCAAGTGACAATTGCTCAGACAAAGCAACATCAAGACCAATACCTGTATTCAAAATATCTAGATCATTTTGAGTACCAGCCTGAACAAAAGTAGTTAGTGTAGCCATACCTAATGGAGCACTAACACCAACAGTAAGGATTTTACCTTCTTTAGCATCGTCACTGGTCATTTTATAACCACCAGATACACCAAGCGTCAAACCACTAAACTCTGTTTTATAAGAGGCAGACAATGTACCCATATTGTCATTTTCTTTAGATTCAACAGCAATAGTTAGACTATCGTTTACAGCGTAACGAACACCCAGTTTGTTACCAAGAACATACTTAGCATCATCATTATCTTCTTCAACACCAGCGCTGAAAGCAGCTTTGTCAATCAAAGAACCATCGAAGTCACCGAATTGCACTGCGCCTTGTTTAACATAAATAGCATCTAAACTAAAAGTTGTATCTTCATTTGGATCATTCTCGGTAGTACCACTACCTTTTTTATTTGAAGAACCCTCCATATCAACTTTAAAGTAAACCAGACCAGTATCACCAATGATATTTACTTCACCACGAGAAGCAGACTGATCTTGGCCAGTTTGGTTCCACTGATATTCTAGACCAGCAGTACCTGTAAAAACTGTCTCAGCAGCAAAAGTAGCAGTAGAAACAGCAGCCGCAACAGCAGATACTGCAAACACAGAAGCAAGTTTAATCGCTTTCATTCAAGATTCCCCTTTATATTATATTATATGGTCTTGTAGACCTATCGATCGATTTTCATTTCACCAAG
The DNA here is from genome assembly GCF_018336955.1 of Marinomonas sp. A3A. Taxonomy (NCBI): domain Bacteria; kingdom Pseudomonadati; phylum Pseudomonadota; class Gammaproteobacteria; order Oceanospirillales; family Oceanospirillaceae; genus Marinomonas; species Marinomonas sp. A3A. Next base: position 3,236,499 of record NZ_CP025532.1, read on the forward strand.
AAACGTTGTTAAATCAACGATTCGTGTATCTTAAAACCTATCAGTTTCACTTTCATGACAGTTATCAAAAAAGCAAAATATCTTGTAGTTCCGAATACCGCATTCGACTTATCTTTTCGAATTACCGCTTAGGACTGCATCGATTAAAACCAAGTTTCCCATTACGGGTCAAGCACTCCTTGCACTTTTTTTCTTTTTTTTTTCATTTTGCACCCTTTTTAGGACAAAAAACACCCAACAAGAACCCAAAACTACATTTTTTTTAAGCTATTCATGCACATTAAAGTGAAATAAGAATAACATTGTGTCAACAAGTCGCAAGTGGAATGTTTTTTCTTCCTTAATTTCACTTATCGGTTAATAGTTTTTTTCCTTTAGTTTTTTTATAAAAAACACTTGAAGATAGTTTTTAAGATGAAAAAAACTATAATCAATAAATAGAAACGATCTGTAAAAAAACTAGGAATACAATCACCTCATGTCAGCTTCCGCTAACGATGAAAATCACGAACTCATATTACTTTCAGAATCACCATACGACACACCTGACCCAAGTAAGGCGCTAGAGGATCCGGAAGGTTTATCAGCTATTGGCGGAGATCTTTCTTCAACACGGTTACTTCACCTCTACAGCAAAGGTTTTTTTCCTTGGTTTAGTGACCCAGATCCTATTTTGTGGTGGCACCCTGAACAAAGGTGCGTGTTAACACCTAGCCATTTTCACGCATCAAAATCACTTCAAAAAGCCATCAAGAAAGGCAATTGGTCTTTTTCAATCAATAAAGAGTTTGAGTCTGTGATAGGCTATTGCTCTGCACTAAGAGCTGACAAGGAAGGCACTTGGATATCGAAAGACATTAAAAATGCTTATACAAAGCTACATAAATTAGGTTACGCGCATTCCATTGAAATATGGCTAGACAACAAACTTGTCGGCGGTTTTTATGGTGTAGCGATGGGGAATATGTTTTTTGGTGAGTCGATGTTTTCACTCGTGCCAAATGCTTCCAAAATAGCCCTAAAAACATTCTGCGAACTAGCCAAAAACTGTGGAATTGAATTGATAGACTGCCAAGTAGAATCCGATCATTTGTTATCACTAGGCGCAAAAAAACTACCAAGAAAAGATTTTTGCAACATCTTAGAGCTACTCATTCTAAGTATAAAAAAGAACTCAGTTCTCATAAATATTGGCAAAAAAGCTGAAAAACAACCTATTTAAGCTAAAAATAGACGTAATGAAAACGTAACTAGGTTTGCCTTACGCTGCGTTTTTAGGCAAAATACGCTCGATCAAAATTCAGGCGTCGCTAAATACACAATCATGATTAAGCTATTTAGCGCTCAATTGACCAAAGAGGGACATCTTCCCTCTTCGTCTGCAGACCTCCTCTTAGGTATGGTCGGCGTCTACTAAATAATAGTAAGTTAACACCATAGGACACATATTGTGGCAAAAGAAGAAGGCTTAGAAATGGAGGGCACTATCATTGATACGTTGCCTAATACCATGTTCCGTGTCGAATTAGAAAACGGACACGTAGTAATTGCACATATCTCTGGTAAAATGCGTAAAAATTACATCCGCATTTTGACTGGCGACAAGGTAAAAGTTGAGTTAACACCTTACGATCTTTCAAAAGGTCGTATCGTTTACCGCGCCCGTTAATTTAAGCAACCCATAACTGGGCAGTTTAAATAGATGACATAAAAAAACCGGACATTGTCCGGTTTTTTTATGTCGCTAATACCTGTAGGTCGGCCTTTAGGCCGTCAAAAGACCGATAACACTAAACCAAAAACCTTGACGCGCTAAAGCACGACCTACAAGATCGACGGAGTTCGTTTTGTGACAGTTTAATGAACAACCGCCTCTTTGATCACTTCAAATTTCAACTCGTCACTTTTCTCATCCAAAGCCACTTTGACATGACCACCATCATGAAGATCACCAAAGAGGATATGATCCGCTAATGGTTTCTTTAGATGCTCCTGAATGACACGAGCCATTGGACGAGCACCCATTTGACGATCATAACCTTTATTGGCCAACCAGCCTCTAGCGGTATCCGAGACCTCCAGCAAGACACCTTTTGGATCAAGCTGAGCTTGCAGCTCTACCAAGAATTTATCTACCACGTTAAAGATAATACGCTCATCCAATTGCTGGAACTGAATGACAGCATCTAAGCGGTTTCTAAACTCAGGCGTAAAGGTTCGATTAATAACCTCCATACCATCAGTTGAGTTATCCTGACTAGAGAAGCCAATCGAACGACGAGCCAGTTCTTGAGCCCCCGCATTCGATGTCATCACCAAGATCACATTACGGAAATCCGCCTTGCGTCCATTATTATCAGTCAAAGTACCATGATCCATTACCTGCAAAAGCAAATTAAAGACTTCTGGGTGAGCTTTTTCTATCTCATCCAATAACACGACACTATGAGGATTCTTCGTAACAGCCTCGGTCAACAAACCACCTTGGTCAAAACCAACATAGCCCGGCGGCGCACCAATCAAACGAGACACTGCATGACGCTCCATGTACTCAGACATATCAAAGCGAATCAATTCAAGTCCCAATTGCTTGGCAAGCTGTTTAGTAACCTCCGTTTTACCAACACCTGTTGGACCAGCCATCAAGAATGAACCAATAGGTTTCTGTTCAGCTTTCAAACCTGCACGAGACAACTTAATCGCAGCCGACAAAGCATCAATAGCATTGTCTTGACCGAAGACCACCATTTTCAAATTACGCTCTAGATTGGATAGCACTTGTCTATCATCCGAGTTCACCGCCCTCACAGGCACACGAGCGATCTTAGAGACAATATCTTCAATATCCGCAACCGTGATGGTAGCTTTACGTTTATCTTCTGGCTGCAAGCGTTGATAAGCCCCTGCCTCATCCACCACATCAATTGCCTTATCTGGCATATGACGGTCTGGCACATAGCGCTGAGCAAGCTCTGCAGCAGCCAGTAAAGCTGACTCTTCGTATTTCACCTTATGATGCTCTTCAAATGCACCAATGATGCCTTTCAAGATTTGATAAGTATCATCAACACTTGGCTCATTTACATCGATTTTCTGGAAACGACGTGCCAAGGCATGGTCTTTTTCAAACACACCACGGAACTCTTGGAATGTAGTCGAACCGATACAACGCAAGCCACCAGAACTCAATACAGGTTTAAGCAAGTTAGAGGCATCCATCACCCCACCAGACGCAGCACCTGCACCAATGATGGTATGGATTTCATCAATAAAAAGAATCGCATTGGGTAACTTTTTCAATTCGCCTAACAATTGCTTAAGTCGTTTTTCAAAATCACCGCGGTATTTGGTTCCAGCCAGCAAGGCACCTAGATCTAGGGAATAGACGACACCATCAGCAATAACGTCTGGTACTTGTCCATCCACAATACGCCGTGCTAGACCTTCAGCAATGGCTGTTTTACCAACGCCAGACTCACCAACCAACAAAGGATTATTTTTACGACGACGAGAAAGCGTTTGTATTACTCGCTCTACTTCGTATTCACGACCGATTAATTTATCGATCTTACCCGCTTTAGCTTCTTCGTTAAGATTTGTGGCGAATTTTTGTAACGGCGCAGTCGCTGTATCTTCTGCTTCGTCATCATGATCCATATTTTGAGAAGACGCTTCACCCGTTTTAGAAATGCCATGAGCAACATAATTGACCACATCAATCCGCGCCACACCATGTCGTTTTAATAGGTAAACGGTTTGGCTTTCTTGTTCGCTAAAAATAGCCACCAATACGTTGGCACCTGTTACTTCACGCTTACCAGAAGATTGAACATGAAAAACCGCACGCTGTAATACGCGCTGGAAACCTAAAGTCGGCTGAACCTCACGTTCATCGTCATCTTCAGGGATTAGAGGTGTTGTACTATCAACAAATTCCTCAAGCTCCTTACTTAAGGTATCTAAATTCACACCACATGCTTTGAGGACGCTTGAAGCAGCGCCATTTTCAATAAGAGCTAATAATAAATGCTCAACCGTCATGAATTCATGGCGCTTGTCACGCGCCGCTTTAAAAGCCGTATTCAGGGTTTGTTCTAGTTCTTTATCTAACATTGCTATTCCCTCACTCTGAATCAGTCAACCTTTTGTAGGTCGCACATTAAGGGGTGCTCATTTTGTTCCACGAACTGTTGTACCATTGCCACTTTGGTTTCAGCAATATCAAAAGGGTAAATACCGCAAACGCCTTTCCCTTTTTGATGTACTTCTAACATTACCTGATTAGCCTTCTCCCCATCCATAGAAAAAAACCTCTGTAGAACAAATACGACAAAATCCATTGGCGTATAGTCATCATTAAACAACACCACCTGATACATTGATGGTGGTTTTAATTCTGTTTCTTCAGGAGCGATTGCAATACTAGAATGCCCATGCTGCTCATCATCTTCTGATACTAGTCTAATTTGTTGATCTGTAATCATCCCATGCCTCTGAGGCTACAATTTTTTACGTAATTTGCCAATATTGTGACGCATTACAACTTATATACGACTTTTTATGAGTAATAGATTACCACTTGGATTTTACAAATACCAAAAGGGCTTCTACGCTCTTTATTGGGGTGACCAAATGTGCAATCAATGTTTACAATTGAAATTCTAGCATTGATTCGTCATAAACAATTTGCACCTATTTAGTAATCTGCGCTATCCGAGCTATGTTTTTTAACGCGCTTACCGTCATCATTACTCATTTTGAGAGACATAAGCAAATATCGACTGAGTGGATAAGGAGTGACTCATGCATCACGGATCAGTGAAGTGGTTTAACAATGCAAAAGGCTACGGTTTTATTGTGTCGGAAGATTTTAATGAAGATTTATTTATTCATTATTCTGCGATCAATGTCGAAGGCTACAAAACGCTAAAAGCAGGTCAGGCGGTAACATTTGACGTCGAACCAGGAGAGCGAGGCCTACACGCTATTGAAATCAATCCGACATTATCTAAAGAAGAAACTAAACAAGGCGCTATACAAGAGGACACTCATTCAGACACTAAAAAAACTCAGCCAGCATAGACCGCTAGATCATCGCTATCCTCAAGCGGATTTGTTATCTTACTCCTCATTATGAGGAGTAAGACGGTCATTTTTTGACTCTATTTTTACTCCTTCCGTTCTTTTTAAACACACATTGAGCTCATGCCTTCTAATTTAATTTTATTTAATAAGCCTTTTCGAGTACTTAGCCAATTTTCTGCAGAAGGCGATAAAACCACTCTTGCCAAATATATTGAAACACCAGAGTTTTATCCTGCTGGAAGATTAGACTTTGATTCTGAAGGTCTTTTACTTTTAACCAATCAAGGTGCTTTACAACACATCATCGCTTCACCTGATTTTAAGCTCCCCAAAACCTACTGGGTTCAAGTTGAAGGCGAGATTTCAGACCAAGCTTTAGAAAAACTCAGACAAGGTGTTGAGCTAAAAGACGGACTCACTAAGCCCGCCCAAGCAGAGCGTATGTCAGAACCAAACATCTGGGAAAGAAATCCTCCCGTTCGCTATCGAGAAGCTATTCCCACCAGCTGGCTATCGTTACAGATTCGCGAAGGTAAAAATCGACAAGTGCGCCGAATGACGGCCGCTGTAGGCTTCCCAACACTCAGGTTAATTCGTTATGCCATCGGCCCCTATACTCTAGAAAACACAACAGTAGGCCAATGGAACTACATAGCACCAACCGACAATTTACTAAAAGAGGTTACTCAGTTTGAAGAGCAAAGAAAGAGAAAGGCTGCCTCACCTAACCGTCGCAGCACTGGTCAAAAAAGACAACTCGGATCCAAAGAAAACAAAATACCTCATGGTGAAGGAGTGGCAAGACGGAAACCTAGTACTAAACCAGCCAGCCGGTCACATAGAAAATAACGAAAGCGCCATAGAAGCGATGATTCGTGAAACAAAAGAGGAGTCAGGCTGGATTGTGAAACCTATCGGCTTACTTGGCATGTATGCTTTTACACCATACGAAGGCGCTGACACTTACCATCGCCTATGTTTTTTATGCGAACCTGTTAGTGAAACCAACGAGCCACTTGATAAAGATATTGTTTCTAGCCACTGGTTAACTTACGAAGAAATCATGGCACTACCTCATCGCAGCCCATTAATTAAAGCCTGCATTGAAGATTCATTTAATAACCCCATTATCTCCTTATCTTTTGTATCGGATCAATTTCTTCGGCCTATGCCAATAATCAGAAAGTGATACAATAACCAACATTACATTCATTTGAGGCAACGCCTCTTCGCTTTGCGAAAATAATAGTCGAGAAATCACAGCTCATGAAAGAAAGCCCTATTGCGAACAACGCAAACAGCTCAAAAAAAGTCATTGTCGGCATGTCCGGCGGTGTCGACTCCTCTGTATCTGCGCTTATCTTGATGCAACAGGGTTATCAGGTTGAAGGTCTGTTCATGAAGAACTGGGACGAAGACGATGGCACAGAATACTGCACCGCGAAAGACGACCTAGCGGATGCTCAAGCCGTATCGGATAAACTCGGTATCAAGCTCCATACAGCTAACTTCGCATCAGAATATTGGGACAATGTCTTCGAACACTTCCTTGCCGAATACAAAGCTGGCCGTACGCCAAACCCAGATATTTTGTGTAATAAAGAAATAAAATTTAAAGCATTTTTAGAATACGCCATGGCATTGAATGCTGATTACATAGCAACCGGCCATTATGTTCGTCGCGGCGAAAAAGACGGTGAGCCACTACTGCTAAAAGGCTTAGATGGCAACAAGGATCAAAGCTACTTTTTATATGCGGTTGGCAAAGACGAAATCGCAAAGACACTTTTCCCTGTTGGTGAACTGGAAAAACCAGAAGTGCGCCGCTTGGCTGAAGAGTTTGGTCTAGTCACTCACAACAAAAAAGACAGTACCGGTATTTGCTTCATCGGCGAACGCCGCTTCAAAGACTTTTTAGAGCAATATTTACCCGCTCAACCTGGTGATATAGAAACCCTTGAGGGGGACAAAATTGCTCGCCATCATGGTTTGATGTATCACACTATTGGCCAACGCCAAGGTTTGGGTATTGGCGGTCTAGCCAAATACTCTGACGATCCATGGTATGTGGTTGAGAAAGACTTAGAACGAAATGTATTGATCGTGACACAAGGTGGTCAGCACGAATCTTTGTTTAAAACGCATTTAATTGCGGACAACTTCGATTGGGTTGCAAGAAAAAAACCAACCTTCCCTTTAACGTGCAAAGCAAAATGCCGTTATCGTCAGCCAGATCAAGAATGTACCATCACTGAATTAGACGATGGCCGCGTTGAAGTATCCTTTGTGGAACCGCAGCGAGCAATCACACCAGGCCAATCCGTGGTGTTTTATATAGACGAAGTCTGTCTTGGTGGCGGCATCATTAACGTCGCCTTCAACAAGTAATCATTGAGAGAGAAAGCGTGAGTAGCAAAGAAAAAGAGCAAACTATCGCCCTATCCGCCATATTTCAAGCGGCAGAATTAGTGTCGATTTTAGCGAAAACAGGTCAGGTAGATAATGCCAGCTTACAACCATTACTAGACAGCTTATTAATGGTTAACGCAGCCTCTACTGAAGATATTTACGGCGGTCAATGGGATTACTCAACCAATCTTGCTTTAGGTAGAAAAATCTCTCGTCAGGCCTTAGGCAAAGAACGCAGTAGTGTTAATCCAGATACGCTTAGATACGCGCTTAGCATAATTCACCTTGAGAACAAACTAGCTAAAGCACCAGAAATGTTGTCAACCATTGGGCAAAAAATCGCTCAAATCGAGCAGAAAAAAGCCCATTATGAGAGCGTTCTACACGAAAACATGCTGGCGTCGATTTCTGGCATGTATCAGGACACCTTGAGCAAGCTACCCTTTCGCATTCAAGTCCATGGCGACAGTCGTTTTTTACAGCAACCGCAAGTTGCTAACCAAGTAAGAGCTATTTTAATGTCGGGGATTCGAGCCGCCATGCTATGGCGACAACTTGGTGGAAAACGCTGGCATTTGATTTTTAAAAGAAAAGCATTATTGAATGCTTTAGAATCACGTAACTAATATTTAAAAGGTCCGACAGGGCTTTTTTTATGCCTAATAAATAATCTTTTAATTAGAAGTTGATGATTGAAGCTGTTTAGCAAAATACTCAGCGAATAATTGAAATCAATTTCCACTATATCTGAGAGCCAATATCTCTATGTTGGTTTTTTATGTAGTATATCGTACAAATTTTTAACCTGTGCGGGTTAACCTGTAAGAGCAGTTTAAATTAGGGAATGGCGGCTAAAAGTCATCTTCGATTCAATAGGCTAATGCCTGAAATGTTAGGGGAATTACATGTCAACGAAACAAACCATTTACTATACATTTACGGATGAGGCGCCAGCTCTGGCAACCGCGTCTCTACTTCCTATCTTTGGCGCTTTCGCCAAAGAAGCAGACATCGAACTAAAACTGACAGACATATCTTTGGCTAGTCGTGTTATTTCTGCTTTTTCAGACCTACTTCCGGCAGACAAACAGGCTGAAGACGGCCTAAAATTCCTAGGTGATCTAACAGCAGCCCCAGAAGCAAACATTGTTAAACTGCCTAATATCAGTGCTTCTTTGCCACAACTTTACGCAACAATCAAAGAATTAAACGCTGAAGGATACGGCCTTCCTGAATACCCAGAAAACCCACAAACAGACGAAGAAAAAGACGTTCAAGCTCGTTACTCCAAAGTACTTGGTAGTGCGGTAAACCCAGTGCTACGCCAAGGTAACTCTGACCGTCGTGCACCTGCAGCCGTTAAAGGTTTCGCTCGTAAAAACCCTCATTCAATGGGCAAATGGAGCAAAACATCTGTTTCTCACGTTGATTACATGCGTGATGGCGATTTTTACTCTTCTGAGCAGTCCACTACTATGGATTCTGCTCAAACAGTTAAAATCGAATTCGTTGCAAAAGATGGCTCCGTAGAAGTGAAAAAATCACTTCCTCTTCTAGCTGGCGAAATCATCGACAGCATGAACATCAGCACCAAAAAGCTTCGCGCCTTCTTTGAAGCAACATTGCAAGAAGCGAAAGAAGACAACGTCATGTGGTCTGTGCATTTAAAAGCAACCATGATGAAAGTTTCTCACCCAATCGTATTTGGTCATGCGGTAACGGTTTTCTACAAAGACGTTTTCGAAAAATACGGTGAGCTTTTCAAAGAAATCGGCGTTAACCCAAACAACGGTTTAGGCAGCGTTTACGACAAGATCCAAAGCCTTCCAGAAGCGAAACAAGAAGAGATCAAACAAGCGATTCAAGACGTTTACAAAACACGTCCTGAGCTAGCGATGGTTGACTCTGATAAAGGCATCACTAACCTTCACGTACCAAGTGATGTAATCGTTGACGCTTCTATGCCTGCGATGATCCGTAACTCTGGTAAAATGTGGGGCCGTGACGGCAAAGCACACGACGCTAAAGCCGTTATTCCAGACAGCACTTACGCTCGCATCTACCAAGAAACTATTAATTTCTGTAAAACTAATGGCGCATTTGACCCAGTCACCATGGGTACCGTGCCAAACGTTGGCCTAATGGCTCAAAAAGCAGAAGAGTATGGTTCTCACGACAAAACATACGAAATGAAAACCGATGGTGTAATGCGCGTTGTGGATGCAAACGGTAATGTACTGATGCAACACAATGTTGAAAAAGGCGACATCTGGCGCGCTTGCCAAACCAAAGATGCGGCGATCCGCGATTGGGTAAAACTAGGCGTAACTCGTGCTCGTCAGTCTGATACGCCAGCAGTATTCTGGTTAGAAGACGCTCGTCCACACGATAACGAACTTCGTAAAAAAGTAGAAACTTACCTAAAAGACCACGACACAAGCGGTCTAGACATTCGCATCATGTCTTACAATGAAGCGATCCGTTTCTCTATGGAACGTATTATTCGTGGCCTAGACACCATTTCAGTAACGGGTAACATCCTACGTGACTACCTAACTGACTTGTTCCCAATCTTGGAATTAGGTACGTCTGCGAAAATGTTGTCTATCGTACCAATGCTAAACGGTGGCGGTATGTATGAGACTGGTGCGGGTGGCTCTGCTCCTAAGCACGTCCAACAGCTTATGGAAGAAAACTACCTTCGTTGGGACTCTCTAGGTGAATTCCTTGCAGTGGCGGTATCTTTCGAAGAGCTTGGCATCAAGCACAACAACGAAAAAGCAAAAATTCTTGCTAAGTGCCTAGATAAAGCAACCGGCAAATTACTAGACACTAACAAGTCTCCTTCTCGTAAAGTTGGCGAAATTGATAACCGTGGCAGCCACTTCTACCTAGCGCTTTACTGGTCTCAAGAGCTTGCAGCACAGACTGAAGATGCAACATTGGCGGCGAAATTCGCTCCTCTTGCAAAACAGTTAGCGGATAACGAAGACAAGATTGTTGCTGAACTTGCGGCAGTACAAGGCAAGCCTTCAGGTCTATCTGGCTACTACCACATGGATCTTAACGAAGTGGCTAAGATCATGCGTCCTAGCACAACCTTCAACAATGCACTAGCTACACTGTAATCATCGTTAAAGACGCTAAATGTCAGATAGGTTAACTTATCTGACATGGCACTAGAAAATCCCAAGCGGCCATGCTGCTTGGGATTTTTTTTGATCATAATTAATATCTAAACTGTCATATAATCAGTAACCTCCCCAATACATACAAGATTTTACACTTTATCGACTTTCCATTTCTGATAGATATATTTACAGCTAAAAGTAAAAAACATACCATATTGCGCACTAAGGATAGATATCAAAGGATGCAGTAATGTCTTGGAACAAACTCGATGGAAAAATACAAGCTAACTCAACCATCCCGTTAGATGCTCAAACATGCAGAGACTATGGGGTAACACTACCACCCACTTTCCCATTCAATAAAGTACAGTTTACCTGTCAAGCACTGGCGATGCTTTCTAGTCTAAATAGCTATGATACAGATATGGTGGTAAAAGAAATTCTGCAGATCTACGCACACCCAAATGGCCAAAGTGTCACCAAACACAGCCGTAACCCTTTACGTCGTCTATGGCGCAATAAATACCCTTTCCGTAACTATCACTACCTAATCGACTTTGAGTTAGTGAATGGAAATATTCTTATCCAAGACATTTATTTCGATACTCAACTATACGGCTCCAAGGCTCCTTTTTCCGCAGAGCGAACCATGCTCTATGAAGTCAAACGAAAATCCCCAGCTAAATATGATAAAGCAAAAACCGAAGACGATATCCGTACCTTAACAAGAGCTTGGGATGATAATCCAAGGCCTGTTCCAAATGTCAGAACTGCTCATGCGGCAGTGAATGGTATGCAAAATGAGTTAACAAAAGCCTCTTGGCTTATGGGAACCCATTTGGATGCTGCTTACAGTAGCGATGGCATAGAGGCATACACACTATTCCACAACCCAACGGATGAGGTAAAACTTGACCTTGTCGAATGTATCTTCGATAAGAAAAAAGGCAGAAAATCTCATAATGCTGAGCACTTAGCCGCCATTCTTGCGCAAAACAATCAACAAAGAAAACAAGTGAAATGGGTCGCCCATAGCCAAGGGGCGATTATATTTTGTGCAGCACTGGAGGTATATCGACTCAAATATGGCAAGCCATTAACCACCCAACAGCTGGCGATACATGGCTCTGGTGCCAACCTTGAGCGACTAAAACGAGCCGCAAGTTATGCTGGACTGCATGTTAACAGTATTCGCAATAATCCTTATGATTTAGTGCCCAATCTAGCAGGAAGAAACGATTTATCAAAAAGCAGTCTGGCAAGATCCCTCAGATTCAAGACATTAGTGTTTGGCAATGATCCTGCCGCAAGCCCCCATACTCTGCCATTTTTAGGCCTCAAAACCTATGCAGAACAATTACGCATGCTTGGTTACCGTGATAAAGCCAAAGAAGTCAACCGCTTCTTACGCACACTACCTAAGGGAGACCCAAGACTATGATCAAATTGATTAAAAATTTGCATCGCGGCTTTATCGGTGGGCCGAATTTTGCTTTGCCATCTGAACGCATTGTTCTATTAGGCAATAAACAACTATCTATGATAGTTCCAGATAACAATATGGTCGTAGCCCCCAAAGCCATAGACAAACACTTTCCATACGATTCAACAATATGGTTTCAGGAACATGCCCAACACTACGATCAGCATAGGTTTGTGATTATATTCACCAAGAACTGGATGTATCTACCAGTTGTCCCTGTTGGTACTAGCAGTGAATATGGCATGCTTAGCTGCCAACCTCGAATTAAACAAACCAACAAAATTGATGTAACAGACTTAGAGGCTTTATCACGTTTTGTAATACAAGAATATAAAGATTTCCATAATCGGCCTGATGGAAGAAATGCTGAAATAAGAAAAGAAATAGAAGAACGTATGAGTAGACGAAATAATATAAGCGATGAAGAACTAAAAAAGGAAATAGATGACGCTATCAAGGCTGTGGGACGCCCCCCCCTCCAATCAGCAAAAATACTAACTTTCAACGATAATCAGTGGGTTTTTTATCAAGAGAGCAGGCCATATAGCCTGTATCATATCAATTTTTATTGCTTACCACTTAGCCCTACCAGTTTTCTAGAAATAGAATTTAACTACCAAGTTGACAGATCTGATAAATATGAAAAGTGGGCCAAGCATGCAGAAGAGTCAGAAAGGCGCATTATGGAATCCGTAATGTTAACCGACATCCCTGAAGAACAAGTGAATCTCCTCAATTAAAGGGGATTGGCTATTTTTTCTGCAAGGACTTCCCTCTGTAGATGGCCTACTTCATAAGCCATTCTATGGTAACTGCTTATAAAGATTCCCCTTGCCATAGAAGTACGCCCCCCTTTTGCCTATAATAGCGGCTCCCTGAAAACCATGTTCGAGGCGTTATCTCAATGGAATTAACTAGCTTAAATGCAATTTCCCCTATCGACGGTCGTTACGGATCGAAAACAAACGTACTACGTCACTCCGTGAGCGAGTATGGTTTGCTGCGTATGCGAGTCATAGTCGAAGTTCGCTGGCTACAGGCTCTTGCCAAACACCCACAAATTATTGAAGTTCCAGCATTGAGCAATGAAGCCAGCGCTTTATTGGATCAGCTTGCAGATAACTTCAGTGAAACCGATGCACAAGCCATTAAAGACATTGAGAAAACGACAAACCACGATGTCAAAGCAGTAGAATATTTCATCAAGAATAAAATGTCTGATAACGCAGAATTAGCAGCGATTTCTGAATTTGTTCACTTTGCTTGTACTTCAGAAGACATCAACAACTTATCTCATGCATTGATGTTGCGTGAAGCATTGGAAGAAGGCATTACTCCAGAGCTTAAAAACGTTATCAAAGCGATTCAAGATCTAGCGATCGAACACGCAGAGCAATCTATGTTGTCTCGTACGCATGGCCAAACAGCATCACCAACCACAGTTGGTAAAGAAATGGCTAACGTTGCAGCTCGTCTTAGCCGTCAACTTAAGCAAATCGAAAACGTTGAATTTTTAGGCAAAATCAACGGAGCTGTGGGCAACTACAATGCTCACCTTTCGGCTTACCCTGATGTGGATTGGCAAGCACACGCTGAAGCGTTCGTTACTTCCCTAGGTTTGACTTGGAACCCTTACACGACTCAAATCGAACCACATGATTACATCGCCGAGCTATACGATGCCATTTGCCGCTTCAATACCATCTTGATCGATTTCGACCGCGATGTGTGGGGCTACATTTCTATGGGCTTCTTCAAGCAAAAAACCATTGCTGGCGAAATCGGCTCTTCTACCATGCCACATAAAGTTAACCCAATTGACTTCGAAAACTCCGAAGGTAACTTGGGCATTGCGAACGCTATCATGGGTCACTTGAGCGCTAAATTGCCAATCTCTCGCTGGCAGCGTGATCTAACAGACTCTACAGTTCTTCGTAACCTTGGTGTTGGTTTGGCTCACAGCTTAATCGCTTACCAAGCAACTCTAAAAGGCATCAGCAAGTTGGAAATCAACGCTGCACGTCTTGAAGCGGATCTTAACAATGCTTGGGAAGTATTGGCTGAGCCAATTCAAACCGTTATGCGTCGCTACGGCATCGAATCTCCATATGAGAAGCTAAAAGAGCTAACCCGCGGCCGCACTATCGACCAAGCAACGATTGAAGCTTTTGTCGATACGCTAGAAATGCCAGAGCAAGCCAAAGCCGAATTGAAAGCGCTAACACCAAGCACTTACATCGGTAATGCGGTGGCACAAGCGAAAGCGATTCGTAACTAAGTTTTACTTTTTAAAGTAAATAAAAGAGCCGATTTATCGGCTCTTTTTGCCTTTAAGGCTACTAATCTTTAGCAATATCACTACTTTCTTTGTTCTTTTTTAATGAGCGATTTATGACAGACCTAAATACACCGTTGGCTATTCTTGGTGGCATGACAGCCCAAACCTTTATCGACGAATATTGGCAGAAAAAGCCGTTATTAATTCGCGGTGGTCTTGTCGATTTCGCTGTGCCATTGGAAGCCGATGAGCTTGCAGGCATGGCAATGGAAGAAGAAATTGAATCTCGTATTGTTATCGAAAACGGACTAAGACCTTGGGAAATGCGCCAAGGACCTTTTACCGAAGACACATTTGCCACCCTACCCGAGAAAGAATGGACCTTATTAGTCCAGGCCGTTGATCATTGGGTACCAGAAGTTCAAACACTTAAAGAACAATTTGAATTTTTGCCAAGCTGGCGCTTAGATGATGTCATGGTCAGCTACGCCACCGAAGGTGGTAGTGTTGGCCCTCATTATGACCAATACGATGTGTTCTTAGTTCAAGTATCAGGTAAGCGTCGCTGGCAAGTATTATCGCCAGATGAATACCAAGATTCAGCGATCCCCAATATCAAACTACATATTTTAGACAACTTTCCCGTCAATCCAGAAATGGATTGGGAACTGGAAGCTGGTGACATCCTCTATTTACCACCTAACTTTGCTCACAACGGTCGATCGCTAGACGACGAGTGCATGACCTACTCGATCGGTTTTCGCGCCCCAAGTATGCAAGATGTCTTAACGGGTATTCGCGATAAACTTTGCGAAACAGAGAACGTTAAAGATCGCTTTGCGGCACCAGAAACAGCAAGCCGTCAACACAGCGCACACATCAGCAAAGATGATATTCAATACCTGCAAACACAACTTGCTCGCCTTATTAATCAACCTGACCTGCTTGCAGAATGGTTAGGGGAAACGATGAGCGAGAGTAAATACCCAGAATATCTTGCACCATTGAATCATGAAGAAGTAAACGAAGCATTTAGCAGCGCGACACAAGGTCAAACCTTCATTCGCCCTGGTGATGCGCGTATTTGTTACTATATTCAACAGAGCACTGAAAACAACGGTAAAATTAACGTATTTTGTAACGGTGAACACTTACTTGTGGATGAGGAACTAACGAGCTTTGTTGAAGCCGTTTGCCATCAAGTTGAGTTCGATTTTTCTGGGCTAGATTTGAAACAAAATACAGATCTAGAACCTCTTGTACGCTTTTTTATTCGTCAACAAGGGCTGATCGAATTGGTTGCACCAGAAGAATAAAAGAGCGCAATATTACGTAAGGTATTCACATGAAGGTTTTAACGTCAGACTGGAACAGCAGCAAAGATCAACTTACCTTTGTGCGAAAACAAGTCTTTATCATTGAGCAAGGCATTGACCCACAAGACGAATGGGACGAACTAGATGAAGACGCAGTGCACTTTGTTTCTTTTGGCACAACAGCGGTTCCCACGGGAACCTGCCGTTTAACAGACAATGGACAAATTAGCCGATTAGCTGTTTTGCCTGCATATCGTCATCAGGGTTATGGTGAAATGCTATTAACCAGAGCTGTCAAAGTAGCCAGAGAAATGGGCATTCGCAAAGTATTCTTGCATGCTCAAATTGACGTACAGACCTTCTACGAAAAACAAAATTTTCGTGGTGATGGTAAGGTTTTTTTAGAAGCTGGAAAAATGCATATTCGCATGGAAAGAGATATATAGCTTTCTCTTTGCTGATCTATTTAATACAAAAAAAGCGAGTCATCCTACTTGGATCGACTCGCTTTTTTGTATTCTGTTCTAAATGCTTTATTTCAAGACACTTTGAATATGAAGACTGCTATTAAACAACAGCAATTAGCTCAACATCAAATTGTAAAACAGAGAAAGGTTGAATCATTGCGCCAGCGCCTTGAGCACCGTAAGCCAATTCAGCAGGAATAGTAAGACGGTATTTCGCGCCTTCTTTCATCAACTGAAGACCTTCAGTCCAACCAGAAATAACACCAGTTAGAGGAAATTCAATTGGCTCGCCACGAGCAATAGAGCTATCGAATACTTGCCCGTCAATCAAACGGCCTTCGTAATGTACACGAACAGTCGCTTCACGGCTTGGAGTCGCACCTGTACCTTCTTCAAGAACTTCAAACTGCAAACCACTTTCAGTCGTTTGAACGCCTTCTTTTGCTTTGTTCGCAGCAAGGAAGTCTTCACCCGCTTTCACGTTCTCTTCAGACGCTGCACGGCCTTTTTCTTCCATTTTTTGCTGTAGTTCAGCAAAAG
Source organism: Marinomonas sp. A3A (assembly GCF_018336955.1). Taxonomy (NCBI): domain Bacteria; kingdom Pseudomonadati; phylum Pseudomonadota; class Gammaproteobacteria; order Oceanospirillales; family Oceanospirillaceae; genus Marinomonas; species Marinomonas sp. A3A. The sequence goes on from NZ_CP025532.1 coordinate 3,253,208, forward strand.
CAGCTTCTAGCTCTGCACCAGGAACACGCATTTCAGTACCGTTTAGCGCGTCTTCAATTGCAGCAAAAAGATGCGTTAGAGACAATTCACCAAGATCGCTACCGCGTAGTTGATCACCAATTTGACGACCAATGCCGTATGCGATTTTTGATTCGTTAGAGTCGAACGACAGTTCTGACATGATTACACTCTCTTATTCGTTTACTAAAAAATTGAGCGCACATCATAACATAGGCAAATCTCATGAGCTTGTTTTTCAGACCTCTCAACACCTCTCCCTGCCCAAAAAAATCACGAGTGAAAATATATTAATCAACCCCATAGATTTATTAAATGATATTCATTATCATCTATTGGATCGTTATTCATTCTGGAGTGCGTTATGAAAACTAAGAGCTTTGTCCCGTCACCCAAAAGATATACCAACGATAAAAAACCAATTGATTATTGGGGAATGCTATTTATTAGCTTTATCTTCTTATCCTCAATGAGTTGCTTTTTATTTGCAAATCATAGTGATAGGCAATCTTCTAACAGTCTATCGCTTACAACTTATCAAATAAGCACAAGGATAATTGACACAGATCAGAGCAGCAAAAGCTAAAAAGATTAAGCTATAGGTACATAAAAAGAGGATCTTGCCATGTTACCTAAAATAAACACTATCGTTTATGCTTGTGATCTAGACGGTAAAACACAGGCCGCTATGGAGCTCGTTTTAAGCTTAGCCAAAACTCATGAAGCAAAAGTCATATTGATGCATGCGATAGAACCACTAAACGCCCAAGCAGCCAATATGATCAACAACTACATTACCGAAGACGTTAGAGATGCTATGCGCAAAGATGCCATCAAAGACATCAATACACGCATGGAAAGATTACTATCAGAATTCATGGAAAAATATTCAGAAGAACTTTCAAATCTAGAAACACCACCAGAAACTGTTATTGTTAACGGTGTTCCATCTGAATCAATCCAACGCTTAGCAGCAGAAAAAAATGCCGACTTGATTGTAATGAATAGCCGAACACATGGCCGACTAAGCCAAATGATCATTGGCTCAACAGCAAACAAAGTTATTCATACCAGCTCAATTCCTGTCCTAGTAGTGCCAATTAAATAGCCGTTATAACTAACTAAATAACACGCAACTCTAGCCACACTTCTTCGCGTTCGATACACTTACTGTATATATAAACAGTAAGTGTATTTATGATTCTTTATATTGCCGAAAAACCAAGCCTTGCCCGAGCTATTGCCGCCGCCCTTCCCTCTCCCCAAAAAAAAGAAGAAGGCTGCATCTGGCTACCTAATGGCGACTGCGTTAGTTGGTGCATTGGTCACTTGCTCGAGCAAGCCGAACCTCATCAATACAATCCGTCTTATAAAGCTTGGAATCTAGAGCACTTACCTATCATTCCGACTGACTGGCAATGGCAAGAAAAAGCCAACACCAAGAAGCAGCTAGGCATTTTAAAAAAACTCATTAAAAAAGCTACTGTATTAGTGCATGCAGGAGACCCAGATCGCGAAGGACAGCTATTAGTCGATGAAGTACTACACTACACCAAGGTTCCGGCACAGAAACTGAAAAACACTCAGCGACTTTTAGTGAATGACTTAACACCTTCCGCGGTAAAAAAAGCACTTAGTAGCTTACGCTCAAATAATGAATTCGCGGCCTTGTCGCGCTCGGCGTTGGGTCGCGCTCGTGCAGACTGGCTGTTTGGTTTGAACCTAACTCGCGCCTACACCATTAGAGGGCGCCAGGCAGGCTACCAAGGCGTTCTATCAATTGGGCGAGTACAAACGCCAGTACTAGGACTTGTTGCTGCCAGAGATAAAGAAAGAGAAGCCTTTGTCCCAAAAGATTTTTATCAAGTATGGGCAAGCATTCAAACATCACAAGGAGGGATATTCCAAGCGAAATGGCTGCCCAGTGAAGCCTGCCAACCTTATATGGATGAAGAGAATCGCGTACTCAGTTTGCCACTGGCACAAAACGTCGCCAATCGCATTACCAATAAACCCGCGATTATTGTTGAAGCAAATTACAAACAAAAGAAGCAACCAGCGCCACTGCCCTATAGTTTGTCCGCACTTCAAATTGATGCAGCAAAAGCGTTTTCTCTTTCGGCACAGCAAGTATTAGATACTTGCCAAGCTCTTTATGAACGCCATCAAATGATCACCTACCCAAGGTCCGATTGCCGCTATCTGCCGACTCAGCAACACAAAGATGCGCCTGCTATTCTCGCTGCTCTCACTCGTTCAGGAGGAGACATGCAACAAGGCGCAGAGAACGCTGACGCGTCACGGAAAAGCAAAGCGTGGAATGATAAACAAGTCACGGCTCACCATGCCATTATTCCAACCACTCAAGCCCATAAAGCGACATCACTTTCCAAAACAGAAGCGCTGGTATTTAACCTGATTGCTCGCCAATATCTCATGCAGTTTTACCCTGAATACGATTATTTGGCGTCTTACATTAAGTTAGAAATTGAAGGAGGACTCTTTGAAGCAAAAGGTAACACGCCTATTTCACTTGGCTGGAAAACACTTTTACCCAATAAAAACAAAAGCAAAGACCCCGAAGATGAAAACCAAAATGAGCTACCAAAGTTAAGTAAAAATGAAGAACTCTGGTGTACACAAGGACAAGTTCAAGAAAAGGTCACCACGCCGCCATCCGCATTCACTGATGCCACTTTGCTCGCCGCCATGACTGGTATCAGTCGCTTTGTCACCGATAAAGACATCCGCGCCATCTTGAAAGAAACCGATGGTTTGGGCACAGAAGCCACTCGCGCTAGCATTATAGAATTGCTTTTTAAACGCGGCTTTTTGATGAGACAAGGCAAGCAAATTCACGCCAGCCAAACAGGTCGTGCTTTTATTGATTGTCTTCCTAAGCAGCTTGTCACACCTGATATGACGGCTAAATGGGAGTCGGCGCTCAACAGTATTAGCCTTGGTGAGGCCAGTTATCAAGAGTTCATGACCAATTTAGAAAGCAACCTAAATCAGTTACTAAGTGCTTCCCGAGATATGCCGACATCCGCATTACAGAACCTGCCACCGCCAACAAAAAATCCTTTCGCTAAACGAAAAAGCTCGGCAGGCAAAAGAACGGCCGGCACAAGAAAAACAACCAGTGCAAAATCGGCTAATTCAAAAACAGCAAGCTCAAATACAAAAAGACGCTCGAAAGCGCCTTCTTAATGCATTCAATATTGCCATCCAACATGTAATTAACAATCAGCCAATAGCAAGCCAAGCGCCAACACCAATCATTAGAGAGCCAGCAATACGATTCATAATGCGTACATTGCCACTTTGCATCAAGATAGATTTCAGCGTTCTTCCTCCTGCGGCATAAATAAGCAAGCAAGTAAGTTCAAGTGTTAAAATAATTGCTATCAATACAGTCAATTGACTCGTCAATGGACGGCTTGCATCTAAAAAAGGAGGTAATAAAGCAACAAAAAATGCCCAACCTTTAGGGTTAGCAATTGCTGTTACAAAACCTTGTGAGATTAAATCCAAACGCGATGCTGGCTTGGCGTCTGCAGCATCCGCTTTAATTGCCATCTTACCTTTAGACAGCCACATCTGAACACCAACGAAGGCAAGATAAGCACCGCCTATGTATTTCAACACCATGAATACACTAGGATAATTCAATAGTAACGCGGCAACCCCAATAGCCGATAAAATCGCCACGGTTGCAACACCAACTAACTCACCCAACATCATCCAAAGAGCGCGTCTAACACCAATAGTCATCCCCAATGTCATGGCTAATGTCATACACATGCCTGGCGTAATAGAGACAAAAAAGAAGGTCGGTATAAAGGCAGAGAGCAGTGCTAAATTCACAAGAGATCCTTATCTAACATGTATTAACTTACGAGACAAAACTCTCATGACTTAACACAAGTAGCAAGCATTAAAATGCAGATGAATTATAAAATTTAATGTGATCTTAAGTTATAAATGACGGGAAAACTAAAAGCGTTTTTTCTCTTTAAAAGAAGAGTCCTCAATAAATTTACTCCACTCGTCATCCAGCTCACCTTCCTCTTCGTTATTAATATTTTTAGTTATCTCTTCTTCTGCTTTCTGCAAGGCAAGATCATCTTCAATTTCTTTTAGCAGGTCTTTGAGTTTAAGAATGGTTGGTTGAGCTTCAACAGACTCTTTGATAGGCGTTAATTGTGACAAAGCCTCTTTATACATCTCTACGGCAGTGTCCATTTGACCACTCAAGAATGCCTTACGGGCAAGGTACGCGTGATAATCAGAATTAACTTTGTAGTGATAAAAATTTAATAACTTACTGTATCGATGGACAACATCTGGATCGATGGTTTTTTCTTTCTGAGATAAAATCAAAAATGATTTAAAGGATTCAAACAGGCGCTTTATCTCTATGATAAGAAGCTCATCGTTCATCGGCTTAGCGCGCCTTTTCTGCTTATTAGTTTGAAACTCGGCCATTTCTTCTGCCAAGTGGCCGCGACGACGAGTCAAGGTTGGATCAGGCTGTAATTCTATAAGTTGATCGTATATAGCAATCATCCTAGAAAATAACCACATTTTCATATCTTTAGGCTGATACTGGGGAGGCATTTCATCAAGATAACGACGTACCTGGCGCACTTGGTTATTAAGTGTTGCCACTTTACGCAACTTTTCCAATCGAGCCTGCTCTTTTAGCTGTAGAAAAATTGCAAAGGCAATAAATCCACCGATAACTAGCAAAAGTACAGTAATGGTAACGGCTGTCATATGATACGTAGTTTACCTTAGTAATGTTTATCAACGTATAGCACATATTAATCTTCTAAAGATTAGTACACGGAAATTCGTCAACTTACTTCAATTTAAGCTCCGCTTTACTTTTCTTTGAAAATAAAACGTTTTCAACATCCTGTATCATATTCTGTAGGCGTACCACCTCTCTTTTCGAGCTACTCACTGATCCATTTTTTTCCATAACCGATAACGCAAGACGATATTTTTCTAGCGCTCGGTTCTTTTTGTCATTATCTAAATCCTGTCTCGCTTGCCGCACCAACAAGTCCCGATGCGCTAATGCGTGCGCATATCTTATTAGTACAATATGATGCCTTATTGTAACTCGACCCGCACCATAACTTTCAGGCATATTTCTAATTCCCTGAAGCAAATACTGAAGTGCATTGTGTGTTTGGTCTAACTGCTCTTGAGTTGCAACACGGTCTTTAACGGCAACTTGCTGTCCTAACTTTAATTCTGTCAACATTCTAACTAAATCAGCCTGCTTTGAAACAAAATTTGACTGATGGTTCGCCCTGATGAGCTGAGCTATAACAGAGATCAAGTATTCTATAATAAAGACTTTGCTGTCTCTCGCTAAGTAGCGATCAGAAATCATTTCTAAAGAATAGAGCAAGCGCTCACTTCGATTAGATAATCGAGAAAGTAGTTTTGCTTTTAATTCTTTTTGCTGTTTTCTCCACTTTAAAAAAGAAGGAAGCAAGCACAATAAAACCAAAGAACTAATGGCAACTAAGATCAAGATACTTGATTTCATTTATTAATAGTTACCTGAATTACGACATTATTTAAAAACTAGCCAATAGCTTACTTTTATATAACACAGACGATGGGATGAAAACAAAAAAAGACCAGAGAACCTGATCTTTTTTGTTTTATCTTGGAATATCTTATCGAGAGACTGAAAAGCCAAGCAACATGTAAAAAATAATCGCCGACAGCAATGCAGACGCAGGAACAGTAATGACCCAAGCTGCAGCAATACGTAATAGAGCGGAGCGTTTCACTAACTCTTTCTTAGTTGCCTTCTTCAAGCTCTTACGCTCTTCGGAAGAAATAGGTGATGACGCTTTTGCAAGTTTCAATTCTTTTAGAATTGCTCGTTTTTCTTCAACATCCGCCAACTTGAAACGCTTAACAAACTCTTGCGTTTGTTGACCGTTATGACCTGCAGATTCTGAATGAGAAATAATAGACGCTAGCTTTTTCTCATAAGATTGCTTCAAATACTCACGTAAGAAACCAACACCGAAGATACCACCTACCGCAATGTGCGTCGAACTAACTGGTAAACCAAGCTGAGAAGCGACAATTACCGTAATTGCAGCAGCCATGGCAACACAAAAAGCTCGCGTTTTATCTAACTCAGTGATTTCAGACCCAACCGTTTTAATAAGCTTAGGACCAAACAAAGCAAGACCAACAGCGATACCAATACCACCAACCATCATGATCCAAATAGGAATTGATGCTTTGCTAGAAACCGCCCCCGTCAATAAAGCATCGTTGATTGCTGCAAGTGGCCCAATTGCATTGGCAACATCGTTCGCACCATGAGCAAAACTTAACAATGCTGCAGATACAATAAGAGGAAGTGTAAATAAGCTATTCACAGCATCTTTATCATTTTTCAATGCTAATGCGGCTTTATCGACCATCGGACGTACAAGAAAGTAAACCGTTAGCGCAATTGCAAAAGCAATCATCGCAGCCGTAATGAAATCCAGTTTCCAAAGGTGCTTGAGCCCTTTAAGAATAAGATAGGTCGAAAACGCCCAAACCATCAAGCCAACCAATAAAGGCACAACTTTTTTAGCCGCATCGATCATATCATTTTTATAGGTGATAGAACGCTTGATGTACATTAAGAATAACGCTGCGATCACACCACCCATTACAGGGGAAATTACCCAGCTAGCGACAATCGCAATCAATTTATCCCAATTCGCGATGTCCCAACCACCAGCAGCGATACCAGCACCAAGCACGCCACCAACAATAGAGTGGGTTGTCGATACTGGAGCACCAAGGTACGTCGCCAAATTTAGCCAAATTGCGCCCGCCAATAAAGCAGCCATCATCACCCAAATGAAAGTTTCAGCGTCGCCAATTGAATTAGGGTTGATAATGCCATTTTTAATAGTGCCAACAACTGTACCACCAGCAATCAAAGCACCTGCAGCTTCAAAAACGGCGGCGATCAAAATAGCCCCAGTCATAGATAAAGCTTTAGATCCTACCGCTGGGCCAACGTTATTGGCCACATCGTTAGCACCAATGTTTACGGCCATATAAGCACCAATTGCTGCTGCGATGGCTAAAATAGATAAATTAGAAACCCCAACGCCATTAGCTGAAGCATAAAAACCGGACGCCAAAACAAACGCCAAGGCAATCAATACACGAACAAACTCATGACCACTCAGTAAGGTGGATTCTTCTTTCGGGTTATTTGTAAGATCCATACGGGCTCTTCTTTCTATAATTAATCTATGCCAAACCGCTAATAATTCAGACTAAACCAAAACCATCAACGACATGCTTATCCTAGCATCAAAAATAAATTTGGCTCTCAATTCATCCCGTCACATTTATGTAAAATGCAAATTCGGCGTCATTCTACACTGGGAGTCTTCAGATAAAAACCCCTAAAAATATTGTTAGCAACAACTCGAAAAAGGATAAAAAAAAGTGCCTTAAAAGGCACTAGATGAAAAGATACTACAGAAATATGACTGTTTTGTTACAAATGTAATATTACTAATCGGCTAACACTCAATCACATTAACAGCGAGCCCACCGCGTGAGGTTTCTTTGTACTTATCATTCATGTCTCTTCCTGTATCTCGCATGGTACGAATAACTTTATCTAGAGAAACATAATGTGTTCCATCCCCTCGAAGTGCCATACTCGCAGAGTTAATGGCTTTCATTGACGCCATGGCATTTCGCTCGATACAAGGCACTTGAACCAGACCGCCAATTGGATCACACGTAAGGCCTAAATTATGCTCCATGCCAATTTCTGCTGCATTTTCTATTTGCTCAGGAGAGCCGCCTGTCGCAGCAGCTAAACCAGCAGCAGCCATTGCACAAGCTGATCCGACTTCCCCCTGACAACCCACCTCAGCTCCAGAGATAGACGCATTTTCTTTAAACAAAAAGCCAATAGCTGCCGCGGTTAGGAAAAAGGTAATTACCCCTTCTTCACTAGAACGAGGACAAAATTCCCAGTAATAATGCAATACCGCAGGGATGATGCCAGCGGCTCCATTGGTTGGTGCTGTCACAACACGCCCTCCTCCCGCATTTTCTTCATTTACTGCCAGAGCATAAAGATTGACCCAGTCCATAGCGCCCAAAGAAGGTGTAATCATGTCCATTCGCGTTTTACTGGTTAGATCTCTGTATAAACTAGCGGCTCTTCGTTTAACTTTTAAGCCACCAGGTAGAATACCTTCGTTACGAATACCTTGTTGAACACAGTTTTTCATGACAGACCAAATAGACAGAATTCCTTGCCTAACTTCTTCTTCAGTTCGCCAATGTGTCTCATTTTCCATCATAATCTGGGCAATGCTTTTGTCTTGCTCGTGACAAAGTCGAATCAAATCTTCTGCACTATGGAAAACATGAGGAAGTTCAGTCGCATCTTCAACCAATGCCACATTACCGTGTTCATCTTCCTGCACAATAAAACCACCACCGACCGAGTAAAAGGTCGCCTGATGAATAACTTGACCTACTGCATCAAAAGCAACCAGCACCATGCCGTTAGCATGAAAATCTAAACGATCAACACGGTGATAAATTAAGTCTGTTGCAACGTTGATAGTAATAAGCTGTTTTGACAGTAAATTCAGCTGCGAAGAAGCCGTGATTTGATCAACTCGTTCATTAACACGACTAGGATCAATAACATCCGGCAATTCGCCCTCAAGTCCCATTAGAACGGCCGTCCCCGTGCCATGACCTTTTCCGGTGGCACCAAGCGAACCATACAAATCAATTTTTAAACGACCGACTTTTGATAGTAGCTCTCGATCTTGTAACTGGTGAGCGAATTGATTTGCCGCCACCATAGGACCAACTGTATGAGAACTTGAAGGACCAATCCCCACTTTAAAAAGGTCAAATAAACTGATTGCCATAGCCTTTCCCTCTACCGACAGATAATTTCTGTACGACGATTAAAATACAAAACACGAGATCAATGGCAAAAGAAATTATCACTTATGAGATAAAGTTTCCAATTGGAAACAGCGTTTTTTGAACATATAAATTACAAGCTCAACAAAGAGTCAATTTATTGGCGTTTAAAGACAATTACACGAGTACTAAAGAAACCGAAGATCAACGAAGAGAGCAAAAACCAAAAGGCTGTACCCTTTTGGTTTTCCTTATTAACGAGATGAATTGATAAGCTCTTTTAGCTCAATTAGAAAAAACCAAGTGGGTTCACATCATAGCTAACCAACATATTTTTAGTTTGTTGATAATGCTCTAAAGCAATCTTATGCGTTTCACGGCCAACACCGGACTTCTTATAACCACCAAAAGCGGAGTGGGCTGGATACTGGTGATAGCAGTTCATCCACACACGACCAGCTTCTAAGTTACGTCCCATACGATAAGCAAGATTGGTATCTCTTGTCCAAACTCCAGCACCTAAACCAAACTCACTGTCGTTGGCTATCGACAAAGCTTCAGCTTCATCTTTAAAGGTTGTCACGCTGACCACTGGGCCAAAAATCTCTTCTTGGAAGATACGCATTTCATTAGATCCTTTGAACAAGGTTGGCTGAACATAAAAGCCTTTCTCTAAGCCATCTACCGATTCAATCCCGCCGCCAATTAGTAGCTCAGCGCCCTCAGCTTTACCAATGTCCATGTAGCTCATTATTTTATCAAATTGCTGTTTGGATGCCTGAGCGCCCACTTGCACATCGGTATCCAATGGATTACCACGCTTAATGGTTTTAGTACGTTCAATAACCAATTCCATAAATTCGTCATAAATAGATTCATGAATCAGTGCGCGAGATGGACAGGTACAAACCTCACCTTGGTTAAAGAAAGCCAACACCAAACCTTCAACACATTTACTGATAAAGGCTTCTTCCTGCTGCATGACATCAGCAAAGTAGATATTAGGCGATTTACCGCCTAACTCAACCGTAGAAGGGATGATATTTTCAGCGGCGCATTTCAAAATATGCGAGCCAACTGGCGTCGATCCTGTAAAGGCAATTTTAGCAATACGCTTGCTGGTTGCCAGCGCTTCGCCCGCTTCTTTACCGTAGCCATTGACGATATTCAGTACGCCAGGTGGCAACAAATCTTGAATCACTTTAACCAGCTCAAGAATAGACGCTGGTGTTTGCTCTGCTGGTTTTAGAACCACACAGTTACCCGCCGCAATCGCTGGAGCGAGTTTCCAGGCTGCCATCAAGATTGGGAAGTTCCAAGGAATGATTTGACCGACAACACCTAGTGGCTCGTGAAAATGATACGCCACAGTATGCTCATCAAGTTCAGCCGTACTGCCTTCTTGTGCGCGTAAACAGCCAGCAAAGTAACGAAAGTGATCGGCGGCTAAAGGAATATCGGCATTTAAGGTTTCACGAACTGCTTTACCATTGTCCCATGTTTCGGCAACAGCCAGTGCTTCTAGATTTTGCTCGATACGATCCGCAATTTTCAATAGTATGTTGGAACGATTAGTAACTGATGTTTTACCCCAAGCCACGCGTGCAGCGTGCGCCGCATCTAGGGCAAGGTTGATATCTTCTTCGGTAGAGCGAGGAATTCGACAAAATACTTCGCCGTTTACAGGGCTAATATTATCGAAGTATTGACCTTTTACCGGAGCGACCCATTCACCGCCGATAAAATTACCGTACTGGGCTTCAAATGTAATAAGACTACCGTTAGTACCAGGTTGTGCGTATATCATACAATGTCTCCATTTTTGTTGTTTTTATATCAGGTTTTTAATCTTTGTTTTAACCATGGCAATAAGAGTAGGAAGAAAGCGAGAAGAAAACTTGCCTGTGAGTCCATGAAACTTGTCTAGCTATCCATTTCTGTTCTGCTTTTGTATTGACCCATGAGTAAGCAAGAGCGATGATGAGTGAAAGAAAATTCACCACGCCACGCTATTAAAATAAAAATATTAAGACAAAAGAGGTGTGTTAATGAGTCGTTCTATCTCGACAGAAAAAACATTACAGCAACATAAACGCGCGCCAATTCAGTTGGTCGAAAACCGTGTGTGTTTTGCTGGGCCACACTCCGAGCTCAGCATTTATGATACCTATGAACAAGCACAAAAAGTCAGCTTAAAAGCCGACTCATTGCTTTATTGTGGAATGGTAACAGGCGCAAAGGTCATGCATACCAAAAAGCATGACAACATCCCTTTTCTTCCTCATGAGTCTTTTATCTTAGCGCCACAAGAAGAAGTCTTTATTGATTTCCCCGAAGCTCAATTTCATAACCCAACCACCTGCCTCACCATCGCTATTTCACAAGAACGGGTCGCGCAAATTTGTGATCGAATGAATGACATTATGGTGGAGTCATTGCCTTCTGGCGTCACGCTGGATCCGAACCAACATTTGCATACCTTGCACACCCAAGCAACCCAACAGGTCATCGATAGGCTGACCAGCGATTTTCTTCGCAATGACCCAGACAGAGACTTGCTCGTCGACTTTGGTGTTAGTGAATTGGTCACTCGAATAATCCGACATCATGGTCGAGACGCACTACTACGATTCACCCAACATTCACCCGATGCCAGTGGCCTAACCAGTGTCATTCAATGGATAGAACAAAATATCGCCCAGCCGTTAGATATCAATCAACTGGCCAAGATGGCCTGCATGAGCCGCAGCCGTTTCTACGAAAGCTTTAAACGCCAACTCGGTTGCACTCCGCTAGAATATCAACATCAACGTCGTATGAGCCGCGCCTATCAGCGCTTACAAGAAAAATGTTCAGTAACAGAAGTGAGTTATGAATTAGGGTATTTAAGCCTGAGTCACTTTAGTCGACGTTTCCATCAACATTTCGGTATATCGCCTCGTCAAGTCACTCAAACTAAGCTCAATTCATAACAGGAGATAAGATTAAAAAATATGTCTCAATTTGGATTTACAGTACATGAAGACCCCCAACATAAATATCAGACTAAACATCAGCCCCAAAAAAGGCACCAATTGACCTAGCTGATATAAAGAAGCCAGAATCACAGGGCCCAATGCGGCTCCAAGCCCTTGCATAGAAGCATTCATACTCGCCAATCGACTTTGTTGATCGTCTTTTACAAGTAAAGTTTGCGCCGTCACAATCCCCGGAAATATAAAACCAAAACCTGCACCAAACAATGCCATAGCAAACAAAACACCAGCGTAGGAATCCAAAAAAATAAACGCCAGTTGAGCCAGCACGCCAACACCAACGCCAGAGAAAATCAAAGTCACGACACCAAGCTGGAAGCGTGGCACCAATATCATCTGCACAAGAATGCTAAAACAAGACATGGTCATCATGGCAAATCCTAACTGATGTGTCGTTTGAGCCACATCAAGTTGAAACCTATCTTGAATCAAAAAGCTCATAATTTGCTGCACGCCAGTCATCGACAAGATAGACAAAGAAGACATAAACAAAAATGGCATCACCGGTTGAGTAAACCAATTTATCGCTGGTGGTTTCACAAATTGACGCACATGCTTGCTATCTTTTACAAAAAACACCACAAGCAAAGCAATGCTACCCGCTAAAAAAGCAATGATGTAGAAAGGCGCTGTCAGTCCTAAACTACTCAATAAAGACGCAAACGCCGGCCCCAGAATCATGCCAATACTAAAAGACGCACCAATCATAGCAATGGTAGAACTACGATGTTTCACGTCGGTGTGAGCGATTAAATAGGTCTGCACAGAAGGTAAAACGCCAGCAATCCCAAGCGAAAAAACAATGCGCAAAGTAAATACTAAATAATAAGTTTGCTCTGCTGATAAATGCTTCGCCAAGGCTTCTTGCAGCACAAAGCCTGTCAGCCCAATAGTCATGGCATAACTACTCATGCCAATAATCACCGAACGTACGCGGCCAATCCGGTTAATAATACCTCCCCATAAAAAAGCAGCGACAACAAACGTAGCTGCGCCTACGGTAATAAGCGTACTGATTCGAACATCAGCTAAACCAATTTCACGACCAATTGGTGGCAAAGAGGTAAAAATAAAAGATTGTCCAATTCCAACCGTCATCAAACAAGATAACAGTAACCAACGGGACAAACGCTCATGAAGGGAAGAATAGAGTTCAGAATTAATCAATGCATGTCCTTAGAAATAAACCAGCAGCTCAAGCTGCCGATAAAGCAGATTTACTTAAACAAATTTGCCGAAGCAAGCTTGCGTTCATAAAGGGGCTATTTATCATCCTGATAAACTGAGCAATAAATTATCATATTTTGATGTTGTTTTCTGGGCATTATGAACAAAACCAAGTATTTAAGATGAAAATAACGACTATCTAAAAATAATCAGAAAAGACTAGGTTTTCCTTTTGCACCTAGAATAAAAAAGCGCGTAAAATCTTTTTCATAATCAATGTGCCTTCTCACTAACTCTCGTTAAAAATGGCTGAATTCCAAAAATTAACGCACCAATAAATGCGCTAATGACTGTTTCAGCAATGAAAAAGAAAGGAAATCATGCAACCTCTTTTTAAACACCCTAATTTTGTCCATTATTGGATTGGGCAAATAGCCTCTTCTTTTGCTTTTCAAATGCTCAGCGTTGGTATTGGCTGGCAAATGTACGATCTCACCAACAGTCCAATGGCACTAGGTTTAGTGGGACTTTGCCAGTTTCTCCCGCAATTGTTATTAACCTTGGTGGTAGGTCACGTCGCAGATCGCTACAACCGCCGGCTAATTTGTGTTTGCACCCGATTTACCATGGCCATGACAGTCGGCATTCTTGCCTATGGAAATATGTCATCAACTATTTCAGCTGAAATGATTTATGTCTGCGCAGCACTTCTAGGCACAGCAAGAGCCTTCGAAATGCCAGCAAATCAGGCAATTTTACCCAATCTTATTCCTAGCGAATTGTTATCTAGAGCTGTCAGTGCGATTGCCTCGGCACGAGAAATATCCGTTATCGCAGGCCCTGCCCTTGGTGGCTTAATTTATCTTTTAGGACCAACAACACTCTACTTATCGAGCATGAGTTGTTTCTTAATTTCGTGCGTTATTATGTTCTTTTTACACTACAACTTTACGGTCAAAACTAAATCGCCAATCAGCATTGAACACCTCTTTGGTGGACTCTCTTTTATCCGCGGAAACAAAGTCATCTTAGGCTCGGTATCATTGGATATGTTCGCGGTTTTATTAGGTGGCGCTACGGCTCTTTTACCGATTGTTGCCAAAGATATTCTTCATACAGGTCCATGGGGATTAGGCTTATTACGCTGCGCTCCTGCACTTGGCGCCTTACTCATGTCTGTGTATTTAGCTCGTCGCCCGCTAACCCACAGCGTTGGCAAAATCATGTTTGCCGCCGTGGCTATTTTTGGTGTTGCGACCATTCTGTTTGGTTTATCTGAAAACCTTATTCTGTCGATGCTAGCCTTGGTTTTATTAGGCTCGTCTGACATGATCAGCGTGGTTATTCGCTCTACCCTTGTACAGTTAGAAACACCAGATGAAATGCGTGGCAGAGTCAGTGCTGCCAATTCGGTTTTTATTGGCAGTTCAAACCAATTAGGGGAATTTGAATCTGGAGTAACAGCCGCTTGGTTCGGCGTGGTCCCAGCTATTGTTATCGGCGGAGTTGGAACCATTGCAGTAGTGGGTCTTTGGATGTATTTGTTCCCAAGCTTGTTAAAGCGTCACACATTAGATAAAGAAAATGATTAGCTTAGTTTGCTCTGTTAGAACCTAATATTAGATCAGGCTGCACGCCTTAAAATAATATGAAATAAACCCAAAAGTAGCGCCGCATAAAACAGGAAGCTGATCGTTAATAAGGTCAGTCCAAAGTGTCCGCCGATCAAACCACTTACAAATGGCAAGGTCATAGCACCACATACTGCTGCACTCATTTGGAAACCAATTGCATGCACAGAATACCTTTTGCCGACCCGCGCCGCTGTTTGCGAAATCATACATGGGAAAATCGGTGCCGCGCAAAAGCCCATTAGTGCCAGCCCAAAATAACTCGCATAAGGCGTCACACTGATGGTAAACGAGAATGCACCTAACGCGATCCCTGCCAAGCAAAGGCGCAACAATTGATCAACAGAAAAGCGCTCCACCAAGAATCCGAAAATAGCACGACCAAATGCCAAGGCTCCCCAATAGATCGCCACCCACATTCCTGCGCTGGCTAAGGAAATGCCACGGGATTCCGTCATCACTGTAAAAGCCCATTGCCCAACACCAACTTCAACACCCGCGTATAAGAAGAAAAATACAATTTGAAAACGAATAACCGGGTGTTTCAACGCCTGCAGTTGGGTAATCGCTGGAGTTTCATCAACTTGAACGTCGGCTTTTTTAGGCGCATGTTTATCGCTTTCCCAAAGATGTCGACTAAATACAAACACCATCGCCATTATAAATAATATACTTGCGAGAGCGGCATAACCCAACCGCCAATTTTGAGAAAAACTTACCAAAACCGTTGTAACAATAATAGGACCTGCGGTTGCGCCTACACCGAATGCCGCGTGCAACCAGTTCATATGTCGAGTAGAAAAATGCTCTGCCGCGTAGGCATTAAGGCCAGCATCAATAGCGCCTGACCCCATACCTATGACAATCGAGAACAAGGCGAAAATAATGAAAGAGGCGCTAAAATAGAAACCGAATAGACCACAACTCACCAGCAAGCTACTGACGATTAGCAACCAACCTACGCCAAAACGAGTCATTAAATAGCCGACTGAAAAGCTCGACATTAGATAGCCCACACCACCAGCGGCAATAATCAAACCCAGCCAACCGGTAGGAACGCCAAATTCAGTCCGAACAAATGGCCAATTAATTCCATGTGCGGCGTCAGGTAAGCCCAAACTAATGAAGCCTAAATAAGCAATAAACAACAACACGCCAGATGTGCGCATGAAATATCCTTGTTCAAATAAAGATTATTTGAACTCATTCACTGGGCAAATTAAATCTTTAAAATAACTTAATGAAACCTTTGCACGAAGTCACGAGCGAAGCCAAGATGAGGCAAAAATAGACGAAAAAGCGGAGTTTATGGGTTATAAATGAGCATTTTGAGTCTATTTTTAACAAAGTATTGGCAAGCGCAGTAATCGTGGAAAGGTCTCTTAACGCCACTTACGCTTATCTTTTTCAATAGTCTTCCATTTCCAGTTTGGCGCTTCACCTTTCCAGTAATAACAAGCAATCAAAATAAGCGTACTAATAACGACAGACACAGCCCATTTAAGCAGCTCAGCTTTGGGATCATTTACGATACTAATGATGACAACTGTCAGCAGGTACAAGGCTAAAACAGTCCATCCTTGCCATGTATTTGGCCTACCCCAACCCCAGCCATTCTTTTTCGCCGGAAACCACACTGCCTTCTTTTTATTCGTCATATCAAAAATCCTAAAGCCAAATAATGCTATATGCTGAGACACTTTGCCTTAATTCAATCCATAAAAAAAGAGCCTATGTGGATAGACTCTTTTTATTGAAATCATTCGAACTGTATTTTTAGCTTACCAGCACTTGTTTAGTCAGCCCTTATCTTTCAGGCCTTTATCTAGGCTGCTCTTATCTAGCAAGGCTCTTATCTAGCAAGGAATTCACTACGCGTTTTGTCGCTGCGTTTAAACAACCCACCTAGTGCTGTAGTCTGAGTTGACGAACTCGCGTCCATAACACCTCGAGCTTTTACGCAATAATGCACGGCACTAATGCTCACTGCTACGTTGTCGGTTTCAAGCAAGGTTTGCAAGGTGACTAGAATCTGCTGAGTTAGACGCTCCTGCACCTGCGGACGTTGTGCAAAGAAACGAACGATACGGTTGATTTTAGACAAACCGATAATCTTGTTTTTAGGCAAATATGCAACTTTCGCCAAACCATCAATGGTCACAAAATGATGTTCACAAGTACTGGTAAAGCTGATGTCACTTACCTTCACCATTTCATCCACTTTCATCTTGTTTTCAATAACGGTGATTTTAGGAAATTGTGCGTAATCTAAACCAGAGAAAATTTCTTTCACATACATTTTGGCAATACGATGTGGTGTTTCTGCCAAACTATCATCGGTCAAATCTAAGCCAAGTGTTGTTACCACATCTTCAAATGCATTTTTAATACGCTGGTATTTTTCTTCACTCGTCAAACCGTTATCAATCATTGGGGTTTCAAGACCACTGTTGATAAGAGCATCGCGTACTTTTATCGCCGAATCCGATAACGCAAGGCTATTTAAATTGGTTTGTTCAGCAGTGTTAGCTTTCATATGTTTGTCCTAAGTTACTTAACCCTGTCTCATGACATGGAGGCGTTCAAAAAAAGAAGTCCCATTTGGCGAGTTAAACCAAATGCCGGCCTCCATCAAGTGACAAGGTTCGACCTGTCATGTAGCGACTGTCTAATATGTACTGTATCGCTAGCACACCTTCTTGCTCCCCTGGCTCCTTGCGCAGCAAGGATTTATTCAATGCTTTGTTACGATATTCTGAGTCATCGCCACTGTTAAACATCAAAAGTGATGGCGCTATCGCATTCACTTTAATTCGAGGTGCAAATCGTTTGGCAAACGAGCAAGTTAGATTTGCTAAACCTGCTTTACTTGCCGCATAAGCAATGTGTTTGTCACTGCCTTTTTCTGCTACATAATCCGTCATATGGATAATGTCTGCTTGCCCCTCTTGCTCAGAACCTGCATATAATAATGCTTCGAAGGCCAGATTTATACGATAAGGCGCAAATACGTGGACTTGCCACATTTTTTCCATTAATAACGCCGTATCCAAACAGCTCTCTTCTGCTTCCCATTCAGAGGCATTATGAATGATACCCCCAAGTGCAGAATATCGACTTTGTATTTTAGCAATAAATTCATCTACTCCAGAGCTGGATGAAAAGTCTGCTTGAATACAAGAAATTCCTTGCTCTTCTAAAATGGCAATATCTGCTCGAGCTCTGCGATAAGTAATAATTACTTCATATCCTTGAGCAACTAATGCTTTAGCACAGGCAAGGCCTAAGCGCTGCCCTCCGCCGGTAATAATAATTGGCATTTTACGCGTCATTAGTATCCGTTCCTACTGAGTTATCATCATTAACCACATGAAAAAATACTATCGATTCAGCATCTATACTTTGTTTCTGCCAATGTTAAATTCTTCGGCTAACCTTAAATACGTTGGCTATTAAAAAAAAGATCAATCGAGATCATCTAAAATATTTTTTTATGCGTATCTATTGAACCACTTTTCATTCCAAAGTTCTAAAAAATGCGTTGCTGAATTTCACTCTCAAAATAAAGAAGGAATTGCGATGACTTTACCAACAGAAAGACCGACCAATAAATCCTTACCAAGCGGTAGCATTCCTCAGGAAGCTTTCGATTGGTATGACGAATATGCTCATGGTGACATAGACCGCCGTACATTTTTATCTCGCCTTGGTACGCTTAGCGTAACGGGACTGACCCTTTCCGTCGTCGCAGGAGCACTCACCCCCAACTACGCGTTAGCTGAGCAAGTATCTTTTAATGACCCTGATATTACTGCTAGCTATGTGGAATACGATTCACCAAATGGCCATGGCAAGGCTCGCGGCTACCTAGTTATTCCTAAAAATGTCAATGCCGACAATAAAGCGCCAGCGGTGCTGGTTGCTCACGAAAACCGTGGTCTCAACCCGTACATAGAAGATGTTGCACGACGTTTAGCAAAAGTTGGATTCATCGCCTTTGCTCCTGATGCTCTTTTCCCTTTAGGTGGCTACCCTGGCAATGATGACAAGGGACGAGAAATGCAAAAGACCTTAGACGGAAATAAAATCGAAGGTGATTTCATGGATGCGGCAACTCTGCTGAAGAAGCATGAATTGAGTACAGGAAAAGTCGGTATGGTAGGTTTTTGCTACGGCGGTTATTTGACCAATGCCTTAGCCGCCGCCATGCCAGATACAATCCATGCTGGTGCACCTTACTATGGCACTCCAGCCAAGTCCAACATAGACAAAATCAAAGCACCGTTGCAGCTGCATTTTGCTGAACTAGATAAACGAGTAAACGATACTTGGCCAGATTATGAGGCAGCACTTAAGGCAAATAAAGTCGATTACACAGCCTACGTGTATCCTCAAGCGAACCATGGCTTCCACAATGATTCGACGGCTCGCTACCAAGAGAAAAATGCTGAACTTGCATGGGAACGCACTATCAGCTTTTTCCAAAAAACCTTGAGCGCTTAACAATTAACAAGAGACATTTACACTAAGTTACGGCCTACTAGTTTAGGCCGTAACGCTTTTTACTCTCTTGGTATTATGAATTAGCGTTTGGTTATTGTATTTAAAATCAATACCGCGAACATTCGGTGTTTGTCGCCATAAAGACTCACACAAATCAGACACGCTAATATCATTACTAGATTGCAACCAAGCAACAACAGAACGAGCGACATTAGGATACGATATCTGCACTACTCTACTGGTTTCTAGCCACTCTTGAATAACTTGCGAATTTAATACATCTGTTGTTTTCGCAACGTCTAAAAAGTCTAGGGCGATGGCGTTAGAATGTTGCTCTATTTGTCCTTTAAGCGGCTTTGCCAGAATACGACGACCAAGCTGTAAGGCTTCGGAATTTAGTTCAAATCCAGCATTACAAAGTACAGATTCACATTCACTTAAGTTCTTTTGAAACACTTCCCGACCAAAAGCAAAAACTTCTACATTGCCGTAGACACCAGGTTCAATGTCTTTGCAATGAAGACGGAAGCGATAATCCGGCACGCCATCTAGCCAATCCAAAACAGCTTCACTGTTCTCAAAAGGTAAATAGACTAAAACGTGCTCAGGATCGGGCATGTTTTTCATTTGCTGCGCATGAATAAGTGGCGGCAAAATGGGATAACCAAAATGATGCCAATGAGCTCCTAATTGGATTGCTGCAGGCGCAAAATTTGACATTACCCACTGCGCAATAAAGTTTTTCTTGTAGCGTGGAATATCATATTTGAACGCATATTGATGGCCAAACCCAACACAAGGCACGCCTTGACGTTTAGCAGCCCAAGCAACGATAGGCTCAAAATCAGTGATGACCAAATCATAGCCACGGGTATCTATCGAACGAATATCTCGATACAACTTAAAAAAATTGGCGCTCTTACAAGTGGCATATAAGTCTAGCTGACCATTTCGAGCGACAAAACTCAAACCTTGAAAAGTTCGGTAATTGCCAAATACCGCCATATCAAAGTAGTCCTCTGGCTTACGACCAGAAAAAACAAAATCTACTTCTACGCCAGCGGCATGCATTTCTGCCGCCATGGCTCGCGCTCGAGTAATATGACCATTCCCCGTCCCTTGAACACCGTACAATATTTTCATACCAAAATACCTATTGCCATCGCTGCGCAAGCAGTACCTAATAAAGCTCCAATCACGGTATCTGTTGGAAAATGCACACCTAGAAAAATACGTGATAAGCCGACATTTGCCGCCCAGAAATACAACATGACATTCAAGCTGGGAAACCACTCAGATAGACAAAAGGCCACAAAAAAAGCCCCTGATGTGTGACCTGACGGAAAAGAGAATTGATCTGAAGGAATAATAAAACTATTAAAATCATCCAACGCATCGGCTGGACGATTGCGTTTAAAACCGCGCTTCAATGCAAAGTACACAACACGCTCGACTAAAAAACCCAATATCAATACCAACGTTAGTGTTGCCTCACCAGCGAACCAAAATAACAATGCTAATAACGCGTAAAGCGGGCCATCCGCTGAAAATGAAACGGCTCGCCCGATACGAGTTAATGTCGCTCTGTGCTTGCGCGCCATACACCAAGAAAAAGTTTGTACATCAACTGCGTGGATATTCTGAAGTATGTTCATCCTTATCACCTCACTGGTTTTGTCTTACTACCAACATAGACCAGTAAAATGTCCGTTCTGTGGCATTAGTATGACAACTTAGTGACATACCTAAACCACAACTTTCAGGCAAAAAAATACCTCGACATAACGAGGCATTTAGAAACATGTCATCTCAGCTTATTCAAAGTCTATTGCTAAGCTAACTATAGCCAGTTAGTCAGCATTATCCCCACACCAAGAGATTGAGTTTGATGATTGTAGTCCAACAAAGATTGCCCATAACCATTAAAGTATTGAACATAGCCGCGCGTTTTCCCCCATAAAGGAAAAGTAAAACCAACTTGAATCGCGCCCCTGTTATCAGACGACTTAAAGTTATTTCTCAGCATCACATCAATGGTGTAGTCATCAATGACATGTATCACATTAAACTCACCATAGCCGTAATAGTTCTCTATATTCGGGTTATCATCCACTTTTGAGCTTTCAGGAATTCGATACCACGGCTTAATAGAAAAAGCTGTGTCGCCATGTTCAAACATGAAATCCACATAAAAACGGTTCCAAGAACGAGATAAATCCCCTGATTGACCATTAGATTGATGATTGAAGCCATACGTCACGTAGTTCGGCTTAATCCCTAAAAGGCCTTTTTTAGGTTTGGTCACGACAAAGACTTCAGGCTCATGATTGGTATCACGAAAAGGTGAGGAAATTGTGCTGTTGTAAGCCTGCCAGTAAGCTTGCTGAGTATAGGCAAACCATAAACTACTATCTCGTCCTACCACATCGTAGGCAACAGGAAACTTCACGCTCAGTTGAAACTTAAATTCTACGCTTTCCAACTCATCCGAATCTGCCGCTTGATCACCTAAAAAAGCACGGTCATTCGGATTAGAGGTATAGGAAAAAGGTAAGAAATAATTTGGCTTATGAGGCGTTAAAACAAACGGATTATTTGCGGTATTGGTTTCTCTATTCTCCCTTTGTTGAAACAAACCATTCGCATCTCTTGCCCGCTTAGAGATAGATTCAGGAACTTCTGGCTCCTCAGGAGCGTAAGGCTCGTCTAAACCATCATCCGCAGATGCCTCGCTGTTAGACTCTAAGTTTTCCCGTTCTGAACCGTTTAGTTCGGTATTTTCAGAAACTATCGCACTATCCGACTCGGTCGTTAACGCCTTATCCAGTTCGGGTAGATCTGCCTGAGCCCAAAGCAAACTCGGAAGAAATATCATTGAGCACATAATGGCTTTCATTATTTAAAGACCTTTTTGGGCGATCAAAATCACCATTATTATTGGGATAGAACAACCTTTTTAGCGTAGGTATCGCGTTCCATTTCACAGACTTCCACCGAGAAACTAACATCCTTTAATGAAAACTGTGTTAAAGCTTCTAGAACTAAATGAGAAAGTTGCTTTCTCTGCTCCATTGTTCGACCAGAAAGCATTCTTAGAATGACATGAACGAAAGCATCTTCTTTTCCAGCGGTTAAAAAGCTCTTATAGGGGAAACTACGTAATTTGATGTCTTCTTCAGTAAACAGTGTCGATGCAATACAGGCACCCTTAACCGCCTCAAGTAAGTCTACTGGGGGCACTTCTTGTTCTAAATTTTGGCTATATTCAACGATACAATGCGGCATTTAAGACTCCATTTTTAGACTTATTAGATATTATTCCACTAATAACCACGAACCGGATCAACAGCTGGCGGAATATTACCCGTCAGTCGATACTGTTTAATATTTTCAGCGACAATTTCGCTGGCACTTACAGGGTGTGTTGGCGCAGAGATATGTGGCAATACAGTGATAGAATCATGCTGCCAAAATGAGTGATTTATAGGCAACGGCTCTTGCATAAAGACATCCAACACAGCGTGGGACAAAGCCCCTTGTTCAAGTTTCGTTAACAAAGCTTCATCATCAATAATGAGACCACGAGCAAAATTAATTAAGCTTGCTCCTATTGGTAAACATGACAGATTTTGATCATTGAGCAAGCCCTTAGTTTCTATCGTCAAGGGCAAAAGACAAACGAGTATATCACTTTGTCGCAACAATGGGATGAGCCCTTCCTCGCCATAAAAACACTCAACTCCTGCAACCTGCTTGGGGTTTCGACTCCATCCCGCAACGGAAAAACCGTTAGCGACTAAACGCTGCGCACTAACGGCACCTAGCTCCCCTAATCCAAGTACACCGATTCGGCGATCTTGAGCACGCACCATGGGTTGTTGAATCCAAGATTTTTTTGACTGCTGCTTGGCATATGTTGGCATATCTCGATGAAGGTAAAGCGTCCAAGCTAAGACTGCTTCAGACATAGTCTGGGCCAAATTGGAATCAACTAAACGCACAATTGAAAAAGGTGGTGACGACAGTTCATTGATCATACGTTCAACACCTGCCCATACACTATGAACCCACTTTAATGAAGGTAGCTCTAATAAATGATCAGGGTCTGGATTGGCGACAATAGCAATCTCACATTGCAGCTTTTGCTCTGGAGTTAAATCGGCAAAAAGTACGATCATTTCATTTGGCATTGCCGCCGATAAATGCTTAATCCAAATATTTTGTTCTGACAAATCAGCGCGACTAATAAAAGGGATCATTTTTCATACACCTGAGCCAAGTCTTTAAAGCCTTTTAACTCAATAGCATTTCCACTTGGATCTTTAAAAAACATTGTCCATTGCTCCCCAGGCAAGCCTTCAAAGCGAACACTTGGAGCAAGATCAAACGCCACATTCGCTTCAGTTAGACGCTTTGCCAACTTCTGCCATTCCTCTAACGGTAAAATCAACCCAAAGTGTGGCATAGGAACAAGATGATCACCGACTCTACCCGTATTTGTCGTTGGACTTGGCACACCTAAATGAAGAGACAGTTGATGCCCGTAGAAATCAAAATCCACCCAAGTCTCAGTGCTGCGGCCTTCAATGCAACCTAAAACTTGCGTATAAAAAAGGCGCGTTTCGTCTAAAGAAGTAACGTGAAAGGCGTAATGAAATAAAGCGGACATAAGCATTCCTAACAACAATGAATTAGGTTAGAAAAATACAGCACACAGAGCAAAAGTAAACATCAATCCGCTGTCCCCAGCATATAGTAAGCATTTAAAAAAGAAATGTCTTATGTCCCAAAAAACCTACAGTGCACCACAGTTATCGCCTCTTTCATCCCACCTTTATAAGCCTCATAAATTAATGTCTCTATCACTTCATATTTTCATTAATTTCATCAATATCGCCATTTTTAAATCCTTTAACGACATTCCTAAAATGTATTTTTGTATCAATGCTTTGTCACGTTTCATGGTGTTTTGTATCTATTTGCAAAGGGACATATACAAGAAAATCATTATTAATATACTGCTTAAAATGACTTATAAAATTTATTCGTCATTTTTGAAAATATTTTATTTTATTGACTACACTTATTTTGTTGAATGGTACAAACAGCTTAAGGATAAACATGTTGCGATTTCTTCTTTGTCATTGTTTTGCATTAGTAGTAGCTGGAATTCTGGTATATGAATCTTTAATGTGGGAGGCGATTGCGGTTCTTGCAGTATTTGGTTTTATCCCAATTCTTTTATCTAAGTCACCAAAAAATAAAGCTGATACCCCAGAAGAAGCCAAGGTAGCTGCCGCTATTCATTCTTCTCAAGCGGATCATGTATCGATTCCTGAAGCATTGTTTAGCAGAGACCTAGTGCCTTTATTAAATGTATGTGGTGAAGACCTTAACAATGTACTTGCCACACAAAAAAGTGCAGTAGAGCTACTTAATAATGCCTTTATAGAAACAAATTCATTGATTGAGCAACAAGCCGGCTGTATTAATCACTTAGTTGAAACAGATAGTGATGACAATAAATATTACAGCGAAGTCATGCGTGACTTTGCAGCACAGACTGCAACCACCTTAGACAAGTTCATCGAAAGTACAATTGAAATGTCAGCCTCATCTATGGAGCTACTCTCAAAGGTCAATGAAATCCATGATGAAATGCCTGAAATTGCAAAAGCCTTAAAAGATATTGATGACATTGCCGATCAAACCAACCTTCTAGCACTCAATGCAGCTATTGAAGCCGCCAGAGCGGGTGAAGCAGGACGTGGCTTTGCTGTTGTTGCAGATGAGGTTCGCTCACTATCCAATCGATCTTCTGGTTTTAGTATTGCCATCCAATCCCGTCTCAAAAAGATCCAAGACCAAGTCTCTAGCTTAACAAAATCAATGGAGCGATTAGCCGCCCATGATGTGACTTACATAATGGAATCTAAAAAAACCATGAACAGCGCCTTGCAGCACATTGTTAAAAAAGCGGAAGACGATGCAGGCATTACATTAGAACTGGAGAATCTTGCCAAGGCTTTAGAATCAGCCATATTCGATGCCACCAGAGCGCTACAGTTTGACGATATCAACGGACAAAACATCACGTATACCATTGAAGTGTTGGGCTTTATGGGCGAACAGTTGAGCTCTGTGAACGATGAATCTTCGGACAATATAGAGCACGTATTAAGGGATAAATTAGAAATAATAAAACAACGTAGCCAACAAAAACATAACCCTGTTTCACAACAAAATATTGAAAGCGGCGACATTGATTTATTTTAAATAAGGACGAGAGGTTCGCATGTCAGAATTCATAGTGATTAATATGCCTGAAAGATTTGATTTTAGTACCCATGGGTGGTTCACCAAAGCCTATGAAGAAGCATTAACCAAAACAAAAAAAATCGTATTAGATTTTTCTCGTGTCGCCTATGTGGATTCTTCCGCCCTAGGAATGATGGTTCTTCTGCACCGTCAGATAAGTGCCACTTCAGGTCAAGGCACCATTCGAAATGTAAATGGAACAGCAAAAGATATTCTTGACATGGCTAATTTTGAGAAGTTATTTAGCTATGAATAAGATAAGTAAAGTTCTTTTATTAGAAGATAACGCTTCAACACGCTTAATTGTGTCTAAGGCACTTCAAAATAAAGGGATTGAGGTGGTATTAGCATCGACACTTGAAGAAGTTCGTCAGTGTTTTGCTGATGACTCTATAAAACTTTTCTTACTAGATGTTCATCTACCAGATGGAATGTCAGATGAATTAATTCCACAAATTCGTCAACTCTATCCAATGGCGCCGATTCTGATGATAACAGCAGAATACGATAGTGCTCACATGGCACGATTGTTTGACGCTGGTGTAAAAGACTTTATTCAAAAACCCATTCTTCCACTGCTGTTATCGAATAAAGTACAAAGCTTTCTTGATTGGTCAGAAGTAGAGCTCGCTCTTTTTAGAGCAAACGAAAACTACTTAAGTATTATGCAAGAAAAAGAGCAAGAAGAAGCGCTGGCTTTTTTTGTCTACGATCATATTTTACACACGCACTCTCATTCTATCGAAGGGGTAAATGTCGCAACGCTTTCTAGCGGAAGATTCTGTGGAGATATTCTGATATCAGCACAATCCCCAAATGGCAATTTGATTATCATGTTGGGGGATGCAACGGGGCATGGTATGGCCGCAGCTATTACTATTTACCCTATGGTCGTGACTTTTAACGCCATGGTAGCAAAGGGATTATCACCAGGTGCTATATTGCGAGAATTAAGCGATAAACACTCACAAACAGTCCCAAGTAACCGTTTTTTTGCCTGTATTTTAATAGAAATATGTCTGTCAAAAAATACCATCAGTATCTGGAATGGCGGAATGCCTAATGTACTTATCTTCGATAACAACAAACAATTGATAGATAAAGTTCCAGCAAAAAACATGGCGATAGGTATTTTACCAACTAACGACATCAGTACTAAATTCGATACATACCCCATTGAAAATATTGGATTTATTTCATTTTTTAGCGACGGACTAATTGAAAACAAATGCAATAATAATAAAACACTTTGTTTTGAAGACGCTTATGCTCTTATTGCTGAATGCCCCACCGAAACAGAATATACAATTACTCGCATGCGGGCTATGGATGTAAGTCCAATGAGTAACCACGATGATATGACTTTATGCTGCCTAGATTTAGGTATTTTAAGGAATGAGCTATCTAGCAGCCCTGTCGAAAAACCATTCCCCAAAGGCAACTTTGCATTCAATTTTGAACTATTTGGAGATGCACTACTAAACGACAGTTTTACCTTAAAAATGATAGAGCTACTCGAGAGCTATGGCTTTTCTCCGTCGTTTTGCCAACGTGTATTTACCGTATCGACTGAATTAATTGTTAATTCAGTCGATCACGGAATTTTAAACATCCAATCCAATTTGAAAAAATCCGATTTTATTTCTTATCTTGATGATAGGAATGCGGCCATTAAAAAGCTTAATGATAGCCAAAGAATTACCGTAGCACTTAGCTGGAATCAATTTGAGAAATCATTGCTCTTGACTGTCTCTGATTCTGGTAATGGTTATCAGATAAAAACTGAAACGATCCAACCAGACACTCAAGCGCATGGTCGAGGCTTAAGTATTGTAAATACCTTATGCAATAGCCTTGTCTATGACCAAAACACCAACACAACACTCGCAACCTTACGATACTAGGATGAATTATGAGCAAAAAACTACTTGTCGTAGATGACTCCCCTTCTGTTCGCCAGATGGTAGAAATGACCCTAAAAGGGGCTGGATATGCTGTAAAAACAGCCAATGATGGCCAAGCTGCATTAGGCCTTTGTAAGACTGAAATGTTTGATTTCGTACTCACGGATCAAAACATGCCCAATATGGACGGTCTTACCTTGATCAAATCACTGCGCGCGATGCCTAGTTATGCTCGGGTTCCTCTTATTGTCCTAACAACCGAAGCTGGGGACACAATGAAACAGAAAGGCAAGGCTGCAGGAGCTACTGGGTGGATGGTCAAGCCATTTGACCCTAAAAAGCTACTCGAAGTCGTTGCGAAAGTGCTTCGTTAAGAACCTCATTTTGCGAATTCATTGAGAGACAGTATGGATAATTTAAGTCAATACAATGAGGTTTTTTTCGAGGAGGCACAAGAACACCTCGAAACAATGGAAACACTATTGCTTGCCTACGATATCGATGCACCCGATATGGAAGAGTTAAATAGTGTTTTCCGTGCCGCCCACTCCATTAAAGGTGGTAGCGATATTTTTGGTTTCAAAGCTTTGACAGGGTTAACGCATGTTATGGAAAACATGTTGGACTCTGCGAGAAATAATGAGCTGATATTAACAACGGATCTCATCACAGTTCTACTTGAAACAACCGATGTGCTTAAAAATATTCTTAGCTGCTATCGTGAAGAAAGTGAAATCGACTGGGAAATCATTGAAGCAAGTAAAGAAAGGCTAGGAGCCACATTACAAGCAATCGCAGGGGCAGGTGAACAAATCGATGCCCTTTTAGAAGAGGAAGAAGATCAAGGGTTCGGCTTTTTTGACGAAGACGATGATGAAAGCGAAGAACAAGAAGATCCAGGTTTTGGCTTTTTTGACGAAGACGATGATAAAAGCGAAGAACAAGAAGACCTAGGTTTTGGCTTTTTTGATGATGATCTTAATAGCGAAAAAGCGCCAGCCGATGACGAAAATGTTGGCTTTGGTTTTTTTGACGAAAACATCGATACCTCAAATGAAGCTGACGAGCAACAAAACCCTGTTGAAAGAGATGAGATACAAAAGGAAGAAACTGACAACATCGGCTATGGGTTCTTTAATGAAGATCCTCAGACTGAACCAGCAGCCACACCTATAGAAAATACAACGACACCACAACAAGCCACAACGCAGAAAAAAACGGCTGTAAAAGCACCGGCAAAAGCAGCCGACACAAAAGCGGAAGCCACCAGCATTCGAGTTGAAACAAATAAAATCGACAAACTGGTTAACCTAGTCGGCGAGCTTGTTATAACCCAATCCATGCTGAATTTAATCGGCAGCGAAGTACAAGAAAGCATTGCCGATAAAATGCAATCGGCACTGATTGAACTTGAGCGAAACACCCGTGAAATTCAAGAAGCTGTTATGTCTGTACGTATGCTGCCTATTTCATTTGTATTTAACCGTTTCCCCAGACTTGTCCGAGATTTATCCACTAAATTAGAGAAAAAAATAAATCTAGTCATTGAAGGCGGAAATACAGAAATTGACAAAAATCTAGTAGAGAAAATCTCCGACCCTCTTCTACATTTAATTAGAAACAGCGTTGATCATGGTATTGAAATGCCATCAAAACGTTTGGAAGCTCATAAAGATGAAACAGGCATCGTTAAACTTTCAGCAGCTCAAAGAGGTGGCGAAATTGTTATCACCATAGCCGACGATGGCGCGGGCTTAAATCGAGAACGGATCATCGAAAAGGCGCTAGAAAAAGAACTATCGTTACCAGAAACGTTATCAGACAGCGACGTTTGGCAGCTCATATTTGAAGCAGGTTTTTCCACCGCTGCAGAAGTCACAGATGTATCTGGTCGAGGCGTTGGAATGGACGTGGTACGCCGCAACATTGAATCTCTGGGCGGACGTATCGAAATCACCTCTGCAGCAGGAATTGGCACAGTATTTACCATTAGCTTACCACTGACACTAGCCATCCTTGACGGTATGACTGTCGAGGCTTCAGATCAGGTATTTATTATTCCTCTAGTTAATATTGTAGAGAGTATTCAGCCTGTTGCAGAGCAGATAAAGCGCATAAAAGGAAAGCAACTACTTTGGGTGCGTGAAGAATACTGGCCTCTTATTGATATTGGAAAAACATTAGGTGGCAATACCACAGCAACGAATTTAGAAACAGGGATTGTTGTTCTGGTTGAAACATCAAAACAACGATTTGGTTTAGTGATTGATTCCCTTTTAGGTCAACAACAAGTGGTGATTAAAAACCTAGAACGACATTATCGTCGAGTAGAAGGGATTGCTGGTGCGACCATAATGGGCGATGGAAGTGTCGCGTTAATTTTGGACGTTGACTCCATGACACAATTCATCCAATCGAACTTATAAGGAGGCATTTATTATGGCAATACTTAAGCAGGGTAATACGTCTTCAATGCCTGCAAAAGAGTTCTTAACATTTGTATTGGGCGATGAAACCTATGCGCTTGATATTATGACTGTTAAAGAAATTCGTGGTTATGAACCGGCAACTAAAATTGCTAATGCACCTAGTTATATTAAAGGCGTTATTAACCTGCGTGGCGATATCGTCCCGATTGTTGATTTACGAATTAAATTCAACATAGGTGAAGCGACTTATAACGAATGGACTATTGTGATTATGCTTAATGTGCGTGATCGCGTGGTAGGAATTGTAGTTGATGGCGTTTCAGATGTAATGAATCTAGAAGCCGAAGAGATTAAACCAGCACCTGAGTTTGGTGTAGCTTTCGATAGCCGTTATCTCCATGGACTTGCCGCTTTGGAAGATCAAATGGTCATCATCGTCGATATTGAAGAGCTCATATCAAGCGATGAGATAGGCGTATTCGAGAGCGCATAAGGATAAACATTATTCACAGTTGGCCTTCAAGGCTTCAAAGTAAACACGATTCATAGGAAGGGTTATTACCATGTTAAAAAGCCTGTTTTCAAAACGATTAGATGATAATCAAATGATTATCGCCAAAGACGATTGGGTCAATGCTCAAGGTCAATTAGATGCATTGACTCGTTCTCAAGCCATTATTGAATTTGACCTACACGGCAATATTTTAATTGCCAATGACAATTTCCTTAATGCGCTTGGTTATTCTTTAGAAGAAGTTCAAGGCAAACACCATAGTATTTTTGTTGATAACAAATACCGAAATAGCCGTGAGTACAAAGACTTCTGGGCTAAACTGGGTAATGGTGAATTCCAGAGCGGTGAATTCTGTCGCTATTCTAAAGACGGTGAAGCCGTTTGGATTGAGGCGAGTTACAACCCTATTTTTGACAATAACAACAAACCGTACAAAGTTGTTAAATTTGCGACCGATATCACCGAAAAGAAAAAACAAAATACCGATTATGAGAGTCAGCTAGACGCGATTTCTAAATCTCAAGCGGTTATCTCTTTTGAACTCGATGGCACCATTCTTTCAGCAAATGATAATTTTCTGAATGCTCTCGGCTACTCGCTAGGCGAAGTTGAAGGTAAACATCATAGCTTGTTTGTTGATTCCGAATACAAGAAATCCGAAGAATATCGTAATTTCTGGCGCAGCCTTGCAAACGGTGAACATTTCATCGGACGTTATCCACGAGTGCATAAAAGCGGTAAAGTAATTTGGATACAGGCCAACTACAGCCCTATCCGAGACCCAAGTGGCACACCTTATAAAGTCGTGAAGTTCGCAACGGATATTACTACTGAAGTAGAAGCCGAACAGCAACTTCAACTTACCGTGAGCCAAGTCAACTCAGCCATCGATGCAGCGGTAAATAATGATCTAACGCAGCGAGTAGAGACTGAAGATAAATCCGACATGATGCTCAGTATCTCACAAGGCGTTAACTCTCTGCTCGATACCATGACTGAAATCATCATCAATATTAAAAATGCATCAGATGCTGTGTATACCGGTGCTCGTGAAATATCAAACGGTAATACAGACCTTTCTAATCGTACTGAACAACAGGCTTCTAGCTTAGAAGAAACCGCATCCAGTATGGAAGAATTAACAGGTACGGTGCGACAAAATGCCGACAGCGCTAAGCAAGCAAATAACCTAGCTTCCAATGCAGTAACCATCGCAATCGATGGTGGCCACCTAATAGAAGATGTTGTGAAAACCATGGCATCGATTAATGAGTCATCTCAAAAAATTGCCGATATCATTGGCATGATTGATGGCATTGCTTTCCAAACAAATATCCTAGCACTTAACGCGGCCGTTGAAGCGGCCAGAGCTGGTGAGCAAGGGCGTGGGTTTGCGGTTGTGGCGTCTGAAGTCAGAACCTTAGCGCAACGTTCAGCCAATGCAGCAAAAGACATTAAAGACCTTATTTCTGAGTCAGCGACAAAAATAAACAATGGTAATGATCTGGTTAATAAATCGGGCAATACCATGCGAGAAGTGGTTTCTGCCATCAAGCAGGTGAATGACATTATGGCTGAAATTGCCAGCGCATCAGCAGAGCAATCTTCTGGACTGGATGAGATAGGTAAGGCCGTAAGTCAAATGGATGAAATGACTCAGCAAAACGCGGCGCTAGTAGAAGAAGCCGCCGCCGCATCTGAAAGTCTATTAGGCCAAGCAGATCAATTAACGATGAACGTCAATAAATTCATATTGAATGATGACAATCAGTCTCAGAATATTAAACAAATTGCCCACACAACGAAATCGACACCCTCAAAACCTTCTACTGTGAAAAAACTGCCTTCTGCGTCAGCTCCGGTTAAAAAAGCGAAGCCTTTACCAAAGCCTCAAATCGATGATGAAGACGATGGTTGGGAGGAGTTCTAAATCGTATGGAAAGGGAATTTGGGTTCACTCAAAGCGATTTTAATAAGGTGCGTACTATCCTTGTCGGACTGACAGGGATAAAGCTCGCCGACTCAAAAGAGTCGTTAGTATACAGCCGCCTAACCCCCAGAATCCGTAAGCTGGGGTTAAAAAGCACCAAAGAATATTTAAAGTATTTGGAAGACCATCTTGATGAACAAGAAAACTTTATCAATGCTTTAACAACAAACCTGACCTCTTTCTATAGAGAGCCGCACCATTTCAGTATTTTGGCGCAATACATAAACCAAGGTGAATCGGTTAAAAGAATTTGGTGTGCGGCATCGAGTACGGGGGAAGAGCCCTACTCGATAGCCATGAGCTTAGTGAAGGCTTATGGCAAGTTCGATCATGACGTTCAAATTATTGCCTCAGATATCGACAGTAAAGTTCTCGAAGCGGCGAATAAAGGAACTTATCCTTTAGAAAAGGTAGAAGCTCTGCCCGATAAAAAAAGCTTTTTTGTAAAAGGTAAAGGCAGCAATGTGGGTTTAGCCAAAGTGGTGCCGCAGCTACGTGACATGATTGAATTCATCCGCATTAATTTGCTGGATGAAAGTCTTCCAATAGAACCAAATCTAGACGTTATTTTTTGTCGTAATGTGATGATTTATTTTGATAAAGATACACAAGCAAAAATATTAACTAAGTTATTGGCTAAGCTTCGACCCGGGGGTCTTTATATTGCGGGGCACTCTGAGAATTTTTCGCACTTCTCCAATGTTATGAAACCCATTGGTCGAACAGCGTACATCAAACTGTAAGGTTGTCCTATGGCATTAAAAGAATCGGTAATTGAGCACTTTTCGACACGAAAACACTTCGACAACACGTTTGATATTATGTCGGTAAAAGTGCTACCAGGAGAATACTTCGCAACCAAAGACGACGTGATGATTACCACTTTATTGGGATCATGCGTCTCTGTATGTCTATATGATGCTACCGCGAAAGTGGGTGGTATGAACCACTTTCTGCTACCAGACGGCGGAGATGCAAACGACCTGCTGTCTTCTGCAGGGCGTTATGGCGTTTATGCTATGGAGTTATTAATTAACCACCTTATCAAGCTAGGGGCTCGCAGAGAACACTTTAGAGCTAAGGTTTTCGGTGGTGGAAGTGTTATCAAAGGTATGACAACTCAAAACATCGGCAAGAAAAACGTCGATTTCATCCAGTCCTATTTACAGAATGAAGGGATTTCTATTGAGTCCTCGGACTTATTAGATATTTATCCTAGACGTGTTAATTTTTTCCCTTCTACAGGCAGGGTGATGATGAAAAAATTACGTCAACATCATGATACTGAAGCCATTAACTGTGAATTACGTTATAGAAAAGCGATATCTTCTGTCGGTAAAGACAACGACTCGGGCGATGTTGATTTGTTTTAATCCTTTTATGGAAACCTATGCAGCCTAAAAAAATTAAAGTGCTTATTGTCGATGACTCTGTTTCTATGCAAAAAGTTCTGCAGGAAGTCATTGAGTCTGACCCTAGTTTAGAAGTTGTTGGCGTAGCCAAAGATGCTTTTGAAGCAAAGCAAATGGTGAATGATTTATCCCCTGATGTCATCACTCTCGATGTAGAAATGCCTCAAGTAAGTGGGCTGCGCTTTCTTGAAGTACTAATGAAAGTAAAACCCACTCCTGTTGTGATGATATCCACGCTAACTAAAGCGAATGCTGATACTACTTTACAAGCATTGGAATTAGGCGCTGTCGATTACATTGCCAAACCTCAAATAAACCAAGAGGAAATGTTTCAGCGCTATAAAAAAATGGTCATCAAAAAAATTCAAATGGCCGCGTCATGTAACATTTCAACCGGTATAAATCATCAACCTCCAAATACAACCCAGCCATCTGTAGCTGAATCATTTTCCTCTAATAGAGTATTGGCAATCGGGGCATCGACTGGAGGAACAGAAGCGATTAACTATTTACTCAGTAGGCTTCCTAGCGCTAACTTTGCTCTTATGATTGTCCAACATATGCCTGCAGGCTTTACCTCTACCTTTGCAAGCCGTCTAGATAGAACAACAGAATTCACCGTTGTAGAAGCGCAAGGAGGAGAATTGATTCGACCAGGCGTTGCTTACCTGGCACCCGGTGATTTTCACATGAAAGTTATACGCTCGAACGATCAACTCTACACAGACGTATATAAGGCGGAAAAGGTATCTGGTCATCGCCCTTCCGTCGACGTGTTATTTAAATCGGTAGCAGATGAAATTGGCCGCTATGCGTTTGCAACCTTATTAACAGGGATGGGCAAAGATGGCGCGCGAGGACTAAAAAGAATTAAAAATGCCGGAGGGTTTACTGTCGTACAAGATGAGTCTTCCTGTGTGGTATACGGTATGCCGAGAGCCGCTGTCGAATTGGATGCTGCCAACGTTATTACACCATTAAACAATATCAAAGAAACATTCGTCGAAAAGTTACGCTAAAGCCCTTCTAAACAGACGCTCTAACACTATGTAAAGCGCATAAAAAACTGGGATGACACTTTAGAAGTTTCATCCCAGTTTTATTAAAAGCGAAGCAAAAAATAACTTACTGCAGCCTATCTTCCATAGGAACTGCTTTTTCTTGGATTGCAGCCATATTGATGTATTCAGGCCGTATATTCGGCATTGGATTTACTTCTGAAAACAGTACTGACCGACTTTGATTTTCGATAATTCGAACATGAGAGCGATTTAGTTCTCTTGGTTCTTTCACGCCACAAGAATGCGCGATCATGCCAATGCCATGTAATAGCTCGGCTGCGTAGTTGGCAACTCGTTCAGACTTTTCAGCTGCGACTAAACCTTTCTGCAAATCAGGATTATGTGTCGTAATACCAGTAGGGCAGGTATTTTTATTACATTGCAGCGCTTGAATACAACCAAGGGAAAATAAAAAGCCACGTGCAGTAACAACGAAATCAGCACCCGCACTCAAGGCCCAAGCCGCTTTTCCAGGAACAATCAGTTTTCCCGAAGCAATGATTTTTATATAACGGCGTAAGCCATAAGAAGTCACAATATTAACGACCGTTGGCAAGCTTTCACGTAAATGCATGCCAACATAATCCATTAATGGCTGAGGAGCTGCGCCTGTTCCACCATCCGAACTATCAATGGTAATAAAATCAGGGCAGTAATCGATTCCCTTTTTATGGATTAACTCGCATAGGGTTTCGAAAAACTTCAAATCCCCAACCACCATTTTAAAACCAACGGGTTTAGAGGTAACTTGGCGAACATGATGAACCATATTTAATAAATCATCGATGGATTTTATATCGGTATGACCATTTGGACTGATTGAGTCCTCACCCACTGGAATACCGCGAGTATGTGCGATTTCTTCGGTTACTTTTGCTCCTGGCAACATGCCGCCTTTACCAGGCTTGGCACCTTGACTCATTTTAATTTCAAACATGCGTACATTTTGGTGTTCGGCCAAACTCGCCAATTTACTATCGTCTAAGTGGCCTTCTAAGTTACGCACACCGTATTTTGCGGTACCGATTTGAAACACCAAGTCACAACCACCTTCAAGATGATAAGGCGATAAGCCGCCCTCTCCGGTATTCATCCAAACACCCGCTTTACGAGCCCCTTTTGACAAGGCTTGAACTGCAGGTTTAGATAAAGCACCAAAACTCATACCAGAAATATTCACAACAGATCGTGTGCGATATGGTTTTTTCGCAGTGTATTCACCAATACACACTTCTCTAGGCTGGGCAGCGTCTTCATCTAACGTAGGAAAAGCGCAGTTTAAAAAGAAAATGTCGCCAGGTGTTTCCAAAGAACGAGTCGAACCAAAGGCAATCGTGGTATCAACTTTTTTAGCTGCTCGATACGCCCAAGAACGTTCGGCACGATCAAATGGACGCTCTTCACGGTCCATTGCAAAAAAATACTGACGAAAAAACTCACCCAGATGTTCAAAGAGGTAGCGAAAGCGCCCAACAACAGGATAGTTTCGTCTGATTGTATGAGTGGTTTGATGTGTATCAACCCAGTACATCACGAAAACGGAAATAGCAGCGACAAAAAGCAAGAAAACAAACAGCAACGCGCCCCAATGAATGGTCAATGTTGCCAATGAAGACAAGAAATCCATACAGAACCCTTAACATAGAAGGTAAATTTAACTAGCAATACTACGCTATAAAGAAGGCTTCAGCGTGGCTGAATCATGAACAAATGCAGTAATAAATTCATTTGGTGGCAAAGGATGCCCAAAATAATAACCTTGGTAATAAAAACAATCTATCTCTCGCAACCGATCATAATGAGGTAATGTTTCTACACCTTCAGCGAGAACGCTGATATTAAGAGCCTTTGCCATGGCAATAACCGCGTGAACAATCGCCTCATCACTTTTATCTGTCAATAAATCACGTACAAAAGACTGGTCGATTTTCAATCTATCAATAGGTAAAGATTTTAAATATTTAAGAGAGGAATAACCGGTTCCAAAATCATCAATAGAAAGGTGAACACCTAATGCTTTTATGGCGTTCATTTTATCCAAACAGGATGAAAGATCGTTGAGTAGCATATTCTCCGTAATCTCAAGGTCAACACAGCTTGCAGGGACATCATGTTTTCCTAACTGTTCTTTCAACATGGGCAAAAAACCCGCTTGCTGAAACTGAATAGGGCTGACATTAATGGACATGCGCCAAGACAGTTGCCACTTTCCCTCTTTCAGCCAAGTCGCAACTTGTGACAAGGCTTCATTTAAAACCCAATGACCGATTTCAACAATAAGTCCAATTTCTTCTGCCACCGGAATAAATTCAGCAGGTGAAATAAAACCTTTTTTCTCATCTTTCCAACGAATCAAGGCCTCAG
This sequence comes from Marinomonas sp. A3A, assembly GCF_018336955.1. NCBI lineage: Bacteria > Pseudomonadati > Pseudomonadota > Gammaproteobacteria > Oceanospirillales > Oceanospirillaceae > Marinomonas > Marinomonas sp. A3A. Next base: position 3,290,512 of record NZ_CP025532.1, read on the forward strand.
CACCAATCAATTCATTTTTATCGTTGGTTTGCGGCTGATAATACAACTCAAACAATTTAAATTCCATAGCATGATGAAGTGCCTTTTCCATTTCAAGACGAGCATCTGAAATTGCCTGCATCTCTGGTTTATACAAAGCAAAGGTATTACGCCCAGATTCCTTTGCTCGATACAAAGCGGTATCGGCCTGCTTTAAAATGGCTTCTGCTGAGCCTTCATTACCATCAAAAATTGTAGCACCTAGACTCGCAGTAATATGAACTTCGTGATGACCTGCTTTTTTAACTTGCTGGCAAGCATACACAATACTGTCAACAAACCCGTTAATCGCCTTTTCAACCAGTTCTTTATCGCTTCCTACATGAGTCAATAAAAAAGCGAATTCATCACCACCCATTCTCGCAAAAACCATATTGTCTTCAATCAGGGGAGAAAGCTGTGATGCAACACAACAAAGTAACTGATCCCCTACATTGTGTCCTAGTGAATCATTAATGGTTTTGAATCGGTCAAGGTCCATAAAAACTACGGCAGAGTAGCCCACAATCGACTTTTGCTGCTTGCGCTTAAAGACTTCATTAAGCTTATCAGCCAAATATTGGCGATTAGGTAGATTGGTTACTGAGTCGTAATAGGCTAAATGATGTATATGCGCTTCAGTTTCTTTACGCTCAGAAACATCTCGAATCAACAGTAACACTTCCGTTCTATCTAATACTTTGTATTTTGCCAAGCGTATCTCAACTGGTAACTCAATACCTCGTATTCGATAGACAGTCTCGACGGTAGAGGGCGAGTTTACTTCGAGCGAATCCAATACACTGGAAAATTCAGACCACGATGATGGCGCATGCAGCATATCAAGTGATTTGGATTGAAGGTCGTCACTTTTCATCTTCAACATATATTGTGCAGCGCTATTAACTAAGATTATTTTATTGCTTTCATCTAGCAACAAAATACCATCCGCAGCGTTTTCTATCATGGCCTTAGTGTGACTATCACTACGCTCTAAATCACTCAGAGCTGTATTTAGCTTATTCCATAATTGCGCAAAAGTAGAATGCAAATTCCCTAATTCATCAGACTTATGATGCCGAGAGAACGACTTAGGCAACGGCAATTCTTTTTTATTACCAACAGTAGATAAAGTCTCTGTTAGACGCATTAAAGGGTGGGTTACTAGAAAATAAAAAACTAAGGATATCAAGGATGCTAGCAACACATCCTTGAACAAATTGTAGATCAGACTGGAAAGGTGCTCTTTGAAGATTTTATCCAGAAGATAACGCTTTTCGGGCAATATAGACAAACGCCCTGCTTGAAAAACGGGCATTTCCAAACGCAGTTCGCGATTATAACTCTGAAGATCAGATAAGAAATAATTAGCTAGTGACTCCGATACAGAAAAATCATGTTTAGTGGATGTTGCTTCCACGAACAGCTCACCTGATTCATCACGAACTTCTACATGAGCAATAGATGGGTTAAAGAGTAAACTATCGATTTGCTGCTGGGCAAAAATAGTATCTAAGCGAAAAACAGCTTCAGATAATGGTTTTTCCACCACTGCAAGCAATTCTTCGAAGTCTTGATTTATTTCCGTTTTCTGAGATCGAACGCCATCAACGAATTGAATACCACTGCTAACCAAACTTAAAACAACCGCGAGCACCAATGTTAAAATTGCTTGTTTAGTAAATAATGATTTAGAGAACACGACGCCCATTCTTACTCACTTAAACCCATATAGCTCACAACCACATTGCTTTCACAGCATCCATACTAATAAACGTCGCAAAAGAAGCTAAATATAAAAAATTAACCGCTAGGTCAAAAAGAACTCATTATTTGCATTTATTATGCACATTCTCAAGACTGACATTTTCTTCCTTGTTAAACAAGAAAGTATAAAAAAAAATTATACATTTTATGATTTAAGTCATGATATCTAGGGAAGGTGCAGAAGATAAAGAGCACCTCAGCTTCAGGCAAGAAAAAAGCCAGCATGAAAACATACTGGCTTCTAGGTGCTACAAAATTTGCTTAACCTATAACGGCACCGTCTTCACGAGAAATTGCGATCACACTTGAACGCGGTACAGACTGACCACCATCTGGCCAATGAGAATTCCCTTCTTCTCCTGGGTGCTGAACACCAATAAACATGGTCGTACGCTCTGCATTCCAGGCTGATCCTGTTATTTCAGATTCTTTAGGTCCGACTAAGAAGCGACGAATTTCACCGGTTTCAGGATCGGCAACCAACATCTGGTTATTACCTTGCCCTTGGAAACCTTTTTCATTCGAATAATTGCCATCTGTTTGAATCCATAACAGGCCTTTAGAGTCGAACTTCAAACCATCTGGCGAGTTAAACATATTGTCTTGGTTAATATTTTTAGAACCCGCATTCGCATCGTCATACACAGCTGGGTTACCTGCCAGCACAAACAAGTCCCATTTGAACTCATTATGAGTATGGTCCGAGTCCATTGGCATCCAGCGTACGATCTGACCAAAGTTGTTTTTCACGCGAGGATTTGGGCCACCTGCTGGTGTTGCATCACCACCCGCATTTGGTTTAACTCCACGGTTTTTATTGTTAGTCAATGAACAATACACTTCCGCTTTGTGAGGATGAGCTGCGACCCATTCAGGTCGATCCATCGTAGTAGCACCCACTTTAGACGCCGCAATACGAGTATGAATCGAAATTTCTGCATCTGTCATTCCTGTAGTTTTAGGTGTCAATGCGACCCATTCACCACGATTGTTGTCATGGAATTTGGCAACATAAAGAGTTCCCTCTTCCAGCAAGTCACGATTATTGCCACCTGCCAAATATTTATGCTTAGAAATGAAGCGGTATAAGAATTCGCCACGCTCATCATCACCAAGATAAACCACAACATGGCCATTCGCCGCGATAGTCAATTCCGCGTTTTCGTGTTTAAAACGACCAAGTGCCGTACGCTTTTTGGGACGTGAAGTTGGATCTAGTGGATCGATCTCAACAATATAACCAAAGCGGTTTGGCTCGTTTGGTTCTTTAACTAGGTTGAAACGGTCATCCGCCATAGCCCAGTTGTAGCGACCTTCGGTGCTCATACCGTAGCGTTTGAATGCTTCAGGCATTTTGTAATCTTTGTCATTTGCCGTGAAGTAGCCATTAAAGTTCTCTTCACACGTCAAATACGTACCCCATGGTGTTTGTCCATTACCACAGTTATTCCATGTGCCTTTTGCTACTAACCCCTTAGGATCTTCTGACGTTTGCATCCATTTATGACCACGTGCGGGGCCTGTAATATCCATGGCAGTATCAGCAGTAATGCGGCGGTTATAAGGAGAGTCCTGGACGATGCCCCATTTACCACCACGTTGCGCCACCTCAATAATGGATACGCCATGGGCTGCTTTGTTCTTACGGACATCATCAGCTGTTGCAGGCATGCCATCAGCGCGATTAGCGTGTAGCGTTTTCTCATTGGTGTATTCATTGTTGATGGCCATAATCTGTTTGCCATCTTTAGAAAAGAAAGCCATGCCGTCATTATGATCGCCAAATGCTAACTCTTGAGAAGCGCCTGTGCCACCTGTCGCCGCATCAAAAGCAGGAGCATTGCTGAACAATGGGTCCCCCCAAGAAGCGACCACTTCCCATTTGTAGCCTTCAGGTACAGTCACGGTATCCAACGAGTTGGCTTTTACCATGCTGAATGCAAGACGAGACTCTGCCGTTCCAGCAGCTAGCGCTTTACCCGCAGCCAATGTCGTCGAGCCCATAACAAAAGCACCAGCTCCAACGGCCACACCGCCACCTAAAAAGCCGCGGCGAGAGACCATTTTAGTAGCGACTTCTTCGAACTCTACCACTTCAGGTGCTGGTCGTACCAGCTCATCTAATTCATCAAACCCTAGTTTTCTGTTGTTCTTGATATTCATAACACTGCCCTATTATTTATAAAAAATTTGTCGCCTAGGCACTCGAACTTCGGGGGCTTACCCTTTATAAATCGATCCTGGCTACTGGTTTTAGTGTCTATTTTTCAAATACGCTGCTTCCCCCTGCAAAAGGAAACTATCAATGAATTTACGGATAAAACATTACATAGAAATGACAGTAGAACGACATTGTGTTTAGATTAAAAAACATGTGTCAGGAAGACTCATATAAAAGACAAAAAAACGAGCAGCATCATAATAAAAAATATATCTATTAAAGGATGAATTTATGGTTAAGACCTTACGCAACATTCCAATTCGCTTACGCCTAACAGGTTTAGTAGTCTTTTTTTCATTAGGGCTCATCTCTGTTGTTTATTTATCGCTAACCGTCAACAAGCAATCCTTGCTAGATGAAAAATACGCACAAACAAAAAACGTTGTTGAAACCGCTACAGGTGTATTCAATTACTTTTACAAACTTGAACAATCTGGAGAGCTAAGCCAAGCTGATGCCCAGCGCTATGCAATGAACATGGTTAAAGATACCCGCTATGCAAAGTCTGAATATTTCTGGATTAATGACTACAACGCAGCCATGGTTATGCACTCGGTAAACCCTTCTCTAGATGGCAAAGACCTATCCAACTTAGAAGACCCCAATGGCAAAAAGCTCTTCTCAGAGTTTGTCAAAGTGGTTAAAGCACAAGAAGCTGGTTTTGTGGATTACCTTTGGCCAAAACCTGGAAATAACACACCTGTAGAGAAAATATCTTATGTCCAAGGCTTTAAACCGTGGGGATGGATCATTGGCTCAGGTATTTACTTAGATGATGTGGACACACAATATAATAAAGAGGTCACTAAACTAGGTTCAATTAGTGCAGTCATTATACTAATCGCCCTCTTCATTTCCTTTTTGATAGTACGATCTATTCTTGTACCTATTGGGCAAATACAATCCGCCTTGCATAACATTGCAGATGGTGAAGGTGACTTAAGAGCCCGCCTACCTGAATCCGGTAAAGATCAATTGACCCAAATTGCCATTTACTACAATACGTTTGTAGAGCGCCTTTCACTCACTCTTAGTAAAGCTGTTCTGCTTAACCAAGAAGTCGAAAATAAGAGTCAGGAGCTAAAATCTGTTGCTGGAAAAACACAAGCCATTACACAACAGCGTGAAGGCATGTTTTTGCAAATGGCAGAAACCATAAAAGAAGTGGATGATTTTAAAAATGAGGTTATCGACAGCACTCAATCAACTCTTGCGTCAGCTCAAATCACGGTAGAAAAAACTCAAACAGGACAAAATGCGATTAATCAAACCGTCGAATCTCTTGAAAAACTTTCTTATGAACTAGAAGCAGGTCTAAGTACTGTTGTTCAATTAGCAGAACAATCGCAAACTATTGGGTCGGTACTCGATGTCATCAGCGCCATCGCAGAACAAACCAACCTATTGGCTCTTAATGCCGCCATTGAAGCCGCTCGCGCTGGTGAACAAGGTCGAGGTTTTGCTGTAGTAGCAGACGAAGTGAGAGGGCTAGCAAGCCGAACTCAGGCCTCCACGGATGAAATTCAAAACATGATTAGCAAACTTCAAAGCGGCGCAAAAGAAGCCGAAGCTCGTATCACTGCAAGCCATCAGCAATCACAAAAAACCACTGAAGAAATAACGCTCACCACACAATACCTGCAAGCTATCGCTACATCAGTAGATGGTATAAATAGCGCAAGCAACACCGTTATCCAAAGCGTTAATATGCAAAGCGACGCTGTTCAAAGACTTAACCATCTCAATGAGAAAGTATCGGAACTATCTACTCAGGCAGGCAAATTGGTTCAACAAAATAATCTAACCAGTGAATCACTTGCTAAAACAGCGAAAGAAACTCAAGACATAATGTCAATTTTTAAACTTTAAGATTGAAATAGAAACAGCCGATAAGTCATCACTTATTGGCTGCTTTACATTTAAGAATAAGAGCCTACGTATAAACTTGGTTTTCCATATCGTACTTCCAAGCCGTCTCTGATGGATTTTTTTAAACCTTTCACAACCAAACCATAGGAATGATCAATCAGCCTTTCTATTTCGCCCATGGGTAAATCACCATCTAAAATGACGGAGTTCCAGTGACGTTTGTTCATGTGATAAGCAGGAATAACCTCAGGGAAAATATCACGTAGTTCAATGGCATGATCAGGTGCGCATTTTAAATTAAGTAACAACTGGCCTTGCTTCTTAACCAACAAGGCAAACATCTTTCCTTGTACTTTAAACACAGCAGTGTGGTCATCAAATGGGTAATATTCTTCTGCTTCAGGTTTCAAAAGCAGATACTTTTTAAGTGCTGTTGAGTCCAAAATAGCGCCCTTTCAGATTCCAAATAGCCCTGAGTATAAAGCAAAAAAGCCGCTTACTGACAACCCGTAAGCGGCTTTAAATAAATACTATACCTAAACAAGGCTAACCTTGGTGAGCAAGGTACTCATCATATGTACCTTGGAAATCAATAACCTTTTGACCTTTAATTTCGATCACTCGGTTTGCCAAAGAAGAAACAAACGCCCTATCGTGGCTTACGAAAATCAGCGTGCCGTCAAAGTCTAACAAGGCATTGTTTAATGCTTCGATGGCTTCCATGTCCATGTGGTTCGTTGGCTCATCCATAACTAAGACGTTTAAGTCCATCATCATCAACTTACCAAACAATAAGCGGTTTTTTTCACCACCAGAACACACTCGTACTTTCTTATTGAAGTCATCCGCGGTAAACAGCAAACGCCCCAACATAGCACGAACTTTAAGATCATCATGCTTCGCAGTACGCCATTTCGACATCCAATCAAACAAGGTTAAATCGCAATCAAAGTCTTCTGTACTGTCTTGCGGGCAATAACCAATCACGGCATTTTCTGCCCATTTAATCTCACCTTGCTTGGCTTCTAATTCGCTCATTAAACAGCGTAAGAATGTCGTTTTACCAGCACCGTTTTCACCGATAATAGCCAAACGGGAGCCTGCTTCTAGAATCATATTGCCGCCAGAAAACAGCAATTCATCATAGCCGTGACCAAGATCTTCTAAGATCAAAGCATGGCGATGAAGCTTCTTATCTTGCTTAAAGGTCAGCGATGGCGTCATTCGGCTAGATTGCTTAACTTCTGATAGCTCAATCTTTTCTAATTTCTTAGCGCGAGAGCTCGCTTGCTTGGCTTTCGATGCGTTAGCAGAAAAGCGATTCACGAACGCTTGAAGGTCATCCATTTCCGCACTTTTTTTCGCATTCTCTGTTAATAATTGTTCGCGAATCAAAGACGATGCTTCCATGAAGTATTCGTAGTTACCTGGGTAAATACGTAACTCACCAAAATCGATATCCGCCATGTGAGTACACACAGAGTTTAAAAAATGACGGTCATGGGAAATGATGATCATGGTGCATTTACGTTGATTCAATACACCAGCCAACCAGTTAATGGTATGGATATCCAAGTTGTTGGTTGGTTCGTCCAATAGCAAAATATCAGGATTAGCAAACAAGGCTTGTGCTAATAAAACACGAAGTTTCCAACCCGGTGCAACTTGGCTCATCAAACCAAAATGAAATTCTTCCGCTATACCCGCTTCCAACAGAATATCGCCTGCACGGCTTTCCGCACTATAGCCATCCATCTCAGCGAATTCCGCTTCTAGCTCACCTGCTCGCATGCCATCTTCTTCGCTCATTTCTGGCTTAGAGTAAATGGCATCACGCTCTTGTTTGACTTTCCAAAGCGCCACATCCCCCATAATAACGGCGTCAACAACAGTATATTCTTCAAAAGCAAACTGATCCTGACTCAAGGTACCGACTTTTTCACCTGGCGTAATTGAAACGTTACCAGACGTTGGCGTCAGCGCCCCACTCAGAATTTTCATGAAGGTAGACTTGCCACATCCGTTCGCGCCAATTAAGCCATAGCGATTGCCGTTACCGAATTTTGCAGAGATGTTTTCAAACAATGGCGTTGCGCCAAATTGCATGGTGATATTAGCCGTGGAGATCAAAGGAAAAAGCCCTAAACAAAGAGAAATGAAAAACGTTCATACAGACCACAAAAGCAGGGTCAAATGACAAACACAAAGATGGGCGAATATAGAGACTTAAGGCACTAAAGTCGAGGGTTAAGTGTCGTTTTTTTGAACAAGTCGGTGTATTAGCAAAGATTATTTATAGAACAAACTCACAGCGCTCAATCACAGTGCATGATTCTTAATACTATCTTTTAAATACAGCTATCTTTCGGTGCAACAAAAGGTGTTGCTGAGGAGGACGTGTCTTCTTCGCTAGAAGGCGTTCTATCTTCACTTTCAGAAGTCATATTCTCAGATGAAGTGCTTGCTTGTGCAGTGCTGTTTGCCATATAAACAGATACTTGCGTCATCAAAAAGCTTAAGACATCTCGACTAGCGCCATTAAGCAAGTTTTTTCTAACCTTCCTTGTGATATCAAGTTGTGTGCTTGCACCTAATACAAAGCTTGCAATTAACCCTGTCGGGCTAGTCGCTTTGTCTAGAATATTATCAACAGCGTTATCACGTGACAGTTTGGCACGTTTTTCCAAAACCTGAGTACGCAAATAAAGGCGCTCTCGCTTTTGGTGCATTTGTTTAAGACCAAACATATCCTAATCCTCATCCGTTGGAATAATGGCATCCAAAGTACGGGTAAAATCCATGCTTTTCAATGTTCGTTTCACAAAATAAAGCAATACGATAGAGCTTAAAAAGGTCACTAACGTAGCGGTTAACAAAATACCAGCAAGAGAAAATCCGTAGCTCCATGCAATCGCAGCACTGCTGGCGATAATTAATAACCAAGTAGTAAGCAAGAGAAAGATCACACCACACATTAAGGCAAGGAGCTGGGCACTAGACGTCACCCATAACTTCGCTTCTAATGCTCCAAGCCCCAATACACTCTTTAACCAACTTTTATGAGTATCAATCACATCATCCAAGTCAGATTTCTCTTGCGGTGAATCAGAGTGCTGCGGTGTTTCCATCTATACAGTTTCCATGCTTATTTACGTTTACATAAAAAACTAGCAGCTAGCGCACCTGCTAAGAACGCAATACCAATGGTTTTAACAGGATGTTCTTTAGCATACTCACCAACTGCTGAAGATATTTTTTCAGATTGGTTTTTCGCAGTATCAGCGATTTTATGTGCTTGCTCACTGATTTGGTGAGCCACTTCTTCGATGCGTTCTTGACTATGCTCTTTCATTTCAGCAGCACCATCTACTCCTTTATGAGCCGCTTCAGCAACGCTATCTACTTTTTCATGAGCTTTAGATTGAGTTGTACTTTTCGTTCCGGTAGCCATTCTTAATTCTCCTTTCAGAAATAAAACTAACTTTAAAATGCTCGTGAAGGTAAGGTGTTTTCTTGTTTTTTTAGAATCTCTTTATTAAAAAAGAGTCAACAAACACAAGTGATCAAACAAGAAAGCGCCATCCACACTTCACTATTTACACTACGTGGTTAATTTATAATGGTCAAATACACTAGGAAAAACGTCCCTTCTTTCCTTTTTTTATAGCCGATCTTTAAAGAGCGAGGTGTTTATGTAGTAGTTTTTAGAAAATATGCAAAAAAAATCTAAGGTAGATTAAGGTATTATTAGCAACTCAGTAGACGTATAGAACAATTAGCAAAAGAACAAAAAATAGAAATAAAAAAAGGGTAGAAAAGCACTATTTCATACGCTTTCTACCCTTTTTAAAATCGACTCATAGTAGCTCCGATTTATCTATTCAGAATTTATATCGAGTTTAAATAATATACAAAGATACAGACTACTTTTTAACATCTACCCAAGCATCCCAGCCCTTCCATTCATCCATGTCTGAATTACTTCCTGTCTCAATATTAGCAAGTACTTCAGCGTGACGATTAAATACCTGTACCTTCATTAATTTTTTAATTAAACGAGCCATCTTGGTTTTCCTTATCTTTCATGATTTTGGAAACATCATGCTAGCACCGAAAACAGCAAGTATACGTCAGCAACACCTAAAGAAAGTCTCTTTCCCCATTGCTCGAACTATCCTTTAGTTTCTTGACGTATGGTTCTTATATGAAGCCAAAAACACGTTTGTGCACTAAAAATAACGCAATATGAATATTTAAAGGAGCTTGCTCTTTATCAAGACCATGAACGAGAAAGTGTCATAACCTTTTCAAACAAAGACCATTTCAACAGGTGCTGCTGGTATTCACCAGCCTGACCACTGAAGCTAATACCATAAGCTTTCAAGCGGAAGGCAAGAACTGCATAAAAAGCATCCACAGCTCCGGCTTGATCAAACATAAAAGGCCCTTTTGCCTGCGCAAAAATAGCTTCAACACGCTCAACTTCTTTTTTCACCGCATCCGTTAGATGTTCTAGCAGAGCTACTTGATTAAAAGTAAACGGACACTGGCTGCGTAAATTCATAAAGCCAGAATGCATCTCCATGCAAAGACTTCTGGCCTGTGCTCTTTCTGATTGATTCTTTGGGTACAAAGCGCCATCAGAGCATTCGTTAAAGTATTCAGCAATCGCTAAGGAATCATGCACAATAAAACCATCTACCAGCAGCGCTGGCACCAATCCGCTGGGTGAATATTTCAATACCTCGGCTTTATAGCCCTGTTTTTCTAAGTTAATAGGAATAAGGTCTAATTTAATACCAGCAATCTGTCCGCACATAAATGCGCGAAGCGACCAAGTTGATAAGGTTCCCACGACTAACTGCATGATAATTATGTCCTTTTAAAAGCGTTAAAAACTTGAAATACGCTTATTTCAACCGCGTGACCAATAACTGCTCGACTCTCACGCCTTCCAAATCCAGTACTTCAAACTTGTAGCCTTCATAGACAAAAAAATCTGTACGCTTGGGCAAGCGTTTTAAGCTGTAAGTAATAAATCCACCGAGTGTTTCATACTGAGTTCGGTCAGGAAACTCTTCTATATTCAAACTGCGCATCACGTCATTAATCGGCGTTAACCCTTCAATCAACCAAGAATTCGGATCGCGCTGTACAATTTGCTCTTCATCGTGAGGAGTTAGTAAGCCGCCCATAAAGCCACCTAACAAGTCTTTCACTGTCACGATGCCTACGATAGTAGCGTATTCATTTACAATGACAGCAAAAGCTTGTGGCGCTACACGAAAAGCATTAAGTGCTTCAGAAAGTGTTAAGGTTTCTGGTAGATAAAACACTTCTTTATCGACCTTTTCCGGCTTGATTTGAGCAGGTTCGCCTTTTAGTACCAAACGTAATATTTCTTTCGATTCAATAATGCCTTCGATTTTATCCAAGCTGCCATTGCAGACCAAAAAGTCATTATGCGGATGATCGATAATCTTCTGGCTAATTTCTTCACTACTGTCATCAATATCAAAATAGATAATCTGATCACGAGGCGTCATAGTGCTAGAGATATTTCGCGTTTCTAATTCAAACACATTGCCAATGAGCTGATATTCTTGACTCTGTAAACTGCCATCTTCAGCACCAGCGTCCATCATGGCAACAATGTCTTCTGTGGTCACCACCTCTTGGCGCTCAATAGGCACATTGAACAAACGTAAAACAATATTAGTTAAACCGTTAAACAAAAAAACCACGGGGGTTAATAAGAAAGTCACCCAAAGCATAGGTGTAACCATTCGAATTGCTACGGCTTCAGGCATAATCATTGCCAAACGCTTAGGCAATAGGTCTGCAAATAATATAAAAAGCGATGTTAAGCAAAGAAAAGAAAAGACAAAGCTGACTTGATCCAATAAGGGACCAGAATAGAGCAAGCTCACCACTTGTTTAATGTAAGGAGTAAGGGCTTGTTCACCAACAATACCACCTAAAATAGCAATTGCATTGAGAACAATTTGAATCATGGCAAAAAAAGCACCAGGCTTTTGCTGCAACGTCAAAACGGCTTGAGCTTTATCATTGCCCTCATCCGCAAGTACACGTAATTTGATCTTTCTTGCGGCGGCCATACCTATTTCAGACATAGCAAACAATGCACTGGCAATAATCAATAAGCCAATACTAAACATATCACTCATTTCTTTCTCTCTTTTCCGAAAAGGCTAACTCAAACGCGGGCTGGAATATTCTATTCCTAGTGCAAAATATATAAATATAAGCGCATTATAGAAGGAAGTTGAGACGATACAACGCTTATTTTTTATACTTTCAGAAGGGTAAGAGACAATACTAAAAACCTTTATGTAGACGTAGAATACAGCGATAAAACGGTCTTAAAAACATCCATTAACTCACAAGGTTTCAAAAGGTCGATCATGATTATCACCCTAACCACACCTGCCATGCTGTTCCCTGCGGTTTCACTATTGCTACTGGCGTACACCAATCGATTTGTAACACTGGCCTCGATTATCCGTAACTTTGATCCAAAACTAGAAGACGCAAATATCACAGAACAAATCGCCAACTTACGTAAGCGGATTTATCTGATACGACGCATGCAAGAAGCTGGTGTTATCAGTTTTTTTCTTTGCGTATTGTCTATGATGGCGATCTATCTTGAATATCAACAAGTTGGCAGCTACATTTTTGGCGCTAGCCTTGTCTGCCTAATGTATTCTCTGTATTTATCCGTACGAGAAATCACTATTTCTTGTGACGCGCTGGAACTGCATTTGCAACATTTCAGCACAAACTTCAAACAGCGCAGCCGAAAAAAATAGCTCATAGCTTATCCCTAACCAATACCTTTTAAATAGCGCCCTAGCGGCGCAATATTTGAACGTTAAAACCTTTTAAAGACGAGGTTTCAGGGTAGTGCGAAAAGTATTCAGTGAAGCTTTCATCCACGACTTTTTTATGAGTTAAACTGGCATGTCGAAGAAACAGCGTGCCATTCTTACGAATAGCAAGCCCTTGGTGCGAGACATTCATATTCGTACCAATATACTGTTTTAATGGCCAATCAGGACGAACCATAGTAATTACGCTGCCGGAAGGGATTCGATCCAACAAAGCTTGGTTAATATGCCTATCGCTATCAAGAAATAACTCAGTGAGTGGAACATAAGGAATATAAGCAGCCTCAGGCACAAACCTCTTACCCTCAGCATGTAGTTGATTCAATAGCGCTCGACAATTATCAGAGGATTCCGCATCACAATGGATCACATCACTGCTAATATGCTGATACCAAGCGGCTTTGTCGATAATCGTCGATGCCACACGAGCACCACCATTAGCAACATCTGGCGTTATATCCTGCAGAATGGCTTGATTATTATGAAACCAATCTAAACTAGGAAAATGATTACGTGTCACAAAAGACACTTGAGCATCTTTGTAACGTAAACGCATTAGGTTGGCTTCAAAATCGTTGGAAGTGGATGACATAACGCCAGCCAATACGGTTTCAACATAGGTAGTGCAATCAAACGCATCAAAACGCGTAAGAGGGTCCTTATCATATTGCCCTTGTTCGCCTTCCCCCACATTTCCACCGACATACGCAGAACCAAGTAAGGTACGACTTAAGGTGTCCATTCTCTCGTCGTTCGACTGAATCGAGCTCTCATTTATTGCCTGATAAAAAAGTGCTTTATTTGCAGTATCAAGTGAATTCAAAGCCATCACAGGAGATATAAAAAGCACAGACAAACCAGAAACAACGATTTTTTTGATAAAACGTTTCATAGGGCTCTTTCCATTTAGTACAGCTTTCAATTTGCAACATAAAAAAACAATCATTGCTTAAAAAACAAACTCTCTATTGTGCTAGACTCAACAGATAATTTGAAATAAAGGCGCGACCATGCAAATAAATAACTCGTCATTTCTCTATGGCCAACAAGGCCTACAGCATAGCCAAGACAAGCTAGGCCAAGCAAGCCAAAAAGTAGCCGATGCATCGACTCAAACCTTGAGCCAGCCTTCTTCTAAAAACAAAGGCCTTTACGGCTCACCTATTCAAGATGGTTTAATCGAAGCCAAAAGCAGTGTATTAGAAGCTCAAGCCAATGCCAGAGTAATCGATTCGTCTGATAAAACCATTGGTCGACTGATAGACATAACAGTCTAAGTAAGCCGTTTAATTTTCAAGCTTAAATAGCAGAGCCCAGCAATTCGCGAACATCATCAACAGATGTAAAACGCACAGCACGAGCAACTTCTTGCCCATCTTTCAATAAAATCAAAGTAGGCCACAATTTTACGCCAAACTGCCGCCCTAAGCGTTTTCCTTTTCCATCAAATACCTTAATGTGAGCCAGCTCAGAATATGACATCATGACTTCTTCAACCGCATCACGGGAAGCCTGACAGTGACCACACCAGGGCGTACCGAACTCTAAAACAGCCGCACCTTTCAGGCTATTTAGCTCATCAAGACTTGGCGCTTCTTCTGCGTATTCTGGATTAAATCCTAACTGCGTTGCGTGCATAAAAACTCCTTGTGACTATGATTCGCCTCTACTTGATGACATTAAATTCTTCTCGGCATTCATCAGACCCCATTTCGAACTCACGACAAATCCAAGGGCGGTTTTCGTATATAGTACAAAGGAAAGTATTTCTATCGACCGCAGAGCACCAACCATCATCTAATCTAAGCATGGTTTCTCCGCCCCACTCATCTACCGATACATGCTTGTCTGGCACACCAGTATCACTAATGATCATGACTTCCATACGACAACAACAAGCTTGGCAGTTAGAGCAAGTCACATCAGATTCAGCAATGTTTTTAAGAGCGATATTCATAAATAACGACGAATTACCAAGACGAGAAGGTTGTGGTGTTTAGAACTTTGCACTAACGAGAAAAGCAAACAGCGAAGAAAACAATATACATGCGATCTAGCTTGGAAGATATTGATGAAAAACAAAACTACCAAACTAGATCGATAAAGAGCTTAAAAACTAGAGACTAATGCAACCAAACGGCTACACCTTAAATTTAATTACTAATTCATTTAATTCAATTGCCAGTCGAGTCAATTCGGCTGTGCTTGCGCTAGTTTGGTTGGCACCAACTACCGTTTGCGCAGCCAAATCACTAATGGTCGTAATATTGCCATCAATTTCTTTCGCAACATTAGACTGTTCCTCTGCTGCACTCGCAATTATATGGTTACTGTCACTAATCGCAATAATACGGGCGGTAATTTGCTCCAACGCCTTCGAAGCTTCAGCGGCAACTGTTTGAGCTTGATTGGTTTTTTCACTGCTACTTTCCATTGACGAAACCGCTTCATTGGCAGAAAGCTGAACCTGACGCACCATGGTTTCAATTTCGCCAGTAGATTCTTGAGTTCGATGTGCAAGGCTTCTCACTTCATCAGCCACTACCGCAAAACCTCGACCCGCTTCACCAGCACGCGCCGCTTCAATAGCTGCGTTTAGAGCTAACAAGTTTGTCTGCTCTGCAACCGCACGAATCACGTCTAGGATCTGGCCAATCGAAGCAACTTGTTCCGCCAACTGATTAATCACTCGAGTGCTGGTCGTCATTTCTTTATTCATATCTAGGATAACGGCTGTCGTTTCGCCGACTCGGGCTTTACCTTCGGCTGCTAATTTAGCAGATTCAGCAGACTCTTCAGACGTTTGCTGAGCTGTTCGAGCAACTTCATCTACCGCAGAACTCATTTGAGTAATGGCCGCTGCAGCTTGCTGAATTTCATTGTTTTGTAACATCAATCCATTAGATGAACTTTCCGTAACTGTATTTAATTCTTCTGCTGCTGACGCTAGCTGGCTTGATGAATCGCCAATGTGAATAATGGCTTCTCGTAGATTCTTCTGCATTGCCTTCAAAGCATTCGTTAAACGAGTTAATTCATCATCGCCCTCTACACTCATGACTTGAGTCAAGTCGCCGCTAGCAATGATTTCTGCTGAGGCAACAGCATTCTGCAACGGCGAATTAATACTCTTAGATAACACCATCGCAATACCTATGGCTATCGATGTGGCTGCGACTATTATGATAATAATCAAACTAAAACTAGTATCGTATTGCTCTACAGAATCCGCACTGGCTTCCTTAGCGCCTTCTTGGTTGGCTGTAACAAGCTCTCTCAGTAAACGC
Source organism: Marinomonas sp. A3A (assembly GCF_018336955.1). Classification (NCBI taxonomy): domain Bacteria; kingdom Pseudomonadati; phylum Pseudomonadota; class Gammaproteobacteria; order Oceanospirillales; family Oceanospirillaceae; genus Marinomonas; species Marinomonas sp. A3A. The sequence goes on from NZ_CP025532.1 coordinate 3,306,585, forward strand.
ACCATGTCATCTGCTGCATTGTTCATGCCTGGTACCAACTTATCAATGCTTGATTGTTCTCCTTTCATAGCTAATGCAGCAACTTGAGTTTGCAACCTATAATAATTACTCTCTTGTTTAGTGAACTGCTCAAATAATCGCTTTTCACTATCCGAATAAATTGTTTTTTCATACTCAGCACGAGCCACAGATACGTCTTTCTTTATACGCTCCAGAGCGGCCAGAGTTTCTTTTTTAGCGTCTTCACTTGTCGTGCTCAATAACCTTAGGGTGAAAATCCTTACCCTCATCAAGTTACTGTTAACATCACCTAGGCTAGCAATTGCTGGCAAGATATTCGTTTCAACCATCTCTGAATTTGCTCGGATATCTTTCATCGCTGACATAGCCACGCCACCAAGGCATATAAGCAAAAATATAATGATAGAAAAAGCCATCAGCAAGCGTGACCTTATATTTATATTCCTTAACATTTCCTTTCCTTATTAATAAAAATTTTTTAGAACATGATGACCATAAAGAAACAACATAGGCTGTATTCTCAGGTTTTTTTAAAGAGCACAAAAATGTAATAGTCGCTGTATTTCTTATTATTTTTACTTATTGAAAAGCATTGGCATCTTTAAAAGCCAAGTTTCAAATTCCAAAGCAGATAACGGACGGGAGAAGAAATACCCTTGGATGACTCGATAACCTATATCCGCTAAGTAAGACAATTGCAGCTGAGTCTCTACGCCTTCCGCTATCGCTACCGCGTTTATTTTCTTACTAATAGATAACACCACCTCACTTAGCTCTTTAGAGAGTTTGTTTGGTAATTCATCAACAAAAACCCTATCTAGCTTCAACTGAGACACAGGAAACTTTAGCAATCTTTTTAAATTTGAGTACCCTGTACCAAAATCATCTAATGAAATAGTCACGCCGATCGAGTGAAGCTCGTTAACAGCATCAATAAAAGGGTCTGATGGCTTTATTTTTTTACTCTCCGTCACTTCCATCACTAAACAAGTAGCTAAGAGGTCATTTTGGTCCAAAATGGATTGAATCTCGTTTTTTAGACTAGGATAACTAAAGCTAAGTGGGGAGAAGTTAACGGCAATCATGGGAACATGGATATTTTGCTCTCGCCACATAGCCAATTGTTTACAGGCTTGACGCAACACCCATAAATCTAATTCAGCGATAAGCCCAAACTCTTCCGCAAGAGCAACAAAATTATCTGGAGCAACCCTACCAAACTCTTTACTTGTCCATCTTGCTAGGACTTCAACCCCATAAAGGCTTTTATCTACAATATTGATCTGAGGTTGGTAGTTCAGCTCTAACACATTATTTTTCAGGTCAGCACTTAACACCTGAGCCATTTGATAAGAAGGATGTGTATTATTAAAACTAAATTCTGTTTGATCATCTTGAATAAGCAGACTGTAATATGGCCGATCCAATAATTGAAATGCCTCAACCATCACTTTCACTCTATAGGCCTCGCGATCACTAGGCATAAACAAAAGTTTGATTTCTTTTCCGACAATTTGTTTGAACTCACTGAGATGAAATGTACGTTGATCAGCATCTAACCAGAAGCAATCCAATGGAAGGTTTGTGTGCATTTTTAAGTCGAACTGAGCATGTTTAACTCTATCGTTACAAGAAACAATCAGATCATTACTGTCTAACACAATAAAGCGACTATTCGTTTCTTGTAACTCCAGCCAATCGCGCCCAGTATTCAAACCATCCGTTTTCACAAAAAAATCCTTCTACTGCATGCTTCTATTAACACAAATCACCATTGCTTATTTGTCTTTTAGACACAAAGGTTCGTCAATATTGCCTATATGGCAAATAGTGTCAAGCAAATTGCCTGACAGGTTTTGCCATATAGGCAAAACTAAACAGATAATCTTGCCATGAATATTGGCCACGTTATTAAAATTTTGCGTATTCAGCGCAAGATGACACAAGAACAGATTGCACTGGAAGCTGACATGGCTACCAGTAATGTCTCACGTATTGAAAAAGGCTTAAGGCAACCTTCACAAAAAGTGTTACTAAAATTGGCTAAAGCATTAGATACAAAACCTTCGGTGCTATATGCTGCAAGTGAGCAGCCGATAAACGATATTTCTGATTTTTTAAGACAAGAAGAGAACGAAGAAAACGAAGGAAGCATTGACCATCTATTGCTCAATCCAGACACTCATAATGTACTAAAATTATTTAGCGAACTAACGCCAAATAATAAGTCATTATTTATAGAGCAACTTAAAGCCTTGCATAGATGGCAAACGAAATTGGACGCTGATGGCATAAGCAAAAATAATAAAAGTAATAATTCAGCCTAAGCTAAGCGCCATAATAGAAAATTGAAAAATAATGGCAAACCGTCCCACCCACAACAAACAAATGCCAAACCAAATGCCCATAGCGCAAGCGTGAATCAATTACAAAAAACACCACACCAAGCGTGTAAAGCACACCACCTAACACCAGCAGTAGCAAGCCGTTTGGTTCCATTAGTGAAACTAACGGTTTAATCACAATAAGAATCAGCCAACCCAATACGACATATAGTGTGGTAGAAATTGCTGGATGTGAAGCCTTACCAAACGCTTTAAGACCGACGCCAATAAGAGCTAACGTCCAAACTGCCGCTAACAAAGACCAACCCCATGCGCCCTCTAACACTCCCAACATAAAAGGCGTATAAGTCCCCGCGATCAACAAATATACCGCGGAATGGTCAATCACCCGAAATACGTATTTGGCCTTGCCTCTTGGCATTGCATGATAAAGTGTCGAAGCTAAATACAATAAAATCATGGTCCCGGAGAAAATACTGACCCCGACGACAAAACTCACATCAGCGTAGTCGATTGCGCTCAGAATAAGAAATGGTGTACCAACAATCGCAGCCACCAGCCCCAAGCCGTGACTGATACTATTTGCCACTTCTTCACCTAATGATTGTCCTCGATTGTGTGCTGCCGAAATAAACTTTCCCATACTCAAGTACTCCTAAATGTACTGTATAAAAGCATGGAACAAGTGGAGCAATTTAACAATGTAAGACAGCGAATAAACTATGCAAACTGCAAGAACATATCAAATGTCATGACTTGGTACATATCTGCGGAGCATGATAATCAAGATTTAACAACCTAAAGTAATTTTCCCCCAAAGCAATATTGCGAAAGGCATTATCATCGAGGTATTGATGAATCCGACTCGTCACTTCTAGCTCCTGCTCGTACACCTTAAAGCTATTGCCTCTAAAGGCGACAAAATCAGACCCGGGCAAAATACGTTCAGAGTATTGATTCATAAAAGCAACGTATTGAGGACGATAGGCAGACTTACTAAAATAATAATCCTCCAAAATGCGCCATGAAATATCTAACATCAAATTAGGATACTGATCTAACAAACGCGACAAGATCGCAATATGATCTGATGCCTTCATAGATGTTTGCTCATAAGACAACCCCATGTGAGCCCAGACAATTTTATTATCTGGGTAAAGTGCTAACGCCTGCTCCATTAAAGGCAAATACAAGGTCGGAGATATATCATTACCTATATCTGAGTGAATCGTGATTGGGTAATCTCTAGCCCTTAATTCCGCCATAAAATCCGCCCATTTAGTAATGTCTTTCGGTGTTGCTGGCTGATGACGATTATTAAATTGAGCTTGTTTCACCAAATTCACTTCCCCCATCCAATGGAACAAACCAGGGTATTCCTTTTCATAAAGCTTCATCAGCTCAATTGTTGGCTCAGGGTTCGATAAATCAGTAAAGGTCATCGACAAAGTAAGGTGAAGATCATCTGGCTTGTATTCGATCATGTTCGCAGCATTAACAAAATCATTCCGTGTCGTAGGCGATACTGGAGTACCAGGACATTTCAAATAGTTAGAACAAGAAGAGTTCGCTGGCAACATTTGTCCAATGCCATAAACATTGGCAAAACGCACAGTAGTACGAGACAAATACTCATTTACTTCATTAAAAGGAATCGCCCGACCATCAAAAGGTCGGTAATGCAAATGTGTATCCACAACGGCAGTATAAGGCTCTGTTTCTCGATCATAACAGGCAGATGTGCCTTTAAAGGAATCCAAAGAGCGATTTGCTGGCGTGTTATCAGAAGAGGCGCAACCACCCGCTAACAAAGAAGCCAAAATGGCGAAAGGAAAACAACAACGCATGACAAACATCCCACTAAAATACATTAAATGAGGTAAACAGAAAGGAACATTACAAAACATCCCTCCCTATGTGTAAACCACTATTCAATGTAAATCATGAGTTGAGCCCTGCGAAGGGCTCATTGGTTATGCTAAGAACAACAAAAGCCCACCAAACACAATGCGATACCAACCAAAGGCGACAAAAGTAAACCGCTGCAAAAACACCATAAATAACTTCATTACTACAAAAGCACTTAGAAAGGCCACCACAAAACCGATTGCCAAAGGCATCCACTGCTCACCCGAAAACTCTTTATAATTAGAAAGCAAATCATAACCCGAAGCCGCCATCATCACTGGCAAGGCCAATAAGAAGGAAAACTCCGCACTGGCCTTTCGGCTTAAGCCCACTAACAAAGCACCAACAATGGTTGAGCCAGCACGGCTTGTACCCGGAATCAGAGCAAATATTTGCGCAATCCCAACCCATAAGGCCTGCTTAAAAGTCAGATTTTCTAAACTTTCAACCCTAGGAGACTTATGTTTGATCCACCTCTCGGTCAGTAAAAAAATCACACCGCCGACAATAAACATTATCGCCACAACAGACACCGAAAACATAGCTTTTATTTGATGACGAAACAAAAAACCAACTATGGCAACAGGTAAAAAAGCCACAAACACTTGGCACCATAAACGAAAATGCCGAAGTGTAAAACGCGCTTTATAATTGGCGATAACAGCCAAAATCGCCGCCAGTTGAATGATCACCTCAAACGCTTTATTGCCTTCTGTTTGTTCCATTCCAAGCCATTGACTCACAACAATCAAATGCCCAGTTGAAGAGATAGGTAAAAACTCTGTCGCTCCCTCTACCAAACCGAGAATGACACTATGAAATACATCCATTACAACCTACCTTCCACTATTTACGACAACTAACAACACGATAAAATCGAGTGCATAAAAAACTGCGCCAGCAATGTAAAACATTTTAGGTGAAAGAAAAATAAAAAATGATCAACAAGAAATCTTGACCTAGGATCTATATCTAAGGTTTATACTAAGGAATTGAACGGAGGAGAAATAAACATGTATCGCATTGGTGAACTGGCAAAAGCATGCAACATCAACAATGACACATTGCGCTTTTACGAAAAAAACGCCCTACTCAGCCCTTCAAGTCGATCTGAGTCTGGCTATCGTCTTTACACAGAAAAAGACAAAGACATTTTGCTATTTATCTTGCGCGCAAAAGGGGTCGGATTCACTCTTGCTGAAATTCGAGAGTTGCTTTCTATTGAAGTCAATAAAGCTAACAACGCCTGCGCTGACGTTAAAGAACTTGTCGACACCAAACTCTCAGATGTCGAAAGGAAACTTGCAGAACTTACTCGTTTTCAAACCTCACTCAAACGCCTATCTGATGCTTGTTGCGGCGGAGAAGAAAGTGCCGAGCATTGCACCATACTCGAAGCGCTAGAATCTAATACAAACGATGTTCGCCATGAGCACCACCACGATTAAATAGGCAATAAACGCTGTGATTCTTCATCAAAACGCTTAAGTAGAAAATCAAGAAACGCTCGGACTCTCGCTGGCATATAGCGATTACGATGATACAAAGCATGAGCAGGAACCTCAGCAGAGGTCCATTCTGGTAATACTATTTCCAGACGTTTTTCATGAATATCCTTCGCCACATCCCAAATAGATTTTAGGGCAATTCCATGACCATCCATCGCCCACTGACGAGCTACCGCGCCGTCATTCGTTTCTCGTGCATTGTCCATCGAAACCCGGACACTTTCAACTTCCTCTGCGCTAGTGAAGCGCCAATCAATGATCGGACCATTATTCGAACTTAAGACAATACAAGGGAACCGAACAAGCTCCTCAGGGGATTGGGGATAGCCAAATCTTTTAAGGTAATCAGGAGAGGCACACAATACACGTCTATTTTTCGCTAATTTACGGGCAATAAACAAACTATCCTGAGGCTCGCCAAAACGAATGGCTAAATCAATATCCTCTCGATGCAAGCTGGATAAAGAATCAGACAGTAACAAAGTGAACTGCACATCAGGATAAATCGCATTAAATTCATCCAGCCAGCCAGTAAGCATATGTCGGCCAAAGTCTGATGTGGCTGATATACGAATTCGACCACTAACAGCCTGAGTGCGATTTTCTAGAAAAGCAAAACCATCATCAAGCGCCTGCAAGCCTTGTTGGCAATACAACAGAAAAGCTTTGCCTTCATCAGTAAGACGAAGGCTGCGCGTTGTCCGCTCAAACAATCGAGACTTTAATTGCGTTTCAAGATTGTTAAGCCGCGCACTCGCAGCGGCTGGCGACAATCCCAACTTGCGACCCGCCGCCGAGATAACTCCTAAGTTTGCCGCTTCGACAAACAGTCTAATATCACCAATATTCTGCATCATTATTCCAAATAATTTGATAATAGCTCAAACAATAGACCAATTATTAAAAAGATAAAACAGATGAATAATATTCCCTTAGATAGTCATTTATTCATTAGGAGATAACCAAAATGCCAACGAACAATACCACTCAGACAACACTTTTTTCACCGCTAACATTTTTAGGACAAGAACGACCACATCGTGTTGTTATGGCGCCAATGACTCGCGCTAGAAGCACTCAACCTGGAGATGTACCGAATCAAATGAATGCGATCTATTACGCACAACGTGCATCAGCAGCGCTTATTATTAGCGAAGCAACACAAATATCACCGCAAGGAAAAGGCTACTCTTTTACCCCCGGAATTCACAGTGCAGAACAAGTGGAAGGATGGCGCTTAGTGACGAAAGCGGTTCATGCCAAAGGCGGTAAAATATTTCTACAACTTTGGCACGTTGGCCGTATGTCTCACCCAGATTTTCACCAAGGAGATTTGCCTGTAGCCCCTTCCGCGGTGCCATTTGAAGGACAAATATGGAAAGTAGACCCTACCACCAATAGAGGAATCATGGTCGATTGCCCAACTCCTAGAGCATTAAGCAAAAAAGAAATTGCAGCCATCATCAAGGATTTTCGACATGCGGCACAAAATGCAATAGACGCAGGTTTCGACGGTGTTGAAATTCACGGAGCAAACGGTTATTTGATCGATCAATTTCTTCGCACCACCTCCAACATTCGACACGACGAATATGGCGGCTCACGAGAAAACCGTCTGCGTCTCCTAAAAGAAGTAGTTATTGCAGTGGCCGACCAAATAGGTCCACAGCGCACAGCCATCCGCTTAGCGCCGTTTTTAACCGCACGAGGTATGAGCTGCCCAGATATTTTACCAACAATTACCGACGCCACTGAGTTCTTAAATTGTCTAGGCATTGCCTATCTACACCTTGTCGAGGCTGATTGGGACGATGCACCAACGTTCACCGAGTCATTTAGACAAACAATACGCCAAAATTTCAGTGGTCTAATAATAGTTGCTGGTAAATACGACCTTCCTAGCGCGGAATGGGTCATCTCAAATGGCTATGCTGACCTAGTTGCTTTTGGGAGAGACTTTATAGCGAATCCAGATTTACCGAGACGTTTAGAGCAAAACTTACCTCTTGCCTCCTTCGACGGATCGACGCTGTTTAGCGGTTCTGAGATAGGATACAGTGATTACCCAGCGTGGGGAGAAGATAATATCTAATACAAAAACTCACCTATAACAAAGCAAGAGCCTGTCATGCAATGTGACAGGCTCTCAGACTAATAGAGACTGATAAAATCTCAATCAATCAGCTTGTTGTTCTCGTCGAAAAAGGGAAACGGTCCTGCTGATGTTCCTCCTGATTCAATGTAACTGATATGACTCACAACACTATCTGGTTCAAGTTTAAATAACTGAATGGCTGGCGGCTCCAAGGAAAACCTCGATGGCGCATTAGGATTTAAATCCAAGGTCACAGCATGACTATGAGATGGTCCAACCCAAACCGGCAAGCCATTCCATGTGGCGTATATAGCACGATGTAAATGTCCTGCTACCAAACCTTTGACTTGCTCATGATGTTGAAGCACTTGCCATAGATCATCGTCACTGAGAAGTTTTTGCACATCCATATGATCAATGCCTACCTTCATCGGCGGATGATGAAGAAAGATCATTGTCGGCAAGGCGTTTTGTTCACAAAGCTTAGCATCCAACCAAGCTAACGATTCTGGCGTTAGTCTTCCATAAGGTTTACCCAAGACGGAGGAGTCCAGACCAATTAAATGGTAGCCATCGACTAATTGGGAAAAATGGCAATATTCAGAGTGATCAAAACTCACAAATCCATCGAAGGCTGCACGAAGGTGATCCCTGTGATCATGATTACCAGGGATCACTTTGACAGGCGCCTTAAGTTTTTTTAGCTCAGGCACTAGGACATCGTATTCTTCAGACGTACCAAAATCGCCTAAGTCACCGGTTACTACCACCCAATCAGGTTGAGGCGATAAAGCATTGATATGACTCACTGCATTTTTTAAGCACTGCAAAGTATCCACTTTTTGATAAGCGATTTTGCCATTTTTTTTGATGTGTAAATCGGTTAACTGAGCAATTAGCATACTACTTCCTCTGATCCAAAATTAGGTAATAACACAAGGCGTGAAGGTGGAATCACTAAGCCAACCCGATCACCTTTGCTGTAGCGCTTTCGCTCAAAACAATCCACATGTACCAACTCATTCACCCCTTCGACACTAACTAATACTCGTGTTCTGTCTCCTAAAAACACGCTATGTGAAACAGCGCCTTTTAGCGTGGCGTCTTCAAACGAAGTTAATCGCATATCCTCAGGACGAGTCATACAACGGATTCGCTCGTTCTCTTTGTAGGTGGAATAAAAGGTTTCAGGTAACGGAATAAAATTCGATCTAAAAGACAGGGCTTGACCATTGAGCAGGCCATCAAAGTGGTTCATCTGACCAATAAAATTCGCAACAAACTCGCTTTGAGGCGATAAATAAACCTCTTCTGCCGTACCAATTTGCGCAATTTCACCACGATCCAAAATAGCAATACGATCCCCCATTGCCATAGCCTCTTCTTGATCATGAGTTACATAGACGGCTGTAATACCTAAACGTTTCAACAAGGTATTAATGTCGGTTCGCAAGCGCTTTTTCAGTAAGGCATCCAAGGCAGACAAAGGCTCATCGAGCAAGAGCACCTCAGGTTCGGTTATAATGGCACGCGCCAAAGCGACTCGCTGACGCTGCCCCCCAGACAACTGATCAATGCCACGGTGGGCGTAAGGTTCTAGATCAAATAGCTCAAGCATTTCTTGGACTTTTTTCTCTTTTATCTCTTTGCTTTCACCACGTACTCGCAATCCATAAGCAATGTTCTCGCTCACGTTCATATTGGGAAACAATGCATAGGATTGAAACACCATGCCGACTCGACGTTGTTCAATAGCAACCTTGGTCACATCTCTTTCACCAAACAAAATTTGGCCGCCTTGATCACAAAACTCTAAGCCAGCGATAAGGCGTAACGTCGTGGTTTTGCCACAACCAGAAGGCCCCAGTAAAACTAAAATTTCGCCCTTCTCAATATGCAGGTCTAAAGGCTTTAAAGCCAATGTCCCGTCTGAAAAAGTTTTCTGCACCTGCTTTAAAGTAATCGCCACACTTGTTACTGTATTTTTCATTATGTTACTCATATTGTTGGAGACCTTTGCACAACTTCGTGCAAGGGTCTCTATTCATTCATGAATACGGTTAACTTCGGATTAAGTCGTGCGTTTGGGTTTGCGATTCAACCATTGCGCCGCGATCAATAAAGGCAAAATCATACCTAGAAAAATCAACGTATAGGCTGAGCTGACTTCCAAACGCATGGAGGCATATGAATCCGCCAAACCAACCGGCAAAGTCTTAGTCAGTGGTGTGTGCAACATCCACGTCAGGTTAAATTCCCCTGCTGACAAAGTCAGTGTCATCAACATGCCGCTGACAATCCCTGTTTTGCAATTGGGCACGATGACATGAAAAAAGCGCTGCCAAAAACTCGCCCCCAAACTGGCGGCGCCTTCTTCCAACACGCGAAAATTGATACTTTGTAAAACCGCCAATACCGACTTCACCATGAAAGGCAAAGTGAAGATCACATGCCCAACTAAGATAAACAGCCAACTCATGCGAAATTCACTAATGCCGCCATAGACAGAAATCAGACCCAGCGCAATCGCCATACCGGGAATGGCGATGGGTAGCGTCAAACACTCATCCAAAAATGCTGATAATTTGCTGCGTGTTCGGGCCAAATAATACGCACAAGGCACGCCTACGCAGAGATTCACTAACGTGGTCACCAAGGCAATTCCCATGGTTAACCAAATGGTATCGGAATACATATTCCACACCTGATCGACCCAACGAAGAGTCAAGCCACTCTTAATACCGACAAAATAGTTATTGGTTAGGCCTGCGGTGATCGACATAAAAATCGGTATAATCAAAAAAGCACAAACGAGCAAGGTGAAAGCAAGCTGCAGATAAAAATACACACCCTTTTTCATATCAGCCTCCCATTCCTAATGACGAACCACCTTGGCGACGCGCGATGGTCAAACACAACCAAGTAATAAACCCAAGAATCAAGCTCAATGCAGCTGCCATAGCAAAGTTCGCGTTTAGAGTAAATTCGGTATAAATCGTCATAGGCAAAACATTCAGGTTGGTTGCCAAAGTAAACGCCGTACCAAACGCCCCCATAGAAGTGGCAAAACAAATAGAGCCAGAGGAAATCAAACCCGGTGTTAACGCAGGCAGAGTTACATCTCGTAATAACTGCCAGCGATTAGCGCCTAACGAGCGACCCGCTTCGATCAAGTTATGATCCAATTTCTCTGCCGCACCCATTACGGTAAGCACGACACGAGGAATGGAGAAGTACAAATAGCCAATAAAGAGACCTGAAATAGAATAGGCAAGCGTCCAGCGCTCCCCCGTCAGAGCAAGGCCAAGCTCAGCAAATAAACCTTGTCGCCCCGCCAACATAATGACAAAAAAACCAATCACCACACCAGGAAACACTAACGGAAAACTCAACATGGCGACCAATATCGATTTGCCTTTGAATTCATAGCGAGTCAAAAACAGCCCCACAATAGTAGCAATAACCAAACTAGCGATGGTCACCACGGCAGACAGTAAAAAGGTCGACCAAAGGCTTTTTAAATACATCGGCTTGGTCAAAATATACCAATAGCTAATGCCATGCTGCTCAGCCAATGAAAGCCATACCAGCTTCACCATTGGCAATAGAAAAAATGCCAGACTAACAATCAGCGCGGGAATAATTAATAGAGAATATTGCCTGTCTTGCTTCATAAAAATATTTCTTTACATGATTTCTTAAATACGAGCGAGTAAATAAAAGAGCGGCATACTTCCCGCTCTTTTCATCATTCCATTAACGAACTTCGTTTAAATAACGCTGAGCAAAACCACTTTGAGCTTCTGCCATCTTGGCAAAGTCCACGGTTTTGGCGCGTTTATAATCCGACTCAGGTAAGAATTTTGCTTCAATCTCAGGCGTCATTGCAGTAGTAATAACTGGACGAAGGTAGGCTTCAGCCCATACTTGTTGACCCTTATCAGATAAAACAAAATCTAATACTTTGTGGCCATTTTCTGGGTGTGGCGAGTTCTTCACCGCACTCATCACATAAGGCACAACCACAGAACCTTCTTGAGGAATAACAAACTGCACATTCGCACTGTCTTTGTATTTGGCGCGGTATGCGTTGAAGTCATAATCTAGAAGAATCGGGATTTCACCAGATATGACACGAGCGTAAGCGGTTTGCTTCGGAACAATAGGTTGGTTCTTCGCCAACTTTTTGAAGTAATCAATTGCTGGGGTAAAGTTGCTCATATCGCCGCCAAACGATTGGTTAATTGCCACCGCGCTGGCATAACCAACAAAAGCACTGGTAGGATCAAGATAAGCGACCATTCCCTTATATTCTGGTTTTAAAAGGTCGTTCCATGATTGTGGAACGGGTCTACCATCTAACGCGTCTTTATTAACAAAAAAACCAATAGTGCCAGAATGGATCGCGAACCAGCGACCTTGAGGATCTCTCAAGTCTTGAGGAATTTTTTCCCAGTTTTTCGGTTTATAGGATGCAACAACGCCCTTTTCTGCCGCTTTGATCCCAAAAGACACACCGTAATAAACCACATCGGCCACTGGGCTATTTTCTTCCGCTACTAATTGCGATAAAGACTGACCCGAGTTTTTGTTATCCATTGGAATGGAAATACCTAAATCCTTTTTGATCAGTTCAAGCTGTCCACCCCAATTCGCCCATTCTGGTGGACAGTTATAACAAATTGCATCCGCTGCATAAGACGCTCCAGCGGTTAGTCCTAACGATAGAACCGCCAGTTTAGAAACCTTTTTAAAGATACTCATTGAACTTTCTCCTGCTATTTAAATAACGCTTCGCATTACGGACGGCTGACATTCAGCCACGGTTCCCACAAAGTGGGTTTGGTAATCTAACTTTCTTGCTAAAGACAACGCTGATTTATGCTTAGCGTTAAATAACAAATCCACTGCACATATCCCCATGTCATGATGCGGCACCTGAATCGTGGCCAATGGCGGATACAGAATTTGCCCCAAAGCCATACCATCAAAACCAACGACTGAGACGGTTTCTGGCACAAGAACGCCTTTTGTCTTGAGGTGATTTACTAGCTTCAAAGCCAACAAATCATTGCTGCAAAACCAGGCGGTTGGGGCGCTTGAGGAATCAAAAAAAGACGATTGGGTTTGATCAAATGGTGTTAAGGCGTATTGATCGACTTCTATTAACTGCACAGAAGATAAAGATAAATCTTTTTTCAAACGCTCGGTAAAGCCCAAATATCGCTGTTTGGCTCTATCAGAAGATTGAAAACACCCTGCCACCATGCCAATTCGCTTGTGTCCGAGCGCCAAGAATTGTTCTGCGACTTCGCTGCCTGCTTGATAGTTATCGACATACACACAAGGCTCATCTGACGATTGGTTATGGACGAGACAAAAAGGAAAGTTGAACTCACGTAATAAAGACAACGCTTCGTTATCTTCTACCGAGGTGGTGGTCAAAATCACGCCTGCAACACGCTGGCGAATCAAGTCGATAATCGCCTGCTTTTCAAGACTACGTTCATATTGGGTATCAACAACAATAACGGAATAGCCGAAATGGCGAGCTCGCTTCTGTATCCCCGACACAATTTCAGAAAATACTGGATTAAGTAAGCTTGGAATCATTACCCCGATTGTAGGATTGTGATTCCAATCCACCTGCTTAGAGGTCTGATTAACATCGTAGCCGGTCAACCCCACTACTTTTTCAATACGAGCACGCGTTACTTTATTTAACGGGCCAGTATTGTTTAAGCATCGAGAGACAGTCGCAGGTGAAACTCCCGCTAATGCTGCTACATCTTTGATGTTCATGATTACCCTCTTCTACAACCATAAGATGCTGCGAAGTATAGAAATCATAAGTGACGAATTTGTGACAAGAAAAGGCATTTATGAGCAAGTTAAAAGATTTTAAATGCAATTTTGTAAGTATTTATTAGAATTTAATAGATGAAACGCTATCGTTTCATAGTAAAAACACGATATAAAAAAGATCAAAAAACAATCAAAATAAATCTAGAAAAGCAAAAGCCAACGATCAAAACTGATCGCTGGCTTTTAAAAGGGAAACGCTTGCTTTTTAGGGCCTATAAATTTTAGAACTTATAAGTCGCCGAGATGTAGTGAGAGAACCCTGAAGATTTGAATCCTGGAGTATCATCAATACCATAAACATCTTTGAATATTTTCAGACCGTAGCCCAATGCATAACGCTTAGAGTGCCAATACAAACCTTGGAACGTCGCGCCACCATCAGTAGATGTCACATAATCACTGTCCATACCAAACTGATAATCTACATAGCCTTGATACGCTAAGAATGAACCATTTTCAAAATTCATAATAGGTTTAAACCAGTTTGCGGAAAACTGATAGCCATTCCAACCATTTCTGTTGCCAAAACTCTGATCGTACAAAGCATACAGGTTCATACCGACTTTACCCAACCAAGGCATATCGACGTCTGCACCCAAACCAATAAAGGAATTGTTAGTACCGTTTTGACCGCCATCTAAGCTAAATAGAGTCGATACATAAAGCTCTTGCACCGCACCAAATGACAGATCTTTACCTGTCATACCATCTAATGAGAAACGCGGTGCTAACTTAAGAAACATCTTATCGCTATCAGATTTATCATTGGCGTCGGTAGATGTCACATTGAATACATCAAGGTATCCATATAGATCAACGATGCCAGAACGGCCGCCAAATTCTAGCTCAAGGTAATCATGACTCGACTCGCCAGGAAGCTCATCAAAGGTATACATCATATTGAACTGACGCCAAGAATAATCGTTTTTATGAATGTCATCGGAATAATCTGCAGCAAACCCTGTGCTAGCAAGAACCAAAGTAGAAAGACCCAAAAGTGCTTTACGCATCAGTTTCCCCTCAATCAATACTGTGTGATTAATGTGAATAAAATGTGACCAAATGGTCAGAAACATGCATATTACAGTTTTTTTAAGGAGACGCAATTTAATTTAAAACTATATTTAAATTAAATTAAATTGCACAGAAATGGATAAATTGAGGGATTTATTGCACCAAAAGGGAATATAACGAAAAACCAGAAAGAGCAGGCTTAACAGCAAAAAAGTAGCGAATATATAAATATCTCACACATTTCTATGCCCAACATTAGTGCGCGGCATATCAAGAACCTCTAACACACTAGTCGTTAACAATGACTCTATTTCGACCTTGCTCTTTCGCTTTATAAAGGGCTGAATCCGCGCGATTAAGTACCTGCTCATGATGACGATCTTCTACGTTATACATAGCCACGCCAAAGCTCGCAGTAATATACAATCCAGCACTCATTTCTTCCGTTTCAAGTTCTTGGCGCAGGACTTCGGCAATATTCAGGGCTTCCTGAGCAGATATTGTTGGCAATAAGATAGTAAACTCTTCACCACCAAACCGTGCAACCATGCCTTTATCTGCAACTCTATTAGCAAGTAATTTGGCCGTTTTCTTAAGCACAGTATCACCCACAGTATGTCCATATTGATCATTCACTTTTTTAAAGTGATCTGCATCTACCATGATGATAGAAAACGTACTATCGGATGCTTGAGCAGAGGCAAACTGTTTTAATAACGCCTCATCTAAAGCCAAGCGATTGAAGCTATTAGTAAGCGAATCTTGCCTAACAATCGCCTCCAACTCAGCGGTTCTGGTGCGTACTTTTTCTTCTAGAGTCAGGTTCATTTTTAATAAAGATTGCTCTCTATCCAATAATGAAGACATCATTTCCTGTAAAGAGCGACTTAAACTAGTAATTTCATTTAACTGACTATCATCTTGGAAAGTAAGATGACGATTACCTTGTTGAATGCTTTTTGCAGTTTGAGCCAGACGCTCTATCGGACGACTTAATGTGCCAGCAAATTGATAAGCCAGCAGCATACAAAGTAAGGTTGAAAACACACCTAAAAAAAGCAACAACTTATGAACTTCATTAACGACAGACATAGCAATAGACAATGGCTGACGCACCACAATTTTCCACCCTAGGTTTGTTGACTCAGGAGATCGCACAGATACTAAACTGGTCAGATACTCCTTATCATCTTGCCACATCAATGTTTTAAATTGGCCATTACTTGGTAATACTTCTGGTACCCTAAAATCACTAAGATGATTATCTGGATATAAAATATTGTGCTCTTTATCAATAATAAAGATGTCGATACCTTTCTGCCTTGACGCTTCAGCCAATGAAGACAATAAAACCTCTCGAACCCAGCTCCAGTCAGCATGCGTCGCTACCACACCTTTAAGCGCACCATTTTCCCCTATTACTGGAGCCGCAAAATCGACAAAGCGAATTGGTGCGCCATCTTTCGGTTTAGGAAGTAATTTTTCGAGCAATAAAGCCTTATGTACATCACCAACAAAAGGACCTGTACGACCATGAATAAACCAAGGACGCTGACTGACATCAGCCCCCTTCAAAACACCATTGCTTGACGCTAGCACCAAGCCATCAAGATTAGCAAAGCCGATCCAAGCATAATTCTTATATGAGTTCTTAATTTGATCTATGTCGTGCTGTAATTCGCTTAAGTCTTGGTTAGCATACAAAGAAGAGCGCTTACTTAGCAGAAGAATCTCACGCTCACGTTCCATAAGATTTGCTGACAATATATTAGAAATAGATTGACTAATATTTACTAAAGACTCACCACTGGCCTCGGATAGACGAGTAGAAGCCAGTTGATAAAAAGAGGTAACAAGCACCAAGCTTAGGGAGAGCAGTAAGCCTCCAGACAAGAGAGTAATGCGTTTTCTAAAAGTATTGAAACCTCTTAGCATAGCGTGTAAACCTGTCATTAGGTAAAATAGCGTGTAAACCTGTCATTAGGTAAAATAGCGTGTAAACCTGTCATTAGGTAAAAAGTAAACTGCGTATTTTAGGCATGATAACATGCCTCTGCTTGCACTTTACATGCATAATCAAAAAAGTTTAACGCATCAAAATTGAACACTTTTCCATCATACTGCTCAGTTTTAACTCAATTGGTTAGCTCATTAATTCAAAAAGTACTGAAATTCATTTTTGATTTTTGAGTCAAAAACAAAAAAGAGTATATTGAGATAAATTTTTCACTCTCTTTATTTTCAGGCACTCCATGTCCAGCAGCCATTATCAACAAATACAACGTTACTTTAGTGAATTGATTGCAAATAAAGCCTTACTAGCAGGTTCAAAGCTCCCTTCTGAAAGAGAGATAGGCGAGCAATTTAAACTAACTCGCATCACGGTACGACAAGCACTGCAAAACCTAGAGGCTGAAGGCCTCATCTATCGACAAAATAGGCGTGGCTGGTTTGTCACGCCTCCTGCTGTGGTATACGACCCAGCCAGTTACCTTAGTTTCAACTTGTATGTATCTGAGCAAGGCTGTCAGCCATCTACACAAAAACTGGCTCAACAATTAGAACCAGCAAACGCCCATATTGCCACTCTGATGGGAATTCCAGAAAAAACGCCAGTGCTGTTCTTGCATCGCCGACGTTATATTGATCAACGCCCAGTATTGATCGAGAAAATGTACATTAATATTGCACTATTACCTGGCATTGAAAACGAAGACCTAACTCAATCATTAAGTCAGCTATTGAAAAATAAATATCAGCTTGAATATCACAATATGGATTTATTTTTTAAGTCCACCTCTCTTCCTGCTCACGCGGCAAACGATTTGGAGATTTCAGCTGGCCAACCTGGCCTTCATATCGAGCGAATAAATTACCTAACCAACGATGAGAATAACAAGCAAGTACTTGAAATAGATTACGAATTTTGGCGACATGATGCTGTCACTATTAATATATCTATTCGTGATTAAGCACTTTTCACTCAGCTTTTGCTTTTCCTATCGACAAAAAAAAAACACCAGTTTATCTGATAAATCTGCCAACTTTTCTCTCTCTTAATTTCCTCCTTGTCATATAAATGACATTTTTGGCTGCTATTTTGCATTAACAAATCTGGTATAGACCAGATTAACGAGTTGATGCTTTTTTGGTGCAAAGGGTCATGTCTCTGCTCACCAAAATATTCATCACCTCTCATTCAATACAAACGATGGAGAAGTGAAGATGACACAGAGAGCCCTTTTTAAACGTCTTGCCGCCACGGCTGGTATCGCATTGGTTTCCATTTCTGCACATGCAGCGAAAACCGAATTAACGGTCTACACCGCTATTGAAGCAGAAGATCTTAAAAAATACGCGGCACGCTTTAACGAAGACAACCCAGACATCAAAATCAACTGGGTGCGCGATTCTACTGGCATCATCACGGCTAAATTGTTGGCAGAGAAAGACAACCCTCAAGCTGATGTAGTTTGGGGACTTGCGGCCACCAGCCTAATGCTATTGAAAAACGACGGCATACTCGACGTTTATAAGCCAAACGGTTACGACAAAATCTCGCCTAAATTCAAAGATCTCTACAAAGAACCCGTTTGGGTCGGAATGGATGCTTGGATGGCGGCAATCTGCTTCAACACAGTAGAAGCAGAAAAATTAGGTCTACCTAAACCAGCATCTTGGCAAGATCTGACTAAGCCTGTTTACAAAGATCACATCATCATGCCTAACCCTAACTCATCTGGCACAGGTTTCCTTGACGTAAGCAGCTGGTTGCAAATGTTCGGAGAGGACAAAGGCTGGGATTACATGGATGCATTACACAGCAATGTTAGTCGCTATACCCACTCCGGCTCTAAACCTTGTAAATTAGCGGCATCTGGTGAAATTCCAATCGGTATTTCTTTTGCCTTTCGTGCCGCAAAATCGAAAAAACAAGGTGCGCCGTTGGACATAGTCTTTCCAACAGAAGGCCTAGGCTGGGACATGGAAGCAACCTCTATTATCAAAGGTACTAAAAAGCTCGAAGCAGCAAGAAAACTTGTCGATTGGACGATTTCTAAAAAGGCCAATGAAATGTACAGCGAAGGCTATGCTGTTGTTGCCATGCCAGGCATTGCTAAGCCTATTGATTACTTCCCAGAGGATGCAGAGTCTTTGATGATCGATAACGACTTTGAATGGTCTGCCAAAAACCGCGATGCGATTCTGACCCAATGGCAAACTCGCTACGACAGCAAAAGCGAACCGAAATAAGAAAATTATGATCGTAAGAATCTCTTTTCCCCTGCGATCATCGTCAATTGAACCGCGCGAACATCGCGGTTCAATTGTTTTATTTCAGAGCAAGCATCCATCTTGATTAATTAAACGCTCACGACTGAAAGAGGACCTATCATGTCCAACCAAACCTACTTGGAATTGCATAATATTGATCAAATGTTTGGCACACACCAAGCGTTAAAAAACGTGTCATTGAACATTGCCGAAGGAGAATTTGTCTGTTTTCTTGGGCCTTCTGGCTGTGGTAAAACCAGCTTATTACGCATAGTGGCGGGATTGGATACACCGACGTCAGGACGTATTTTTCAAGCTGGACGCGACATCACTCACGCTCCAGTCAACCACCGAGACTTTGGTATTGTCTTTCAATCTTATGCTCTGTTTCCGAATTTAAGCGTCGCTGACAATATTGCTTATGGCTTGGTATCCCAAAAAGTATCTACCAACGAACGACGCGCTCGTGTAACAGAATTATTGGCAACCGTTGGCCTGTCTGGTAGCGAAGGCAAGTATCCAGCGCAACTATCAGGTGGACAGCAGCAACGTGTCGCCTTAGCTCGCGCTCTAGCAACGTCACCCGGTTTATTATTACTCGATGAGCCATTATCTGCACTGGATGCACGGGTTCGCGCCCACTTGCGCCAAGAAATCAAACAGCTTCAAGAAAAGCTTGGCGTGACCACCATCATGGTAACTCACGACCAAGAAGAAGCCTTAACCATGGCGGATCAAATCGTCGTGATGAACCAAGGTGTGATCGAACAAATCGGCACACCGCAAGAGATTTATGCCAATCCAATATCACCTTTCGTGGCCGAGTTTGTTGGCGAAATGAATTTCTTAAGCGCTAAAGTTAGCGGCGTAGGTCAGATGCAGTCTGGCAACTTAACACTGCATTGCGATTCTTCATCAACATTACCTATTGGTCAGGCCGCGCAACTAGCGATTCGCCCAGAAGATGTGCGCTTTCAAGCTGATAATTCAGCAGGCAATATCCTTAATGCTCGAGTACTAAACTTAGAATTTTTGGGCTCTAGGGTTCGTTCCTCATTGAAGTTAGAGGACCATGAACGTCCAATTATTGCCGATATTTCCATGAACGAAATGTCTCGCCTCAATTTAGTCCTTGGGCAAAATATCGTGTGTCAGTTCCCCCATGATCGTCTGCATATTTTTGGAGGCGCTGCATAATGCATTCAGTAACACAACAATCTAGCACCATAGCGAAAGAGCAACCTTGGTACTCTTCTAAAAAATACTTTTCTCATCAGCATCAACGCCGCAGCCTAGATGAATGGTCATTGGGTGGCATTTTAATCATTGGCGTACTAGCTCTGTTTATTTGCGTAGTCTTACCTCTGTATTCTTTGCTATCAAAAAGCGTGGAAAATAGAGAGGGAGAGTTTATTGGCTTAGCCAACTTCGCAAAATTTATCGATACACCAAGTTTGTATAGCTCAGTCAGCAACTCTTTATTCATTGCCCTGTTGTCTATGGTGATCGTCACCAGCTTAGCGTTTTTAACCGCTTACGCCATCAGTCGCACTCGCATTCCATTAAAAGGCTTTTTTCGCATTGTCTTGGTCTTACCGATTTTGGCGCCATCTTTGTTGCCAGCTATCAGCTTGGTGTATCTATTTGGCAATCAAGGTATTTTGAAAGAAGTCTTAATGGGCGAAAGCATTTACGGCCCAATTGGTATAGTTATCGGCTCATGTTTCTGGACTTTCCCTCACGCCTTAATGATCATGCTAACCGCACTAGCAAATACAGATGCACGATTGTATGAATCCGCCGAAGCGCTCGGCGCATCGCCTATGCGCACCTTTTTCACGGTGACTTTACCTGCGGCTAAATATGGCATTATCAGCGTCGCCTTTGTGGTGTTTACATTAGTGATCACAGATTTTGGCGTACCAAAAGTTATCGGTGGGCAGTTTAATGTGCTCGCGACAGACATTTACAAACAAGTCATCGGTCAACAGAATTTTGAAATGGGTGCGGCTGTCAGTGTGATTCTTTTATTGCCAGCTATTTTGACCTTCATAACAGACCGTTGGTTACAACGTCGTCAGTCTGCGTTATTAACATCGAAAGCCGTGCCTTGGACACCACCTACTCGTAGCATTATTGACAAGGCTTTTTTCGCTTTAATGCTAATGGTTTCCACAATTATTTTGGGCGTGATTGCTATGGCCGTTTACGCCTCTTTGGTTACCTTCTGGCCTTACAATCTCTCTTTATCACTGAAGAACTATAACTTTGACCTAATGGATGGCGGCGGTTGGGAGTCTTATTGGAATTCGATTCAATTGGGTATTTATACAGCTGTCATCGGCACTGGGTTTATCTTTTTCCAATCCTATTTGGTCGCCAAATTAGCTGGTTTTAAGCTGTTAAAATGGTTTTTCCATTTATTCTCGATTCTGCCATTGGCGGTACCTGGCTTGGTACTAGGCTTAGCCTATATTTTCTTCTTTAATGCGCCAAACAATCCGCTTAACGGAATTTATGGCACCATGGCGATTCTCGTCGTTTGTACCATCAGCCACTTTTATACTGTGTGTCATCTAACGGCAACCACAGCGTTAAAGCAGATTGATCCAGAATTTGAATCCGTCTCGGCCTCACTTAAAGTTCCACAGATATTGACCTTCTGGCGCGTGTCTTTACCCGTCTGTATGCCGGCTGTATTAGACATCGCCAGCTACTTATTTGTGAATGCGATGACAACGGTTTCTGCTGTGGTATTTTTATACTCCTACGACACCAACTTGGCGTCTGTCGCGGTATTAAATATGGATGACGCCGGCGATATTGCTCCTGCGGCCGCCATGGCGGTGATGATCATGCTGACTTGCATGGTTGCTCGCCTTATTCATTGGTTGCTAGGCAATGTGGTCCTCAAACATACACAGCATTGGCGCACACGCTAGGAGCAATTGATCGATGACAATCACCGCCATTGTGCTGGTTTTAATTTCCACCTTTATGCACGCTGGATGGAACTTCTTTGGTAAAAAGACAAGCCCAACTCTGGGCTTTTTCTTCTTAACCATGGTGGCGGGTGCGGTATTTTTCTCGCCATTTGTTTTCTGGCAGTGGGATTTGATTAAGGCTTTTAATAGCAAAATTTTAATTTTGTTACTTGCGACTGGCTTTTTTCAATCGATCTATTTGTGGGGCTTAGCAGAAGCTTATCGAGCTGGCGATATGTCTATCGCCTACCCTATTGCTCGCTCTTCGCCATTAATCATTGTCGCGATTTCCAGCACATTATTAGGCCAACAAAGTACGATTTCCTCACAAGCGGTCATCGGCATTATCATGATTGTTGTCGGTTGTTTATTCATTCCATTAACAAGCTTTAGAGATTTCAAACTAGCGAACTATCAAAACCGCACCACAGCTTTTGCCCTACTGGCAGCTTTTGCGACAGCCGGCTATTCCCTTGTCGATAGCCATGCAACAGAACTAATGCGCGACTTAAGCGACGCCTCGGGAACACCATTAGCTAGCCCTTGGCAGGTGTCTCTGGTTTATGTGGCGTTGCAAAGTGCTTTCGCAGTTATTTGGATGGTCTGGTTTATTTTGTCCACACAAAAGCAACGTTTAACCTTTCGCCAGATGTTTATCAAACAATGGCGTGTGGGCTTACTAACCGGCGCCTTGATGTTGGGAACCTATTCATTAGTGATCCTAAGTATGGCGTTTGTAACTAATGTCAGCTATGTGGTCGCCTTTCGCCAACTAAGCATTCCTTTGGGTGTGCTTCTTGCCGTCATTGGCCTTGGTGAATCACTCAGGCTTCCTAAAGTTGTTGGAGTTTTCATTACTTTTATTGGCCTTATTGCTGTGGCATTAGGCTAATTTTTTATCTGTTTTACTATAAGGAACAACCATGGCACTGGCCTTTTTCGATCTTGATAACACCCTTGTCGCTGGCGATACCGCTCAAGCATTTTCTGAATACATGGTAGCGAGCGCCCTGCCTACTCCTGACGACTTTCTCGCCGTCAACCTAGCCTACATGGAAGACTACGATGCAGGTACGCTCAAGTTAGACGAGTACATGCATTACACCTTATCGCCATTATTTACTTTGGGCGAAACACAACGCGCCGCATTCATCGACGAGTTCATCAACAAAGTCGTCAAAGGCATGACATTGCCTAAAGCCTTCGACCTGCTCAAACAGCACAAAAAAGCAGGCGACGAACTCATCATTATCTCCGCAACGGGCACACACTTAGTCGCCCCTATAGCCGCTTATCTTGGCGTAAAACATGCGCTAGGTGTGGACATCGAATACAAAGAAGGCTTCATCACAGGCAAGCTGGTTGGCACACCGACCTTCCGTGAAGGCAAAGTTATCCGAGCACAACAATGGGCCAAAGCAAACGGTCACACTATGGACGACACCTATTTTTATAGCGACTCTCACAATGATTTGCCACTGTTAGAAAAAGCACGCTTCCCTATTGCCGTGGACCCAGATCAGATCCTAGAAAAAACCGCTAACGAACGTAGCTGGAAAGTGATTAGCTTGCGTTAATGCTTCACTAGGCTTGCAGGTAATTCAAAGTTATTAGCTAAACTTGCATTAAATTGACTTCCTAGTGAAAGCTACTTAGTATTTTTCGCATCTGAACGATACAAGGAAAGTAACATGATAAGACAATATGCAGAAATCCCAATGCCAACAAGACCTAGTGACCCTACACCACTTGAGATGGCAATTTATAACTATGAATTAAAAGCTCGTGAGTTCCACAATACTAAAAACGCAGAAGTTTCTTTAGATGAAACAACTGAAGACAAAGCTAAACGGCTTTTACAAAGAGATCAAGATTGGAACCACTTAAAATTAGAGCGCAGAAAAATAGCAATACAAGCTAGACAGCAAGAGCAATTAGAGAAATATCGCTCAGAAAACCGAGAAAAATCAATAAAAGAACTATCCCAAGAGGCACACCATCCAACCAAAAAACTAGCAAAGAATCTCTTAGCGGTCGGAGAGCCTAAACCAACGACAATTCACGAGCCTCATCATATTATTCCAGGAAAAGGCCGACACCTAAAAATGCTGATGGTACAGTGTCGATTGAATCTGCATGCTTACGGTATTGGAATTAACGATCCTACTAATGGTATTTGGCTACGTAACTTCGCAAAAAATAAACCTAGTGATTGGGCTACTCCAGATTCCCCATCTCATAGACCGCTACACACACACAAATATGAACAATGGATTGCTGACTTTTTCTCAAACGATAATTTACCAGAAAGCGTATTTACGAAGCGACTAAGTAAGGTAAAACGAGATCTTAAAAATGGTACTCATCCATCAAATATTTTAAATACATAAAATTAGAGAAGTAATACCTATGACCGTTTATAGAATAAAGTATCCTGAAGACAGTTTTGAGGTAATTGATCTTGATATGTTTGCATTTGCTGAAATTCTTGGAGATGAAGATTTAACATTAGTACGAAGCCAGCCAAGAACGAATGAGCCACTAGCATCACGCTGGGGTAATGTCGAATGCAATATAGCAGAGGAATGGAAGAATAAGACTTTACCAGCTATATCCTATTGGGGAAGTTATCTTATTTTCACTCAAGTAGCGCACGATGTGTTTGTAAATAGTCTCAAACCATTTGGAGAGTTTCTACCATTGCTAGCAGATGGCAATCAGCTGTATATATACAATTGCCTTACTTTTGTGGATGAAGAGGAAACTCAATGTATTCGTTCTTATGAGGATGGCTATCCTATAGGATTCAAATCGTTAGCCTTTGAAAAAAATGATCTAAAAGACAAACAGGTCTTTAAATCTAAGCTTTTTGGGACACAAACATTATTCGCGACAGAAAGCTTTAAAGCACTATTTTTCAAAGAAAAAATGAACGGAATAAAACTCGATACAAACTTGATTAGTCCTTTCTAATTATTATCGAACATAGCCCTTAATATCCTAAAAAAGTGATGAGCTTGCGTTAGAAAATAGTCCAATAGCGTAGAACCAGATCAAAAATAGCGTTATTTTTGATCTGGTTCTACTTATCAATCGGAAGGCAGCTGATTCTTTAATACGTCAATATGCTTTTGCAATAGATCTATTTCATCCATCAGCTCAAGGCTCAATGCCACACCAGATAAATTCAACTCCAAACCATTCATCAAGCGTTGTGCTCGCTGCAGTCGAACTAACGCATGACTATCAAAGTACCAAACAGATTCCGTTGGTTGCTCAATTGGTTCGACCGGTTCCACAATACCGTATTCGATCATTTCGATTATGATGTCAACGTGCGTACCACATCGCTCGCAAATCTCTTCAAGAGTGAATAACATATGTTCATGTTGAGATTCGATTATTACTATCTCTGACTTAGACACCTTCTACCTCTCAAAAACGTGGCGTGGGTTAAATTCAGACTCACACTCAGCTAATTGCTGATAAAGCGCTTCGGCTTCACTGCTGTGCACTTTTGGCAAGCTAATTTGTAAAGTTACGATCTGATCACCAGAGACTTCACTTGCTTTACCAACCAAGCCCTTACCTTTTATGCGAAGTTTATTACCACTACTCGCGCCTTTCGGAATTTTTAACTTCACTTTACCGCTAAGCGTTGGTGCTTCTACACTGGTTCCCAAAGCTGCTTCCCAACAGGTAATGGGTAAAGTTAGTAAAATATTCTTTCCATCAACCGCAAAGTAAGGATGCGGTGCGAATTCAATCTCAAGTAACAAATCCCCAGCTTTTCCACCACCAACACCCGCTTCGCCTTGTCCGGCCAAACGAATATGTTGTCCCTGTATAACACCAGCAGGAATCTTCACATTTAGGGTTTTATCCCGCGGCCTTATAAAACCATTTTGATCTGGCTCGGACACTCGCAAAGATAACTGTCGTTGACAGCCAAGATGTGCTTCTTCCAAAAACAAAGCGATTTTATGATGTATATCGCGGCCTCGCTGATTGGCCGAACGCTGAAAATCATCCGCGTGACGAAATCCGCCGCCACTCGCCCCAAAAATAGAATCAAAAAAATCACTATAATCAGCGTTACTACTTTGACTATGTGACCTTTGACCCGCATGAGCAGATTGCCAATCAGGCGGTGGCTGAAAGCCGCCATCTGCTCGACGAGAGCCTTGCTTACGCAATACATCGTACTCAGCGCGCTTTTCTGGGTCTTTTAAAACTGTATAGGCTTCGCCTACCTCTTTGAATTGCTGCTCAGCGTTGGTTTCTTTGCTGACATCAGGATGATATTTTCTAGCGAGCTTTCGGTAGCTCGCTTTTATTGCGGAAGCATCGGCATTTTCAGCGACACCCAGAATCTTATAATAATCTTTAAATTCCATACTGCATCACTTCCATCAGTGTATTCACTCTTCTAGCATCATAGACCTTTCCACCGTGATAGCTGTTTAAATTTCAAACAACACTGATATAGGTCTAAAGAATCAAAGAGAAAAAACAGCGCTATGGCATTTAGTTTTTCAGAAACACCGATTTGATTTTACTCAGCCCCCCTCTATCACCGATAATTCCGGCTAATGACTCACCCCAGCCGATGAAAGGTTTTGGTAGAGCAACTCGCATACAAAAGTGGAAACCCTATTCAATGGAAATCAAAGTTAATTTTCTCGACAATCTGAGACTTGAAGCCAAGTTTGACGATTTTACCGTTATCACCGATCAGCCGATCCGCTACAAAGGCGATGGTTCTGCACCAAGTCCATTTGATTACTTTTTGGCGTCTTCTGCTTTGTGTGCGGCGTATTTTGTCAAGGTCTACTGCAAGGCTCGCGATATCTCCACAGACAACATCCGTTTGTCGCAGAACAACATTGTCGATCCAGAAGATCGCTACAACCAGATTTTCCAAATTCAAGTCGAATTACCAGACGATATTTCTGACAAAGACCGCGAAGGCATTTTGCGTTCTATTGACCGCTGTACTGTTAAGAAAGTGGTGCAAACAGGGCCTGAATTCAAAATTGAAACCGTTGAAAACCTAGACGCAGACGCTAACGCCATGTTGATGGGCCAACCTGATAGCGCGACGAGTACCGTGATTCTTGGTAAAGACTTACCACTAGAGCAAACCATTGCCAACATGACGGCCATGCTAGCGGATCTTGGAATGAAAATTGAGATCTCTTCATGGCGCAACATAGTACCGAACGTTTGGTCACTGCATATTCGTGACGCAGCGTCGCCTATGTGTTTCACCAACGGTAAAGGCGCATCCAAAGAAAGCGCGCTGTGTTCCGCTCTTGGTGAGTTTATCGAACGCTTGAACAACAACTTTTTTTACAACGACCAATTCTTTGGTACTGAAATCGCCAACAGCGAATTTGTCCATTACCCAAATGAAAAATGGTTTGCGTTAACCGAGGACGATTCTCTGCCAGAAGGCATCTTAGATGATTACTGCCTAGAGATTTATAACCCAGACGGTGAGTTGTTTGGCTCGCACTTGATTGATACTAACTCAGGCAATAAAGCACGCGGCATTTGTACGATTCCTTATACCCGAAAATCCGATGGTGAAACGGTTTACTTCCCGTCGAACCTGATCGAAAACTTGTTCCTAAGTAACGGCATGAGCGCAGGCAATAACCAGCAAGAAGCGCAAGTGCAATGTTTGTCGGAAATTCTAGAACGCGCAGTTAAACGCCAAATCATCGAAAACGAAATTGTCTTGCCAGATGTACCAATGGAAGTCTTGGAAAAATACCCAAGCATCCTTGCTGGCATCAAGGCATTGGAAGAACAAGGCTTTCCTATCGTAGTAAAAGACGCCTCTCTTGGCGGTCAATTCCCCGTAATGAACGTCACATTAATGAATCCGAAAACCGGCGGTGTATTTGCTTCTTTTGGTGCGCATCCAAGTCTTGAAGTGGCGTTAGAACGCAGCTTGACCGAGCTAATGCAAGGCCGTAGCTTCGAAGGCTTAAACGATGTACCAAAGCCGACGTTC
The DNA here is from genome assembly GCF_018336955.1 of Marinomonas sp. A3A. Taxonomy (NCBI): domain Bacteria; kingdom Pseudomonadati; phylum Pseudomonadota; class Gammaproteobacteria; order Oceanospirillales; family Oceanospirillaceae; genus Marinomonas; species Marinomonas sp. A3A. The sequence goes on from NZ_CP025532.1 coordinate 3,334,622, forward strand.
AACAGCATGGCCGTCACAGAGCCAGAAAACTTTGTTGAACACTTTATTGACTCAACCGGTGTCATTTCTTGGCGCTTCTTCAGCGATAAAAACGACTACGACTTCTGCGAGTGGGACTTTTCAGGCTCCAATGAAGAAGAAGCCAACGCCATGTTTGGTATTTTAGAAGAACTAGGCAAAGAAGTGTATGTGGCCGAGCTGACAGATTTAGGCGCATCAGCTTGTCGTATTTTGGTACCAGATTATTCCGAAGTGTATCCAGTGGAAGACTTGGTGTGGGACAACACCAACAAGGCGCTGGATTATCGTGAAGATATCTTGAACCTACATTCTTTAAGCGATAAGCAACTAACCAACCTAGTAAATCGTTTAGAAGACAGCCAGCTCGATAACTACACAGACATTCCTACCTTGATTGGTATCGTATTTGATGAAAATACTGTCTGGGGTCAGCTGACCATCATGGAACTGAAAATCCTAATCTATTTGGCCCTTGGTGCTCACGAAGAGGCGTTAGAACTAGTCGGTGAATTCCTACAGTTTAACGACAATACCGCCAAACGCAGTTTGTTCTATCAAGCCATGAACTGTGTACTGGAAGTGACCCTAGACGAAGAATTAGAGCTGGACGACTTTATCCATAACTTCAGCCGTATGTTTGGCAAAGACGTTATTGAAAACGTCGTTGGTTCTGTCACCGGCGATGTGCGTTTTTATGGTCTCACTAAAACCAGTATGCAGCTTGAAGGTATCGAACCACATTTGCGCTTGATCGAAAGCTACAAAAAACTGCATCAAGCTCGTAAAGCCAACGCAGCCAAATAATCGGGTCACCTAATAAGTTAAATGGATTTAACTTAAGCGATAAAAAGCGAACCTTCGGGTTCGCTTTTTTATTTGTATTATGTAATGAAAATAGTATTTACTGGTTTTCCACCAAAGGAGACGATTCTGATATAATTTTAATTCTAACTATTTAGCTTAAAATGCTTTAACGGCAAACTGCCGTTCTTCAATATCTTTTATTTATATGAGTGACAACTGAATGTTTAATAATATCGTTCGCCAATCCACCTTTGTATCAATTGGCCTTGTATTACTAACATTAAGTGGCTGCGAATCCATTCCGTTATCTTTTGACTCAGCAGATTCGGTAAAGCAGTTATCAAAACAGATAAAAGAAGCCGATAGTATCGAAGATGTAAAAGCCATCGCCAAACAAGCGAAAGTTACTAGAAACCAAGTAAGGGCAGATATTAAAGCGATTAAAGCCTTATATGCAGAGCTTGATCAAAAAGTGAATAAAAAATGGGGCAAAAATAATAGCGAACTGCCCGAGAAGAAAAAGTATGTAAAATATACTAACGACTACCAAGCAAGAACCATTGTCGATTTTGACAAAGGCACGGTACGCGTCGAAACACTCACCACCAGCTCGCCACTTGATACCCTAAAACAAGCGGTTACAACCACACTCCTCACCACAGCAGATCCAACCAAAACCGATATTTTCTCTAGCGACGCACCAGATACCGAAGGCGTACCTTTTTTGTATCCGCAAGTCATGGATCACGATGGCAAACTAGTACAATATCGTTGGCGAGCAGAACGTTACGCTAATTATCTTGTCTCAAATAAACTGAAAAAATCCAGTTCTAACGGCAGCACAGTTTACGCGGTTGAATTCAACCTTGTTGCCCAGCACGAACACCTACGCCAAGAAAAATACAGCCAATATGTGATCGCCGCCGCCAAGCGCTACAACTTATCACCAGCACTCATCTACGGCATTATTGAAACCGAAAGCTCTTTTAACCCTTACGCCGTCAGCCCAGCGAACGCTTATGGTTTGATGCAAGTGGTACCAGCCACTGCTGGTCGAGATGTTTATAACCTAGTGAAAAAGAAATCAGGCGAACCAAGCAAAGAAGTACTTTTCTCTCCAGAAAATAACATCGATATCGGCAGCGCTTACTTACATATTTTACAGACGCGCTATTTAGTGAAAGTTACCAATAAACTAAGCCAAGAATACTCAATGATTTCCGCTTACAACGGTGGCACTGGTAATGTATTAAAAACATTTGATACCGACCGAACACGCGCAATGAACAAAATAAACCAAACATCCACCAGCAATGTGTATAAGAAACTTAGATACAACCACCCTAGAACCGAATCTCGTAATTACTTAGAGAAAGTCACCAAAGCTAAGAAAAACTATGAGCAATAGTCGTCGAACTCTTCTATGGTCAAAGCAAAATGACAACCTTCCTCGAAACTATCGCCTACCTCGTCGAGGTGTCATTTTGCTTCGAAATAAAAAGTATTGGAGAATAAATATTTAAATACTGCTAGCCAAAGAGGTGTAGCACTAGAAGAGAAGCGGACTTACTGTCGCAGTAAGTAAACAAGCAATGGACATCATCAAACAAAATTCTAAAAATAAATGGAGAGATGAGTATGCGAATCAGACATTCAATTCAACAGTGGCTAATCAGCGGACTAGCTATTATTTTTACTGTAACGGCTTATTCCAATCCTATAGTGGCTTTATCGGACACAGCTAAGATAGAAGGCAATAATAGCCAAGGCGTCGATTATTTTTTAGGCATCCCTTATGCAAAAGCTCCGATTGGCTCGTTGCGCTGGCAATCGCCTCAACCAGCAGATCCTATACAAAGCACTTTGCAAGCCACACAAAAAGGCGCGATTTGCCCCCAATGGCAAAAGGGTAAATTTCAAGGCCAAGAAGATTGCCTAAACCTAGACATTTATCGACCAGACCATAATAAAAATAACCTACCCATTCTGATTTACATTCATGGCGGCAATAACCAAACTGGCGAAGCTCACGAGTTTGACCCTAGAGCACTGGCCAAATCATTAGATGCCATCATAGTACAAGTGAACTATCGCCTCGGTGTATTAGGGTTTAATCCACTCAAAGCCATCAAAACCAAAGACCCAATCCAAGCTTCTGGTAATTTTGGACTGTTAGATCAACACGTCGCACTGCAATGGATACAAAAGAACATCAAATATTTTGGAGGGCGCGCCGATCAAATCACGGTAGCTGGCTTTTCCGCCGGCGGGCGAGATGTCATGGCAATGTTAATCTCTCCCCTATTTAAAGACCTATTCCAGCAAGCTATTGTCTTCAGTGGCGGCATGACAACAGCCCCCGTCGTACCAAGCCAAGAAGTTTTCCGCCAAGCGTTTGCTCCACTTATTGTAGAGGACAAGATTAAACCAAATCTGATGGATGCGAAGAAATGGTTAGAAAAAGGTGGTGACAATGTTCTGAACTACCTACAAAAGCAATCCACCGAACGCCTTGCACCACTCATGAAAGGCGCTGGTATACGAATGAGCCACTTCCCACATTTATATAGGGATGGCGTAGTCATACCTAAAGAGGGCTTTGCAACCACCCAATACAACAGCGTCCCAGTCATCATGCTATCTGGGCAAACCGAATTCTCTTTCTTTGCATTAAGTGATCCCTACTTTGTTAAAGCATGGCATTCTGGAACATTAAGCAAGGATCCAATACTACTGAACCAATACCAATTTACCTCAAACTACGGTAGCAAACTTTACAGCCTATTTAATGTTCAAAAATCAGCAGAACAGATGTTTGAACATTATCAGTCACCTATTTATGGTGCTGAAATTGCCTTCGGAACCAATCCTTTTGTCGCACAAAACTCACAAATGGAATTGATCGGATCATTCCATGGTGTCTTTATGCCACTCCTAGATCAAAATTGGCAACAAGCACTTTTAGGGGAGACATTTCAGAAAGCTGGAACGCGGGATCTAGCCAAACACTTTCAAGCTTATTTAAAACGTTTTATTCGTACAGGTAACCCAAATGATCCAGACCTAGTCAACTGGTTAACCTGGTCGCCTGAACATGAACAACAAGGTCAATCATTACTTATCCTAAATGCCAACAAGTACAAAGCCCTCATACAAATGTCATCAAAGTCATACGATGAATCAAACCTTCTTGAAGCGATAAAGAATGACCATCGACTACCAGAGCAAGCCAAAACACAAATGATTAAACATGTGTTAAATGGACGCTGGTTTAGCGATGCCCTAGACCAAGAATTTAATAACCCTTCTTTATGGTCTAAGCAATAAAAAACTTGGCCGAATCACTCTCATGATTCGGCCAAGTTTCTCATCTTAGAAAGTATATAACTTAACGCCCTGTTTTCACTTCTGTCCACAAGCGCGTCATTAAGCGGTCTATTTTAGGGCCGCGTAATTTCTGAGTATAAAGACGCTTTCTCACCTCTGCTGATGGATAAATACCAGGATTATTCGATATTTCTTGGTCTTGCAGCGCTGTTGCTTCCATATTGGGATTAGCGTAAGCAACATAATTAGTAATGTCCGCAATCACTTCAGGCTCCATCAAATAATTCATAAATGTCAGAGCTGAATCAACATTCTTCGCGCCTTTAGGAATAACTAACATATCAAACCAAATCTGCGTACCTTCTTTTGGAATGCTGTAAGCAATCTCAACGCCATTACCCGCTTCTTCGGCACGATCTTTAGCTTGTAAAATATCACCTGACCAGCCAATCGCCACACAAACATCACCATTCGCTAATCCACTCACATAAGCAGAAGAATGAAACTGGCGAACATAAGGACGGACAGAGTCCAATAGTTTTACGCCAGCACTATCTAACGCATAATCTTTTGTATCACGGCTATTTGGATCTTTACCAAGATAATTCAACACCAGTGGATAAAGCTCATCAGCCGAGTCCAAAAACATCACACCGCATTGCTGTAATTTCTTCATATTCTCAGGCTTAAAAACCAAGTCCCAGCTATCAACTGGCGCATCGATGCCTAGCACTTCTTCTACTTTTGCCTTGTTATAGCCAATCCCAGTTGTGCCCCATAAATAAGGCACACCATATTGGTTACCTAGATCGGCATTTTGCAAATAAGCTAGCAACTCAGGATCAATATTTTTCAAATTAGGAAGTTTGGATTTATCTAACTTCTGAAAGACACCAGCTTGAATCTGACGCCCCATAAAGTTCGCGGTCGGAACCACCACATCATACCCAGAGTTCCCGGATAACAATTTCGCCTCTAGCACTTCATTACTATCAAAAACATCAGCCTTAACTTTAATACCAGTTTTCGCTTCAAAGTTATCTATCGTCTGCTCACCAATATAATCAGACCAGTTATAGAATTTCACTTCTTCCTCAGCAAAACCTGCAACAGGCGTCGCAACAGCAGCCATTAATGCCAACTGAGGCATAGTACATCTCAATAAATGGAATAAAGCGCTTTTCATATCTTTGTGCCTCACTTAATGGTGGTTGATATATTGCGTTGAAGTTTAGACCCAGCTACTAAAAACTTAAAGATAGATCAAGAAACAATACTACAAGCAAAAATTCAGCCAAGGTTTTCAACTGAGTTTTTAATAATATTGAAAACGAGTAGGTTAGATTGATAGGAACCAATTAAGCACATAAGCCACTCTATAGAGTGATACTTAAATTGGACTTAAATATGACTAATAACTTATCCAAAAAACTCCAGCACTGGTTACAACATTACCATAGAGACTTAACACTTAATGCTGATGGTACTTGCTACCTAACCGTGAACTCGCAGCTTCAAATACTGCTTATGTCTTCCTTTAACGCAAACACAGTGCATCTTTATTGCCCGTTAATGGTCCTCGACAGTCCTTCCTGTCACCAATTGGCATTGAGCGCATTGACTCTTAATCTCTACAAAGATCCCTCAATACAAGGCGTACTGGGATACGATAATACATCAGAACAACTTGTATACACCTTTGTTTTAGATGAACGACATTACAATAACAATATGCACGAAATGCAATTCCGTAGCGCCCTGAATGATTTTATCCATAATTGCCAAACTCTACTTGAAAGCTTTGAAAAAACACGGCATGGGAATCGCTTATTACCCTATAACGCTATTCCAACCACTCACTCAACCCACTCACTCATGTCGGAGTAAACACCATCATGACAAACAGCATCGCTGCACAAAATCATATTGCTATTGATATACCAAGGGATCATATTGCCATTGATATTCCCCCCTCTCCACAATCTGTCACTCCTGCTCGCACCTTTCCGGCCCAACTGCCTAATGCATCTCAAGACACACTAACGAAAGTAGGTGCCAGCGATGCACATGCTACAAACTCTAATACGATCACTCCTGCAGAATTGCAGCTGCAAAAATCTCAGTTAAATAAGGTCACCGAACAAAGGAGCCCTTTAGTAAACAATCTAAGCATCATTCGCGACGGTGAATATACCAATCATAAAAATGGCGCAGAGTTTACCGATTTTGCTATCGGCGTCAGACAACACCTAACCGAGCTGGCAGAAGTGCCAGCAGGACAAAGGTTATTAAAAACATTAGACTACACTCTGAATGGTAGCCCTTCTAAACACCATGTCAGTATACAAGATTCAGGTCGACAGCCCGGCATTAGAGAGTGGGCCACTTTTGATAATATAGCCGCTGCCGAATTACAAATATCGAAAGAAGGAAAAGCCCAACCTGGTAAAGGTTCAGGGAGTACAATTAGTCACCATACTGATTTCGCTCAACATCTACTACAGGAGAATATGGGGATCAGAATGCCAAGCCAAAGTGACGCCATAGTACTAGGTCATGAGCTGATCCACGCAGCTCGCGCCGCTCAAGGGCTAACCGCTTCAGGAGTGGCAAAGTCAGGCATCGATAAGGAAGAAGTAGCCACCGTAGGAAAACCCGATGGTTCCGAGCCAGAGTGGCCTATAACAACTGAGAATACACTACGCCATGAAATGAATGAACGTATCTTCCGCCATGCCAACTCAGTAAACTCTATGCCCATACGAACGTCATATGGTGATAAACAGATAGATTAATGATATTTACTAAGGGGTTCAAAGGGATTGAGGGGACAGAATCATTGATTTTTCATTCTGACTCACATAAATGACAGTCTTTTGCAGAAAGACCATAGGTTAAATAAATACACTTTAATTATCCGCAGTACAAAACCCTCTCGCCAAAGCGCAGGTCGCTTTGGCGTTTTTGATTTTATTCAAGATAAGCTCTGGCTCTGTACCTGTTTCCATTTGAACGGCTAACAGTGCGGCGGATTCGGCAACGCCATAAACACCGACGGTTTTGAAGGTGTAGTCAGATTTGGTACTTAGAAGAGGTTCCATTGGGGCGAGTTGTTGGGCACTGTAGGTGTTGAAATCCCAGCCATACTTTTTTGCGAGGGCGATAAGGTTGGTCTCATCGGCTTTGATGTCGATGCTGTTTAAGGAGTGGATGTCGCTTGGCGTTAAGCCTTTTTGATTAAGGGCATCCAGCATCAGACTTTCAAGGAATTCCAATGGGCAGTTGCGTTCGCAGCCCATTCCCAAGATGTAAACAGGATTAAGGTAAGGTTTGGCTGTGGTCATAACCAGTTGCGCATCAAGAGATTTGGCCACTTGCGCGCCCCATTCATTCGCACCACCTTCATGGCCAGACAATAAAGGAATGACAAATTTCCCTTCTTCATCCAATACCAAAACTGGTGGATCTTGGTATTTGTCTTGAATCACAGGAGCAAGAGTTCGCATCACGATCCCTGTGGCACAAATGAATACCAACCAATCGCCGTTTTGAAAGGCCGTCTGTACGAACTCGGCAAAAGGTTTTGGTTTGTAGTCCACCACGGCCTCTGGCCAATGATTCTGCAGACCTTGAGACAAAAGTTTGTTGGCCAATCGCTCCCCCGCTGCGGTTAACGCAATAAAACGAATCACCGAGTACCTCGCTCACTTTTGGTCACCACAAACAAGGAAAAATACGGCCCAGCTTTGTCTTCCAAGGTCGACACATCCCGCACGATGCGTTCGTTCTCACGACCTATGTATTCAAGGTATTTCGCGTCTTGCATACGATTGGTTTTACGCAGTGCCATGAGAATACGCGGACGCGCGCGCCCAGCCTTCATGATAACCACACTGTCGTGCTGTTCTAACGCCGTATCAATTTGCTGTGCCGTATGACGACCGCTAACCACAGCGAAGGACTCTTTCAACACGGTTAACGGATGATTCAAGGCAGACGATGCGGCATTAATTGACGACACACCAGGGACAACTTGGCATTGGAAATCGCCTTCTAGACGCTCCAATAAATAAGCGAAAGAACCAAAAAACAACGGGTCACCTTCGCACAAGAAAACCACGTCTTTGCCTTGTGATAATTCGTCAGCAATGGCTTTTGCGCCATTGTCGTAAGCTTCATTTGCCAATGAACGATCTGTGGACATCGGCATGACAATGGCAATTTCATTTTGCGCATGGGTCACACCAGCGAACGCTTCACTGGCGATGGTTTTCGCTTGGGAACCACCTTCGTCGTTGGCAAGGTAACTCACCACGCTGGCGCGCTGAATCAAACGTAAGGCTTTTAAGGTGATCAATTCTGGATCCCCTGGCCCAACGCCAACACCAATGAATCGGCCTGTTTTTTGTGAGGTTTCCGAGGCACTCATTGTGCGTTTTCCTTATGATTTGTATTGATAGCCGATGTTGAGGCCGTATATTTTCTAAAATGATAAAGCGTCACAGGCAGACTAGGACGAAATAAACGCTGCCCTGCCAATCGCTCACCTTTGCCAATCGACACTTGTAAGCTTTGTTCGTCTGCGTCTTGCGCTTCATCTCGCTGTTGGGCAAATTGCATAACCTGATATTTTGTCTCTTCAGTAACAGCACAGACCATCAAACAACCATCATCAGGCAACAAATCCCACATTTGCGACATTAACGCCACCAATTCACCATCACTGCCACCAATAAAGACTTTATTGGGTTTGCCATTATATTTCTTGCTGTCGGCAAGCAAATCCACCAGCACCTCTGGTGCACGACCAGCCACAATAGATAAATTCTGCATGACGCCAAAACCTTCTTGGTTGGCGGTTAAACAGGCTAATCTATCTGGATGATGTTCAATGGCAATAATCTGGCTGCGTGGATGCCAATAGGCCATTTCCACACTCACACCACCACAGCCAGCGCCAATATCCCAAACCGTGTCACCTTGCTGAATGTCCATGTAAGACAAAATCGCCAAACGCACTTCTCGCTTGGTAATCATGCCTTTGCCATCTCCCTTGTCCGTAACAAAAGCCGTATCCGGGATACCAACTGAGCTAGGATAAAAAGAGGCTTGCTGGCTGGTTTTCAGCACAACCACATTAAGCGGATCCCAATCTATTTCTGTATCTAATAAAGACTTGGCAACAAAATTACGGACTTTTTCTTGTTCATAACCCAAGGCCTCACACACTGTGATCTCACTTTGATCAAGGCCAGCTTGCACGCATTCTTGCGCAATGTGTTGGGGTTGACTATATTGATCCGTCAGCAAAACTAAGGTCTTATTCGACTGCAAATAACGACGTAACGAAGCCAATGGACGACCGTGCAAACTCACCGCTTGCACCTCTTGCAGGGACAAACCAAGACGATGACAGGCCGCTTGAATACTGGAAACATTCGGATAAAAGCGTAGATTTTCAAGCGAAAAAGTACGCATCAACCAAGCGCCAATGCCGTAATACAGCGGATCGCCAGAAGCTAACACCACCACCTGCTTCGCCCCTTCGGATTGCCAATTGGCAAAGGCCTCTTTCAACATGCTGAGTTTGGGCAGATCTTCACGACGAGCCAGATGGGCATAGTGTGTGATGGTGTCATGCTGACGCGGAGCACCTAAGACCACATCATGCGCCGACAAGCTCGCCAAAACCGCCTGCGCCGCCTCCTCCAAATATGCCACTTGATTAACGCCCAAACCGATTACATGGATTGGCATTTGTGTGTGTTTCATAAACCTACTTCCATTCAATGCCATTAAATTAAGCTAGGTGGATTAACAAAAATAAAAAACGGATAACAAGAACCTTGGTATTTGATTCACGCTGACGCGTTGAGCTTGCGAAACAGGCGCAAGTATTTTTTATTTTAAGAACTGAATACCAAGGCTCATGGAATGCATTAATAATACTCGCCAATATTGCAGCGCAACAATGCATTACAACTGGCCGATGTCACGGCGCTGCCACCCATTCGCCCTAGCAAGGTGATGCATTCAATGCCCAATTTCTCATGGGCTTCCCACAGTGCCTCCTTCGATTCCGCCGCGCCGACAAAGCCCACCGGCATACCAATAGTCAAAGCGGGTTTAGGGGCACCTTGTTCTATCATTTCCAATAAACGAAACAAGGCGGTTGGCGCATTACCAATTAATACCACACTGCCAGCCAGTGCTTCTTGCCATAAACTCAGCGCCGCCATAGAACGAGTTTCGCCTTTGCTTTTGGCCAACTCTGCGGTACGAGGGTCGTTCAAAAAGCACAAGGGTTCCTGGGTTATCATGCGCTTGGTCACCCCTTGCTTGACCATTTCCACATCGCACAAAATCGCGCCATTGTTGGCTAATGCCTCGCGCCCTGCTTGGGTGGCATTGGCACTGAATCGTACTTGCTCCGCCACATCTGGCAAGCCAAGGCTGTGCACCACGCGCATTACCACTTGCTGCTGATCTTGGCTTAAGCCAGATAAATCGGTTAACTCGCGAATTTGGCGAAAGCTGTCTTGCTCAATGGCTTGAGGGTTGTTTTCGTATTTTTTTTCGTATTGAGAGTCGTTCGAAAAAGTCACTGTTGGCTGTCTTTTGGTTGATTCTTACTATGGATAGAGTTCTTGCCCCAAGCCGCTATACAAGCTTGCAAACAATCTTCTGTGTCATGAAATTCACGTTCGGCCGCTGGCAACAATGGCCGAGCATGCAATAAAACGGGAACAGATAATTCTCTGGCGGCAACAAGCTTTGAATACGTCGCCATGCCGCCGCTGTTTTTACTAACGATCACATCAATGCCGTGATCCACTAACAATTGACGCTCGTCGTCTAAAGCAAACGGCCCAATGGCTTTTATCCAATGGACCTTGTCAGAGAGAGCAAACTTGGGCGCCACTGCTGTTCGCCATACGATGCGCTCAATGCTTGGCAGTTGTAAAATACCTTTTAATAACGCTTCGCTCATCTGCCCAGCACTTAATAGCGGCACGCGGAATCCATCGAGCTTAGCTAGTAAATCGGCGTCGTCTTGGTAATCTTCCCAGTTATCGCCCGCTTCTTGTTGCCAAGCAGGACGATGAAAACGCCAGCAGGGAATACCGACTTCTTTGGCGGCCATGACCGCTTTGCTGCTCATGGTTTGCGCATAAGGATGGGTAACATCCAAAATCGCGCCGATATTATTGCCTTTTAAATACTGAGCTAATCCACCAAATTGGGTAAAGCCGCCGACCACTAACTGACAATCGACTTTTGGTACTCGAACCAAGCCAGCCAAACTGTAGATGACGCTTAAACCCTCTTTGTGTAACGCGTCAGACAGGTGCCGAGCATCGGCGGTACCGCCCAATAATAAAATCTTCATGACTTGTCTCGTTTTGAGTTATCAGCATCCAAGGCTTTGCCAACAAATTGCCCTTTGCGATCAATCGCCCAGACTTCTAACGCTATGTGAGCGGGAATGTACTGTCGTGCAAAGTCTAATGCTTGTTGACAGATGGCATCGGCCAGTGGCAAACCGTCAGACATGGCAAACGACAAAGCTTCCACGCTGGTGTTGGCGTTTATCATGCGCTCCTGCAAAGCATTATCGGCTCCTAAACTGGCCGCCAGCTTTGCCAAAGCGCCAAGGTCGATACTAGACGCTCGACTGTTCAAATCCATATGATGCTGAGCAAGCTTGCTGATCTTACCAAAGCCGCCACAAATACTGAGTTTCTGTAATTGTGTCGAACTGTTTAGCTTGGCAGAGTCGGCTTGCTCGACTTTTTTAATGTGTTTCAACACAGCACCAACAAAGTCGCCCATTTCGATCAAGGCCATATCATCAAGCAGATAATGGCTTTTTATGGCGTCTTCGCTGGCGTTGCCTGTGGTTGCAGCAATGTGGGTCAAGCCATTCGCCCGAGCCACATCGATACCTTGATGAATAGACGCAATGTAAGCCGCACAAGAAAAAGGACGCACAATGCCCGTTGTGCCGAGAATCGAGAGTCCGCCCAAAATTCCCAAACGTGGGTTCATGGTTTTTTGTGCAATCTGCTCGCCATTAATCACGCCAACAGAGACATCAAATCCCCCTTGGTAATGATACGTTTGCGCAAAGCCCTCTAAATGCTCGGTCATCATTTTGCGCGGTACAGGGTTAATCGCTGGTTCGCCCACATCAAGCAGCAACCCTGTTCGAGTCACGATTCCCACTCCTTGCGCGGCATGGAAACGCACACCTTGTTCTGGGGACAATCTTAGCTCAACAAATAAAGTCGCACCGTGGGTCGCGTCTGGGTCATCACCGGCGTCTTTGATAGTCGATGTCTTCATACCTGCATCAATGGTTTGATACTCGATAATAGGTAAATCGACCACCTTGCCTTTTGGTAAGGTGACGCTTACGCTTGAATCTTGTTTTTGGGCAAAAAGTGCTTGTGCCGCGGCGACACAACAGGCCGTCGCACAAGTTCCGGTGGTTAAACCAGTACGCAGTGGCGCGGGCGATTCAGCACTTTCGGGCCACATTCTTTTAGTTACCTTTTCCTAAAAAAATCTTGGCGGTGACACCAAGATTCGAAGGAAAGAACAAATGCAGATAACTGGCGGTTAGCCCTTTTTGCTGATAAATCGCTTCCCCTGGGGCTGGATGTCGCTGACGACGACCATAGCCGACAGGTTCTGGCGTATTGGCACTGCGAGATCTATGATGAGCGTGACCACGAATTTCACCTTGTGGAATCACGGCGGTTTGCATACCTTGGCAACCGCGTTTACCACGCATCGCGCCTTGCCCCGATAAAATGCCCACCATGGGATAACATTTATCCTCTAAGTCAGTTAGATCGTCCAAGCTATAAAGCATGCCGCCACATTCTGCCAAAATGCCTTTGCCAGTCTGGTAAAAATCTTTGATCGCCTGACGCATGGATGAATTTTCTGACAAGGCTTTCGTGTGTAATTCAGGATAACCGCCCGGCAACCAAAGCGCATCGGCCTCGGGCAAGGTTTGATCCTTCAGGGGCGAGAAAAACACCAGATTCGCCCCTAAGTTTTTAAGGGCGATAAGATTCGCATCATAGATAAAACTAAATGCGGCATCCTTGGCAATAGCAATGGTTTTTCCCAATAAACTTTGTTCAATGGTGTGTTCCGCATCAACTTGGCTGGCAGGAGAAAAAGGCACTGCACTAGGTAATTCCAGCAATCCGGTATCTTGCGTTTCTTTTAGCCATTCAACGGCGGCTTCAAAGCGCACTTCTAGCTCGTCTTTTACCTCATCCGCTTGCACCAAACCTAAGTGACGCTCAGGCAAGGTAATCTCTTCATCGCGCTTTAAGGTTGCAAGCAAAGGCAAGCTTGCAGGCAGCGCATCGCGGATCAATTCCGCATGACGTTCGCTACCACAGCGGTTGGCAATCAAACCGGCTACTTGCACATCATCACGAAAATTCGCCAAGCCAGTAGCTACTGCGGCGGCTGTTTGCGCCATGCCTTTCACGTCCATCACAATGGCCATGGGAATACCAAAACGCGCCGCTAAATCCGCACTGGATGGTTCCCCATCAAACATGCCCATGGCACCTTCCACCAAGATTAAATCCGCCACTTTCGCGGCTTGATAAAGTTTGTCCTGGCAATAATCTTCGCCTGCCATCCAAATATCCAACTGCTCTACAGGCTGCTTAGACGCTTGTGCTAAAATTTGCGGATCAAGGTAATCGGGGCCGGTTTTAAACACACGAACCACTTTGCCTTGATTGGTAAAATAACGCGCCAAGGCGGCAGTAATGGTGGTTTTTCCTTGATTCGACGCAGGCGCCGTCAAAAATAACGCAGGACAATGAACAACGGAAGTGGTCATAAAGCGGTCTCTAAAAGTGTCTAAAAGTTCTCTAAAAGAGAGCTCAATAAAACGTATTGTGCGCCCAAATGCTGGGCAATATCCTGACCTCGGCCACGCTTAACTGGCGCATTTTCAGTATCGATCAATACAGTGTTGCCCTGTAAAACCAGATCCGATACATCGGCTTGAGTGCGCCCATCGGTCAATATGTAAGTTTGGCTATGTAATCCCGCAGTTGCTTTATGCTGTTGCGCCAAATACTGACTGGCGTTTTCTATGGCAATGCGAAACGGGGTACCGCCACCCGCACCTAAATCATCTAGTAAGTCTGAGATTTCCTTGGGAGCACGGACTTTTGGCAAAATCGACGACACACCGTCTTGCCCAAAACCTAAAATAGCAATCTGTTCTCTGGCTAAATACACACGATTGGCAATGTCTAAAATGACACCTTTAGCTTGAGCAAAAACACCTTGGCTCAAGGTTGACGCCGAGGTATCCAACAACACCAAGTGCAAAACAGATTGGCCAGTTTTTGCAGGCTTATGTGTAAGATTTTTCGGTGGCCATTCTTGCGGCTGACTGACAATACTACGAAACCAATCAATGCCATCCGCTGATTTAAGATCAACAGATTGCGCAGCATCAGGACGATAACCGCCCAGCTGCTTGCCTTTGCGCTTTCCCGGCGTCACCTCATCAATGCGAGCATTAGCTGAGCTTCTTTTGTTCGACTCATCATGAATGGCGACACGAATCGGCGCGCTACTAGCAAGCGCTTGTGGCTCCATACTTCCCCACTCACCTGAGCTATTTTGCTCATTTGTCAGATTGTCTTGAAAGCTTTCTTGTTCTTGTAGCTGATTACCTTTGTTTTGTGAACGCGAACTATCAGGACGACGAGAAGGCGGTGGGCTTGGAGGCTGTGACTGGTTCTGAGCTTTAGCTTGGCGTCTATGTACCAACACCAAATCTTCCACCGCTTGGATATCGTCCAGAGCAACGACTTTTGCACCACGCCAAGCAGCATGAGTCATCGCGGCTCGAATCCAAACAATGTCGCCACGCACGCCATCAATATTTGCTAACTGACAGCGAGTCGCGACTTCTAAACGTAATTCATCAGAACAGCGCACTTGTGCTAAAGCTTGTCTTGCTAAACGAATGCTGTTTTTTAAGTTGCGTTGTTTGTATTTAAAAGCATCGCAAAATGCTTGAGAGTCTTGATCGTATTCATCTCGCAGACGAACAATCTGTACGCGCTCTTCAAGGCTGTATTGATTCACTAATTCAACCATTAACCCAAAGCGATCTTTCAGCTGAGGACGCAATTCACCTTCGTCTGGATTCATGGTGCCAACCAATAAAAAGCGAGCCGCATGTTCATGGCTGATGCCATCACGCTCAACACGGTTTACACCGCTGGCGGACACGTCCAAAAGTTGGTCAACTAAATGGTCGGCAAGCAAGTTCACTTCATCGACATACAAGACGCCGCCATGGGCTTTACTCAATAAGCCGGGCTTAAAAGCGACTTGTTTGTCTTGCAAAACTTGCTCTAAATCCAACGCACCAAGCAACCGATCTTCGCTGGTACCAAGAGGTAGAGTGGCAAAAGGAACCGGTTCTTCACCCTGTAACGCTGGCATGACACCAGACAAACCGCGAGCCAAGGTAGACTTTGCCGATCCACGCGGACCGCTTATCAAAACACCGCCAATTTGTGGGTTAATCGCACACAAAATCAACGCCAGTTTCAACGGCTCTTGCCCCGCCACTGCGGTAAAAGGAAAGTCACTAGAGGCTAAACGGGTCATTGAGCTACCTGTTGCGGTTCGTTAAGGTCAAAAAGAAAATCATAAGTCGTCTATTGTAGGCGTTTTCCCTATGATTTGTCTTGTTTGACCTTATCTATGTGACCTATTCATGTCAAACCTAAAGCCTTCAGCATGCCGTGAATGAAACGCATGACTTTGAATAAACGCTGTAGGTTATTATTTCTCTGTCTGATACTTATCAACCAATGCTTCTACTAAGCCTAAATCAAACTGATTGATCGCCGCCTGAAGGTTTTTTTGCTGATTAGACGGCAATAACTTGCGTAATAACTGAAATATCTCTTCGGTGGTTTGCACATCACCACTTTGGGCGGCTAGCAATAATGGCTGCCAATCTTCGATGGTTAACTGTCGTGATGGCTCTGTTGGTTCAGCAGGCTGAATTTCGTCATCAGACAATTCATGCGAATCGTTTTGTCTTGCCGTAGTTTCAATAATCGGCACAAACCTCACATCAAGATGTGCCACTAAGGCTTTGTAAATATCTTCTATTTGATAAGGCTTGGCGATGACTTGCCAAAAACCATCGTCCAAGAGGGCTTGCTGTTCATGCACCAATGTCGATGCCGTTACCGCAATGACTGGAATAATTTGCTCTTTATCTTCTTTTTGAATGAATTTTAATAAATCGATACCCGTTTTATTGGGCATACGAATGTCTGTCATCACCAAATCTGGCGGATTCAAGGCAAACGCTTTTATGGCTTGTTCACCGTCTTCAGCTTCGATGACCTGACAACCCGCTTTTTCTAACAAAGACACGAGAATATCTCGCGACCATTCATCATCTTCTGCCACCAGTACTCTGATGGGATTATTTAATCTCATATTTAGAAGTGAATCTTGCTCGTCACCAGCAAGCATTTCATCACCTTCTACTTTAGACAATGGTAAATCGACAATAATTTGAGTGCCAACACCTTCACTGCTTTTTACCGATAATGAGCCTTGCATCAATTTAACGAGAGTCGTTGATAACGCCAAACCTAGCCCTGTCCCGCCTGATGCTTCACCCGCTTTACCTTGCATAAATGGCGTAAACAGATGCTCCATCAGTTCAGCCTCAATTCCTGGCCCAGTATCTTCGATGCTGATATGAATACGCTCTTCTACAATCTGAACGACCGTTTTCACATAACCTTGAAGGGTAAACTTCACTGCATTACCTAAAAGGTTGGTAATGATTTGTTGAAATTTGACGGGATCTATCCAGACAAACTGCCGCTCATCAATATCACACTCAACAATAAGATCTAGCCCCTTCTCCTGAGCTTGACCTTGGAAAAGCTTGCCTATCTGACTCACTTCACGGCAAAGATTCACTTTTTGCTCGTGTAGAACCAGCCGTCCAGATTCTATGCGAGCAATATCTAAAATATCGTTAATCAAGCCTAATAAGCGATTCCCAGCACTGGCAATGGATAGAAATCTTGTTCTGGAGACTCCGGTTAATTGATTATCTTCACTGATCAATTGCGCGTAACCAATGATGGCATTTAACGGCGTGCGAATTTCATGACTCATATTGGCTAAGAAATGACTTTTTGCCTGGTTGGCTTGCTCAGCCGCTTCTTTTGCTTGCTCTAACTGCATAGAAACATGTTTTTGCTCCGTAATATCACTCATGATGTCACCAACAGAAGTTGCATGCCCATTTTCATCGCGCAATAGAAAATAGGTTTCATAAGTGGAAAATATACGCCCATCCAAGCTTTTAGCCTGCAATTCTCCCTCCCAAACACCATGCTCTCTAACGTAAGGAGTTACGGTTTCTTTGAGAAATTTCTGGCTAGCTTCGGGGTAAAATTCAAGATAGTTAAATCCACTCAAAGGCGCATCACTGGCCTCTTCATCCACACCAAGAAGCATGCGTATTTTTTTATTAAAGTAAGTAATATCTCCCTCTAAAGTTGCCATTGCAAAGCCTTGCGCAGAATTATCGGCAAAGCTTTTAAAGAGTTTTAGTTGACTAAAAAGTCGGTGACGTTCGGTAATATCGCGTGCAATGCCTAAGGTGCCACGAAAGTTAATTGAAGGCTCAATGACAGGAACTCTATGAACTTCAAACAAACAGGGCTCGCTGCCATCTTTTGGGTAACCCCAGCCTTGCTCATGGGATGTTATGCCAGTTTGCAAAGGAACTTCACCTGCATTTTGATAATAAGCCCCCTTTCCATCCAAATTTAACTCTAAGTCACTTTTTCCTTTTATTTCTTGCGCAGTAAGTTGGTTAAAATCTAAGAACGCTTGATTACAGTCGAGATAGTTCCCCTGCTCATCTTTAGACCAGACAATGTCAGGAATATTATTGAGTAACGAGGACAAGGTAAGTTCACGCCGTCTTGATTCTTCACGAGCAACAATCAGGGCATTTTCAGTCTCGACCCAGTATCCTATTTCTTCGAAAATGCCTGCTGCACTCAAAACTCGCTGATTATTATCTCTACGGGTAACGCTACCGCGCATTTCTATCCAGAAAGGTTTATTTAGGTGATTTTTAATCTGTAGGCGTATAACTTTGTGGGCATGATCCGTTTCAGGCTCAAGTAACTCGGTTGTCCATCTATTAAAAGTAATTTGATCTTCTGGTGACAAAAACGCTAGTAAATCACTAAGGCTCTTAGGTGTTTTTTGTTCTTCAAAGCCGAGCTGCATAAAAAATTCAGAAGAAGCATACATACGCCCGGCTTCAGGAAACCACTCCCAAACACCAGCGTTGGTTGCCAAAATCGCTCTTGAATAGCGACGTTGTAACAACTTAAAGCGAAAAAGAAAAGCGAGCTGCAAAGCAACCAAGACAAAAGCCGTAAGGCAAAATAAACCAACAAATACTTTAAGTAAAATGGGAAACTCTATATCCATGATTAATCCCTAAGAGCACCAGAAGTGACTTTATTGACTTTAAAAGACCAGCATAAAATCATGCAAGCTCAGCCGTCGCGCTAAAGTTTTTCCGGCTTATGAAAAAAGTAACCCTGTCCCCATTCGACACCCAGCGTTTTAAGCTTATCCACAATACTTTGGTTTTCTACAAACTCAGCAACGACAGGTTTATTAAGCATTTTTGCTAACTTCACAATAGAATCAACCATACCGTAGTGTATTTCGTTTACATGCATGTCTTTAATAAACATGCCATCAATCTTAATCAAATCAAAAGGTAAATCCATCAGATACGCAAACGATGAAAAACCAGTGCCAAAGTCATCTAACGCAATGGTGCAACCATGCTCATGAAGCAAAGCCATGAACCGCCGAGTATCTGAAAAGTTGTTGAGCGCTTCCGTTTCGGTGATTTCAAAGCAGAATTTACTGCCATCTAATTGATAGTACTTTAACTGCCCAACAATAAACTCAGCAAAGTTCGATTGTCTTACCGACAGCGCAGATACATTCAAAGCTACTTGATCAATTTCGTCCCACAAATCATAACGTTCTGACAACTGCTGCATGGTATTACTAATCACCCAGCGATCAATTTTGGAGACAATACCAAAACGCTCAGCCGCGCGAATAAAGTCATTAGGGTAAATCAAACTTCCCGTTTCTTCGTCTCTCAGTCGAACTAAAATTTCTATTTTCTTTTTTGGCTCATCATGGATCAATGAACAAACTTGCTGAAAATGAACTTCGAATAAATCTTTATCGAGGCCATCGATAATTCTCAGCCCCCAATTTAAATTACCTCTATGCTCATCATAAGCAAGGTCTTTGGCGTTTTTGATAATTCGAGAATGAATCCCCGACTTTTTACTTGAGTAACAAATCTCATCAGCTAGCATGACAACTTGTTCAAAAGACACCATATCAAGTGTGATAGGAATCGCTACTTGCGTCACCGTCATTCGAAACTGACGCTCATCCCAGACAAATGCAAAGTCCTTGAAGCCTTGTTGTAGTAAACGGAAAAAAGATTCGACCGCTTCGTCACCGCCTTTACTAATAACAATAGCAAATTTATCACCACTTAAACGCGCACAGAAATCTCGTTGAGGATCAGCAAGTTCACTCATCATAATGGCCAACTGATGCAACAATTCATCGCCAGCGATGCAGCCGCAAGAATCGTTTATCAAACGAAATTCGTTCACGTCGATTAAAATAAAATACGGTATATGCTCAGCGGTTTTAGCTTGGACTCCAGAAATGAGATGAGATATGTGTTCGTCTAATGCATCGCGGTTATAAAGTTGGGTTACGAAGTCGTGCTGGGCAAGATACTTTAGTCGATCTTGCATATAACGTCTTTCGTTCACTTCTTTTCGAAGATTTCGATTTACTAAATTCAGATCAGCCGTGCGCTCACGAACCTTCTCTTCTAATGATGATGTGAGTTCTCTTAGCTCATTAACAAGTTGGTATTTCTCTAATTGGTGCTGGACTCTAGAACGAACCTCTTCAATACGAATAGGCTTGCTGATGTAATCATTACCGCCAGCGTCAAATCCACGACTGATATCATCGGCTAACGCAGTAACAAAAATAATAGGCACATCTTTATGATACGGATGAGAGCGAATTCGGCGACAAGTTTCAAATCCGTCAATCCCTCCCATCATGACATCTAACAAAATTAAGCATGGCTGAGTTCTTTCTAATAGCTCCAAAGCTCGTTCACCGGAGTTCGCCACAGAAATTTGGCAATCCAGTGCATCCATTACTTCCTTTAAAATGCGTAAATTCTCTGGAACATCATCGACAATTAACACCGTTGGAGACTGCTTCATACCTAGCTATGCCTTTTCTATGATTTACCAATCACTTGAATAAAGTAATTAAAACGCCACGATCGAACAATTCTTAAGTAATACGCCTAAATATTACCTCTGTTTCTTACTGAATATCCATCTAAGTTATCCATAAAAAAATCTAATGCACAAATTTGATGTAAATCTTAAGTGAAAATAAAGTCATATTATAAGACGAAGCAAAACGATGGCTTGTAGAGAATTGTAACCTCAAACCTTTAATTAAAAACTCTCAACCTAATGTATAGATAAAACACAGATAAGCTTTTTCTAATAAAGCGAAAAACCTAAAGTAAGATACGGAACACGCACCAGTGTGGATCATATAGTCCACTTTTACTGCGTGCCCACGAAAAATAAATGAAGGGAAAAGATTTTTATTTTAAGCTTTCGCATCCAGCAGAGCTATTTGCGCCCACTTAGGTGGACGGTGATAACGACCTACTACGGAACTTAATAATAAGAAAGCAAGTAATGAGTAACCCAAATGACTCCAGTCAAGAAACACCACAGCAGCCATCAATACAGTAATATCGGCAACCAATGTTGTTTTACTCGCATGAATATCAAATCGGCGCTCTAAAAATACAGATAGGATATTTAGCCCGCCTAGAGAAGCATTATGCCGGAACAAAATAATCAATCCAAAGCCAACCAATAGACCGCCTAAAGCCCCAGATAGAAGAGGATGAATAGAAAGAACAACGTACTGTTTCATTAGCTCAGAGAGCAGAGACAGCAAACTTACACTCGCAAAAGTGCGTAAGGTAAAATCTCGACCTAGTGTGTACCAAGCTAAGATATAAAACGGAATATTGAGTAAGAAAAATAGCTGACCAAAAGATAGATCAGTAACACGCAGCAAAATCATTCCAGCGCCCGCCGTGCCACTAATTAGCAATCCAGCAGAATTTAGAATATGCAAGCCTAAGGCAACAAGCAGACAGCCCTCAATGATAGAGAGCCAACGATGAGTGGTTTTCATGAAACGTCCTTAACAAGAGCCGTATTAACTTTTGGTTAATAGCAAAGGTTTGTAAAAATCGCTTCTTGTGGAAGCGGATAACACAGACCACATTCAGTACTGAGTTTCTCAGCTCAAACTAAAGCATATTCTATACCATAATTTCACAATCTCTTATGAATTTTTACTTATCTATTTGATCATTTATCACAGAGAAGCGAATAGCACTACTCATCAAAACAGAAACAAGGCTACAATAGCCAAATGCGAATCACACTTAGACAATTACAAATATTTGAAGCGGTTGTTCATACAGGATCTGTGACTGCGGCTGCAGAAATGGTCTCTATTAGCCAACCAGCTGCAAGCCAAGCATTAAGAGAGCTAGAAGCCCTTTTGGGCCGCCCTCTTTTTCGTCGCCATGGCAAACGCTTACAAATAACACCTCAAGCTAGACACCTTCTTCCGCAGGCTCGCGCAGTTCTTAGTCAAATAGAACAAATTGAAAGCATGGGAAGTGAAGATGAGCTTAGTGGCTCTTTGCATTTGGCCGCCAGCGTGAGTGTGGGTAACTATCTGCTCCCGAAACAAATGTCTTTGTTTAAACGTCAGCATCCCAATATTCGTTTCAACTTGGACATCGGCAATACACAAAGTGTGATCCAACAGTTGTTAACTGGTAAAGCCGAAGTAGGTTTTATCGAAGGCTACTGCCAACACGCCGAATTAATGACTCAAGTCTGGCTAAAAGACGAACTCGTAGTATTTGGTTCCGCTGAAGAAGAACGTCCTGAGAATTTATCTTGGGAAGACTTAAAAGAAGCTAGCTGGGTAATGCGCGAATCAGGCTCCGGTACTCGCAATATATTAGAACAAGCGACAGCCGCTCAGATCCCTCAGCTTAATGTGGTTCTTTCACTTGCGCACATGGAAGCAGTTAAGCAAGCCGTAATCCATCAGATGGGACTTGGCTGCTTATCTAGGATGGCGATATCTCAAGAACTTAACTCTGGGCTAATACGACTTTATCAAACGCCATTGGAACTTAATCGGAATTTATTGATTGTCACTCCAAAAAATACGGCGCTTACCCAAAACGCTCAACGCTTTATCGACCTATGTTGTGCCGTACCCGTTTTATCAAAGATTTAGAGTATAAATTTTTCTAAATACTAAACGTATTGCTCGAATATTTAGTATTTACGGTTGAAGTTTGCGCAAAGGCCAATACAATAAATTCATATAAAATATAAACCATGCGAAAAACATAAAAAGTATGAATATTAATAAAATTGACCTTAATCTTCTTATTTACCTCGATGTCTTGCTAAGAGAATGCAACGTCACGCGCTCTGCCAATCAGCTAAACATCACACAGCCGGCAATGAGCAATGGCTTAAAGCGACTAAGAGACTTGCTGAGCGATCCTCTGCTCGTTCGTACTAGTGAAGGCATGAAGCCAACAGAGAAGGCCTTACGCTTGCAACCTATCGTACGCAAAGTATTGCTTGAGCTCGAAGAAGCCCTGCAACCAGAAGCCGACTTTAACGAAAGTATCAGTACGCGCGTATTTCGTATCATGGCAAGTGACTATGCCGCTTCAACCGTTATTCCTCGATTACTCAACCGGCTACGAGAATTTGCACCGGGCATTACACTCGACATCATGACGCCGAGCGACGTCACCTTTCACGACGTTGAAGCAGGTAAAATCGATATGGCTATTAACCGTTTCGAAGAATTACCCCAGTCCTTCCATCAAAAAAGTGTTTGGTTTGATACTTTCGTTTGCATGATGAGTTCAAAAAACCCGATCAAAGACCATTTTGACATTGATGCTTACCTACAAGCCCAGCATATTTGGGTAAGTAAAACAGGCTTCGGAGTGGGTGTCGGCATGGACCCAAATGACGTACAGAAATTAGGCTGGGTTGATGAAGCGCTACAAGCCCTAGACCATAAACGCAGCATCCGTGTGTTTACTCGAAGCTACCATACCGCCATGCACTTGGCTCTTGAGCAAGACCTGATTGCCACGCTTCCTAAAAAGGTTGCCATGGTCAATAAAAAGAATCCCGACTTGGTGATTCTTGATCCACCATTCGATATCCCACAAATTGAACTAAAAATGATTTGGAGTCCGCTACTGCATCACGATGCCAGTCATATTTGGTTCAGAAGACAAGTCATTGATGTGGCAAACGAGCTAAAAGCACAAGCAAAATAATACGAACTATCAAAATAATACGAACTATCAGAAGACACAAAACTATGTTCAACGTTTCTCATGTTCATCACGTCGCTATCATTTGCTCTGACTATTTAGTGTCCAAACGATTCTATAGTGAGATTCTTGGCTTTCGCATACTAGAAGAGACTTATAGAGAAGAACGTCAGTCTTATAAATTAGACCTTGCCATTAATGACCAACAACAAATTGAGCTTTTCTCATTTCCATCACCACCAGCACGTCCTTCTCGGCCTGAAGCGCAAGGTTTAAGGCACTTAGCCTTTGCAGTAGAGGATTTAGAATCCTGTATTAGACATCTAAATCAGCACGGCGTGATCACGGAAGACATCCGATTGGATGAGCTAACCGGTAAGCGTTTTGCCTTTTTCGCAGATCCAGACGATTTACCTCTTGAGCTTTACGAGCTATAACGCAAAAGCCTGTACACCATAATTTAAATACAGAAATTTAAGTCAAAAAAAACACCCACTATTTTTCAATAGTGGGTGTTGCTTTTACTATAAAACAAACGTCTTATAGAGATTTAGAGTTTTCTGCAAGGTAAGATGCAACGCCTTCAGGTGAAGTATTCATACCTTTATCGCCTTTGTTCCAGCCAGCTGGACAAACTTGACCATTCTCTTCGAAGAATTGAAGCGCATCAACAACACGAACCAACTCATCCATGTTACGGCCAATTGGCTCATCGTTTACTACTTGTGAACGAACGATACCTTTTTGGTCAATAACAAAAGACGCGCGCATCGCAACACCAGCAGGGTAGTAAGAATCGCCACCTTCAGACTCTATGCCGTATGCTTTTGCAATCGCATGATCCATATCAGCGGCTAGTGTATATTCAACTGCACCGATACCACCTTGCTCAACTGGAGTATTACGCCAAGCATTGTGAGTAAAATGAGAATCGATAGAAACACCAATGACTTCTACGCCCATTTCACGGAATTTATCCATGCGGTGAGACATAGCGATGATTTCTGAAGGACATACAAATGTGAAATCTAATGGGTAGAAGAACACAATTGCGTATTTGCCTTTGATAGTTTCAGCAAGGTTGAAAGAATCAACGATTTGACCATCCGCTAATACGGCTGGAACTGTAAAATCTGGGGCTTTTTTACCAACTAAAATAGACATCTTTAACGTCTCCTTTTATTGCTTAATATTTAAAGGCTAATGTTTAACTCAATAGTGTCACTTATCATCATAAGCGACACAAAAACTTACTCTTCAGAAGATGAACCGACTGCTTCTTTGATCAAAGTCTGTAGCTCACCGTTTGCAGCCATTTCAACGATAATATCGCAACCACCAACTAACTCACCTTTCACCCAAAGCTGTGGGAATGTTGGCCAGTTAGCAAATTTTGGTAGCTCAGCGCGAATATCTGGATTGTCCAAGATATTAACAAAAGCAAAACGCTCGCCGCAGGACATTAGTGCTTGAACTGCCTGAGATGAAAACCCGCACTGCGGAGCACGAGGATTGCCTTTCATGTATAGCAGAATATCGTTACTGCTAATCTGCTCTTTAATTGTTTCGATTGTATTACTCATACTAAAAACCTCGCTCTGCAACTGTCTATTCGTAAGAACAAATAAATCATTAATGCCCTTACCAAACTTAAGTCTATTAAATTCATTAAACTTGCATCAGTTTATTGGGTCTCGTGGTGTATTTACAACCCCAAAAAGATGCTTTCCTTTGTACTTTCTCTTGTTAATTGCCCTTTACTCGCCTACCTGAGTGTATTAAATTGGTCGATTCCCTTTTTTCAAGACATACAAGGAGTCCTAGCGTGTCGCCTAGACATTTTCTTACTCTGAAGGATCTATCTTCTGACGAGTTAAAACAGTTACTACTACGAGCTTCAGAGCTTAAGAAAATCCATCACGAAGGCACTCTATTTCAACCGCTGAAAAACAGAGTTTTAGCGATGATATTTGAAAAGTCATCGACTCGAACTCGAGTTTCTTTTGAAGCAGGTATGGCTCAATTTGGCGGTCACGCACTGTTTCTGTCATCTCGTGACACTCAATTGGGACGTGGCGAACCAGTCGAAGACAGCGCACGCGTTATTTCAAGCATGGTAGATGCCGTAATGATCCGAACCTTCGATCATAAAACCGTTGAAACCTTTGCTAAATACTCATCCGTTCCTGTTATTAACGCTTTGACTGATGACTATCACCCATGCCAACTACTTGCTGATATGCAAACGTATCAGGAACACCGCGGCTCTATCGAGGGCAAAAAAGTCGTATGGGTTGGTGATGGCAATAACATGTGTAATTCTTACATTAACGCGGCAGCTATGCTCGACTTCCAATTAGTCGTTGCTTGTCCTGTCGGTTATGAACCCAACGCTGATTTGGTTGCAGAACACAGCGATCGAGTGACAGTACTTCACGATGCACATGACGCTGCCAAAGGTGCCGATCTAATCGTTACTGACGTGTTTGCCTCAATGGGCCAAGAAGACGAGCAAGAACAGCGCCTAAAAGACTTTGATGGCTTCCAAGTAAATACAGAGTTGATGTCCAAAGCGAATCCAGATGCCCTATTCATGCACTGCCTACCCGCTCACCGCGGTGAAGAAGTTTCTGCTGAAGTAATCGACCATCCAGACTGCGTTGTTTGGGATGAAGCAGAAAACCGCTTACACGCACAAAAAGCACTACTTGAGTTTTTACTGTCTCGCTAACACAATAACAAGGCTCGCTGAAATCCACCTTTCAGTGAGCTTTTTTTGCATCCAAGCATTGAGCTTCTAAACGTTGAACTCTTAAACATAGGGCTCTTAAATATGGGAAAGGCATCAACCGTGAATTACTATGAGCATTATTGAAGTTAGGCATTTAAAAACACTGACCGCCCTCAGAGAAACTGGCAGCTTAGTCGAAGCTGCCGAACGAGTTCACTTAACGCAATCAGCTTTATCTCATCAACTTAAAGATCTGGAAGAAAAACTAGGCTGTCCGCTTTTCATTCGAAAAACGAAACCAGTACGTTTTACCAGTGCTGGCCTGCGCTTATTACAATTAGCCGATGATGTGCTACTTTCATTCCGCTCAGCTCAACGCGATATTCAACGCTTCGCTGAAGGGGAAAGTGGGCGCTTACACATCGCCATAGAATGTCACAGCTGTTACGAATGGCTAATGCCAACCATTGACCATTTCCGCGAACATTGGCCTGATGTCGAGCTCGACCTTTCGACGGCTTTTGGTTTCATGCCATTGCCAGCTCTTGCTCGCGGCGATTTGGATTTAGTCGTGACATCCGACCCACAGGACATCCCAAATATTGAATACATTCCATTGTTCCAATATGAGTCTCAAGTCGCCCTGTCTCGACATCACGCCCTAGCGAAAAAAGAGTTCCTAACACCTGAAGATTTTGCCAAAGAGACACTGATTACTTATCCAGTAGAAACCGAACGGCTGGATATTTTCAAACACTTTTTAAACCCAGCAGACGTGTCGCCAGCTAAAATTCGTCATAGTGAATTGACGCTGATGATGATGCAGCTAGTCGCAAGTGGTCGCGGTGTGTGTTGTCTACCAAATTGGGCATTAACAGAATATACCAACCGACAATATGTCATTACCAAGTCGTTAGGCGAAGAAGGTGTTTGGTGTAAGCTCTATCTGGCAATAAGAAAGGATCAGCGTGAAAACGCCTACATGGAAGATCTGATTTCTACCGCATCAAAAACCTGCTTTAAAAATCTAAAAGGTATTCTAGCCCCTGAACTGTAAGTCAGAGTTAATCAGTATCAGGACAAAGTGTTCTGATGCTGATTACGCGACCAAATCAAACTGAACTTAGCTCCGCCTGATTCGCTAGCGTCAATCAACACTGCACCACCATGCCAAAAAGCAATACGTTGAACAATCGCCAAGCCTAATCCATATCCTCCAGAAGCTCGTGTGCGACTATTGTCTAATCGTTGGAACGGAATAAAAACCTTATCTCTATCTTCAAATGCAATACCTGGACCATCATCTTCTATGTCTAACTGCCAACGCTCCTCATCATGAGAGAAAGTGATAACAATTTTACCTGCAGCGTATTTTGAGGCATTTAAAATAAGGTTTTGTAACGCGCGACTCAAATGGTGCTCATCCGCTAGAACCAAATCAGTTTCATCAATATTCACCTCGACATCGAGATGCTGAAGTAACAAATGATTATGCTGTAGAATATCGCCAACCAGTTGAGAAATAGAAAGCTCTTTAAAATTAAGAGCCAATGACCCAGCCTCCAGCTTGCCATAAGTCAACACCTCATCAACAAGCGTATTCAGCTCTTCAACATCGCCTTCGAGCGCCTCAATTGTTTTAGCAACATCATCTTCTACTTCGTCCTTCATCACTTCCAGACCGAATCGTAAACGAGCAATAGGCGTTCTTAATTCATGAGAAATGGCATTTATCATTTCACGCTGTACTTTTAGCAAACGCTGAATATGAGAAGACATGGAATCAAATGAATAGGCTAATTCTTTTAACGTGCCACTGCTATCAGGAATACCTTTCGGCAAACCACTACGACCACGGGCAATTTGGCGAGTAATGCTTTCAAATGTTTTGCGCTTGAAGTCCAGTGAGATCAGTTCACGCCAGATCAGCATCAGCATAATCGCAATGCCGGCACCAACAACAATAACCACAATTAAAGTTAAGGAGACATTATCATCATGGGCAACAGAGAGATACACAGGGGCATTAGCCTCTTTATCCTTCCATACAAAACCATATTCACTATAAGCACCATTTACTAATGCTACGGCGGTTAAAGGATTAGAAACCTTAGAATCAATTTCCTTCATAGAAAGACAAGACATGTTCTCAAGTAAAGTCACTTTGTCTGAATAGGAAATATCATTTGATAACAAAAACTGTGTAAGTAATGACTCTATTTTAAAAACAGGGCGATTATGATCTGCATGCCCAAGTAGAACAGGCTCATTCGTATTTCCAAATGCTATTTGATAGCTATTATTTGGTAATTTAAGCCATTTTTTTTCTGCAATAAGAGCTGGAATAGAAGCAATAGAAAACGGATTAGCAGATTGAAAGGCCCATCTAAATTGGGAGTCAGGGAGTTCTTTATAAACACCAGAAAGAAGTAAAGCAGAGCTGATCTCGGCATCGACACAAAGCAATTGTTCAGCTCTTGATGCACCAAACCGAATTTGGGTGAACTCCATGACGAAGTAACAACACGCCACTATAACGACACCTCCAAAAATAAGATGTCGATATAACCGCCACATTTCAGCTCGCATTGCTTTTTATACTTCTTTTACAAACAAGTAACCTTTACTACGAATAGTCTTTATACGACGAGGGTGAATTGGGTCATCGCCAATTTTTGATCGAATACGAGAAATTCTGACGTCAACCGAGCGATCTTGACCATCATATTCAATGCCACGTAACTCACCAAAAATCTCTTCTCGGCTTAATATACGACCAGCATTACTAGATAATAACCACAACAGATCAAATTCAGCACTGGTCAACTCAACTTCTTCTTCAAGCAACCAAGCTTCACGACGGGAATTATCAATCGTTAAAGGACCAAAGACCAAGTTTTGCTCTTCTTTAGAAAGATCAAGAGTCAAATCCACATCTTGTGTACTACGACGTAACAAAGATTGGACTCGAGCTAATAATACTCTCGGTTTAGCTGGTTTAGATACATAATCATCCGCACCGATTTCTAAACCTAAAATTTGATCAACATCGTCGCTACGAGCCGTAAGCATCAGAATAGGACCTTTATAGTCGTTACGAACACTTCTGCATACCGTAAAACCATCAGCTCCAGGCAACATAAGATCAAGGATAACCAAAGCTGGCTGTTCCTCAATAATACGAGAAATAGCTTTGCGCCCATCAGGTTCGATCCCAACAGTAAAGCCATTTTTCTGCAAATACTCTTGAGTGAGTAACGCCAAACGCTCATCGTCTTCAACAATCAAAATGGTTCTGTTGTCATCTATACTCATGGGCAATCCTCGTCCAGTTTTTATCGTTTTTAGTTTTAATGACTTAAAAGAATAGATACAAAATCAATTCTTTTAAAATCAATCTACTAGAAGACTTTGAATTTGTCTAACTCTCTCTCGGTTAACACCAAAATCGGAGTAACCAACACGAGAAGCAGAACGGATATGCACGACACTGTCGGCAGCGGGTAGATAAAACTCCACATCGTCAATATAGCCAACTAAGGGGCTTTTCACTTCAAAGTGAACATAACCCAATGTGCTACTGACAAGATGAGTATTACCTTTATTTAGCATAAACGATTCGATAGACAATTGAGTTTTCATGCGATCACCAGTATAGACTACTGGCTCAGCGTAATGATCCAAATCTTCTGGTGATGCTTGTGTAGAGACACAGTTCGGTGTTGAAGGACAAGGCATCAATTCACCGTCCGTTACACCAAGTCCTTCAGGTAGCTTATTACTCATATTGACGTATATAAAAAAACCTACGAACAAGACAACAATTAATGCAATTATCCAGCGAACCATGCTTCTACGACTCCTAAGCCATTTTCATCTTAACGAAACGATCTTTTACCTGGCTTTTTAGGCTTAAACTCAGGTTTGTCATTGCTCTGCCAATCAAAGCCTTTAGGTGGCGCACGACGAGCGCCACCTGCTGTCGCTTTGTTTTTATGGCGTTTTAACTCCAATTTCTCTTGCTGTGTTTTTGGCGTCAATTCTGATAGTTTAAGATCAACCATGGCACACAAAGAATTAACATCTGTCTCTTCCATTTCTACCCAACGGCCAACTTTTGCTTTTGAAGGCAAGAAGACAGGACCAAAGCGAACACGTTTCAAACGGTTAACTTTTACGCCTTGAGATTCCCAAAGACGACGAACCTCACGGTTACGACCTTCCATCAAGCACACGTAGAACCAACGGTTAATACCTTCACCACCACCATCAACAATGTCGGTAAATTTAGCTAAACCATCATCCATCATCACGCCTTTTTTCAAGGCCGCTATATTTTCTTCAGTCACTTCCCCCATTACGCGGACAAGGTACTCACGATCAATCTCTGTTGATGGGTGCATTAATCGATTGGCCAATTCACCATCTGTGGTGAAAAGCAGCAAACCTGAGGTATTGATGTCTAAACGGCCAACAGCAATCCAACGCTCTCCGCGCAGTTTTGGCAGTTTATCAAACACAGTAGGTCGACCCTCAGGGTCTTTACGAGTACACACTTCGCCTTCTGGTTTGTTATAAATAATAACGCGGCGGTTTTCACCAGCCTCAGTAGCAATAATAGAATAACCATCTATTGTGATCGTGTCTTTTACGCTAACGCGGTCACCTAATGTAGCAACTTCGCCATTAACTAACACACGACCTTCACGGATACGAGTTTCCATTTCACGACGTGAACCCTGACCCGCTCTTGCTAATACTTTTTGTAACTTCTCGTCCATTACGAACCTCTTAGAGGGAATGCTTCTCAGCAACCCAGTTTTAGTAATATTAATTAATCATTTTTTTCATTATAAGCCAGACACCATGGGCCTTGACAGCTGAATATTAAAGATTTTACAGAAAGGGAGCAGGATCACCAGCACCAACACGCACAACTTCAATACTATCTGCATCCATTTTAACCACCGTTGTCGGCTGTAAACCACAAAAGCCGCCATCAATAACTAAATCTAGCGCATGTTCTAGCGTATCGCGAATATCATATGGGTCTGTCATTGGATCCGTCTCTCCTGGCAAGATGAGAGAAACACTCATAATAGGTTCGCCCAACTCTTCCAACAAAGCTGAAACTATATTGTTATTCGGAACACGAATACCAATGGTCTTTCTTTTAGGGTGCAATAATCGTCTAGGCACTTCCGATGTTGCATTAAAAATAAAAGTATAAGGACCTGGCGTATTATTTTTCAACAAACGATATAAGCGATTATCAAATCGCGCATAGGTTGATATTTCAGACAAATCTCGACACACCAAAGTAAAGTTATGCTTATCATCCAAACGACGAATGGCTCGAATTCGATCCAATGCATCTTTATCACCCAAATGACAGCCGAGCGAATACCCACAGTCTGTTGGATACGCAATAACACCACCATTACGAATCACTTCTGCCGCTTGTTTCACCAAACGTGCTTGCGGGTTTTCTGGGTGTATCTGAAAAAATTGACTCAACCTGTTCTCCACTAAAAAAATATAACAACAATAACGCTAACTAATTCAAAAGAGCTTAGAAATAAGCGGTGCTATTTCCAAGCCTGCCACACTAAATTCACTTCACTTTCATGTATTTGTGTAAATTTACCAACCTGCATCCACGGACCAAATGGCCCATGATAATCACTTCCTACGGACGCTTTTAAATCAAACTCTCTGGATAAGCGTTCAAGCAAACGAACACTATCTGGGCGCTCATTACCTGACACTATTTCAATGCCAGTTCCGCCCCATTTTTTGAAATCACCCAATAAACGTTTCAACTTAGTTACTGTTAAAGGATAGCGTTTAGGGTGAGCTAAAACCAGTTCAACATCCTGACCAGAAAGCGCAGTCAAAACATCCTCAAGTTCCGGCCAAACATCACGTAACTGACCTAATTTTTTATTGCCTAGATAGCGATCAAAGGCTTTATTAGTGTCTTTTACAAAACCTTTCTCAACCAGTAAAGTCGCAAAATGCGGTCGACCAAGTTGACTCTCGCCAGCCAAGGCAACGGCTTCATCAAATAAGTCAGGTAATCCTTGCTTCATCAACAAGTTAGCAATAAGCCGAGCTCGATCAAGACGGATAGCCTGATTCTCACTCACAATAGACAACAAAGCTGCGTTGTCTAGCGAGAAATTCAAAGCCACCATATGTAAGGGAATACCATTCCACTGCGTCGACAACTCAACACCATGAATAAAACTCAGCTCGTGCTCTGCAGCTCGCTGACTTGCCTCTACAATACCATCCAGCGTGTCATGATCAGTAAGTGCAAACAAAGAAACACCCTGTTCTACTGCAAGATCAACAAGCTCTGTTGGTGAAAAACGGCCATCAGAACGTGTAGAGTGTGTATGTAAATCGACTTTTCGATAACTTGCTGCTTCAGGCATAGATTGGCTGTTCTTTAAAAGGAATGGTGGTTATCATAAGTCCAGCATACATGCATTTTAGTATACATTCACTGGGTTTTTATATGAAAATACTGTTCGACTTTCTTCCTATTGTTATCTTTTTTGTTGTTTATAAAATGACAGGAAATATTATTCTCGCAACCGCCATTTTAATCCCAGCCACAATACTTCAAGTGGGCTTTACTTGGTTCAAAAACCGCACCGTAGAAAAAATGCACTTAGTTTCTCTGGCATTAGTGGTGTTATTAGGTGGCGCAACCGTTCTTCTTGGAGATGGAGATTTCATAAAATGGAAACCAACGATCGTAAACGGTTTGTTTGCCATTGCTTTTTTAGGCAGCCAATTCATCGGTGATAAAAATATCATTCAACGCATGATGGGTGATAAATTAGAGTTGCCGTTCAAAGTATGGCGTACTTTAAACCTTGCGTGGGTTGGCTTTTTTATTGTCTCCGGCGCCACTAACTTATATGTTGCGTTTTCATATAGCGAAGAAGTTTGGGTAGATTTCAAACTGTTCGGTTTATTAGGAATGACCATTGTATTTATTATATTACAAGGCATTTACTTATCATCGCACTTACAAAATAAGGAATAACGATGCTTTACTCTATTATCGGTGAAGATGTGACAAACAGCCTTAGCGCTCGTCAACAAGCACGCCCTGCTCACTTAGCTCGCCTAGAAGCTCTGCAGAACGAAGGCCGTTTAGTGTTGGCTGGCCCAAACCCAGCTATTGATTCTGATAACCCAGGCGATGCCGGTTTTAGCGGCAGTGTTGTTATTGCAGAATTTACTAGTCTTGAGGCAGCAAAAGCATGGGCTGATGCAGATCCTTATGTGGATGCTGGCGTTTATGAAAATGTAACGGTTAAACCTTTTAAGCAAGTTTTTCCGAACTAATTGAACAAAAAGACTTAATAAAATGCCGCTATCAATACGAAGCGGCATTTTTTGTGGAATTTATTTTGTTATTTTTTAACATCCGAATGCCCAAGATCTCTCTCAGGGTCGATCACATCTCTCATTCGCTGTTTTAGTACTTTTGCCTCAGGAAATCCGTCTTCTTTTTTCCGGCACCAAATTTCCTGACCGTTCACTCTCACCTTAAAAGTCCCACCCTGAGTTGGTAGCAAGGTGACACTTTTTATATCATCATCAAATGTCGTTAACAGCTCTTGAGACAACCAAGCCGCACGCAACATCCAGCGACATAAGGTACAATATTCAATTTCTACGGCAGCAGTTCGCATTTGCTTTCTCTCCGATAAATTAACAAGACGTCTTGGAACGCCACTACACAACTAATACTATTGCCCATACATTCAATAAGGAAGTAGCACTATGCGTAAATCTCTTATCACTAGCTTGGCTCTGCTCGCTCTTTGTTCACAAGTCAACGCAACAGAAGTCGATATTTTAACCAACCAAGGCACGATCCGCGTCGACCTAAATGATGACGCCGCGCCAAAATCTGTTGCCAACTTTCTACGTTATGCCGACGAAGGTTTCTATAACGGCACTATTTTTCACCGGGTCATTCGCGGCTTTATGGTACAAGGTGGTGGTTTTACTAAAGATCTAGAACGTAAGACAACACATCAAGCGGTTGCCTACGAGGGCAATAATGGATTAGCCAATAATCGTGGCACACTAGCAATGGCACGGACTCAAGATCCAAACAGCGCAACATCACAATTCTTTATTAACCAAGTTGATAATACATTTCTGAACGATGGTGTCCGTGGAGCTGCTGGTTATACCGTATTTGGCAAGGTTATTTCAGGTATGGACATAGTTGACGCTATTTCTGCTGTACCAACGTCAACGGTTGGTCCTTACCAAAACGTCCCAACCGAACCCGTTATAATCGAGAGCATCACGCGTGTTAACTAGTTATCAATTAGAATCTCCTACGCTAAGTTGGGGTGAGGATGGCGCTCCTCACTCCAACCAGTTTGACGATGTCTATTTTGACAAAGAGTCAGGGCTGGAAGAAACACGTCACGTTTTTTTAAAAAACAACCAGCTAAGCGAACGCTGGGTATCGTTACAAAAAAATGCCTTCGTGATTGCCGAAACCGGCTTTGGTACGGGATTAAATTTTTTATGCGCTTGGCAGGCTTTTTTAAACGAAGCCACCAGCGATAAACAATTGCACTTCATCTCGGTCGAAAAATACCCTATGACCAAGAGCATGTTGACCGATGCCTTAAAAATGTGGCCTTCTATAAGCCATTTCAGTCAGCAACTAATCGACGCTTACCCAGAAGTTTGCCACGGCTTCCACCGTGTTGAGCTAGAACAAGGTCGAATCCAGTTAACACTTTGGTTTGGTGAAGCAGAAGACGGCTTCGCTGCGTTAGATGCCGATGTCGATGCTTGGTTTTTAGATGGTTTTGCTCCCAGCAAAAACCCAGAAATGTGGTCAGATAATCTTTTTAAACATATTCATCGCCTTAGCCATCAAGGTACGACCTTTTCTACCTTCACCGCTGCTGGCATTGTGCGCAGAGGCTTAAAAAACGTTGGTTTTGATGTTCGTAAAGTAAAAGGTTTTGGTCAAAAAAGAGAAATGACGGTTGGCGAACTGAATAACCCCACAGCGTCACTGCCTGAGCGCATGTCCCAAGGTCAATCGTGGTTCAATCTTCGTCAAGATAAAACGCAAGAAGTCACTAAGGTTTTGGTCGTCGGTGCAGGATTAGCAGGCGCTAATACCGCTTATGCCCTCGCTAAACAAGGCATAAATGTAGAAGTATGGGAACAAGGTAATTGCATTGCTGGCGGTGCGTCAGGTAATCCGCAAGGCATGCTTTACCCTAAACTAGCCTCGCAAGATACACCAGTGAATCGTTTTTATTTATCTGCTTATTTACACGCAACTCGCTTATATTCCAGCCTAGATAAACACAAACGATTCTGGGATGCCTGTGGATTAATACAAATCCCGAAACACGATAAAGAAGCTGGACGCTTTCAAAAGCTACTCAATGAAAAGCTCTATCCAGAAGCTGTTCTGCAAGCATCTAAGGACAGAGAAGGAAGTTTGCTCTTGCCGCTTTCTGGATGGGTTGTATTGACACAGCTTTGCGAGACACTTTTATCTCACGAAAACATTCATGTTTGTTTAAACACCAAGCTTGAGAGCCTCTCAGCTGTTGAAGTAGATGGCCAAACCGTCGGCTGGCAAGCATACTCCAATCGTCAAGATGCACTATTAAACGATCAACAAACACGCTTTTCGCATGTTGTGTTATGCACGGCAAATGATACAAAAGCTTTAGGAGTAACACCTAATACACCAGACTACCCGATTCGTGGGCAAGTCTCGTTCATTGATATTGAAAAAGCCAAAGCTGCTTGCCAAGCCAACGGTGAGTCTGCCGATAAAATAAACTTCGATAAGGTTCTCTGTGAGTTTGGCTATGTTTCTCCTTCAATAAACGGCTTACTGCACTTTGGCTCGACATACGATCTAAAAGACCAAGATGATCAAGTAAGAGAAGAAGGGCATAAACGCAATTTAGCCATTTTAGAAAGCCTGCTTTTATTGCCAAAAGAAACATTTAATAGTGAAGACTGTGGTGGACGAGTGTCGTTTAGGTGCGCTGTTCCAGATTACACACCGATTGTTGGACCGATTCAATCCGAGGATATTTATCAACAAGCCTACTCAACTCTTACTAAGAACGCCAAGTGGCAAAGTAATGAGATTGCAGAGCCCATAAAACAGCTCTACATTAATATAGGACACGGTTCGAGAGGATTAATATCAACACCATTAAGCGGGAGCTATATTGCCAGCTTAATCACTGGAACGCCTTCGCCTTTGGAACAACAAGTAAGCCATAAACTACACCCAAGCCGCTTTATCATTCGCGACCTAAAGCGTAGCCAAAACGTTTAAGGCGACACAAGAACGTAAACCTATTGCTCTTAAACTCACTGCATTGAGTCACTTATGAAAAGCTCAATGCAGTGATACTTTCGCCATTATTCCCTTATGACTCAAACAGCTCACAAGCACTCGGAATAAGTTCGACAAATCGATTTGAGGTTTGAGGACGGAACACATAGCGATTAAGTTCTGGCAACAAAGCGCGTAGCTTATCGCTTAGCTGCAATAGACTTGGATTAATAGGCTCATAAGGATAGACGTGATCCTGTAGGCTAAGCTTATGCAATTCGTCGAGTTCATCTTGCAATATGCCTTTCATCGCAAAAAAGCGATCTTTCTGATTAATATCATTAGTTTCCCAATAAGCATCGGAAAATGCGGAATTTAATTCATAAAAGATATGCAATGCATCAGCAACATTTTTTTTAGACATGTTATCTCCATCTTTATTGAGCAATCTTCACATTGCCCCTTGTATTGTTTAACCCTAACCTTATAACCTACATTCTAAACGTGAATCGATATAGGTGAATACCCCTTGAGTATAACAATGCATCATGCCGTGACTTCTGACAATCTATGGCCATCTTTACAAGCGGAAGCAAAAAAGCTTGCACAAGACGAACCTATTTTAGCCAGTTATTTCAACACCACTATTTTACGTCATGAATCATTGTGTTCTGCTTTAAGCTTTTTACTTGCCAGCAAGCTAGACAGCATATCAATTCCCGCTATGGTATTACGAGAAGTATTCGAAGAAGCCATGGCAGATACTCACTCTGGCATTGTCAGATGCATCGAGCAAGATATTTTAGCGATAAAAGAAAGGGATGCCGCTTGCGATACATTTACTACACCACTATTGTTTTTTAAAGGCTTCCACGCATTACAAACGTATCGTGTGGCAAATTGGCTTTGGAAAAACAACCGTAAGAGTTTAGCTTTGTATCTGCAAGGACAAATGTCGATGGTCTTTAGCGTC
This sequence comes from Marinomonas sp. A3A, assembly GCF_018336955.1. Classification (NCBI taxonomy): domain Bacteria; kingdom Pseudomonadati; phylum Pseudomonadota; class Gammaproteobacteria; order Oceanospirillales; family Oceanospirillaceae; genus Marinomonas; species Marinomonas sp. A3A. Next base: position 3,372,483 of record NZ_CP025532.1, read on the forward strand.
GACATCCATCCAGCAGCGACAATAGGCTGTGGCGTCATGCTAGACCACGCCACAGGGCTTGTGGTTGGTGAAACTTGTGTTATTGAGGACAACGTCTCTATTTTACAATCGGTCACTCTAGGTGGCACAGGTAAAGAGCACGGAGATCGTCACCCTAAAATACGTTCCGGTGTATTGATTGGCGCTGGTGCCAAGATCCTTGGCAACATTGAGATCGGCGAAGGCGCAAAAATTGGTGCGGGTAGCGTGGTTCTAGAACCTGTTGAACACCACACAACCGTTGCAGGTGTTCCAGCCAAAATCGTCGGGCGCAATACGGGCGAAGAACCATCCCGAGTGATGGATCACAATATTAACCATTGTGTTCGAGATTGCGTGGAATAACGAAAACAAATTACGACCTCAAATTCAAATGAGGTCGTAATTACTTAAGTCACCTTTCGGAATCATTTTGATGGTTTCGCTTTCTGTATCAAATAACAGCACAGCTTCCCCATTTCGCAACGATCTTAGCGCCTGCTCGCGCTTTTGCACTGCCGACAAATCATAGTCACCATAATCCGTGCCATCACGAGACACAATATCATCCAAAATGGTTTCTAGCGTATCTGGTGCTAATGAATCATAAGGTATTAAAGTATCCAATTAAATCGCTCCATGTTGATTAAGCAAAGCAATGACACCCGCTTCATCAATAACTGGCACATTAAGAGACTGTGCTTTGGTGAGTTTCGAACCAGCTTTTTCACCGGCGACTAAGCAATCTGTTTTCGCAGAGACTGAACCACTCACCTTAGCACCTAATGCTTGTAGCTTGTCTTTTACTTGGTCGCGACTAAATTGGCTTAATGAACCAGTTACCACATAGGTTTTACCCGATAGAGGTAATTCATCAGTAGAAACTTGCTGCTTTTTCTCCCAAACAACCCCAGCGGCCAGCAAACCTTTAATGGTTTCTCGATTCAATTCTTGATCAAAAAACAAACGCACATGTTGAGCTACAATGGGGCCGACATCTTCCACTTCTAGCAAGGCTTCTTGATTCGCCGCCATTAAATCATCCAGCTCTGTAAAATAACTGGTTAAAGCACGGGCTGTGGCTTCACCCACTTCACGAATACCCAATGAATAGATAAAGCGGTTAAATTGCGTATTCTTTGCCGTCTCGATTGAAGCAAGAAGCTTCTCAACTGACTTTTGCCCCATGCGTTCCATAGACAATAAGGTGTCTTTTTTCTCGCTCAAGGTAAAAATATCAACAGGGGTTTTCACCAACTCTTGATCGACCAATTGCTCAATCAATTTGTCACCGAGACCGTCAATGTCCATGGCTTTGCGCGAAACAAAATGCTTTAGGGATTCTTTTAGCTGCGCGCCGCAAACCAAACCGCCAGTACAGCGAATCACGGCTTCACCCTCGACTTGTTCCAAGTCTGAGCCACAAACAGGACAAGCTTGTGGAAAAATAACCTCTGTCGCATCATCAGGGCGCTTATCAAGAACAACTTGAACAACTTTAGGGATCACGTCGCCAGCACGGTGCACAATCACGAAATCATTCACTTTCACACCTAAACGAGCAATCTCGTCTTTGTTGTGCAAGGTAGCATTAGAAACCGTCACACCGCCGACAAACACGGGTTCTAGTCGTGCAACCGGCGTAATAGCGCCAGTTCGACCTACTTGGAAATCAACGCCCAATACTCTGGTCATTTCTTCCTGAGCAGGAAATTTTCTGGCGATGGCCCAACGCGGCGCTCGGGCAATAAAACCCAGTTGATTCTGCAAGGCAATTTGATCAACTTTATAAACAATACCGTCGATGTCATAAGACAAACTGGCACGCTTTTCATTGAGCATTTCGTAATAATCAATACAACCTTGCGCGCCTTCAGCTGTTGCCATTAGATCATTGGTACGAAAGCCCCACTCGCTTAATTGCAACAAACCTTCGTAATGACTTTTAGGCTGATTCCAACCTTCCACATAACCAATTGAATAAGCACACATAACCAAAGGACGAGTCGCGGTAATTTTTGGATCAAGCTGACGTAAGCTGCCTGCTGCCGCATTACGAGGGTTAACAAAGGTCTTTTCACCTTGCTCAATCGCCAAGGCATTCAGTTTTTCAAAACCATCTTTTGGCATATAGATTTCACCACGAACTTCTAACACTGCTGGCGGTGTTTGAGTGCGCAGTTTCAGCGGTACAGAGTAGATCGTTTTAATATTCGACGTAATGTCTTCACCAGACAAACCATCACCGCGGGTGACACCTCGCACCAAGCGACCATCTTCATAACGCAAACTGATCGCTAAGCCATCAAGTTTCGGCTCACAGCAATATGTCACATGATTGGTATTAAGCAATTTCCGAACACGTTGATCAAAATCAGACAAGGACTCGTTATCAAAGGCATTGTCCAACGATAACATAGGGACAGTATGGGCAACGTTAGCAAAACCACTGTCAGGTTTCTCCCCAACTCGCTGGGTTGGTGAATCCGCCTGAATCCAATCTGGGTGCTCGGCTTCTATAGCTTGAAGCTGGCGATAATCGCGGTCATATTCTGCGTCAGGAACGATTGGTTCGTCTTTTACATGATAGGCATAGCTATAATCGTTAAGCAGCTGAATCAAGTCCAGCATCTGCTGATGCGTCATGTTTGTCTCTTGGCTCATATATAAATTAACTCGAATTGAATTCTTTTAGCGGGTCTAAAGCAACCAAGGCCCCTTAGGGCCTTGGTTCGTATTACTGTTTGTTGCGCATTAACCGACGGCGCTCAAAATCGCGTATTCGCTGACGACAATGAGCAATGGTTTGATCACTCATTGGGGTTCGACGCTCATCACGCAACTCTCCACCTAAGTTACGCACTAGAGTCTGAGCGGTCTCAAGCATGAAATCGAACGCTTTCATGCTATTCTTTGGGCCAGGCAAGCCCATAAAAAAACTCACACCAGGACAATCAGTTTCGCCCATGGTATCTAGATCGAAAGTGCCCGGCTCAATAGCATTCGCCATACTGAACTGCACTCGACCACGGTCGAAGCCATCTTCATGACGATGGAAAATATCCATTTCGCCATAGCGCATACCGCAATTCAAAATAAGCTGAAGCAACTCCATACCCGAGAAATTTTGCTCTTTAGGCGCAAAAATATTAATGACAATAACTTCTTCTATTTCAGCAACACTGTTGTCTTCTTGCTCGTCTTCATCGATAACACCATTTGGTGTCACTTGATCGATATCGATTTCAGAATAACTACGTTCATAGTCTTCGTCGATTTGAGCATCATATTGGTTCGTAGTGTCAGCAGCAAAATCTAAGTCAAGGTCATCCTGCTCATAAAAACCATCATCTGAGTAGTTTTGCTCAGAGACCGCAGAATCACCAAAATCACGTTCAGGTACCAAAGAAGCTAACTCATCAAGGTGCATTTCTTCACCTCGATCCAATGCCGGACCTGAATCTACTTTATGAGGAACATCGGCTAACGGCGCTTTGGCTGTTTTCCTAGCATTCTCGAAAGCATTAACAATAGGATCTTGTGACGATTTTACTCGTTCACTTGAAGAGACTTTGCTATACCCAACGGCAGAGCTTTGACGCACTAGTGCATCATCTGATTCATCTATATCAGAAAAGTCATTATCTGCTTGGGCATATTCCTGCCCTTTTTTGTACCGACGAAATCCATCTATGAGGATAACGACAATAATGACGACCCCAATCAAGATTAGCCACTCACGCAAGCTAAATTCCATTACTTATTCCGAATTGCATCAATTAATGTTGATCGTATTATCAAACGAAGCGGCCTAGGATTCAATTACAAGGCGACCTTGATTACGAAAATCTCTTTACGATTTGTAAGTAAACCATGCTTTGTACCGATAATTCGACCTTTTGTAAGATCATTGTCATTAATATTCGCTAATTTAACCACTAAATCAACTTTATCCACTTCCGCCAAGGTCACAGTTGGCATTAATGAATCGAGATTGGTTAGCAAAATTGGCTGCCCCAAATCCTCTGGAAATACTCTCTGTATAGCAATTGGCATTTTTTGTCCCTTAACCACAGCATAAACCAGCAAAACATCGTCCTTTTGCCATGTCAGCTCTCTTGCATCCCACTCGATTTTCACCGCAAGCTGATCGGTAATAATAGGTGCGATTTGCTGATAATCAATTTGGCCTAATTCTCGAGCTTTCGTTATCGCTGACAATAACGCCAAGCGTTCTGTTGAATGTACGCTGTAGCGAATCGCCTCTTGCCAAGCTAATACAGCGCCTAAATAATTTTGTTGTGCAAAATCAGCCACGCCTTTCAAATCCAATGCTGTGGCTTGAGTCGGTGCAACTTGTAGAATCGCATCAACGACTTTTAGCATTTTTTCCGAACTTTGACCGCCATTTGCATAAAAAAGAGCCTGTGCGTATTCAACCAACAAGTTGACACGATTTTCGGCATTTCTTGGTAGTTTTTCTAAGGCTGTTTCAAACGCTAAAACGGCCTCTTGATACTTTTCAGCACTGACATAATCCGTCGCTAAATAATACCAATCCTCAACTCTGTCATATCGCGCACTGCGATATTTCAAAAAATCACTCACTTTCTGCGGAGTCAGCTTCTGTGTTTGCAAATCTTGTGTAAAAGCCACTTCTTTCGCATAACCAATCCACTGGTAAAGACTCACACTCCCCAAAACCGCAACAGCAACCACACTAAGCATGATCCAACGAGCAAAGAAAATATCGTTATGAAAAAAACGCTTTTGTCGACCATCAATAGAATTCGCTTCAGAATCCACATCAAGTAATAGCTGGGAAGATTCGCTAGCAGTCAATCGTCCCGCTTCCTCTTCTTCCGCGATTTCTTTTCGACGAACCTTAGAAAACGCTGACACACTTTGCTTGTCTTTATTATTTGGATGTTTATCCAAATGGTGAGTAATTGAGCCAAAAAGATAGACGAGGCTCAGCACTATCATGACGGTCATCACAAAATACGCGATCATCATAAATCTCGCCCTCGTCGTTTACGATTAGCCACCACCACAGCAACGAAAGCTAGAAGCCCTACTCCAAGCAAAATAAATGGGCCATACCAAAGTAAAAATGTGGCCGTTGAATGCTGCGGACGATATAAAACAAAAGAGCCATAACGCGCAACCATATAATCGACAATCTCCTGATCCGTTTTACCCTGCTCTATCATTTGATGGACAAGCTCACGAAGGTCGACGGCAATACCAGAGCCAGAGTCTGCTAAGTTTTGATTTTGACATTTCGGGCAACGTAGTTCTTCAACCAAACTTTGATAACGTGTTTTATTCAACTCTGAACTGAAGGCCATTTGCTCTTGAGCAAAAGTAGACAAGGAAAAAAGCACAGCAATAAATAAGAAAAAACCTCTAAAAAGCATCATTTCATGTAGCCTTTTATTTCAGGCCAATTTTCGGCATTAATCACACCTTGATGCCGATAAACCACAACACCAGAACGATCAACAACAAAGGTTTCAGGTGTGCCTGTGACCCCCATATCAACGCCAAAGTTGCCTATCTCATCCATCAATATGGCTTGATAAGGATTCCCCTTTTGCCCTAACCATTGCACCGCAAGATCTTTTTGATCTTTATAATCAATACCAATAATAGGCACACCAGAGTTTGCCAGTTCCATTAAAAAAGGGTGCTCAACATGACAGGCAGGACACCAGGTTCCCCAAAAATTAATCAAATAAGGCGTATTTGGTAAATCCTTGTGCGTATAAGCCTGGTCGTCTTGCAATGACACCAAGGTAAACTCAGGTACTTTTTTTCCAACTAAAGCCGAAGGCATATACTGGGTATCTTTGCCAAGCTGTAAATAAAACACAACACCAAGTGTCAGAAAAACCACCAAGGGTATAAAAAACAACAACTTTCGCATCGCTAGACTCCTGCTCGTTTTCGATAGCGTTTATCTAGCGCAGCCAACAAACCACCAGCCATCATCATCAAACCTCCAAGCCAAATCCAACGCACAAAAGATTTCACGTAAATTCGTACGCCCCATGCGGAATCATCCAGTCGCTCCCCCAAGGAAACGTACAAATCACGAGTAAAACCAGCATCTAATGCTGCTTCCGTCATGACTTGCTGGCGAGTTGAAAAAAAACGTTTTTCTGGATGAAGAACAGCTACGGCTTTACCCGCTTTATAAGCCGTGAATTGCCCTTTGCTTGCTACGTAATTTGGCCCTTTCACTTGCTCCATTTGATCAAATTGAAATTCATAGCCTGCAATAGTTGCTCGATCCCCGGGAGATAACCGCAACATAGACTCATGGCTATTGACGCTAACTAAAACAATCCCCACCAAGGTAACGACCATACCAAGATGCGCCAATAACATACCGTAGTAATTTCTTGGTAACTGACGGGCGCGAGGAATAATGCCTTTTGTACCAGCAGAGACTTTACTAAACCAATCAGAGAAAGATAAGCACACCACCCAAAACGCCACGGTCAAACTCAGCCAAGCGATAAAACCAAACCCATAACAATAAACAACCAAGCCCGCCGATAAGGTAGCGATAAACGCAGAGATAGAGCAAACCTTAAAAAACACACTGAATTTCGTATGGTGCCATTTAGATAATGGGCCAACCGCCATAAACACCATCAGCAAGAGAGCGATTGGAGTGAAGACGCTATTAAAATACGGTGCGCCAACAGAGATTTTACCCAGTCCTAACGCATCAAATATCAAGGGATACAAGGTGCCTAATAAAACCGTTAACGTCAGAACCGTTAATAAGATGTTATTGAGTAGCAACCAAGCTTCTCGCCCTGTTGCGCCAAAAGATACAGTAGAACGCACCTCAGTCGCTCGAATGGCATACAACAGCAAACTGCTACCAACGAGAACCAAGAGCAAAGCAAGAATAAAAATACCGCGAGTAGGATCAGCGGCAAAAGAATGCACCGACGTTAACACACCAGAGCGAACCAAAAACGCCCCAAGCAAGGAAAGACTAAAGGTAAAAATAGCCAGTAAGACAGTCCAGCTTTTAAACACACCGCGCTTTTCAGTGACAGCAAGAGAATGCAACAAAGCCGTTCCCGCTAACCAAGGCATAAAAGACGCGTTTTCTACTGGATCCCAAAACCACCAGCCGCCCCAACCTAGTTCGTAATACGCCCACCAACTTCCCAGAGTGATACCTAAAGTCAAAAACGCCCACGACGCTGCTGTCCAAGGTCTTGCCCAGCGCGCCCAAGAAGCGTTCAAGTTGCCTGTAATCAAAGCAGCAACAGCAAAGGCAAACGCCACAGAGAAGCCAACATATCCCATATACAAAACGGGAGGATGAACAATCAGACCAAAATCCTGCAAGAGTGGATTCAGGTCACCGCCATCGGCAGGCACATCCGGTAATAAACGAGCAAAAGGCGAAGAGGTAAAAAGTAAGAAGGATAGAAAACCAACACAGACCATACCTAACACAGCTAAAACCACGGGCCCGATATCTTCCGGTAAAGTTCTTATCTTTAACGCAACGGCGGAACACCAGCCAGACAAGATCAGTACCCACAATAATAATGAGCCTTCATGCCCGCCCCATAAGGCACTAAATTTATACCAAACAGGCAACTGGCTGTTCGAGTTCTGAGCAACATACAACACAGAAAAGTCATCAGTTAGAAACGATAAGCTCAAGATGACAAAGCTTACCAACACCAAGGCCGACATAATAAAAGTCAGTGGTCGAGCCGTTTCCAGCAAAGGTCGATTACCTTTCCAATAACCAATCAAAGGTACTAAGGCCAGCGACAAGGCAAAAAACAACGACAATATTAGCGAGAATTGACCAATTTCAGGAAACATAAACAGCCTAAATTAATAAGTAGATTGCGCGGACTCTGCGCTCTCGCCCGTCGAACGTTGGGCATTTTTCAATGCTTCAGTGATTTCTGGCGGCATGTATTTTTCATCATGTTTAGCCAAGACTTCGGTCGCTTCAAACACGCCGTCATTATTCAGCTTACCCTGAGCCACAATGCCCTGACCTTCTCGAAATAAGTCAGGCAAAATTCCGCGATATTCAATAGTGACCTTGTGCTGAAAATCAGTCACATCAAACGCAACTGCCAAGGTATCTGAATTACGTTTAACGCTGCCTTTTACCACCATGCCACCAGCGCGGATATTGGCATTTCGCGGCGCTTCACCCATGGCAATCTGGGACGGAGAGAAGAATAAATTAATATTCTGTTGCAAGGCATACATTACCAAGCCAACCGCTGCACCTAATACCAACACAATGGCGGTGATTACTAATAGGCGTTTTTTTCTTACTGGATGCATTAGCGGGTTCGATTCCTCAAAAAGCGTTTACGTAACGTATCTCGTGTTTTTCGGCGCGTCGCTAGCGTATTCCAAACCAACCAAATCAACCCCAAAGCACTAAAACCATAAGCCGACCAAACATAGACTGCGTGCGTTCCCATCATCAAAAAATCTGACAAGCTATTAAAGGCCATGTTCCATTACCTCCTGTTTCACCCAGCTAGATCTATGTTCGCGCTTTAATATTTCCGACTGCATTCGCCAAATAAGCAAACCGGCCACGAAACAATACAAACCAATCACAGCAAAGAGCAAAGGCAACCACATTTCAGGAGGCATATCAGGCTTTTTGGTGAGCGTAAACGTCGGCCCTTGGTGTAAGGTTTCCAGCAACACCACCGAATACTTAATAACAGGCAAGTTAATCAACCCCACAACACTAATCACAGCGGCAGCCTTATTCGCTAGAACCTGATCGTCTAAAGAATTTTGCAACGCGATAATGCCCATATAGAGAAAAAATAACACCAATACAGAAGTAAGCCTTGCGTCCCAAACCCACCAAGTTCCCCAAGTGGGTTTGCCCCAAATAGCCCCAGAAACCAAAGCGATCAATGCCATAACCGCACCAATCGGTGCCATCGCTTTAATAAAAATAGGCGCCATTTTCATCTGCCAGACAAGGAATACAAAACCTGCCACGCCCAACGCTAAGTAACAAGACTGCGCCAACATAGCTACCGGCACATGAATATAAATAATGCGAAAACTGTTACCCTGCTGGTAATCAGCAGGGGCAAATACAAGCCCCCACACTAGACTGATAAGAAGGCTCAAACAGCCGAAACAAAACACAGGCAATGCCCAGGGTTTAGACCAAGAAAAAAACCACTTAGGTGAACCTAACTTATGAAACCATGCCCAACTCATCAGTTTACACTCGCTTTGACTACAATCGCCGTCATAAAAGGCGATATCACTAAAGATAACAAAGATATCGCCAATAACATCGCCAATAATCCAGAATAAGGCAAACCTGCTTGTGCAGCTTTAACGGCTAACGTTGAAAAAATAATCACTGGCAAATAAAACGGCAATATCAGCAACATCACCAACATGGCGCCTTGTTTTATCGATACCGTTAAAGCGGAACCAATCACACCAATAAAAAATAAGCTTGGTGTGCCTACAAGTAATGTCATGGTCAACACCCAAAAACCTGAGCTTGGTAAATACAGCATTTCACTTAATAAAGGCATCATAAGAAGCAGAGGAAGTACAACCGTCAACCATTGCGCGACGATTTTTAACAAAATCAACAAAGGTAAAGAAAGCCCACTAACCACTAACTGCTCTAAAGAACCGTCGTGATAATCCTCTTTGAACATGCCTTCTACTGCCATCAAAATAGCCAATACCGTAGCACACCAGACAATACCTGCCGCCGCTGGCGCCAGAAATTCAGGTGAAGAATTAATGCCTATCGGAAACAAAGCAACCACAATGACGAAAAACAACAATGCGTTAAAAACGTCTTGTTTACGACGCCATAACACTAAAAATTCAGACGCTAAAAAAGAAGAATACGTCATAACAATGCCACATCACGAGAAGCAATAGACAGCAACTCCTGATGGGTGCTTAACACCACCAAGCCACCTGACAACACATGCTGCTGAATACGTCCCTCTAACAGAGCAACACCTCTGGCATCTAAAGACACAAAGGGTTCATCCAACAGCCAAAGTGTTTTCTTACTTAACCATAAACGCGCCAAAGCAACTCGGCGAGCTTGACCTACGGATAATGCTTTCACCAGCACATCGACCTGATCTACAAGGTCTAACTGAGTTAAAACCGAATACAACACACTTGAAGGAGCGTCAGGACAATACCAATGAAGGTTTTCAGCAACAGTGAGGAGACTTTTGACACCGGCAGAATGACCAAGATAGATTGCATCGTGCTGCAAAAGACTTCTATCTAAGGTGACATCCTCGCCCGAATACAATATTTGTCCTTCTAAAGATGAAAGTATGCCGGCGATGACTTTTAACAAAGAACTCTTACCAGCCCCATTTTCTCCTAGAATACGCACAACTTCACCGGACTGAATACTCAAAGAAAGCCCTTTACATAGGTCTCTTTCTCCACGTTCAATCCAAAGGTCTGATATTGTTAACGAAGCAGAAGATTGCAAAAGATTTATCCAATTCGGCCGATATAAGGGTGAAGGTTAACATTGTTTGGCTACACTATTTAATCTATACGACTTAACTATACTAAAGTGCCCAAACATTATATGAGAAGCGTTTCCAAAAGCACAAATCAATCGGCTATCTAATCAACAGGCAGGCTACATGATCTCTGACATCCAATCTATGCTTAATGCATCATCAGGCAAGCAGAGTAATGCGACTAACAACAGTAGCAATAATATATTAGGCAACACAGGAACAATTGCGAAATTAAGCAGTGAAATCAAACTCATAGAAAATCTTAGCTTGATTAAATTTCAGGGCAGCGAGTCACTTAATTTCCTAGGCAAACCAGCCCAACTTTTGCATGCAACCAGTTCACAACAGCCATTTACTCTTATTAATACTGGCGCGCCCATCGACATTAGTGATATCCAAAATGCTAAATTATATAAAACTAATTCTCTGCAAGCTTCTCTAACTCTTCCTGTAGAGAATCAACCCAGCAAAACGGGCGTCAATCAAAATGCGCCTCAAGTTAGGCAAGCCGATAATCTTATGCTGGCATCTCGTGTCGTAAACTTAACGGTTACCTCAGTAACACCTGCGACAAACAATATTGGTAATGCTCCACTTTCTACAACAACAAACACTCAACCAACAAGCCTTGCCCCTCAGACCTCTAGCGTTCAAACTTCTAGCGCTCAAGCAACAAACCCTCAACTCGCGGCGACAAACACTCACGCTAAGACAATCAACCAACCGTTGACAGTAAATACGCCACAACTAGCTACGAGCATTCAAACAACCGCAGCAGTCACCCCATCCCCTCAACGAGCAACGGTTTCTGACGGTAAGGCAGAATTCCCTATTCTTAGTCAAACACCATTGAAAAAAGGCGATATCGTTCGAATCATGGTCGATGCCAATAACAACATGCAAGTGCTGCCCACAAAAACCAATACAACAGCCCCTTCTGTTCAAGTAGAGGCCCTCAAACAAAGCCTACCGAAGCAGTTATCCCTTGGGGATATGTCTCAACTCGTCAAACAGTTACACAACCTAAACGAGACATCGAATGCGAACTTGCCACCACAAACGCAGCAAGCGCTTAAACAGCTGATACAAAATATGCCAGCTTTGGGAGCATTAACAACTTCACCGGAAGCCATGAAACAGGCGATTCAAACCAGCGGACTATTCTCTGAATCTTTATTGGCTAATGACAGTAAGACCCAAATACCCGCCGACCTAAAACTCAATCTGACAAAGTTAAAAGACACCCAGGAAAGCATTGGCCCTTTGCGCATTGGCAATGTTCCAACAGAACAAATTGCCAATGCAATCGAACGCATTACCACCAGTCAATTACGACATTTCTCTGAACCGAATCAGATCAATACTCCAACCTACCCTTTACATATAGAATTGCCAATTAAACATGGCCAATCGCCAAGTTTTGTACAAATAGAGATCAACAAAGACGCAAGTACAGCAGAGCAAGAGAAACAGGATAGGCGCTGGTTGGTGAAGCTAAAATTTGATTTTGAAGAAACAGGAAGGTTTGATGCGAGAGCCAGTATTCAAGCAAACAAAGTTGGAATACTCTTTGCCGCGGAAGATCCTGAAACAGTACAAAAATTACAGAAAAACCTGCCCACATTGAAACAACAGTTAAAAGACAAAGACATTGAAGTAGAAAGATTAGACGCTTTTCAAGCTAAACTAGACAAAGAAAAAGCCAATATTGTTAACACTCAATCCTTGATAGATGTGAGAACCTAATGCAAAAAGCCGTCGCTTTAAAATATGACTTTAGTGCAGCGCCAACAGTCGTCGCCAAAGGAAGTGGTTTACTTGCTGAAAAGATCATGGCTGTTGCCAAGGAAAACGACGTTCTACTTCACCAAAGCCCTGAGCTTGTGGAGATGCTCAGCACTTTGGAGTTAGGAGAAGAGATACCGGAGTCATTGTATCTAGCAGTAGCCGAGGTAATCGCTTTTGCGCATAGAATCAAAGATCATCAGTGGTAATCAGAGTTTCTACGTGACTCTTGCTTTAATAAACTGATCAGCTCTGCCTCAGCTCGTATGAGACCGCATTTAGATACCAAATCATCAATGGTTGCGCCCATTTCTAAAAGCTCCATAGCGCGGTTATACGAAACGCCACCCTCTTTCGATAAAATCTCAGATTGCTTTTCTACAGCAAGATTCAACTTTTTCTCAATGGCGACCAAACGGCGCCCCATCCCTATTGAGCCTGAAGCAAGCACTTGCACTTGCTTTTTTTGATTCAATTCTACTTCTGCATGATGTTGCTTCACTCGCTCTAGTCGCTTAGACAACCGAAAAGCCCAAACGACAACTGCAATCAAGATCACAAATTGAAGCATCAAGAGAAGGTTAAATAACCACTGAGATTCCATCTAGTACAACTACCTTAATTACTTACTTCAGACCATTCATCTTCTGATAACAGTTTATCTAGATCGACAAGAATCAATAAAATATCATTTTTGTGACAAACACCTTGGATAAACTTAGATGATTCATCATTACCAACATTTGGCGATGGCTCAATCTCAGACTGACGAAGATAAACAACTTCAGATACTGCATCTACCAGAATACCAATCACATGACCTTCTACTTCAAGAATCATGATACGCGTAGAATCTGTCAGTTCGCCTGATGGCAAACCAAAGCGCTGACAAGTATCTATAACGGTTACAACCGTTCCACGTAAGTGAATAATACCCAAAACATAACTAGGAGCTCCAGGGACTGGTGCGATCTCAGAATAACGCAGAACTTCTTTTACCTGCATAACATTTACACCGTAGATTTCATTCTCTAAGCGAAATGTTACCCACTGCAACATTGGGTCTTCTGACTGATTTGCATTTTTTAACGCTATGCTAGTAGTTGCCATTATTCATCTCCAAAGATCAAAAAATGATCATTACAATTATTTTTGCGCGCTTTTAAACCCATTTTTCGGGTCGTCTAACAATTCTATAAAACCTTGTACATCAAGTATGGCACACATATGATCAATTACCGTACCGGCTAACCAAGGCCGCTTACTTCTATCACTGCGCCACTTAACTTGTGATGGCTCTAAGGTAATAGCCTCTGCGACTCGCTCACAAGCAACACCCCAATCCGTACGATCAAGCTGAATGACGAATTTGAAGTTATCTTTCATTTCGCCTTCATAGTGGTTTGGCATTATCCAACGTGCAGTATCCACTGTACGAAGGTTAAATTCCCCAACATTGGCAACCCCCATAAACCAATCTGGCTGGCCAAATATGGACGTTAATTTATCTTTTCCACTTTGAAAAATGCCACCTAATTCAACCAGTGGTACGGCAAGTTTCAAACCACCGACATAAAAGAGCAAACACTCAAATCTACCTGTCGCCCATGGTAAAGGATCTGTTCTCGAAATTTTCTTAACTGGCTCTAGCTCTGGCTCTGGCTCTGGCTCTGGCTCTGGCTCTGGCTCTGGCTCTGGCTCTGGCTCTGGCTCTGGCTCTGGTCTGGCTCTGGCTCTGGCTCTGGCTCTGGCTCTGGCTCTGGCTCTGGCTCTGGCTCTGGCTCTGGCTCTGGCTCTGGCTCTGGCTCTGGCTGAATAGTATCGTGCTCTTCAGAATCCGATGACAAGCCATTAACTTGTGCCGATATTGCTTCTTCAAAATCTTTAAATGAAGCATCTAATGAAGACAACTCCTCTTCACTCAAGCCTATTTCTGAAGTAACTTGTTCAGATTCAAGCGAATCAGAATCTACAAAACCTGGCTCTTCTAAATCTACGAATGAGTCGGATTCATCTACTGTAGCCTCAAGTTCATCTAAATGCTCTACAGGCGGCTCTAACGTCGCTTCTTGCAATAAGTCATCCAGATAGCGTTGAACCGCTATTTGAGGGCCTATTAGAGCCTGCTCTTTACTCTTTGTATCTTTCATAAACTGTTACTATCCCGCTGGGTTCAGCAAAGAATCCATCAGACTTGCGTAAGCCTTAATTCCTCGAGCATTAGGATCCAGCGCTGAAGGGGCAATACCTGCGGTACTGGCATCTCTTAACTTCGTATCAACTGGAATCACCGAATGCCACACCAACTCTTCATAAGTATCTTTCAGACTACGTAAGCTTTTATTAGAAGCCTGAGTACGGCGATCAAAAAGAGTGGGCACAATCAAAAATGGTACTGGACGTTTTCTTGCTCGGTTTATCATAGTCAATGTTCTGACCATTCTTTCTAAACCTTTTATCGCTAAAAATTCAGTTTGTACAGGTATCACTAGTTGCTGACAAGCCGCCAGCGCATTAATCATCAACACACCCAGTACCGGTGGACTATCGATCAACACGTAATCGTAGTCATCCCACAAAATTGCTAGTGTTTTGGAAATAACTAATCCCATACCACCTTGAGCCTGAGCATGCCGCTCCAAAGTAGCCAGCGCTGTCGATGCAGGCATCAAAGATAAATTAGGGTGACCTGTTTCTAATATTAAAGAAGCAGGCAGATCTTCTGGTATTTTACCAGTGGCCTGAAACAGGTTGTAAGCACTCTTTTCTATAGAGTCTGGATCAAAGCGAAAATAACTGGTCAATGAACCATGTGGGTCAAGATCAATCATTAATACCCGATGACCAGCATCAGCCAGCAACCCTGCTAAAGAAACTACTGTGGTCGTTTTGCCAACGCCGCCTTTCTGATTCGCCACTGCCCAAATGTGCACTCTGACTCCCCTGATACCCTATGCTGTTATTTTGCTTACGAATTCCTTGCAATCATATACAGTAACACGCTATTGAAACAAGTAATCATAGAGATTATCGGCCTCACGCTTACTAATTCGTAAGATTACACGGCGATTTTGTTGACGAGCATAGTCATTGGTGTTTCTTACTTTAGGATGTTCGCTAGAAAAGCCGATTGGTGCGATCATTTTTGGATCCACACCTCTATAAACCAACTCATCGACAACAGAGGATGATCGCAAACTAGACAAATGCCAATTAGACACTAAACGCCTTGAGTTCACTGGCAAATCATCCGTATTACCTTCAACCAATATCACCGAAGGATGTGCTTTTAAAATGTTAGCGACTAGTATTAATAAAGCGACGGCTTCATTGGTTAACTCATACTCTCCCTGGCCAAACAATAAACCAGACTTTAGCTCTAAACTTACCCAGTCAGCCGACTCTGTCACAGATATTTGCCCTGATGCATGAAGCCCTGAAAATTGATTTTCTACCACCTGACTTAATAATGCGTAAACAGCAGAAGAGTTGCTTTCTTCTATTGTCGGAGGAGCTGCAGGGATAGGCTTTGTTTCAACGACTTCAATATCTTTTGGCTCTCCGACAATCGGTTCGCCAATATTGATAGGTTTAATTGACTTTTGAACAGCATCAAAAACACCATGAAGCGTTTCTTTCAAGCGCTGTTCGTCACCTGAGTTTTTTAATGAGAGGGAATACAGTGCTACAAAAAAAGCGAATAATAGAGTAATAAAATCAGCATATGAGAGAATCCATCTATCTCGACCTTGAGCGCTAGACCGTGGCGACTTAGTTACCACTCGACGACGCTTAGATGCCCGAGGCGGAGTATCACTCATAAGTATTAAGCTCTAACTCTAATCTATATGGATGCTTACCAGTGGCAATACCACAAATACCATCAATGAGCAGTTGATGATAAAGAAGTTCTTTATCAACATAGCCCGTTAATTTTTTAACGATGGGAAATATAACCAGATTAGCAAAACCTTGTCCGTATAGAGTAGAAACAAAAGCAACAGCAATACCATGCCCCAATGCTTCTGGGCTATCTAAATTGGCCATTGCTTGAATTAACCCTAGTACAGAGCCCATGATACCTAAAGTAGGTGCATACCCACCGATAGACTCAATGAAAGAGACGCTTTTCATTCGCCTATCATAAATACGAACTGCGTCATCATGAAGTCGATCTGCCAGTAAATCTGGATCAGTGCCATCAATAGCCATTTGCAAAGCTCTGCTCGAAAAACGATTATTCAACACTTCGACATCTGACTCTAAAGCAAGCAAGGATAACCTTCTAGCTTTATGGGCAAGGTTGTTTATTAAGGCGCGGGCAGAGTTAAAATCATAAACAGGTGGGAAAAGGCTCCACTTAATCAAAACAAGAGCACGAGCCGCTTCTTGGATACTACTCTGAATTAATGTGGCACCGATACTACCAACAATAACGATAATGGCAGATGGCAAGTTAAGGAGAAGGATTACCTCTCCTCCTCCTAACCAATTAGCTAGAAATACTGAACTGAAAGCAATTAATAGTCCTGCTAAGGTAACAAAATCCACTAGCCAACCTCGCGTGCAATGCGCTCACCAATATGCTCTAAATCAATAATATCATCCGCTAGGTTTGCTTTTTCCACTGCCATTGGCATGCCGTAAATCACACAAGACTCTTCACTTTGAATCCAGACTCTTGAGCCTGAACTCTTCAGCATACGAGCACCTTCGCGACCATCAACACCCATTCCTGTCATGACAACAGATAATACTTTCCCTGGATAACATTTTGACGCTGAACCAAAAGTAACATCTACAGAAGGTTTGTAGTTTAGACGCTCATCCCCATCGAGAATACGGACACAGCCGCCATTTCGAGGGTCAATCATCATTTGCTTTCCACCAGGAGCCAATAAAGCAACACCTGCTTGTAAACGATCACCGTCTTGCGCTTCTTTTACTGTAATCTGGCAGATATTGTTTAGTCGTTCAGCAAAAGCACCAGTAAATGCTGCTGGCATATGCTGAACTAATACAAGAGGCGCTGCAAAGTCCTTAGGTAATTTACTTAATACAGCTTGCAAAGCCATTGGACCACCAGTAGATGTTCCAATGGCAACAAGACTAACTCGTTTCCTTACACGCGGAATAATAACACCGCGATCAGTTACGATAGGCTTGGGAGCCTCACGTGGAGCAAGTGCAGCAACAGGCTTTCTATCTCCAGCAAAGCGCGTTCTAGCAACCGCTAATACACGATCAACCAATGCCCGCTTTACTACCGCCGAATCACGAGAGATATCCTCAAAGTTCTTCGGCATGAAATCAACCGCACCAGCCTCTAGAGCATCTAGAGTAACTTTTGCCCCCTCATGAGTTAACGAGGAGAACATAAGCACTGGCGTTGGCTTAAGCTTCATAATGTTAACTACGGCTGCGATACCATCTAACACAGGCATCTCGTAATCCATAGTAACAACATCAGGCGATAGGGATTGAACCTTATCTATCGCCTCTCTTCCATTATTTGCAGTACCAACTACGGTTAGTCTAGGATCAGCTTCAAATATCTCAACCAGACGACGTCGAAAGAAACCAGAATCATCAACCACCAGCACCTTAACAGGCATATCACATCCCCTAAATGAACAACGTATTACCTAGATGCATAACTCTTAAGCATACTAGGCACATCCAGAATCAATGCAATACGACCATCACCAGTAATGGTTGCGCCTGCCATACCAGCAGTACCTTGCAACATTTTACCCAACGGTTTTATAACCACTTCTTCTTGACCAACCAATTGATCAACAACAAAACCCACTTCACTCATACCCACTTGAACAACAACAACATGAGCTTCGGCAGGTAAATCGTCTCGATTATTACCCTTAATTAGCCAATTCTTCAGATGGAATATAGGTAAGGTTTTGCCACGAATAACAACAACTTGCTGCCCATCAACCACGTTAGTTTTCTTCAAATTGAGATGAAAAATCTCATTAACACTCACTAGAGGAAAAGCAAACGCTTGGTCTGACAAAGTCACCATTAGAGTTGGCATGATCGCTAGCGTTAATGGCACTTTAATAATAAACCGAGACCCTTGCCCTAGGACTGATTTAATCTGCAATGTACCATTTAGCTGTGAAATTTTCGTTTTAACAACGTCCATCCCAACACCACGACCAGACACATCTGTAATTTCTACCTTAGTAGAGAAACCTGGTGCAAAGATTAAATTAAACGCTTCTTCATCAGATAACCGATCCGCAGCATCAGCATCCATCAAGCCTTTTTCAACAGCCTTCCTACGAAGCAAACTAGGATCCATACCAGCACCATCGTCTTCGATGGACAATAAGATATGATCACCTTCTTGCTCAGCAGATAGAATCACCGTGCCCATTCTAGGCTTACCACTAGCCTCTCGAACATCTGGCGCTTCAACACCATGGTCTACAGAGTTACGTACTAAGTGGACTAAAGGATCGGCCAAAGCTTCAACTAGATTTTTATCTAGATCTGTCTCTTCACCACGAAGAATGAGGTTAACCTCTTTCTTCATATTACGAGCAAGGTCTCGAACTACTCGTGGAAAGCGCCCGAAGACTTTTTTGATAGGCTGCATACGCGTTTTCATTACCGCGTTTTGCAAATCGCCCGTTACCACATCTAAGTTAGCAACCGCTTTACCCATCGACTCATCTTCACTTTGAAGACCCAATCGAACAAGTCGGTTTCGAACTAACACAAGCTCACCAACCATGTTCATTATGTCGTCTAGACGCTTAGTATCAACACGAACTGTTGCTTCTTGAGTAACCGGCGAATTAGCTGTTTTTTCTTTAGCACTATCCGCTTCAGGCTCTGGAGCCTTAGGTTCAGGCTTCGGAACAGGCTTAGCTGCGGGTTTAGGTGCTGCTTTTGGCTTCGCCGATGCCGCTTTTGGCTCAGTTTTAGCTTTTGGCACTTCTACCTTTTCAGCTCCACCTTTACCTTGCAGGCTATCTAAAAGGGATTCAAATTCATCGTCAGTAATCAAGTCAGATTCTGCACCAGAAGAAGCACTGATATCTGCTTTAGATTTGTCTTCTTTGTTGCCTGAAGTAGGCGTTTCACCATGAAGTTTATCAAGAAGCTCTTCAAATTCATCTTCGGTTATTTCGTCTGAAGAAATATCAGCCGATGTAGCACTGTCCGCTTGGTCATCATTAATTCCAGGCGCACCACTGCCGTGAAGTTGATTCAATAATGCATCAAATTCATCTTCTGTGATTTCATCGTCTGTTCTTGCCGCTGTGCTGCTTTTATCGGCACCACTATTAGATGGAACATCATTATCTGATGAAGTATCGCCTAATGCATCAAGCAAAGATTCGAACTCATCGTCAGAAATATCGACAGATTCATTTTCTACAGAAACGGTCTCTTCAATTTCTTCAACATCAGCATCATCTTGCTCTTCAGCGACATCTTCGACTTCATCTTCATCCGCCTCTGCAAGTTCTTCTGCAGTTGGAGCCTTTGCATATGCAGCGAGCGCTGCGATCAACTCAGGTGAAGCACGTTCTGGCTCAGCGCCTGCACGTACAGCATCGAACATTTCATTTACAGCATCAAGAGCCTGTAAAACAATATCCATTAAATCAGAATCTATTTTACGCTGACCGTTCCTTAAAATATCAAAAACGTTTTCAGCATAATGACAACAATCAACCAAGGCAGTTAATTGTAAAAATCCAGCACCACCTTTTACAGTGTGAAAACCACGAAATATCGCGTTAAGCAGTTGCTTATCATCTGGATTTTGCTCTAAATCTACTAGTTGTTCGGAAAGCTGCTCTAGGATTTCACCAGCTTCTACCAAAAAATCTTGTAGAATCTCTTCATCGACCTCGAAACTCATCCTCAGCTCCTTCTAGAAACCAAGACTTGATAGCAAGTCGTCTACTTCGTCTTGACTATTCAGTACTTCAGGGTTGTTTTGTTTATTAATAGCTGGGCCATGTCCACGAGTGTCATCGTGTTCAGACTCTTTCTCTTGGTGTTCAATCCCCGAGATACTATCAACGCGTCCAGCAACAGCAACGAGATGCACAAGTTTTTCTTCTACATCTCGAATTAAATCATTCACTCTAGCGATTACTTGACCTGTTAGGTCTTGATAACCTTGCTCTAGAAGAATTGTGTTGAGGTTTGAATGCAAGGTAGTGGCACTGTCATCTGCGTAAGACAAGAAGACATCAATACGCTTATACAAGTCTCTGAATTCTTGAGGTGTTAAGTCTCTCTGAATTAAACGACTCCAGTCTTTACGCAATTCCCTTGCTTGACTCTGTAACTCACTGGCCACAGGGACACTACTGTCCACCATGTCCATTGTTTTATTGGCAGCCGCACTAGTCGTTTCAATAACATAGTTCAGTCGATCAGAGGCGTCAGTGATTTTAGTTGCAGAATCTTTTCCGCCCTCACCAACAACTAAGTCCATTGAATCAATTTGAAAATCACGAATGGCGTCATGCAGACTTCGAGTTAAAAAACCCACTTCGT
This sequence comes from Marinomonas sp. A3A, assembly GCF_018336955.1. NCBI lineage: Bacteria > Pseudomonadati > Pseudomonadota > Gammaproteobacteria > Oceanospirillales > Oceanospirillaceae > Marinomonas > Marinomonas sp. A3A. Next base: position 3,393,398 of record NZ_CP025532.1, read on the forward strand.
TATAAAAGCTTTTATGACGAGCTTCACTTAACTCTTGGATTATTTTAATAGCGCCACTGAAATCACCAACTTCAATGTGATTTAAAAGCTCTACAGCACCGTCTTTTACTAGGTTTTCAAATTCCACTAGTCCAGATCCCAATACATTTGACATCTAAGTTCCCTATTTAGCAGCGTCTATTCGTTCGAATATTTTCTCAATTTTTTCTTTGAGAGCCACCGCGGTGAAAGGCTTAACTACATAACCGTTTACCCCAGCCTGAGCTGCAGCAATAATTTGGTCACGTTTAGCTTCTGCCGTTACCATAAGAACAGGAATGCTTTTCAACTTTTCATCAGCACGAACTGCACGAAGCAATTCAATACCTGTCATGCCGGGCATATTCCAATCGGTCACAAGAAAATCTATTGTTCCAGCTTGAAGTATAGGCAATGCAGTTGTTCCATCATCCGCTTCAACTGTATTGGTAAACCCTAAATCCCGTAATAAGTTTTTAATGATTCGTCTCATTGTCGAGAAATCATCAACAATCAGGATCTTCATGTTTTTATCCAATGCAACCTCCACACCCCAAAGGTAATATTCCACAACTCATAATTAATCTCGCCAATCACTTAATCGAGCTCGCAATCGCATAGCCGCTTGACTATGAATTTGACTGACTCTTGATTCACTGACACCTAATACAGCACCAATTTCTTTCAAGTTGAGTTCTTCATTATAATAAAGAGACAAAACCAACTTCTCTCTTTCCGGTAAATCATCAATTTCTTTTGCCAATTGATTTTGAAAACCACCCTCTTCAACTAAAGAATAAGGTGCATTTTCTACTTCAGATTCAACACTATCTAAATTACTTGTATCAGAGTCTAGCATTTCTTCATAGCTAAACAACTGAGTCGACATGGATGAATGAATCATTTCATGATATTCATCCATGCTTATATTCATATGAGATGCCACTTCCATATCGGACACCTCTCGGCCTAACTTTGCTTCTAATTCTTTAATCGCATTAGCAACCGCTCTACCGTTACGCCTAACAGAACGAGGTGCCCAATCGGTTTTTCGCACTTCATCCATAATGGAGCCGCGAATACGAATGCCTGCATAAGTTTCAAAGCTAGCACCTTTAGTAGATTCAAAACGCTTATACGCCTCAATCAGCCCCATCATGCCAGCTTGAATTAAATCATCTACATCCACACTATCAGGCAAACGCGCCAATAGATGGTAAGCAATTTTTTTTACCAAATACCCATATTGCTCAACAATCGCATCAATCGAAAGCGTCGCTTTTTTAGAGTATGTGTTATATCCGTTTTTGGTCTGCATAAAATAGTCTAAGCAACCTTTACCATTTAAGTTAGTTGCGCTAACTAACTGTACTACATAGTTTGGCGCAACGCTTTCAGTAATAACAAAATTTTACTAACTACCATACTTTAGTGACCCATAAAGCTGACTATAATGCTCTGCAGTATATACTGCCCTACTAATCAAGTTATGCGCCCGAGCTGGCTCAATATCATCTGGAATTCTTTGACCATCCGCGATATATACAACAGGAAGACCTTCTTCAATAACTACACTAATCGCTTCACCAAGTGAAGCAGATTCATCGAGTTTACTTAAAACACAACCATCTAATTGAACTTGAGAATAAACATCGACAACAGTTTTTAAAACCTGCCTTTGGCTTGTACAAGGTAATACTAGCAGTTTTTTAAGACTTGCCCGAGCACGCTTCATCATTAAAAGTTGTCGCTCTAGATTTGAATCCCTTGGATTCATACCTGCAGTATCAACAAGCACTAAAGAGTAATTAGCATATTTTGACAATACTTCATTTAAATCTGAATACTCATTCACCACTTCAACAGGTACATTTAAAATACGACCAAAAGTTCGTAATTGTTCATGCGCAGCAATTCGGTAAGTATCTGTGGTAATTAAAACAACACCTTCAGAACCATGCTTCAAAACATGCTGGGCAGCAATTTTACCAATAGTTGTTGTCTTTCCAACTCCGGTAGGGCCCATAAATGCAATACAACCTTTCAGCTCAGAGGAACTTGAGCGAACAGGTATGTAGTCCGCTAGATGTGCAAGCAAGCGATTCCAGTCATCTTCACGACCTTTTAAATCAATATCATCGATAAGCCTAGACACAACAAAGTCTGATAAACCTAAGCCTTTTAACTTTTCACGAGCACGCAATTCTACTGCGTTTTCCTTAGCCTCAACTCGACTTTCATTTTGCTGACGCTGCTCAAGCAAAGCCCGAACATTTTTCAGCTCGAGCTCCATATCTCGCAACTGTTTGGCACTCTCGCTATTACGAATAGATAAAGCCTCCTCAACAGCGGGATCTTCTTTGTCACTTGACAAGGGAGGCATTTCAAACTGTGATGTAGGACGTTTTTCAGAATATGTAGGTGAAGTATTTTGTACAGGACCCTGTTGTTTCGCTCTCTCTATGCGCCCTAAATAGTCGGCACTGGGGTCGGCATATTGCTCAGAACGAGGCGCAGACGACCGTTTAGAGGTCATACTAGAAGGTAAGGATCCATCATAATCTAGAGCAGCGACTATCTCTATCTCACCTGTAGGCAGGCGTTGATTTGACAAAATGACCGCATCAGGGCCTACAGCATCACGAACCTTCCGTATCGCTTGCCGCATGTCAGGTGCTCGAAACCGCCTAATTTGCATGAATAACTTAATCCTTCCAGTTTATTTTTCTTACAAATCCATAGCTTACCCGAAAGATCACAATAAATATAGATACAATCCATCACGTTAATAGTTAGATCTTATTGTCCAATAACACCCACCACAGTAATGCGTTTGTGGTCTGGTACTTCTTGATATGAAAGTACCGACATATTCACCATACCATAACGCATAAAACGCGCCAACATAGGTCGTATGGGAGCCGACACAATCAAAATAGGCGTATTCCCCATCGCCTCTTGCTGCTCCGCAGACTGACGTAACGAAGCTTGCAACTGTTCAGCCATTTTCGGCTCTAAGATCAGCGCCTCTTCATTTTTAATGCCCGACTGCTGACTTTGCTGAACCGTCTGCATAAGCATTTTTTCTAGCTGCGGTTCCAGCGTTAAAACAGGAATTTCTTCTACACCATCTGCCAATGTCTGAATTATCAAACGCGACAAAGACGTTCGAACTGCCGCTGTAAGGATCATAGGGTCCTGAGTTTTTGGCTGCACACCCATAATCGACTCAGCAATAGTACGCATATCCCTTAAAGGCACACCTTCTATCAATAAATTCTGCAATACTTTAAGAAGAACACTTAAAGGTATGGTATTTGGTACTAACTCTTCGGCCAATTTAGGATTATATTGTTTCAACAAACTCAATAACTGCTGAACCTCATCATGACCGATCAACTCATAAGCGTGTTTATGCATAATCTGATTAATATGAGTTGCAACCACAGTACTGACATCAACAACCGTGTATCCGTAAGTTTGCGCCTGGTCTCTTTTCTTAGGATCAATCCACACAGCATCCAACCCAAAAGATGGATCCTTACCGGCGACCCCATCAATAGAACCAAAAACTTGACCAGGATCAATCGCCAAATCTTTATCAGGATGAACTTCAGCCTCAGCCAAACTCACTCCCATAAGGGTTACTCGATAGGCATTCGGCATTAAATCCAAGTTATCTCGAATATGTACACTCGGCACCAAAAAACCTAGATCCTGAGATAGCTTTCGACGCACACCTTTAATCCGCGCCAACAACTCACCACCTTGCGTTTTATCAACCAAAGGTATCAGACGATAGCCTACCTCTAAGCCAAGCATATCAACAGGCGCAACATCATCCCAACTCAAGTCTTTTACTTCTGCTGGCACTGGATTATCCGAAGAAGCTTTACCGGTACTTTTCGGCCCTTGCTTAGGCTTTTGTTTCTTACGATACTCAAGAAAATAAGCAAGACCACCCAAACAAGCAGCCAATGATAAGAAAGAAAAATGCGGCATTCCTGGAACAACACCCATGATCGTCATTACACCAGCTGCGACATACAAAGCCTTTGACGATCCAAACATTTGACGGACAATTTGGGACCCCATGTCACCAGACTCATTAACACGAGTCACCATGATTGCCGCCGCAGTAGACAACATTAGAGATGGAAGCTGAGCCACAAGACCATCACCGATGGTCAATAATGAATAGCGCTCAATGGCTTCCGAGAAAGAAAGATCATGCTGCGCCATACCAATGGACAAACCACCAATTATATTGATTCCAAGGATCAATAATCCAGCAACTGCGTCCCCTTTTACGAATTTTGAGGCACCATCCATAGAGCCATAAAACTCAGCTTCGGATGCAATTTCAATACGACGCTGCTTAGCCTGATCGGCATCAATCATGCCTGCATTTAAATCAGCATCAATAGCCATCTGCTTACCTGGCATAGCATCCAAGGTAAAGCGCGCACTTACTTCGGATATACGACCAGCACCTTTGGTCACTACCGCAAAGTTGATAATCATTAAGATTGCAAAGACAACAAAACCAACTACGTAGTTGCCGCCAATAACCACTTCACCAAATGCTTGAATTACCTTACCTGCTGCATCACCACCTTCGTGACCATTCAATAAAACCACACGAGTCGATGCCACGTTAAGTGCCAATCGCATTAAGGTAGAAACCAGCAGAACGGTAGGGAACACAGCAAAATCTAAAGGCCGCATTGAATAAATAGCGACCAACAACACAACAATAGCTAACGCAATATTAAAGGTAAAAAGTACGTCCAATAAAAAAGCAGGAATAGGCAAGATCATCATCGCTAAAAGCGATAACAACAAGATAGGAATACCTAAATTCCCACTAAAAATCCCTTGAACCTGTCCAGCAAGTCGACCGCGGTCAAAATTCACACGTCATCCTTATTGGAAGAAAAACTACAAAACATGATTAACTACCGTCCCACTGAAATTCATCAGGCACATCTAAGTTTGGCATCGTTTCTGGTCGCGGCGCTCCCATACGAGCATTACGCAGCTGATATACATAAGCCAACAATTGAGCCACCACTTTAAACAAACCCTGCGGTATCTCATCACCAATCTCAGTATGGTGGTATATCGCCCTTGCTAATGCGGGCGATTGTATCACAGGGATGTCATAGTGATTGCCGACTTCACGAATTTTCAATGCAATAAAATCACCGCCTTTAGCGAGCAGCACTGGTGCCGCGCCACCAGCTTGATCATATTTCAACGCCACAGAGAAATGCGTAGGGTTAGTAATAATAACATCGGCACTGGGCACATCAGACATCATTCGATTCATCGCCGCTTGACGCTGCATCTGACGAATTCGCCCTCGCACTAAAGGATCACCCTCCTGCTGCTTATATTCATCTTTCACTTCCTGCTTGGTCATTTTTAGTTTTTCTTTATGTGACCAAACTTGAAAAGGCACATCAATCGCAGCAATCAGCGCTAAAGCAAGCGTAACAAAGACAAAGGACCAAATAACAATATCAATACCATGAGCAATAGCCAGCTCTATTGACTGAAAAGTTAATCCAAGCGTTTCTGGCAAAAAGTAATTCACCACCAACACAGAAATAAGACCAACTAATGTCACTTTGGCAATAGATTTAAAAAGTTCCACCAAAGATTGCACCGAAAACATTCGCTTTAAACCCGCTATCGGGCTCATTTTGCTAAGCTTTGGAGTCAGCGGCTCCCACGAAAAATTCAACCCTCCCAAAGCGATACTGCCAACAATACCAGCAACCGCCAGTACAGACATAAGCAAAACCATAGAGTCCATCATAGCCACAACAGACTCGTACAGATGAAAAACCATACGACTTAAATCAAAAACATCAGCTCGCTCAACCAAAAAATTAAAATCAAACAACACAGCGAGATCACGAACAAGCAAAGTCCCCGTTCCGTAAATAGTTGCCGCAGCCACTATCAACAAAAGAGCTGAACTTAAATCTTTAGAGCGAGGGAGATTGCCTTTATTTCGAGCATCCTGAAGTTTCTTACTACTGGCACTCTCCGTCTTTTCGCTACCGTCTTCATTCTCAGCCATTTAAACGAATTCCCCACGTATCTTTCATCCAGTCAATCATTTCTCCGAAAAACAACAAATAGATGTTTAAGAAATCATCTAACATAATCCAGAAAAAGAACAAAGAAAATAGCATTATGATTGGAAAACCCAACGCAAAAACGTTCAATTGCGGCGACGCCTTAGCAACCACACCAAAAGACAAGTTAATAACCAATACTGCCACAGCTAAAGGCAATACGATAAGTAATGCTTTTTCAAACATCCAGCCACCCAGCAACACTAGCTGCCAATAACGCTGGCTGTCAAAACCACTACCTATTGGCCAATAGTTAAAACTTTCAGCCAAGTACTCTATCATCACTAGATGACCATTTGTGCCCAAAAATGCTAATGCCACCATCGACAAATAATACTGACCAAGCGTCGCAACAGAAATACCATTCGCAGGGTCATTAGACATAGCAAAACCTAAACCCGCCTTCATCGCAGCCAACTGGCCTGCTAATGAAAATAACTGAAACAAAATAGTGACAACAAAACCCAACACAAAGCCAATCACTAATTGCTCAGCAATCAGCACAATGTAGGCAGGAGAAATAGGATCGTAATTAGGGACATCAATTACAGGGGTAATAATAATGGCAACAAGAAAGGAAAACGCAATACGCACTCGTGGACTAACCAGACGACTACCAAATAAAGGCAGCGCCATAAAAAACGCCCCAATACGAAAAAAGGGCAAAAGAAAACTGATCGTTAAGTTCAGTAACTCATCTGGATGCAGCTCTAACATCAGCCGATGATCATAGGAATATTAATAAATAAATTGGTCGTAAAATCCATTAGCTTCATCAAGATCCACGGCCCCAGTTGCATGATAACTAAAATAGTCACAATCAACCTTGGCAAGAAAGACAAAGTTTGCTCGTTAATCTGTGTTGCGGCTTGAAACACACTCACTATCAAACCAACGATCAGACTGGGCACCATCACAACCCCAACGATCAAAACAATTAAGTAAAAGCCTTGCCCGTATAAATCTAACACCACTTGAGGATTCATAATTAAATCCCGAAACTCGCCGCCAAAGTACCCATAATCATAGACCAACCATCAACCATGACAAAAAGCATAATTTTAAAAGGTAACGAGATAATGATAGGCGACAACATCATCATACCCATTGCCATCAAAACACTGGCCACCACCATATCGACAATCAGAAATGGAATGAAAATCATAAAACCGATCTGAAAGGCGGTTTTAAGCTCACTGGTTACAAACGCTGGCATTAAAATAGTAAATGGCAGTGTGTCCATTGACTGAATCGTGCCTTCCTTACCTGCCAATTTAACAAAAAGAGCAATATCATCCTCTCGCGTCTGAGCCAACATAAAGTCCCTTACAGGAACAGACGCGGCCTCAACAGCCTGAATAGACGTCATCTGTTCTTTCAAGTATGGCTGCAAAGCCACTTCATTAACCCTATCCAGCGTCGGGGTCATGATAAACAAGGTTAAAAATAACGCCATACCAATCATAATCTGGTTAGAAGGCGTTTGCTGCAAACCGATTGCTTGACGCAAAATAGCTAACACCACAATAATTCGAGTGAACGCTGTCATCATCATCAAAGCCGCAGGTAAAAGCGTCAGCGCAGTCATGATAAAAAGAATTTGCAGCGAAACCGTATAGTCTTGACTACCATCGGCATTCGTTACAACTTTAACCGCAGGCAAACCCACCTCAGCCCATGAAAAAGCTGGAAACGTTAAAAGCAACAGCAGGACAAAACGAATCACAGGGCATCCCCATTGTTCTTATTGTCAGTAGTATTTTTTCTATCGACCTCCTCCATCATAGAAGCAAACGATGCTGTCTTAGATGGAAAGCTTCGCAGATGACTAATCGAATGCGCAGTGACACCAATTAATAAGCGCTCCCCTTCAACTTCAACCAGCATGAGTTTCTCTTTTGCACCCAAAGACTGAACATTCACGATCTTAATATCCGACTGTCCCAACTTCATTTGAGCAAATTGAAAGCGCTTCATTAACCAAAGACACGCGGGTATAAAAGCAATAACAAAGATTAAAGAAATTACTACCTTCCAAATAGAGGAAGTCGCAGACATTTCTTGCACACCAACAGCATGCAAATAGGGAACGGCCATGCAAAGCATGGCCGTAACGACATAACGATTAAATAAAGAAAATTTCAATTGGTACTACTTCAGTCGTCTAATACGCTCACTAGGGCTTACAACATCCGTTAAACGGATACCATACTTATCATTAACCACAACCACCTCACCATGAGCGATCAATGTACCATTCACAAGTACATCCAGTGGCTCTCCGGCAAAACGATCAAGCTCAACAACAGAGCCTTGTGTTAGCTGCATCAAGTTGCGAATTGCGATTTCCGTATTACCCAATTCCATCGAAAGGACAACCGGAATATCCATAATCAAATCAAGATCAGAACCAACACCACCACTAGGTACAGAAGGATTAGTCAGCGTTTCCAGCTTTACAGGCTCAACTTTTTGCTCAGACATTGCTGCTGCCCATTCGTCTTCGATCCCTTCGCCATCTTCTGTCTCGCCCGCTTCAGACATTGCTGCAGCCCATTCGTCAGCTAAATCTTCGTCCATGCCTGCTGCATCTGGATTTTGTTCTTCTGCCATGTTACTTCGTCACCTTCGCTTTGAAACTTTCTTGCATTTGTACTGAATAGCGTTCATTACTAACGCCCAATTTGCCTTTAAAGGTTGGCACACCATTCGCTCGAACCGTTACAAACTCTGGCATTTCTATCGGAATGATATCCCCAGCTTTAAACTTTAACACCTCACCAAGTGAGATTTTACGATTCGCAACGTTGACAGATAGCCTAACAGCAATATCTTTCACGTCTTGTTCTAAGGATTTACCCCAGCGGTCATCCTTTTCATCTACGTCACTCTGAACGCCAGCATCAAGCAATTCACGTACAGGCTCAATCATAGAGTAAGGTAAAGTAATATGCAGCTCACCACCACCACCATCTAACTCAATATGGAAGGTGGAAACAACAACAACCTCGCTAGGACTCACAATATTAGCCATTGCTGGGTTTACTTCAGAACTAATATATTCAAGTTCCAATTTTAATACTGGCGCCCAAGCTTCCGTTAAGTCCTTGAAAACTTGTTCAAGCATCAACTGTACAATACGAATTTCAGTCGGAGTAAATTCTCGACCTTCAATTTTTGCATGACGCCCGTCACCACCAAAAAAGTTGTCGACTAACTTAAACACCAATTTAGCATCAAGTATAAATAGAGCTGTACTTCTTAGTGGTCGAAATTTCACCAAATTCAAACTGGTAGGCACATAAAGTGTATGAACATATTCACCAAACTTCATTACCTGTAGACCACCAGATGAAACATCTGCTGTACGACGCAGCATGTTAAACAAACTAATACGTGTGTAACGCGCAAAACGTTCGTTTATCATTTCCAGCGTAGGCATCCGCCCACGCACAATACGTTCTTGACTCGTAATGTCATAGGATGCAACGCCATTAGCATCCCGGTTATCCTCTTCTACAGGCTTTTCATCTGCACCATGTAAGAGGGCATCAATTTCATCCTGAGATAACAGATCTTGAGCTGACATAATTCTATTGCATCACAAAGTTAGTGAATAACACAGCATCAATACCGCCTTGACCAGTTTCCTGCTCAAGGATGCCATTGATTGCGTCAAGAGAAGCTTTTTTTAATGCCTCTTTACCTGCAGCTGTCTGTAAATCAACAAACGACTGGCTGGAAAATAACAAAACCAAACTATTACGAATTAACGGCATATGAAGCGTAACAGCATTAATTTGCTCTATATTTTTTGACTTAACAGACATATTAAGCTGCACATAACGCTGTTTACCATCAACCATAAAATCAACAGTAAAAGCAGGATCTAATGCCAAATAAGTAGAAGGCTCATTCGCTAAGGCAGCCTCAGCTGATTCCGCTGAATCACCGCCCTCATCAGAAGAGCCGCTAAACAAAAAGATATAAGCAGCCGCAGCACCTCCAACTAAAACCAAAACTAGAAGAATAATGATAATAAGCTTTTTCTTACCACCAGACTTTCCCTCTTCTGCACCAATATCCAAACCGTCTTCGTCAGCCATATTCACAAACCTTAGATGTATCGAATTCTTTACAAAGAACGCTGTCTACGCTCTTATGCACTAATAATCCTCTATTCTACAAAGAATCAAACATAGCACCATCAATTTCTCGTAAGTTTAAGCATAGTAATCAACACCAGATGCAGAAACATACGATAGATTTCTCGGAATCAATTCCTCATCGACATCATCGCTACCAGCAATACTACCCTGAAGCGAGCTGCCATTGCGATTATTGGCTCTGTCTTGTGCTCCAGAAGTATCTTGCTGTGAAACATCAACATCCGCTCGACTTAAATCCATACCTTGTTGAGCCAACATTTCTCTTAGCCTTCCCATCTGCCCCTCTAATAGATCTCGTGCCTGCGGTGTCGCAGCAATAAAACTTATTTGAGTATTCGAATCACTGTCGACCGATACTTTAACAGTCAGACTACCTAACTCCGGCGGATCCAAGCGAATATGTGCCGTATGACCACCATCACGGGCAATCCAAGCCACCTTCTGGCTCATCTCGTTAGCCCATCCTGGATGACCTGGTGGTAAGCTCATTGCCAGGTTAGCCTGAGAATTAGGATTAGCAACCGCTGCATTAACCGTTGCAGCCGCAGCGGAAGTTCGGTTCGCATTATTAAGAGAACTATTTAAGCCACCCGGTGAGCTATCGTCACCCTGATTACCATCAATCTGTGCAGACATTCGACCAAGCATGGCCTCCTGTTCTTTTTTCCGCAACTCAATAGGCTCATTAATCAATATACTCTCCCCTTCTAAAAGAGAGTCAGTAGAATCTAAATTAAGTTCATCCGATGAAGCTACGGCGCTTCCGTCATTAAGCAGAGAGGCAGGCACTGGTGCTGTACGATTTTCTTTATTCATGGCGCCCGCAGCAATAACGCCGGCAGCAACAGATGCTGCAGCTTTAGTGGTATCAATTACAGCATCGCTAGTCGGAGTGACAGGAACCGCTTTCACACCAGTTCCCATCTGAGATAAAACCCAAGATAACTCACCTTTATCATCAGCAATCATTGGCTCTATAGTGCCCTCGGAAATATTCGTGTCACTTAATGTCGAATCAATGTTTTTTACATCACTGGGTGCAGTCCGTCTTATCGCATCTAAACCAACAACACCGCCCCCCGAACTAAGCCCTTTAACAATATCATCTTTAGACGCCTTTTCCGTGGCGATTGGAGTAGATGTAATTGGAACTACATCACCAGCCCCCATATTGTCAGCAACTACATTATCAGCTAGTAGATTCTGCGAGACGCCTTCTTTTTGCGACTCCTGTCCAGCATCGGAATTAGGTATTAACGAAGCTGTGATCTCCGTATTTTTTAAATCTGATGGAGACACCACTACTGGAAAGTCTGAAGTTTCAGCAGAAACAGCGACAGGTGATCCATCAGCAGGAGAGACTTCGCCATCCTGCTGCAAAGCCTTGCCGCCATCTTTGGATATTACTGGCGATTCAACAGCTGGAACATCACTAGTTCCACTCAAAGATGTAGTGCCTTTTTCATTATCACTGACAGTAGCATTGCTCTTATTATATGAAGCCGAGCTTTTATCAATCCCTTGAGTTGTTTTGGACGATGAATTAGAAGACGAAGGTGCTGACGAGCTAGAAGCCGCTACTTTATCTGTAGTAGGTGTTTTTTTGGGGCTGACAGTTTCTTTTGCTTTATTAAAATCGTTCGCAAAAGCCGCCCCATTATTAGAATGGGCCTTAGTCAAAGCAGACTTTTTAGGTGGAACACCTGAAGGTAAAGACAATACCGTATTTGAATCTGTGCGCATAATTTCCTCCAACGATAAAGGAGACTATGCAATAGCAAGGCCAACACTGCTCAAGCTAACTAGCTAGGCCTACTTGCCAATGATAATGTGCTGTTACCGCACTACCACCTTTAGTAAATTCCAACTTAGAACACAGTTGATCCAACAGGGCTAAACCGCGATTATAAAGCAATTCTGTATTGGATATATCATAGTTCACTCTTTGGAAATCAAATCCAGAACCGCTATCTTCAACATATAGCATTAACGATCTATTGTTATTATCAGACGTCACTTTCACTGAAATTTTAACATAACCATCACGTAAGTTGGCGAGGCGACGTTCACGCTCTTCGTAGTATAGAGAAAAGCCATCACTGGAACTCTTTTTATCAGAGCTTAACTTCAGTACACCATGCTCAAGTGCATTAGAGTACAACTCAGAGAGAATCATAAATACTTGACTAGAAAAACTACTCAACCCTGGAACAGTCGTTAGAATTTGCAAAACATAGGGCAAGGGATCTGTATTACGAAGTGAATCTGCATTTAATACGTACTCGAATGAGAAGTCTGCTGGCGCTTCATCATGCCCTCTTGACTCTTCATGCTCAGATGAATCGATACCTATGTTAGTATCCAGACGAACACTAAGACATGAAATATCATCATGAGGATTTTCCAAAACGCCTTCTTGCTCTAGCTGCTGGACAAGCCAATTAACCGAATGCTCAGCGTCAATCTCTCCCAGATAAAGCGGATTAAGAATAGACCGACAAAACATCTGCCCAGACAAGTCTAATGCCTCATAAACGCCATCAGAAAATGCCATCAACCTATCACCAGGAGCGAAAGACATAGGTTCAATTTGACATTCAAACGCATCAGCAGAAAGAACACCTAAAGGCAGGTTCTTAGAGGTAAATCGTACTGGTTTGCCTGCATTTTGAGGTAAAAATAATAAATCAGGTAATCCACCATTCCACACCTCAATACTTTTATTGTTCACTTTTATATCAATAAATGCAGCACTGCAAAACATATTCGATGGCAAAATCCCTTTTAAACGCGCATTTATCTCAGGGATAATTTGACGCATCAAAAAGCCTTTTTTTGTCCAATCAAAGAAAATATCAGCGAGAGGAAGTGCCCCGATCGCAGCGGAAAGGCCATGACCAGTAAAATCACCTAATAGTATATGCATACCGCCATTCGGCTTATAAGCGGCCAAAATGACATCACCATTAAAAGTATGCGTACCATAATGAATGGTAGAAAGCGCAGGATCTTTCAAGCAATTTGAATTAGTTATGTTTTCATAAACTACTTTCGCAACATCTTGTTCATTGAGCAATTGTTCATTATACAAGCTCATTGCATCACGCTGTTCTTCAAGCGTTTTTTGCATAACCAAAAGCCTGACTATTGCATTAAGTTTTGCAGTAATAAGCGCAGGACTATAAGGTTTAGAAATAAAATCAATACCACCAATACGTAAGCAATTTGATAAAGCAATAGGGTCTGTAACACCAGAAAGAAAAACAATAGGAACAAACACATCACCAGCAATACGCTGAATTTCGAGCGCTGCTTCCCAACCGTCTTTATGAGGCATTTTTATATCTAAGCACACTAATTGAATCGTGTGAGGATCAAACTTATCAATTGCGTCTTGCCCATCAACAGCCGAAATTACGTTGTGGCCAAATTGACTCAGAATCGCTTTTAATAAAATACGATCCGAAGGGTTATCATCCGCAATCAATATGGTTAAAACTTGTTCCATACAAAACTACTCAGTAATATCAAAAAGCCGATGAAAATTAGCAATTTTGAGAATATCAATAACAGCACTGTTTACATGAACCAAACGAATCTGCGCTTTTTCTGCGCCAGCGTGATCTCTAAGCAGTAGCAACATACCAAGAGCAGAGCTATCAAGATAAGATACTTCCGCTAAATTAATTTCATAAGACTTTACTTTGCTAACCGCAGTAAACGTTTCTTTAAACATCTTATGACAGCTGTAGTCAAAACGCCCTTTTACGAGGATCGTCAGACATTCTGTTTTTTTATCAAAAAAGCTTTCAACCACAGCCTACTCCTCGAAGATGAGTGGTAAGCTTTAAATCTCGTCCCACTCATCACTAGATTTTATTATGGACACATCATCACTTTTATTTTCTGAAATATTGTCTACCGTTTTAGACATCAAACTATGAATCCGCTCAATCATCTCGTTGACAGATTCCCTCGCTCTATCCAAACGCGCAACACCAACACTTCGATCAGATTCAAGTAATGAGAGAGTAGAAGCCGCCATAGACTTCATACCTTCTATTTGATCCTGAACTTTACTAATATCGTGTTCTATATCTACAGCAAAACGACGGCGAATTTTTTCACTTTCGCCTTCAGTTGCAGCCAAGCTTGCTAAAACTCCAGCTCTCACTTCATTGAGACAGCGATCGACATCGCCCAACAAAAACACATCAGAAGATAGGTCTTTTTCGACTAACGCTAGGCGTTGCAAAACCAACTCATAACCCAATATCAGTGAATCCCGAACCTGCTCAGAAAGCCATGCCATATCGTTTAATTCAACTTGAAGCTCTTCTTGAAGCTCTTGAAGTGGTGTTTCATCTATCACAACAACATCATTCAACGATGACTCATTGTGATCTGTTTTTTCGTCAATTAGGGATGCTATTTGTTGTAGTTTAGTAATTTTTTCAAGGGAATGTGTTTGCATCGAGGACGAATCTAATACATCAAAAAGCATAACGACTTTTTTACGCACCGACTCTAAAGACTTAGCAAAACCAGCATAAGGCGACTCTAGCCTTGATAGTCTAATAGGAGCATCCCAGACATCCTGTTCCAACAACTTCAAGCTGTGGTGTAAAACTTCGAATTCAGCAAATTCCGCTTTAGTTTGTATAGAAATAATACAATGCAAACCACTAGAACCATCATCTGGCTCGGAAGCAAAGTGATGAACGCGTAACCAATAAACACCATCAGACAAATTCAGTTTTAACTCTTGATCAGATAGCAGAATAGAATCAGCAATACGCTCACCGGTTGGATCATCTAACCCAGAATCGATACCAAACAATGACTCAAATAATGGCGTATTTCTAAACCAAAGCCTTTCCGCACCAGCACTCAACCATGTAATGTCGCCTTGAAAATTCGTTACAAAGAATGGTTCACTAACCTGAGACAATGCCTTTTCAATTAAACTAAGGCTTTCATTCTGTTGGTCAAGATCAAAATCTCGAGATGCTAATTCATTATCGACTAAGTGACTCAAGTCTGTAAGTTCATCAATTATTTTTCGGGGAGGAAGAACAGATGTATGTCCATGCTTACGATGGTCTAAAATATGATGCAAACTCAAAAAGCCAGAGCGTAATTGACGACCAAATCGAGCCGCCAGCATAATCACAATAGCTGCCAATATTAAAAAAATAGCGACTGGAACCCAGATCAACCTTTCAACAAATATTTTGCGCTCGTAATCCAGACTAACACTGATTTGTAAAAGCTCATCATCTAAAGCCTCTAAATACTCAAATGATGAGTAAGCAGATCGCCTTTCTTTATCCGTTAAAGGTAAGACGTCCAACTCCCTTAACGCAAGAGAGTCCAACAAAGCAAGCGATTCAGAAACATCAATCCCTGCCGTAAATTCAAAGTCACTAAGGTGACCTTTCATCAAGCGATACTCACTCACTAGCATCTGATGCAAATGACTAGAAGAAGGTGCTTTTGAGCTATTACTATCGCTATAAATTAAACGGTCACCAACCAATAACCATTCTAACCAATGCTCTTCTGCACTATGCACCAACCCCAAAAGTTCACTCAGTTTCTCTTGTTGAGCATTCTGTTTTTCTAAATTAACGCTCATCAACATATACATGCCGGCGAAAGCCAATAGCAATACAAACAACAAGGCTACAACACCTTTTTGCAGGCCATTAATCAGCTCTTTTCTTGGAGCACCAAACGGTGAATGCAGTGTATTCATAGTCAATAATCACTTTCAAGCTAATGATGAAGATGGCAAAAGCCAGCAATAAAGGATAAATAATTTTTCTTATTAATAACCAAACCAACATCTTGTAAGGATGTAAAACGACTCACTTTATCTTCGAAACCATGAACAGACTCAGCAGAAGATGAAGAAAGCTCCCATGTATGATTTACACCTGGCAATGAGGCAAACCAATCACAAGAAGCAAACGAGAAAACTATAGACTCCCCCATCCATTCAAGAATAACGGAAAAAGACATCTTCTCAACCGAAGAATCGGCATTTTCATAAACAGAACTCGCCCCATCATGGAGAAGTTCAGCTGACACCCTTCTATCAAAACTACGTCCATCATGAGTAAAAAATGACGCCAGACAAGGCTTATCATCCTCAAAATACGTCACTGAAGATGTCGCTTTATAAGGTAATAACGCGAATATCAAACTAGCCTCTATGCAAAACATCCTGCCATAGGCCTTACCAAAATAATAACCATTCTTAGAAGGATATGTTGATTTATTTTTTTCCGGCCAACCATGAACCTCAGGCAAGGTGTTCTTACTCAGCAACCATGGCTCTAATAACGACGCACCAGTCTGACTTAACCAAATATTTTTTATCCAAGAACGCGGAGCTGACATCGCAGAACATACAGCCTCCACTTCACGAATAGAAAAATAAGGTAACGCGAAATACTCCCCACCCTGCTTAACCACTAACACTTGAGTTACACCTAAAGACATTGGACAAAACGACGAGTCGAGCCGTGAAATCAAAGGCATATTTAAAAAAACTTCCGCTCGAATATCTTCTTCAGGATGAAACCAAAGACAACCACCAACAGTTAAAAAATCACCTTCGCTAACATCGTATCGACCGACACATTCCGCTTGATCAAAGACAAATCGCCCAAAAGAAGTATCGATTTCGTACAAAAAATAGGATAAATAATCACGCCCTAAACATCTCATATAAGTCATTTTAAGCGCAGCTTCACTTAAGTCTCGACAGCCAATATAAACGGATCCGCCGTGACGCACAGGAAAATACGCTAAGCGCTCATCCGGCTCAAAAGCAGTGAAACTATGAGTTTCAGGGACAAGACATCCACTTTTGTCTACCGTCGCTAAACTTGATGAAAAAAGAGCGCCGAAGTCCTGATAAAATAGCGTTTTGAACCTATCTTCAAATAGCGCCAAAAGACGGTAGCGAGAATCACGCGACATGTTCACGTTTTGAAATAGAGGCAAAAAACTCAATTCACATAAAACTCGCAATGACTCTTTTTCATTAACTGAAAGGACTTGCCATTGTAGTGAGGGAAATCGTCTCTTAAGCCAGGACAGTGATTGCACACTTATCAATAGAAAACGACCACTCAAAACAGAGTCTTTTACTGAATCTAACTGGAAGGATACCCGACCAGCACCAGCCAGCGCCTCTAGGTAAGCGTCCACACTCACACTATTACTTTGAGTTGCCTCTAATCGAGCCTCGTAATTCCGATACACTAGCGAGATATCTTTTTCATCAGCGATCGAAATCACCACAGCCCAGCAAGAACGATCTATAGCCAGAAGACGATCCGGCTGCCTAGAGAGATCATCACTAAACTGTGCTGCAATAACGACTTGGGAAAGCGCATCGGCTGCAGATAAAAATGCAGAATGATAATGACTAAAATAGGGAGAGCCAGATATTAAAAGCCCATCAACTGCAGCTAAAAAAGAATTCAGACGCTGATGATAGAAAGCATGGAGGGTGCTCAATTTAGATATTTTTTGAAGGGATAACAGAGCAGATTGAAGTTTTTCTAAACCACGCTGAGGACTGTAGACATAATCGTGCAAGGCTATTTCTATGCTGGAAATAGCCAAAGACAAATCAATTAATCCTTTATCCAGTCGCGCCATGCTTCATCCTAACAATAAGCTAAGTGGCTTTACCAAATAGCACTTAAAACGCTATCGCATATTGTCCAAAAAACGACGCATGGCAAACTCATCGCTCTGAAGCTGCTCTTGCTTTGCTTCAACGATCAATTCCGCTTTGTGGTTTTTTTCTTTTAGCCAATCCATGCTTTTGGTTTTCGAGCGAGCTTGCAACCATCGACGCATACTCATATCTGCTTGCTGTTCAGAACGGCCTACAGCCGCTTCTTGCTGCACAATCGCCTGTTGAACACGATTCACAAAATGCTGATAATTGGTCGTCAAATAAGCACTCAAACCTAGTAAATTACGCTCTGACTCATATTGGCCAGCGTACTCCCGCAATTCATTCAGTTTTTGCTCATCATACTGTACTTTGGCTTTATCTCGAGCTAACTGCTGAGCAGCCGAATCCTCTTTGCGCTTAGCAAGGTCGACTAATATCTGCATTCGACGTGATTTTTTCATGCATGCCCCATTCGGAAACTCGCTAAATAGTAGACGTTTTTACCTGTAATCGTCTACTGTCCCTTGGTCATCGCTGTAACAAGAGCCTGTAAACTCTGATCAATCGTGAAACTTTCAGTAAGCGACTGCTGAAGGAAATTACGAATCTCAGGCATTTGTATGATAGCTTGATCTAAATCCGGATCACTACCTCGAGCGTAAGCCCCCACCGAAATAAGGTCTTGATTTTGCTGAAATTTAGAATATAACTGCTTTACTCGCATCGCACCATACAAGTGATCTTCACTAACTATATGTGGCATAGCCCGAGAAATCGAAGCTTCTATATCAATGGCTGGGTAATGCCCCTCTTCCGCCAACCGTCGAGATAGCACAATATGGCCATCAAGAATCGCTCGAGACGCATCTGCGATAGGGTCTTGTTGATCATCACCTTCGGTCAATACGGTATAAAAAGCCGTTACCGAACCACTGCCTTCACAGCCATTACCAGCCCGCTCTACCAACTGAGGAAGTTTAGAGAACACCGAAGGCGGATAGCCTTTAGTCGCAGGCGGCTCCCCCACTGACAATGCAATTTCCCGCTGCGCTTGAGCGTATCGTGTCAGGGAATCCATTAACAACAATACGTTTTTCCCCTGATCCCGATAATATTCAGCAATCCGTGTTGCCAGCATAGCGGCACGTAGACGCATTAATGCAGAATCATCCGCAGGCGACGCTACAATAACGGAGCGAGCAAGGCCTTCTTCGCCCAGTATTTGATCAATAAACTCTTTAACTTCTCGACCACGTTCACCAATTAGACCAACAACAGTAATATCTGCTTCGGTAAATTTGGTCATCATGCCAAGCAACATACTTTTGCCCACACCACTGCCCGCAAAAAGCCCCAAACGCTGACCTTTGCCAACCGTGAGCAAACTGTTAATCGCTTTTATACCAACATCTAAAGGCTCACAAATTGGCTTTCTTTGCAATGGGTTAATCACATTACCGTGTAACGTCACAGAGTCTTTGGTTTTAATCGGCCCTTTGCCATCCAAAGGCTTGCCCAGTCCATTTACCACGCGACCAAGTAACTCATCACCAACTGGCATTCTGCTATCGCCAAGCAACGGACGAACCCGCGCGCCAGGAGAAATCCCCTCAATAGCCTCTGTTGGCATCAAATAAGTTAAATCTCCGGTAAAACCCACCACTTCAGATTCCACCCAACGGTCCTTGCGAACTTGAACCGAGCAACGATCACCAAGGGCCACAACACAGCCAACTGCCTCCATAGTCAAACCGACCATACGCGTCACTTTACCTTCAATTTGAGGAGGCAAAGAAACAGAAGAGACATGACTTAATTTATTTAAACGTTCTTCAAGGGTGGACACGAGCGTTAGTCCTGCTCAGGAAGGGAAAGAAGACGAAGCTCATCGCATATGGTTTCTAGTCGCTGCTCTACTCGACCATCGATATGAAAGGACTTAGAGTCAATCACGAAGCCACCATTAATCAGCGAGTCATCTGCCTCTAGTTGAATGGTTAAACGTTCTTTAACACCAAGTTCGTCCAAAATAGTGACGTCATCAGGATGAAGACGCAAACGAACTCGCCCTTCGTATTCGCCTATTTCATCAAATACTCTAGTAAGTTGTTCTTTTAAAACTTTATGCCCATCTTCAGTCATTTTTGAAAGACAGACATTTTCAATGATTCGTGTCATCGATTGATACAATATATTTTCGACAGCAGCACGACTATCTTCTAAAGGCAATGTTATCTCTTTAACAACATTCGCCAATAGCATCTCAAGTGCTTCTAGATGAATCTGAGCTTCTGCCCTTGCCTGCGCCAGCCCTTCTTCAACGCCTATTAACCGACCTTCTTCATGACCTTTTTCAAAACCATCCACTTCACCCTTCGCGAAGCCATCAGAATGACCTTTTGCGTGGCCTTCTTCTTCACCTTGAATAAAACCTTCATCATAAGCCGCTAAACGAATCTCTTCTAACTGCGAAGCGGTCAAAGGCTCATAAATTAAAGAGTCTTCGTCCACTTCTTCTGTCATAACAACGGTGTTTTTCTGGATAAGAAGTGCAGGACCAGAGCTGGTATTCGGCTTATTATTCTCAAGGTGAGGAAGTTCCCAACGCTCATAAGCGGTTAGCTTACGCTCGCCTTTTTCATGTTTTTGATCAGACATACTCTAACTAAACCATCTGCTCACCGCCGCCACCGAGAACAATTTCTCCGTTATCAGCAAGGCGTCTAGCAACAGCCAGAATTTCTTTTTGCGCAACTTCTACTTCACTTACCCGTACAGGGCCTTTCGCATCCAAATCATCTTTCAACATATCAGCAGCACGAGACGACATATTTTTGAAGACTTTTTCCTGCATGTCTGGGTCTGCCCCTTTTAATGCAAGAATTAAGGTTTCAGATTCCACTTCGCGAAGAATAATCTGAATACCACGATCATCTACATCCAACAAGTTATCAAAGACAAACATCAAATCTTGGATAGTATTTGCCAAATCCTCATCCACATCACGAATAGACTCCATCAATTCAGATTCTACCGAACTATCAATAAAGTTCATGATATTTGCTGCAGTACGAATACCACCGATGGTCGTTGACTGCGTTGAATTATTGCCCGAGAACTGACGCTCAAGAATGTTGTTTAACTCTTGTAACGCTGCTGGCTGAACCGTTTCTAAGGCCGCCACACGTAATACGATATCTAAACGCACTCGCTCATCGAAGTTGGCAAGTATATCTGCCGCCTGATCTGGGTCTAGGTAAGAAATAACAATGGCTTGAATCTGAGGATGCTCGTAACGAATAACATCTGCAACTGCACGAGACTCCATCCACTTCAGCGTATCAAGACCCGTTGTATTACCACCAAGTAGAATTCGATCAATCAAACTACCAGCTTTTTCTTCACCAAGCGCTTCTCTTAGCATATTTCGGATATAACCATCAGCCCCCAAACCTAAACCAGTTTGATCGCCTACTAATACTAAAAAATCGTCTAACACTTTTTCAACTTGATGACGCTGGATATTTGACAGCTGCGCCATCGTCTGACCGATACGCTGAACCTCTTTAGGCCCCATATGCTTTAGTATTTGTGCGGCATCAGACTCACCCAGTGACATAAGTAGCACTGCAGCTTTTTGAACCGAACTTAATTCTGCGCCTTGGCCTGTATCACTCATTTGCTTTCCATTACCCATTGTTTAACGACTTGAGCAACTCGCTCTGGTTCCTCTGCAATCAAGCCACGAATCGCATTTAATTGACGATCAATTTTTTCAGGAGAACCAGGCACCAATATGTCTTCCGCACTAACAAGAGACACTTGATCATCTGAAATTTCATCCGTTTCATCGGAGAATATCGCCGCTTCAGTATCTTCAGTAACCGCAATTTTATTCTGATCACTGAGGGTTTTCAAAATTGGACGCACTACCACCAGCAACAAGATAAGCACAAATATACCAACCAATGTAGGCTGTATTAGGCTTAGGAACCATGCCTGTTGATAGAATGGTAATTCAACAATGGGCTCTTCTGGTTCAGGCAAAGCAAAAGGTGAATTAATCACACTAACACTATCGCCACGAGATGGATCATAACCCACCGCATCACGGACCAATAAAGTTAAGCGCCCCAGCTCATCGTCATTCCAAGGCGTTCTTACAATAGCTGCCGTATCGGGATTCAAACTCATTAAATCATCAACAACAACCGCAACCGATAAACGCCTAACCATGCCTTGTTGGCGCTTGGTATAACTAATACTTCGATCTAATTCAAAATTACGTGTTGTTTCTTCGCGAGACTGTCCATTAGCAGCTGATGAACTGCCACCGATTGGCGCGCCATTTTCATCAACAGCTTCAGGGATAGTAACTGCACCCGGAGGCTGGTTTGTTAGCGCACCAGGTATGCCGCTCGCATTAGCGCCAGCGCCGCGATTTTCTTTTAACGTCTGCTCACTGCGCAAAGCGAGTAAATCTGGATTATATTGCTCGTTGGTCTTTTCTACAGCAGTGAAATCAACGTCAGCAGACACTTCTGCTTTAAAGCGCCCTTGGCCTATCACAGGGCCAAGTATGTTATTCACTCGCTGCAACAACACATCCTCTACTTTGCGAGCATAATCAAACTGCTTACCAGCCACAGACAATTCAGAGTCTGAATCTTTCTCCGTCAACAAAGTGCCACGCTGATCAACCACAGTGACGTCTTTATCATTCAACTGAGAAATGCTAGAGGCCACTAAATTCACAATAGCCTCCACCTGACTCTTATCCAACCGTCTCCCAGGATAAAGCTCCAAAAATACAGAGGCAGAAGGTTTTCTTGTATCACGAACAAAAACAGATTCTTTTGGTATCGCTAAATGTACTCTAGCACTTTTAATACTTTGCAGACTGGAAATAGTTCGACTTAACTCACCTTCAAGACCTCGTCTATAACGTGTCGTTTCGACAAATTGAGAAGTGCCGAGGCCTTGCTCCTGATCCATTATTTCCATACCAACAATATTGTCGGAAACGATGCCAGAGCCAGCTAATTTAAGACGAGCTTGATGATAAAAATCAGATTCAACAAGCAAAGCGCCTGTATTTTGATCTAATTTAAAAGGAATATTATTAACACTGAGGATTTCTACAATTTGGTCTGCATTATAATCTGTAATACTACTTAATACAGGCTTGTAATCTGGCCCATTACTCCATAAAACTGCCGCTAACCCAATTGCTATAGATGCGGCCAAACCGACCATTAATGCAAGCTGACGAATCACCGTCAGCTTATTAAAGCCGGTAACTAACTCTAAATAGAGCTTTTGCTCCGATTGTTCTGCAGGGACATTATCCATTAAAAAGCGCCAAGCGGTTTATAATGCCTAAATCGGCATATTCATGATTTTTTCATACGCGTCTACAAGTTTATTACGCACCTGAGTCATTGCCTCGAATGACACACTCGATTTTTGCAGACCAATCATAACTTGAGGTAAGTCAACCCCTTCGTCACCGCGCTCATAAGATTGGGCTAATTGTGTAGATTCCTTTTGCAAAGCATTTACATTATTAACTGCATTTTTCAACATTTCCGCGAAATCTGCACGCTCTACAGTCTGGCCTCCCTCGCTCTCACCGCCCACCTTGGCAACATTAGACACAGGAGAACTCGGCGCCTGAACCTGCGACCGCATATCCCTCATTTGGGACAACACCTGATTAATGTCTGGTCGACCAGAAATCATGTTATTCACCTAAAAAAATCACATTTATACAACTTAACATATCGCTAATACACAGCTTAGCATAAAGCTAATTAAAACAAGATACAAAAATCAATCAACGTCTATGCCACTTTCTCGCATTTTAGCGATTTTATAGCGTAAAGTTCTAGGACTAATTCCTAGTTTATCTGCAACAACTTTACGTTTGCCGTTCGCATCGACTAATGCTTGCGCAATAATGCGAAATTCATGCTGCTGAACACCTTTGCCTAAAATCGAAGCAGCGCTGTCTTCATCAGCAATAGTTTCAACAACGACAGGCGCCAAACTCATCATATCAAACGCAATATGATCCTCATTGATTTGTGCATTTGGACTTAGAATTAAAGCTCGCTGAATGACATTATCAAGTTCACGAACGTTTCCAGGCCAAGGGTGAGCTTCTAATTTACTTTGGGCTGATGGCTTTAACGTCGCGCCTGTAATTCGCATTTTGGAGGCATGTTTCGCAAGCAAATGCTGAGCGACTGGCAAAATATCACCTTTACGCTCACGAATAGGCAACCAACGCAGCGGAAAAACATTTAATCGATAATACAAATCTTCTCTAAAACCACCATCACGAACATAATCAGCAAGATCACGGTTAGTGGTTGCTATAATTCGCACATCCAAAGGAATAGATTTTTTGCCGCCAAGACGCTCAACTTCTTGCTCCTGCAAAACTCGCAGCAGCTTAGCCTGTAAACCAACATCCATCTCGGTTATTTCATCTAACAACAAAGTGCCGCCATTGGCCTGTTCAAATTTGCCCGCTTGCGAAGATACGGCTCCTGTGTAAGCCCCTTTTTCATAGCCGAACAGAATCGCTTCAAGCATATTTTCAGGAATCGCAGCACAGTTAATCGCAACAAAAGGCGCATGAGGTCGACTAGAATGCTGATGAATATAGTGAGCCAACACTTCCTTACCAGTACCACTTTCACCACAAATTAATACTGTGGAATCGGTAACAGCAACCCGTCTTGCCAATTCTAATAACGCAATACTAGAAGGGTCTTTCGCGATGGGCTGAGGATTTGTAGATAGCGCTTCTTTGACGGTGTATTTTGCAATGGCTTTAAGTAGCTCTTCTTCTTGAAAAGGCTTCAATAAATAATCAACTGCACCATCGCGCATGGCTTCCACTGCGTGGGCAATATCCCCATAAGCTGTCATCAGCATAATAGGCAATTCTGGGTATGTATCGATAACATGATGCAGTAATCCATAGCCATCCATGCCTGGCAAGTTTACATCAGACACCACCATATCAAAGAGATTGTGCTTCAATGCAACCACGGCTTCTTCAGCACTGTAAACTATTTTGCATTGGTAACTTGCTAACATCAGCGTATCTTCCAGCGCTTCAGCAAGTCCCTTGTCATCTTCTACTATTAATAACTTAACTTCAGACATGTCATACCCTTACAAGAGGAAGCGTCAAACTGGCGGTTGTTCCAGCGCCCTCAATACTGTCTATTTCAAATTGTCCATGATGAGCTCTTGCAATGGCCTTAACAACCATCAAGCCCAACCCAGTTCCATGTTGTTTTGTTGTCACAAAGCCTTCTTGGACATGCTCCAAGTGCGATTTAGACATGCCCACTCCACGATCTTTAAACGTCAGTGTCACATAGCCGTCATTATTGCGCCAATTTAGTTGAACTACGTCACCTTCTGACTGGGCATCTATGGCGTTATTCAAAAGATTCAACAAAGCACCTAATAATGTTTCTTTATTACACTGAATACAATCTGTTGCCACAAAAGAGGCACCTAACGCCTCAAACTGCATATTCTTTTGATCGCAAATTTCTTTGCAGTGATTGGTTAATTCTCTAATAAAAACAGAAACACTCACCGTTTCATCCAGCTTTATTTCACTGCGAGAAAAAATCAACATATCGCGAATTTGTTTTTCAATGTTTGCCAATCGATCCACTAGCTTATTAGCAAATGTCTGACGCATAACAGGCGCTAGATCTGGTTTTTGTAGATGACCAGCATAAAGCGTAGCTGAAGATAAAGGCGTTCTAATTTGATGAGCCAACGCCGCGACCATTTTACCCATATTAGATAATCGCTCGTGATGACTCAGTTTTTTCTGTAGCAAATAGGCTTCCGTCAAATCAACCAGAATAACCAACTGACCAGGAACATTCCCCAATGACGCTGTCTCGACTCGCACGCGACGGCCACTAACCATACTCACATCATGACCATCATCTTTTTGGGGGCGAAAACTCAAGGGAACAATTTCTCCCCAAGATTGACCAACTAATGGCAAATTGAATAAGCGATCCGCAACAGGGTTAGCCATAACCACCACCCCCTCTTCATTCAGCAGCAAAACACCCACCGGCATAGATTCAAAAAGCTGTTGAAACTGCAACACTAAGATGCGATTTTTATCTTGCTCTTGGCGCTTATCCTGCTCGGCTCTTTCTAACTTTTCGTATAATCGAACGACTTCTTGTTGAAGGTCGAGATAGGATTTTGCCAATACATCAGAAGACTCGGAAAACGCTTTAAACGCGGTTTTAAGTTCCGCTATTTCTTCATCTTTTGTCACTAAAACTCCGATTTATCAATATTATAGCGACGCATTTTTTCGATAAGCGTTGTACGTTGTATTTGTAGGTTCTGCGCAGCCTTAGAAACTACACCTTGAGTAGACACCAAAGCTTGACGAATCAGCAGCGCCTCTAGGTGGCGAACATGTAAATTCAAGTTCACGCCAGACGCCTGAGGAAAAGTATGTAATTGCTTTATTTCTTTAAGCACAGAAGAAAGCGTTTGCGAACGCCAAGGTAACGGGCAAAACCAAACATTATAATCGCCAACTACATCCATTGATTCACAAAGTGAGATAACAGGAATCACCTCATCCAGCTCAAAAGACCGCACAGACTTACCTAGCACAACAAAATCTGGTACGTGAAACGCCGTCAACGAAGTACCATGCTCGACTCCAATAAAGGTCAAGATACTGGAAACACTCGAAATTTCTTCGTCATCAAGACCGCATAACCAAGCTTTCACATTAGCACCTCAACCTTAAAAATAAGCAATTCTAACTATCATTCTATTATAATGCGTTGTTACCGCTTACTTTCAAGCATTTACACAGCTTTTCACCGTATAAAACTTATAATGCCAGCAACAATTCATCAAAAACTTGCTGCGAATCAAGCTCGCTTTCACACCAAGGCAGAACACCTAATAATGGTGCGGATATCATATTCATAAGGCTGGCGAGATTCTCATCATAATATGGCATTTTTTCCGCACCAGTATTGGCAACCCAACCGGCAAGAGTCAAACCATCACGAGCAATGGCCTCTGCGGTTAGTATCGCGTGATTCAAACACCCCAGCTTCATATTAACAACCATAATGACCGGAAAGCCTAAGGATTTTGCTAAGCCAGATAGCAGCTCTCTGTCGTTTAATGGTACTCGCCAACCACCAGCACCTTCAACTAACGCAAGGTCATGAGGTGTAAGCAATGTGCCTTTAATAAAACCCTCTAACCGAGAAACTGTGACCAAGCGCCCCTCTTTCATTGCGGCAATATGAGGCGCAATTGCTTCTTCTAAAACGACCGGGTTTACTTGTTCATAGGCTAATTTAACACTGCTTGCCTGCTGAATAAGCAAAGCATCATCATTGCGCAATTTACCATCAATGCGGTCTGCACCTGCCGCAATTGGTTTAAGTCCAATTGACTTCAACCCTGCACGTTTGGCAGCATTTAACAAACCAACGGTGACATAAGTTTTACCCGCATCGGTATCAATACCTGTTACAAAAAAACGCTTTTTCACCATAACTCCTAGATACTAATAGGCCGTTGAGCGACCACAAACGAAACTTGATAACTCAGAGGAACTCCACATTCATTCCGCTGCTTCTCATACTCCTGCAAAAATGCTTTCCACTTACTGGGTGATGTAGATTGATCGCCATCAGCCGAGATCAAACTAGCACCGACTTTTTTCAGTGAATAAATAGCGCTTTCAGGTGAATCAAACCACATAGGAATATCTGATAATTGAGAAGACACAAGGTTCAACTCGGATGCTTTAACACAATCTAAAAGCGCGCCTGATGCCATATACTGATGAACATGTTCTTTATTATCCAAGCCAAACCAAGCTTTACTAATTTCGGGCATAGAGCCCTGCGAAAGCGTTGAAAAAACCACATAGCCACCTGGCTTGGTGACACGATAAAGCTCTTTAAACAAAACCAAAGGGGTCAGACACCACTGAATCGCAAGACTCGAAAAAACCAAATCACACGACTTATCTTGAAGAGGTAATTGCTCGGCATCCGCACAAATATAATGGGTATTTTGCAAAGCAGAATAACGCTCACTTGCCACGGTTAACATTTGTGGCGACAAGTCGAGCGCAATATTACAAATAGGATTTAATTGTTCAGACAATATCCCTAGAGCCTGACCGGTCCCCGTTCCAAGATCAAGTACCACGTCTGCCTGATTTAGTGGCAACATCGCCAACAGACGGTCTAGGACAATTTTTTGAAAGTCAGCATAAGAATCATAGGACCGAGAAGCTCGATCAAAACGCTTAGCAAGTTGTCGTTTATAGCTAAGCGTCGATATATCAGGAGTTATTAGCATCGATAAAGTTTTCTATATGACGCACACAAGCCTCTTCATCTTCAAAAAAAGGCTGATGCGCACAATTTGACAGTACAACACATTGCTGCAAAGGATTTACATCAGTTTGTTGCTCTAATGATTTACTAGAAACCAACGCATCCTTGCCTCCTAATATGTGTAAATTAGGACAATCCAAAAGCGACCATTCACGGCGCACATCTAGCGATTTTAATAATCTAAGCCCACCAATAAGAGCTGGACGGCTCAAGGTTTTAACCGGCAAGAAGGTCTGTAATTGTTTAACCAAAGCTCGTTCATTATCTGCACCTTTAGCCTGCAACATAACAAACCGCTTAAGACCGTCTTCAGGCGACTGCTCAACCAAAGCCGAAAAAGCATCAAAATCTTCGACGCCCATTGCATCTTCCCAATTTTCTCGTTTAATAAAACTCGGTGAAGACGACAAGGTAATCAAACCAAGCACACAACTAGAACGACGCGCAGCAACATAAGCAGATACCATGCCCCCCAGAGACCAACCAATCCACCAAGCCTCTTTGGGTGCAACGGCAATCAACTGCTCAGACAAAGCCGCGATATCATAATTAGGCCCAATACGAGAGCGTGAAATCCATTGCTCATTAAGCGAAATACCAGGCAAATTCGCTACAACAACATAAAAACGCTGACTCAGACGTAATGCAAAAGAGCGCATCACCTCTTTTGGCATTGCCCAACCAGACACCATAAAAATAGCTTGATTAGACGAGTTTCCAAAAGCTTCTGTTTCAATACGTGCTCGCATG
The DNA here is from genome assembly GCF_018336955.1 of Marinomonas sp. A3A. NCBI lineage: Bacteria > Pseudomonadati > Pseudomonadota > Gammaproteobacteria > Oceanospirillales > Oceanospirillaceae > Marinomonas > Marinomonas sp. A3A. The sequence goes on from NZ_CP025532.1 coordinate 3,422,634, forward strand.
CTGTCCCTCTATTACTTTGTATTTAAACGCTTTGGATTTAAACATTTTGCGTTTAAAAGTTTCGCTGTTAAAACTTTTTCGAGTGAGTCGCATAATAACACTAAATCTTCATCAGAGTGGGCGGCACTTAAGGTAATTCTTAAACGAGCGCTACCTACCGGCACAGTTGGTGGACGAATCGCGGTACACCAGATTCCAAGCACTTTTAATTGCTCGCTAATAGCAATTGCAGCCTTGCTATCACCAATAACAATCGGCTGAATGGCTGTATTTGAAGGCATTAATGTAACCGGAAGCGACTGAACTCTCTGACGAAAATACGTAATATGCCGAGCTAGTCTATCTCGCCGTTCCTGACCCTCTGCTGACTGAATAAGCTGCAACGAAGCCAAAGTAGCTCCTGCAATCGCTGGAGACATTGCTGTGGTATACACATAAGGTCGAGCAAATTGAGTGAGATAATCCGCATAATCGTTAGATGTCGCCACAAATGCTCCAGCGGTGCCAAACGCTTTACCCAAAGTGCCAACCAAGATAGGTAAACTTGTTGCGTCCAGCCCCTCTAGCGCCAAACAACCTCTGCCGTTTTCACCAAGACATCCTAACCCATGAGCATCATCCACCATGAACATCCAATCATGTTGATTAGCCAAATGAGACAATTCCGCCAAAGGCGCAATATCACCATCCATACTGAAAACCCCATCGGTGATCAACAAACCACCCGGTGCGGATCTAGCAATCAACTTTTGCGCACTTTCCACATCACCATGCAAATAACGGCGTAACGGTGCTTGTGCTAACAAAGCGCCATCTATTAAAGACGCATGATTAAGCTTGTCTTGTACTATAGGACGATTTTTATCCGCGAGCGCAGAAATCACACCAAGGTTTGCCATATACCCAGTACTAAATAGCATGACTCGCTCGTAACCGAGCCAATCCGCCAAGGCTTCTTCCAACGCTTGATGGGGAGCCAAATGACCACATACTAAGTGAGACGAACCACCACCAACACCATAAGCTTGAGCCGTATCATTTAGCGCTTTAATTAGCTTCGGATGATTGGCTAAACCTAGGTAATCGTTCGAGCAAAATGCCGTATAATCTTGAGACTGTATTTGAGTATGCGGAATTTGAGGACTATCTAGCGTAATGGTACGACGCATTAAGTCTTGTTGGCGGCGCTCTTCAAGCGCCGCTAACACCCAGTCCGGCGTATTAGACGCTGGCTTCATAAAACAACTTAGACTCTTCTTGTTTTACTGCTTGCGCTGCAATAGCTTCAGCCACCGCTGCATCTGAATGCTCTTCACGCTTCTCTGGATTAATGCCCAAATTAGCAAACAACGCCATGTCTTTATCGGCTTCTGGGTTGCCAGTAGTAAGCAGCTTTTCACCGTAGAAAATAGAGTTTGCACCCGCCATAAAACACAAAGCTTGAGTTTGCTCATTCATGCCTTGACGACCAGCAGACAACCGAACATGCGATTTAGGCATCAAAATACGCGCTACTGCAATCGTACGAATAAATTCAAACGTATCTAGATCATCAACATTTTCTAACGGCGTTCCTTCCACCTTAACCAACATATTGATTGGCACACTTTCCGGATGTGGAGCCATTTGAGAAAGTTGGCGCAACAAACCTACACGGTCTTTTTGCTCTTCCCCCATGCCCATAATACCGCCACAGCAAAGCTTGATTCCTGAATCACGAACACGAGACAGCGTATCTAAACGATCTTGATAAGTACGAGTGGTAATAATGCTGTCGTAGAACTCAGCAGAGGTATCTAGGTTGTGGTTGTAATAATCCAAACCTACATCTGATAAACGCTTTGCTTGATCATCATTTAACGAACCTAGCGTCACACAAGACTCTAAACCTAAAGACTTAACACCCTTGATCATCTCTAGCACATAAGGGAAATCTTTCTCGGAAGGGTGCTTCCATGCGGCGCCCATGCAAAAACGGCTTGCACCTTTTTCTTTTGCCAAAGCAGCCTCTTCAAGCACCTTCTGCACTTCCATTAACTTTTCTTTTTCAAGTTCAGTATTGTAATGACCACTTTGCGGGCAGTACTTACAGTCTTCTGGACAAGCGCCAGTTTTGATCGACAAAAGCGTACTTACTTGCACTTCATTTGGCGCAAAATTATCTCTATGGACAGTCTGAGCACGAAACATCAAATCCATAAAGGGCAAATCGAACAACGCTTTTATTTCTGCATGGGTCCAATCAAAACGCGGTGCGCTCACATTATTTGTAGGCAGAGCGCTTGCGGACATATTCGCTACAGACGTGTTTGTAGCCATACTTAAAGACATAGTATCCTCGATCCAGAAAAAATTAATGGAGCAATACTAATGGACTGGAAGAAACTGTCAACCACAAAAATAACACAGGTTTACAAGAGTATATTTTTAGACCTATGCTATATTTGCAATGCAAAAGCTCAAAACACACTTTGCAAATCCTGCCATGAAGGCTTTCCATCCAACCTAAATCATTGTCAGCACTGCAAACGCCCAACTCAAAAATCCAGCATTTTGTGCGGACAATGCCAAAGCAGCCAACCTGCCTATCAAGTATGTATCGCGCCCTATCGCTTTGAAGGAATCATAAAAACGCTCATCCATAGCATTAAATTTAATCAAGGAACTCATTACATAAGACCACTCATTTACCTATTGAGTGAACACCTCATTGAGTCATATTCGTCTGAAAGCTGGCCAGAACAGATACTCTATGTACCAAGTCATCCAAGCCGAATCAAGGAGCGTGGATTTTGCCAAACAAAAGCCATGACAACCCAGCTAACGAGAAACCTTAAAGAGCTTCTGGGCGAAAAATGCCCAGCTATTCCTAAAAACAATCCACTAAGAAAAATTAAAAACACTAAAGCCCAACACTCACTAAGTCGAAAGGAGCGATTAAAAAGCCCTCAAAGTAGCTATCAGCTTGATGGACCTATCGCCAAACATGTGGCCTTATTTGACGATGTAATGACGACAGGAAGCACGATAGAGAACTGCACCAAACTGTTATTAAAAGCAGGCGCAGAACGAGTGGATGTTTGGGTGATTGCCCGAACACCTGATAAAGAATATTAATAATAAGAAAAAATATCAGCCTAGCCACAGAAGACAGCTTTGTTTACTATGCCGTCAACAAAGCAATGGTGACGTTATGAAAACAGATCAAGAATACCTAGATTTAGACAAGCAACTCCTGTGGCACCCATACACGTCTATGAGCAAGCCCAGTCCACACTTCCTTGTTGAAAAAGCTTCGGGCTGCGAAATAACCCTCAGCGATGGACGCACACTAATCGATGGTATGTCTTCTTGGTGGAGTGTTATCCACGGCTACAATCACCCAACCATGAATGCGGCTATCCAAGAACAATTATCACAATTTTCACATGTAATGTTTGGAGGGCTAACCCACAAACCTGCCATTGAACTCGCCGAAAAGCTCATCGCAATTACTCCTACTGAGTTACAACGTGTTTTCTTCTCCGACTCAGGCTCAGTTTCTGTTGAAGTTGCCCTAAAAATGGCCATCCAATATTGGAATACCCAAGGCAAACCTGACAAGCAATTTTTCGTCAGTCCAAAAAGCGGCTATCACGGCGACACATTCGCAGCCATGTCAGTGTGTGACCCTGAAAACGGCATGCACAGCTTATTCACTGGCGCACTAACAAAGCAATTCTTCATCTCACCACCACCAACTGGCTTGAACGCACCAATAAAAGCCGAATACCTTGACGAAGTTCGTAAGGTGTTTGAGGAAAACCACCAACGTATAGCAGGCTTCATTATCGAGCCCGTTGTACAAAATGCTGGCGGTATGCGTTTTTATAACCCGGAGTATTTAAATCTGATTCGAGCACTTTGCGATGAATTCGAGATACTCTTAATTTTCGACGAAATTGCTACAGGTTTTGGTCGAACGGGCAAGCTTTTTGCCACAGATCATAGCAATATCTGCCCAGATATAATGTGCGTTGGCAAAGCCTTAACCGGCGGTTACATGACGCTGGCTGCCACTTTAACAAACGATAAAGTGGCACTTGGTATAAGTGACAATGGTGGCGTATTTATGCATGGGCCAACCTTCATGGGAAACCCTCTCGCCTGCTCCGCCGCTAACGCAAGCTTATCTATTTTAAGTAAATACAATATTCCAGAAAAAATCACCCAGCTAGAAACCTGGATGAAAGAAGCCCTAGAGCCATGTGGACAGCTCGAACAAGTAAAAGAAGTCCGTTGCCTTGGCGGTATTGGTGTTGTTGAGTTAAAAAACGCGGTCAACTTACACGAAATACAACCAAAACTCGTTGAACTAGGCGTATGGGTACGCCCTTTCGGTAAACTTATTTACTTGATGCCACCTTATGTAATCAGTAAAGAGCAAATTAATATTCTTGGTAAAGCCATTTATCAAGTCACTAGCGAACTCCCAAGCTAAACCAAATATAAATAAAAAGGCCTTTGATAAATAACTATCAAAGGCCTTTAAAATCAAACTATCAAAATCACATTATTCTTTTACTGCTTCATTCGCTCAGCAAGATTCCCCTGCTCATAAGCCTCTTCTTCAATGTGACTAATATTGATTACGATGCTTTCTGCTTGTTCAATACTATGAATACTCAACTGATCAACATCATGCATCTTATCATTCAGGTCTCTAGCCACACCCGCCTGTTCTTCCGAGGAGACGTTAATCTGTGCAGTCATTTCAACAACGCGCTTTATAGCGGACTCTATATCACTCATTTTTTGAGCCACTTTATTCACACTATCAACACCCTCTTGCGCTACTGCTGTGCCTTTATCGATTGTATTTGTGACGTCTAGAGTATTTCGCTTTAATTCTTCCGTCATGCTATTAATGTTTTGCGTAGCATTTTGAGTACGTATCGCCAACGCACGAACCTCATCAGCAACCACAGCAAAGCCACGACCTGCCTCACCCGCACGAGCAGACTCAATCGCCGCATTCAAGGCAAGCAAGTTAGTCTGCTCTGCAATGCCACTAATGGAATTCACCACCTCATTAATGCTATCACTGCGCTCTGCCAATATGGCCACTACTTTTTTAGCCTCAGAAATATCCTGATAAACCTGACGCATGGTCTCACCTGTTTGCTGAGCCAATAAACGGCTTTCACGGGACAAACCACCCACAGACTCAGTTGCCTCAACCGCTACATGAATGTGCTCTGCAACATGAGTTACGCTAGACAATAGTTGAGAGCTAGCAGCAACTACTTCCTGAAAGGTATTACGCTGTTTATTAAAGTTAGCCAGATTTGTCGTCACACTTGCCTTCGCACCCGACGCTCTTTGACGAAGCTGCTGAGCGCCTTCTTTTAGACGATACCGAAAAGTATTACCTGCAGCTTCTTGATGTATTTTGGCAAACTTAATGGCAGCCTTGATCCCAACGGTTTTACAGTATAAATACTGACCTATTGGATTATGTGCCTCGGACGATAAACCAGAGACAACAGAGTTCAACGACTGAGCCTGATAATAAGCTAACCACATACCTAATAAAGCCAAAACAGGCCCAGCAATCTGCAATGCCAATACGTTAGATAATAAGCCAATAACAGCCAATAAAATAAAGCAGGACATCAATGGCCAAGAAGCATTACTAAGATGCGCGGTTACTTTTGTCGTGGTTGGCAATAAAGCTTTCCCAGCATTAATACGATCATAAATAGACTGAGCATGTTGAATTTCATCTCGGGTTGCCTTGCGGCGCACCGATTCATAACCAATCACTTTACTGCCGTCTAATAGCGGACTTACATGCGCACTCACCCAATAGTGATCCCCATTTTCACAGCGGTTTTTTACCAAGCCCATCCAACTCTTACCCTGTTTTAGATTGGCCCACATATCAGCAAAAACAGCTGGCGGCACATCAGGGTGGCGAATAACATTATGAGGTGCACCAATTAAAGCTTCACGCTTATAGCCGGCCACCTCACAAAAAACATCATTAACAAACGTAATGCGTCCCTTCACATCTGTACTGGAAACTAAAACATAGCTCTCAGGAAAATCATTTTCTTTATTTGTTACTGGCATCTTTCGCATAAAAAGCTCTCGATTATATTTATTTGCCACCTATCTTGTGGCTTCTTATTATTTGTAAAGATAACAAAAATACACCAATGAGGTGCTATTCGTCATCAAAATCTCGATATGCATCCGGTGCTAAATCCTCAAAACGAGTATATTTACCCACAAATGCTAATCGACATGTACCAATCGGACCATTACGTTGCTTACCGATAATAATTTCCGCAATTCCTTTATGTGGCGTATCTTCGTGATAAACCTCATCTCGATAGACAAAGGAAATAACGTCAGCATCCTGCTCGATCGCTCCAGATTCACGCAAATCGGAGTTAACCGGACGCTTGTTAGGTCGATTCTCCAAACTACGGTTAAGCTGAGAAAGCGCCACCATTGGGCATTCCATTTCTTTGGCGATGGCTTTTAGTGATCGAGAGATTTCAGAGATTTCATTAGTACGACCTTCAGTGAAACCGGGGATCTGCATAAGCTGAAGGTAATCGACCATGATCATTGCAACGCCGCCGTGCTCACGAGCAATGCGTCGCACACGTGAACGCATTTCCGTCGGGCTGATACCACCGGTATCATCAATAAAAAGTTTGCGATCTTTGAGCATCTTAACTGCAGACATTAATTTGTCCCAGTCCTCTTGAACCAGCTGCCCAGATCGCATTCGAGTCTGATCGATTCGACCAAGGGAAGACAGCATACGCATCATGAGTGATTCAGCAGGCATCTCCAAACTGAATACAATAACAGGCTTATCACTGATCATGGCGGCATTTTCCACCAAGTTCATCGCAAAGGTTGTTTTACCCATAGAAGGACGACCCGCGACGATTATCAAATCAGAAGGTTGCAAACCTGCCGTCATTGCATCCAAATCAGTGAAACCAGTACTTAAGCCTGTGATAGCCCCATCTTGATGATACAATTCATCAATTTTATCCACGGTAGCACTAAGAATATCAGCCGCAATTCGTGGCCCACCTTTTTTCTCTCCGCCTTCAGCGATTTGAAATATTTTTCGCTCAGCCTCATCTAATACTTCAGCAGCCGTCATGCCTTCTGGATGAAAAGCCCGTGCAGAAATATCGTTTGTTGTAGAAATAAGACGTCGTAAAATAGAACGCTCACGAACTATATCAGCATAGGAAGCGATGTTAGAGGCGCTTGGAGTTGCTTCGGCAACCTCAATTAAATACGCCATACCACCAATAGATTCTAGATCGCCACGCTTATCTAATCGCTCACCAATGGTAACCACATCAATAGGCTCTGACTCATCAGCTAAGCGAGCAATAACAGTAAAAATTGCTTTATGCTCTGGACGATAAAAATCATCAGCAATAACAAGCTCGGACACCTTTTCCCAAGCCTGGGGGTCTAGCATCAATCCGCCAACAACTGAACGCTCAGCCTCAATGGAATACGGTGGTAATTTAATAGAAGCGACTTCAGAATCATTTAGTTGCACGCAAAATACCCATACAAATACAGAAAAAATACAGAAAGATTAGCTTATCACGCCAACAAAAAAAGGGCATCTCGCAAAGCAAGATACCCTTCTCTTATTTAAGAAAGACTCACATCTTTCTTAAGCAATTTACCGAAGCAAATTACTCAGCGATTACAGACAAAGTAACCGTTACAATAACTTCAGAGTGAAGTTGAACGTCTACTTCGAAAGAACCTGTGTGACGAATCGCGCCTTCTGGAAGACGGATTTCAGCTTTCTCTACTGCTACTTGCGTAGAAATAGCGTCAGCGATGTCACGAGTACCGATAGAACCGAAAAGCTTACCTTCATCACCAGCATTTGCAGCGATAGTGAAAGTTTTGCCTTCTAGTGTTAGAGCACGAGCTTCAGCAGCAGCTTTACGCTCTGCAGCTTGCGCTTCAAGTTCAACACGGCGCTCTTCAAAGCTAGCCAAGTTAGCTTTAGTAGCCATTACAGCTTTTTTGTTCGGAATCAAAAAGTTACGAGCATAGCCTGGCTTAACAACTGCAACGTCACCAATACCGCCTAGCTTGTTTACTTTGTCGAGTAGAATAACTTCCATCTCGATCACCTCTAATTAATCATTAGCTATCACTTGAGTTGGACGCCTTACCTTGTATTCTAGAACGAATATCTACAAAGCTATCAATCACACAAAGTGCGACTAGAATGTTTGCAAAGTACACATTCAGGACAAAAAAACCTACAAGATAAAATGCGATCAGTCCAACAATCCCAATTTCTTTTTTTGCTAAAATACCATGCACTAGAGCGAGCCCCGGCAACACCAAAGCAGGCACAGCAGCTTGAGAAAGAATAATAAAGGATCCGCCTAAGCTTTCACCTATTAAAATCATTCCCCCCAACACCAAACTAAACGCTACTGGTAGTCTTAACTGATGAAATTCAGTACGTAAACCGCCTGGATTATAGAGTCCTGCTTGCCATTTTCTTGCCAAAAACAAAGAAATAATAGCAATGACCACTTGGAAGATGGATATAGCCATCACCGCTTGGTTAAAAATCAAGTTTCTATCAGGAACTTCAACACCTTCTTTCGTCAAAACACTCTGAACTAACGTTACCGCCAAATTCAAAATATCTGCCATCAAAAGAGGCTGAAGCAGTGTGCTAATAACCGCCAGAAAACTACCGACCAATAGCACCCAACTCCATGACATTGTTAACCTAAGTAAATAGCTCAACAACATCACATCAACTAACACCATGAGTGCCGTTGCATCTCCTTGGAACATCCACAACACAAGTGCTGGTAGACAACCCCAAGCTAATACAGGTATTCCTTCTTTTACACCTTTACGAAGCACCACCAACCCTAAGATTGCGGCGGCCAGCCAAAACATCATAGGAATTAGACCAAACACCATCACACCAATAATGGCATTCAAGCGTTTTTTCATTACCCATTTAGCTAAACCACCCATAAAAGCGCTTCTTTCAGCCTATTAATTAAAGTGGCTGTCAGTGTAAGGAAGAATAGCAATGTAGCGAGCGCGTTTAATTGCAGTCGCTAGCTGACGCTGGTAACGAGCCTTAGTGCCAGTAATACGGCTAGGTACGATTTTACCAGTTTCAGTGATATAACCTTTCAGTGTGTCTAGATCTTTGTAATCGATCTCTTTAACGCCTTCTGCAGTAAAACGGCAGAACTTACGACGACGGAAAAAACGAGCCATGAGTGTCTCCTAATAAAAATAGATTAATCTTCAGATTCTTCAGATACTTCGTCAGAATTGTCGTGGTTACGCTCTTCACGCTGAGGAGCAGAACGACGATCTTCACGACCTTCAGAAGCTTTAATAGGAGATACGTCAGTTACCGCTTCTTTACGACGAATCACCAAGTTACGGATGATGGCATCGTTGTAGCGGAAAGTGTCGTTTAGTTCAGACAAAACACTGTCAGAACACTCAATGTTCATAAGAACATAGTGTGCTTTGTGAATTTTGTTAATTGGGTAAGCTAGTTGACGACGACCCCAATCTTCTAGACGGTGAACTTGACCACCATCTTCAGTGATTAGGTTAGTGTAACGCTCGACCATTGCTGGTACTTGCTCGCTTTGATCTGGGTGAACCAGAAAGACGATTTCATAATGACGCATTTAAGCTCTCCTTATGGGTTCTTAGTCTCCACGCTCCCCCTGTTAAAAAAGCTGTGAGACAAGGAGTATTGATTTACAGGGACGCGTATTATATGCACTAGTGGGCAATAAGTAAACGAAATCAACCAAAGTAATGCCAACCTAACCTCACTTATCCTAAACAAGTAAGAATACAGCCTATTTTCTGTTGGCAGTTTTACAGATCCAGCTAAAGGCAATAGAATCAGTCTATTCATAATTCACTCGACCTCACGGATACGGACATCATGAAAAAAGCATTCTTGGCATTACTATTGTTTTCCCCATTTGTCGCTCAAGCTGACGGTAGCATAGGCGTCATTGGCGCTGTATCAGAATCTGTATACAAAGAAACAGATAACCAAGCTAAATTCCTGCCCAACATAGGTTATGAAGGAGAAAACTTTTTCCTTCAATTACCTGAAGTTGGTTATCGCTTTTTACCAAAACAATCACCTCAAAACTTTTCCGTCGGCTTATCTTACGAAAGCTCAAACTTTGACCCTGACGATTCGGATGATATAAACATTCAACAACTTGATGACAGAGATGACAGCATTATGGCTTTTGCGAGCTATAAAATTGGCCCTCTATCAACAAAATTGGCACAAGATATTAGCGGTGAACATGACGGCTACTATGCACAAATCGCTTTAGGGTATCCGCTTCCTGTTGGCGCATGGAAAGTCATACCATCCATATCTTATCGCTATATGGACAGCAAAATGAGCAATCACTTGTTCGGTGTTTCTCGAAGCGAATCTGCAAACACCGGTGGTACTATTACTGCCTACGATTCAGGTGCAATTGCTCAAATCAGATATGGAATAAGAGGTATTTACCCACTTTCAGAAAGTGTAAATCTGATGCTAGGCATTAATCACACTAGGTTTGATAGTGAAATTTTAAAAAGCCCTATTGTAGAAGACAATACAATCACGTCTGTCTTAGCCGGTGTTATCTTTTCATTTTAAAATATCACCTAACAGACAACCGAGCGCTTTCGGAATAAGAAATTATGGATAAATGCTCCAATAACACCCAAGCCATGCTATTTGGACTTGGGGCCGTACTACTTTGGTCGACTGTCGCCACAGCATTTTCTATATCACTTAAGCATTTCTCACCAACACAATTACTGCTTGTTGCTAATATCGTCTCATTAATATTTTTAACAACTTTAATCGTATTTAAAGGTGAAGCAAAAAAACTCATTGGCTTTGCCAAACAATCATGGAAATCGTCTTTATTTTTTGGCGCGATCAATCCATTTCTTTATTACCTAATATTACTGCAAGCCTACAACACACTTCCAGCACAAGAAGCCCAAGCAATAAATTACACTTGGGCAATTATGCTTAGTTTTATAGCGGTTCCAATACTCAAACAACGACTAAAAAGCGCGGACTATATCGCCGCCGCTGCCTGCTATTTTGGAGTACTCTATATATCTACTCGCGGCCAAATAGCATCACTGGAGTTTTCAAACGTCACAGGTGTTGCCTTCGCCCTTCTAAGCACTATCATTTGGGCTCTTTATTGGTTATTGAACACAAAAGACAAACGCCCCAGTTTAATCGGCCTAACGCTTAATTTTGCCTTTGCACTACCTTTAATCACTATATTTGCAGGCGTCACAGGTGAACTAAGCCATTGGGACAATAAAGGGCTGTGGGGCGCAATTTATATTGGTTTATTTGAAATGGGGCTAAGTTTTGTATTGTGGAATAGAGCCTTAAAACTAACGACTAACGCTAGCCAAGTCGCGAACTTAATATTTCTATCGCCATTACTATCTATTATTTGGCTTTCACAATTTACTGGTGAGCCTATATTAGGTTCCACACTCATTGGTTTAGCTTGTATTTTAGTTGGTTTATTTATTCAAAACTGGGCAAAAAGAAAAAAACAATAAGGACAATACATGCCAGCATTCATCTACCTATTACTGCCTATTTTTTTCTGGTCAGGCAACTACATTTTAGGACGATTGACCGTTTCCAATGGAATTGACCCTTTTTCAATCTCTTTCTTACGCTGGAGCCTTGCCTGCCTAATCATTTTGCCTTTTGCTTATAAGAAGCTTTGGCGAGAACGAAGCATTATCGCCAAAAACTGGCCTTTACTTGTTCTTTTCGGCTGGCTTGGTATTTGTAATTACAACCTTTTCCTTTACATAGGACTGAGCACCACAACCGTCACCAATGCAGTATTACTTAATTCGATTATGCCTGTGATGATACTCATTACAGCTCGCCTACTGCTGGGAAACAAAACCTCTTGGTTACAAAATACCGGAATACTTATTTCGACCATCGGCGCCATAACCATTGTTAGTCGGGGCAGTTTAGATACTTTTTTACATCTCAGTTTTTCACAAGGCGACTTATGGATTATTACCGCAGCTATAAGCTGGGCTATTTATTCAGTACTCATCGTAAAGCGCCCCAAAGAAATGTCTTTGATCGGTTTCTTTGCCTGCACTGCAATTATAGGGACCTTGATTCAAGCACCTCTATTTTTACTATTTGGACACAGCCAACTAGCTGACTTCACAGCAAGTAACTGGGGAGCCATCGTCTATATGGGATTATTTGCTTCGATTGGGGCTTTTTTATGCTGGAATACTGGCGTACAAAAACTAGGCGCAGCCACCGCTGGACACTTCATACACCTACTACCAGTATTCAGCATTGGTCTATCGGTTATTTTCTTAGGTGAGCAATTACTTAGCTTTCATTACGCCGGAATAGCTCTGATTTTTTCAGGCATATTTGTTGCGACTATATTAGACAAAAAAAAGCAGCAACCGGCCTAACCTCTATTTCGCGCCATTCGAGTACTGATCACAATGCTTGAAAAAATAAACAGCATTCCAAGAATGGCGTAAATATCAGGAACATGCCCCCAAACTACCCACCCCCAGAATCCACTAAACACAACACCAACATAACTAATCGGTGAAACAATACTGGCTGGCGCATAGGTATAAGCCAAATTATAAAGATACATACCGACATATAAAGTGACAGTGACCACAGCCACCAGCGGCCATACCGCAACAGGCAAAATCAAAGAGTCCCCCTGCAGCAGCATCAACGGCAGAGACAATACTGTCGACACGAAAAAGTATACAAATAAAGTTTCTTGCCCAGATACTTGCTGAGAAAGCATACGTGTCGTCACCATAGACAAGGCCAAGCCAATAGCGGAAATAAAGCCAACAATATGCCAAGGATTCAAATGATCAGGCGTAGGGTGAATAACAAATGCCACGCCAATAAAACCAATTATAAGCGGCAACCAACGCGCCCTTGGAATCCTGATTTTATGCAGTATTAATACGATAAAAGGAACACACAATGGCGCGCAAGTTCGAAGCAAAGACGCCTCCACCAAAGGAATATGATTCAACGACCAGTAATAAAAAAGAAAACCAATGAAGCCACCAAAGCTGCGCAAAAAATGAATTTTCCATATTAAAAGCGGCCGTTTTTGCCAACGCCCTCGCATTTGAGGCAGGAGTATTAAGGCGCAAAATAAGCTCTGCCAGAAAACCAAGGTTGATACTGCGATCATGGTTTGAGCCTGCTTGGCTGCCAATGCGGTGAGCGACATAACAAACGCATAAGCGATTGTCATCAAAATGCCTTTCTTCACTAACTCATGATCATCCAATGCAAGGTCACTCTTTTATATGAATAAAAACAGAAAGAATATTTAACCCAATCAAGCGACATTGTCGAGCGATTAGCTTTTCAGCACTAGACTTTCCCGCACTAGGCTAAACCACACCAAGATAACGAGAAAAAAGCGGATGAGGTTCGATTTGAGATAAGACAGACACAGGTTCATGAGCCGTAATACCCCCCTGCTCAATCAAAATAACACGCCCACCCACCAAGCTCGCTTCTTGTGGCAAATGCGATACCAATAGTGTGGTTAAGCCTAATTCTAAGGTGACTTCATTAACCAAGTAGAGCATTTCTTCCCGTAAAGCAGGATCCAAAGCACTAAATGGCTCATCAAGTAATAGGATCGGCTTTTTTCGTACCAATGCCCGTGCAATGGCGACACGTTGTGCTTGTCCCCCAGACAAAGCCTGTGGATAGCGGTCTTTTTTATCAACAAGTTGCGTTTTTTCAAGCGCCCATTGAATTTTTGCTTTTTGCTCACTATTCAAAGAGAGAGAAGGAGATAATCCAATGGCAACATTTTGCCAAACCGTTAATTGCGGGAATAAGTTGTCACTTTGAAATAAGGTCGAAATGGGTCTTTCGTAAGCAGGCAAAGAAAGCAGAGACTCTTCGTTGAAAGAAAGCTCACCACGGCCAGCCAGAAAACCACCCAACAAATGTAAAAGTGTACTTTTTCCTTCGCCACTGCCACCAAGCAATGTGGTGACACCAGGGGAAATATCCACGCAATAATTCGCATGAAAGCTCTCCCAATCATATTGAAGGTCAATTTTTAACACGAACCATTACTCCACCAATAAAGCGAGACGAACAATAAAACAAGATCAAGCACAGAGAGATTAATACCACAGCAACACAGGCGCCCTCTTCCAGCTGATAAGAGCCAATCAATTGAAACAAATACAAGGGTAAAGACACCAAGCCCTGACTACCAAATAACGCAATCACGCCCATATCCCCCAAAGAAAGCAAAAGAGCATACCCAAAAGCTTGCGCTACACTTGATCTTATCAACGGCCACTCCAGACACCATCGAGCCCAAGACTGAATACCTAAACTTAGATAAATATTTCGAAAACGCCGCTCTTGTTGATACATTACAGGCATCAAAGCTCTCAGCACAAAAGGTAGCGCCATAACCGCATTGACCCACACCACAATCCAATAACTCGACCGCAGCCCCCAGCCAAAATCACGTAAAGTCAAAAACAAACCTGTGGCAATCACCAAACCTGGCACCATTAAAATCATATTTCCCAGATGCTCGATTTTACTTGGTAAAAAAGCAAAATACTGACGTGCCATACAGAACCGCGCCAACACACCGAAACTGACACCAAGCAGCAAACTCACCAGCGCTGCAGGAACCGCAATTTTCAATGAAACCAACACTGCACTCCATAGAGCAACAGACTGTAATGTATTTAAAAAAACTGGCGAAAAAATCGGATCAAAAATCGCTAAAAAAGGCGGAATGACCAATACAAACGCAAAAAGTAAGGCCAAAAAATCTGCCGATTTAGCCCAGAATGAGTCTTTGATTATGTAGCTTTTTACCGCTAACAAACTCACATCTTGCCGATTAACCGGTGCAATACGATACACAATGACCGCAAATAAAGTGCATATTGACACCTGTAACAGCGCTAAAAAGCTGGCTTTATCAAGATCGAAGTCAAACCTAAGCGCCTGATAAATAGCCACTTCCAAGGTGCTAAACTTTGGTCCACCACCTAAACTCAACACCACAGCAAAACTCGAAAAACACAACATAAAGATCAACACAAAGGCTCCGGGCAAAACCTTTTTCATATAGTGCCATTCAATCCAACGAAAAGCTGCCCAACGAGAAAACCCAAGCTGCGAAGCCTGACGCCACTGCCCTGAAGGAATCAAGTCATAACCTTGCAGCAAAAGACGCACCGCCAATGGCATATTAAAAAACACATGAGCCAATAAAATCCCTACCAAACCATACAAGGGAACTTGCACCCCAAATAACTGGCTCAACCATCCAGTTCGGCCATAGACAACCACCAAGCCTAAAATCGCCACAATGGTCGGCACCACCATAGAAACCGAAAATAATTGCAGCAAAGCCGATCGCCCATAAAACTGTCGATGTATAAGACAAGAAGCAACAGGAATAGCAATCAGCAAACTAATACCGCTGCTTAGTAGCGCTTGCCATAAGGAAAAACGAACAACCCGCCAAAGGTAAGGTTGTTGCAGGTAGCCAAGCCAAGAATGCAATTCGCTATAACGCAAAAGAGCCGCCAAGCTGGCAGCCCCCATTAATAGGAAAAAAACGACACCCAATAGTGCCGGCAACAATCTCTTTACTGTTCGAAAAGAAAGCACTTAACGCCTATTATCGAGTCGTGGCATTTAACCACTCATCAATCCAAGCTTTACGATGTTGCGCCACATCTTTTGCAGGCAAGACGAGACTCTTTGTTGGCTCTAAAGCGCTATCAAACGCCGCTGGTAATTTCTCATCTAGCTTGACTACTGGCAGCATCCAGTTGCCCGTTGCAACCGTTGACTGGAAACCAGGGTGCAGAATGAACTGCATAAACTGCTTCGCCAAAGCTGGATGAGGTGCATCTTTCATCATTGCTGCCACTTCAATTTGTGGATAAAGACCTTCACTGGCAGTGGCTGCTTTATACTTATTATCCCCTTCTGCAACAATATGGTAAGCAGGAGACGTGGTATAACTCAACACAACATCCGCTTCACCTTTCAAGAATAAACCATAGGCATCAGACCAACTTTTCGTTACTGTCACCGTATGAGAAGCTAGACTATCCCATGCATCAGCGGCGTTTTCACCGTAAACTGACTTCATCCATAACAACAAACCAAGTCCAGGTGTGCTTGTGCGAGGATCCTGATAAATAACACGCAAGTTTTGGTTATTTACTATATCTTTCAAACTGCTTGGTGGATTTTGAAGTGTTTCAGAGTTGTAAATAAAAGCAAAGTGACCTTGATCAAATGGTACAAAGGTTTTATCTGACCAACCGCCATCGATAGTAACAGTCGAAGTATCAACAGCATGGTTCGCTAATAAGCCTGTCTGCTTTGCCGCTTCCATTAAGTTCAGATCTAACCCCAAAAGTACATCTGCTTGTGATGACTTACCTTCTAGCTGCGCACGAGACAAGATACCAACCGAAGAATCCAGTGCAACAAAATTCACTTCGCAGGCGCACTCTTTTTCGAAATTAGCTTTTATCTTCGGCCCTGGGCCCCAATCGGATGCAAATGCGTCATAGGTATATACATTCAGAGTATCCATGGCTAATGTGACAGGAGAAACAATGACGCCAAAACTAACAGCAGCCGCAGAAAAAAGAGAAGTTAACGAAAATGGTTTCAAAGTGTCGCTCCTAAAATAAGTGAGCGGCGTACAGGGAAATGGCAAGAATTGTATTTGAGCTACTGTAAATATATCGGTAGTTCAACTTGCTATCTCGATTCCTACGCCAGCATGATCTGGATCAGGTTCGGTGGGTTAGCAGACAATCTGCTTCTCAGCTCTAACATTTACTAAATGCTAAAGCACCCCATGAGATAATGTGCGCTTATTGTAAAGAGTCGATCAACGGAAGTCTATTTCAGCAAGCACTCTAGTGACAGCACCTTGATTTTTTTCGGCAAAACGCAACGCCGTTTGACCAAGGCGGAAACGCTGAGATGATTGTCCAGCAAGATCCATGACCACTTTTTCTAATTGCAATTCGTCTTGGCAACGAATGGCCCCATTCACCTGCAAAAGTTGCTCGGTAATATCCTGAAAATTAAAGGTGTATGGGCCAACCAAAATAGCCTTACCAAGTAACGCTGGCTCAATCGGGTTATGACCACCACGTTTAATCAAGCTACCACCCACGAAAGCCATATCAGAAGCTTGGTAGTAATTCATTAATTCACCCATAGAGTCGCCAATCACCACATCAAAATTAGTCCATTGATCAAGTGGCGCTTGGGTACGAAGAGCGACGCGCTCAAAAGACTTAATCGCTAAGGCTTTTACTACTTCAAAGCGTTCCGGATGACGAGGAACTAGTATCAACAATGCATCAGGGTATTTTTGCAACAGTGTCTTATGAACTCGCAACAGCATTTCATCTTCGCCTTGATGAGTACTTCCACCCACCCAGACAAATCGAGAACCTAACTGTCTACGCCAATTAGCTTCAAACACCTCTGGCGGCACGGCAAGATCAAATTTAATACTTCCAGTTACCATTACCTTTTTTGCGCCTAACGCCTCAAAACGCACTGCATCTGCTTGTGCATGAGCCAAAAAACAATCAGGTAAAGCAAACAAGGGTTTAGAAATAGTCGAAAACTTCTGATAGCGCTGAAAAGAACGCTCACTCAAACGTGCATTTACTACCTCAATGCGCAGCCCTAACTTTTTAGCCTGTTGCAATAAGTTAGGCCAAAGCTCAGTCTCAACAATCAATAAATGCTTGCAAGTCAGTTTTTTTAGCGCCCTTTTAACACTTGAGGGCCAATCCATAGGTAAATATCTATGCTCGGCAAATGGGAAGGTTTTTACTACTTGTTCAGCACCGGTGGGAGTCATGGTGGTGATTAATAAGCGATGTGTAGGGTATTTTTCACGCCACTGAAGCACCAATGGACGCACAGCAAGCACCTCACCTACAGACGCACAATGAATCCATAAATCAGCTTCAACAGAGGGCCAAAAACCAAACGCCTCTTTCGAACGATAATGCTGGTAGGTTTTCTTAAAACGCCGGATTTTCGATAAAATAACCGGCGTCAATAAAACCAATAAAGAACGATACAACCACATGATTAATCGGCTATCTCACTAAATTGCTGATTATGGAGCTGCGCATAAGCACCATTCATCGCTAACAACTCACGATGCGAGCCTTTTTCAATAATCTCACCGTGATCCACAACTGCAATAATATCGGCATTTTCAATGGTTGATAATCGATGGGCAATGGCAATGGTCGTACGGTTTTCCATTAAACCATCCAGAGCTGTCTGAATTGCTCGCTCTGATTCTGTATCCAATGCTGACGTTGCTTCATCCAAAATCAAAATCGGTGCATTTTTCAAAATAGCTCGCGCTATCGCAATACGTTGACGCTGACCACCAGATAACAGCACACCATTTTCGCCAACCATAGTGTCTAAGCCATGATCAAGCTCTTGAATGAAGTCCCACGCATTTGCCGCTTTCGCGGCTTCAATAACCTCTTCTACACTGGTATCACGCAAATAGCCGTAGGCAATATTATCGCGGATCGTGCCATTAAAAAGCACAACTTGCTGGTTTACCAAAGCGATATTAGAACGCAGTTCAGTCAACTTATAATCATTGATACGAACACCATCGATACTCAAGGAGCCATCATCAATGTCGTAAAAGCGAGGAATTAAATTCGCTATCGTGGATTTACCGCTTCCAGAACGCCCCACTAAGGCTAAGGTTTTTCCTGCTGGCAAAGACAAATTAATATTTTTTAAGGTCTGTTTTTCAGCACCAGCGTATTTAAAGGACATATTGTCCCACTCAATATTCCCCTTTAAGCTAGTGACAGACATCGTTCCTTTATCGATTTCTTCAGGTAAATCTAAGAAATCAAAAATACTGTAAGAAGCAGCTATGCCTTTTTGCAAAATACTGTTCACATCAGTCAACTGGCGAATAGGCTTACCCAACATACCTGCAGCTGTTATAAAAGCAATAAAGTCACCGGGAGACATGTGAGCACTAATAGATGGACTTAAAGCAAACCAAATTAATGTCGCCATCATCAGCGCAAGAATGAACTGCACAATCGGCACATTAAGTGACTTAGTCATTTCCATTTTTAACTGAGAACGACGGTTTTCTGTCGCCGCTTTATGGAAACGTGCTATTTCATATTGGCTACCACCAAATATTTTAACTACTTCATGGCCTTTAATCGCTTCCGATGCCACATCAGTAACACCACCCATCGCATTCTGAATTCGAGTACTCAATTTGCGAAACCGCTTTGATGCGTAAGAAACAATCAAACCAATTAAAGGTACAACCACCAAAAATAATAAAGATAGTCGCCAGTTCATGTAGATCATATAACCAAACAAACCAACAACAGTTAGACCTTCACGTAAAATAACACGTATCGCTTGAGTGATGGAGCCAATGACTTGCTCTGTATCGTAAGTCAACTTAGCTAATAGGCGTCCGGTAGGAATAGAGTGATAATAACCAGAGGGCAAAAGAACAAGCTTATTAAACATGCTGGTACGCAAATCAAAAACTACGTTATTGGCGACTTTGGCCATAAAATAGCTACCCAAGAAGGTACCTATTCCTCGAGCAATAAAAACCCCTAATATAGCTAAAGGTATTAACAAGCGGCTGTCTGAAATATTTCCCGCAGAAACGATATCAACAATGTGCTTTAACAAAGCCGCTAAAGCTGGCTCCATCGCAGCATAAATTACATAACCTATGATACTAAGAAGCAAATACAACCAAGATGAGCGAACATAGCTCAAAAGGCGAAAATAGTTTTGCATACCTGAAACAGGAACTTTTGGAGCCGGAGTTTCAATTTCTATATTTTCTTTATCTTGCATTTACAAATTCGCTTTTTCGATGATAGAGGTGGTTGAGTAACCATCAACAAAAGTCAACACTTTGACTTCCCCTCCATGAGCTAAGACATGATCAGCACCAACAATTGTTTCTATGGTGTAATCCCCACCTTTAACCAAAACATCAGGCGTTAAAAATTCAATAATTTCTTTTGGTGTGTCTTCGTCAAACCAAGTCACCCAATCAATCGCTCCCACACCTTCAAGTACAGACATACGATGAATCAAGTTATTAATAGGGCGTTTTTCACCTTTAAGCCGTTTAACTGACGCATCAGTATTAACCGCTACAATTAAGCGGTCTCCTAGCGCTTTCGCCTGCTTCATATAGGCAATGTGTCCTGGATGAAGAATATCGAAACAACCATTTGTGAAAACAATCTTTTCACCATTCATTTGTGCTAGCTTAATTTGCTCAAGCAAATCTTCTGGAGAAAGCACACCAAAGTTTGTGCTGTGTGAACGCTGAAACATAATGGCATCTAGTCGCTCGGCACTAATAGATGCCGTACCCAGTTTTCCGACCACATAACCTGCCGCTTGATTGGCGTATTCAACCGCGTCAATAAAACGCTTACTCGTTACATAAACCGCAGTTAAAACTGCAACAACGGTATCGCCAGCACCGGTAACATCAAACACTTCTTTGGCTGCTGTCGCTAATGAAAACGGTGGTTTATCGTCACTCAACAAAATCAAACCATCTTCACCACGAGTCACTAGCAAAGCTTTCCAGCCAAATTGCTCGCGCAGAGCTTTAGCTTTCTCCTCCAATTCTTTCGTTGAACGGCATTTACCCACAATCATTTCGAATTCTAGAAGGTTCGGCTTAACTAAGGTCGCCCCTTGATAGATTGAGAAGTCATCACCTTTAGGGTCAACAAAACTTGGTACTTTCGCGATATTTGAGAGTTTTATTAATGTCTGAACATCTGCAAGACAGCCTTTTGCATAATCAGAAAAAATGACGGCATCTGATTCGGGCAAACACTCTTCGACGACTTTTGCCAATGCTTCATTCTGAGAAAGACTGTCTTCACGCTCTTCAAAATCTAAGCGAATAAGCTGTTGATGACGACTCATCACGCGTAATTTGGTAATGGTTGGTAAGGTTTCTGAGCGAACAAACCGGCAAGTAACGCCCACCTCTTCTAAGCAACGAGTCAACACCTCGGCATTTTCGTCGTTACCGACCACACCAACTAGTGTTACAGAGACGCCCAATTTGGCTAAGCCAAGCGCAACGTTTGCCGCACCACCTGGACGATCTTCAATATTAGAAACCTTGACGACTTGAACAGGAGCTTCAGGAGAAATGCGTGAGGTGCCGCCATGCCAATAGCGATCTAACATAACATCCCCAACAACAAGGATGTGTTTATCTTTAAAATTTAGATACGAAGAGTTCATAGCCACATAATAATCGATTTTTAGAGGCACTCATCTTATCATACTCCCTCGCCAAGTTGGACATACCTAAAACATACGAAATAAGGCTTTTACACAATGCTGAATTCCGCTCTATTATCTAGCCAATCGTTCTTATTTGATGAACTTTTAAACAATTGGTCTCGTTATGGTATCAACAAGGAAGATGGCCACAGTTACGAAAGCATGAAACATGACTGGAGCAACAACGCCCTTGGTCGTGTTCGTTTATTAACTCAATGCCGTCAGTTATATACTTTTAGTCATGCTTGCCAGATAAAAAATTTGCCTGAGTGGCAAGTAAAGCTAACGCCTCTTTTCGACTTTATCACGTCTCATTATTTTGTTGATGATCGCTGGATTTTTTCGTTAAACGACAACCTTTCTGTAAAAGATGGGCAATCTGATGCTTATGCTCTCGCCTTTGTATTGCTCTCTTTTAGCCATTACCATCAGGTAACGAAGGATGATCGCGCTATTCTTTATATGAAAAAAACACACTTGTTTTTGTTGGAGAAGATGCAAGCAGAATCCGGCGGTTTTTATGAATCCTATCCAGTTGATAACACGCAAATTCGCCGCCAAAACCCACACATGCATTTGCTAGAAGGTTATGTCGCCGCCTTCAAAGAAACCCATGATAACGATTATAAAGTGGCCATCCAGTCTCTACTTTCATTGGCACTCGAGCATTTTTACCACAAAGAAACAAAGACGCTACGTGAGTTTTTCAGCGCTGATTGGAGTCTTGATCCTAACACAGGCAATCAAGTAGAACCTGGACACCACTTCGAATGGGTCTGGTTGCTCTACCAAGCAAATAAAATAATCCCTAATTCCGACTATACTGATTTAGCACAACAGCTATGGTTAACAGCAACTAGGCATGGACTTGCAAACAATGGTGGCATTTATAATCAAATAGACGGAGATACCAAGCAGCCTATCGATAAAGAAAAGCGTATCTGGCCAATCACCGAATATATAAAAGCCATCACAGTGATGCCAATTGGTAAAGAAGAGAAAATAGACCGATTAGAGAAGGCTATCTATTTTATTCAGCAACACTATTTGCTACCGAATGGCCGTTGGAATGAGTATCTTAATGAAGATAACTCGCCAAAGGACTTTCCGCTCCCCGGAACCAGTAGCTATCATATTTTTCTCGGTCTAACAGAAGTGATAGCATGGGCAAAAGCAAACAACGATTTTCAGGATTCTTTTTGAGTTTAGAGCTGACGTATTTAGAGCTAAACTTACAAAGACAAAATAGGACACATAAATTATGTATATAGTAACAGGTGGTGCCGGATTCATTGGCAGCAATATAATCAAAGCCTTAAACAATAAAGGTATCAAGAACATCCTTTTGGTAGACGATTTAACAGACGGAAAAAAATGTCTAAACCTGTCTGATCTTGATATTGCAGATTACATGGATATGTATGATTTTTTGGACGCTATCAAGAACGGCACATTAAACATTAATCCTATTGCTGTTTTTCATGAAGGTGCTTGTTCAGCAACCACTGAATGGAACGGTAAATATGTCATGGACGTAAATTATCAATATTCAAAAGCTGTGTTAGATTTCTGTTTAAAACACGAAGCACCATTTTCTTATGCATCTTCCGCCTCTGTTTATGGTTCCGGCCCCATTTTTCAAGAATCCCGTGAAAACGAAAAGCCGCTTAACATGTACGCCTACTCAAAGTTTCAATTTGACCAATATATTCGAGCGGTTTTACCAAAAGCGAAAAGCCAAATTGTTGGCTTCCGCTATTTCAACGTATATGGGCCTCGTGAACAACATAAAGGCAGCATGGCCAGTGTCGCATTTCACCTTCGTAATCAAGTACTTGCAGGGGAAAACCCAAAACTCTTTGGTGCATACGATGGTTACGAAGCAGGCGGTCAAAGCCGAGATTTCATCTATGTTGAAGATCTAGTTAATACCAAACTTTGGTTCCTAGAAAACCCAGAAAAATCAGGAATATTCAACCTAGGCACAGGTAAAGCAGAACCTTTCCGCACAATAGCTGAAACGGTCATTGCCCATTATGAAAAAGGCGAAATTGAATACATTCCTTTCCCTGAGCATTTAAAAGGCGCTTATCAAAGCTTTACTCAAGCGGACATCAGCAAGCTTCGTGAAGCTGGTTATGAAGGAAACTTCCGCGGACTAGCGCAAGGCGTTCAAGACTACCTAGGTTGGCTTGATACTAATGGCTAAATATTTAATTGTTGGGCCATCTTGGGTTGGCGATATGGTTATGGCTCAAAGCCTCTTCATTACTCTAAAGCAGCGTGATGAAGAGGCTGTCATAGATGTCATTGGTCCAAATTGGTCATTGCCTATTTTGGCCAGAATGCCACAAGTACGACGGGCTATTTCTCTCCCTACTGGCCATGGTGAATGGGGAATAAACACACGTCGCAAACTAGGACATTCACTTCGCTCAGAGCATTATGATCATGCCATCGTGATGCCTCGCTCATGGAAATCAGCCTTGGTGCCCTTTTTTGCAAAGGTTCCGCATCGCGTTGGTTTTACTGGTGAACAGCGTTATATATTACTTAACGAACGTCGCAAGCTAGATAAAAATATTTTAAATCAAACGGTAAAGCGTTTTACGTCTTTAGGGTTACCTAATGAACTAGCCTATCCACCCATGGATATTCCGTCTCCCGCTTTATCCGTTGATCCAGATAATCAAAAAAGCCTTTTCAAACAATATAATTTATCGAATAGACCCGCTATCGCACTTATGGCTGGCGCAGAATTTGGCCCATCTAAACAATGGCCTATTGCTTATTTCCATGAACTGGCTAAAAGCGCTATTGAAGCGGGCTATCAAATCTGGGTATTAGGCGGACCAAAAGACCAAGACAACGGCGAAGAAATCACAAGTAATCTTGGCGAATTTGCCGTAAATCTATGTGGAAAAACCCAATTAGTGGATGCAATAGATTTACTCGCAATAGCTGAAAAAGCTGTCAGTAATGACTCTGGTTTAATGCACATTGCAGCAGCCGTCGGCACAGAAGTACATGGGATTTATGGCTCAACAAGCGAGTTATTTACGCCACCACTTACAGACAATAAAACCATTCATAACCTTCACCTTGAATGCTCCCCTTGCTTTAAACGGACTTGCCCGCTGGAGCACACTAACTGTCAGAATCAACTAACTCCTGACATGATTATAAGGACTGTCATTACACAATGAATCTTGTATTGCTCAGAAATAGACCACATTTTGGAGCTCAGATAACCAGTATTCCTGTGCTGTTTTATTTCTTCAATAACTATGGCAATCAAGAGCCAATCACCCTTTTAGCTAAAAATGATGTGGCATGGATTTACAATCAACTCCCTTGGATAGAAGAATGCATCCACTCGAAAAATAAATTCGAAGAACTCAAGAAGCTTAGACATTGCGATAACCTTCTCAATTTAAGACCGAGCGATCGCCTACCTATCATTTTTTATAAGCTCACCAAAAATGGTAGAGCTTTCGAATTAGTCAAAAATGATTTTCTTACCAACTTACTTTCTGAAAAACATAACATTTTATGCAAAAAAGAATATAGAGCTCTTGGCTATCTAAAAATTTTCATAAAAGAAGAACACGCCTTATTAGAAGCTCTTGCCGCTCCATTTATCGCACTAGCAGAAGGCTCTAAACTCCATCTAGAAAAAGAAGAGTTTAGTGTACTTATTATGCCAGGCGGTGGTGCAGGAGAAATAAAGAAATGGGGAATTGAAAAGTTTCTTATTGCTGTCGAATCTATTACCAATGCAATAGGAAAAAAATACCACCTCCATATTTTACTAGGCCCTGATGAAAACAAAGAAATTCAATACGTAAAAGAGCTAAATTCTGAAAATTTATCTCTGCACGTAAACATCTGTCTTCACGATATTGCAAAGCTAGTAAATCACTGTGACCTAACGATCGCAAATGATTGTGGGCCATCTCACGTTGCTCAGTGCTTACAAAAACCCTTTGTTGGCATCTTTAGAGAACCTAATACAGAGTGGTTTCTTAGTCATAAAAAATCAGTAAAAATCACCCCTAAAAAAGGTCATGACATCAAAAGCATCACCACAGAAACCGTAACCGAATATGCTGTTAATTTATTGAAGAGCCAAGTATGAAAATTTCAGGCAACATCATCACCCTAAATGAAGAAAAAAACATTGCTGCTTGTATAGAATCGATGCAAACCGTTTGCGATGAAATCATCGTGGTAGACTCAGGCAGCACTGACAGTACCATCGAAATTGCTAAAAGCTTAGGTGCAACCATAGTCAATCAACCTTACTTAGGCGATGGTATTCAAAAAAATGTTGCTCTAAATCACACCCAAAATAAATGGGTTTTGAGCTTAGATGCCGATGAGCGCCTAACATCAGAAATGACTCAAGCTATTCAGCAGCTGGATTTAGAGTCTACCAATATTGAAGGCTATTCATTTCGCAGACAGAATATGATTGGTAACCGCTGGATAAAGCACTGCGGCTGGTATCCAGACCGTTGCATCCGCTTATACAATACAGACAAAACTCGTTTTGCTGATGTGAAGCAGCACGCCAGCGTGCAAACAAAAAATGTTAAAGATATTGACGCTGATATTATCCACTATTCTTTTAAGAATATCGGTGAACTGTTTGCTAAGCCCGGCCGAAACTTCAGCGGAAGAGCCGCTAAAATCATGTATGCAAAAGGCAAAAGAGCAAATTCTTTCTCTCCTTTTACACATGGTCTGAATGCTTTTATCCGTAAATACATTTTTCAAAGAGGTTTTATGGGAGGTGTAGATGGAATGACAGTAGCACTAAGTTCAGCAGTCAACAGCTATCTAAAGTACGCTAAGCTTCTTGAATATCAACGTGACCCTAGCGTCACAAAACAAGACGACTTTAAAAACATTTGGTAACCAAACAGGCGATACACCTTGAGTAAAATGCTAACTGTACTTCATGTCAATCTCGCTAAAGGTTTCCGTGGTGGAGAAAGACAAACAGAACTTCTTATAAGAGCCCTAGCAAAGCACTTTAATACACGGCAGTTACTTGCATGTCGTGAAGAGTCTCCTCTTCGCACTAGACTTGCGGACGTGGAGAACCTATCTTTTGTTACAGCAAACAACCAGCTATCCGGACATTATGCCGCACCTCATGCTGATATCGTCCATGCGCATGAAGCAAAGGCTGTTCACTGGGCTTATCTGCACAAGCTATTAAAAAATACCCCCTACATTATTACTCGGCGTGTCGATGCTGTTGTAAAAGAAAAGTGGTTAAACAAAAAAACCTACAGCAATGCATCAGCATTGATTGGTATCTCAACAATTATTGCGAATCAACTTCGCGATAAACAATGGGGAGAGGTTTATCAAATTCCAAGTACTCTCGCTCACTTAGAAGTTGACCAAAAAGAAGGTGAAAGCTTTCGAAATACTTTTCCAGGGAAAACGATTATTGGCCATGTAGGTGCATTAGTTGATAAACATAAGGGACAAAAAGTTCTTATAGAAGCCGCAATATTGTTAGAAAAAAACCATCCGGATCTACATATCGTTTTTTTCGGTGATGGAGCAGACAAAGAAGAACTTGAATCTTTATCCAAAGGTATTAAAAACATCACATGGATGGGATTTAAGCCGAAGATTGGGGACTATTTACCTTACTTCGACCTCTTTGCCTTCCCTTCTAGAAATGAAGGTTTAGGTTCAACTTTATTAGATGTGATGGATGCAGGTGTACCTATCATTGCTTCTAATGTCGGCGGCATCCCAGATATTGTCATTGATAACGAGACAGGGTTACTTGTCGAACCAAATGACAGCTCCTCACTAGCTGATGCCATCATAAAACTTTCCAATGACAAAGCCCTTCAAACGAAATTAATTGAGGGCGCCAAAAAACAAATCGAAAACTATACGCCACAAAAAATGGCAGAAAGATATTTATCACTCTATGAAAAAATAACGGCCTGAGGGATAACCTCAAGCCGTTACTCTCGAAGAACGGACGATACCAAACAGTGCGTTAATTATTTCCTAAACCGACTCACACTATCCAGTGCATCTTTTAAAAATACATAATTAGGTTCGGCACCTTTTTTCACCCGATTGGTTAAATCATAGATTTTATATTGTCCACTCGCCCCAACCTCTAAAATACTGTCATGAGTAATCAAGGCATAACTAGCATAACTTGAAGACAACACCCAATCTCGTTCCTCACTTTCACCTAAAAGATCAATACCTACCGAATAAGTATCTAAGGAACTGGTAACGCCAAGATAGTTTTTCATTAACGTCGGAACAACATCTTCATGACTGGTTATAGAGCCTAAACCTTCTTTTAGCCTTCCAATATTAGGTCCAACCATAACAAATGGTACATGTGTTTGCGCTGGCGTAAAATTACTGTTGTGCCCCCAATAGTTTAGTTTATTGTCATTCAGTTCTTGCGCATGATCACCAGTTATAATTACAACCGTATTATCTGCATCTCCCGTTGTTTTTAACTCATCCAACACTTTTTTTGCTAAATCATCCACATAATGAACGCTTGTCTTATATCTATTCATAAACAATGTTGGATCTGTATCATTATTGAGAGTCAAGTAATTCACTTCACTTAGCATTGGCTCGTATTTTTTTCCGTAATCTTTCGGAAAATCGTAACCATGCGGAGCATCATAGAAAAGAAATGAAAATACAGGTTTAGATTTATCTCTGTGCTGATACCATTGCAACCAATCTTCCGTCAGCTTGCCATCTCTTTCAGCAGGTGAACGCCCTTCTGACCTTAAACGCAAGTCATTCACTTTAGTAAAGACAGTTTGATTAAATTCAGGATCAGTCAACGAAGCCGAAGTAAAAATACCTAGCTGATAGTCCAACGCCTGAAGGCGATCAATAAAAACAGGTGATTTTTGATTCGACAGTATGCTTTGCCAATATGTCCCTGGTAGACCATAAAAAAGACCAAAAATCCCAGTACGAGTATTATTCCCAGTAGATATATGATTTTCAAAAGAAGCACCATTTTGAGCATAAGCCCACATGCTAGGAGTATTATCAGCATTAAAAGTATCAAAACGCCATGAATCAACCACCAAAAACATGATATTCACGGGTTTATCAACAGCAACAGTATTAAGTCTTCCAATTGGATAATTAAGGTTACTAGCCACTTTTAAAGACAATACTTTTTGCCGCTTCAGTGCCTCCTCATCAATCCAGCCGTATTGACGCATCAAATTATTTGCCGTCGCAGGCTGAAATAAAGGTAGATAGCTTTTGCTTATTGTAACGGGTTGGTAAGCATTCGCAGCGGCCCATATATGAATAAAATTACTCGCAAAAAAACACAAGATAAACAAGCAGGCGAAATATCTTTTTTTAATCCAAGTAGCAGATCTAGCACTTAGAAAGTTTAGTAGTGCATATTCAATTAAAAATATAGCCAAAAAACTAACAGCGGCAACAAACCAAGTAATAATAGAAAAATCAACCACATCACCGGATAACACTAATTTAAGAACAACTTCATTGATATGGAAGCGATATTGGGCGAACACAAAGGTATCAATCAACAGCAAAAACAAGGATGCAGACGCTAAAAAACCAGCTACCAGATAAAAAAGTTTTCTAGGTAAAAAGACCAAAAAAAAGGCAAATAACCCCAATATTCCACCGAGTAACGCCATCTGCCCGATTAAGCTCGTGACAATAAAAGAAGCACCTAAGACATCAGCAGGAAACTCAGGCAAAAATAAAAAATATCTTATAGCCAAAAGAATAGAGAAAAGTATGTTTATTATTAGAAAATAACCAAAAACTGAACGTTTATTACCAAGAGCCATGCTATAAAACCAAATAATTTTATTAAAAAATAAAAAAGCTAGTCTGTAATCAATCGCCTATAACAATTAAATTTTTCTAGACTTCATTTTTCATATCAAGTACATCATCCATGACTCGGTTAGCTACATTACTCTGATATAGCTTCATAAATTACTAACGTATTGCAGTTATAAGAAATAATTTTTACTCAGCCAAGTGATTCTCAACCCGTCATCTTTAAATGAAAGTACGGCTTCTTATTAAGTATATAGACCCTCTAAGAGGCAATGTCCAAGGCGACGAGCTCATTACACTTTGCTATTAACGGAGTACTAGAAAAACCAACATAGCCAGCTCCTAGCATAGCTATTTTCATTCAGATCACCTTTTGACTTTAAAGATAGAATTTACGCTCTAAAGAGGCTATTTTACAGTTTGCACCATAATTAAAAACGCCAAAATGCGCTTTTTTCATTAATTACATCAAGAAATACAGCAAATCGAGAACACCACAGCTAATCTTAATAAAAAACAAGGAGTTCTATATGAAGTTTGAACTGGTAGATCGTCAAGGCTATATCCCTGATCTTAACTATGGCGAATCAGGACAAGAGCTTTCCTGCTTTATTCCCAGTGATTACCCTTTTCAGCAAGTCAGCTATGATAATGGCGAAGGCGAAGCCATCATAGACAAACACACTTGGCATTTTTTCTTCACACAAGAAGGCATAGGCATCAAATTAATGGATGGTATTGTGACACTAAAAGAAGCGGAGCACTTCCTACTTGCAGTTAAATCACACATTTGGGGGGAGACACATCAACAAGTACAAATTTTCATGGCGGGTACAACTCCGAAATAACATGTGCCTTACTACGTCACTTAGCCTCTATTAAAGAGGCTAAGTTTATCGGCATGGATGGCACTAAAAAAACATTATCACAATGCAACCGCTCGCAGCATTCTTTTCGACCATTGACTCCACGACCCAACATAAACTTGCTTTGCTTCTATGCCTGCATAATTTAATGCCAAGACATTATGACAAGCCGTCACACCGGATCCACAATAATATACATACGTATCACTACTACCGGATAACCAGTCTTGCCACTCTACATGCAATTGTTCCGCAGGTTTAAAACAAGCATCTGCATCTAAGTTATCTGAGAATGGACGATTAATCGCCCCAGGAATATGCCCAGCAATAGGATCCATGGTTTCATTTTCACCATTAAACCGATCTGACGCTCTAGCATCCACCAGCTGAAATTGATTCGTCTCAAAGTTTTCAACTATCGCTTGCTCACTAATCGCCCAAGGAAATGAAACCTCAACTCTATTAGATGACGCTTTTGCTATGACTGGAGTCAATGAAACATCTCTACCCTCTCTCAACCATGCAGGAAAGCCACCATTTAAAACACGTACATCAATATTTTGCTGGCTAAGCATCCACCAGGCGCGTGCAGCAATCGCCCCGCCCATATCGTCGTATACAACAACTTGAGTATTGAGATCTATTCCCCAAGCCTGTAATTTCTCTGAAAAAACGACTTCGTCCGGTAGAGGATGTCGACCAGTCAATTCCGTCTCTGGTGCTGCCAACTCATGATGAACATCCACAAAAATAGCGCCAGGAATATGACCGTTATCGTATTCCGATTTACCTTTAGCATGATCGGTCAAATAGAACCGACAATCTAAAACAACCACATTCGGCTGCCCAAGCAATAGGGCCAGTTCATTTGTATTAATCAGTGTTTTTAATAGCACAGGCTTTCCTCAGACAATCGTCAGTGGTCATAAAACAGACCCTTTCTGTTTCTTTTAAATCTACTTTGATTATTCATTTTTTGCTAACATTCGCGACAATTATCTTACTACTGAGTTTTCTATGTTACGTATCGACCTAATTCTTACCGAGCAAGGCCTTGCCAAATCTCGCTCGCAAGCACAAACCTTTATCAGTGAAGGACGAGTCTCATACAAACAAAACGAAAAGTGGATAAAAGCCACCAAGCCTAGCATAAAACTGCCATCAGACATTGAGCTGACCGTAACCTCAGACAAAGCCGACAAATACGTTTCCCGTGGTGCTTTGAAACTTGAAGGTGCTTTGTTACATACACAACTAAATATCGAAGGTTTCCTTGTATTAGATATCGGCCAATCTACCGGTGGCTTTAGTGATTGTGCAATTCAGCATGGCGCAGCGCATGTTGTCGGAGTTGAGGTAGGACACGGACAACTAGACCCTAGCCTGCGTAATAATCACAATATAACCTGCCTAGAAGGAATTAATGCTCGAAACTTGAGCATTAACGATCTAAATGAACACTTTCCAGCAAACGGTTTTGATCTTGTCGTCATGGATGTTTCTTTTATATCGCAGACTAAAATTTTGCCTCAGCTACCAAATTTACTAAGTGAAGCAGGCCACCTGATTACATTAGTAAAACCTCAATTTGAAGTAGGAAAAGAATTCATTGGCAAAGGTGGAATAGTAAAAGACAAGCAGCGTGTAAATCGGCTTGAGCAAGACATAAAAGCCTTTGTCACTTCATTAGGATTCGAAGTGAAGTGCTATATAGAAAGCCCAATAAAAGGTGGTGACGGTAATCAAGAGTTTTTACTCTGGGCTATTAAGGCAGAAGGTTAAAAGAGAAAGTTTTTAAATTATTTCATCATAACTGTGATTATTTGTAGGCAAGATTTCACGAGCCTCTTTCTCTTCCAGCTCTGTAATGTAGTTTCTAGCCATATAAAAACCCAAACAACCAAAGATAACGGATCCAACGGCTTGTCCGAAAAGTATCCCCTCTGCCCCCATAAAAAGAGAGAAAATGGTAATCAGTGGCCATGTACCTAATGTTGCGCGACCAAAATTCAACAAGGTGCTATTCAAGGGTTTACCAAGATTATTAAAAACAGCAATCGCAATAAACAATAGACTCTGAAAGAAAAAGCTAAAAGACACAAAAGTAGCAAAAAACCGAATCAGATCTGCGCTTCCTTGAGAGGCATGAAATACTGATACCAGCCAATCTTGCATTTGATAAAGGCAGAAGCACAAGACGAGGCAATAACCTAGAGCATAAACCACGGCACTACTGATCGCACTGTGCATTCTGTCAAAGCGCCCTGCCCCATAATTCTGACCCAGTATAGGCCCAACAGCGCCAGATAAAGCAAATATTCCACCAAACACCACAGGAATAATTCGCCCAATAACGGCCACAGCCGCTACAGCATCATCGCCAAACGACGCTGTATGCTCCATCACAATAGCATTTGCTAACGGCGAGGACATATTCGTTAACATGGCAGGAATGGCGATCATAGAAATCGATTTAACGTCTTTGAAGAAGTCCATTAAATCAAATTCGCCAAGCATCTTATGGATATGAACCACGCCATAATACGACACAGCAACCATGGAAAAACGCGCAATCAAAGAGGCTATGGCCGCGCCTTGCACGCCCAACCCGAAAGCGAAAATAAAAATAGGATCCAATAGCGCATTGACCAAACCACCAACCATGGTGGCGTACATGGCACGACGGGCATCGCCTAGCGCTCGCATAATGCCAGAGCCAATCATGCCAATCATGACCGCAGGCATGCCGATGACCAAGATCTGCAGATACCCTGTTGCTAAATCGAGAGTTCGCCCTGTGGCACCAATATACAAAAGGATATGAGGAATATTAGGCCATAAAAGCCAGACAACTCCGGTCGAAAAGAAAATACCAAACGCCAGCACATTGACTGCACGACGTTTAGCTAACTCGATCTGTCCTTCACCAACAGCTCTTGATACCAAAGCTGTTGCCGCAATAGAAACAGCAATGCTCAAAGAGATGGTAAAAAACATGATGGTGCTAGCAAAACCTACAGCAGCTACCGCTTCCTTCTCGCCCAACATAGAAAGGAAAAGCATGTCGACCAAATCGACCAAAAACATGCACATTAGACCAAACGCACCGGTGGCTGACATGCTAACGACATGTTTAAAGGTTGAACCTTCTGTAAGCTTTCCCGGACCAGGCATTTGTTTCCCCTAAAAATGACGCATTGACCGCGCGACAATAAAACGCAAAAAAACGCGCCCAAAAATAAAAAACCGGACAAGCAAGCACTTGTCCGGTCAGGTATTTTCTCATGTATGACGATTTGAGAAAATGCTTACATTGTGGATAACCTAATGAAGATCGTTATTTGATCGATTAAAAACGATTTTTTCAACATCGACAAAGCGTTCGGCAAAATGCACCGTCATCCCATCTTTGACAGATTCAGGCAATTCTTCAAAATCACGACGATTTGGCTCAGGTAAAATTACCTCACTAATTTTACTACGCTTAGCTGCGATTATTTTCTCGCGGATACCACCAACCGCTAAAACCTGACCGGTGAGCGTCAATTCACCCGTCATAGCCAACCCACGTCGAACCGGCTCCCCTTTCGCTAAGGACAATAATGCCGTCGCCATGGAAATACCCGCGCTTGGCCCATCTTTTGGCGTAGCGCCTTCAGGAACATGCAAATGCACTAAACTTTTATCAAAGAATTCTGGATGTTTTTGATAACTCTTTGCATGAGAAAAAACGTAGGAATACGCGATCTCAGCAGACTCTTTCATTACATCACCGAGTTTACCAGTGAGTTTTAAGCCACGTGTTAGTTCATGGACTTTATTGGCTTCAATTGGCAACGTCGCTCCGCCCATAGAAGTCCAAGCCAAGCCAGTCACCACACCAACGCCTTGTAATGTTTTCTCAGGTCGGAAATAAGGCATCCCCAATAACGTCTCGACGTCTTTCACACCAACATTGATGTGCTCTTTTTCGCCAGTCATTAACTCAACAACACTCTTGCGCAAGACTTTTTGCAATAGTTTATCTAAACCACGAACCCCTGCCTCACGAGCATAATGCTCAATAATATGACGTAACGCAGCATCAGTGATATTCAACTGCTTCTTCATCAACTTGTTTTTCTTTAGCAATTTAGGCCATAAATGCTGCTTAGCAATTGCTAGTTTTTCATCACCAATGTAACCAGACAACCGAATAACATCCATTCGATCTAACAAAGGCGCAGGGATCGTATCTAACTGATTTGCCGTACAAATAAACAACGCCTTAGATAGATCGATACGCATATCCAAATAGTGGTCGAGAAACTCAACATTTTGCTCAGGGTCAAGGGCTTCCAATAAGGAAGACGCTGGATCACCTTGGAAAGAAGAGCCAATTTTATCGATTTCATCCAACATGATGACAGGATTTTCTACCTCGACATCTTTTAGTGCTTGAACGAATTTACCCGGCAAAGCGCCAATATAGGTACGACGATGGCCTTTTATTTCGGCCTCATCTCGCATGCCGCCAAGACTAAAGCGATAGAACTTACGGTTTAGAGACTCCGCAATAGACTTACCAATGGACGTTTTACCAACCCCAGGAGGACCGACCAGCAGTAAAATGCTGCCGCCCATTTCGCCGCGGTGCGCACCCAAAGCTAAGAATTCAACAATGCGGTCTTTTATGTCGCCAAGACCTGCATGATGAGATTCCAGAACCTCACGGGCTAATTTAATATCCAAGTTATCTTTTGAGTGAACCCCCCATGGTAAAGACGTCGCCCAATCTAAATAATTACGCGTCACGCCGTACTCAGGAGAACCTGTTTCAAGAATACTCAGTTTATGAAGCTCTTCTTGAATTTTATCATTCACGGCTTTAGGTAAGGTTTTACCTTCTAAGCGAGCCTCGAATGTTTCGACATCAGAAGTGCGGTCATCTTTTGAAATACCCAGCTCTTTCTGGATGATTTTCAATTGCTCTTTTAGGAAAAAGTCTCGCTGATGCTTACTTATTTTATCGTTCACTTCGGCGCTAATCTCATTCTGCAAGCGCGCAATTTCAAGCTCTTTTCTCAGCAAGGTAAGCGCTAAATGCATACGAGCATTTACCGGAATAGTAGCCAATACATCATACAAATCTTCCGAATCCGCAGAGGTAATAGATGCAGCAAAGTCTGCCAACAAGCCCGATTCATTAAATGAGAATCGACCTAGATACTGTCTTAAATCTTCGCTAAACAAAGGGTTTAAACGAATCAGTTGTTTAATCGCATCTAGAATGGCAATGGAATAAGCTTTCGACTCATCGTCATTGGACTTCACATCATTAATGTAACGAACGCGAGCCAAATAAGGCGCTTCTTCACTTAACCATTCTATCACTTCAAAACGCTTTACACCTTGAGCCAAAAAGGTCAACTTATCGTTTTGCTTCTCGGCTTTATGTACTCTTGCAACACAGCCAATTGAACGAAATTCGTCAACTGAAGGTGCTTTTTTCGTTTTCTTGTCCGCATAAACTAGGCCAACAACCGCTTGAGGATGTTCTGCGATTCGCTCTAGCGTATCCTCCCACTGCTCGGCATCAACCATAACGGGTTGAACCTGTGCTGGAAAAAATGGGCGGCTTGAAATAGGTAAGATAAACAACGTTTCAGGTAAAACATCATCAGGAAGAGCAAGACCTCTTGGGTCACTAATCACAACACCATCTTCTTCTGTTACTTCTACTTGGTCTTCTTGTGCATCTAAGTATTGTTCGTCATCACTCATAATAAACTTCTCAATAAATATGTATTTTTGTAAAAATGACGCTAGAAATGTCTATGACAATTTTTTATTGGCATTTTTCTATGGATACACCTTATGTAATGACGATATTGCCGAAAACAATACCATAGGCGACTTTCCCAAATGCTTACTCACTTCAAGAAACAAACTAACCCATAGGACAGGATTAGTTATTTGGCCTATTCCGACTTAGTGTTATTATAAGGACCATGATAAATGTAGAACTCGCTCAATTTCACACTCTCGACCCAGAGTTACAAAAAAGGAAAGGCTAATGACCCGCGATGAACTCCTTAAGGCTTACAACGATATATTTGTGATTAAACACCCTTTTGTTAAACACAAATTAACCAGTCTTCGCGATAAGAACACCAGTACCCGTGAATTTCGTATGTTAGTAGAAGAGCTAGGGACATTGATTGGCTACGAAGCTACGCGCGATCTAGAAACAACCGACGTTGAAATTGAAACACCTTTAGAAAAAGCCATGTGCCCAGTTCTAAAGGGCAAAAAGCTTTGTATTGTGACAATAATGAGAGCAGGTAATGGACTTGCAGAGGGCGTACTAAAATTGTCGCCTAGTGCACGTGTAGGTCACGTTGGCTTGTATCGCGACCCGGAAACAAAACAGCCTGTTGAATACTACCTAAAAATGCCACATTCAGTGAATGAACGTACCATTATTGTGGTTGACCCAATGCTAGCAACGGGCAACTCAGCTATTATGGCCATCGACAAAATGAAGGAAATGGGTGCAACAGATATTCGCTTCATCTGCCTATTTGCTGCGCCAGAAGGCATTGAAGCATTTAAAGAAGCACACCCAGACGTTGCCATGTACATTGGTTCAATTGACCGTGGTCTTGACGAGCACGCTTACATTCGTCCAGGTGTTGGCGATGCTGGCGACCGAATTTACGGCACGCGCTAATCATTTAAAAAGCAAATAAAAAGCCGTCTTTTAATTGCATAAAAAGGCGGCTTTTTTGTTATTAAGAAGCGAGCAAAAAATTATAACTGCTAACTCTTAAGAGCCAAAAACGCACCAGCACTTGCCATGATGCCACCCGCCGTTTTATTCAATGTTTTCATAGAACGCTCAGACTTCATGAAACGTCTTGCCTGAGAAGCGCCAATAGAAATCGCAGTCAAACCAAGTAACAACGCCACAAAAGTAAGAAGCGACGCAAACACTATATCCATCGCACTTAAAACAGTTAAATCCATAAATGTCGGCAGAAAAGCGACATAAAAGAGTATAACTTTAGGGTTAGAAGCTGAAATCATAAAACCTTGGACAAAGCTCGCGATCTCATTATTCGCTTCTTGTAGATTATCACCCGAAGACATTGTTGAAACTGGCGACACCCACATTTTCCATCCCAAATAAATAAGGTAAGCGGCACCAGCATAACGTATGACAAGAAATACCTCTTCCCAAGCCGCTGCAATAGCCGCCAAACCGTAACACGCCATCACTAAATAAACGATATCACTCATTACCATACCAAGGCTTAGAGAAAAACTCGCTCTCGCACCTCTAGAAATACTTCTTGCCAAAATCGCAAAAATCCCAGGGCCTGGAGTAATGCCAAAAATAAAAATAGCGAGAAAAAACGTAATTCCGCTTTCTAATGTCATGCCTAGCTCTCCATCAATTTACAACGGTTGCTCAACAACACCGCAACCAGCTAACACCATTCTAGTAATAAACTGCTTTGCTTCTTCATAGTCACTTTCTTCTAACTCATCTTTCTGCAGCATTATTTTAACTTGCGCATCAAAATCTGCGTAAGTCTGAGTCATCGCCCAAATACTAATAAATAGATGTTCTGTTGAAACAGGACACATCAAGCCTTTATCCACCCAAACCTGAATGGTCGCTTTTTCACGACTTAACTCAGTAACAAATAAACTTTTAAGATAATCTAAGACAAAAACTTCTTCGCCAATTAACGCCATTGCAAAAATCTTTGAGGCATTTTTATTAGTACGGGATTGATCTATTTTTTCACTAATGTAGCGCGTCAGATTGTGCTTAGGCCCCTCTTCAACATTAAACTCGCTGACGGAATCTAACCAAAGACGAAGAATGCGCTCTAATACCGCTTCTAGAAGGTCTTTTTTAGAGCGATAGTAGTAATGAACATTGGCCTTTGGCAGACCAGCTTCATCAGCAATCATCTGAGTTGTGGTTTTAGCCAGACCTTGTCGTGCAAAAACACGCTCCGAGGTTTCTAAAATGAGCGTTTGGTTTTGAGCTCGGATATGCGCTTTCAACTGATCTTTTGGTCGTTTTACTTCGGTCAAGGGTGAAGCCTCGCTGATCAACATGTTACTAAAGGGGGAATGTTTTTGTATTGTCTTACCATCCTGCGCAATACAGATGAAGGATAACATCCTTTAGAATCGGCACGAAGAAATAAGAAAAATCAGCATAAAAAAAGGGAGCCGAAGCTCCCCATTTCCCCTCGTAGCAGAGACGTTAATGACTATAGGCATTCGTCATTAGGCTAACTGCTACACCACGTTGGCGCTGTAATTGAGACGCAAAACCAATAAAATTCAGCGTACATCAATGTTCTTGATCGATGGCAATTACCATCGTTGGTTACTTGTACAGTAAACCGAAAAGACTCTACTAACTTCTAAGTATTAACACTTCTAGAAATTGAATCAGATGATTCAAACAAATAAATACAGTCTTTTATAAAATCTATATAAGGATTATAGACAGCTGATTTTACAGTGCAATAGATGAGAGCAAAAAAACTGACCGATCGATCAGTTTTTTTAAAGATTTAGACGTTTTTTGGAGATGGAGATTTGGAAACGCGGTTCCTTCCTTTCTTTTTAGACTGATACAAGGCTTCATCCGCTCTCTTTAGGACTGAATCTGGAGATTCACCAATAGTAGCAAAAGCCACACCAACACTGGCTGTAACATTCACCCCTATCTCTTGTTTCTTTTTAGGATCAAACACCTCAACCAAAGCGTCTTCGATACTTTCTCGAATCAATTCTAGAACATCTTCAACCTCAGTAAGGCGCTTACCTCGAAACACAATAGTAAATTCTTCACCACCGAAACGAAACGCCTTTCCAGGGCTCGAAAACTGCTTCAACTGAGAGGCAACACTTTTAAGCACTTTATCGCCCATGTCATGCCCATAAGTGTCGTTAAACTTTTTAAAATGATCTACATCGACCATGGCAATTGCATAGTGCTTAGACAGTCCGACAAGCTGCTCATTCAAAGCACGCCTACCAGGTAATTTAGTCATATCATCTAAATAAGCCATGCGATGACTTTCCATCAGCAAAAACCAAATCCACAATAAAAACTGTGCTGACAATAAAGCATCAAACTGATTTCTTGAGGAAACAAAATGACTGATAATCAGTAAACTGACAATACTTATCAGACCGCTTGCTCGAAAGGTGTCACCGCTTAGCCACCAAGCCAGACCAATTGCCAGGGCACTGACAATCAAGACACTCCACAATAAAACAGTCGACCAACTTACACTGCTACTTAAAAAAGCATAATCTAAAAAAGCAAAAGACACCCAGCTTCGTTCAATGGCATAACACCAGCAAAGTAGCATCAACACGAAGAGGATTCGATTAACCGCAAAACGATTAAAAAAACCTCGCTCAGGCACAAAGCCCAATAAAGCAATACAAAAACAAGAGACAACCAAATAAGCAGTCAATGATGCAGCTTGGTCTGAATCACCATAAAGCTTTGGAATCAAAAGTAGCAACACAAGGATTAACACTCGACCTTTATTAAAATGCCAAGCGAGTAAAATTGCGATACCAGCAAAAATAAGAGGAAGTAACGGTAACAGGCTAAACCACAAAGGTGGCAACAAGCCAACATACAAACTAGCATAAACACTCACTAGTAAAATGCAGCATGGAACTAACAGTGAACCTAAACGTTCAGACATAGAAATATCAAACCCATCGAATCATTCGATTAAATACGACCAATATATTGCCCCGAAAGCGATTCAATTTCATTAATAATAACGTGAATTCTAAACCAAAAGGAAAACACAATGGGATTACTTGTAGATGGGCAGTGGACCGATCAGTGGTATGACACCAAAGCGAACAACGGAAAATTTGTACGCAGCGAATCCGAGTTCAGAAACTGGATCTATCCCAAACACGAATACGATCAAAACAACCCGAACCATTTCCCTGCTCAAACTGGCCGCTACCACCTGTACGTCTCTCTTGCCTGCCCTTGGGCACATCGCGCACTGATTTTTATTAAATTAAAACAACTAGAAAACATCATTAGCATTAGCTGTGTTCATCCCGATATGCTTGATAATGGCTGGGAATTCAAGCAAGACGATAACTTTATAGATCCCAACATTAGTATAGGGGATCCATTACACCATTTTGATTTTGCCCATCAGCTTTATACCAAAGCCAAGCCAGATTACAGCGGCAGAGTCACTGTACCTATTCTATGGGACAAAGAACGCCATACTATTGTCTCCAACGAATCTTCAGAAATCATCCGTATTTTTAATCGTGCATTTAATGAAATAACTCATAACAACTTAGATTTTTATCCAAATGATAAAGCAGAAGAAATAGATCAACTAAATGAACGCATTTACAATACAGTCAATAATGGTGTCTACAAGTGCGGCTTTGCAACGACTCAAGAAGCTTACGAAGAGGCTCTAACGCCACTTTTCGATACTTTGGAGTTTTTAGAAGAAAGATTAACGACTCGCACTTATTTATTAGGAGAAGAGCAAACCGAAGCAGACTGGCGTCTTTTTACAACGCTCATTCGCTTTGACGCAGTCTACTTCGGGCACTTTAAATGTAATATGAAGCGTATTCTAGACTACCCAAACCTCAACGTTTTTTTAAAGCGCCTGTACGACACTTCTAGTATTGCAAGCACAGTAAACCTACAACACATCAAACGACATTATTACTACAGCCACAAAACAATCAACCCAACTCAAGTGGTTCCAATGGGGCCCGCTAAATTATTTCCTTAAACATCAATTAAGTAAAAAAGGAATTAAGGCAAATTCAAGAAGCCTGAGTTAAAGTCTATTAAAGTGAGCTCTTTTTAAGGATAATGGGCTCACTTTTTTATCTGCGCACCCCTTTAGTTAGCTATTGCTTGCTTTGTAATGCTTACTGAAAAATATAAATATTTGAGACTTGTGGCTATTTATGGAAAAGAAAATACTCTGGACTATCTCTTTTGCACTAATATTTATTTTGTGGATAAAAGCTGGCCCATTTAAAAATGATATCGACGACATCATGGATGAGTCATCAGAAACAAGCTCCCAATACGATGAATCAGGTGAAGCGACATCAGACGAAAAGAACTACTTTAAATCACATCCGATTCAGAAAAACGCTCCTGACTTTTCTGCAATAGCAGATGTCAAAGAACGTAAAAAAGCCTTCTTTGATTACTTAACCCCTTTTATAAATGAAAAAAACAGTCTTATTTTAAAAGACCGTGAACGCTTGAACGCCCTGCTTGCTAGTAATAAAAAACTATCAGCAAAAAACAAAAAATGGATTTCTACACTTCGTCAAAATCATAAGCTTAAAAAACTTGAGAGTTACACAAAAGACGACATAAAAGCATTACTTAATCGCATCGACATCATTCCAGCCTCACTGGTTTTAGCACAATCTGCCAATGAATCTGCATGGGGAACATCTCGTTTTGCCACGCAAGGCAACAACTACTTTGGCCAATGGTGCTTTAGAAAAGGCTGTGGCTTAGTCCCAGAATCAAGAAACGAAGATGCCGATCATGAAGTGCGAAAATTCAATGATGCCCGCGAGTCTGTGTTTGCCTATATTGATAACCTAAACACTAATGCCGCTTACAAAAAACTCAGAGCCTCTCGTGCGCAGCTAAGAAAAGATAAACAAGTCGTCACTGGTCTTGCCCTTGTTCATGGTTTAGAACACTATTCAGAACGAGGCCAAGCCTACGTAGAAGAAATAGAAGGCTTAATCAATTACAACAAACTTTGGCGCTTTAATCGCTCTCAGCCAAAACCAGAGCAACCATAACCAATAACAATATTCAAAGCTCAAAGAAGATAAAAATGTAATAAAATGCAACTTATTGTTACGAAATTACTTTATGTGGGGTGGCTAAGCGTTACCCCCTTCATTACAATACCGTAATATTTCACCCACTCATCAAACGAGGAAATTCAATTGGCCCGTTTACCTGTTATTGTTGGCTTTGGCGGAATCAATTCGGCTGGTCGTACCTCTTCACATCAAGCATATCGCCGAATTGTCTTTGATCTTCTTCCAAGCTCAATCCAGCAGGATGTTTTACTCGATCTTGCCACTATTACCAACATGGCCGAGCACAAAAATGGCCTTTGGTATAC
Source organism: Marinomonas sp. A3A (assembly GCF_018336955.1). Classification (NCBI taxonomy): domain Bacteria; kingdom Pseudomonadati; phylum Pseudomonadota; class Gammaproteobacteria; order Oceanospirillales; family Oceanospirillaceae; genus Marinomonas; species Marinomonas sp. A3A. Next base: position 3,465,104 of record NZ_CP025532.1, read on the forward strand.
TAATGGTGGGGAAGCACTAGATGCCGCCGCACTTATTGACAGCATCGGAGAGTCTCTTCTTGCTCGCACCTTAATTCGTCGTATTCACCCTAGTTTATTTGATGTTGACCATGTGGTTTTACACAAATCCACAACACTACAGTCAAGTCACAGCGAAGAAAAACTCAGCTTTACTATCAAAACACGCTCTCTTCCAAATGATCGCCCTACAAATTGGCAAGTAACAGAGCTTTCAGACACCCTAAGCGAAGTCGTTGTTGACGGTAATCTAGAAACTTTTATAAAAGACACTCGCCCTCTTTCTGTAAAAGCTGCAGGACAACTACCCACTGGCTTTGATCCATCTAAGCTGTATCAAAGTCGAAATCATCCTCGCGGCCTACAAATGACTGTCTATGGTGCGTCAGATGCTATTAAAAGTAGCGGCATTGATTGGGAAACCATTCGCAGCAAAGTCGCCCCAGATCAAATGGCGGTTTACGCTGCCAACTCAATTGGTCAAATGGACGACTTAGGATTTGGCGGTATGCTCAAATCTGCCCTAATGGGTAAACGCACAACATCGAAACATTTGCCTCTTGGTTATGCTCAAATGCCAGCAGACTTTGTAAATGCTTACATTTTAGGCAGCGTTGGCAATGTCGGTACTGCAATTGGTGCCTGTGCAACGTATTTTTTCAACCTAGAAAAAGCTATCGACGGCATTAAGAGTGGAAAATTTCGCGTGGCAATGGTTGGCGGCAGTGATGCTCCGATCACCCCCGAAATTATCGAAGGCTTCAGAACAATGGGTGCCTTAGCAGAAGATACCGCTCTGCTTGCTCTGGACGAGATAACAAATCAAGAAGAACCAGACCATACCCGCAGCTGCCGACCATTTGCTCAGAACTGTGGTTTTACCATTGGAGAATCTAGTCAATGGACACTTCTGATGGATGATGAACTTGCCATTGAATTAGGCGCTGAAATATTTGGAGCTATCCCAGCGGTATTTTCACATGCAGATGGACATAAAAAATCCATTTCAGCGCCAGGTATTGGCAACTATTTAACCATGAGTAAAGCCATGGCTTACCTGCAAAATATCATAGGTAATGACGGCTTAACGCAGCGTACTTTCATTCAAGCACATGGTACCAGCACACCGCAAAACCGTATCACTGAATCTCACGTACTAAGCAAAGCGGCGACTAGCTTTGGTGCAACCGATATGCCAGTTGTAGCCATGAAAGCTTTCCTAGGCCACTCTCAAGGTACTGCAGGTGGCGATCAGTTGCACTTATCTTTAGGCGTGTGGAAAGACGGCATTTTACCCGGTATCACAACATCCAACGCGGTTGCCGATGACGTTTATCAAGACGGCCTAAAATTCCAACTCAAGCACGAGGTTTATGGAAAAGACCATTTTGATGCGGCATTATTAAACTCAAAAGGTTTTGGTGGAAATAACGCAACAGCTGTTTTGTTATCTCCAATTCAAACCATGAAAATGCTAAACAAGCGCTACAGTGCAGAGCAAATGAGCGACTACCAAGCGAAAAACGCTGATGTTGTTGCTGCAGCTGAGGAATATAATCAATCCGCTATTCGTGGTGAAACGCTTCCTATCTACAAATTTGGATTCAACGTATTAGGCGGTGAAGAGCTTAATATAACGGATCAAGAAATTCGTTTGCCTGGCTATGATATGCCTGTAAATCTAAACATAGAAAATGAGTTTAGCGATTTGAAATAACAAAAAGCTCAAATCTAAGATACTGGCCAATACACTATCAAAATTTTGTATTGGCCAGTTTGTCTTGTAAAAAATCTAGTAACAATCGAGTCTTCCTAGACATTAGCTTGCGTTGTGGATAAATAGCATAAAAGCATATTTCGTAGCCCTTATACTTTGACAACAAGTTGATCAGCGCACCTGATTCAATGTGCTTTGCTACCAGAAAATCAGGTTGATAAATCACCCCCAAACCCGCCAAGGCAAACCGAGTTAAAGCACCACCATTATTCGCAGTAAAAGCGCCAGAAACCGAAACCGTTTGAGAAACACCGGCTTCGTCTATCAACGACCAACGATTTGGCACGAGCGCATTGCTATACAAAAGGCAGGAATGACTTTCTAGCTCTCCTATATGATGAAGCTCTCCATGCTGCAAAATGTAATCTGGCGACGCACAAACAAACCCTTTGGAATAGCACAGAGGCCGAGCAACAAATTGATCCCCTCCTAAATCCCCTCCCCTAATCGCAATATCAACACCAGATTCCGTCATATCGATACGTTTATCACTAAAATCTATATCCAATTCGATTTGAGGATATAAACGACTAAAACTATCCAGTAAAGGCACAATGTGCGATAAACCAAAATCCATTGGCACACTAATCCTCAGCAGCCCTTTTGGCTTTTGTGTCAAATCGCCAATTTCGCTCTCTGCTTCCTCAATCGCATCAAGTATCGCTATGCAGTGCTGATAATATTTACGACCAGCATGAGTGATACTGATGTTACGAGTATTACGCTGCAAGAGCTTAGTCCCTAACTCCTCTTCAATAGAGTTAATATAGCGTGTCACCATAGGTCGAGAAATCCCTAAAGAGTCACTCGCTAATTTAAAGCTTTCTGCCTCATAAACACGGCAAAACACCTTCATCGCTTGCAGCTTATCCATTCACTTCCCCAAAAAATAAAAAGTTCCCTTATTATCATTTCTTTTTAGTTAATATTGAATTGTTTTTAGCGCTGATTATTTATTAAAAAAAACAATCTACACTGTGCACATCTTTGAATCTAGTAAAGGAATGTAAGAATGAAAATAATTAGTATCAGTGCATTAATGCTTGTATCAAGCCTATCCATGGCAGCAGATTATAAAATTGATCCCGCCCATTCTGGTGTTGTATTTAAAGTAGGTCATTTGGGCGTTAGCACAACTGTTGGCCGCTTTAATGAATTCGAAGGTGATTTTGCATACGCCGAAGATGGAAAATCAGGTAACGCATCATTGACGATAAAAGCAGACAGTATCGATACCAATCACGATGCTCGTGATAAACACCTACGTAGCCCTGACTTTTTAGATGTTAAACAATTCCCAACACTGACCTTTAAAAGCACCAAATTTGAAGGAAACACCTTAACTGGTGATCTAACTCTACACGGCGTAACTAAGTCGGTTAGCTTTGATGTTAACAAGGTTGGAGAAGGGAAAGATCCTTGGGGTGGTTACCGTGCAGGTTTTGAAGCAAAAACCGTTATTCAGCGCAGTGATTTTGGCGTTAGCTACTTCATCCCAGGCGTAACAGATAAAACAGAAATTGAAGTTTATGTGGAAGGCATTCGCCAATAATCAATTCAGAAAAAAAGCACCAAGGAAAGCGATCATGTACGAAGAAGCCAGTAACTCTACTGTTTTAATGCTATTACATACGGCAGTTTACCCCTTTCTCGCCGCACTAATAGTCAGCATTGTTGCTGGCAAATTGTTACGCGCATCGTCTTATCTTGGTTACCTTGGCGGCTTTATTGTCGGACTCAGCCTGATCCATTCAGGCTTGAGTTTCCCACCAAAGCAAGCGATAGACTATTACAGCATAACAGTATTAATTGGCATCGTTTCACTATTTAGCTTAGTCACTATTAAACAACCAGTAATTCGCAACAGTGCTGGTTTTATATTGTTTGGACTATCGTTTTATCTTCTACTCAACCCAGTATTAAAACACTCAGGCCCTATCGTTAGCCTTAGTTGGGCAGCAAGCTGCGCATTCATCGTTCTGCTTTACCAACTGATACAACAAAAAATACAAAAAACAGCAGATCAAAAAGCACAGCCAGAACGCAGCATTTCCCCACTACTTTTACCAATAGGACTAATGGTCACTGCTGGCGCAGCTGCACCGGTTATATCAATTGGAGGAAGCTTACTAATAGGACAGCTATTAGGTGCTTTAGGTGCAGCGTTATTTGCCTATGTGACTATTAGTTATTTTACTAAAACCACACAAAGCCAAACCAGTATCCCAGCTCTCCTAATACTAGGAGGATTAATTACACAAAGTCATGTTCTAGCAGACATTCCGTTAAACGTCATGCTAATGCTTGCTGCAAGCAGCTTTATAACGCCAATAGCCGTTGCTCTAGGCGGTCGATTAAGCAACAGACAAAGTATTTTCATTATCATTGGCCAAATCGTAATCAGCATTTTAATAAGTGGATTAAGCTTATGGTTGGTTTGGCCGGAAAGTAGCCTGTATTAATCAAAAACGCTAATCTTTGAAAATAGATCTAGAAGATTGCCATAGTGGTAAAATAACAGCCGCTATGGCACAGCTAGCAGCACCATATGACATCATATACAAGACATCAGATTCACTAAGATGAAGGTGAATGAAGACAGAAACATAATTAGGAACAACAATAAATAACCATATCCCTATAACTATAAAGAAGCGACCAAAACCAGATAGCCCCTTTATTCTTAGCAATAACCAAGCCGTAAAATACAAATACACAAAAGAAGAAAATGCGAACAACAAAATCACACCAACGGAAGGTTGCTTCGCCATATCTACCAAAGCTGCACGCTCTAAAAGTGACACAGGTGCCGAAGCATACCAAGCCCCCCCAACAAGCATTTGAAAGATAAAAGCTAATACGACCGCTTTATGATTTATTTTGTACACATCACCTCCCATTCTACTTATTTATCTCAACCAAAAATTGGCAACTAACTAGCTTGATATAATTCCTTAACTAAACTTCTTAATTTTGATCGCCATGGGCGCTGTTTTATCCCAAAGTGATTAAATATCTTCCGACAAGATAATGATTGCCGCTGCATAACTAATGTTTCATGCACCTCTGGAAACGAATCACCAATTGCCTCGACTTCTACTTGTGCTTTAGGATCGAATTGACTGGAAGTCGCCAAAATAGCCTCAACCAATCGAATCCAACTAATTTCTTCAGCACAACAATAATGGTAAACACCTTTATTTTGAGCACCGTAATGCCCTTGATTTACCATAGACAAAATCACTCGAACCAAATCAGACACTGGTGTAGGACTACCAATTAAGTCATCTTTATAAGCAAGATTAACGCCATCTTGAATCAAGCCTAGCGTCCTACAAACAAAGTCATCCCCTTTACCACTGAATAACCAACCCGTTCGTAGCACAATATTATTAGGGTTACTCAGCACAATAGACTCCGCCTCAATCAAAGCTTTTGCATAAGCCTCAGAACTATCTGGAACATCAATTTCAGCGTAAGGCACATCTTTATTGCCAGAAAACACCCTAGCACTGCTAATCATGATTAATGTCGTGCTCGATTTTTCACTCAAATACCGTAAAGAGGACTGAAACTTTCCATAATCATTTTGCAGCGCATAACGTAAGCTTAACGCATCAATAATAACGTCAAACTGCATGGCATCTAATTCAGCTCTTCTGCTAACATCCAGTAATAGCGATTCATCAGGACACAACCATTCGAATTCGTCTTTGCCTTCAGAAAGCTGCAAGAAAGACGAACCAACTTCAGTGCCACTTCCCAAAAGAAGAATACGAATAGGCGCGTTAATATCTTGTGTATTATTCAAAGTAAGTCCTCATTCCACCTTGGAAAAGTCCTCAGTAGATTATCATATGTCTGCTGTGCAATCTGCTCTACACTTTCCTCCCTTATCTGCGCCACACTCTGCGCAATAAGAGGAATAGAAAGAGGGGTATTATGTTGCCCTTGAAAACCATAAAGCGGCATATCAGGCGAATCCGTTTCAAGCACAAATGCATTATCACTGAGCAATGCCAATACTCTATGCGCTTTTTGTGCTCTTGGATAAGTCACCGTACCACCAATCCCCAGCACAAAGCCAAGGTCCAAAAAACGTTTCGCTTGTTCAGAGCTGCCATTAAAAGCATGAACAACACCACCGCATTTAAAACCAACTTCCCGCAAATACTTAAACACCAAATCATAACTTTTTCTGGCGTGTAAAATAACTGGTAATTTCAATGATTTAGCCACACTTAACTGACGAGTGAAAAACGCCACCTGTACTTTCATATCAATAGCATTAGGCCAACAATCCAATCCTATCTCACCAACGGCAACCACACGAGGTGTATCACATTGCTCAGCAAGAAAATCGATTTGATCCAACGAAGCTTCCGACAAAAAATAAGGGTGTAAACCATAAGCAGCTCGCCACTCAGGATAACGCTTCATCAATATTTCCAACTTCGACCAGCTAGCAACAGTCGTCGCAGGCACCAAAAAACCCGCCACACCATTTTCCAAGCAGCGTGACATCAACGAATCGCGTTGCTCATCAAACACATCAAAATCTAAATGACAATGGCTATCAATAAACATATAGAAGAGGTTACACGATTTAAAGGATGAAGTACTAGATTATAAAACATTCGAAAACAAAAAAGGCCGTACAAAATGCACGGCCTTTTTAAGAAACACAGTAAAAGTAAGCTTAAAGCGATGGGCCAGCCTTCACAATAGCATCAGACACTGTATCGAACTTCTTAAAGTTCTCAACGAATTGATTAATCAAATTTTTCGCTTGAGCTTCATAAGCTGACTGATCTGACCATGTCTTACGAGGGTTCAATAAAACACTATCAACACCAGGAACTTGAGTCGGAACATCCAAGTTAACGTCAGACAAGTGCTCGGTTTCAGCATCAGCCAAAACACCAGATTGAATCGCAGAAATTACCGCACGAGTAGTAGGAATACTAAAACGCTTACCACCTTGACCATGAGCACCACCAGTCCAACCAGTATTAACCAGATAAACCTTGCTACCGAACTCCTCAATGCGCTTAATCAAAAGATCCGCGTACACATCAGCAGAACGAGGGAAGAAAGGCGCACCAAAACAAGTAGAGAAGGTTGATTTAATACCCGTACCAGCGCCCATTTCTGTTGAACCAACAAGCGCTGTGTAACCACTTAAAAAGTGATAAGCTGCCGCCTCTTTCGTCAAGATAGAAACTGGAGGAAGAACACCTGTCAAATCACACGTTAAAAAGATAATGGCATTTGGCTCACCAGCTCGGTTGCCCGCTGCACGTTTTTCAATATGCTCACGAGGGTAACCAGCACGACCATTCTGAGTCAAAGATGTATCAGCGTAATCAGCAACACGTGTTTCAGGATCTAGAACAACGTTTTCAACGATAGTACCAAATTTAATCGCATCCCAAATAATCGGCTCATTTTTTTGAGAAAGATCAATGGTTTTTGCGTAGCAGCCGCCTTCAATATTAAAAACAGTGTCTTTACCCCAACCATGTTCATCATCGCCAATCAAAAAGCGCTCAGGATCAGCAGACAAAGTTGTTTTACCCGTACCTGACAATCCAAAAAACAAAGTCACATCGTCTTCTGTACCGACGTTGGCAGCACAATGCATTGGCAATACATCATGAGCAGGCAACAAATAGTTTTGTACGGAGAACATGGCTTTTTTCATTTCACCAGCGTAACGCATACCTGCGATAAGCACTTTGCGCTCAGCAAAGTTCAGAATCACACAACCATCTGAATTGGTGCCATCACGCTCAGGCTCACAAACAAAGTTTGGCGCATTAAGAATCTGCCACTCACCTTTGCTTGATGGATTATATACATCAGGACGAATAAACAGGTTACGACCAAATAATTGGTGCCAAGCTGTTTCAGTGCGCATAATCACTGGCAAATAATATTCATCTCCCGCACCGACATGAATGTTAGATACAAACGACTCTTGGCCATCAAGATACGCAGCAACTCGATCCCAAAGCGGAGCAAATTTTGCTTCAGGGAACGGGCGATTAACAGGGCCCCAATGAATGCTATCTTTACTGGACGCTTCTTCAACGATGAAACGATCCATAGGAGATCGACCGGTACGAGCACCTGTTTCAACAACAAGCGCGCCGTTATCGGCAAGAACCCCTTCGCCATTCTGCAGGGCTTTTTCAACCAACTGCGGCGTAGTTAAATTTGTATGAATACTAGTTACGTCTGATGCGGAGTTCATGTTGCTAAATCCTCTGAACTATAAAGATTGTCTGGTCATTTTTATTATTATGCGAAAGTTTTTTTCTGTAAAAAGCATAGTAACAAAACAATCTAAGAAAAAATATTGTTATAACAATATGTTATTTTATTACCATTTTGAAACTTTCCAAAAAACCCTAACCACATGAAAAATATAGAAATTACTTTAAATCAGTGTAATGAAACGAGAATCAACACCTAAGCACAAGTGATCGACACTATTTTTTTGTAGTTTTCTTTCTTTTTTGTAGTCTTTCTACTAAATAGAAACTTATTACCCACTCTAAGAACAACAAAAAACAACCAATGCAGCCCCGCAATTTTCTAAGAGAAAGCCACCTAAAATGTAAGGTTTCTATTAAAAAACATCAAAAAAACACAATTATTTGAATTTTTCTTGCCTCTAGTATGTCCTGAATCATAGCGCTTCATGGTAAGATTCTTTCTTCAATTTCCCCCAATTGTTCAAAAGGTTGATCGATATTTATGTTAAAAACGAATCAGAACTGCAATATTGGATTTGTCGGCCTGGGTGTCATGGGTAAAAACTTGGCCTTAAATTTAGCTGACCATGGCTACCGAGTTGCAGGTTTTGATCTTGACGCACATAAAGTTCAAGACGTTTTAGATACTGAAGCGGCAGAACGCCCAGATCCATCAGCAGAAGCTCGTATCATTGGCTGCTCAAACATGGAAGACATGCTTGCAAATTTAGTAAAGCCTCGCGTCATTGTTGTTTTGGTTCCTGCAGGAAGCCCTGTAGACGCCGTATGCAACAGCTTAATTGATGCTGGCCTAGAAGCAGACGATATCGTAGTAGACTGCGGAAACAGTCAATGGACTGATACCATTCGCCGTGAAGCGGAATACAAAGAAAAATTCAAATTCTTTGGCACCGCTGTTTCTGGTGGTGAAGTGGGGGCGCGTTTTGGCCCATCTCTTATGCCTGGCGGCGACGCCGATTCTTGGAAATATCTACAACCAATGTGGGAAGCCGTAGCCGCTAAAGTAGACGAGAATGGCAAACCCATCGTTAGCAACACACCAGGCAAACCTGTAACTGAAGGCGAACCTTGTACTGCTTACCTTGGGCCAAATGGCGCAGGTCATTACGTGAAAATGGTTCATAACGGCATTGAATATGCTGACATGCAGCTTATTTGTGAAGCTTACCATCTACTACGTTCTTTGCTTGGTTACGAACCTGAAGAAATTGGTAAGTTATTTGAAAAATGGAACCAAGGCGTTTTAAACAGCTACCTTGTTGAAATTTCAGCCGACATTCTTCAGCAATACGACCACAAAACAGGCGCTCCGCTAGTAGATATGATCCTAGACAGCGCAGGCCAAAAAGGCACTGGCCGCTGGACATCTATCAGCGCAACGCAAATGGGCGTTCCAGCAGGCATTATCAGCGAATCCGTTTATGCTCGTGCCCTAAGCACACTAACAGGTGAACGAGAGCTTGCTGCAAGCAAACTTGTTGCTGATGTAGAAAGTGGCGAAATTGAAGCCGAAGAAGTAGAGAAAGCAATCGAAGAAGCGCTTTACTGTGCGAAAATTTGTGCTTACGCTCAAGGCTTCCAACTAATGCGCGCGGCTGAAAAAGAATACGATTGGAAATTTAACTTCAGTGATATCGCTAAAATCTGGCGCGGAGGCTGCATCATTCGAGCATCTTTCCTACAAAAGATCGCTGATGCTTTTGTCGAAAACCCAGCGCTTGAAAACCTATTGCTAAGCGATTATTTCGCTGACGCCATGGCGAGCAAGCAAGCTGGTCTTCGCAAAGCTGTTGTCCTTGCAGCGCAATCAGGTATTCCAACGCCATCTTTCTTCTCAGCATTGGCTTACTTTGATGGCTACCGTTCTGAAGTTTTGCCTGCTAACTTGCTACAAGCGCAACGCGACTACTTCGGCGCTCACACCTATGAACGCGTGGATGCAGAGCCAGGTCAGAAATTCCATACTTACTGGCAAGAAGAAGGTCGTCCAGAGCGTAAAGCTTAAGACCAACTTCTAGCTCAAAAAAACGCTGACTTAGCAATAAGTCAGCGTTTTTTTGTTTCAGTTTGGATGCTGACCTATGCTTTTAGCAAAGCTCTGTCAAGCGAGCTAGTCATTACTTCATTTTCTTTTCCATCGAAGTCAACATACCTCTTAACATGCCCACTTCTTGCTGATCCAATCGCGAACGCTGAAACAAACGACGAAAACGTGTCATCACTTGCATTGGCATTTCAGGATCAAGAAACTCAGTCTGTACTAAGACTTTTTCCAAATGCTCAAGCAAGTAATCGATCTGCTCAACATTTGCCGCTGGCACATCCCATTTACTCGCAACCACTGGCGCATCTTTCATCAATAGTGTCTTCATGCGTAACTCATAGGCAATAACCTGTACTGCCGCACCCAAATTCAAGGAACTAAAGGTCTCAACAGAAGGAATATGCACATGATAATTACAACGTTGTAGCTCCTCGTTGGTGAGTCCTCTGTCTTCACGACCAAACACAAATGCCGTCACCAAGCCTTCATCAAACACTAAATCCGCAGCTTGCCTTGGATCTACCAAAGGCCAAGGAATATTACGTTCACGAGCACTGGTGCCGATGACTAGCTGACAATCAGCCAAGGCTTCTTCTAAAGTATCTACAACAACGGCATTATCTAAAATATCCGTCGCACCAGAAGCACGACTTACCGCTTCATCACTGGGATATTGCTTAGGAGCAACAAGATACAGATCTGCTAACCCCATATTTTTCATTGCACGAGCAGCACCACCAATATTTCCAGGGTGCGATGTATTAACAAGGACAATTCTTACTTTATTTTGCATTTTATGAGGTACCAATAATAGCAGTCGAACAATGCCGCGTATCTTAACAGATATTTATCATAAAGCCGCAAATCGATCAGTTTTCAACCAAAACTTCACTAGTAAAAAGTGCGCTGTTACGCTAGAATTCGCGCTCTTATTTAGGCGCTCGGTTTTAGCACTCTCTTTCTTTAGGGAATATCTACTTAGGTTATTTACTTAAGAGACTCTCCTTTGAGAGATAATTGATAAAACGGAGACCGCCCGCTCTTTAACACTTTATTTGGCAACTTATCGTCTTATAGACGGTATATGCATTTTAATGACGGAATAATTGACGGTAAATTATGCAACCTAGAATCAATGTCGCACTTAAAGCAGCTCGTGCCGCTGCAGAATATATTGTTCACTCGCAAGAAAAATTGCTTTTTGATAAAGAACAAGGTCAGTCCGCTGAACAAGTTTATCAAGCTGTTTGCTCTGGCGCAGAACGCAGCATTGTTTACCACCTAGAAAAAGCCTACCCAGCTGACACCATAACAACTCGCCTTCAAGGCACAGTTCAAAATGGCGAAGAAGGCGAATGGATCATTGATGCAATCCAAGGACAGCACTTATTTTCACGTGGCCTAACGGGCAACGTTATTACTATGAGCTACCTAGTTGCCGGTAAAGTGGAGCACGCTCTTGTGCTAAACCCTCACACCAAAGACGAGTTTTACGCTAGTAAAGGTCGTGGTGCCTACCTGAACAACTCTCGAATCCGTAGCAGCTCTGCACGTACATTAGAAAACGTGACTGTCGCAGCACAATTCCCTGCAACTGATCGCTTGATGCCTTACCTATCTGGACAATTCGCTGTGCTAACTGAAATTGCAGAGCAAGGCGCTCGTGCTGTTATGCAAGACTGCCCAGCATTGATGCTTGCTAACGTTGCAGCTGGTCGTCTTGATGCAGCTTGGGGCATTAAACTTCAAGAATGGGAAATGCAAGCGCCGCTATTCATTGCAAAAGAAGCTGGTTGTTTATTCGCTGGTTTTGATGGCTCACCAAGCCTAGAAAAAGGCGATGTACTTTGCGCAGCACCACGTTTGTTTAAAGTATTGCTGCCAACTCTAAACAAACACCTAAACTAAAACTGAACTTTGGTTTAAGAACATAGACAAAAAGGCTCTTTTCAGCGATGAAAAGAGCCTTTTTTATGATAATTATTTTCTAATTAATGCTTATGATGACCATGTTCATGATGATGGTGATGTAAATCCTCTTCATCATGGTGATGGTGGTGGTCACTAGAGCCATCTTCACCCGGATAGAACAAACCTATATCTTGACGAATCTCATCTAACGTTGCTATCAGCTCTAAACTGTTCTGCCAGCTATGATTAGGGCTTTGAATCAAACCTTCTTCAAGGCAGCGGTTCACTTCATCTACCTCAAACTGGTAGCCATTTCCGGGGAAATCAAACTCCACAGCGCGCTCTTTATTATCAGCGCTAACAACACGGCAGGATTTGGCTTTGAACCATTCTGAATCGATTTCAATATAACCTTTAGAACCAGATAACATGGCACGGTTCGGATTACACGAGATCAAAGACGCATCCAAAGAAGCAAGCTGTCCACTTTCCCAACCTAATAGAATTTGCTCGAACAGATCCACTTCCGTGTCGCCAATCACCGCTTGGTTCTGAACAAAGTCCGGCTTACCGAAAAACAATTGTGCTAAGAACACCGGATAAATCCCTACATCCAATAAAGCGCCGCCGCCAAGCTCAAGATTCATCAAACGATGATTAGGATCTGTAGGCCCAACAAAATTGAAACTTGCCTGAATGCTGTTCAGGTCGCCAATTTCACCTTCTTCAACCCACTCTACAACTTGCTCTATAACAGGATTAAAACGCGTCCACATGGCTTCCATGACAAACACGTTATGCTCTAACGCTAAATCGTAAAGCTCTTTAGATTGCACCTCATTGATAGTGAAAGGCTTTTCACACAATACAGCCTTACCCGCCAAAATACAGGCTTTGGTAAGATCGTAATGAAATACATGAGGTGTCGCTATATAGATAACATCCACTTCATGACTATTAATCAGTGAAAAGTAATCAATAAAGGCCAATTCGATATCAAATTCGGCCGCAAATGCATCCGCTGATGCCTTATCACGAGAAGCAACCGCACGAAGTTCGCCCGCTTTGACATGACAAAAATCACTGGCAAATAAATGCGCGATTTGACCTGTACCAATAATACCCCAGCGTACCTTCTTCATAGGATTCTCCCCATAGACTTAATCAAAGCATTAACGCCAACAACTTATTAGTGTTAAAAATAGCGACACTAAAAAACGCACGTAAGAGACCTTTGCACGACGTTACGAGCGAAACCAAGACGAGGCAAAAATAGACGAGAAAGCAGAGTTTATGAGTTATAAATGAGCATTTCGAGTCTGTTTTTAACAAAGTATTAGCAAGCACAGTAGTCGTGCAAATATCTCGCTAAGTTTGACGTCAAAGAAGACTATAGTCCACTGGCATTTTCAAGTTCATGAATGCGTTCATTTAATTTTTCAACTTGCACTTCTAATTCTTTAACTTTGGCTTCAAGTTGTTGAGTGTATTCATCGCTTGTATCAGAAGAAAAGGAGGCAGCTGGCCGCTCTGATTCTGTACAGAAGCATTCTTGATAGCGCTGCTCGCGCTTACCCGGCTCTCTTGGTAACAGGCAAACATAAGGGCCACCCGTTTTCGACTGCAGCGACTGCAAAGCTATTTCCACTTCGTCACGAGATTGGAAGCTATGCAAACGACCACTGCGTGAGCGAAGCTCTCCTGGCGTTTGAGCACCACGAACAAACATCAGGCAGATAATCGCCGTTTCCGCAGGCGATAATTGCAAATCGGAAAACTCCGTATTACAAAACCTGTGCTGATATTTACTGACTCGGCTATGAGATGCATTGATTTCAGTCACCAAGCCGCGAGCCACTAAAGCATCTACCGCGCCTTGCACCTCTATTTCAGACAGTTGAGTAACTGGCTCACGATTGGACTTTTGATTACAGGCATTTACGAGGGCATTCAAACTAAGAGGATATTGATCTGGCGTGGTAATCTCTTTTTCCATAAGACAACCAATAACACGCATTTCGATAAAATTTACTTCGTGATAACTCATAGTTTTTCCTAACTGCTTCTTCTTTATTCGTCTTTAACGATGCTTTTTAAATAATGTAAAAGGCATCACCAATACTTCCTTTAACGATCTTGGTTGATACGTAACCGTATCAGGCAGTCCTATTTTTAAATGTTCATCTCCTTCTAAGGCAATATTTCTTTTTGTCTTAAAAAACGTATCCCAAATACTCAGGAAAAATCCGTAATTACTGTTCGCCTCGAGGCTCACTCTTGAATGATGTATGCGATGCATATCTGGAGTAACTACTAGCTTCTTAACCCATGCCTCGATATTAACAGGCAACCTTGCATTAGTATGGTTAAACATAGCGGATGCATTCAATAAAATATCAAACGCCAGCACGGCTTCCACTGGAATCCCCAATAACCAAACGGCTAAGGCCTTAATACAAAGAGACAATACAATTTCGATGGGATGAAAACGCATCGCAGAACTCACATCCAATTCAGGATCAGAGTGATGAATGCGATGAATACACCACAAGAAAGGAACACGATGAAATAGCCGATGCTGCCAATAAATAAGGCAATCTAGCAATAGAACACTCAGTAGAAAAACAGCCCAAAAAGGCAAACCCAACACCCAAAAAAGACCAAAATCTGGGCTAAATAAAGCCACAGAAGATAGCAATAAAGGCTGAAAAACTCGAACGCTAACCGCACCGATGACTAACAAAAAAAGGTTATGGCACCAACGTTGCCGCCACTGCAAAAGAGCACCTCTTGGCCAATACCATTGCCAAAAAAGCAGCACACTAAAGACCAGAAAAAAAACACCCATACGGATAGTGAAATCTATCATTTAGCAAATAGCCTAGGATAAAAAAACCTTAAATATCAAATAACAAGCTGTAATAAAGCTTACTGAATAAGTACTGAAGGTTCTCGATGATTCAGTAAAAAATGAACTTTTATCTGTCCAAAAAGTTCCGCTAATACATTAAGGTTGATCTCATCTAATCGGTGAATAATAAAACAATTATCCCCAAATTGAACATGAGGTAAACGCTCAGCAAATGGGTAAAGTACGCTAAGATCCGAAAAATATACGCACAAATGATCTTCTCGTGCCGCCACACCATAAAGCCAACCAGCATTCTGCTGAAAGTAAGGAATGCCCAAACCGCCGACTAGCTCAGCCTCGGGGGCAATTAATTCCATCATTTGAATTATTTCCAGCAAATCTTCTCGAATCGCAGGAGAAGCTTGCTGGATATAGCGACTAACAAAATTACTCGATGCTAACGTCAACATAAGAACAGCTCCTGTAGATGCACTTTAACCTGAGCTCGATCTCACTTATTTGACTGTTTTAAAAGCAAATAAATCACATAAATTTGTGTTTTATGAGTGCCTCTTCAATACGAGTCATCGCTTGGTCGAGAATGGATCGGGGACAACCAAAGTTTAGGCGAACATAGTTAGGATTACCAAAATCTTTACCATCGGAAACACCAACACCAGCATCAACAAAAAATTGATACGGATTATCGAGCGACAAAGCTGACGCATCTATCCACGCAAGATAAGTGGCCTCTAAATGCACCATTTTCAGAGGTGTCGAAGCCAATCGTTCAACCAACAAATCTCGGCTGCCTTTCAAATACACCAACAGCTCATCGTGCCACTCTTGACCTTCTTCATAAGCAGCAATAGCAGCAGTTAGACCTAACATATTGGGCGATGGAATTAAGCCTGCTCTTTCTTTGTTAAATGCTTGACGCAATTCAGCGTTTTCAATCACCGCGAAAGCATAACCCAAACCCGCAATGTTGAAGGTTTTACTTGGCGCCATTAAGGTAATGGTGCGATTCGCAGCGTCTTTATTCAAACTGGCAAAAGGCACGTGAGGCAAATCATCCAAGATCAAGTCGCAGTGAATTTCATCACTCACCACCAGCAAATCGTATTTTTTTGCTAACGCGTGAATACTTAATAATTCCGCCTTGGTATAAACCGTCCCTCCTGGATTATGTGGATTACATAACAAAATCATCTTACTTTTAGGGTTGGCACAAGCCGCTTCAAATTGCACCATATCTGGCACCCAACGGCCATCATCAATGACCATATCCACATTTAATAAATCACGCTCCGATGCTAATGGCGCTTTCGTTAAATGATAATAAACAGGGCCAGGTACAACGATGCCATCACCTGCATTTGAGAAAACACGAACACTCAAATGCAAAGCGCAAACTAGTCCAGGTAAATGAACTAAATGCGCGCTAGAAATATCCCAGCCATAACGAGTAGACAAATGTGTTTGAATGGCTTTTGATAAAGCTTTAGGCGTATGCGTGTAACCATAAACGCCCTTTCCAACTCGTTGATTTAAAGCATCTTTAATGCAATCTGGCGAATCAAAATCCATGTCCGCCACCCACATAGGGATGACATTTTCAGGGTATTTTGACCACTTATCACTGCTCATATCCGATCTATCTATCAGGGTATCAAATACCGAAAAGCCGACATCCATAAAATAGCACTCCAACCTTTAATTTAGCTTTATAATTAACACTATCGCGCCTGAAAATTCCAGCCATAATAGCCAATAGGGGAAACGAAAAAGAGCAAGTTAAAATAGTACATTAAGTAAAATATGAGCACAAAAACACTCATTTCTTATCTTATACCGACAAAATACCTCTGAAAAAAAAGACAAAAAATTTTTAAAAACAAATTACCCCTTTAAAATCATATAATTATATTCTTTAGAGCACTAAGTTTCCTAATTGTCAAGGGTTGACCTAAATTACACAATCAGCCTAGTATAGTTTTCATTAAACGGCTGTTTAATAAAAAAGGATCCAAAATGCCAAAAGTTGGAATGCCCGAAATACGTAAACCTCAGCTCATCGAGGCCGCAATAAAGGCCATAGATAAATATGGTTTTGCGGGGGCAACAGTCAGTGTTATTGGTAAAAAAGCAGGTGTTTCTCCTGCCATCATCAACCACTACTTTGGTGGCAAGGATGGTTTATACGAAGCCACAATGAGAAGCCTAATTAGGGAATTCTTTGAAGGTTTATCGCAAGAAGTCAAAAAAGCGAAAAATAAAACAGCGAAACAAAAAGTCATGGCCATAGTGAAAGCCAGCTTTAGTCAATCTCAAACACACCCCCAAGTGGTCAAAGCTTGGATGGGATTTTGGGCATCAGCCATGCACACGCCCTCTTTGTATCGATTGCAAAATATTTACTCCAATCGCTTACAGACAGCATTGGTATGCGTACTAAAAGAAGAATTTGAAATTAGCAAAGCCCGCCGCATCGCCCTAACAGTTGCTGCACTGATTGACGGGATGTGGCTACGAGGCTCATTAGCCGGCGGCATAAATAAACAAGAATCAGCGGCTCAAATACAAGATTATTTGGATCTCGTGTTTAAAGAATAAGCCTTAAACACGCTATCACACGGATTTTTTTCTTACATTTTTTAGGCAGTCTACAAAACAACACTGCCAACGTTTTAGGAGTTCACGGTCAGTGCCAGCACTCGGCACTGTATTCGCTCATTGATTTTGAGTTCAATAGAAAGAGGGTAAGGGTATGTTAAATAAGGCAAAGAAGACCGCAATAGCCATTAGTATGGCAAGTGTTTCGGGACTCACCATGGCTGCAGATTGTTCAACAGTTCGCTTTTCAGATGTGGGTTGGACAGATATTACCGCCACCACAGCAGTAACCAGCGAGATCGTCGAAGGTCTAGGCTACAAAACCAAAACACAATTGTTATCTGTTCCTGTTACTTACACTTCGTTAGCAAATGGCGATATCGATGTTTTTCTTGGCAACTGGATGCCAACCATGCAGGCAGACATTGAACCTTACCTAAAAGCAGGTACTGTTGAAGACCTTGGTGCAAACCTAGTCGGTGCTAAATACACTCTAGCCGTTAGCAAAGACGCTTTTGATGCTGGTGTAACAGACTTCTCTGACATCGCAAAACACCGCAAAGAATTTTCTGGCCGCATTTACGGTATCGAACCTGGCAATGACGGCAATCGCATCATCCAAGACATGATTGATACTAACGCCTTTGATTTAGGCAATTTCCAACTAGTTGAATCCAGCGAAGCTGGCATGTTGTCTCAAGTTAGCCGAAATACCCGCCGCAACAAATGGATTGCCTTCCTAGGTTGGGCACCACACCCAATGAACGCCAACTTTGAAATGGAATACCTTTCTGGCGGAGATGATTACTTTGGCCCTAACTACGGTGGTGCCGACGTACACACTAACGTCCGTAAAGGTTACATCCAAGCATGCCCTAACGTTGGCAAGCTCATCACAAACCTAAAATTCTCTTTGCCGATGGAAAACCAAATAATGGGCGCCATTCTTGATGAAGGCAAAAAACCCAATATCGCAGCAAAAGAATGGTTAAAAGCGAATCCTGAAGTTCTTGATGCTTGGCTTAAAGGTGTAACCACTAAATCTGGTGATAACGGCCTAAGCGCGGTGAAATCACACCTAGGTCTGTAATACATCACTTGCACATCATAACGGCTCCCTTAACGACACACCGTTGAGGGAGCGTCATCGAACTATCGGGAGAACACATATATGAATTGGCTGACGGATAATAAAATCCCTCTTGGCGCTTGGATGGAAAACTTTGTCGATTGGCTGGTTACTGCGGCTTCCGGTTTTTTTGATCTAGTCTCTATAACGTTAGAAACCATGATAGTCACAATGGTCGACGCGATTGATTCGATTCATCCGCTTGCCGTTATTGCCATTATTTTAGTTGGCGTTTGGTTTCTTCATCGCAGCATTGGCCTGCTTATTTTTATAACCCTATCCTTACTACTGATTATTAATATGGGTTATTGGGTGGAAACTATCCAAACCCTAGTACTTGTCGTCTCGGCAACAGCAATAAGTGTATTAATTGGTGTTCCTATTGGCATTGCGGCCGCCCATCGGCCTTGGCTATACACCATGTTGCGTCCAATTTTGGATTTGATGCAGACGATTCCAACCTTTGTGTACCTTATTCCAACACTCATTCTATTTGGTCTAGGTTACGTACCAGGCTTGATATCGACCATTATTTTTGCGATTGCCGCACCAATTCGCTTGACCTACTTAGGCGTCAGTAAAGTACCCAATGAGCTTATCGAAGCAGGCCTAGCCTTCGGTTGTACAAAATCAAAATTGCTATACAAAGTTGAACTGCCAGCTGCTATGCCAAACATCATGGCTGGTGTCACTCAATGTATTATGTTGTCTTTATCCATGGTGGTTGTCGCAGCCTTGGTTGGAGCAGATGGCTTAGGGAAGCCGGTTATCAGAGCATTGAACACGGTAAACATTTCCCAAGGGTTTGAAGCAGGTGTTGCCATTGTATTGGTTGCCATCATGCTAGACCGAATTTGTAAGTCGCCATCATCTAAGAACGCGGGGTAATTTATGTCTGTTGTAACAATTGAAAACGTCGACATTGTCTTCGGTGACAATAAAGCAAAAACACTCCCTCTTATGGACAAAGGTCATACTCGTGATCAAATCCTTGGTATGACTGGCGACGTAGTTGGTGTGCAGAACGCCAACATTGAAGTCAACGAAGGTGAAATCTGCGTATTAATGGGACTATCTGGGTCTGGCAAATCGACCCTACTGCGCGCCGTCAACGGTTTGAATAAAATCGCCCGTGGCCGCTGTCTTGTAAGAGATGGCGACAAAATGGTCGATATGGCCAAATGTGACGATGCAACTCTACGTCACATGCGTACTCGTCGCGTATCCATGGTATTCCAAAGCTTTGCTTTAATGCCTTGGTTAACCGTACTTGAAAACGTCGCCTTTGGTTTAGAGATGCAGGGCATGCCAAAAGCCGAGCGTCTTAAAAAAGCACGCGAGCAGCTAAAAATGGTCAGCTTAGACAAATGGGCAAACAAAAAACCAGACGAGCTGTCGGGTGGTATGCGCCAACGTGTAGGTTTGGCAAGAGCTTTTGCCATGGACACAGACGTTTTGCTAATGGACGAACCTTTCTCTGCGCTCGATCCATTAATCCGTTCACAACTTCAAGATGAACTGATCGAGCTGCAAAAACGCTTAAATAAGACCATTATTTTCGTTAGTCACGATTTAGATGAAGCACTGAAGATCGGCACCAAGATTGCCATCATGGAATCCGCTAGAATCATTCAGGAAGACGCTCCTGAGCAAATCGTCCTAAATCCTGCTACTGAGTACGTAGAGAAGTTCGTTGCTCATACCAACCCTCTGAACGTGTTACGCGGTAGCTCGCTAATGACACCACTAACTGAATTGGCAGTACAAGACGAGCATGTTGTTATCAATGAAGACATTAAAATGAAACTAGAAAACGGTAAACTGGTTTCTGTGCAAGGACCAAGAGGCGACATTCCAACGGCTCGCTGGACACCAGAAACCATCCTTGCCAACGTGCCAGATAATACCGTCTTTATCGTTCCAGCCAACATCGCCATGCGTGATGCCGTAGAGTTACGCTATCACTCCAACCATTTCATGGTATTAGAAGAAGCAGATCAATGCGTCGGCATTCTCAACGACCATAACTTTTACCACGCCCTACTAGGTAAACACTTTGGACGCGAAGAAGCCGCGGCTTAGCGCTTTTCTCTAGATAAGACCAAATAAAGAAATAAGACCAATTTGAAATACAGATAAATAAAAAGGCCAGATGTTTAATCCATCTGGCCTTTCTTGTTTTGACGCTGCTTTCACACCTAAATCATCAAACGTTCAGCAACAAGTGCTCTCGTTCCCAAGAACTAATCACTCGGTTAAAGGTTTCAAATTCACTGCGTTTGACGCCCATGTAGGCTTTGACGAAATGTTCGCCCATGATGTCACAAAGCGGTTGGCATTCTTCCAAAAGACGCAAACCTTCTTCAAGAGTACGAGCGATTTCAACTTCTTCCGAAGGTGGCTTTTTACCTTCCACAGGTTCAGTAGGATGCAGTTTCTCTTTAATACCAAGATAACCACACGCCAATGTTGCAGCTATCCCTAAGTAAGGGTTGCAATCTGCACCCGGAAAACGATTTTCAATGCGCGTCGCCTCTGGTGGCGAAAACGGAATTCTTAGTCCTGCAGTACGGTTATCAAATCCCCACTGCATATTGATTGGTGCCGCCATATCTGGAGAGAAACGACGGTAAGAATTGACGTTTGGGGCAAAAAAACTGATCGCACTTGGTGTGTATTTTTGCAATCCACCCAAGTAGTTATAAAACAGTTCACTTGGGCTGCCGTTGTCATCAAACAAGTTTTTCCCTGTTTTGCTGTCCACCAAACTCTGGTGAATGTGCATCGCACTGCCCGGCTCATGTTGCATTGGTTTGGCCATAAACGTCGCGTACATACCATGCTTCATAGCCGCTTCACGCAAAGTACGTTTAAAGACAAATACCTGATCGGCCAAATCTAACGGATCACCATGGATAAAGTTGATTTCCATCTGCGCCGCACCAGACTCATGGATCAAAGTATCCACATCCAAACCCTGTGCTTCGCAATAGCTGTAAAGCGTATCAATCACTGGGTTGAACTCGTTCACTGCGTCTATGCTGTAAGAACGACGAGAAGTCTCTCGTTTGCCAGAGCGCCCTACTGCGGGTTTTAATTCATAATCTGGATCGGTGTTTGGATCAATCAAATAAAATTCTACTTCTGGGGCAATCACTGGTGTGATGCCTTCTTTCGCATACAGAGCAAGAATATTACGTAGAATCGTACGACTAGATAAAGGATGCAGCTGGCCGCTTTTATCATAACAATCATTGATGATTTGCGCCGTAGGTTCATCAGCCCAAGGCACTAATCGGAAGGTGTTCGGATCAGGGTGAAGCTCCATGTCTCGGTCGCTCGCATCCACCAACTCGTAGTGATTGTCAGCCCAATCACCGGTGACACTTTGCACGAGAATAGTCTCTGGAATACGCCCGAACAATTCTGCCAAGAATTTATACGTTGGATAAAATTTACCACGAGCGTTGCCCGTCATATCTGCCAACGTTGACTCGACTTCCGTTATTGAATGTTCTTTCAAAAAAGCTTCAAACTCTGTCATAACCCACCTTGTGCCAACGAATTTCTTTATTAAAACGGCTAAAAAAATGCCTATTGCGGATACAGTCTATTTGTTTACTATGATCACTAAATTAATTGATAATTTGGCTTTGAACATATTTTAGTTGATCGACTAAAGCAACTGCTTTTGCCAGAATGGGCCAAAATAAAACCATCATCTAATTCGATACCAACCTTTCGTTGCTATCTGTTTTCAAAGGACTCACCAAGTGAATACTCACGAAGCATCCTACTACGCCGCAACAGCGAATATACAGACAGATTACCCAAACCTAACAGGCGAACAAGAAACCGATATCTGTATTATTGGTGGTGGTTTTACTGGCGTTTCTGCCGCACTGCATTTAGCTGAAGCTGGCTTTAAAGTAAGTTTAGTCGAAGCCAATAAAATTGGCTGGGGAGCGTCTGGTCGTAATGGTGGTCAGATTTGCCAAGGTCATAACATGGGCCACGAAGACATGATAAAACAGGTCGGCAAAGACACCGCCGATTTGCTATGGCAAAGCTCGGTGGACTCGGTTGCTTTAGTGAAAGAACTTGTTAAGCGCTACAACATAGATTGCGACTTGACTGCAGGCGTTTTGCACGTCGCCAGCAAACGCCGTCATGGTGACGAAATTAAAGAATCCGTGGAATACAAACGCAATACATTAGGCTACAGCGCAGTCGACTATCTAACCGCTGACGAGGTTGCTAAAAAACTCGGCACGGACCGTTATTTTGGTGGCGAATTTTATCAAGAAGGCGCGCACATTCATCCGCTTAACTTCGTCTTAGGCATGGCGCAATCGGCAACTGCTCATGGCGCCACGCTTTACGAAAACTCCACTGTCATCTCTTATAAAACGGGTGAGAAACCGGAGGTTATTACCGAAAAAGGCAAGATACGTTGTCGCTACCTGCTATTCGCTTGCAATGGTTATTTGGGCAAACTTAATGGCGCAGCGGCGAAAAAAATCATGCCGATTAATAACTTCATTATTGCCACGGAACCCTTGAGTGATGAACAGGCAAATCGCATCAATGCTGAACGAGTCGCAGTGGCTGATTCAAAATTTGTGGTGAACTATTTCCGCCTGTCTGCTGACCAACGTTTGCTTTGGGGCGGCGGTGAAAACTACAGCCAACATTTCCCCAAAGACATCGCGAGCTTTGTAAAAAAGCACATGGTTGAAGTTTATCCAGAACTGGCCTCTCACAAAATTGATTACGCTTGGGGTGGCACTTTAGCCATCACGCTAAATCGCATGCCGCATATTGCTCGACAAGAGCAAAATATCTTTGTCGCACAAGGTTATTCTGGTCATGGCGTGGCGCTGGCGACTTACGCGGGCGCTATTTTTGCAAAAGCGGTACAAGGTTCTCTAGAAGGCATAGACGCCTTTGAGCGTTTACCGATAAAAGACTTCCCCGGCGGTACATTACTGCGTTGGCCGGGGTTAGTCGCGGGGATGTTGTATTACTCTATGCTGGATCGATTACCCTAACAAAATACAAAAGCCGTTTCACAGAGAGTCTTTATTTTTTAAGACTCTTTCTTTAAAAACAAACCAATCCACGACATCATCTGATTAGAATGAATGTCGCTGCTTTCAAGAGAATTTAAAGCTGTCTTGGCTTGCTCTTGAGTAAGTTGCTTACCATCGTATAAATTGACCAAGGCTTTTTCATACACTTTGGAAAACTCAGGATGCCCCTGAAAAGTCAAAATATGATCTTCATAAAGCAAGCCTGCATTTTCACAAAACTCTGAACGTAAAATCACTCGCGCACGTGCAGGCTTTTCAACGACCTGATCCTGATGAAAAGCACACAAGGCAAGCTCTTTTGCCTCTGGAAGCACTGGCAAAGATCCACATATATCATATTGATGAATGCCTACGCCCCAGCCGCCTTGGAATTTTTCAACGCGTCCGCCCAATGCACGAGCAATGATTTGATGGCCAAAACATATGCCGACCAAAGGACGCTGTAACTGATCGATTTCTTTGATCAAAGTGCACAAGCGCAGAATCCAAGGCTCATCAGAATAGGCATCGGCTTTCGATCCGGTAATCAACCAAGCATCACATTCTTCAGCACTATTTGGGAACTCATCTAAACGCACATCATATGTAACAAAAGAAAAATCCTGTTGTAATTTCCCCAGCTGTTCGGCAAACATATTGGCGTAGGTTGGGAACTCGCCCAGTAAAGAATCAGGTGTAATACCTGCAGCAAGAATACCGATCTTCATTCATTTATCCTTAAAATGTTTTTCAATAAACAGCACTATTTATTCGTATCTTTAAAACGATTTTGTCTATGCATAATTACAATCGCCGCGATGACAGCAATCGACACCGTCACTATCATCAAGGTCGCCAAAGCGTTCACTTCTGGCGTCACGCCTAAACGGACTTTCGAAAAAATCACCATTGGCAAGGTGCTGTTACCTGGGCCAGAAACAAAACTGGCAATCACTAAGTCATCCAACGACAAGGTAAAAGACAACAACCAACCAGAGATAATCGCAGGTGCAATCAAAGGCAAAGTAATCAAAAAGAACAAGGATATAGGTTTGGCACCTAGATCCATCGCCGCTTCTTCTAATGTCTCATCCAAAGAAGCTAAGCGAGATTGCACAACCACGGCCACATAAGCCAAACAAAAGGTTGTATGAGCGATAACGATGGTGGTTACACCACGACCAGCAGGCCAGCCAAACATATTTTCCAAAGACACAAATAACAACAGCAAAGACAAGCCAGTAATGACTTCCGGCATCACCAAAGGCGCTGTCACCCAACCGGTTAACATGGCTTTGCCTGCAAACTTACGCATTCGACTCAAGACAAAACCCGCTAAAGTACCCAACACAGACGCCAAGGTCGCACTGATAAAAGCGATTTTCAGACTTACCCAAGCCGCACTCATAATTTGCTCGTTGCGGAACAATTCGACGTACCATTTTAACGACCAACCGCCCCACACTGTGACCAGTTTGGATTCATTAAAGCTATACACAATCAAGGCAATAATCGGCGCATACAGAAACACAAAGCCCGCACCAGCCATCACTTTTAAAGCTACTGAACTGCCCTGTTTCATTCGGCCTCCTTATTGCTGTTTCGCATAAACATAATTGGCCCAACCAAAACAATCAGCATGACCACCGCCACGGCAGATGCCAAAGGCCAATCACGATTTAAAAAGAACTCATCCCACAACACACGGCCAATCATCAAGGTATCCGATCCGCCCAACAAGGCCGGAATCACATACTCCCCAACCGCAGGAATAAACACTAACAAACAGCCAGCAATAATCCCCGGCTTCGCCAATGGCAAGGTCACCAAGAAGAATGACTGATAAGGCTTCGCACCTAAATCTTGCGCCGCATCAAGCAGATTTAAATCCATTTTTTCCAGAGTGGTATACAAGGGCAAAATCATAAACGGTAGATAGGTATAAACAATGCCAAGATAGACAGCAAAGTCGGTCTGCAGAATTTGAATTGGCTGATCAATAATGCCAGTAGCCAGTAAGAAATCGTTAACCAAGCCATTCTTTTTCAACAAGGCCATCCAAGCGTAAACACGCAATAGAAAAGACGTCCAAAAAGGCAAAATAACCAAGGCGAGCAAAATCGTCCGCATAGTGGGACGACTGCGAGCAATCAAATAGGCTATCGGAAAACCAATTAGCAAAGCAAAAAACGTCGATATGGCCGCTATTTTTAACGAGCTTAAATACGCATCCAAATAAAAGCGTGATTCAAACAAATACAGGTAGTTGCCAAACGTCACTTTAAACGTGAGATAAGCATTGCTCGAATCCCATTGCAGCAAAGGTGAATACGGCGGCACCGCAATCATGGCTTCAGCTAGGGAGATCTTGAACACCACCAAAAAAGGAATAAAGAAAAACGCTGCCAACCACAACATTGGCACCAGAATAACCGCCATTCGCCCCAAACGCAGCTTACTCAACATCATGCTACTAACACAACGCAGCTATCCGCGTCCCAAGAGAGGAAAACGCGATCTTCCCATGTTAAACGGTTGCCCATTTCGCGAGATACATTGGGCTGAGTAATGCGAATTTCTTTGCCGAAATTAAGACGAACTTTGAATATCGACTGACTGCCCATATACGCCACATCAGAAATCACACCCGTTGTGGCATTTACTGCTAAATCGATTGGCTCACGGCTAATACGAATTTTTTCAGGACGAATCGCCACGCTCACATTTTGGTTCGGCGCGCCACTAATGCCATGGTCAACTTTCAATAATCCATCGATATCCGAGCTACGAATTGTTGTACTGTCCCGCTCTTCATCCATTACAGTACCGTCAAACAAATTAACGTTTCCAATAAATTCGGCAACAAATCGGTTTTGCGGATATTCATATACTTCATGAGGTTCTGCCGTCTGAACAATGTCGCCATTGTTCATCACGCCAATACGCGTTGCCAAAGTCATGGCTTCCTCTTGGTCATGAGTGACCACAATAAAGGTAATACCCAACTCATCTTGCAAACGCATTAATTCAAACTGAGTCTCTTCACGCAGTTTTTTATCCAAAGCACCCAATGGCTCGTCTAACAGTAAAAGCTTTGGACGCTTTACCAAAGAACGAGCCAAAGCAACGCGCTGACGCTGTCCTCCAGACAACATGTGAGGTTTGCGTTTCGCTAGATGGCCTAACTGAACCATGCCTAAAATTTCAGCAACACGTTTATTTACTTCTGCGCTTTTTAACCCTTCACGCTTCAAACCGAAAGCCACGTTGGCTTCGACCGATAAATGCGGGAACAAGGCATAAGATTGAAACATCATATTAACCGGACGTTCCCAAGGTGGAATGCCAGTCATATCAACGCCATCAATTAGAATACGACCGGACGTTGGCTCTTCAAATCCTGCCAACATTCGTAACAAGGTACTTTTCCCTGAACCTGAGCCACCCAATAAACAAAAAAGTTCATTGCGATAAATATCAAGCGATACCGAATTAACCGCAGTAAACTGGCCAAATTGCTTGGTGATTTGTTCAATTTGCACAAATGGCTTAGCGTCTTTTTGACGCCATGTCGGCACAGATTGCGTCTGTACAGTAGAAGTATTGGGAAAAGCAGACATAACCTACGACCTATCCAAATGATTGAGCGAAAAAATGGCGGAGCAAGAAAGCCCCGCCGATACGTCGATTAACGACCTGTTTTAATATTCGTCCATGCACGAGTCAAAGAACGATCAAAACGCGCCGTGTGAGCAACTTGTACATAAAGCTTATCCTTCACAGCTTGCGTAGGATAAATACCCTTGTTGGAAACCACTTCATCGTCCAACAATGGCTCAGCGGCTTTATTCGGCACGGCATAATACACATAGTTAGAAATCGACGCAGCTACTTCTGGGCGCAAAATATAATTAATAAATGCCAATGCCGCCGCAGGATGTGGTGCATCCGCTGGAATCGCCATCAAATCAAACCACACCAAGGTGCCTTCTTTTGGAATCACGAAATTGATATCAACACCTTGATTGGCTTCTTCTGCTCGGCCTTGGGATTGAAGAATGTCACCGTTATAACCGATAGCAACACAAATCTCGCCATTCGCTAGATCAGAAATATAGGTACTAGAATGGAAATATTTAATAAAAGGACGAGCTTGGCTCATCAATTTTGCCGATGCTTCCAACTCTTTCGTGTCTTCTGAATTTGGATCAACTTGACGGTAATTATTGACGATAGACATCACCTCGGCTGGTGAATCCAATACCGCAATGCCACAGTCTTTCAACTTAGCCGCAATCTCAGGGTTGAATAAAATATCCCATGAATCGATATCACTGGTACCCAAACGTTCTTCGATCATTTGCGTGTTGTAACCAATACCGATTGTTCCCCAAGCATAAGGAATGTTGTGTTGGTTGCCCGCATCGTGTTTTTCGATTTGTTTAAGCAAGGTGCCATCCAAATTACCGATGTTGCTTAATTTGCTTTTATCGATCGTCTGATAAACGCCCGCTTTCACTTGGCGTTCGAAAAAGGAGTTCGACGGCATAACGACATCGTAACCCGAACCGCCAGCCATCATTTTGGCTTCTAAAGCTTCGTTACTGTCGTATACATCGTAGTTCACTTTAATGCCAGTTTCAGCGGTAAACTGCTCCAAAGTGCCTGGTGCCATATAGTCAGACCAGTTGTAAATATTAACGACGTCTTGTGCGTGAAGTGTTGCAGAGCTAGCCGCACATGCGAGCATAAAACCAAGCGTTTTGTTTTTCATTTAGGGATCTCCCACTATTAACTAATAAATAAGCTAATGACATTGGCAAAAGCCAACGTTTAAACTTTATAAGTACGCTTCGTATTCCACATCGGAAATACGCCCATAGATTTTTTCCTGCTCTTGCTCCTTCACCGCACTAAACACTCGGACAAAGGTGTCACCAAGATATTCACACATAAATGCACTGTCTTTAAACGCTTCCGTCGCCAATTCCCAACGATTTGGTAAGGCTTCATAGCGTTCATAAACGGCGTATGCGTCCCCTATAATTGGCTCAGGCGGTGACATTTTGGCTTCTATACCATGCAATGCTGCGCCCAATATTGCCGCCAACACAAGATAAGGGTTCGCATCCGCACCAGCGACTCGATGCTCTATACGACGAGCCTCGCATTCGCTTTCCGGTATGCGTACAGCAACCGTGCGGTTCTCATAACCCCAACTTGCAAAAGTTGGCGCATGAGCACCATTTTGAAAACGGCGGTAAGAGTTCATATGTGGCGCAAATACCAGCATAGATTCTGGCATATGATCCAACAAACCTGCCACCGCTTGATGAAGCAGCAAAGAGCCATCTTCATCACCGTTATCAAATACGTTTTTGCCTGTTTCATCCAGCAAACTAAAATGCACATGCATCCCGCTGCCGCTTTTATTGGCATAAGGTTTTGCCATAAAGGTGGAACCCAAGTCATGACGACGGGCAACACCTTTGACCAGGCGTTTAAAAAGGATCGCATGATCGGCGGATAATACTGCGTCATTGGTGTGTTGCATATTAATTTCGAACTGTCCAGGACCTAATTCTGACACTATCGTATCAGCCGGAATTCCCTGAGCTTCGCAAGCCTCACGAACCTCGGTAAAAAAGCCTTCCAACCCATCCATTTCATCGATCGAATAACAATCTGTTTCGCTCAACCTACGACCATTTCCATCGTTAATAATTGGCTCTTCTGGACGACGTTTAAATTCGGATTCACCATCCAATAAATAAAACTCCAGCTCAGTCGCCACTACTGGCGTTAGACCTAATGCTTTATAACGATCAACAATACGCACTAGGATCTGCCGTGGATCAGGATAAAAAGGCGTGCCATCCATATTGAACATCATGGCTAACACTTGATCTCGGGGCGATTCCGCCCAAGGCACAGATGTCGGCTCATCATAAACAGGCATGCAAACGCCGTCGGTATCTCCGGTTTCAAAGACCAAACCATTGGTAAGAACATCATCCCCCCAGTTGTCAAAGCCAATAACCGATTGCGGCAATTTAACGCCTTGGGCCATAACAGTGTCTAAACCACTCGCAGGAATGCGCTTACCTCGAAGATTGCCATTTAAATCGGCAATAAATAAATCAAACTCTGTGTTCCCTTCGTTCATTTCCGACATATAAAATACTCTTCTAAAATGGGGCAACAGTTAGAAAGTTGCTGAATAAAAGCTGAACTTTGTGTCGATACCGATCTTTTAATGGATTGTTTTTATTCACTCCTGATCACAATAATTTCACATTACCCTAAGCAAATGTTATGAGTAACTATCCCCAAGTGGGTATATGCAAAAATGATGGCAAGTCGTTATAAAAACTAAATAATTGTTCAACTTCTTGCATTGTCATGAGATAGAAATCAATTTCCAAGATAAGACTTTCCCTAGAATATAGGTAAACGCATCAAAATGGATCGATGGAAATAAACACAAAACATAAGCGCCCTAATTTGAAGCAAACAGGAAATAAATCGAGGCAGGTATGCAAAAAAACATCACCTTAGAACATCCAACTATTTCAGAGCTAATTCGGGATTTGGCCACGCTAACCAACTATGTGCGTGTACCTAGTTTCCCTGCCATGCTAGATGATTTTTTGAGCAAGCTTTGCCATTTCGACACCATTACTATCATCACTTATAAAAAAGCCCTCAAACCCATATTGATTCACCCACAAGACCCAGCACAACAAAGTGCTGCGCTGCGCTTTTATTTGAGTAAAGCCTATCTTTTAGATCCGGTTTTTAATGGTATTCAAATGGGAATTTCGCCAGGAATTTACCGTCTGGCAGATTTATCCCCTGACTCCTTTGAAGATACAGAGTACTACCAAACTTGTTATCGCGATTTTGACTTGGTAGATGAAATTAACCTGATCATTCCGCTAAATAAAGACACCAGGTGCGCGATTTCATTGGGCAGAAAGAAGGCCATAGGCTCAATCCGCCGCACCGAACTGAATCACCTAAAAAGCCTTTTTCCTATGATTGATGCGCTTGTTTGCCAATTTTGGTTATCCCAAGAAAGCGAATATGTAGAGAAAACCACCAGCTCTGGGCCGCTAAACTACGCATTAAAAACCTTTGCTCGCGGCGTACTGACAAATAGAGAACAGGAAGTGCTGGAATTGTTGTTGCGTGGCCATTCGTCAAAATCCATTGCAGATCTATTGGAAATTAGTGCGGGAACAGTGAAAGTCCATCGCAAGAATATCCACTCCCGACTCAATACTTCGACACAATCGGAAATTTTCACGTTATTTCTCACTCATCTAGATCATCATGATGAAACTAGACGAGCCTCGTAGCGCTGATCGCTGATCGCTGATCGATAAACGCTAGAGATTAAATGCCTAACTTATCTCGTAAGCTATAATACATTGCGCCCATCGCCGTATAAGGCACACGCAATAAACGGCCGCCTGGGAATGGATACTGAGGCATGCTGGCAAACACTTCGTAACGAGTAATATCCCCTTCGATCGCATCAGCCAAGATCTCTCCCATCAAATGAGAGTTTGTTACACCATGGCCCGAATAACCTTGCGCGTAATACAGGTTATCACCAATTTTACCTACTTGCGGCATACGCATCATGGTTAATAAGAAATTTCCCGTCCAAGCAAAATCGATCTTAACGTCTTTCAACATAGGATAAGTTTTAAGCATTTTACGGCCAATAATCGCTTCGATTTTATCCGGTTCACGAGCGCCATAGGTGGTACCACCACCATAAATTAAACGTCCATCGCCAGATAATCGGTAATAATCCAATAAATAATTACCGTCTTCCACACAATGATCCGTAGGCAATAACTGCTTTTGTAAATCCTTAGAAAGCGGTTCAGTAGCAATGACCTGAGTGCCACAAGGCATGGCTTTTTTCTCCACTTCTGGAATTAAACCAAACACGTACGCATTTCCCGCCACAACAACCGTATCCGCGACAATCGAACCATTTTCCGTAATAATTTTGGCAGGCTTGCCTTGCTCGATCCGAATGACTTTTGAATCCTCATAAATCACGCCACCTAAAGATTCAAACGCCCGCGCCTGACCCAAGACCAAATTCAAGGGCTGAATATGACCACCATGAATGTCTAACAAGCCACCCGCATAACGTTCGGAGCCAATATGGTCTTGAATAGAAGACGCGGACAATAGCGTCAGGCCTTCATGTCCATGGGCTTCCCAAAGGGCTTTTTTCGCTTTTAGCGATTCGAACTGTTTAGAATTGCAAGCAGCAAAAATATTGCCCGTTTTCAAATCGCAATCTATGTTGTATTTAGCCACGCGTTGACGAATCAAAGCTTGACCCGAAAACGCCATCGCCGCCATTTTTTCACCAATAACCTCACCGTATTGGGCGGTAATGTAGTCAATGTCGCGGTTAAAGCTATTTACTATCTGACCACCATTACGACCAGAAGCACCAAAGCCAATTCGAGAGCCTTCTAATACCACGACCTTATGGCCCCTTTCGGCCAAACTCAACGCGGTGGAAATGCCCGTAAATCCAGCACCAATCACACAAACGTCAAAACGTTGCTCCCCCGCTAACTGAGGACGTAACACCTTATCGTTGGCAGAATCAGCATAATACGAGTTCACATGACTTGGTGAAGGCATAAACTAGGTACTCCTTTCGAAAGCATTAATCTTTAACCATTATGATTAAAGACGTATCCAAGTGTTTTTGATTTCGGTGTATTTTTCGAGCGCATGCCAAGACTTATCACGGCCATTACCCGACGCTTTCACACCACCAAACGGCACGGTTGTATCGCCATCACCCCAGGTATTTACCCACACCATGCCAGATTCAAGCTTGCGACTAACGCGATGAGCGCGAGACAAATCATTGGTCCAAATCGCCGCGCCTAAGCCATATTTAGAGTCGTTGGCAAGCTCAATGGCTTCCTCTTCCGTTTCAAAGGTCATCACCGCCAACACAGGACCAAATACTTCTTCTTGCACGAAACGCATCGTGTGATCAGCATCGGAGAAAATCGTCGGATTCATAAAGAAGCCTTTACCTTGCTGATACTCAGGCACGCCACCAAGTTCTAGCGTTGCACCGTCATCAATAGCACTTTGGATAAAACCTGACACGGTATCAAACTGGGCTTTGTCGACCATTGGCCCCATTTTCGTCGCTGGATCGAGTGGATCTGCTGGCACATATTCACGGGCAGCTTTTAGTAGCTCGACCATAAATTCCTCTTTGATACTGCTGTGCAAATACAAACGCGAGCAAGCAATGCAGACTTCTCCTTGGTTGGTGAAAATCGCTGTTGCAGCGCCTTTGGCTGCGGCTTTTATATCTTTGCAATCATCAAACACCAAACAAGGCGATTTGCCACCCGCTTCCAGCCAAACACGCTTCATATTGGATTGACCTGCGTACTGCATCAACATGCCAGCCACACGACTAGAACCAGTAAACGCCAAGGTGCCAATATCATGATGTAACGCCAGCGCCTTGCCCGCCGTATGACCAAACCCTGGCAACACATTAAACACACCATCAGGCATTCCAGCTTCAGTCGCTAATTGCGCAATGCGTAACGCACTTAATGGTGATTTTTCGGAAGGTTTCAGAATGACACTATTGCCTGCGGCAAGCGCAGGCGCAATTTTCCACATTACCATCATCAGCGGATAATTCCACGGTGTAATAATAGCAACCACACCTAACGGTTCGCGGCTAATTAAGGCAAGGTTCTGTGGATTCGTTGGGGCAATTTCGCCATAGAGTTTATCAATGCATTCTGCCGACCAACGCAAACAATCAAGCGAATCAGGCACATCAATGCCGACCATCTCGGAAATAGATTTCCCCATGTCGAGGGTATCAATCAAGGCTAGCTCATCTTGATGCTGTTCCAACAAGTCCGCCCATTTTTGCAAAATACGCTTGCGTTTGCCCGGCGCCAATTCCGACCAAACACCGCTTTTGAAGGTTTGCTTTGCCGCAGCCACAGCAAGATCAACATCGGCGCTGTCGCAGCTAGCCACCTTAGCAAGTAATGATTCATCGCTTGGATTGATGCAATCGAATGTCTCGCCGCTTTGCGCAGCAACAAATTGTCCATTGATGTAAGCGTCATATGGCACCTTAACGGTGGCTCGCAACGCTTGCCATTCTTGATAGGTTTTCATGTTATGTCCTTTCTTAAATGGTTCATTTTTCGCTCTATTGTCTAAACTAACTGAGCAAGATAATAAAACACCATATCCCTTAGGAGGTATGTGATTTGCATAAGATATTGCCATGCAGCAATCCGTACCGTCACAATTTATGGGCTATGATATGTTCTATGACTAAAAATACGAATTCATCACCTGCTTGTCATTGCAATCAGGGACTCAATCCGTATAGTCAGCCGAAATAATGATCAACCCGACCCATTATGAATTTTATGTTTACTATAGAAAGCCCAAAAGGACACTGAATGTTAAAGCAAACCCTGTTCCCCATCTGGAGTCTGCTCATAGGTATTGCTGTACTCACCATGGCAAGCGCCTTGCAAAGCTCACTGATCGGTATTCGAGCCTCTATTGAGGGGTTTAATACGACAGCGACAGGTTTGATTATGTCCGCCTACTATCTTGGCTTTATACTTGGCTCCCTTTTGGTGCCAAACTGGGTCAAAAATGTGGGCCATATTCGAGTCTTTGCCGCTGTGGCATCTTTAGCTTCTATTACCATTTTGATGCAATCGGTTGTGGTTAACCCATGGTTCTGGATGTTAATGCGAATGGGCACAGGCTTGTGTTACGCAGGTCTATTTATTGTTACCGAAAGCTGGCTAAACGATATCGCAACCAACAAAACCCGCGGTCGTTTATTTTCGATTTATATTATCGAAATTTGGGCAAGCCAAACCATCAGTCAGCTATTATTAAACCTATCGTCTCCTAGCGGTTACGGTTTGTTCATCTTGACCTCAGTATTAATTTCTTTAGCTGTTGTGCCGTTATTGTTGGTTCGAACGCCATCTCCCACCATCAACGTGCCGGAAAAACTCAATATTCTTGGTTTGATTAAAACCGCACCACTCGGTGTTACAGGTGTCACCATTGCTGGGGCAACCTCGGGGGCACTATTAGGTCTAGGCGCACTCTATGCCAAAACCATCGGCTTGAACATTGCTGAGATTTCGATTTTTATTGGCGCAAGTTATGTAGGCGGGATGTTACTACAATGGCCAATAGGGAAATTATCTGATCGCCAAGATCGTCGTGTCACCATACTTTGGGTTGGCGTTGTCGGCGCATTAGTAGCCTTTATTGTGCCGCTAGGTGGCGTAATAAATAGCCAAATATTAATGATGGTCGGCATGTTTGCATTGGGTGCATTTACCTTCCCTATGTATTCGCTTGCCTCTTCTCATATGAATGACCAATTACGTCCAGAGCAAATCCTCTCCGCGAGTAGTGGCATGATATTGCTGAACGGTATTGGCGGGATGTTAGGACCTTTAATAGCGGCGGCCTTAATGGATACGCTACAAATAAACGCCTTATTCTGGTTTGTCGCTAGTCTTAATATGACGGTTGCACTGGTTGCCCTGTATCGCATCAACCGCAAACCAGCCATGATCATCGAAGAGCAAGGGGATCAAATCCCAGTTGCCCTTACGGTATCATCTGTAGCAACCGCAGAAATGCTTGTCGAGGCAGACTCTTCTAACACAACAGTAGAAGAAAAAAGCCACGAAGTGGAGATTAAGCTTTAAAAACCGATAACAACCACACAACGCTTGTGCAGTTATGACAAGGGTTGTGTGGCGATTTTAAGAGCAATACTCCAGATTAAGATCGCATTGATGCGGTTAAACCAACGCCAGAACAATGCTTTTTCTAACCACTTGGCGCAGAGCTTTCCGACTAAAGCCAAAGACAAAAACCACAGTACAGATGCACAAACTCCACCAAAAACAAACTCCCATTTCGCCCCTTGCCATTGGTTTGCTAAGCTCCCCATTAAAATCATGGTATCCAAATAAAAATGCGGATTGAGCCAAGTCACCGCAAAGCCCATCATAATCAGTGGCCATAAAGCGAGACGTTTACTGTATTGCCGCAAAATCAAATGCTCTTCTTGAAAAGACGCTCGCCATTTACCTATGGCAAACCACACCAAGAAAGCCACGCCAGCCCAACGAGATACTGACAACAGCCAATCATGGCTTTGCAAGATCAAGCCTAAACCAAAGGCTCCGAGCGCAATGGAAATGGCATCGCTCAAAACAAACAACAAGGCAATCGGAAACGCATAGTGTCGCTTCAGCGCTTGCTCTAATAAAAAACTGTTTTGCGCACCAACCGCGACAATCAATCCACCGCCCGTAATCGCTCCACTCACAAATGCCAGCACAATCTTCTCCAATTTACCTATTACCTAAAAAGTTTCGTCTAAAAAGTATCTTTTACAACGTTCCTTCCAAAAAGTGGCTTGATCTTACGTAAAGCAGGTAATAAATTAAAATTAATT
Organism: Marinomonas sp. A3A; assembly: GCF_018336955.1. Taxonomy (NCBI): domain Bacteria; kingdom Pseudomonadati; phylum Pseudomonadota; class Gammaproteobacteria; order Oceanospirillales; family Oceanospirillaceae; genus Marinomonas; species Marinomonas sp. A3A. Next base: position 3,501,356 of record NZ_CP025532.1, read on the forward strand.
AAACTAAAGTTATATTAGATAAAATTATGATGGATTATAAAGCACTCTCCTCTCTTCATGCTGTTTTGAAATTCCAAAGCTTTGACAAAGCGGCGGAATATCTTCATCTAACGCAATCTGCCGTGTCACAAAACATAAAACGCTTGGAGCAAGAATGCGGTCGCCCTTTACTTATTCGCGCAAGGCCTGTGGTTGCCACACCACTTGGTGAACAGATGCTGGCGCATTTCAATAAAGTCACCATGCTAGAAGAAGGCTTACAAGAAGCTATTCAAGGTAATCAGGCAACTCAACCGATAAGTATTGCCGTCAACAACGATGTACTCGCTACTTGGTTTACCGAGGTGGTTAATCAGTTCTCTGCGACGGATGACACCAAACTTCATATTAAAGCCGCCGACCAAGCTAAAACTCGCGCCTTATTACAAACTGGCGAAGTAGTCGCTTGTATTAGTCAAATTGGTACGCCAGTGTCTGGTGGCGATTCAATATTTCTTGGCAATATGTATTATGAACTGGTCGCCACGCCTAGTTTTATTGGAGAGCATTTAAAAGGTGACCTTAGCGCCGAGGCCGTTCTAAAATCCCCATCTTTGATTTATGACGAGCATGATGAACTCTGGGCACGCTATCAAAATGAGTGTTTAGAAGTCAAAACCGATATTAGCCACAGTCATTGGTATCCATCTTCACATGGCTTTGTTGAGCTGGTAATGGGTGGCACAGTCTGTGCTTTAGTACCTAGTATTCAAATTAAACAGAAAATAAAAAGCAAGAAACTGGTATCCTTGCTGCCAAACAAGCGTCTGGCCTTGCCTCTTTATTGGCATTGGTACAAACTTAATTCACCTGTATTAGATAGGTTAACCAAGGTGATATTAACTGTCACACGAGAATCTTTATAATAAAGTCATTCGTTAAGACAGGCTGCTATATATTAATTTTGGACAGTCACTTTTTGGTCCGCCATTTAACATAACTATATTTAAGGAAAAATTATGATTCGTAAATGTCTATTCCCTGTTGCTGGTTATGGCACACGTTTTTTGCCTGCCACTAAATCCATGCCAAAAGAAATGCTTCCTATCGTAAATAAGCCTTTGGTTCAATATGGTGTAGAAGAAGCGGTCAAAGCGGGTTTGGACAACGTAACTTTCGTGACTGGTCGTGGTAAGCGTGCTATTGCCGACCATTTCGATATCAGCTACGAGCTTGAGCATCAAATCGCTGGCACCAACAAAGAAAAATACCTAGATGAAATCCGTTACCTAATCGACAACGTCAACTTCTCTTTTACTCGTCAAAACAACATGTTAGGTCTAGGTCATGCGATCCTGACAGGCGAGCCACTAATTGGCGATGAAGCTTTCGGTGTTGTACTAGCAGATGACCTTTGCTTTGGCGAAGACGACGGCGTTATGGCGCAAATGGTTAAACTGTATAACCAATTCCGTTGCACCATTGTTGCTATCGAAGAAGTACCAGAAGACGAAGTACATAAGTACGGTGTGATCCAAGGTGAATCCATGATGGAAGGCCTCTACCGTGTTACCGACATGGTAGAAAAACCGTCTAAAGAAGAAGCGCCATCGAATCTTGCCATCATCGGTCGTTACATTCTAACACCCGATATTTTTGACAAGATCCGTAATACGCCAGCGGGCCGTAACGGCGAAGTGCAAATCACCGACGCCATCTTGCAACAAGCAAAAGAAGGCTGTGTATTAGCTTATAAATTTAAAGGCAAACGCTTTGACTGTGGTAGCGTTGACGGCTTCGTTGAAGCAACCAACTTCTGCTACAAAAATATTTATAAAGACCCTACTGAAGCGTAATTTTCTCTACGGCAAAAAATTGCACTAAAATAGAGCAAATATAGAAACAAAAAACCAGTACTCCTAAAGTACTGGTTTTTTTACGTCAACAAAGCACTAAGCCGCCGAGCGCTTTCTCACCCAAACCACAATACCTTTTTGTAGCAAAATAAAGAATAACAACAAACCACCAACCGCGAGTTTTGTCCACCAGCTGTTTAACGAACCATCAAACGTGATTAAGGTTTGAATAATGCCTTGGATCATTCCCCCCAAGAAAGTACCAAATACATAACCCACGCCACCCGTTAACAAAGTCCCGCCGATAACTACCGCAGCAATGGCATCTAACTCCACGCCAACCGCCGCTAGTGGATAAGCTGAGCTCGTGTAGATAGCAAAGATCACCCCAGACATAGCACTATAAAAACCACTCAAGGCGTAAATTTTAATAATGGTCTTTTTCACTGGTACACCCAACAAAGCGGCAGAATGACTGTCGCCACCCAAGGCATACACGCTCATCCCAAAACGAGTTCTACGGGCTATTAATATCCCCAACGCGAGCAAGACCAACATCGCCATAGCAATAAAGGTCAAACCACCACGTCCTGGCAACGGCACATAAATATCGTATAACCCTGCAATAAAAGGATGATCAATCGGTACGGCGTCTAGGTTGATCAAATACGCCAAACCACGAAACAAAAACATCCCCGCTAAGGTAACGATAAATGCCTGAATCTCGAAAAACGCAATAATTACCCCCATTATCGCACCAAAGGCCACGCCGACAACTAAAGCAATACCAATAGCAAACAAGGGATGCATGCCAGTATTGGTAATTAGATAGGCCATCAGCACGCCGATAAACGCGATCATGGACCCAACTGATAAATCGATACCACCAGACAAAATAACAAATGTCATACCAATAGCTGTAATGATCAAAAATGCGTTATCGGTCAATAAATTTGAAAATACCAAGGTGTCACGAAAGCCTTGATATTGGTACATGCCAAAACCATACAGCATGATGAAAACCAGCAAGGTTGCCAATATCGGCAAATTCCGTTCATTAATCATGCTCTTGTGCTCCCTTTATCGGTACTACTTTTACCTACATTCTTATTCTTCGAGAAGAAGCCTGACAACCATTGACGTGTTTTAGGCGATTGAATCAACAATACCGCAAGAATAATGGTCGCTTTCACCACCAAATTATATTGAGCAGGTAGGCCACTGGTCAGAATCGCCGTGGTTAAAGTTTGAATAATCAGCACACCAACAATCGTCAGTAATAAATAAATACGTCCACCCGCTAACGAAGCGCCAGCCAAAACCACAGCTAAGATAGCATCCAGTTCTAACCACAACCCGGCATTATTGGCATCGGCACCACGAATGTCCGCCGCGAGGATAATGCCGCTCATCGCCGCACAAAAACCGGAAAAAACATAGGCAGACAACACCAGCAATCTCGCTTCAATGCCAACTAAACGACTAGCTCGCACGTTGGCGCCAACCGCTTCAATAAACAACCCCAGCGCGGTTTTTCGCATCACCAACACCGTCAGCACAATCATGCCTATCGCAATCCATACACGAATAGGGAATGCTAAGAAATAGCCATTACCAATGGCGTCTAACACATCAGAATGGAAAGTGACGATTTGTCCTTCGGTAATCATCTGTGCGATACCACGACCAGCCACCATCAAAATTAACGTGGCAACAATAGGTTGGATGTTAAACACAGACACTAATATGCCATTCCACAAGCCACAGATAATTCCAGTGCCCAAGGCACATAAAATAACCAACCACACGGGAAAGTCTGTATTCACCGTCAATACGGCCGTCACAGCACCAGAAATAGCAATCACCGCGCCTACCGACAAATCAATACCGCGAGTACCGATAACCACCGCCATGCCTAATGCCACAATGGCCGTTGGCGTTGCGCGATGCAAAATATCCAACAGGCTACCAAACAGGTGCCCATCTACAATTCTGAGACTCAAAAACCCAGGCGTTATCGATGCGGTAACCAAAATAATCAGCACCAGCGACAACAAGGGAGCGAGTGTTTTTTGATGTTTATGCAGAAAATTATGCTTTTTCATAGGAACAACTACTTTGAATACTGGCTTATAAAAGAGATTAATCGAGAGATTTACAATGAGACTTTTAGCTCGCAATCGTGCGCAATATCGCTTGCTCTGAAACCTCATCACCATGAAGCTCAGATACCTTGTGATGGTCTTTCATCACCACCACGCGATGAGCAAACATGACCAACTCTTCCAGCTCGGAAGAGGCAACTAACAAGCCCATGCCCTGCTCACATAGCTCTTTAATGATCTGGATAATTTCGTGGTGAGCGCCGATATCAATACCGCGTGTTGGCTCGTCTAATATCAGCAAGGCCGGATGCGTAATCAACCAACGGGCAAGAATGACTTTTTGCTGATTCCCTCCGCTTAACTCGCCAATAGGTTTGTCCATGTCAGGCGTTTTTATCGCCAAACGCTGGATCATTTCTTCCACTAGCTTTTGCTGCTCTGCCATGGAAATCGGCGACCACCAACCTTTACTCGCTTGCAACGCAAGGATCATGTTTTCCCTAACGCTCAATTCCGCCACGATGCCGTCTTGCTTACGGTCTTCTGGGCAATACCCCATGCCGACTTGAATCGCACGACGCAAAGAAGACTTAGTCAGTGAATGCTTACCAAGCGTGACATCGCCTTGATCCGGCTTCACCGAGCCATAAGCCAATTCACAAAGCTCAGTACGACCAGAACCTAATAAGCCCGCCACACCAACAATCTCCCCTGCGGCAATACTCAAATCTAACGGCTGAAGGTAGCGTTGTTTGCCGACATTATTTAACTGTAGAAGCTCAGTACGCTCTCTTTTAATAGAGTGGTCATGGGCAGTTGGCGCAAGATCTTCTAAGGATTTCCCCACCATGTGACTGACGAGATCTGAACGCGATAACTCGGCGGTTTTAAAAGTACCAATGCACTCCCCATTGCGTAGAACAGTGATGCTATCGGTAATACTGTAAACCTGATCTAAAAAGTGCGTTACGAAAATAATACCTAAGCCTTCAGATTTCAGACGTGCCATTAAGTCAAACAGCTGCTTGATTTCATCACTGTCTAAACTGGCTGTCGGCTCATCTAAAATCAGCATTTTCGCTTGCGTACTTAACGCTCGGGCAATGGCAACTAATTGCTGAATCGCAATAGAATAAGTATCTAACTGACGTAATGGATCTATGTCTAAACCCACTTGCGCTAATAACTCTCGGGCGCGGATTTCGGCTTTCTTCCAGCTAATCAGACCAAAGGTTTTTTCTTGATGCTGTAATGTCAGGTTTTCCATCACAGACATGGTAGGAATAAGGTTCACTTCTTGATAAACCGTACTTATTCCCAAGCGCTGGGCATGGCCGCTATCAGAAGCACTGATCAAGCTGCCATCTAATAGAATCTCACCACCATCTCGCGGATAAACACCTGTCAGCACCTTAATAAGAGTAGATTTACCGGCACCATTTTCACCCAGTAAAGCGCGAATCTCTCCCTGTTGAATCTGTAAAGACACATCATTCAGAGCTTGAACGCCGGTAAAAGATTTAGATAGATGTTTGATTTCGAGCAAGGGGCTAACTGCGCTCTGCGCTGCCTCGACCGTCTCTTTGACCATCAAGGTTTCATTAACTAATTGCGACATAACGCCGTCTCCGTTCCGCTAACATAAAACAATAATCACACCTAGAAGCGCCTTGCTCCTAGGTGTGTCGCACTATTATTTACGCTTCGCGTATTCCGCAGCAGCTGTATCAGGTAGGTACAAAGGACCGTTTGCTTTGATCCACTTGTCGACTTTTTTACCATCCTGAGCCGCTAGAATGGCATCAAATGCAGGGCCACCAAGATGAGGGTTCAACTCGATAGTCGCATTCGCTTCACCATCTGCCATGGCTTTGAAGATATCTGGAACCGCATCGATAGAAACCACTAAAATGTCTTTGGTTGGTTTCACGCCCGCTTCTTTCATCGCCAAAATCGCACCCAACGCCATATCGTCGTTGTGAGCAAATAGCGCGCAAATATTCTTCGCACCGCCTTCGGCTTTCAAGAAACTTTCCATGACTTCTTTACCGCCTGCACGAGTAAATGAACCAGACTGAGAACGAGTAATCGTCATATTAGGGAAGTTACTAATAACAGAATCAAAGCCCGTCTTACGGTCAATAGCCGCAGATGAACCAACGGAGCCTTGCAACTCAACAATATTACAACGGCCATTGGTTTTCGCTGCTAACCAAGATGCCGCTAACGCGCCTTCTTCTTTAAAATCAGACGCCACTTTCGTTAGGTACAAACTTGGATCTGCCGCCACACCACGGTCAATCAACACAACGGGGATTTTAGCTCGTTGCGCTTCTTTCAATACTTGATCCCAACCGGTTTCCACCACAGGAGCGAGCAAAATACCGTCAACACCTTGAGCGATAAATGAACGCACAGCCTTGATTTGGTTTTCTTGCTTTTGTTGTGCATCGGAGAATTTTAGATCGTAGCCACGGCGTTCAGCTTCGGCTTTAATAGATTCAGTTTCAGACGTCCGCCAGCCACTTTCAGAGCCGATTTGCGAGAAACCTATCGTGAGATCTGCTGCCATCGCCGAAGCGGACAACACAGGAAGTAATACCGAGAAAGTAGTTAACACAGCCTTGCGTTTAAATGCACCCAGCCATGGCAACGAAGAACGAACAGAGAGAGATTGCATACTAGATTCCTTTTTGTTTTTGTTGTTATCTGTACTGAGCCCACATACCCGCTATTGCCGATCATCTGGGACTCTGCAACTGAGAATATAGCCCGCCCTCTCTCCTTTCAAATGCAAGTTACAACGAACTCCATATCAATATTGATATGAAAAAGCACCGTAACATGACTGTTTTATTCACCATATAGTACTTTTTCAGCCATTAAATAAGCCTTTACATCACATCAAATACAACTGACTCAACCAAACACTTACCGGTAAAGTCACCACAGACAGTAAAGTTTGCATCGTAATATAAGCAGACATCCTATCTGCATCGCCCCCTAACTGACGCGCCAACGCATAAGCCGACGTGGCCGTTGGCACGACACCAAATAACACCGCCACCAAGGCTGGTAGGCCACGTACATCAAGCCACCAGCACATTAAGCCAATCACCAAAGGAAACACCACAAAGCGCGCCACAGCAGACATCACAAACGTCATGCCGACAGAGCGAATCGTCTCAAAACGCACACTTGCGCCGACAGCCAGCAACACCAATGGCAACGCTGCCTGAGACAACATGCTAAGCACATCAGAGACTAAAATAATCGGCGTCAGCCCTAACAAATTCAAACTACTACCAAGCACAATAGACACGATCAAAGGGTTGCGAATCAAAGCACCACTTAACAAACGAGACAAGGAATTGGCTGACGAACTATCAACCGAAGACGGCCCATGCATCAAGGTCATGGACACCACCAAAAACACATTAACAGAAGGAATCAACACTGATGCGCCCAACGCCGCCAACACCAAACCATCATTGCCGTACAAACTGCCCGCTAAAGCCAACATAACAAAAGTGTTAAACCTCACACCGGCTTGCAACATAGACGACGCCGTCGGCGCGACCACCTTCATCAGCCAAGTACTGATAAATACAAAAACCGCCGTCACAAACAAGGCAAACAACAAAATAAACGCATATTTCGGCAGCATGGGATTACTGAAATCGATTTGTGACGTCTTACTAAACAACAAAGCAGGAAACAGCACCCAATAAGTAAACTTATCGACACCAGACCAAAAGCCTTCCATCGGAAAACGCCAACGCTGGCATACAGCCCCAGCCATCAACAGCAAAAATACCGGCAACACAGAAAGAGAGAGAGAAAACACAAATACCCCTTAAAAAATAGCCCAAATGCCCCCTGCCCGAAAGCACGAGGTAATCACCTGTAGGTCGGCCTTTAGGCCGTCAAAAGCCCGATAACACCAAACCAAAAACCTTGACGCGCTAAAGCACGACCTACAAGATCGACGGAATTTGTTTAACGAAAGCCTCCTTCGCGAGAATGACAAAGCTGCCAATCCTGAATTGCCAATTGTTCTACAAACCACGACAAACCTTTGCCGGGATCATCTTTGCGCCACGCCAAATACGCCATCTGATTTGGTCTTGGCAACTCACATTGGCGTAGCACTAACCGCCCAGAACTTAACTCATCAGCAATGCGATGTTTCGGCAAATACCCTACGCCTAAACCCAAACATTGCGCTTGAATTTTACTGCGCATAGTATCGACTCTAAGCACTTGCCGACTCTCAAAAATCCCACTGCTACGGGCTGGCAAAATTTTTGAACTATCCGCCACAACAATAGAAGGATATTGGCGCAATTGCGCGGCGGTAATCATCCCGTTGGTCAAAGCCAACGGGTGCGTTGGTGACACCGCAAACACAAACTCTATCTCACCAATGGCTCTAATATGAACATTCCCCTTGGGCAACTCACCCGTCGCGCCAATGACCAAATCCGCCCTATCATCTTGCAGAGCATCCCAACCGCCGCCGACAGCCTCTTCCGACAAGGTCAATTCCACCGGTCTATTCTGCGATAAAAAGTCCCCTACCACAGACATTAAAGGTGACTCTAACAACACCGTATCTCGGGCGATTCGAAGCTTTGGCTCCCAGCCAGACTCAAATTGCTTAATTGAATCTTCTAAACGCATGGCTGCCTCTAAAATGGCTCGACCCTGCTCCAACACTAGGTGACCCGCTGGGGTTAATACGGCTTTTTGTCGTGAGCGATCAAACAAGACCACACCCAAATCGTCTTCCAACTTTTTAACTGTGTAAGTCAAAGCGGACGGCACTTTAAACAGAGCATCCGCCGCGGCCGCAAAACTGCCCAACTGATGAATTGCTTCCAACACCCGTAATGCTTCCAAAGTCACCGCGTATGCCATAGCTCAACCTTTATTCAAATTTTTTGAAATACTAGCTCAAAACCTTCCGATTTTCTTTCTTTTTCCCGACGACTACACTCACTTCATACACCGCAAGCCACTCTGTCTTCCGGTAACTAATAGGAGAAATACCATGATCACTATTCGCAACGCACAAGACCGTGGACACGCAAACTTTGGTTGGCTAGACAGCCATCATACGTTTTCTTTTGGTAGCTACTACGACCCACAACATATGGGCTTTTCAGACCTACGCGTGATCAACGATGACTCCGTCACCCCAGGCGCGGGTTTTGAAACCCATGGTCATAAAGACATGGAAATACTAAGCCTAGTATTAGAAGGTACCATCGCCCACAAAGACAGCGCAGGCAACGTAAAAGAATTACCGGCAGGTGAATACCAACTCATGTCCGCAGGCAAAGGCGTTTACCACAGTGAATTCAACGCCTCTAAAACAGACATGCTGAAATTCCTACAGATTTGGATCATGCCAAATAAACTAGGCGGAGAACCAGGCTACCAACAAAAAGAATTTAGCCAAACACAAGGTTTCACCACCATCATCACACCAGATGGAAAGGATGGCACACTGCACGTTAAACAAAACATGCAACTCATCCAACTGATCCTTGAAGATCAGCAAACTGCCACATGGCAAGCGGACAACAACCGCCATTACTACGTGCACCTGATCGAAGGCGAACTGTCCCTAGGCGACGGCATCACCATGCAACCTGGCGACGGCGCGAAGATTGAAAACGTGTCAGAAATTAACTTTGAGAGACTAAGCGAGCAACGCGTTAAAGCACTGCTTTTTGACTTGGTGTGATTTGATTTAATTCCCTTCTCTATTTTCAACAGTGGGCATAGCAATGCTCACTGTTCTTTTTGTTTCCTCTCAGCCCTGATCATCCAGTTCCTTGGGGTTAGGTTTTTTTCGCAGAATTTGCCTATCTCGACTTTATAGCCGTTTTCTTCTAGGCACATGGCGCGGTCGAGGACGAGCCAGTATTCCAACGCGGGGCGAAACAGCTGGCTAATGGCTTCGAGTTTTTGTATTTGTTGATAACGAGTTTGGCCAATACTTTCAAAATCTTCAAAAGAGGTTTTGCCGATTAAGTCCGTTAGACTTTTTTGCTCGGCTGCCCAGTGACAAAAAGTATCGAAGCCTTGGTTGAGTATGGCTTTTTGAATGGAGGGAACAGGCAGATAGTCGTCTTGCTGACGAGCAGTTCTTTGCCATGCGTCAAAGCCAAGTCGATAAGTCAGTTCAAGTTGTTTAAGACGTTGTTCACGGGCACCAGCGGTGGCGACTTCTTTTACGGCAAGTTTAAGGTCTGCTTGGCGTAAATTAAGTTGGGATTGCTGCGCCAACTGAGATAGCGGGCGATAGAACTCATCTTTCGTCAAATGATAGCAGCATGGAGAAATGCAAAGTTTGCCTGTGTTTGCCACAATCGCTTGTTGGATGAGTTCACGATGCAAGTCTCCACAGGCATGGAGTGCAACGGCACAGTGAGCGTTTGCTAACGCGGGTCGCCCTTCTCCTTTTAGCACATCAGCGTGAGTGAAGGATTGCGGCAGTTTTAGTCGCTTAGCTTCTTGTTCACCCGCTTCGCACAGCGTCTTTTGCCATTCTAGGCTGTGAACTGGCTTGCTGTCTTGAAAGGCTAATAATTTGCCCAAATGACCTTTTCCTGCGCACCATTCTACATAGCTATTGGCTTTTGGCGTATATGCAACAAAGGCTTGGATTTGTGCCCATTTTCGGCCTTTTATTCCCGCTGAGACATAACTTGGAACATCATAAGTAAGTGTTCGCTGCGGTGATTGATCAAGTAAATCAGGCTTTGAAAAGTTAAGTTCGGCTTTTAAATCTGGGCGGACCCGAAATACTTCTACATAAAAAGCCTCACTGTCTATTTCTAGGTTTTCTCGCTCTAAAACCGACGCCAACTCTGGATAGGTATGTTTCCAAGGGTTATCAAGTCGAGCAAAGGTGTCGAACTGCCAGAGTTGAGTATGCGTTTTTAGCCAAGTATCAAGTGATTGAAAGCGCTGTTGGAAAGAGGTCATAAACTGGCTCGTCAGGAAGGAAAAACTAGGTGTCTTTTTTTCTTTACAGTATTGAGGAAATTTCCCTCTCTCTTGCATTGTATTTTGTCATAAAAACGGCAAAATGAAGAGGCTATTCAAGCAACGATCATATTCACAGCGATTTTCCTGTGACATAAAACAAGGACCCCGTAACTATCATGTTCAAGCATCTTAAAGCCGTTTCAGGCGACCCTCTTTTAGCTCTTATTATTGCCCATAAAAATGACACAAACCCAAAGAAAATTGATTTGGGTGTGGGTGTTTATAAAGACGACAATGGCCATACGCCGATTTTAAATACGGTAAAGAAAGCCGAATCCATTTTGCTTGAACAAGAAGACTCTAAAAGTTATCTAGGTATTTACGGTGCCACTGAGTTTGAAGCCATTATCAAAGATTTGATTTTAGGCGAAGGCAATGAATTGATCACTTCTGGTCGTATTCGTTCTACGCAAACACCTGGCGGTACAGGCGCATTAAAAGTGGCGGCGGATTTTATTAGCGCCAACTTGAAAGACGCTCGCCTTTGGGTAAGTGATCCGACTTGGGGTAACCACAAGTCTATTTTCGACTCTGCAGGCGTGGAGGTAAAATCTTACCCTTACTATGATCCAGCAACAAACGGCCTACGTTTTGACGACATGATGGCGAAGTTAGAAGCCGAAGTAAAAGAAGGCGATGTGTTGTTGCTTCATGCTTGCTGCCACAACCCAACAGGTATCGACTTACAATTCGATCACTGGAAAATCCTAACCGATTTCGTTAACAAGCGTGGTTTGTTGCCATTAGTTGATGCGGCATACCAAGGTTTTGGCGACGGCTTAGATGAAGATTTGGCTGGCTTGCGTTATATGGCTGCCAATGTTCAAGATATGTTGATCGCGAACTCTTTCTCGAAAAACTTCGGCATTTACCGTGAACGTTGTGGTGGTTTGAGCGTTATTGCTGCATCTGCAGACGAAGCGAATGCTGCATTCTCTATTATTGGTCAAGCCATTCGTGCGAACTACTCTATGCCGCCTGCTCACGGTGCCGCAGTAGTTTATACCATCATGAGCAACCCAGAACTAAAAGCTGAGTGGATTTTAGAAGTTGCCGCTATGCGTGATCGTATTAATGGTTTACGTGAAAAGCTCGTTGCTAAATTAGCAGCGTCTGGCGTGAGCAAAGATTTTAGCTTCATCAAAGATCAGCGCGGCATGTTCTCTTACTCAGGTTTAACACTAGAGCAAGTTCGTACATTGCGCAGCGAATACGCGATTTACATTGCTGACACAGGCCGCATGAGCATTGCTGGTGTGAGTGATAACAACATCGATTATTTGTGCGAAAGCATTGCGAAAGTTGTAGGTTAATATAAAAAAACGTTACTTGTAAAAGCAACGTTCTAAAACGAAAAAACCGTGATCTGATTAGATCACGGTTTTTTTCTTGCTGTTATAAGCAACGTACCTATAAAGCAGTTTTTAATAAATAATTAAAACCTAATGCAATACGCGAGTTTCTTTGTTTTTTGTACCAGTTTGCATTTCAGGATGATAATGCTGCACCAAGCGTAATATCGATGGCTCTAAGGTTTCTCGCCAGAAAGTCACTTCTGCTGCAACCATAGTTTCAAGCTTTTCCCAACCGGCTTCAGTACCAAATAAACGCACTGGCGCTAGAACCTCATCGAAAAACTCTCGATCACCGCCAATTCCTAAACCGATCAGTTTAGCACCACGAATAAAGCCAACACACCATTCTTCAACTAATAAAGTATATTCACCATCAACTTCTTGCTCTAAATACACTGGATAAAAATCCCCAAACAACAAGCTATTCATGGTTTCCATATACATGATAAGTACAAGGCTCAAGAACTCGTCTTCTTGTTCGGTTGACTCCCAAACAGGCTGATCTTCGTCCGCGCCCCAAATAGCATTCAACCAAACATCAGGCTCTAACTCTTGCACAGAGCAACCCAGTGCCGTTAAAAAGCCATCTAACTCCGATACACACATCAGTGAGCGATCTGTCCCAAAGGTCAATAAATAGTGGTCTATTTTTTCGTACAGGACTTCTTCGCTGATGACATCATCGTCTTTTTCTTCAGACATTCATTCGTTTCCATTTAGTTGAGCTATACATATATTTTAGCTTGCTTGGGCAAAAGCGATAAATTATTGATTCATTAATCAATAATTGCCAAGTTACCGTAGGTTTCTAGCCAGCTTTTACGATCACCTGCGCGTTTTTTCGACAGCAGTTTGTCTAGAAGCTCATTAGTATCCGGCTTGTCTTCCATGGTGAGCTGGATTAAGCGGCGCGTATCTGGCGCCATGGTAGTTTCACGAAGCTGTGATGGGTTCATCTCACCCAAACCTTTAAATCGCTGTACGTTTGGCGTGCCACGTTTGTTTTCGGCGGCGATTTTGTGCAAGGTGATGTCTTTTTCTTCGTCATCTAGGGCGTAGTAAACTTCTTTGCCAATATCGATTCGGTACAAAGGCGGCATGGCAACAAAGACATGTCCGCTGTTTACCAAGGCTGGAAAATGGCGAACAAACAAGGCGCAAATTAGCGTTGCGATGTGTAAACCATCCGAGTCGGCATCGGCCAAGATGCAAACTTTGCCATAACGCAAGCCACTCAAGTCCTCATCACCTGGATCGACACCAAGTGCTACGGAAATATCATGAATTTCCTGAGAGCCAAGCACTTGGTTAGAATCTACTTCCCAAGTGTTTAATATTTTTCCTCGTAGCGGCAAAATAGCCTGGAAGTCTTTCTCACGAGCTTGTTTGGCAGAACCGCCTGCAGAGTCCCCTTCCACAAGGAAAAGCTCGCTTCGAGACGAGTCTTGCCCAGAACAGTCCGCCAATTTACCTGGTAATGCAGGGCCTTGAGTTACTCGTTTACGAACGACTTTTTTACTGTCTTTTAGGCGTTTTTGTGCGCTGTTAATCACGATGTCGGCGATTTTTTTACCGTCTTCAACATGTGTATTCAACCAAAGACTAAAGGAATCTTTTACTGTCGCGGAAATAAAGGCCACTATTTGACGAGACGATAATCGTTCTTTGGTTTGACCAGAAAACTGTGGCTCTTGAATTTTCGCTGATAACACATAGCTACAACGATCCCATACATCTTCTGCGGTTAGCTTAACGCCACGAGGTAAGAGGTTGTGGAAATCACAGAATTCACGAATTGCTTCTAGCAAGCCTGTTCGTAAACCATTGACGTGAGTACCGCCCTGCGCCGTTGGGATCAAGTTGACATAACTTTCTGTTACCAACTCGCCGCCTTCAGGCAACCACTGTACCGCCCAATCGACCCCTTGCGTTTTTTCTGTCAAGCCGCCAATAAAAGGCTCGTCTGGTAACAACACAAAACCCGCATTGGCCTGCGCTAGATAATCTTTTAGACCATCTTGATAAAACCATTCTTCGCGAGCTTCTTCGCTGCCGCTTTGATCAATAAAAACAACATGAAGACCAGAGCAAAGAACCGCTTTGGCTTTCAGCAAATGTTTTAAACGAGACAGAGAGAACTTAGGGCTATCGAAATATTTGGTGTCGGCAGTGAATTTTACTTTCGTACCGGTGTTTTTCTTACCAACAGTGCCGACTTCTTTTAATTCTGAGGTTTTAAAACCATTTTCAAAGCCAATGTGGTACTGAATGCCGTTACGTCTTACCCAAACTTCCAACGACGTAGACAAGGCGTTAACAACCGATACACCGACACCGTGCAAACCACCTGAAAACTGGTAGTTATCGCCAGAAAACTTACCACCAGCGTGAAGCTTTGTCAGGATCAACTCAACACCCGATATCCCCTCTTCTGGGTGAATATCGACTGGCATGCCTCGACCGTTGTCTTCGACGCTCAAAGAACCGTCTTTGTACAAGATAACTTCGATACGATCCGCATGGTTAGCCAAGGCCTCATCGACGGAGTTGTCGATAACTTCTTGTGCTAGATGGTTTGGCCGTGAGGTGTCCGTATACATTCCTGGGCGTTTTTGTACAGGTTCTAAGCCACTAAGAACTTCTATCGATCCGGCGTTATATTCTTTTGCAGACATGCGTGTTTTTACTTCCAAGTTGATCGTGAAATACAGGTTTCAGTCGCTGTATTACGTGCGAGTGTAAATTAGATTGGCTAGAGTCTATCACTGGTTTTACGCAGTGTGAAATAGTCCAACAAAAGCAGTAGCTTACTCGGTTAATATTTCAGCAAAACGAAGAATCTCAGCGGAAAATCGTTCAAATTCAGTAAAACTGTGATCGCCTTTTTCTTCGTGAGTAAGTCGTGCTGTTTTAGGAAAAGCCTTAAGTGCTTCTTTATAATCCAACACTTCATCACCTTCTTGAACCATAAGCCAATAAAAATCAGCAGTTGGTTCTGTAACAACCAATTGCTCAAGCTCTATCATGTGCGCTTGAGTTAATTCGTATTCTTCATTGGTATAAGGGTTGAGTTGCGGACCAAGAAAGTCTTGTAACAATACGGGAGCTTGTACCGCAGGATTCACCAAAATGGCTTTCACACGATACTTTTCGGCAAGATATGCCGCATAAAATCCACCAAGAGAACTACCAATTAACGTGATTCCTTGTTGTTGATTGGCTTCAATAATGCTTTCTAGCTGCTTAATGGCTTGCGCTGGCTGCCAAGACAAACGTGGCGAAATAACCGCATCAGGCAAGCCCATTTTTTTCGCAGCCTCACCTAGCACCGTCGCCTTATGGGAACGTTCAGAGCTATTAAAACCATGGATATACAATAAAGCAGTCAAAGGATCTCGTCTCTTTACTTAGGTTAAGTTATCAGGGTAAAAGCTAAGATCAGGCAAACTGAAAAGACAAGGTGTTACTCAGCCTATGACCATGCTTCAAACACAGCTCCAACAAATCTGCCAGTTGCTGATTTAAACGAAATTTCTCGTCTCGATGCAGCATGGCATCATTTGGATAAGGGTATGTGCCACTGTATTGTCGGTGACCATCAGTAATTTCAGCAATGCCTACATCATGATACAAGCGCACGGTCATGGATAGTGTCGTCTTGAACAGAAGTTTTTTAGGAATTTCAGGGCCAAACTCTAATGCAATTTCAGAGGTGAAACGGCTTTCTTTGCCAAGCGTTAAGCATAATCGACTCTCTTGATCACCTGCACTATGAACGGAAAAATTCCAAGAATCCATCTCTTCTTGACCGCGCATGAGTTTACCTAAACGACGATAATTCAACTCGCCGAGCAGCTGCAAACTCACCAAATCTGGCACATAGTGTTTCGATGTTTTCTGTGTCTTCATAGTATCTGTCATTCTTGTGACGTGTTTCCTTTTGAAAAATCTTGTTCTGAACCATCAACAGAAGCCTGTCTTAAGGCGACAAGTTGGTGGTTCATACGAGTGTCTTTATCGTGCCAGTATAGATTAAACCAAGTAAAAAAGTGTTCTCTGTCCTTTCCAGACGCTTGGTATTCAGGCATTAACATGGTGTCAGGAATGGCTACTTCTCGCACCATGACCTTAACTTTTCCAATTCGCCCACACAGTAAATCCCAGCCTGTTACTGTCTTTTGTTCATATAAAACATTGATATCAGTAATGCTTTTTATGGCCTCAGGCATAGTTTGCAATATAAAACCGACGCCACCTGCTTTTGGTTTAAGCAAACAACGATAAGGCGATGCTTGCTGTCTATGTTTAGCCTCGGTAAAACGCGTACCTTCAACAAAGCTCATGATTGAGTTTGGACGCTTAAGCAAGCGCTTACAAGAGCGTTTTGTGGTGGCTAAATCTTTTCCCGCTAATTTTGGATGCTGTTGAATTTGTCCTTTAGTATAGCGTTTCATAAAAGGAAACCCCATTATGTAAGCAGCCGATCCGACAAACGGCAACCAAATGAGGGCTTGTTTCATAAATACTCTTGGTAAAGGACGACGGCCTTTGAGCTGGGCAAAAATCACAAACACATCAACCCAAGATCTATGATTCGCAATGATCAAGTTCCAATGATCAAAATCTGCTTTCATGGTGTCATCAAGTTCCCACCTTACACCTAAGATGTTTTGAAACCACCACTCACAAGAAGCCACCCAACCATCATACAAGCGATTGAAACAACGCTCTGCAAAATTCTCATAGCGGGTATTTTTTAACACTAATAAAGGCGCAACAAGATGAACCAATAAGGTCCAGAAAAGTACGTTGCCACACATAAAAACAAAAGAAACGAGACCTACAACTGGCTGCAACAAAGTTTTCTTATTTGTAAAAATGGCTGTGTCTGACTTCATTGATTTAAGCGCTCCAACGTTTTACGATATCGCTTTTGTTTAATGCAAACCACTGCAACCCCATGATAGTGCTGGCGTTTTCTACATCATTCTTAAGCAAAGCAATAGCATCGTCGGACGAAACAAGATGTAATTTGATGTCTTCATTTTCTTCATCTAAACCATGAACTTTTGTGGTATCCACAAGGCTCGAATCAAACTCTCCCGCGTACATGCGTAAGTACTCAACCAATCCACCCGGTGACGGCACAAACTTAAACATGTATTCAAGGCGCTTTACCGTCACGCCGGCTTCTTCGAAAGACTCACGGCGCGCCACGTCTTCATCGCTTTCACCTTCTTCCACCATGCCCGCAACCAATTCCAGTAACCAAGGCGATTCGCTTCTCAACACAGTAGGACGAAACTGTTCTATTAATAAAATTTTGTCGGCTACTGGATCAAACAACAACACACATACAGCATCGTTTCGCACCATCATTTCGCGGGTCATGGGTTGGCTCCATTCACCGTTAAACTTCTTATGCTTCAAAGTCAGTTTGCGCATTTCGAAAAAGCCCTTGTAAAGACATTCGTCGGCTAATACCTCAACATCTTTTTTGCTATACGTCGGTTTAAACTTCATATTATCTCGTCCTAAGCAGACCACTATTTCAAATAAGGTCTGATATGATTAATTAGCAACTCAGGCAATCACTTTTTACAAAAGCCATTATTACAAAAGTCGCAATGACAAATTTGGAGTGTCGTAAATGGAAAATATACGTTGCGCTTGGTGTTTAGGATCTCCCGAATACATTCATTATCATGATACTGAATGGGGAATCCCTATTTATGATGACCAAGCGTTATTTGAATGTATTGTACTAGAAAGCGCTCAAGCAGGTCTAAGCTGGATTACTATTTTACGCAAACGAGAAGGTTATCGAGCGCTTTTTCATGGTTTTGACCCAGTTAAGGTCGCTAACATGACCGAAGCTGACGTAGAACGCTTATTAATGGATGAACGTATCGTTCGCCATCGGGCTAAAATTGAAGCCACCATTAACAATGCCAAAGCCTTTTTAAAAATTGCCGACGAATTTGGCTCGTTTCGCCAATATTACTGGGCATTTAGCGACAACAAAATCATTGATAACCCAATCAATAATCATACTGATGCTCCCGCTGTCACCGAGTTATCGACTCGTTTCGCCAAAGACTTAAAGAAAAGAGGTTTTAAATTTCTTGGCGCCACGACTTGTTATGCTTTTATGCAGGCCACGGGCATGGTTAATGATCATATTGCAGACTGTGTCTCGCGGAAGAAAAATAAATTGATTAAACAGTTATAATCAATAGCAGTTCCTTGATTTCATTAATGTTTAGCCTAAAGTAGTCGATATAGTAAAAAGATTCTTTGTACAATGTCCATGCTCATTGGGCTTTCAAATTCCATTATTTAGTTTGGTAAAAAACATGTTTAACAACAAAAGCATTCTTATTACTGGTGGCACGGGCTCTTTCGGTCGTCAGTATGTGAAAACACTATTGGCCAACTACCAACCTAAACGACTGGTTATTTATTCTCGTGATGAGTTGAAGCAGTACGAAATGCAGCAAGATTTTGATGCTTCTTGCATGCGCTATTTTATCGGTGATGTTCGAGACAAAGATCGTTTAACTCAAGCCATGCGAGATGTAGATTTTGTCATTCACGCTGCGGCACTGAAACAAGTTCCAGCCGCTGAATACAACCCGATGGAATGTATCAAAACCAACATTCATGGTGCTGAAAATGTAATTGCTGCAGCGATTGCTAATGATGTTGAAAAAGTCATTGCGTTATCCACAGACAAAGCCGCTGCACCAATCAACCTTTATGGCGCTACCAAGCTTGCTTCTGACAAGCTGTTTGTTGCCGCCAATAATATGGTCGGCCAAGGTCGCACGCGTTTCTCTGTGGTTCGCTACGGTAATGTGGTTGGTTCACGGGGCTCTGTTGTACCGTTTTTTCAAAAGTTGGTTGCTGATGGCGCAGAATCCATCCCGATTACTCACCCAGACATGACACGTTTTTGGATCACTTTGCCAATGGGTGTGGATTTCGTATTGAAGAACTTCCAACGTATGCACGGTGGCGAAATATTTGTGCCGAAAATTCCTTCTGTGCGCATCATGGATTTGGCAGCGGCTTATGCCCCAAACATTCCAACCAAAGACGTTGGTATTCGTCCCGGCGAAAAGCTCCACGAAGTGATGTGTCCTGGGGATGATTCTTTTCATACTTATGAATTTAAAGATCATTATGTGATTTCGCCAAGCATCAAGTTTTATCAAGACGATATGGATTTTGCTCACAACCGTTTAGGCGAAACGGGCGAGTTGGTTGAGCCTGGCTATGAATATCAATCTGGCAGCAATCCACATTTTTTAAGTATTGAAGAGATTTTGACCTTCGATGACGCACACTGATTTTATTCCCTACGGCCGACAATCCATTAGCGAAGACGACATTGCTGCCGTCGTAAAATCGCTCCGTTCTGACTTTTTGACCCAAGGCCCTTGCGTCAGTGAGTTTGAGCAAGCTATTTGCACAAAAGTCGGCGCCAGTTATGCTGTGTCAGCAAACAGCGCCACATCGGCCTTACATCTAGCCTGCTTGGCATTAGGTGTTGGGGCAGCCGATACGGTTTGGACATCGCCTAACACCTTTATTGCTTCCGCCAATTGCGCTCGTTATTGCGGTGCTAATGTAGATTTTGTCGATATTGATTCTCGCACCTACAACATGTGTGCGAATAAATTGGCTGAGAAATTAGCCATAGCAAAAACACAAGACAAATTACCAAAAGTTGTGATTCCGGTGCATTTCGCGGGTCAATCCTGTGATATGGAAGCCATTCACCTTTTATCGAAAGAATATGGTTTTCGCATTATAGAAGACGCTTCCCATGCCATTGGTGCGAAATACCAAGACAATTACGTGGGCAACGGAGCATTTAGCGACATTTGTATTTTCAGCTTTCATCCAGTGAAGATCATCACCTCGGCTGAAGGTGGCATGGCAATTACCAATGACGAACAACTTGCTAAGCACATGCGTACGCATGCTCAACAAGGTACAACCAAATCTGTTGATGAATTAACGCAAACGCCTGGAGATTGGTATTATGAACAACACACGCTGGGCTTTAATTACCGCATGACGGAATTACAGGCTGCTCTTGGTTTATCACAATTATCTCGCTTGGATGACTTTATCGAACGTCGCCATCAGCAATTTGCCAATTATAAGACCTTGTTAAAAAACTTACCTATTACCTTACCTTATCAAGCGGATGATAATTACTCAGCTCTGCATTTATTTCCAATTTTATTGCCAGAACATAACAAGACCGCGAGAAAAGGCGTGTTTGATATTTTACGTCAAGCAGGAATTGGTACTCAGGTGCATTACATCCCTGTGCACACCCAACCTTATTATCAAGAGCTAGGATTTAAACAAGGCGACTTCCCTATCGCGGAAGATTACTACGCTCGCACACTGAGTTTGCCGCTTTTTGCCGACTTAACTTATGCTCAACAAGAGCGAGTGGCACTGATCTTAAAACATGCCTTAATTGCTAATCGTGTAATGAGAGCCTAAACAATGAAAAATAGCGCTCTTTCACAAGAAAACCAAAAGCCCTATCGAGTTGCGGTGATTCCAGCTCGTGGTGGATCTCAGCGCATTCCTAGAAAAAACATTCGTTTGTTAGATGGCAAACCTTTGATCGCTTATTCCATCGAAACGGCGACTGCTTCAGGGTTATTCGATCGCGTTATTGTTTCTACCGATGACGCAGAAATTGCAGAAGTCGCACGCAAATTTGGCGCAGAGACTCCGTTTTTTCGCCCTGCCGATTTGGCCGATCATATGACAGGTACAACACCGGTAATGCAGCATGCACTGCGTTGTTTGATTGATGAAGGCAAAATACCAGACCAAGCGTGTTTGATTTATGCGACTTGCCCAATGCTGACACCAGAAGATTTGCAGCAAGGCTTGGTACAACTAGACCAAAACACAGCATTTTGCTTTTCAGCCACTACCTTTGCCTTCCCGATTCAAAGAGCACTTCACCTCAAAGAAAACGGCGAATTGGCGCCCATGTTCCCTGAACATATCGGCAAACGCTCACAAGATTTGGTGGAAGCTATTCATGATGCGGGGCAGTTCTATTGGGCGAGCACTCAAGACTGGTTTGATGAAGAAATATTTGGCCCTAAATCCAAGCCTTTATTATTACCAAGACATAGAATTCAGGATTTGGACACAGAGGAAGATTGGTTGCGCTTAACGCAAATTATGAAGCTGCAAAATATGAGTTAATGGTTTTTGCTACGCGGTTGGCACCATCACAATCAACTAAGCTACGAGCCGTTTTACGAGCATTTTCTTGCCACTCAATATCCAGCCAGCAACGATTCACGTCTTCGACTAACTGCTCAACGCGTTGCTGCCGAACTTCTTCCGGCACATTATCAAAACGAATAGAACGACACCAATCTAGTGGAACATGCTGCTCCAATGAGCGAGTTTGATTGTCTGCGACTTGAGCAAAGACTGTCGGCACACCCATGCAAGCCAATTCAAACAAGGTGCCACCAGCGGCAGAAATAGCCATCTTGGCTTGCTTCATCAAAGGCGTGACATCCGCTAAACCTTGCTCAAAAGCGATACTATTATCATTGCAAAATTTGATCACTTGGTCGGCATTTTTGGCATTAGCACCCAATAGAACCTGAATGTCTTTCGTAGGAAAACCTGACGCCAGCAAGGCGTTTAGAATAGGCAAAGTTAGAGTAAGCGGGTCGGTTCCGCCAAGGGTAATAAGCAGTTGCTCAGGGTTGCTTACATGCTCTTCTACGTGTTGAAAAGTGGGTCTTAATAACGCATAAGAACTTCCAGTTAATGGAAGTTCTACCCGTTGGGAATAGGTTTCTTTCAGTGGATTTAGGAGCCATTTACAGGAGAATTCGCCCCGATCATTCATATCATCCAACACCAGTAAGTTCGGCTGGTATTGATGAAGCTCGGTAATTTCTTCGGCGCTGTAGCCATAATGATCTAATACCACTAGATCAACTTGTCTCGCCAAAGCTAAAAACTCAGACTTACACCCTTCTGACTCGCCACCAATCAAACAGTCTTGCTGAGAGGCAAAGGCCTGATACCGACGATCAACCACAAACTGACAGTGCCAGCCCAGTTCGTTAAAAGAATGGACTAAGGCTTGGCAGCGAACTCTATGTCCCATGCCGATTTCGACAGAGGCATCGGCTCGCACCAAGAGTTTCACGCCATCATATCCCAAGCAAGCGGCTGGCCTTTTTGCGCATCTGCCACTAATTTTTTACCTAATACTTCTGGCCAATATTTAGGCGCAAGACCAAACGACGGACGAATGATTTTCAGATGCTCTTCGGTCAATATGGTGCCAGCGGGTAAATCCACTGCCACATAAATAGAGCGACGGTATTTCTTCGCTGCTTGCTCGGCATCTGAGCCGCCATAAGTCACCGTACCAAGCGCTGCTTTTGCGGCCCGACAAGCAACTACCAGCGCTTTCATTTCATCTGGCTCCATGGAGAATTCTGCGTCCACACCACCAGCACTGCGATCTAACACAAAGTGTTTTTCAATCACGGTTGCGCCCAAAGCTGTTGCAGCAACAGCCGCGCCCAGACCTTTAGTATGATCAGACAAGCCAACAGGACAACCGGTTTTCGCTGCCAAATCGGCCATAGTTACCAAGTTAGAATCTTCTATTTTGGAAGGATACGTACTGGTGCATTTGAGTAATGTTAGCGGATTATCGCCAATGGCTCTGATGGTTGCGACGGCTTCGGCGATTTCTTCTTCGCTTGCCATGCCGGTCGACATGATAATCGGCTTGCCCGTTCTCGCTACCGCTTGAATTAACGGAATGTCGGTCATCTCAAAAGACGCGATTTTATATAAGGGCACGTCGATGGATTCTAAAAATGCCACTGCGCTTAAATCGAACGGAGAACTAAACGCCACCAAACCTAAAGACTCTGCCAACTCGAATAACGGCTTATGCCATTCCCAAGGTGTTGAGGCTTTTTTATACAGGTCATAAAGATTGGAACCGCGCCACAAGCTATCACTTTCGGACACCATAAATTCGCCGTGGCGAACATCTAACGTCATGGTATCTGGTGTATAGGTCTGTAACTTGATCGCATCTACACCCGCATCAGCTGCGGCATGAATCATAGCTTTAGCGAGTTCCAAATCTTGGTCATGGTTGCCCGATAACTCAGCAATAATAAAAGGCATTTTTTCAAACATAGCTTCGAACATAATTAACCATTGTAAAAAGTGACTAGGTGATCATTACCTTGATCCACATACTCTGACGCTTGCTGGAGCATGCTTGGCATTTCCTCAAGAAATTCACACCATGGTGCAAATAAATGACGGGCACGAGCCACGGCTTCTGCTTCGTCCTGATACTTAAACAAAAACTGCACGATCAAAAAGGTGGAGTATGTAAAAGAACCAATTAACAAATCATAAATATGGCGATGAATACTGCCCTTCAAAAAATAAATCTGACGATGATGAGACCAAAATAAGTCACATACTTGCTCGCGTGTTGTTATTGACTCATCCCAGCCCTGTTGCAGCGTCCGGCTAATCTTACGGAAGTCATCCACAGAAATAAGCTCATCGGCTGATTGGCCGACTAACGACTCTGGCGGCTCGGTAAAAAATACGCTTTCTAGAATATCGATGACTTTAGCGTGATCAATTTTAGGGTCCATGATGAGAACATCTTCAAACCGTAACGGTGTTACGCCTTCGATTTTTGCCCCATCAGATAAATTAAAACTGGCAAAATTACGGCGTTTATTCAATTGTCGAGTAAGGGATTCCAACTGAACTCGTGAAGTATCCATAATCCCTGTGGCATAAATTGTGCCACCAAAGTTTCCTTCACGCTCTACCAATTTAGCTTCTTGGAAAGTTTGGAATCCAGATTCTTTGCCGTCTTTATAATATCCACTGTGAATTGAGTGGTGGCTGCCTTTGTCTTTGAAGCCATTGTCTACACCAAGATAATAGACATTATTAAAACCAAAGAGATGAACATAAGACAATGCCAAGTTAGCAACCACGGGATTACAGTAGTTCAGCTGCACGTATTCTTTGCTATCACCATGGGACCGCGCTTGGCTTAACATTAAAGAGGTTATGGCTTCGCCTGGTTTCATCGCCATGCCTGAGCGTTTAAAGCAATCAAACAAGCCTGGATGCATGACGTTTACAGACAAAGCCCAAATTTTATCTAAGTAGTCTTGATCTAAAAACTGGAACTTATCAACCGTTTGCTTAAGGCGTTCAATATCTACATGAATATCAGGCGTCACACCTAACTTTTTTAAGGTATTAATGGTTGAGCCACAGCAAATTAGCAAAACTTGATCTCGAACTTCTTTGACTAACTCAATGCCTTGATCAAGAGATGGGCCATTCCCTAGAATGAAAACAGGAATATTACTCACCCATTTAGGTAACGCTTCACGACTCTGAAAATGAGCGACTTTGGTTTTAGGCAAGGATTTCAAACCTTGTGCAACACCAATTAGAGCATCATCAAAAAAACCCCAACCCATCACCTGACGAGCATACTGCTTTTTAAAATAATCAATCGCCAGATCATTTTCAGGGCTGCCATAACCGACATAAAGATAAGTTTCTGGCGCCATGAAAAAACCATTTTCTTCTAACTGACGAAGATATTTTTCGGTAAATTCTTCTGGGCTCACTCCTAAAAAGAAATGAATGGTACGGCCATCACGGTTACAGATTTCTAAAATATTCTGCCACTCAATGGCAAACAATGAGTAATAAAAAAAATCCAGATCACACTCATACAGATAAAGGTGTTTTATCTCTCGCTCAGCAAGAATCATTTCAAGCTGATAACCAAACTCCACCCCAAACAATATTGCAGACCCAACAAATTCAGGCCAACCGCTTTGTGGCTCTAATCCTGCCGATTGCAACTCAACTTGATCTAGTATTTTATTACTATAGTACACATGGCGACTTGGATGATTGGCTGTGCGTTCTAAATTCAATACCGTTTTATTAGGCTTGATAAAGGCTCGGTTTACCCTTTCGGCAGACTGAGCTCTTGGTTTTTTAGAAAAAAGTGGCACACCAACATCTTCACGGTAAAGATTAAGCTCACCGCTTTCTTCCATGTAAATATGACGTTTTTTAGGCTGATAATCTTGAAAGGATTCAAATATGTGAGGCATGATCTGAGAAAACACGGTCATGTTTCTTAGGTATCGTTCAGTCAACTCTTGATCATGCTCTTTGAGGCGTGATGCACCTCTTTCAAACAGCGAAGCGAATGCTTCAGCCTGATCAAGAGAGGATAAATTTTCCTCATTCTGCATTTTTCACGCCTTTGTACTTATTCACACTCTTACGAGTTTTATTAGTTTGGTAAAGTTGTTTTTGCATTTCCGCATGAACATCACGAATAAACCGAATAGCGGATTGATGAACCAATATGAAATGCTTTATTCGCTCATTATCCTTTGCCGTAGAAAGCGGTTGAATGGAGCGAATAAAGGCATCATTTTCTTCACATAATAGCTGTATTTTTTCTACGTCTTTATCAATAACACTTTGTTCTAATGCGGCACTCAACTCAGTTAAGTGAGACATATCAAACATTAAACTGCTCCAACTCGAGCTTCAGTCTGACCTTCATAAGCAGCTTGCTTATCGGCTGTAGATATTTGATCCCAAGCACCTTTAATTTGCAAAATAAGACCCATTACTTGATCAAGGATACTCGTGTCTTTAGCAATGCTGGCTTCAGTGATACGAACTATCATGTATTCGTAAAGTGACTCAAGATTATCCACAAGCTCTGGATTAACGTCACGGTCTAATGCGTCTCTTAACGCATTAATAATTTCACTAGCGCGAGTTAATGCTGCGGCTTTTCCTTCCCAGTCTGAACGTTCGATACAACCTTTGCCTAAAGCTAGCTTTTCAAGCGCGCCTTGCATTAAGAGCTGAATGACGCGATGAGGGTCAGCCGAGGCTAAGTCGGACTTAATTGAGTCCTTTCTGTAGGCTTGGATCCCTTTACTCTTGTACATAAACAACCCCATTAATACGTGTATTACAATTTAAAACAGCTACATTTTCGACAATACAGAATTTAAATAGCCACCTTGAGCATTCATATTTGCAAGGCGAGAATCTAAACTTGTAAACTTGGACCGTAGAGAATCTTCATATTTGACCATACGGTCTTCATAAGCCTCTAACGTCCCTTCTGTATTATCTATCGACCGGCGAACCGAATCCTTTAATGAATTTGTCATTCCATCAGATCCGGTATAGTTATCAAGCAGATCTTCTAATGACTGAGCCAACCCGTTATCACCAGATATCAATGGTGCGATATCGCTATAGCCTTTTTTCATGGCATTATCAAACTTAGCGTTGTCAAAACTAAGCTTACCTTTGTTATCCATTTTCACACCCAGATCGAAAATAGAAGTAAAGGTTCCAGAATCACCATGACTACTCATTAACTGGGTAGATAGGGAGGACTGCAAGTTCCGGACCATGCTATTACCATTTAAAACAGCGCCCCTATCTGAGCTAGCTTGCAGCAATCCAACAACATCATTATAAGAAGCAATAAACTCTTCTATAGTTTCCTGAACTGTCTTTTGGTCAAAGCTGATGTCTACTTTTGTAGTTTTATCTGTCAGCGCTAATGCTTCAATGGATAAACCAGCAACGGCATTATCAAAAGTATTGGTATCATTTCTAATTTGAATACCATCTACAGTAATAATTGCATCACGAGCCTCATCTCCTAAAGGCGTATAAAGGCCAGCAGATATTCCTTCGGTTGAAATGGTGTCTAAACTAAGCACTGCATTTTTTGCAGTAGGAGAAGTATCTTTTTTATCAGCAATATCTGAATCTTTGCCATCAACAGAAGCAGAATCTCTCTCTGAATCTGCTATGTCTTTTTCTTCATCGGCAGGAATCGGTCCATCATTAGCAAAGTCAACATCATCTCCCGCCAAGTCCAATTCATCTTTTCCGTCGGCGACATCTTCAGCAGGAAGCTCATCAAGTGTTTTGTCTGAGCTGTCCTCAATAGGATTATCAATAATATTGCCGTTTTCATCTCTCACAACAGCAGTATTGATAATTTTAAGTGTATTTGCAGCCCCCTGAATGGCAGAGGTAGCTGTGAAGAATAGATTACCGTTACCATCATCAACCAAATTAGCAGACACACCAAAGTTATCTTCTGATGTATTAATTTGATTACGAAGTTCGGATAAAGTCGTACCAGCATCAACGGTAATAGAAAACTCGTTGCTACCAGCCTTAAAGGTAAGTCGCGAATCTTGTTTAGCAACAACATCATCCGCAGAGGAAAAAGTACCAGGCGCCGACATGACTCGACTGCCCTTTGCTAGCTGATTGACATCAATAGAATAAGAGCCATTTGAGGCCGTATTGTCTGTCGTAATAGCAATAACTTCTTCACCTTCTGTTTGGGCGATTTTTGCATCACGCCCAGTAAAAAGCTCATCATCATTTAGAGCTTTGACAGAAGATTTAAAAGTATCAATAGCTGAGCCAACTTTGCCTAATGCAGACAACTCCGCCTCATAGCCATCAATTTTATCTTGATAAAGTTTTACTTTAGCGTCTTTTTGAGCACTCACCATTTGTTTAACAAGGGACTCTAGGTCAATACCAGACCCTGCACCTAATGAGCCTACCGACATAACTTTATCTCCTGACACCTACATTATCTGTTATCTAAATCAAACCTCACTGTTTACCAAGGTTCCCTTGATATCACTTAGCTGGCTCATAATAGCGTCTATTCTATCAGACATTTTAAGAAACTCTTCTGTTGGGATTTGGCGTACCACATCCCCCGTTGTCTGATCTAACACTTTTACGATATTTTGCGCCCTGTCTTCTGTCATTTCAAAGGTTAAATGCACATTTAATTGAGACATTTTTTGATTCATGATCTCGACGTCGTGAGGCTCTACCTTTGCAGAAGAATTTGAAAATTGAGAGTTTCGATTATCTTTATCTGCTCTGCTCGTATCGGCTGTATTTTGTACAACTTTAGCATTTGCTTGGCGTAATGCGGCAAAATCTTCTGCGGCACGCTGTTCTGGCTTTAAAGAGTAATTGAGACCCTGCTTAGAAAAATCACTGGCATTAATAGACATATCAGAGTTCCCCCAAATAGACAAAAGCCGGGACTAGGTCCCAGCTTTCCGCTACCAATAATGCTTAGCCTAATAGAGACAAAGCAGTTTGTGGACGTTGGTTTGCTTGAGCCAAAATAGATGAACTTGCTTGCTGAAGAATTTGAGAACTTGTTAGCTTAGCAGTTTCTTCTGCGAAATCAGCATCACGTACACGAGAACGAGCAGAGGCTACGTTTTCAGAAATATTACTCAAGTTAGTAATTGTAGAACCAAAACGGTTTTGCACCGCACCCAACTCAGCACGTTTTGAGTCAACTGCAGAAATCATAGTATCTAGTACATCTACCATGCTCTGAGCATTAGCCATTGTAGATACAGAAGCACTTACAACATCAACCTGAGCAGTAGTAGCATTACTAGATAAACCAGACATAGTGAAACCACCATTACCAGCGTAATCGATTGTGTTGTTAATACCACCATCGGTTAAGTTAAAGCTAATAGTTTGGTTAGAGTCCGCGCCTACTTGGAAAATACCAGTGTAAGTACCGTCCAATAAGTTTTCACCACCGAATGTAGTATCCGATGCGATACGGTTAATCTCAGTAGATAGCTGACTAACTTCTTGCTGTAGTGCTGCACGGTCTTTATCTGAGTTTGAACCGTTTGATGCCTGAATAGATAGCGTACGCATTCGCTGCAACATGTTTGTTGTTTCATCCAATGCACCCTCTGCCGTTTGAGACAAAGAAATACCATCATTGGCGTTACGAACCGACTGATTCAAACCATTTACCTGAGAAGTTAAACGGTTAGAGATAAGTAGACCTGCCGAATCATCAGCCGCGCTGTTAATACGCAAACCAGAAGACAAACGCTGGAAAGAAGTATCCAACGATTTAGCTGAGCCCATTAGCTGGCGCTGTGCACTTAAAGATGAAGTATTCGTATTTACATAAAGAGCCATCATAGCCTCCTAGGTTTTATTAAATCCTGCAAAAAAGCAGATCGTATAAGGTTTTCGACAAGAATCTGAAAACCTTTAGTCAATTTAGGAAATATTTTTCCGTTTTTCGGAAAATAACCTCCTATATAGCGGCAAATAAATGCCTAAGTAATTGTTTTAAAATAAATTTAAAACAATTAAATTTATTTACACTTTTTTTTAAAACACTGTGTTTTTTACCTTAAAGCCCCAAAAACACGCCTTAAAATCCCTTAAACCTGATCCAAAAGTAAATAATCTGACAAAGATCTTTCACTAGGTCTCCACTTCCAACTCACCAAGACGGCAAACAATCACCAAAGAAATGGCTACCACATTAAAAAACAGACAAAAACTGCCACTCAAACCATTATTGAAGACAAAGTCGTCTATGTTTCGCTCAAAAATCAATAAAGACTCGGCCATGCCTTTCGAAACATCTTAAAAAAGAAATTCAGCCCACTCTTCATCCACAAAAATACCGGCAGCCCCCGATTTTTCGCCAACGAGTGGCCATGCCACGCTCACGGCAACATCCTATGCAAAAATACAAATAAGCAATCTGTCACCAAGCTAGCCATCAGAATCAAAACCCACAATGTATTAGCCAAAGCCCTGAAAAAAAGACGCAGCTGCGCCGTTAAAAGGATTCGAAAAGCGAAATTTCGCCCGTGTCTCATCCGCGCAAATAGCGTCAGAAATCTAACGGCTGTGTCAATGAGTGGCCATATCGCAGCCACAGCAGTAGCCTATGTAGAAATACGAATAAGCAACCTGCCACCAAACTCAACGCCTCAGAATCAACAGGCTCAACCTCCAATCAAGACCGCGAAAAAAAAGACATAGCTGTGCCATTAAAAAACCCTAAAAACGAAATTTCGCCCGTTATTCATCCACACAAATCGCGTCAGAAATCTAACGCCTGTGTCAATGCGTGGCCATATCGCAGCCACAGCAGTAGCCTATGTAAAAATACGAATAAACGACCTGTCACCAAACTCGACTCCTCAGAATAAACAGACTCAACGTATCAGCCAAAACCCTAAAAAAAGACGCAGCTGTGCCATCAAGAAACCCGAAAAACAAAATTTCGTCCGTTATTCATCCACACAAATAGGGTCAGAAATCTAACTTTTGTGTCAATGTATGGCCACGCCACAGTCACAGTCACAGTCACAGCAGTAACTTATGCAAAAATACGGATAAGCGACCTATTACCAAACTCGACTCCTCAGAATCAACACACCCAACGTATCAGCCAAAACCCTAAAAAAAGACGCAGCTGTGCCATCAAGAAACCCGAAAAACAAAATTTCGCCCACGATTCATCCACACAAATAGGGTCAGAAATCTAACTTTTGTGTCAATGTATGGCCGCGCCACAGTCACAGCAGTAACTCATGCAAAAATACGGATAAGCAACCTATTACCAAGCTCGACTCCTCAGAATCAACAATCAGCCAAAATCCTAAAAAAAAGACGCAGCTGTGCCGTCGGGAACATCTGGAAAACTAAATTCTGCCCGTTATTCATCCACACAAATAGCGCCAGAAACCTAACTTTTTCATCAACAAATGACCGTGCTACAGTCACAGCAGTAATCTATGCAAAAATACGAATAAGCAACCTGTCACCAAACTTGACTCCTCAAAAACCAAGCGCTCAGCGTGCAACCCGAGTCCGTGAAAAAAGGCGCGGCTGCGCTGCCCATAAAAAATTCATTGTTCATACAACCACAACAGCCTTACACACAACGAAATACGGCATAGCCACAACATGCATTCGACACATTTCAATTCGCTAGAGCTTTCTCTATTCCGCATACTTCACTTTTAGATGCGAGCCTGACCACTGAAAACCTAGCAAAATCATCTATAGCTTCTCGCAAACTGAACAATATATTTAAGGCACAAACTCATCACTGAAATTACTCATCAAGAATGATCTATACTTTTAAAAGAACTCCATCAAAAAAGCTCATCTCAAAGCCGGTCAAGAGCAAAACGACATATATATCGCGATCTGTTTGCTCAATAATCGCCTGCGGCATAAGCCTCAACACCAAACATCCCCTCTCCTAAACCACCCAAAAGCATCAAAAAACGCACAAAAACTCACTATTTGGGCAAAAAAAAGCCGGGTGAAAAAATCACCCGGCATAAAAGGCACCTCTAGGAGAGAGAAGTAGCCTATTTTCCGAGACAAACTCGAATCATTTGCGAAAGCTGCAATCTAGTGCGGCTTCACCTCACGCTATTTTGTATAAATTAATTACCTAATAAAGAAAGCGCAGTCTGAGGACGCTGATTTGCTTGAGCAAGAATGGTACTACTCGCCTGCTGCAAAATTTGCGTACTAGTCAGATTGGCCGTCTCTTGAGCAAAGTCGGCATCACGAACTCGAGCACGAGCCGAAGATACGTTTTCAGAAATGTTACTCAAGTTAGTAATAGTAGAACTAAATCGGTTTTGTACCGCACCCAGCTCTGCTCGTTTAAAATCTACCGCAGAAATCATACTATCAATAATACCGATCATACTTTGCGCATTCACCATAGTTGAAATAGACGCAGTAACTTCGTCAACTTGAGCCGAAGCTTGGCTGGACAAACCGGACATGGTGAAACCATTATTAGCTTGGTAATCAATAGAATTATTTGGACCACCAAACTCCAAAGTAAAACTGATCGTTTGGTTTGCGTCGGCACCAACTTGGAAAACACCTTGGTAAGTACCGTCTAGTAAGTTCGCACCACCAAATGTGGTTGTTTCCGCAACACGGTTGATCTCTTTAGACAATTGCGCCATTTCTTGCTGTAGCGCGACACGGTCTTTGTCTGAATTTGATCCGTTTGCTGCCTGAATAGATAGAGTACGCATACGTTGTAGCATGCTTGTCGTTTCGTCCAGGGCACCTTCAGCTGTTTGAGATAAAGAAATACCATCGTTCGCGTTTCGTACAGATTGGTTCAAACCATTAATCTGTGAGGTCAAACGATCTGAAATTTGAAGACCTGCAGCGTCATCTGCAGCGCTGTTAATTCGACGACCAGATGACAAGCGTTGGTATGCCGTATCAAGGTCACGACTAGAGTTTGAAAGTAGTCGCTGAGCATTCAGCGAGGACACATTAGTATTTACATATAAAGCCATTTTTTCTCTCCTAAAAATATTTTTTAAACGAGACAACCTTTTGATTTAATTAGTTATTTGGTTTTTGTCTCTTATTAAAGTTATCGACACATTCGCGCTGATCTTTAATATTTTTTTATACTTTTTATACTTTTTTTGATTTTTTTGCATCTTCCTAACTCAAAAAAAGCGGTACTCACAGTTATCGAACTCAACGTAAATAACTTTAAGAATAAAAGTAAAAAACATGAAAAAGACTAAAAAAAACCGGAAAACAGAAGGGATACAAAATATAGGTAGGCATCAAAAGATCTGCCTAATGGTGAACGGTGAACGGTGAACGGTGAACGGTGAACGGTGAACGGTGAACGGTGAACGGTGAACGGTGAACGGTGAACGGTGAACGGTGAACGGTGAACGGTGAACGGTGAAAATTATGAAATGTGGTTAATAAACTGCAAACCATATGCTTGAGGATCTACTTCTTTTTCTATTCTCACCTCTGTTCTCAAGTTAGCAGATTTATTCAACTCAATATCAGAAGCTTCAACAAACGCCTTATTCGTAGCGCTATAAACCTGACGAACCAAAGAAGGCTGAAAAGATTTATTCAGCGTCAAAACAAACCCAACACGCCCGTTAGATAGGGAAACACAAGAACCAACTGGAATACTACCAATGCTTTTTAAGAAGACCATCAGCAGTTTTTTATCGAATGCTAAACCTGACTCTTTGCTCATCTGCTGACATGCCTTTATTGGGCCCATAGAAGGTTTATGCGGCTGCTCTGAGGTCATTGCATCATATGCATCAATGATTGCCGCAATCTTTCCATAGACTGAAATTTCTTGATCCTGCTTACCTGCAGGATAGCCAGAACCATCAATTTTTTCATGATGATCAGACAGCATTTGATATACCGCCTTAGGCACACCATCGCATTTTTGCAAGATCTGCTCTCCAAACTGAATATGCCTGCGAAATAAATCAAACTCACTATCCGTCATTTTTGTCGTTTTTGCTACCATTGCCGCAGGCAAACGAAAACGCCCCAAATCAAACAATAGAGCACCAAGCGTAATCACCTCTACATAGGCATTCGACAATTTCATTGCTTTGGCAAAGTGAATACCAAGTACAGCCATCCCCATAGCGTGCTGCTCCAAATAAATTGAAGCATCTTTTATATGGCGTATTGCCATGAGCGAAAAATTATTACGGGTATGAGACTCAATAAGCCGACGACAGAACTTCATAAGCTCCAACATTTCTAACTGCTCACCGTGTTTAAAGCGCTCTACCTGAGTAGATAATAAAGAGTATCCATCCTGAAATATTTTAAGCGCGGTAGTGGTTTCATCATCAAATGCAGTTGGAATAAATTTACTTTCTATAGGAACTTTTTTGAGCGCTGCAGATTTTGACACTTGTTGTTCAATGTCGACCGCTGGCCCCAAGCCATTCGGTACACTGCCTTTATTTAGATCTCCACTCTTATCCATTCGAGCTTTATAACTCAGGATATATTCTCTGGTTTGCTCGTTTAATTCTTGTCGAAAATAACGAAAGAGACTTTGGCTTCGACCATGCTTACTGCGTAACTCTTTTGTGTTTAAATCCGGATTAAGCTTTTTAAGGCTTCTTACTGAGCGACCACTAGCAATAGACATACATAAAATAAGAAATCGCTCTTGAGCATCATATAAGCGTTCACGTCGACTGTTTAATAGCTTGTCGTCAGAAAAGTAAGGATCGTAGGGAAGGAACTCAGAATCTAAAGTGGGACGCAGCACATCAAAGGTTATTTGACGCATAGCCACACCGACAATGCGATCTTTTCGACCGTGCATTTTTATCAGGCTTTGAACCCGCTTACTGCCAACAATTGTATCTTTAATGTCCAAGATACTGAGTATTTCATCCATATCGAAATACCCAACATTGATATCAGCCCCAAAACAGGACTCCATTTTAAATACTGACATCTTTTACCTTATACCCTAAAACTTACATCTTATTAAATAGGGAAAGATTACTCATACGAGTAAACACCTTTTGTGAAGCTGTTAACGCCGACTCCTTCATTGACAATTCCGTAGCTGCTTCAGCCATATCCAAACCAGCTATACGATCTTGAGCGGTTGCGTTGGCCAGCTGATTTGCCAAACTGTAGCTCGATCGATCACGTAACACATTTAAACGCGCACCCACGGAGGATCGAGCATCCCCCACTTTTTGTTGCGCATTCTTAATACTACTGGAGGCCTCAAAGAATGCTCGCTCACGCTCAGCATGGGTTGAATAACGATCTTTCAAAACCGCTAAGGAATCGTTAATTTCATTCAACACATTATCACGAACAGGTTTGTCTAATTGAATATCAGCCACCGCACCTGGTTCGCCTCTCATCATAAAAGACATACCACCAAAGTTAATTGGCTTACCTGCAATGTATTTGCCTGATGCGAGAACCTCACCGTTATTGTTCGTGATGGCGTAAGTACCTGGTGTGCCATCAAAGCTTCGCCTTCTGTCTTGGTCTTCTTTCGTGTCAGAACCCAAGCGTAATGAATCCAAGGCTGGCGCAACTTCGCCCTCTTGCAATATAGGGGAAGTTGTCAGCTGAAATTGATTCAGCAATGGGTTTTCTGGGTCATAATTTTGCGCCATGAACTCATCAAAGTCGCGCTGCTCGGCAACTTCTGCGGTAAATTTCACGTCACCAAGTAATACCTCTGAAGAAAAACTACGACTTGTCCAGACATCTTGAAACAATGCTTTACCAGAATCGGAAACAGGGATTTTCATATCCTCAGAGATTTGAGCGAATTTCTGTCCTTCATTGCCGACCCATTCATAGCGACCTTCGCCATTTATGACAAAAGGCGGTCCCATGGTATCAGTACCAGCAAAAATATAGTTACCGTCGGCACTTTTGGAATTCATTAACTCCGCCATAGTACCTGTAATCAAGCTAATTTCTTGGGCGATTGCGTCAAGGTCTTCTTGGGTGTTGATATCATTTTGCCCTTGGATAAATAATTTACGCACATCGTCCATAGCATCATTTAAGCTGTCTAAGGCGACCTCCTGATACTCCAGATGACCATTCGCCATGGTAATAGCTTCGTCAAACTGTTTAAGGCGATTATTATTACCTTCGTACATTAAGACTTGGCTAGCACCAACAGGATTATCACTCGGCTTTACTATGTCTGTTTGCGCACCGATTTTACCTTGGATATTCAGGATCTTATCGTTAGCCTTGCTAATAGCTCTGCTTGATTGATCATAAATTAAATTATTCGTAACACGCATAAATTACCTCATAATCCCTAACAACGTTTCAAACGTGGTACGGGCAGCAGTTACCACCTGCGCAGACGCGGAATAAGACTGCTGGTATTTCATTAAGTTGACAGCCTCTTCATCGAGACTGACTGCCGATAAACGATCTCGGCGCTTAATACTGTCATTCATTATGACTTCACTCGATTCAGCATGGCCCGCCGATTCAGCTGCTTTGGTACCAATATAGGAAACATAACCTGCAAACGCCTTGGTCAAGCTCGCTTTTCCCTCCACTAAATGGGAATTTTGTAGATTCACCAAGGCCAAACCATTAAAGTTATCGGACGGACCTATATTTTCTGTAGTGATGGAAAATTCATCTCCTTTTTGAGGCACAGAAGAAATAGAAACATCAAAGCCAGCCTCTTTTGCTAAACCAGCCTGCTCTAGCAAGTTGGAGTATTGCTGCACATTATCCACTTTAGCCAGCTCGACACCGGAAACATCACGTATCACATAAGAGTTGGGGGAGGTAAAGTAAATTTGGTGCGGTGCACTTGGGTATAAACTTCCATCCATTGCAAAAGCAGAAGAGTCATGACTCGTATTGGTGACCGCTGATAACGAAATTCTCGCATCGGATAAGTTATTTGAGCTTGTGGAAACCCCTACTGGAGCACTCAATGCCAAGGCATCGCCATTTTTGGCATTCATACTCAAACCGATCGCAGCTCCTGCGCTGGGAGAGAAACTAAACACATCATCTTCATCAAACTTACTTAAGTCAGCGACACGAAGATCTAAACCTAGTTCATCAATCTTATAATACCCTTTGCTGTCTGGAGTCATTGCAGTTAGATCAAATACAACAGACTGGCCCGCCGCCTTATCATTCAAGTCGTACTTAGTAATGGCAAAGCGATCATCATCCGTTCGAGTGAGCTTATAAGTATCGGTAGTAATTTTAGCGGACTCCCCACCAGAGACTTTTACTGAGATATTTGGCAACTTATCTATATTATCGCGAGTTGAAAAAATCTGAATAGGACGACGCTCAAATAAATCGATGCCAAATTCACCTTTTGCATCCAACCCTTTAGCATTTTGGGTATTCAAAGCATCAGACATCACAATAGCATGCTGCCCAAGAGTACGATCAGCTAATTCACCAAAACCAGAACGAAAATCTACTAAAGCACCAAGACTACCACCTAAGCCTTTGGTCTTTAGCGCAACATTATAATCACCAAAATTGACGACTAAATCGACTTTATTGGGACTAATCGCATTGGGTAGTGCTTTTAATTCGGTATGTTGTTGGTCCATAATCAAAGGCTGCCCACTCCCTAGTTGAACAGACATCAGTCCTTTTTCATCATACTGAACATCAATATCTATATATTTGGAGAGATCCTTGGCTAACAGTTCTTGCTGATCTCTTAGCTCATTAGCTGGCGATCTTGATAACCCTTCTTCACGCAAGACTTTGTCATTTAATTCTGAAATTTTGGAAGTGATCGCATTAATGTCTACTAATGATGTTTCCAACTGCTGATCAACCAAGTTTTCTTGATCCTCGATCATGCCCGATAGGGTCTTATATTGATTCACTAAGTTATTCAAACTGGAATGCGCCAACTCTCTTAATGAAGATGAAGTTGGATCGTTATTAGCGGCTTGAAGAGCACCAAAGGCTTTATCCAAATACCCAGTCAATGCAACACTGTCTTCCGCGAATAGACTGTCTGAAGCACTAAGTAACGAGCTATAGGTATCGTGATATGAATAATCAGACACGTCTGAACGTACTTGGGTACTAACAAACTTATCTACTAGTCGGGAGGTATCTTGAAGTACCACACCGCCCATAGGTGAAGTAACAGTATTAGTGCGCTGGCGGCTGTAACCTTCGGTATCCACATTGGCCGTATTTTGCCCAGTCGTATTAATACGGGCATTACTAGACAGTAGTCCAGACAAACCAATTGAATATAAATTTGAGCCCATAGCCCACACCCCTAGTACGTTTTTCAAAAATAACCTTGAGCTCTTCTTTAGCTCTATCGGCTATTAATGCAAGAACTTTACCAAAGCTGATAATTGAGTGATTTTATTATTACAAACCTTGAAACCACTGACTAGAAAGGATGTTGTCGATTTTTTCGGAGTACTTTGGATCTGTTGCGTAGCCGCCTTTTTGCAAAGAAGCGGCAAACATTGACGCGTCATCTCCAGCCTGCAAGGCATCTTTATACCGCTCACTAGAAGATAAGAAATCGGCATAATCATCAAAGCTTTGCGAAAAGGAATCATAAGCACGAAACGCTGCTTTTTCGCGCTTTGCCACGCCATCACGGAACTCTAAGGTATTCACAACCGCTCTATCGCCTTGCCAACGATTATCCGCTTTAATACCAAATAGATTAAAACTCGCTGCGCCATCTTCTTTGGCAATCGGATATTTCCCCCAACCAGTCTCTAATGCTGCCTGAGCCAATATTGCTTTGGGATTAACACCAAGTTTTTCAGCGACCTTCTGAGCATGTGGCCAAAGATTTTCAACAAACTCATCAGGCGAATTAAAAACAACAGAAACCGCTGAGGGGACGGAAGATACGCCAGTAGCGGAAATATTTTGGGCTTTTTGCTTAGCCTCTTGCTGGACTGATTGAATAAACTCTGTAGAAGCTCGATGAGCTAAAGCCTGAATTCGGACTAAATCTTGTTTGGCAACCTGATTTAAGAAATCAGTATCGCCTCGCTCTTTCGCCTCAGGTGAACTAATTCGACTTTGCTGTTGAGTTTGATACTGACGAATCAGGGCTTCGGATAAACCAATACCACCAGACTGCGCCATGCTCTGAGACATCTGCGAATCCATCATCTCTTGATATTGCTTAGTTTGAGCGCTAGAAAAAAGATCGCTGCCAATTGCTTCATTCGTGCTACGCATATTTTTCAGTAGCATATTAATAAAGATAGACTCAAACTGCTGCGCAACGTCTTTTAAGGCGGCATCGGGGTCTTTTTGCGCTTTGGTCTTTAAATCTGTAAGCGTAGAAAAGTCAGCAAAAAAATCTTGCTTTGGCGGCACTGAATTCATAACCAAACCTATATCACTACTAAGTCAGCGTTAATCGCACCGGCTTGCTTTAAGCCTTCCAAAATAGCCATAACATCGCCCGGCGCCGCACCAACCTGATTAACAGCACGAACAATATCATTAAGCGAAGCACCTGGATCAAACACAAACATATGACCACTATTCGGAGCGATCTCAATCCCTTCACGAGGCGATACAATCGTTTGACCACCAGTAACTATGCCATCTTTTCCTACAACTGGTGGCACATCTTTGATTGTCACCGTCAAACTACCATGAGTAATCGCGGCAGGAGACACTTTAACGTGTTGACCAATAATAATGGTTCCAGTACGAGAGTTAACCACGATGCGCGCACGCTCTTCAGCCACTTCAACATCTAGGTTTTCCAGAATCGACAAATAGGTAACACGCTGACTTGAATCTCTTGGTGCAGAAACTCTAATCGATGTCGCGTCAAGTGTCGTCGCGACACCAGGACCTAAAAGGTTATTGATTTTATCCGTCACTTGTTTCGCTGTTGTGAAATCTGGACGATTAAGGTTAAACGTCAAGGTATCCCCCGTATTAAAACTACTAGGCACGACACGCTCGACACTGGCACCATTTGGTATACGACCAACGGTAGGAACATTGCTTGTGGTTCGCGATCCATCTGCCCCATTCGCCCCCAAACCGCCAACAACCAAGTTGCCTTGAGCAATCGCATAAACCGCGCCATCGGCACCTTTTAATGTAGATAAAAGTAGCGTGCCACCACGTAGTGCACTCGCATTACCAATAGACGAAACAGTCACATCGATTTTTTGACCAGGCTTAGAAAAGGCCGGCAAGGTAGCCGTCAATGAAACTGCCGCAACGTTTTTAGACGTCGCATTGACACCTTCAGGCAAGGTCACCCCAAAACGAGACAGCATACTAGCAAAGCTCTGATTGGTAAAAGCGGTACTATCACCCGTCCCATTAAGGCCAATTACCAGACCATAACCAAACAATTGGTTTTCTCGGACGCCCTGAACACTAGCAATGTCCTTCAGACGCTCAGCCTGAACAGAAAAAGATAAAAAATATAAGACAATTAGCGCTATGTGCTTCATCGCGTCACCTATTAAGAGGTACAAACCTCTCAGCTGTTAGATCATTAAATTAATAAGGCATATCACTAGAATTAAGTAAACGACTCACCCAACCTTGCTCACTTCCTGCGGCAACATCTCCGGTTCCAGAATACGTAATTCTCGCATCGGCAACACGCTCAGATTCTACTGTATTGTTTGGCGAAATATCCTGTTTACGTACCACACCAGAGAAACGAATATATTCATCTCCTTGGTTTAAACGTAGCCACTTCTCTCCACGCACCGCCAATAGACCATTTGGATAGGCTCTGTAGACAGTCACAGAAATCGTTCCGCTTAAACTGTTATTTTGATTCGCTGATGCATTTCCAGTGAAATCCGTACCTTGCTGAGGAAGCGTGGTATCTACTTTCAATTCTTGGCCTAATACAGTCGGATTCTCAATCGTTGCCGAAGAGGATTTAGAAACAGTTGCCGCGTTAGCTTTCGTCGACGTCGTCGTTTCATTTAAATTAATGGTTAGAATATCCCCTACTTTACTAGCTTTCTGATCACCAAAAAATACATCTCCCATGCTAGTCTGATAAATACCGCCAGTTGGTGCTTGCGAAGGATTCATACCATTAGGATACACAGGTGCATAATAAGGGTCATCAGACTGAATAGATTGACTAATATTTGGTCCATTTAATGGGTCATTAGGATCTGGCACAAAACCTTTACGTGGAACATCTGGTGAAGACTCTGCCGGTGTTTCACTATCATCGCCAGCAACTGCATCAATGACCGCATCGGTTACTGCCGCTGCCGCACCAGCCGCTGCCGCATTGGCAACAGCTTGCTCATTAACATCCCAAGAGAGGCAGCCAGACAAACAAGCACTTAACAAAACCAAGAACGCAAATTTAATCTTCATCATATTCCACACGTTACTATAACTGCTGTATTGCAAAGCTCATCATGCCATCAGCGGATGCGATAACTTTTGAGTTCATTTCATAAGCACGCTGTGTCGTGATCATGTTGACAAGCTCTTCAATAGAATTGACATTGGAAGCCTCAAGCATCCCCTGAGCAATAGTACCTAATGAATCAGTGCCTGGCACTCCAACTATTGGCGGACCACTAGCATTCGTTTCAGTGAAAATATTTTGCCCTGCCGAATTCAATCCGGTTGGGTTAATAAAGCCTGCAATATTTATAGCCCCAACTTGCTGAGCATCCGCATCACCACTTTGTCGAACTGACACTATGCCGTCTTCTGCAATCATAATTTCGATAGCACCTGGGTCAATTTGGATACCAGGCTCAACCACCAAGCCGCCAGAAGTAACAAGCTGACCTTCACTATTAAGTTGAAGACTACCATCACGTGTATAAGCGATAGTACCGTCTGGCTGCAATACCTGTAAGAAGCCTTTACCTTGGATAGCAATATCAAGCTGCCTATCCGTCATATTGTAGTCGCCATTAGAAAAATCTTTTTGGGTCGCTCCTACTTTCACACCAGTACCTAATTGTAAACCTGATGGCAACTCAGCATTTTGCGCACTCAAGCCACCAGGTGCTCGTACTGTTTTGTACATTAGATCTTCAAATACCGCCCTATCTTTTTTAAATGCCGTTGTCGAAACGTTTGCCAAGTTGTTGGCAACGACGTTTAACTGCTTATCCATCGCACTCAAACCGGTTTTACTGACCCATAATGCTGAATTCATAAAAGCCTCTTAATTTATTCCGTTATTCTCTACGTTATTCTTGATGCAATTACAGGTCATGCTTAAGACGTACGCTGCAATATGCGAGCAGAAGAATCTGCATTTTCCCGAATTGAATCCATCATCTTCACGTTCATTTCGAAACGGCGTGATAAATTCATAATATGCGTCATCTCTTCAACTGCATTCACATTACTGCCTTCGATGAAACCACTTACTAGCTGGACATTTGGATCAACATCATAGGCTTGACCATCACGCGAATGAATCAAACCATCTTCTTCTTTGCGTAAATTTTGTTTATCAGGATTGACCAATTTAATTTGATTAAGCACAGCAATTTCGTTACCAGCCCCCCCCTGCGGAACAATAGAAATAGAACCGTCTGCAGTAATGTTAATGCTATCAGCAGGCGGCAAAAAAATAGGCCCGTCCACACCAGCAACAGGCAAACCCCGTCCTGTTACTAATTGCCCTGCGGCATTAATTTGAAAGTCACCAGCTCGAGTATAAGCCTCTTGACCACCTTCATCATAAACAGCAATAAAACCATCGCCAGCAACGGCAACATCCAAATTGCGACCAGTCTGTATCATGTCACCTTGCGTATAACGTGTGGCTGGATTCTCTGTCATCGCATAAACACGACTGGGATGATAGTCACCATATACTTGCATAGAACGAGCTTGTTCAAAATCCGAACGAAAGCCAGTTGTGCTGACGTTCGCTAGATTGTTAGCGTGTATGGTTTGAGCGTTCATAGTTTGTACACCACCGCTCATTGCTAAATATAAGGCCTTATCCACTACAATTCTCCCAGAAGAATTTACATAACTAAGGTAACTACTATCAAAAAACGTACCAACTTATAAAAACGATAAAAAAAGCAAAAAAAAGCCGAAACAGCGAAGCTGTTCCGGCATCAAATCTTCTCTCTCCAGAAAATTAGCGGAGGTTAATTATCGTCTGTGTAACAGTATTTTCTGTTTCTAATGTTTTACTGTTCGCTTGGTAATTACGCTGCGCCTCAATAAGCGCAACCAATTCAGACGTAAGATCAACGTTAGACTCTTCTAACGCGCCCCCTTGGATTTTGCCAAATGTTCCTGTGTTCGGACGGCCAATGTCAGCAGGACCGGACCCCTTACTTGCCAGCCATCCTGTGTGCCCAGACGGCACAAGACCGTCAGTACTATCAAATGTTGCCAAGGCAACCTGGCCAAGAGTTGCCGTTTGTTGGTTGGTGTAATTGGCCATTAAGAAGCCATCACTATCAAAAGAAACACCTTGCAACTCACCAGCAGAAAAACCGTTTTGCTCGAAGTTATCCGTATTATTTAACGCAAACTGCGTTGAGCCAGTTAAATCTAATGGCGTAACTTGACCTCGGTTTGTTGGATCTATCCCGTTAATCTCTAGTGTAATTGGCTGCGGAACTCCAAAAGGAGGAAGTCCCCGATAAGCCCCCATCAAATTACCAGCAGGATCAAAAGAGACAGTGGTATTTTTCTCTAAAAACCGCGTATCTTCGCCTGTAAAAGGATCCGTATAACTTTCCTTCCCATCCATTGTGACACGAAGCTCGTAAGTATTATCTTCCCCTTGTTTAATGAAGTAATACCCTAGTGTATGAGGCTCTCCCAATGAGTCAAAAGTCGTTCTGGTATTGCCGTAGTTGTAAGTATCAGGACTTAACGGGTCAAATACCTCACGAGCAACCGAGCTAGGCTCTCTCATTTCTTCGGGCGCAAGCGCTGAAGCAATAGCAACACCACCTATTGTTCCAGCAACCGCTAAAGGTGTTTTTGTTGCGGCAGCTATATCGGCTTCACCAGGCTCAGTTGCACCGAGATACAGGAGTTCAAACGGCTGCTCTTCTGTTCCGTCGCCATTATAATCCGTACCACCTTCAGCAGAGTTAAAAGTAGCGTAAGTTTCACCTAAGAACGCAGCACCATTATCATCAGTCAGATTTCCATCAACGGTGGCATTTACTTTATAGGTATTAGGCAACTCACTTTTTGAATAATAGTAGGTAACTATATGTGTTTTACCATTACCATCTGCAACGCCTTGAGTTTGGGTGAAATTATAAGTATCTGGATTTAATGGATCAAAGTCCGCCTTAATAAAGGCTGGAATATCATCATTCTCTGAATTCAAGTTTACTTTTAGTTCCATCGCAGTGGTTGGCTCTGGCGGAATTCGATCCGTTGGCACTTTTAGATCTTCTAAATTACCTCCCACAACACCATCAACAGCATTAAAACCCAAAACATTACTACCAGTATTTGTTACTAGAAAACCATTTTCATCGAGTTTAAAATTGCCTGCGCGGGTATAGGACTGAGCAATCCCTGAATCAAGAACAAAAAAACCACTGCCATCCACAGCAAGATCTAAGTTGTTGTCTGTGTAAGATATGTTGCCGGCAGAAAACTCTTGAGACACTTTACTCACGCTCACACCAGAACCAATATTGTTTCCACTTCCGGCACCAAGTACGCTGGTATTATAGAGGTCATCAAATTCAATACGTGACTTTTTAAAGCCCGTAGTATCGGCGTTGGCAATATTATTACCTGTAACACTTAAATAATCGGCAGAGGCTTTAATGCCAGATAATGCAGTATTGAATCCCATAATGCTCTCCAATCACCCTAATATTTCTAATTCGTTCGTAAGTTTGATTTTGCCGTGGTTTTCCACGTTTAAAACCGTGCCATTTTCACCATTTATGGTGACGCCTTGAATTCGCGTAGGAACCTGAGTACTCATCGCCGATATTTCACCTTGCTCATTGGTTGATGACGCGGCAAAACGATATTCACCAGGCGGCAAAACATTTCCGTCATCATCTAACTTATCCCACTTGTACTCACCCGTGCTAAGCGCGGCGGTACGAACAAGACGGTTATCCGCATCGTATATTTTTAATGTTGCAGCCTTAGAATTCTCAGGTATTACCGTTCTCAACTGAACAGCCTCAAGACCATCCGTCACTTTCACTTTACT
The DNA here is from genome assembly GCF_018336955.1 of Marinomonas sp. A3A. Taxonomy (NCBI): domain Bacteria; kingdom Pseudomonadati; phylum Pseudomonadota; class Gammaproteobacteria; order Oceanospirillales; family Oceanospirillaceae; genus Marinomonas; species Marinomonas sp. A3A. The sequence continues at coordinate 3,546,222 of NZ_CP025532.1, forward strand.
ACCGTCCATCAATACAGACTTACCCACCAAGGTAGAAGCACTAAGCGCCTGATTAGACGTAAGCGAAGTGGCCATGTTTTCTAATTGATCAGAGATACTAGTCAATCGCTCTAACGAACTAAATTGAGACATCTGCGCCACCATGTCGTTAGTGTCTTGCGGCGCGGTCGGATCCTGTCCTTTAAGCTGCTCTATATAAAGCTTCAAAAAGACATTTTGATCAGCAAGCGCCGCTTCGTCTTTCTGCACATCAGGCTTTTCAATACCAGCTTTTGTTTTAGCCGCTTCAGTCCCATATTGGGAAATCAACCCATTAAGACCTTTCGAGTCAGATATATTTGCCATCTGTCAGCTCCTATGACTGCCCAAGCGTGAGCATTTTCTGCATCATACTTTTGGCTGAGTTCATAATTTCTACGTTTGTCTGAAAAGAACGAGACGCTGACATCATATCTGCCATCTCTTCCATAGGATTTACGTTCGGATAAAACACGTAACCATCTTCATTTGCCATTGGGTGATCTGGTTCGTATCTAGGCTGTAAAGGTGCGTCTGACTCCACAATGCCATCTACTTTTACCCCAACACCAGCACCGGTATCATCTTTGTTTGCATTGTTCCAACCATATTCACGCATGCTGTCATTCATCATTTGCGAGAACACGGGCTTACGAGCTCGATAAGTCTGATCGGCTGAACTTGCTGCACTGTCAACGTTTGCCATGTTGCTAGCAATCGTATTCAAACGTATGGTTTGAGCACTCATTGCAGATCCAGAGATAGTAAAAATATTACTCAAAGACATCGTTATTAATTCCCAGTAAGCGCTTTTTTCATGCCGTTAATTTTTCGATCCAAGAACATAAAACTCGTATCAAACTGTAATGAGTTTTGAGCGTACTCAGCCTGCTCTCTTTGCATATCTACCGTATTACCATCCAAAGATGGCTGGTTAGCATTTCGGTACAACAACCCTTCTGGCTCACCAGAAAAACCTTCCCCAGAAATATGGCGCGAGTTCGTTCCAGCAAGCTGCAATTTTTTGCTTTCACTATTTAAAAATGAATCGAACGAGATATCTCTCGCCTTATAATTCGGCGTGTCAGCGTTGGCAATATTGTTGGCAAGGACAGCCGCTCTCGCACTGCGAAACTCCAGCGTCTTATCGTGTCCAGCAAATGCACTCGCAAAAGAAATAGCCATTCGATCCTCAAAGAAAAATATTATTCATCTGTACGAAACATATAAAGCAATTATGATGCCAAAAAATAATATTGATATTTTTCAATAACTTAATAAAAAATAGAATAGAGACGGCAAAAAGCGGCAACAGACATTAAGAAGAAAAAACAGACAAAATTTTGATGAGTTTATTATAGAACAGAATAATAAAAACAAAAAAAGCAGCCATCAGGCTGCTTTCTTTTACACTAAAATCACCTAATCAGGCATTAGATAGCGCTGTTTACAAACTCTACCAATTGAGATTTGGACACTGCGCCAACTTTAGTCGCTACCACTTCGCCACCTTTAACGATCAACAAAGTAGGAATACCGCGAACATTGTACTTAGGCGCTGTTTCTGTGTTTTCGTCAACATTTAGCTTAACAACTTTCACTTTGCCAGCGTATTCAGCAGCAACATCTTCCAAAACAGGCGCGATCATTTTACAAGGACCACACCAAGGAGCCCAAAAATCTACAATTACAGGGATGTCTGAATTAAGCACTTCTTCTGCAAATTGAGCATCAGTGATTTGAATTGTGTTCTCACTCATAATAATTCCTCAAAATTCTATTTTTAACTAATGAATGTGGCTAGTGTATCACTAAATGATTAGGGTAAAAACGAGTTCCCGTTAATTATAGCGATAGAAAAATGCTATAATCTTAAAGATCGAATAACCGTTGGTAACTCAAGTAAAGAATGTATTTCTGCATGAGAGCGAGCCCCCCAGTCATCCCCCCAACGCTGCGCGCCATGACGGTTAAACCAAATACTTTTCGCGCCAGCATTGGACGCGCCAAACACATCATCCACAGGGTGGTCACCCACATGAATAAGCTCAGATATATCTACACCAGCCTTTTTTGCAGCCATTGAAAATACATCAACAGCAGGCTTTGCAACACCTACCTGATCTGCTCGCACTGCGAATTCGAAATACTGCCCTAAACCGACATAAGGATGAAATACATCAGCATTACCGTTGGTGATAACAGCCAAAGTATAGTTCTGACCCAAGGCTTCCAAGACATCAACAACGTGAGGATAAAGATCCACTTTTTGACGCCATTCACAAAAATGCGCCAATGCAGCTCCAGCGACAGATTCGGCTTCTTCAGTGGGCAATCCAAATTTTTTTAACGCCAACTGATATAACGCCAAACGAGTCGCAGTTAAGTTAGTGGTTAACTCGGGATTTTTGGACAAGACTTGGCTTTTTAATTCTTCTCGGGCGAGAAGCGAATATTGCACAGAGAAACCAGGGAAACGCTCTTCAAACCAAGATTCCATGGCATATTCTGCTCGCATAATAACTGGAGCGACATCCCATAATGTGTTATCAAGATCGAAGGTAATCAGCAGGCTCACGGCAATAACCTCAACAAGATAGCGCTCAATAAATCAGCAAGATACTGCAGAAACAAAGCACCCTTTTCTTTATCAAAAGCAGACTTATTTTCTGCCCCTAATACAAGAACACCGCATTTCCTAACTTCTCCGCCTTCTCGTGACAAAAGCGGCAACACAGCAACAGAGCGAATAGAGGTAGCATCATCAGGAAAAAGAAAGCTCATTTCATTGGCAGGCAACGCACCACAAAAGCAGTCCGTAAACCCAGCAGCATGAGATAAAAACACATCATCTTCCACCAGTTTATGCGACCTGACCGCACTATCAGGAAATTCACCGTACAAAACCAATGCATGGTGAGACACTTCAAAATCGTCTCTCACCATGTCATCAATAATAACAGCAAAGTCATCCAAAGAGCTGCAAGTCAGACCCGCCAATACCAAGCGACGACTTTTTTGCATAGTAGACTCATTTTCACGAGCCACCTCTATTAGACGATCAAACTCTGCACGATAATCCGCTGTCGTTTTTCGCAGCGACTGTACTTGATATTCAAGTAACGAAATCACTTTTCCATTAATTGGATGAGGAAGCGTCAGACTCTCCAACAAATCAGTATTCCGAATAAAAAAATCCGGTGTGTTTGACAAATATTGAACAACTTCTTCTTCGCTCATAATCCCTCTATAGGTAAATTTGACCTTCGAATACTTTCTCAGCGGGCCCAGTCATAAGAATCGGTGCACCTTCGCCCTGCCATTCAATATGCAAATCGCCACCACGAAGATGAGCGGTCACTTTAGGTGACAACCATCCCTGCTTAATACCTGCCACAACGGCTGCACAAGCACCGGTTCCACAAGCTTGAGTTTCCCCCACGCCACGTTCATAAACGCGTAAGTTGATTTCATCAGGATTAATGACCTGCATAAAGCCAACGTTCACTTTTCTAGGAAAACGTTCATGACACTCAATCAGTGCACCAACGTTAGCAACCTCGTCATCTAACAGTTGATCGACTTTAATGACAGCATGAGGATTACCAACGGACACAGGCGTTATAAAATACTCAGTATCGCCAGCCATTATGCTGTAAAGCGCGTCACAAGATTCAGCTGTAAATGGCAAATCCTGCGGTTCAAAGCTTGGCGCCCCCATATCTACCGTAACTAAACCACCGTCCAGCACTCTTAATTGGATCGCGCCGCGTTTTGTTTCAACATTGATAATGCGTTTATTTGTTAACTCTCGGTCTAAAACAAACTTAGCAAAGCAACGAGCACCATTTCCACAATGCTCGACTTCGCTGCCATCCGAATTATAGATGCGATAACGAAAATCCATTTCAGGATCAGTGGGTGGCTCGACCACTAAAAGTTGGTCAAAACCAATCCCCCAATTACGGTCGCTCAGTCTCTCGATTTGTTGCTTATTAAAAAACACTTTACGAGACACTGCATCAACGACGACAAAATCATTTCCTAGACCATGCATTTTGGTAAATTTTAATAACACGATGAACTCCTTAGTCTGGCAAGATTTGCTCACCAGCCAGCTGATGTTCAATCGTTTCACGAGCACGAATCAAATAGGTTTTATCGCCATCGACCATAACTTCCGCTGCACGATTACGGCTATTGTAATTTGATGACATAGTGAAGCCATAGGCTCCAGCAGAACGCACAACCAAAAGATCGCCAGCTTGAATATCTAATTCACGATCCTTGCCCAAAAAGTCACCCGTCTCACAAATAGGACCAACAAGATCATAGCTACGTTTACCTTCTGGTGTTGGCAATAAAGACACAGGAACAATGTTCATCCAAGCGCCGTATAAAGATGGGCGAATAAGATCGTTCATCGCACCATCAATGATGGCGAAGTTTTTATGCGGATTGCATTTCAAAAACTCAACTTGCGTTAATAAAACCCCAGCATTAGCTGCAATAGAACGACCTGGCTCAAACGCGAGTTCGAAGTTTTTGCCTTTGACTTTTTCAAGTAAAAGTTTGGCGTAATCTGCAGGCTCAGGTGGTACTTCATCACGATAACGAACCCCTAAACCGCCACCTAGATCAAGATGCTTAATCGTAATACCAACTTCGGCAAGCTCATCAACCAAGCCGATCAAACGATCAAATGTATCCAAGAAAGGTTTTAGCTCTGTCAATTGTGAACCGATATGACAATCAACTCCCATGACATTTAAGTTAGGCAGTTCATGAGCAATTTTATAAATGCGAACCGCGTCTTTGATATCAATACCAAACTTATTCTCTTTCAACCCAGTTGAAATATAAGGGTGTGTTTTAGCATCGACATCAGGATTAACACGCAAAGACACAGGTGCTACTTTACCCATTTCGCCAGCAACTTGATCTAATCGGTACAATTCCGCTTCAGACTCAACGTTGAAACAATGAATCCCCACTTCTAATGCTCGACGCATTTCCAAGGCTTGTTTACCTAAACCGGAGAACATCACTTTTGAAGGATCGCCACCCGCTTTTAAAACACGCTCAAGCTCACCAATAGAAACAATATCAAAGCCTGATCCTAAACGAGCCAATACATTTAGAATCGCTATATTAGAACAGGCTTTTACGGCGTAACAGATCAGAGTTGGGTGTGATGCGAAAGCATCAGCATACGCTTTATAGTGACGCTCAAGAGTGGCACGAGAGTATACATAACAAGGCGTACCATACTGATTAGCGACATCTGACAAAGCAACATCCTCTGCATGCAGAGTCTGATTCGAATAATTAAAAAAGTCCAAAAGGGAATCCTCAGCTATAAAGACGATTCTTGCTGCGCTTCAGGTGCATCATCCGGCAAATAAAGCGCACCTTTATTTCCGCAAGCCGTAAGGAAAACAGCCAAAACACATACTGAAAGCAACTTAAACATCATCTTATCTCTTCTATTTTTGATTGAGACAGTATACCTTGCAGCAAGTTCGTTTCCCAACCCTAGCGAGCCAATTACATAGATATTCTTTACTTAGAATTCTTTACCTAGAATAGGCACGCGCTTTGGCTTGAATTTGCTATATTTACCTCAAGCTATAAAGATACTGACTTAAGTTGGATCCAAACATCGCTAACTTCAACAAAACGCAAAAAACAAGAAGCTTAATGAAAAACAGAATTGCCCCATGGATGGCTGCACTTGTCTGTGCCATCGCAATACACATACTAATAATTGAAATATCAGACAGCCAACATTGGTTTGATATAGACACGCAACCATCCAATTTCGAATTGTTTTTATTACCAGCACCAGCAACGCCGAATAATGAACAGACAGGCGCGGATACATTTCAGCAAAATGAAGATACTAAACCTGTGGAAAATCAATCTATAGACAATCAACCTGTAGATGCTCAGCCCGCAGACACAACGCTTATCACAGAAGAAGCTCAAACCGCAGCGTCTAAGGCAAAAAATACAAAGCCAGTAGAAAAAATAGAGCCCAAAATACCAACTGAATCCCCCACCAGCATTGCGCCTGAAAAACCCACAGGCAAAGAGCTAAGCGAAAGAAGCAATGGATTTGATCCTCAAGAAGTGATCAGCAATATGGACAATGAGCAAACGCTTTCAGGAAGCCCTTCACAAAATGGCAAGCAGAACTCAAGCCTTGATTCAGCACGGTTAAGCTCTGATAAACCAGAGTTGCTCGACTTATCAAAAGTATCCTTGTCGCCGGATGTGGACGATGCCGCATTAACTGGCGTTTTCTCTGAAGAATTGAGGGATAAAATTGCGCAGTCGAAAAAAGCACAAAAAGACTACTTGAAAGGCCTAACAAAAGAAGTCGACTACCCAATCACTAAAGACGCGGATGGAACACGCTATGTCAATATTAAAGGCGTCTGCTGGCGACTCCCTAAAGAAGGTAGTAATGAAGGCTGGGCCATTGTATTTGACGGCTGTGGGGTAAAATCCAAGCTATTTCACTTTGAGCTAAACATTTCACCTAGCATCATCACTAATGAAATATTGGGCCCAGACTCGCCATTTAACTTAGATCAACCCGTTAAATAACAGCCCGTTTAAAAATTGTTTAAACAAAAACGGCTGCCCTAGGCAGCCGTTTTTAAATGATTTAATTCTTGTCTATCTAATCAAATCTTATCGCGTAGCAAGATCCGCTTTAGCGCGTTCAACCGCTTTTAACACTTGCTCTGGTGCTGTTCCACCGATGTGGTTACGAGCCGCAACAGAACCTTCAAGTGTCAAGACGTCAAAGACGTCCGCCTCAATCATGCTACCAAAAGACTGAAGTTCTTCCAGCGTCATCTCAGATAAGTCCTTGCCTTCTTTCACACCGTAACCCACAGCTTTACCAACAACTTCATGAGCATCACGGAACGCAACACCATGACGAACCAAGTAATCAGCTAAATCGGTAGCCGTCGAAAAACCACGACGAGCCGCTTCATACATATGCTCTTTACGAGACTCAATAGCAGGAATCATGTCGGCAAATGCACGCAATGACCCTTTTAGCGTATCAACCGTATCAAACAATGGCTCTTTGTCTTCTTGATTATCTTTGTTGTAAGCCAAACATTGCGACTTCATCAAGGTTAACAAGCCCATCAAATGTCCATAAACACGACCAGTTTTACCACGAACTAATTCTGGCACATCAGGGTTTTTCTTCTGCGGCATTATAGAGGAACCAGTACAAAAGCGGTCAGGCAAATAAATGAAGTTAAACTGAGCAGATACCCACATCACCATTTCTTCAGCCCAACGGGACATATGCATCATGATGATAGAAGCTGTTGCTGTAAATTCGATGGCAAAATCTCGGTCACTTACAGAGTCTAATGAGTTATATGTTGGACGTTCGAAGCCTAACAACTCTGCTGTCATATGACGGTCAATTGGATAAGTGGTTCCCGCAAGGGCCGCCGCGCCAAGTGGTAAAATATTAATACGCTTACGGCAATCTGCTAGACGCTCGTAATCACGCTGCATCATTTCATACCAAGCCATCAAATGATGACCAAACGTCACAGGTTGAGCCGTTTGCAAGTGAGTAAAGCCTGGCATAATGGTATCGGCTTCTTTTTCCGCCAAACTCAAAATGCCTTGTTGCAGACGAGTCACTTCTTCCATTAAAAAGTCCACTTCATCACGCATATAAAGGCGGATGTCAGTAGCAACTTGGTCGTTACGAGAACGGCCAGTATGTAGTTTTTTACCGGTAATGCCGATTTTCTGCGTCAAACGAGCTTCAATGTTCATGTGAACATCTTCTAATTCAATCGACCACTCAAATTCGCCACGGGCAATTTCATCCTCGATTTCAGTCAGCCCCTGAATAATCTGATCTCGTTCTTCTTCGGTCAAAACACCTACACTAGCAAGCATTTTGCCATGTGCAATTGACCCTTGAATATCCTGCTTTGCCATACGTTGATCAAACTCAACAGATGCAGTGAAACGCGCTACAAACGCATCGACAGGCTCAGAAAAACGACCACCCCATTGCTGGTTCGTGGTTTTATTAGTATCAGTCATTCGGTTGGTTCCCACACAAATTCAAACAGCTGCCAAGAGTACATTAAGCGCCTCGACTTATAAAGCATTGAAAGATGACGGGCTCCTCCTTAGCGAGTATCATTAACACAGAAAATTGAAAGGTAATTATCCATCTACAAGTCATTAGGAGATGAAGTGAAAGATAAGATTGTGATCGCAACCAGAGAAAGTCAGTTAGCCCTTTGGCAAGCCAATAACGTCAAAGCGCAACTAGAAAGCCTCTACCCAGATATGAAAGTTGAATTGCTTGGCATGACAACAAAAGGCGATCAGATTTTAGATTCACCACTTTCTAAAATTGGCGGCAAAGGTCTTTTTGTTAAAGAGCTAGAGAGCGCTCTTATGGATGGTCGTGCAGATATTGCTGTTCACTCTATGAAAGACGTACCAATGGCCTTTCCTGAAGGACTTGGACTCGCTGTTATATGTGAACGCGAAGACCCGAGTGATGCTTTTGTATCCAATAAAGTTGAATCGTTGGATCAACTACAAAGCGGTGCTGTTGTTGGAACATCTAGCTTACGTCGTGCTTGTCAATTAAAAATGAATCGCCCTGACTTGATCATCAAAGACCTTCGCGGCAATGTGAACACTCGCTTAAAAAAAATGGACGACGGTGAATACGACGCCATTATCTTAGCAACCGCGGGGTTAGTTCGCCTAGAAATGTTTGACCGAATTAGGCAAAGAATTCCTGCCGAGACTAGCTTGCCAGCAGGTGGACAAGGCGCAATGGGGATAGAGTGTCGCTCTGATGACGTGCAAACTATTAATTTATTAGCGCCATTACAGCATGAAGAAACCGCTATTCGTGTGACCGCCGAACGCGCAGTCAATGAGCGCCTTAACGGTGGTTGCCAAGCACCTATTGCCTGCTTTGCGATACTTACTGACGACTCGATTTGGTTAAGAGGCTTGGTCGGTAGCCCTGATGGTAAGACAATGATTCAAGGCGAAATTCGCGGCCATAAAGACGATGCGAAATCCCTTGGTGTGCAATTAGCTGATGATTTACTTGCCCGTGGCGCAGACGTCATTCTTGACGCTTTATACAAATAAATAAAGTAGGCTAAATATCAGTGCAAGACTGTCGCATCTTAATCACTCGACCCGAACCTGAAAACTCGCTTAGTCGTGAACGCGTTTGCGCCCATGGCTGGACAGCTGTTCCTTTACCTATGCTAGAAATAGCACCGATAGAAGACGCCGCTAAAAAGGCTATCATTCGGGCCCAAGTATTTGATATAGATACGTTTGATTACGTGATTTTTGTCAGCAAAAATGCCGCCAGACTTGCTTGCGATTGGCTAGATCACTGCTGGCCCATGCTACCTGCAAACGTGCATTGGATCGGCATAGGCCAAGGCACCACACAAACACTCATAGATGAAGGCATTCCAGCTCTATCAAATCCAGGGCATACAACGGAAGCCTTACTTGAATGGCTAAAACCTGCCAAAATGAAAGATCAGAAAATATTGATTGTTCGTGGCGAAGGCGGACGCCCAGAACTCGGCAACAAACTGAAAGAGCGAGGCGCAAGGGTTAGTTATCTATCTCTCTACAATAGAAAAAAACCTAACTACTCAGCTCAAACTTTCTTCATGCTGCCCGATATCGATTTAATATGGGTAACCAGTGGCGAAAGCTTAGACAATCTTTCAGAATACGTTATACAACATAAGCCTGAATGGAAAACCCTCCCTATACTCACACCCAGTATCAGGGTAAACCAGCAAGCAAAAGAAATGGGTTGGGTTAATGCCTCGTGCGCAAATGGCGCTGACGATAATAGCTTGATCAAAGCGACAGAATTTCACACAGGAAAATAGAATGACTGAGAATAACAAGCAAGAGCAACATCCAAACAACTCTCTTGAGACAACGCCTGAAGCTGAAATTAAAAGCAAAGAGAGTCAGCCAGATTTATCTAATAAGCCTGAAGAAAAAAACACGCCACAAACAGCAACAAATCTACTTGCTTCATTTTCTCTTGGTCTCTCCGCTGTCGCTTTGGCAACAAGTGGCTGGCTTTATTTTCAAAGTACACAAAACACACTCCCCAGAGATGTTAAACAATTAGCCGTTCAGCAAACAGATTTAGGCAATAGACTTAGTGCCAGTACACTCAATAAATCTCAGCTAACCCAATTGATTGAGCAAGCTAAAACCGCAGAACAAACAAGCTTGACACAAAAAAATGAGCTTGCAGCCCAACAAACACGACAAGACGAGAAACTACTATCGCTTGAGTCAAAACTAAATAGACTAAACAACACTACGAAAGAAGACTGGAAACTGGCAGAAGCTGAATATTTAATTCGTCTTGCCAATCAGCGCTTATTACTTGAGTCTGACAGCAGTGGCGCGGCTACATTACTCATCAATGCCGATGACATTCTTAACGAGTTAGCAGACCCTATTGTTTTTGCCACTCGCAAAGCTTTAGCAAAAGATATCCAAGCCCTAAAGTCTATTAGTCAATTTGATTTGGAAGGCGCATACCTTAAGCTCAACGCTTTATATGACAGCGTGCAAACACTTCCTCAGCGGGAACCATCAAAAGAGTGGCTAGCAAATACAACAAAGAAAACAACAGTAATCGACGACGCAACAACAAGCAAAATCACCTCAATTCTGGAAAGCTTTTGGAGCTCCATACGCTCATTAGTAGTCATCAACTATGACCACAAGCCTATTAGAGCTTTACTGCCGCCTGCGGAATATCAAGAACTCATTACAGGTATACAACTTCAGTTGGAAATTGCTCAAGTTGCCTTAATCAAAGGCGAACCAGCGATTTATCAACAAGCCTTATCACGTGTTGCAAAAGCAACAACCGAACATTTCGAAACCCAATCAAATATTGTTACAACATTTTTGGCTAGCCTAACGGCCTTACAACAGCTGAACCCATCACCGGACTTGCCACTACCTAGAGAGTCATTGATGGCAATGAAATCCTTGATGAAAGAATGGAGTGATCGCAGCATAAGAAAGCCAAATAGCGCCGACAATGCAGAGCAGTCTCAAGTAGAAGGCGAAAACTCTGCTGCACCTCAAAAAAATCTAGGAGATAAGGTATGAGGAAACTCCTTTTCTTACTTGTCATTATGATGGCAGTGGGCGGTGTCTTAGGTTTGCTGATGCGCCAGGACAGTGGTTATGTGCTATTAGCTTATAATGGTGTCACAGTTGAAACCAGCTTATGGGTCTTAGTAGTCGCCATGATTATCGCGCTATTTGTGCTAAGTTGGATAAAACGCATTTTATTTATCGCTCTAAGGCCAAGCAACTCTTTGGCGAAAGTAACTGGTAATTTAGCGCAAAAAAGAGCGTCTCGAAATACCATTAGGGGCATGCTAGAACTCGTTGGAGGCAATTGGCACAAAGCAGAAAAATTGCTAACCAACAGCGCCGAAAAAGTCCCTTACCCATTAATCAACTACATCAGTGCAGCTTACGCTGCCAGCGAACAAGATGAACATGAACGTTCAAAAGCGTTATTACGTTCTGCGCATAAATCTACACCTGAAGCGGAGTTTGCTATTGGCTTTGCACAAAGCCAAATTCAAATGAAACAACAACATTATGAAGGCGCTCTTGCCTCGCTTTTGCGACTGCAAAAGCTTAAACCAAAGCACAAGCAAGTATTAAAAATGCTAGTCACCGTTTACACACAACTAAAAGACTGGGATGCCCTACTCACCCTGACTCCAACGCTTAAAAAAGACGGCATTTTTGACGACGACAACATGCTCGAACTTGAACGCAATGCGTTCTTAGCGCTGCTGGATAAAATCAAATTCCGCAATAAACTCGGACAGAATCAGAAAGAGCTGGTTAATGAGGTAGAAAACCTCTGGAACAAATTAGACACCTTGTCTCAAGATGACAGAATGAGACAACTTTATGCTCACACTCTTATTCGTTTTGGCGATGATGCAAAAGCAGAAAGCTTTATTCGCAATAGCCTAAATAATAGATGGTCTGAAGAGTTGGTTTATGAGTATGGCAACATCAAGCAAGACAACACCAAAAAGCTTTTAACAAATTGTGAGAACTGGCTTAAAAAAGAGCCTGCAAGCGCAAACTTATACCTCGTCTGTGGCCGCTTAAGCCAATCTATGATGTTGTGGGGTAAGGCCAGAGACTACTATGAACAAGCGTTGTCGCTTGATACGCAAAACGAAGCCCTTGCCGAGCTTAGTCGCTTACTGAAAGCCATGGGCGATACCAAAGCAAGCCAAGAACTCATGATGATTAATTTAAATTATGCAAGCAACCAACTAAAACCCTTGCCTCTACCTTAGTGATCTCACTAGCAAAATATGTAGACATAAAAAATGCTGTTATTTTCATAACAGCGTTTTTTTGATCTTACATAATACTCATTGAAACGTTATTTAAAGCGAACTACCAACTCATGCATATTATTCGCTACATCTTGTAACGCTCTGATACTGTCACTTGATTGGTTAGATTTCTCAGAACTCTCAACTGACAAATCAGAAATACGAACAACTTGTCGGTTAATATCTTCTGAAACATGCGCTTGCTCTTCAACCGCTGCCGACATCTGTATCGACATATCTGAGATCTTCGAAACAGCTTGAACTATATTAACGAAAGCACTTTCCATCTCAACAATTTTTTCCAAGCCTTGGGCTGCATCCTGTTTACCTTGATTGGCAATTGACACCGAATTTTTAGCACCACTACGCAAAGTTTCTATAATGTGATGAATATCCTTTGTCGAGCCTTGTGTTCTTTGAGCTAATTGACGCACCTCATCCGCAACAACCGCAAAACCGCGCCCATGTTCGCCCGCTCGCGCTGCTTCTATTGCCGCATTCAGCGCCAAAAGATTCGTTTGTTCAGCAATTTGGTCAATCATCTGCGCAACTTGCGCAATTTGCTCAGAGCGCTCAGCCAATTCCTGCACCGTTGCACCAATATTATTTACGGTGTCGCTCAATTGACGAATCGAATGACGGGTATCTTCAACAATTTTTTGCCCACTCTCTGCTGACTTAGAAGATGATTTAGCACTATCAGCAGTCATTTGCACATGCTGAGCCACATCATTGATTGTGGTCGTCATTTGCTGCATTGCCGCAGCAACATCTTGAGTTTCATGTTGCTGACTCACCATACCTTTTGTCGTTTCAATAGTAAGCGCAAGGCCAATTTTAGATTGTTCGGATACTTTTAAAGATTCATCTTCAAAACGCGTCAACACTGCATCCATTCTCGATAACAAGCTTTTTACGCCTACATCAAGTGTTGCAATGTCCAAAGATGTATCTGAGTAAGTCACACCGGCCAATGGGTGAAGAAACGCTGTTGATAGCCGCTTTCTTAAAGTCGACTGCAATTTAGAGTGATTCAGCAGGAACAAACCATTCGCCAATAAACTCGTTACGGCAAGAACACCTGCTCCATAAAGAATATCAATACTACTCGCTGCAACCGCTAAGAGAACACCAATCACAGGCACTACTAGCTTCCACGACATAAATGCTCGTGGCAGAACATTTTTGCCTTTGTTTATTCGGTGGTAAATTTTCTCTGCTCGCTCCACATCTTCTCGTTTAGGAACCGTCCTCACAGATTCATAACCAATAACTTTCCCACCTTCAGTAACAGGCGTCACGTAAGCATCCACCCAATAAAAATCACCATTCTTACAGCGATTTTTTACTAAGCCCATCCAAGCTTTACCTTGTTTTAAAGTATCCCACATAATCTGAAATGCTTCTTTAGGCATATCAGGATGGCGGACAATATTATGATGACTTCCCATTAATTCGCTTTTATCAAAGCCACTAATTTTTACAAAGGCATCATTACAGTGAAGTATCTGACCTTTTAAATCTGTTGTCGTAATTAACTTATCATTTTGTGAAAAGGTTTTTTCTTGCTTTGTAACTGGCACATTTTTACGCATTAAACTAACCATCCTTAAGCTATCACCCTAACTAGTATCCCATCATAAAAAATATTAATACACAAAAAGCACTAGATGAGATGACATAAAAACACTAAAGATTACTTTAGTAAGACTCTGTTTAACCAGCGAGTGAAAATGGGTAATAAATATGTAGGAATTTGTAAAGCACCCGCTAAGGGTAAAAATGCAGGACCTAACAAAACGCCTGCAATACTGTACGTCAGTAAGACATTTCGATTACCAGAAGTAATTGCTGCAGTAAGCGCAATGGCTTTACCTTGCTTACGATAAAAAAGGTATGACAAGAAAAAAAACAAACAACACAATCCCGTGGCAATTAGAAAATAATTCAATGCCATCATTGGATCTTGATCAAATAGCATACGAAAACTACCGACCAATCCAAATGGAAAAGCAAACACCAATAAAATGGTATAAGGCGATATCTTCATCAAGAATCGACTTAATGCTTCCTCAGGAAAAAAACGATGAACTAAAAATGAGAACAACATTGGACCAAATATAAAAACAACTAAGCGAACAAAATAACTGGACCAATCCAGCTCAACGCTTTCAGCTTGAAAACATATCAGAGCAATAAAAATAGAAACAGGTAAAATTAATGTCGTTGCTATCGTCATGGCCATGGCTTGTAAACTATCAAAACCTAATGCTCGAACAATTGCTGGTGTTGCAAATAAAGATCCTGTCGCCGCCACAGCAACAACCGCTAGTAAAAGATCTGATCCAAAGGATAACCACCAGCCGATAACACCTACTACTCCCATAAGCACCGCAGAATGCAAGATTGCATACAGCCATATTTCTTTGCTGCTTAATCGTTTAATTAATTCATTCTGCTTCATACCCAATAACGTTAATGACATCAGGGTAAAAAGAACAATAGGCAAAAATGGGAAAAAAGCTAATGAAACAGAGGGAAGTAAAAAGCCAAGTATGGCAAACACAAACATAAAAGGAAGGGAGTTTCGAACAAGAAAAAGCAACATGGGTTAAACACCTTAATAGGCAGCCCATTATAAAAACAACCGAAGACTAGCTAATTATTTTTTAGAGCCGCAACAAATTTTATTATTTTCAGGTAACTCAGCGAGCTCCACCACCCAATCAGCACGAGCTTTATCAAAAGCAGCCCGAAGTTCTGCTAATTCATCGCTAGAGGCAAGAGAAACTTCTTTTTCGCCACGACTTTGACGAGAAGAAGGGAATGGTATCAGATTATTCTTCATAAATTGTCTCTATTAAAGCATTGTCTGGATATCTATCGACACTCTATGGATAATCTTTAGCAAACGCAATGATCAAGCAGATGGAATAATTATGAAGTTTTTAATATCACCAGCGAAAACGCTGGACCTAACCTCAACACCTAGCATTGATATGTTCAGCTTACCAGAGCTGTTGGATGACTCACAACAACTCATTGATACAATCAAACCCTATTCACCCGCTGATATCGCCTCTCTTATGAAGCTCAGCGACAAACTTGCTACACTCAATGTTTCTCGTTACCAAGAATGGCAAAAAGAGCATACAAAAGACAACAGCCGCCCTGCTATTTATACCTTCATGGGCGATGTGTACACAGGACTAGACGCTTATTCATTAAGTGAAAGTGATATGAGGTATGCCCAAGAGTCCCTGCGTATTTTAAGCGGCCTGTACGGATTACTAAAACCGTTGGACCTGATGCAAGCCTATCGGCTAGAAATGGGCACCAGTCTAAAGAACAATAGAGGCACTAACCTTTATCAATTCTGGGGAGACATCATAGTTAACAAAATCAATGACACGCTAGATAAAGATGAATTACTGGTTAATTTAGCCTCTAACGAGTACTTCAAAGCGGTTAACAAGAAAAAACTAACCTCACAATTAATCACCCCGAACTTCCTCGACGAAAAGAATGGCAAATTTAAGGTCATCAGTTTTTATGCGAAAAAAGCACGCGGCCTGATGGCTCGCTACCTAATTGAAAACCGTTGTGAAACGCTAGATGAACTTAAAGCATTTAATCTTGCGGGTTATCGCTATGACCCTCAGCAATCAACAAAAGACAGCCCTGTGTTTATTCGTCCAGAAAGCGCACAACCGAAAAAATAGAAAGCCCTATATAAAGTAAGCGCTAACTCTAGCGCTTACTTTTTTCTTTATACTGACCAATGGTAACCCGATCATTGCCACCCAAATCTTGAAAACTCTCGACGACAGCAAAGCCCGCTTCGATCAAACACTCTCGAACAACTGCGGCCTGATCATAACCGTGCTCGAACATCAAATAAGCATCTGGTGTCATGAAATCAGGCGCAGTTTGAATGATATATTCGATATCCGCCATGCCATGATTATCCGCCACTAAGGCGCTTTTCGGCTCAAAGCGTACATCTCCTTGTGACAAATGTTCATCATCAGGGTCAATATAAGGCGGGTTAGACACAATAAGATCAAATGGATCGCAACCTTCCAGCGTATCAAACCAACTACTTTGCATAAACGTCACATTACTAAGCCGATTTCGCACTGCATTACGCTTAGCCAGAGCCACAGCCTCTTCAACCAAATCAACACCAATGACAGTCGATTTAGGTTGCTCTGACGCCAGCGATAAGGCAATCGCACCTGTTCCTGTACCAAGATCTAGGATACGGTTTGCTTTACTTATATCCAACACAGACAAAGCCACTTCCACCAGCCGTTCAGTGTCAGCCCGAGGAATCAAAGTACAAGGGTCAACTTCCAGGTCCAAGCTCCAAAAAGCCTGCTGCCCCAATAAATATGCAATTGGTTCACCAAGCTCCCGACGAGCCAATAAGTCATTAAAACGCTCTACGTCTGACGTACTGACCAGTTTTTCTGGCCAAGTATAAAAATAGGAAGTTGACACAGCCAAGACATGTGCAAGCAATAATTGTGCATCTAACTGAGCTGTCTCGGAGACAAAAGTAAGGCGCTCGTAAGCGCCTTTTAATAGTTCATCAATTCGCATATGCGATGATTACCTTCATTTATTCAGATTAATTGTCGCCACTTAACGCTGCCAGCTGCTCCGCTTGGAACTCGTTCACTAGCGGGTTGATCAATGAGTCTAATTCACCAGCAACAATTTCATCTAGCTTGTACAAAGTTAGGTTAATGCGGTGATCAGTCACTCGGCCTTGTGGATAATTGTAAGTACGGATACGTTCAGAACGATCACCACTGCCTACCAAGGATTTGCGTGCTTCAGATTGTTCACTTGCTGCCTTTTCTTGTTCAGCCGCTTGCAAACGAGACGCGAGCAAAGACATCGCCTTAGCACGGTTTTTATGCTGCGAGCGCTCTTCCTGACACTCTACGACAACGCCTGTTGGAATGTGCGTCAAACGAATAGCCGAGTCTGTTTTGTTTACGTGCTGACCACCCGCACCAGAGGCACGGAAAGTATCAATGCGCAAATCGGATTTGTTGATGATAATGTCATCTAATTCATCCATTTCAGGCATAACCGCGACAGTACAAGCTGACGTATGAATACGACCTTGAGATTCCGTCGCTGGAACACGTTGGACTCGATGAGCACCGGATTCAAACTTCAGTTTAGAATAAGCACCGTCACCAACAATACGAGCAATCACTTCTTTGTAACCACCATGCTCACCATCGCTTGCACTGACAATTTCTACTTTCCAACGTTGTGTTTCTGCATAACGAGAATACATACGGAATAAATCGCCAGAGAAAATAGATGCTTCATCACCACCAGTACCGGCACGAACTTCTAGGAATACGTTACGAGAATCGTTCGGGTCTTTGGGCAAAAGCAATTTTTGCAATACCAGCTGAAGCTCTTCTTTTTGCGCCAGACCGGCTTTGTATTCTTCCACACCCATTTCTTTTATGTCTGGGTCCGCATCTGTCATCATCAACTCTGCTTCGGCAATGTTTTCGTCTATTTGCTGAAACTCATTAAAACACTTAACAACAGGCTCAAGCTCTGCATACTCTTTGGAATAAGCACGGAACAAATCTTGATCCATAATGACTTCAGCAACACCTAATAGTGCGGCTAACTCGTCATAACGATCAGATAAACTTTCTAATTTTAACTTTATGGATTCTTTCATTTTTTAATTATCTTTTTCTTCGTAAATGCCCAATACATTTGAGGCAATGATTAATGCATCTTGATCGGCGTCGGCACCAGCATCACGCAGATAGCGTGTTGGCGCATGAATCAGTTTATTCATTAAGCCATGAGCTAGTTTGTTAAGCACTTGCTCAGGAGACTGTCCCATTTCAAGACCTTTTAAAGCTTTTTCCAGTTCTGTATTTTTTATGGCCTCAGCGGATTGCCTAAAAGTCACTATTAGGTCAGATACTTTTCTCGACTCGACCACTCGCCGATAAGAATCAACCCCTTCTTCGATCATTTGTTCGGCCGCTTTCGCCGCATCTTGCCTTGCTCTGACATTTTCTTCAATCACTGAATGAAGATCATCGACGGTATAAAGGTAAGCGTCGTTAACTTCTTCTACTTCAGGCTCGATATCTCGAGGTACCGCGATATCAATTAACAGCATTGGCGAATGGCGACGTTGCGACGTTGCGCGCTCTACCATGCCTTTACCAATAATCGGTAATTGGCTAGCGGTAGAAGAAATAACAATATCCGCTTGAGATAAATAATCGCCAATTTCACCTAACATAATGGCTTCAGCATTAAGTTCATCCGCTAAAATCTGAGCTCGCGCCAAGGTTCGGTTGGCCACTATGATGCGCTTAATACCGTTTTCTTTAAGGTGTCTAGCTACCAGTTCAATGGTTTGCCCTGCACCAATTAACAAGGCAGTACTGTTTCTAATATCCGCAAAAATACGCTGCGCAAGACTCACTGCGGCAAACGCAATGGACACTGGATTTTCACCGATGGCCGTATCCGTACGTACACGTTTGGCAACGGAAAAAGTACGCTGAAATAAAGACTCTAACTCAGGACCAATACAAGAACCTTCTTGCGAAACCGCGTACGCAGACTTTACTTGCCCAAGAATCTGAGGCTCCCCTAGAATCAAAGAGTCTAGCCCTGAGGCCACTCGCATAACGTGACGCACACTATTGTCATCAGCGTGTGTATAGCAATATTGCTGCAATTCAGGCAAAGCAATGCCGTGATATTCGCCAAGCCAAGCAATAACCTCATCGACCTTACTGAAATCTTCAACAGAACAATAAAGTTCGGTGCGATTACAGGTCGATACTATCACTGCTTCATTCGCTTTATTCCCAGATATCAGAGAAGACAAGGCATCGATCATCTTTTCAGGCGCAAAGGCCACGCGCTCACGTATCGAGACCGGCGCAGTTTTGTGATTTACACCTACAGTAATTAGCGGCATTCAGGACTCTTCTCAAAGATCGAGATCTTAAGGTAATGACAGGAGCAAGCATTGCCCCAACATGACTCTTTACATAAAGAAGACACATTATACGAGAAATTCGCTTTTTTTCGCACCCCATATGATCAATAAAAGTAATAGGATTAGTTTATAGTTATGACTGACATAACGAGCCGCTAACGATACCATAAGGGTTGTATGAATTTAGCATCGAGAAAAAATATGCCTGCTGTTTTAGGCCCAGTTCAAAAAAAACTCTCTCAAAAGCCCGTTACAAAAGGGATTTTGTTGTTTTTCACTCTTTTAAGCTTGCCGTTCCTGAACGCATGCAGTCAAAACACGACACAACAAAATAGCTTGCCACCAAACAAAGAACCCCTTAAAGCGGATACCTTTGCCAATCAGGGTAAAATTAAGGAATTACTCAATGCCGAATTCACTTTACAACGAGAAGGTCCGAACAAAGCCTTTGAACCTTTCTACGAATTAGCCAGCCAATCAGATGATATAGAGCTGATAGAGAGACTCACACACATCGCCGTGGTATCTCAAAATCATCTTTATATAGAGAGAAGCGCAAACTTGTGGCTTTCCGCCGATCCTACTTCAGAAGCGGCCTACTCACTAAAGTTGCAGGTTCTTATCAAAGACAATCGGGCAGAAGAAGTCACCACGCTGCTCACTAACGCCATGAGACATAAGATTTCATTGCGTTTCTTACCTATTTATCTTGAAGAAAATGTCCGTGATAGCGACCAAGTCAACACAATAGAAACGGCCATTTATGCACTGCCACCAGAATCAAAAAACAATCAGTACATACAGGTAAGCTACGCACATATTTTACTGCTTTCTGGCAAATATCAGCTTGCAATTAACACATCAGAGCAACTGTTAGCCAAACCCAATACAGACAAAAGTGAAGCGCTTTATCTCATATTGGCTTTTAGCCAAAAAAGCCTTGGCCAGCTAGACAATGCTATCAAAACACTACAAACGGCATCTCAACATTTCCCAAAAAACACCAGAGTAATCACACCTTTAATTGATTTCTTAGTGGAAAACGAGCAACCCAAAATTGCTAGCAATATTTATCAAAAAACAGATTTAGAGACGCCAGAAAAACTGCAAGTTGGCATCAATTTGATGCGTTCTTTGTTAGAACACAATCAACCAGGATTAGCGCTAGCGATGGCAAATAGCCTACCTGAGAAACAGCTAGGCTTATCAGACCAAATCCAATATTTAAGCGCGATTGCACTGGCTCAATTAAATAAGAAAGCGCAAGCCATAGAGGTAATGGAAAACGTTGACGGCGCCTTACGAACCAATGCGACCAATCAAATAGCCCTGTGGCTTTATGATGAAAACAAAGAAGATGACATCAATAACATGGTGCTGCGTAGAACAGCACGAGAAAATATGCCAGAGCAAGTCGCTGCTATCAGTCGCCTTCATGAGGAAAGAGGTCATATAAATTTATCATTCGAATTAGTCAACAATGCACTTATAGCCCTTCCTGAATCTGACGCTTTGCGCTACCACAAGGCACTACTCGCCGACACTTTAGGCAACTGGAAAATCACTGAAAAAGAGCTAAAAAACCTGCTACAAAAAGATCCAGACAACCCACAGTACCTAAATGCACTCGGCTATACATTGCTCACTCGTACTAAGCGAATAGATGAAGCGATGAACTATATAGAATCAGCTTATGAAAAAGCAGACAACGACCCAGCTATAATCGATAGCCTAGGCTGGGGATTCTTTCTGAAAGGAGAGTTTGAACAGTCTTCTTATTACTTGAAAAAAGCGTGGTCAATTTTACCAGATGCTGAAATCGCAGCTCACTATGGCGAATCACTATGGAAACAACGCCATTACAAAGAAGCGATAGCCGTATGGGAGGCCGCCTTAGAGACATCACCCGATACGCCACTTTTACTCGACACAATTAAACGACTGTCACCGTCGTTACTTGAAGAACGAAAACAGGATAAACCATCATGACTTATCGCACACTCTGTATACTAGCCTTTACTGTTCTTGTTAGCGCCTGTAGTACAAGACCAACAGGACCAACAACACCACCGCCGGAAAACGTTGGCGCAATTTCTAAATGGGAAACCTCTGGCAGAGTCGGTATAAGAACCAAGAATGATGCTGTCTCTGGCAATTTTAACTGGCAAAAAGACCCAAAAACATTTGCTCTAAGTATCGTCGGCCCTTTCGGTCAAGGTGCTACACATCTAAACCAGTCAAATAATGGCGTTGTGACACTAGCTTATGAAGATACTGTTGTCACAGGTAACGACCCAGCAACATTACTACAACAAGAATTAGGCTGGGAGTTCCCTGTCAATCAAGTCACCTATTGGATTAGAGGGCTAGCCTACCCAAATTCAGCCGCCAGAATAAGCAAAGACCCAGATAGCCAATTACCCAATAAAATAGAGCAAGATGGCTGGCTCATTACCTATAGCAATTTCACCAAGGTAGATGGCCTTTCTTTACCGCAAAAAATGCAGGTATCCAACCCACCGTTTAGAGTCAATTTAATTATTAACCAATGGACTATTCAGTAACCAAGATGCAACTACCTTCTCCTGCAAAATTAAATTTATTTTTACACATCACTGGTCGACGGGAAGACGGCTACCATGAGCTGCAAACATTGTTTCAGTTTATCGATTTATGCGACACGCTTGATTTTTCACTAACTCGAAATAACCAAGTAACAATTACGCCCGTTATTGAGCATCTTCCTACCGAAGACAACCTCATTTATAAAGCGGCAAAACTGCTGACGCCATTCAAAAAAGACTCAACGTTCGGCGCTAATATTATCCTAACAAAACAATTACCTATGGGTGGTGGAATTGGCGGCGGCAGCTCAAACGCAGCAACCACCCTATTGGCTCTAAACGTATTATGGGGATGCCAGCTTTCTTTGGAAAAATTGGCTGAATTAGGCGTGCAACTAGGTGCCGACATCCCTGTTTTTGTCATGGGTTTCGCGGCCTTTGCTGAAGGTGTTGGCGAGAAGCTACAAAAAGTCGAGTTAGACACCCCGTATTTTTTACTCATCAAGCCCAATTGCCATGTCTCAACTGGTCAAATTTTTACCGATAAATATTTGACAAGAGACACCCCTCCCATCAGAATATCGCACGCCTTGAAGCTGGGTGGGCATAATGATTGCTTAGACGTGGTAAAAAAGCACAATCCTGAAGTCAATGAAGCGTATTTATGGTTGAAAAATCATGGTGACGCAAAGCTTACAGGAACTGGCGCTTGTCTATTTTTAGCATTCGATAATTTGCGCGACGCTGAACGAGTAAGATCGTCTACACCGACAAAATGGCAGAGTTGGGTTTGCCGTGGCTGTAACACTTCTCCAACACACGCTGCGCTAAACCAGTGGATTGAGCAAAATAGAGGTGTGCCACATAGACACCACCTCAGCCAGTCTTTTCTTGGCTAATAAATAGTCATCGCTACAAAATACAAAAGGTATACAAAGTGTCCAAGTTGATGGTTTTTACCGGTAATGCAAACCCTGAACTCGCTCGCAGGGTGGTACGCCGCCTAGGGCTACCTATCGGAAACGCAACCGTAGGTAAATTTAGCGACGGAGAGATTACGGTCGAGATCAATGAAAATGTTCGTGGTAAAGACGTTTTCATTATCCAATCTACATGCGCACCTAGTAATGACAATTTGATGGAACTTATCGTTATGGCAGACGCTTTACGCCGTGCATCTGCCACTCGCGTTACGGCTGTTATCCCATACTTTGGTTACGCTCGTCAGGATCGTCGTGTGCGTTCTGCTCGTGTGCCAATTACAGCAAAAGTAGTTGCAGATATGATTTCCGCAGTTGGAATCAATCGTGTATTAACGGTTGACCTTCATGCAGACCAAATCCAAGGATTTTTCGACATCCCTGTTGATAACGTCTATGCAACACCTTTATTGCTAGATGATTTGCAACGCCAAGGCCATGAAAACATTACGGTTGTTTCTCCAGATGTTGGTGGTGTTGTCCGTGCTCGTGCTTTTGCAAAATTACTTGATGATGCAGACTTAGCCATCATTGATAAGCGTCGCCCTCGTGCTAACGAAGCACAGATCATGCATTTGATTGGTGACGTAGAAGGAAAAACATGCGTCTTAGTAGATGACATGTGTGACACAGGTGGCACATTGTGCGCAGCGGCAAAAGCCCTAAAAGAACACGGCGCAGCAAAAGTGCTTGCTTACTGTACTCACCCTGTACTGTCTGGCAAAGCCATTGAAAACATTAAAAATTCCGTGCTTGATGAGTTGGTCGTGACTGATACCATCCCATTGACACAAGAGGCGCTTAACTGCCCTCAAATACGCCAATTGTCGATGTCTGACATTATGGCGGAGGCTGTTCGTCGCGTATGCAACGAAGAGTCCATCAGTGCCATGTTTGGGGCCTAAGCCAAACACTAACGCTCGGAACGGGTCGCATTTCTGGGCACAAACTTTATTAATTATTAGGAAAATACCATGTCATTATCTATTAATGCCGTAGCACGTACTCAAGAAGGTAAAGGTGCGAGCCGCCGCCTTCGTAACGAAGGCCTAGTGCCAGCTGTTATTTATGGCGGTGAGACTGCTCCAGTATCTATCTCTTTCAAAGACAACGAGCTACTTAAAGCTGTTGGCACTCCAGGCTTCCTAACGGGCCTAGTTGAAGTAACTGTTGAAGGCAAAACTGAACAAGTTCTTGTTAAAGCACTACAACGCCACCCATCAACTGGCGCTGTAATGCACATGGACCTTCAGCGCGCTCAAGCTGATAAAGCGATCACTACACGCGTTCCTTTAAGCTTCATCAATGCTGCACAAAGTGAAGGTGTTAGCAAGCAAGGTGGTCGTTTGACTGTTGAGTCTAAATTGGCTGAAGTTCGTTGTTTACCAGCGAATCTTCCAGAAGTATTGACAGTAGACGTGATCAAAGGCCAACTTGATCAAATCTTCCACTTGTCTGATGTTATCCTTCCTGAAGGCGTAGAGCTTGTGTCTTTGCTTAAAGGCGAAGATCACGACCAACCTATCGCTCGTATCGGTAAGTCTAAACGTTAAGATCTCATTGAAGGCAGTATTGTGGCAGGTTTCAGATTATTAGTAGGCTTGGGAAATCCAGGCAGCGAATACGAGAACACTCGCCACAATGCAGGCGCTCAGTGGATTGAGGCATTGGCTCGTCAGAGCCAATGCTCTCTTCGTTCTGAGAAAAAGTTTTTTGGTCAATTCGGCAAAGTTTATATAGCTGGTGAAGAGTGTTATCTCCTTATTCCCACCACCTATATGAATTTAAGCGGCAAAGCGGTTCAGGCCGTCTGTCAGTTTTATAAAATCCCTCCTGAAGAAATCCTTGTTATTCACGATGAACTAGACATCCCCCCAGGTACCGTCAAATTAAAACAAGGCGGTGGGCATGGTGGTCACAACGGATTAAAAGACATTATTTCAAAGCTGGCGAACAATAGAGAATTTGGTCGCCTCAGAATCGGCATCGGACACCCTGGTCATGCAAGCCAAGTTGCCAATTACGTTCTGAAAAAAGCCGCTCCAGACGATTACACGAAAATAGAACAAACAATCGACGAATCATTACGCTATGTGGATAACATCGTTCGCGGCAATCTAAATACCGTAATGAATCAGCTACACAGCTTCAAAGCATAATCACTTAATTATTAGGAATCTCACTATGGGTTTTAATTGCGGCATCGTTGGGCTACCTAACGTTGGTAAATCAACTCTATTTAATGCATTAACCAAAGCAGGCATTGGCGCAGAAAACTTTCCGTTCTGTACTATCGAACCAAATGCTGGCGTTGTTGCTATGCCAGACCCTCGCTTAGACGCACTAGCTGAGATTGTAAAACCTGAACGTGTACTAGCAACTACAATGGAGTTTGTTGATATTGCAGGCCTCGTAGAAGGCGCCTCAAAAGGTGAAGGCCTTGGCAATAAATTCCTTGCTAACATCCGTGAAACAGATGCCATTGCTCATGTTGTTCGCTGCTTTGAAGACGAGAACGTTATCCACGTTTCAAACCACGTGAATCCAAAGCTAGATATTGAAGTTATTAACCTTGAGTTGATCTTTGCTGATATCGAATCCATCGACAAGCAACTGTTCCGCACTGCAAAAAATGCAAAGAGTGGTAATAAAGAAGCCATTGCTCATAAAGCATTCCTAGAGAGCATCAAAGAACACTTAGAAAACGGCTTACCAGTTCGCTCTATGGAACTGTCCGATGAGCAGAAAAAAGAAGTGCGCTCATTGCACCTTTTGACAACAAAACCAACAATGTACATAGCTAACGTTGCCGAAGATGGTTTTGAAAACAACCCATACCTTGATCAAGTACGAGAAATTGCGGAAGCGGAAGGTGCAATGGTAGTTCCTATCTGTAACCAACTTGAAGCGGAAATTTCCGAACTAGACACAGAAGAGATGCAAGAGTTCCTTGATGAAATGGGCATGGAAGAACCTGGGCTAGATCGAGTGATTCGTGCTGGCTATGAATTACTAGGCCTTCAGACGTACTTTACAGCAGGCGTAAAAGAAGTGCGTGCTTGGACTGTCAAACAAGGCGCAACAGGCCCACAAGCAGCTGGAGTGATCCACACAGACTTTGAAAAAGGCTTTATCCGCGCAGAAGTCATCAGTTATAACGATTTCATCCAATATAAGGGTGAAAGTGGCGCTAAAGAAGCCGGTAAATGGCGTCTTGAAGGAAAAGACTACATCGTGAAAGACGGCGATGTAATGCATTTCCGCTTTAATGTTTAACAGATAATAAAACATTTTAAGAAAAACACTTGACCCATTAACGGGTTATATGAATAATATCGCGCCACAGAGGCAGTAGATCGATTTGTATAAACTGTTTTTGTGTCAGTCTGTTGGGGTATAGCCAAGCGGTAAGGCAACGGGTTTTGATCCCGTCATGCGTAGGTTCGAATCCTTCTACCCCAGCCAACAGACTAAAGGCTATGTAGCTCAGTTGGTTAGAGCACATCACTCATAATGATGGGGTCACTAGTTCGAATCTAGTCATAGCCACCAACTCGATATGTTGGGGTATAGCCAAGCGGTAAGGCAACGGGTTTTGATCCCGTCATGCGTAGGTTCGAATCCTTCTACCCCAGCCATCGATATATTTAGTAGTAAAGTTAAGGCTATGTAGCTCAGTTGGTTAGAGCACATCACTCATAATGATGGGGTCACTAGTTCGAATCTAGTCATAGCCACCAACTTAAAAAGAAATCCTTTATTGGGGTATAGCCAAGCGGTAAGGCAACGGGTTTTGATCCCGTCATGCGTAGGTTCGAATCCTTCTACCCCAGCCATCTATGTAAATATTCTTCACAATACGCCATCTCTTCTCCTTATTTCATTGGTTTTTACTTCTCTTCAACCTATAATTAGACAAATTTTATCCACTCGATATATGGACACTAATTATGAAATCAGCCCTTTTACTCTCGACTGCTTTATTAGCAAGTGCTGCTCACGCTGATGTACTTGGCTTAACCGCTGAAGCTGGCTCTTATATTACTAATGATGGCGAAGACTTTAACACCTACTTCGGTCTTGCTGTAGAACACCCAATCCCACTGATTCCTAATTTCCGTATTCAACACCAAGAACTAGAAGGCAAGTTCGGAAGTGCTAATACAAAAATAGACACGTCTTATAACGACTACACACTTTACTACGAATTCCTAGACGGCCTTTTATGGTTAGATCTAGATGCAGGTATTACTCTACGCAGCATTGATGGCTCTATCGGCTCAACAGATGTTAGTGACTCCTACCCACTAGGCTACCTATCTGCTTATGTCGCCCTGCCAGGAACAAGCATTTCCGTAGGTGGTGAATTTAAGGCTGGCGGCGGCAGCGATGCCAGCATTACCGACACCATGTTTAAAGTAAAATTCCAACCGCTATATTTTGGGGGCCTAGAAGCAGGCTACCGTAAAGTTCGTCACGACATAGACGATATTGACGGCTCAAGCTTTGATGCTGAATTCACTGGTGTATTCATTGGCGCCTTCGTAGACTTCTAAGCATTGTCTTTATAAACATCAATTTAGACATAGTTATTCCAAACAAAAATCCCGCTGAAATCAAAACGACTTCAGCGGGATTTTTTATACTATCAGCAACACATTAAATTTAGTGGTAATTAGCTTTTGAGAAACTAATTACACCTTCAGAAACATCCGCAACAATACGATCCCCCGTTACAAAATGGCCTGATAGCAACTCATTCGCCAAAGGGTTTTCTACCCACTTTTGTATCGCACGTTTTAGTGGTCGAGCACCATAAACAGGATCATAGCCAATTTCCGCTAACTGATCGGCCGCAGCCTCTGTTAATACCAATGTCATTCCCATTTCTTTCAATCTATCGTTCAAATGCGCTAGCTGGATGGTAGCTATACCTTTGATCTGAGATCTCATTAATGGATGAAATACAACCGTTTCATCGATGCGATTAATGAATTCAGGACGGAAATGCGTTCCGACCACTTCCATTACTTTCGCTTTGATCTCTTCATACTGATCAGCAGACTGATATTCTTGGATCAAATCAGAGCCCAAGTTAGACGTCATGACAATAACTGTATTTCTAAAATCGACTGTGCGACCTTGCCCATCAGTTAAACGACCGTCATCCAAAACCTGCAAAAGGATATTGAAAACATCAGGGTGAGCTTTTTCTACTTCGTCAAGCAGCAACACTGAATAAGGTCGGCGCCTTACCGCTTCAGTCAAATACCCACCTTCCTCATAACCCACATAACCTGGAGGCGCGCCAATCAAACGAGCGACAGAGTGCTTTTCCATGAACTCAGACATATCAATTCGCACCATCGCCTGCTCAGTATCAAACAAGAACCGAGCTAGCGACTTACATAATTCGGTCTTACCCACACCAGTAGGACCCAAGAAGAGAAAAGAGCCATTAGGTCTATTCGGATCAGCCAAGCCAGAACGAGAGCGACGAACCGCGTTAGAGACAGCTAGAACAGCTTCATCCTGCCCCATGACAGATTCATGCAATGCCTCTTCCATACGTAACAACTTATCGCGTTCGCCTTCAAGCATTTTATCCATTGGAATACCCGTCCATCGTGAAACGACCGTAGCAATCTCCTCTTCAGTCACACGTCTTTTCAGCAAGCGAGTTTCTGTACTTTCTTCGACTTTACTTGCCTTCTCTATTTCTGCTTCCAACATAGGAATCACACCATATTGGAGCTCTGACATTTTTGCTAAATTTCCGCTACGACGGGCTTCTTCCATCTCATGACGGACAGACTCAAGCTCTTCTTTAAGTTTTTGCGCACCTTGAACCGCAGCCTTTTCGGCATTCCAGATTTCTTCCAAATCGGAAAACTGCTTCTGTAAATTATCAATCTCAATATCCAACTCTTCCAAGCGAAGCTTAGACGCTTTATCTTTTTCTTTTTTAAGCGCCTCTTTTTCAATCTTCAATTGAATCAAACGACGCTCTAAACGATCCATATCTTCCGGTTTAGAATCCATTTCCATGCGAATGCGACTACCTGCCTCATCAATCAAATCAATCGCTTTATCCGGTAATTGACGATCGGTAATATAGCGCTGAGAAAGCTTAGCGGCCGCAATGATGGCAGAATCAGTGATATCAACACCATGGTGAACTTCGTAACGTTCTTTTAAACCACGCAGAATAGCGATGGAATCCAGCACACTTGGCTCTTCCACTAATACCTTTTGGAATCGTCTTTCCAAAGCCGCATCTTTTTCGATGAACTGGCGGTATTCATTCAGTGTCGTTGCGCCAACACAATGCAACTCTCCACGAGCAAGAGCTGGCTTAAGCATATTACCAGCATCCATAGAGCCTTCTGATTTGCCAGCTCCCACCATGGTGTGGATTTCATCAATAAACAAAATTACTTGACCTTCTTGTTTCGCTAACTCATTAAGCAAAGCTTTTAGACGCTCTTCAAACTCACCACGATATTTAGCACCTGCAATCAAAGCAGCCATATCAAGAGACAAAACACGTTTATTTTTTAAACCTTCAGGAACTTCGCCATTAATGATACGCTGCGCCAAGCCTTCCACAATGGCGGTTTTGCCCACACCAGGCTCGCCAATCAGAACAGGGTTATTCTTGCGGCGACGCTGTAAAACTTGAATCGTACGACGAATTTCGTCATCGCGCCCAATAACTGGGTCAAGCTTCCCCTCTGCTGCTCTCGCTGTTAAATCGACAGTATACTTATCTAGCGCTTGACGACTTTCTTCTGCGTCAGGGTCATTTACAGAGTCACCTCCTCGAATACTGTCAATAACAACGGCAATATCCGCCTTCGTAACACCACTTGATTTTAAACTTTTCGCAAGGTCATCCTTGCCATCGAACATCGCCATCAACACAAGTTCAGAAGAGATATACTGGTCTTTTCGCTTCTGAGCTTCTTTGTCTGCTAGGTTAAGCAAACGCCCCAATTCTGGAGACATCTGTACATTGCCATCATGGTCATTCACTTTTGGAAGACGAGTTAACAACTCATTCAAACTTTCGCGAAATTTAGCGACAGGAATACCAGCTTGCTGGAGAATTGGACGAGTACTACCGCCCTGCTGATCCAACAAAGCCATCATTAAATGAAGCGGCTCTATATAAGAGTGATCTTGCCCAAGTGCAACGGATTGAGCATCGGAAAGTGCTAGCTGCAATTTACTGGTTAAACGATCTATACGCATAATCTAACATCCTTTGTAACATAAGATGGAATATTTCAATTAAAAGCTTAATAGCCCTTAAAAATGACTTTTCAAGATCTCTAGTGTCATTTTTTTGACACCCATCAATAAAACAGAGGACTATTTACTCATCAATCCAAATAACAGAGGCCATTCGCCCTGTTTTACCATCGCGTCGATACGAATAAAAACGCGCTTCATCAGTAAGCGTACAATAGTCGCCACCGTATATTTGTGAAACACCTGCGGCCACTAAACGCTGTTTCGCCAATAAATACAAATCACCTAGCCATTTGCCTTTTTTCTGGGCTGGTTTAAAAGCCGCGACAGCATCTGGAATAACAGACATAAATGCTTCTCGCACCTCTTCTCCAACTTCGAAAGCGTCTGGTCCAATAGCCGGCCCAAGCCAGACCATAACACGCTCTTTTTCATCGAATTGCGCAAGGGTAGATTCCAAAACGCCAGCACAAAGTCCACGCCAACCTGCATGAGCCACCGCCACCTTTGTCCCTGCTTGATTGCAGAAAAATACTGGTAAACAATCCGCGGTAAGCACAGCACAAACCTGATTAATAGAACGAGAAAACGCCGCATCAGCACTGTTTGGTAATGTCTCACAAGGCAAGCTAACCACATCAGTACCATGCACCTGATTTAGCCAAATTGCGGAATCAGGCATATCAATATAAGAAGCAAACAATTGGCGATTCTGATGAACCGCAGCAAGATCATCCTGAACATGAAGCCCTAAATTCAGACTATTAAACGGTGCGCCACTCACACCACCAATCCGAGTAGAAACATAAGCACGAACAGAGGAAGGCGCAGGCCAAGTAGGACAAATATAAGAAGAGGTGTTAGAAGACATAACTATCTCCAAAAAAAATAAAAAAAGGCAGCCGAAGCTGCCCTTATAACACGACCAAATTAGAAATACTCAGAGTCATTACTACCAGACTCCACCATATCTCTCTTAA
This sequence comes from Marinomonas sp. A3A, assembly GCF_018336955.1. NCBI lineage: Bacteria > Pseudomonadati > Pseudomonadota > Gammaproteobacteria > Oceanospirillales > Oceanospirillaceae > Marinomonas > Marinomonas sp. A3A. Next base: position 3,577,509 of record NZ_CP025532.1, read on the forward strand.
GGGCATCTAATAGTTTCTTCATATCATCTGGCAAATCAATTTCCCATTGCATCCACTCACCGGTAATCGGATGAGACAACTCCAGCTTCTTCGCATGAAGAGCCTGACGTCGGAAATGACGCAACTCATCCTGCAGCTCTGGAGAGCATGCCTTTGGCATTTTCAAACGTCCACCATACTGAGGATCACCAACCAATGGGTATTGGATAAATGCCATGTGAACACGAATCTGATGAGTACGCCCAGTCTCTAATTTTAAACGAATGTGTGTGTGGTTTTTAAAACGCTCAACTAAACGATAATGGGTTACCGCGTCTTTACCGTTTACGGGCTCTACCGCCTGTTTTTGGCGGTTATGAGGGTGACGGCCAATTGGCTCATCAACCACACCACCGCCAGTCATTACACCAATAGAAATTGCTTCATACTCACGTCCCATGCTGCGCTCTTGCAACTGAGTCACAAGATCTGTCTGTGCCGCTAATGTTTTAGCAACAACCATCAACCCCGTAGTTTCTTTATCAAGGCGATGAACGATACCTGCACGCGGAATATGTGCGGTCTCTGGTGCATGGTGAAGAATCGCATTCATCAAAGTGCCATCTCGGTTACCCACCGCAGGATGAACAACCAAACCAGCAGGTTTATTAATGATAATGATGTCGTCATCTTCATAAACAACATCCAGCTCCATTTCTTGAGCTTCATGTTCTTCTTGAGCTTCGATTACGATATCTAATGTCACCACTTCACCGCCAAACAATTTCTCTTTTGGCTTAGTGATTTTACCATCAACCTTCAAGACACCTTCTTTAATCCAACTTTGGATACGAGAACGTGAGTAGTCGCTAAACAACTCTGTCGCGATCTGATCAAACCGGTTGCCACCCAAATCGAAAGGAACTTGGGCTTCTTTTACTATGCGCTCTGCCATACAATGTACTTTAGTCTGTTGTTTTTAACTCAATAATTTTATCATTGGGTTAAAAGTGAAAAAACGTGTAGCGCCTTGCACTTCATCATCTTTCGCAATTTAACGCTACAAAATGCCGATTGAGGCTAATCTACTACCATATCAAGGTTTTGATTATACATGGGATTTCATCACTCGTTGCTCCGATTCTCTGGAATAGTAAGTTTTTCTTTATTCATTGTCGCCTGTTCAAGCAAGCAGGTACAAGAACCAGACCTGCCTGAACGCGTCTATTACGACAAAGCTCAACAAGCTCTGGACGAAAATCTGCCATCCACTGCGATAAAACATCTGAAAGATTTAGACTCACGCTATCCATTTGGCGAATTCAGTACCCGCGCGGAACTGGACCTAATCTACGCTCAAATGGAAGCCAGTGACTTCATCGCTGCTCACGCTTCCGCTGAGCGATTTATTAAGAATCACCCAGAACACGATTCTGTCGATTACGCTTATTATATGAGAGCTTTGTCCACCTACAAAGGCGCCGAAAGCTTAATGTCACGCTACTTGAACCTCGATCCAAGTGAAAGAGATTCAAAAGAACTGGCAAAAGCCTTTAATGAGCTTGCTGATTTTACATCACGCTTCCCCAAGAGCACTTACGCTCCTGATGCTAAAGCACGTATGTACTATTTACGAGAGATGGTAGCGCGCCATGAAATACAAGTCGCACGCTATTATCTGAAAAGAAAAGCACCTCTTTCTGCATTACGTCGTAGCCAAGAAGTTATTCAAAACTACCCAAGTACGCGCTCTGTAGAAGAAGCATTAGCAATTAGTGTCCAGTCTTATAATGACTTGAAGCAGACAGATTTAGCGCAAATCAATTTTAATGTGCTAAAACAAAGTTTCCCGAAATCATCATACATTGACAATCAGGGTAACTTTGTCGCCATCCAATTACCAAGCGACGCTGATCCAGGCTTTATATACTGGGTAACGTTTGGAATGATTAATTAATCGGGATACACACCGCTTAGTGAGCAGGAAAGAGTATATTCTCTTGCCCTGCTTGCCAAGCGGAATGCTTGATCATTACCACAGACTTGAACATACAGGAATTAACAAATCCTGCTAACCATCGTATTACATTATGGTATTGAGATGACTCAAACCATTCTTGATTAACACCAGCAAACTGACGCACAAATGGAAATAGTGCAATATCCGCCACACTAATGTCATTTCCAAATAGAAATTCATTTCTACTTAAACGCTTATCCAATCGACGTAAAAAAACTTCGCCTTTATTACGATAATAGTTTTCACTGAACTCAGGATGTCGATCCGCGTATTTATAACGGTCTAACCAATGTTTAAAAAAATTATCGTTATACGCTATCCATGCTTTTATCTTATTTTGCTGACTATTTTTCAACGGCCACAGTTGATTCACTAGATTGCTATCATTCGACTGCGAGAGCGCCCAGAAAATAATATCCAAACTCTCAGGGTACCTAACGCCATCTATATCAATAAGTTGCGGTACACTTGATCGCCCACCCAACTTCAACAATGCGGCAGGTTTAGATTTCAAAATCACTTCACGTAAATGTACAGTTATCCCCAAGAGAGCAATGGTATATCTAGCTCTCATAGCATAAGGACAACGCCTAAACGAATACAACACAGGTAACAAAATAATCCCCTACTTTCTACAAGCCATACAAATTACAAACATAAAAAAACCATGTTCCTCATCAATACCTTATACAAAATAAAATATTTAAATGCATGGTTTTTTAGTAAATCAAAAGCTCAATTATACTGGGGTAACATTTTCAGCTTGAGGACCTTTTTGTCCTTGGGTAACTTCAAATGTTACTTTCTGGCCTTCCTGTAGAGTACGACGACCATTGCCATTTATAGAACGAAAATGAACAAAAACATCAGGACCGCCTTCACGCTCAATAAATCCAAATCCTTTTTCGTCATTAAACCACTTAACAATACCTGATACTAACTGACCTGACATAACAACCTCATTATTTGTGTTGCTCTTAAATAAGCAATCTTTTAACTATGCAAAAAGCAATTAAACTTTAAGCAACGCCTTAATGTTAAGTGCATTAAGTTAACACCAATCTAAAAATACACCAACCCATCGATAATATGTTGTAAAAAACAAAATAGAAAGTAAATGGAAAACAAGTATTGTTAAAAAAGGTAATAACTCTTAAATCAGATAATAAAAGCTCCTCTAGAGAATGGACAATAGCCTAAAGCCTCACCTCACAACCAAAGCAAGCAACCCGAAAAATACCAAAACAGTGCAAATGAAAAACCACCCATCCATTTAGCACCAAAAAAAAGCACAACTGGAACAATTATTGCTTTCCCAAAAATCAGTTCTAAAATCTCTCATAAAACAACTCAAAAAGCCCCAAAACAAAGCGCTTATGGATAAGAGAAAACCTTTTCGGTGCAAAAAAAACATTAGGAGCCACTTGTGATATCCACAAACAGTGCAGTAGACACGCTAATATCCAGTTCAAACACCCTTTTTATACTACTCGGCGCCATTATGGTATTTGCTATGCATGCAGGATTCGCCTTTTTAGAAGTCGGAACTGTACGCCATAAAAACCAAGTAAATGCGTTAGTTAAAATAATGACAGACTTTGCTATTTCCGCTCTTGTGTATTTTTTTGTCGGCTACCAAATCGCTTACGGCATTAACTTTTTTGATAGTGCCGCCGTGCTATCGCAGGAGCATGGCTATAGCTTGGTAAAATTTTTCTTTCTCATGACCTTTGCAGCCGCAATACCCGCCATTATTTCTGGAGGCGTTGCTGAGCGAGCAAAATTTTATCCAATGCTTATTTCTGCCGCCATTATCGTTGGTGCAGCCTATCCTTTTTTTGAAGGCATCGTATGGAATGGTAATTACGGATTTCAAAATTGGTTAGAAAAACAATATGGCGCCCCTTTCCATGACTTTGCAGGCTCGGTTGTCGTCCATGCTTTTGGCGGCTGGGTTGCACTTGCAGCCATTATATTACTTGGAACGCGACGCGGTCGCTTTAAACACGGAAAATTAGTCGCATTCGCGCCGTCAAATATCCCATTTTTAGCATTGGGCGCTTGGATACTTTGCATAGGTTGGTTTGGCTTTAACGTGATGTCAGCGCAAACTCTCGATGGTGTGAGTGGATTAGTCGCAGTCAACTCTTTAATGGCTATGGTAGGCGGCATTATCGCCGCCATGCTATTTGGAAAAAATGATCCAGGTTTTATCCATAACGGCCCATTGGCAGGCTTAGTTGCCATATGTGCAGGCTCCGACATCATGCATCCTATTGGAGCCTTAGCTACCGGAGCAATTGCAGGTGCGATATTTACAACTCTATTCACTATCATCCAGCAAAAATTCAAACATACAGATGATGTACTTGGTGTTTGGCCACTACATGGCGTTTGTGGAGCCTGGGGGGGCATTGCTGCAGGCGTTTTTGGATCAGAATCACTTGGTGGACTAGGTGGCGTTAGTTTTACCTCTCAGCTGTTAGGGAGCCTAGGAGGCATTATGATAGCAACGCTAAGTGGATTCATTGTTTACGGAATAGCAAAAGCAATCAGTGGCATAAGACTCAATGAAGAAGATGAATTTAATGGCGCGGATTTATCAATCCACAAAATTGGTTCGATTGGTAAAGAATAAGTCCCATGCTAAAAAGTAGCCTGATGTCACTTTAATTTTCAACTAAAGTGACATCAGTTTTTTTTATTTTCTAGTTAATCTTGAAATTGCTATAATCACCCATTTATTAGAGTAAAAGCGTTAATGAAAATTTGGCTAATAACGCACAGTGAAGAATTAAAAAAAAACTCAGGAACAGGAAGGCTAGTAAAAGAGACCTTAGGAAAAGAGTGCGAAATTATTGTCTGGTCTAGAATCGCGCCAAACGAAGCTATATTAAACCTATCACCATCCGATACTTTGCTGATTTATTTGTGTGAAAATGAAGAACAAAGAGCAATTAATGATAGCCAGATAGCTAAGGATAACATCATCATTATTGACGGAACTTGGCAGCAAGCGAGAAAAATGTATAACCAGTCACCTTACCTAAAAAAATTCCAGCACCATGAAATTAAAGATATCAAATCCTTATACACAAAACGTCGCAATCAAAAAAATATCGGTCTTTGCACTGCTGAAGTCGCTATTCATATTTTGACTGAATATAAACATCCAGCTGTGTCAGAATTATCTTATAAATTCACTGAATTTAATCAGTAACTCTTACTCTAATTTCACCCAAATGCTCGACCCAAGCCTGCATTTCGTCCCCAACAACGACAGCCCCAACATTCTCAGGTGTACCTGTCATAATTAAATCACCTGGTCGTAACTCAAAGACCTCTGACAGTTTACAAATAACCTCTTCAATAGACCAAGTTAAGTTTGAAACATGGCTAACTTGCTTAAGATCGCCATTAACTTTTAATCCAATTTCGGCTTCTGACACCTTAGAAGCAAGTTGGTCTGTTTTTAAATAAATAGAGCTTATTGGTGCGGATTCATCAAATGATTTACCCACCTCCCAAGGACGGCCTTTCTTTTTAGCTTGAGTCTGAAGATCCCGACGAGTCATATCCAAACCGACAGCATAGCCTAAAATAGAGGCTCCAGCTTGCTCCATCGTTAAATTACGACCACCCTCACCGATAGCCACAATGAGCTCTACTTCATACTCAAACTGCGACGTAGCCATAGGATAAGAAACACAAATAACTTCAGAAAAAGCAGCGGGAACAACGCAAGATGCATCTTTGGCAAAAAAAAATGGAGGGTCTCTTTCAGGATCATCACCCATTTCCTTTGAATGCGCTGCATAATTACGACCAACACAATAAACACGGCCAACAGGAAATACTTGATCACTTTCAACAATAGGTAAATAGACCCGAGATTGTTCCGCTACAATATTTTTCACTTAAACCTCAATAGAATATAGAAAGACCTAGAAATGACCTGACTTTAACCAGATAAAACAACCTGAAGCGACACTCCAGCGATCTAATCTAAAATCAGGCTCACGAAGCCAAGCTCCCGAAGACATTTGGATATCACCATATTTAGCCAGACCAGAAATAATAAATAACTCAACAGAAGCACATAAGTCCAATTCGTCTAATATATCTTCACTATTCTGAATACGAACCAGCCAAACTCGCTCATCTCCAAATTGATAAAGAGATAGAATTTCTGATTTTTCAGACGACCAGATACTAGAAGTATCTACATAGACCTGATTTAAATCATGGGGTTGAAACTGATGCAATTTGACGAATAAAAAGCAGCCATCACGACTATGAGGAGCATGGCTACTGCCAGGAGGATTTCTAAAATAGCTACCAGCTTTGAAGTCACCTTTTTCATCGGAAAAAACACCATTTAAAACAAGTATTTCTTCTCCCAAAGGATGGGGATGAGGACGAAACACAGAATCAGCTTCATATTGAACTAAACTCGTCGCATGACCCCGTTCAGTTTCTTCCCGCGCTAGAGGCTTTCTATAAACACCAGACATAGGACTGGCTACCCAATCAATTTTATCTGTATCCATGAATACTGTCTTAGCAAAATCCATGTTAAGCATAACTGACCGCCAACCTAATATTAAAAAATAAGTTTAACGGTTTGATCAAATAACAATCAAGTTTTTATTGTTCATTGAAATAGAAACAGCAGGCATAAAAAAAGCACCAGATGCTGCCACCTGGTGCCAAAAAATGCTCCAATAAATCCGCCTACAAGAGAAGAAATATGGAACCTTGAATGATCTTACTTAACGTAAGGCTCCTAGCCTTATTAGATCAGGAGCCTTAGAGTAAATAAAATCCTCTAGGAGAAGATCTTAGAAACCGTAGTAAACACCAACAGCTGTTGTGTCATCTTCAGTAGATTTAAATTGTCCTACTTCTGCAAAAACATATATGTTAGATGCTAGGCTATAAGTAACACCTACACCATATTCGTTAAAGTCATCAGCATTATCTGGATCTACATTCTGATAAGAAGCATATACATCACCAGAACCATAGCCATAACGAGCAGCTAGACCTGCAATATCTTGAGTATCTTCAGTCGTTTCATACTTAGCTGTCACAGACAAGCCATCTACAGGAGTAACTGTCACAGCCAAACCAGTTGTCGCTTCAGCATCAGAAGTGTTATTACGAGAATCATAACCCAAGGCAACAGAGAACATATCAGCAGAGTACTTCAACACAACCATGCTAGACAGTGAGTCGTAGTTATCGTTAGTTGCACTACCTTCACTAGCGTCGCCTTTCACCTGAATTGCAGTTTGCACTTCAAAACCATTAATAGAAGGTGAGAAATAAGCAATTGTATCGCCTTCCGTAGTATCTTCAGCATTTGTAAAGCTTGGAGACTCAAACTGATCTACCGCATCTTGAATAGCATTGTTGTAAATAGTATCAAATGAACCAATTTGAACTTTACCAAAGTTACCTTTCAAACCAACGAAAGCTTGGTCTAAATCTGCTTTACCATTATCATCTGCACCGGTTTTTTGGTCAGCATCAAATTCAAGCTCATACTTGAAGAAAGCAGTTAGATCATCATTGATTTTTGTTTCACCTTTCAAACCAATAGTTGAGCCATTATCTTCAAAGTTTCCGCCAGCATCTTTATCTACATATGCGTACTGGATGTTACCGTAAACATCTACTGTAGAACCTTCAGCGGCTTGAACTGACACAGAAGCAAGTGCTGCACTTGATACAGCAATAGCAATAATCGATTTTTTCATTCTCGTTTCCCTTTTAAATGTTTGTACGCTTTTCTTGTAGGCGCTTGATTTGTGCAAGCAACAGTCAAACAATCTAAACAATTCACAGAAATAGACAACCATTCGCAAGCTAATTGCATAAAGTATCCACCATACATGACATTTACTTGAAATATGTCATATAAAAAGGATTATAAAATATTTACAAAAAACAAAAAAAACATAAGAATCAAAACCTTATATTGAAATGAAATATAATGTGCATTAAATAAACAAAACAATGAAGTAGCAAAATATTCTAGAAAAATACCTATTGTGCAACTGCTAGCTAAGACCTAATAAACACTGTCTAGCTAATGAAGAGAGAACAAGAAAAAGAGTAAAGCAAGTGAAAGGAAGGCTAAACTAGAGGGTCGAAAAAACCCTCTTAAACATAAAAAATGCACTTACCACATCAAGTCATCGGGAATCTGAAAGTCCGCATAAGGATCATCATCAACACTTTCAACACGATTATTACAAACGAGCACACAAGATGAATCACGCTCATTTATCTTTACAGCGACAGGTTCAGGAATAATTTCGTACTGCTGGTCAAGCTTAACAATAGCTAGCCGGCCTCGACTCAAGTCATCATGCATAGATTGGCTAATATATAGCTGCTTCACTTTTTTATTATCAGTAAAATGATAAGCAATATCGCCATCCTGCTTTCGAACACGATTTTGTTCTATCATTTGTCGAATCTGGCCCTGTACTGCTTTTTGCTCAACAAGCTTCTGACGCTCCATATTCAAAGCCCGATCTTTCTCTACTTTCTCTTCCCTTTGGCGCTTCAACTCTTCTTGACGCCCATCATCTCCAGCAGCTGCAACCTTGCCCTTTTTTACCTTCTGTTTAAGCTGCAAAGATTCTGCTTTTAATTTCTTAACCTTCTTTTTATCAACAAGTCCAACGCCCAATAATTGCTCTTGTAAAGACTTCGCAGCCATTAAAACCTCCTAACCACTAACAAACATGCATCAATCCAACTTAGAAAGCTAGATCATGCTGTAAATCACAACCTATAAAAACAAAAAAAGCGACTTTAAAAGTCGCTTTTTAGCATTCGCACTGCTGAGAGTATCCTCAGCAACGTTACATTATAGAGGTGTAACGTTTTGAGCTTCAGGGCCTTTTTTGCCTTGAGCTACTTGGAATTCAACTTTTTGGCCTTCAGCCAAAGTTTTGAAACCAGAAGTGTTGATTGCAGAGAAATGAACAAAAACATCAGGACCTTGATCCTGAGTGATGAAACCGAAACCTTTAGTTTCGTTGAAAAATTTTACTGTACCAGTTACTACGTCAGACATGTCTGTTTATCCTGTAGGTTAAGTTAATTTATACGAAGATGTAAATCATCTACGTTATAGTGCTAAAAAAACTCGGTATTACTTATGACTTAACAGGACCGAACATACATGACGTAATATTCGCAACTCTGGACATAAATATTGCCAACTCTTTTAAACGAAACTGATTGTAGTCCGCTTTAAGCCACGGGGTCAATCATGTTCTACATAAATTTAACAAGATAAGCTAAATAAAAATACAAGCATATGTATGCTATTTTCCTATCTATATGTATTGTAAGACTTTTTTTCTATTTTGATCGAAAAAAAATATTAGAGAAAATATATAAAAATCTTTAACTTTTACATTTTTATTAGATAAGTTCTGTTAAATTAGTAACAACCTAGAATACTCTCACTCTTGTTTGCTCTGAACACCTATATATGCGCCCCTATATCAAAAAAGCATACACTCTAATATGGTGCATAAGGTAAATTCACAATACTTCTAATACTTTAGTTTGTGCTACGCATACGCTATAGAATTAGCCGTTCATTTTAGGGTAACAAAAAAATAAAATATCTATATGAAGCAATAACTTAAATATTATATAACGCCAACAATTCAAGATTGATTCCCAACACTTAAATTGCATCAGCTAAGAAACAGCGGACACAATAGCATCCAGCCCTATCCACCTAAAATCAACTGACAACCCTCCTAGTGAAGCAAATAACAAGCGTAACTCTGAAATAGGCATTTTTGTGAATAAAAACAACACCTATTTCCAAGATTATTTAACACATTTTGTCACCTGCCATTAACAATGGCTTCACGTATATAACCCAAACATAATTAACGCCAGTAGTGGGCGAATTCGCATTTGCAGCTTTGCATGCGATTATAGATTCACAAATTGAAAATACAGAAAAAAGAGAACATGAAGAGATGTAAGATAGATGCGTATGAGAGTGGAATAAATTTTCCGCTGCATCCATGCAGCTTAATTCATCCTGATAAGAGAGACAGAGCCTCCGTCCTGGAGGCGTAGGCAAATCCATTTACCCTCTGTCTAAAAATAATTTAACGAAGATCAACCGCATATGCAAGAAAAAACTGACTCTAAGCAACATGACTATCACCTTGCTATTGGGCGTTGAGGCAGGCGCAAGCGAACCGAAGGGCAAGGGGATTACTTTAACACGGATAGGCGCATTTCCTTGAGACGAAAAAAAGCCCTGACAGCGTTAGCTATCAGGGCCTTCTTAATATAAAGCTTGACGACGATATATTATCACATGCGTGCCTTTGATAAAGAGCCCCACACGTGGAAAAGGTTCTTGGATGACGTGATTGCTTGAGACGAAAAAAAGCCCTGACAGCGTTAGCTATCAGGGCCTTCTTAATATAAAGCTTGACGACGACCTACTCTCACATGGGATCTCCCACACTACCATCGGCGATGGCGCTTTTCACTTCTGAGTTCGGGATGGGATCAGGTGGTTCAACGCCTCTATGATCGTCAAGCAATTCGTTTTGCGTTTGTTTTGAGATGCACTATGTTGTGCGCTGACTTTTTATCGTTAGCTTGTCTCAAAACACGCGAATACGTGCTTGGATCTTTAACAATTCTTTTTTGAAATAGCGATAATCAA
>NZ_CP025532.1:3588335-3998804 GCF_018336955.1 Marinomonas sp. A3A
ATCTTACGCAGGCTCATCTAATAGCGGAAGGCTCCGAAAAGTCCCCTCCTTTCCCCCTTAGGGCGTATGCGGTATTAGCATGCGTTTCCACATGTTGTCCCCCTCTACTAGGTAGATTCCTACGCGTTACTCACCCGTCCGCCGCTCGTCAGCAGGAGCAAGCTCCCCTGTTACCGCTCGACTTGCATGTGTTAAGCCTGCCGCCAGCGTTCAATCTGAGCCATGATCAAACTCTTCAGTTAAAAAGTTTGCTTACTCAAAATCTATTACACTAACAATAACTTAATCATTTCATCGTCTCTAAGAACAACAAAACAACATAAAGCGAATTGACGTGTTAGACGTTTCGCAAGACTTCAATTTTTTTGATCATCTCGAATAAGTTAAAAACCAATCCGGACAATCTTCTGAAGCCTCCAGCGAGCGCCCACACAAATTATCTGATTATCTATTTTAAAGAGCGTCTGATCTACGTTCAACTCTCTTACCTAAGTAAGTGGCAAACTCTTGTTTGCGTCGTTGTCCGTGTCAGTGGAGGCGTATAATACAGCCTAGAAGTTTTAGCGCAAGCTCTTTTTTGAAATTCTTTTAATTAATTTGAATTTCATGCAGAAAGCTTAGATAAACAAAAAGACACCGAAGTGTCTTTTTGTAAAAACAGCTTTAGCTAGGTGACTAACCACCAACATAACTCAGCATTACGCCAGCCGCCACAGCAGAACCTATAACGCCCGCCACGTTAGGCCCCATCGCATGCATTAATAAGAAATTTTGCTTATTCGCCTCAAGCCCGACCTTATTGGCCACGCGCGCAGCCATAGGGACAGCAGATACACCAGCAGCACCAATCAATGGATTAATAGCATCTTTAGAGAATCTATTCATCAACTTTGCCATTAAAACACCTGCAGCTGTGCCGATAGAAAAAGCAATCAAGCCTAAGCTCAAAATTCCTAGTGTTTCCAAATTCAAAAAAGCCTCGGAACTCAACTTTGAACCAACCCCCAAACCCAAGAAGATAGTTACGATATTAATCAATGCATTTTGAGCGGTATCACTTAAACGGTCCACAACACCACATTCACGCATCAGATTGCCAAAGCAGAACATCCCAAGCAGAGGCGCCGCAGACGGCAAGAACATCGCAACCAAAATAGTCACTACAATTGGAAAGACAATCTTCTCTTTCTTGGTAACAGGCCTGAGCTGTTCCATCTTAATAGAGCGTTCCTCTTTTGTTGTTAGCGCTCGCATAATTGGCGGTTGAATAAGTGGCACTAATGCCATATAGGAATAAGCTGCCACAGCAATCGCACCAAGCAAATCAGGCGCCAAGCGACTAGCAACAAAAATAGCAGTCGGACCGTCCGCGCCACCGATAATACCAATTGCCGCCGCATCCGCTAATGAGAAATCCATAATGCCGGACGCACTTAATAAAACCGCCCCAATAACCGTGGCAAAGATACCAAACTGCGCAGCAGCACCAAGGAGCAATGTTTTTGGGTTAGCAAGCATAGGGCCAAAGTCCGTCATCGCCCCAACTCCCATGAAGATTATCAATGGGAACAAACCTGTCTCAATACCACCATGATAAATATAGTATTGAAGACCACCCGGAGAAACCATGTGACCCGTCGCATCATAAACTGGCGCAGCCATAAAACCTGCCCCAGGAATATTAACTAGAACCGCACCAATACCAATAGGCAAAAGCAGCAGCGGCTCAAAACCTTTTTTAATTGCCAGGTAAACCAACAACAAACCAACACAGATCATCACAAACTGACCAAGTTCCAGCTGGTAAATGCCCGTGTCGTGATAAAGATTTAATAATTTGTTTTCCATTTTCGATCGATTCCTTCAACTACAAAGTAAGAAGTGACTGGCCAACTTGCACAGAGTCACCTTCTTTTACACTAATGGAACCAACGACACCGGACTTAGGCGCAGATATTTCTGTCTCCATCTTCATCGCCTCGAGAATAATCACAGTATCACCCTCTTCAACTTGCTGACCTGGAGACACAAGCACTTTGAAGATATTGCCCGCTAACGGAGAAGGAACATCTTCGCCAGATGGCGCAGCAGCAGATGGCGCCGCCTGAGCTGGAGAATTTTGAACATTAGCAACAGGCTGAATATTACTAACATCACCCCCTTCCGATACTTGGACAACAAAGCTCTGCCCAGATACAGAAACCGTGTAAACACTCGCTTCACCAGATGAAGCACTTGTTGCCGCGGGTTTACTCTCAACAACATCATTAACTGTCGGCACAGGCTCAAACGCACTTGCGTCACCACGATTCTGTAAAAATTTAAGACCTATCTGAGGGAATAAGGCATAAGTTAAAACATCGTCAATCTGATCATCAGACAACTGGATGTTTTTTTCTTTTGAAAGGCCAACCAACTCTTCGGTCAACTTATCCATTTCAGGTGACAATAAGTCTGCTGGTCGACAAGTAATCGCCTCTGCCCCATCTAGAACACGGGCCTGCAACTCTTTATTGAATTCAGCAGGAGCCGCACCATACTCACCTTTCAAGATACCCGCCGTTTCTTTTGAAATAGACTTATATCGTTCGCCAGTCAGGACGTTCAAAACCGCCTGAGTACCAACAATTTGAGAAGTAGGCGTAACAAGCGGAATCAAACCCAAGTCTTCGCGGACTTTAGGGATTTCTTTTAGCACTTCGTCAAACTTATCCGCCGCACCTTGCTCTTTAAGCTGACTTTCCATATTGGTCAACATGCCACCAGGCACTTGAGCTATCAAAATACGAGAATCCGTACCACGAAGAGAGCCTTCGAATTTCGCATATTTCTTTCTCACTTCGCGGAAATAAGCGGCAATCTCTTCTAATAACGCTAAATCTAAGCCAGTATCTCTATCTGTACCCTGCAACGCAGCAACCACAGACTCTGTCGCGCTATGACCATACGTCATCGACATAGAAGAAATAGCTGTATCGACTCGATCTATCCCAGCCTCAACAGCTTTCAAAATCGTCATATCTGACAAGCCAGACGTAGCGTGCGCATGCAATTGCACCTCCAACTGAGTCTGAGCTTTCAATAAACTAACCAATTCGAAGGCATCGTATGGCGTCAAAATGCCAGACATATCCTTAATAGCGATGGAGTCCGCCCCCATATCTTCAAGCGCCTTAGCATAATCCACCCAGTTCTTAGTGGTATGAACGCGACTCTTAGTATATGAAATCGTCCCTTGAGCATGTTTACCTTGCTGTTTAACCGCTTTAATTGCTGTTTCCAGATTGCGGGGATCATTCATTGCATCAAAGATTCGAAACACATCGACGCCATTAAAGGCTGCACGCTCAACAAACTTATTCACAACATCATCTGCATAATGGCGATAACCAAGCAAATTCTGCCCACGCAATAACATCTGCTGCGGCGTTTTTGGCATGGCTTTTTTTAATTCACGAATACGCTCCCAAGGATCCTCTCCAATATAGCGAATACAGGAATCGAACGTCGCACCACCCCAAGATTCAAGCGACCAAAAGCCGACTTGATCCAGTTTTTCTGCGATAGGAAGCATATCGTCAATTCGCATACGCGTTGCCAATAAGGATTGGTGAGCATCACGCAAAACGACATCAGTAATGCCAAGAGGTTGCTTTGTTGTTGTCATATTTCAGCCTCAAAGAAATCAGAAGAGTTAGTATTAGAAAATTAAGATTTTTTACTGTTTCTGTGCTGATGAACGGCAGCAGTAATGACAGCTGTCATTTGCGCATCAACACCAGAAGAAGAGAGATTTTTAGAAACAGGCTTTGACGCTACAACAATAGGTGCTTCAGGAAACAAATAATTTAGTAGTCGCGACATGTAACCTGTCGCAAAAATTAACACCACTAAAAACAGGAATACAAAACCCATCCCTAGGACCATCAATCCCACACCATCTTCTAGCAAGCCATTCATAGCATCGATACCTTTTTTCTCGTCTTGTTTGTACAGATCTAATGTGATCAGATGCACACCCAAGAGCGCTGTTTATTTTTGATAGTTAGTTTTTTACCACAAACCAGAACAGTTTCATATTTTTATTGCATAACAGTTAGACTTATTTCGTGAACAATTCCTTAGAAACAACAACCACCTTAAAGACCTTAACTAATAACAACAGCATTGTACTGGCCGTTGCACCGATGGAAGGTGTCATGGATCACACAATGAGAGCATTGCTATCAAAAATTGGCGGCATGGACTACTTAGTAACAGAATTCATCCGAGTCACTCAATACTCTATTCCAACAACAACATTCAAACGCCTTGCACCAGAAAACACCAACAAAGCAAGAACAATACACAACCACCCCGTTCACACCCAACTACTAGGCAGCAACGCAGAACTTATGGCGGAAAGCGCTTTAAATGCAATTGAAGCTGGCGCAACTCACATTGATGTCAATTTTGGCTGCCCAGCAAAACGTGTAAATGGCCATGGTGGCGGCTCTGTTTTATTACAAACCCCTGATGCACTTTACGACATCATGAGTGCAATTCGAAATACACTACCAAGCGAAATCCCTGTATCAGCGAAAATTCGTTTAGGATTCGAAGATGAAGCATTGTTATTTGATAACGTAGCCGCCATTGAGGCAGCAGGCGTTGGCACACTCACAATACACGGACGTACTAAAAAAGATGGTTACAAACCACCAGCAAGATGGGAAAAAATAGGCGAAATTCAAGATAAGACAAACATGATTGTCGTCGCCAATGGAGACATCACAGACACTGAGTCACTCTTACGCTGCAGATCCATTACAGGATGCCAACATTTCATGATTGGACGAGGCTCACTCAACAACCCATTTGTTTTCCAACAAATAAGAGATGAGCTAAACGGAAAAAAAAGCACAGCAGATACAACAACCCTGAACGCACTCTTCGCAGATTATAGCACCGAATTACAAAAATATTATGATGAAATCGCTACGCTTGGCAGGCTGAAACAATGGTGCGGACATTTACGATTTGGTTTTGCGGAAATTAAAGAACACCTTCAGACATTACGACGCAGCAAGAGCGTCAATGAACTAACACAAACATTCGAGAGTATAATGACAGAAACGTAATAAGAGAGAAAATAATAAAATTATAAATTAGATTGGGAATTTTGAAGTACTGATGGGGAAATTAAGAATGGTGCACCAGAGAGGATTCGAACCTCTGACCGCTCGGTTCGTAGCCGAGTACTCTATCCAGCTGAGCTACTGGTGCATATCGTATTTCTTTTAAAAAAGAGAAGAAATATTTTTTGTGAGATTTAAGAATGGTGCACCAGAGAGGATTCGAACCTCTGACCGCTCGGTTCGTAGCCGAGTACTCTATCCAGCTGAGCTACTGGTGCAGAACAATCTTTACTCATAGTATTTAAAGAATATATCTTAAAATACTTTTTTTGAATGGTGCACCAGAGAGGATTCGAACCTCTGACCGCTCGGTTCGTAGCCGAGTACTCTATCCAGCTGAGCTACTGGTGCAAAACAAAATCCCTGCCTTTTTTGCTCAGAGAGTAAACCCTCAAAAGACAAACTTGAAATGGCGGAGAGTGAGGGATTCGAACCCTCGATGAGTGTTAACCCATACACCCTTAGCAGGGGCGCGCCTTCGGCCACTCGGCCAACTCTCCGTAACAAGTGGGGCGCATTATATACGACACATTTGTCTTGTAAAGGCTTTTTTAAAAATTAATCTTCAGAAATTTGTTCATCTTGCTCTTTCTGAATGCGAAGATAAATTTCTTCACGGTGAACAGATACATCTTTAGGCGCATTGATGCCAATACGCACTTGATTTCCCTTTACACCTAATACAGTGACAGAAACTTCATCACCAACCATCAAAGTTTCACCAACACGACGAGTAAGAATAAGCATAAGAATATCTCCCTGTAATTGCTTTCAATCATTTATTGAGATGAATTGCCCGACAAATCTTGTAGGGCAATTCCTACAAAGCCAATTGTAGCCTCTCAATAAAAATTAAACCATCCATAACTACAGGATTTTATGTATCCAATTGTTAAGCTTCTCGAACCCCTGATGCCACTTCATTTAATTTGAACGCGGAATGCAATGCACGAACCGCCAACTCCATGTATTTTTCATCGATAATGACAGACACTTTAATTTCCGAAGTAGAGATCAACTGAATGTTGATAGACTCTGCAGCCAATGCTTTAAACATGGTACTTGCTACGCCCGCATGAGAGCGCATCCCCACACCAACAATAGACACCTTGGCAATTTTAGCGTCAGAAAGCACAGCACTCGCCCCAAGTTCTTTAGCGATGATATTCAAGGTAGATAAAGCTTGATCATATTCGTTGCGATGCACCGTAAAGGTAAAGTCTGTAGTGCCATCCACAGATACATTTTGGACAATCATATCCACTTCGATGTTGGCATCACTAATAGGACCAAGAATACGAGAAGCAATACCTGGAATATCAGGAACACCTTTCAAGGTTAATTTCGCTTCATCTCTATTGAATGCAATTCCAGAAACCGCTGGCTGTTCCATACCTTTACTCCCCTCAGTTGTAATCAACGTACCTTCACCTTCAACAAAACTAGACAGCACCCTAAGCGGCACTTGATATTTACCAGCAAACTCTACAGAACGAATTTGTAGCACCTTGGAGCCAAGGCTAGCCATTTCTAGCATTTCCTCAAAGGTGATTTTATCCAAACGTCGCGCACTATCTACAACACGAGGATCCGTCGTATAAACCCCATCCACGTCAGTATAAATTTGACACTCATCCGCCTTCAAAGCGGCAGCAAGCGCAACACCAGTTGTATCAGAACCACCTCGACCTAATGTCGTAATGTTGCCCAATTCATCCGCGCCTTGGAAACCCGCCGCAACAATCACTCGTCCAGCGTCTAAATCTGCGCGCATTGCTTCGGTATCAATTTTTTGAATTCGAGCCTTGCCATGAGCGCTGTCAGTTGTAATACGAATCTGAGAGCCTGTATAAGAACGAGCATCAAGACCACGCTTCATTAATGCCATAGACAAAAGTGCGATAGTAACCTGCTCCCCTGTCGACAAAAGCACATCCATTTCTCGCGCACTTGGTGAAGCATTAATGCTTTTCGCAAGAGCAATCAGCCTATTGGTTTCACCACTCATAGCAGAAACCACAACCACTATGTCATCGCCTTGTTGCTTATGCTTTAACACTCGATCTGCAACTGCCTCGATACGCTCTATTGTACCTACCGAGGTGCCGCCGTATTTTTGAACTAACAACGCCATAATTTTTCCACTATTTAAATCAAAAAAGCCGAATTCCAAGCTCTTAAGAAACGATTCAACTTAAACTCTTTCAGCAACCCAACCAGGCACCAATTCAAGAGCTGCAGACAAGCCATCTGGATTGTTACCACCAGCTTGAGCCATATCTGGACGACCACCACCTTTACCATCAACATAAGGCGCAATCATTTTAATCAGATCCCCAGCCTTCACGTTTTTAGTCAATTCTTTGGTTACGCCAGCAATTAAACTTACTTTGCCATCATTCACCGCAGCCAATAAAATAACGGCAGACTCTAACTTGCTTTTCAGCTCATCTAGTAAATCACGTAACGCTTTTGGATCTTCTACTTCAACCTGAGCAACCAACAACTTACCGCCGTTGATATCTACCGCCTGAGAAGCCAAGTCAGCGCCAGCTAAAGCTGCCATTTTACCTTTCAATACATCCAATTCTTTCTGCAAACTGCGCGCTTGATCATTCAAGGCAACAACCTTGTCTAACACGCTGTCTTTATTACCTTTGACAAGGCTAGCAATACCATCAAGAACCGACTCAGTCTGGCGAGTCGTATCTATTGCAACTTTGCCTGTAACCGCTTCAATACGACGAACGCCAGCAGCAATACCGCTTTCTGTAATAATTTTAAAGAAACCAATATCTCCCGTACGACTAACATGAGTACCACCACACAACTCAATCGAGTAGTCAGCCCCCATAGTCAATACACGCACTTCACTATCGTATTTCTCGCCAAACAACGCCATCGCACCTTTCGCTTTAGCAGATTCAACATCCATGATGTCTGTTTCTACCGGACGGTTTAAGCGAATCTGTTCGTTAACCATGTCTTCAATTTGCTCAATTTCTGTCGCCGTAACGCCTTCAAAATGCGAGAAGTCAAAACGCAAACGCTCAGGATTTACCAAAGAGCCTTTTTGCGAAACATGATCACCCAAAATACGACGCAGTGCTTCGTGCATTAAGTGAGTAGCAGAGTGGTTCAATGTGGTCGCCATGCGCAAAGTGCGATCCACTTCGCCAGTCACCTGATCACCAACCGCCAAACGACCTTCTTTTAGCTCACCGTAATGCAAATGTGCTTTAGCTTGCTTAGTGGTGCTAGATACTTTGAAAGCGCCTGGACCACGCAACCAACCTTGATCGCCAACTTGACCACCTGATTCAGCGTAAAAAGGTGTTGATTTCAAAATCACTGCCGCAACTTGACCAGCTTCAATAGTTTCAACAAACTCCCCATCAACAAGGATCATCTCAACTTCACAGGTAGCGTTTAGATTCTCGTAGCCAGTAAATTCAGTAACAGAATCCAACTTAACGCCGCTCGACATATCCATAGAGAAGTTACTTGCTGAACGAGCACGTGCACGCTGTGCATCCATCGCCACTTCAAATCCAGCCTCATCTATTTCTAGATCATTTTCACGCGCAACATCGTTGGTTAAATCAGCTGGGAAACCATACGTGTCGTATAGTTTGAAAACTGTCTCACCAGGAATAATCTTTTCATCGCCTAGTTCAGAAATGGCTTCTTCTAAAATCTTCATCCCTTGATCAAGGGTTTTGGCAAACTGCTCTTCTTCTTTTAAGAGAATAGAAGCCACACGCTCTTTTAATTTAGTTAGCTCTGGGTAAGCATCACCCATTTCGACATCAAGTGCTTCCACCAATTTATGGAAGAACACACCTTTTTGTCCAAGCTTATTACCGTGACGAATCGCTCGACGAATAATACGGCGCAAAACATAACCACGACCTTCATTGGACGGAATCACGCCATCAACAATCATGAAGGAACAAGAACGGATGTGATCAGCAATAACGCGTAGTGACTGGGCACTTAGGTCTTGAGTACCAACCACTTGTGCTGCCGCTTTAATAAGATTTTGAAACAAATCGATTTCGTAGTTGCTATGGACTCCCTGCAAAATCGCTGCAATACGCTCCAAGCCCATCCCCGTATCAACAGAAGGTTTTGGCAAAGGAGCCATAGTGCCATCTGCAGAACGGTTAAACTGCATGAAAACCACGTTCCAGATTTCGATGAAACGGTCGCCGTCTTCTTCAGGAGAACCTGGAGGCCCACCCCAAATATGCTCACCGTGATCATAAAACACTTCAGAACAAGGACCACAAGGACCTGTATCGCCCATCGCCCAGAAATTATCGGACTGATAACGCCCCCCCTTGTTATCACCAATACGGATGATTTTTTCTGCAGGAAGACCGATGTCTTTGTTCCAGATATCAAACGCTTCATCGTCGTCTGCGTAAACGGTTACCAACAACTTTTCAGTTGGCAACTTCAGCACAACCGTTAGAAACTCCCACGCATAATGAATAGCGTCTTTTTTGAAGTAATCGCCAAAACTGAAGTTACCCAACATTTCAAAGAAAGTGTGGTGACGTGCGGTATAACCGACGTTCTCTAAGTCATTGTGTTTTCCACCCGCTCGAACACAACGTTGAGACGTCGTTGCTCGTGAGTATGGGCGAAGATCTTCTCCCAAAAACACATCTTTAAACTGGACCATACCAGCATTGGTGAACAGCAATGTAGGATCATTTCCAGGAACCAATGAACTGGATTCTACGATCTGATGCTGCTTACTTTCAAAGTACGATAAAAATGACTGGCGTAACTCAGAACTCTTCATAATGGGATGAGTCTCTATCTCTATTTTTCTGGACGAATTGGATTGCGTGAATGGCAGATTAATATATGCCGACTCGATGCAACGAAAAGCACAAAATAGTACACGCAAAGGATAGGTATTTTCAAAAGAAACCGTAGTAATTTAAAGCTTATTTTGTGCATAACTTAAGCAAAAGTAGGATTTACGGATGTAAACCTACTTTTACAGTATGTTTTTAGAAAGGTATTACTGAGAATCTTCACCGCGAACATAACGATAATGAGGTCGTGCGGTCATCCTAGTCACCAACTCATAACCAATGGTACCGGCATAATCTGCGACTTCTTCGACGGGCACATCGCCACCCCAAAGCACTACTTCTTGCCCCATGGCAGGCTCAGCAGCGAAATCTTGCATACGCACCGTAATCATATCCATAGATACACGGCCTGCGAGGCAAGCGGGTTTTCCATCAATTTGCAATGGAGTGCCATTTTCAGCATGACGCGGATAACCATCACCATAACCCACCGCGACGGTTGCTAATACATGATCTTCTGCCGCAACATAACCAAGGCCATAACCTACTTTATCGCCTTGTTTAAGCTGACGCGTCGATATCACTTTTGACGACAAAGTCATCGCTGGACGCAAACCCAGCGCGCGACCGCTCACTTCAGCAAAAGGCGAAATTCCGTACAACATAATACCTGGTCGAATCCAACCACCTTCAGGCACGCTCCACTTCATAATCGCTGCTGAGTTCGCTACACTGGCTTCAATATCACCAATCGATTGACGAGCTAGCTCAAAATAAGCTAACTGCTGCATAGTTGCTAGATCTGACAAGTCATCCGCACAAGAAAAATGTGTCATTAAAACCACCTCTCCCACTTGGCCGCTGTCTTTCAACGCCGCGACAAACACTGGTGCTGTTTCTTTATCCACACCAAGGCGATGCATACCAGAATCTAGTTTCAGGAAAATCTTTTCAATTTTTGCATGACTAGCTTGCAATTCATCAAGCTGTTGAGCATTTTCTAGAGCAGACCAAAAACCATGCTTCTCGCACAGCGCCCACTCCTCACCTTCAAATACACCTTCCAACAACAATATAGGTGAAACAATGCCTGCTTCTCGTAAAGTAATGGCTTCTTCAATGGCTGCCACTGCAAAAGCATCCACTTCCTCATCCAAGTAACGAGAGACCTCAACCGCACCATGTCCGTACGCATTGCTTTTAACAACAGCAAACGCCTTACAAGTTGGTTGTAACTTTTTTGCATAGCGGTAGTTTTGTAGAATCGCCTCCAAATCTACCGTTGCCGTGAGTGGCCTTGCCATTTTTGCCCCTTAAAATTTTAAAGCGTCTTATTTACTTATAACGTTGTACGGAAAGATCCTGTGAATCGATCTCGGTTTTATCGCCAGACATAATATCGGCAATCACCGCCGCAGAACCGCAGCTCATAGTCCAACCTAATGTTCCGTGCCCCGTATTCAAATACAAACCATCAATACCTGTCCGCCCAACTACAGGCGTGCCATCTGGCGTCATTGGGCGAAGTCCGGTCCAATAATCCGCTTGGGACAACTCACAACCTTGATTAAATAAATCGTGTACTACATGCGTAATGGTTTCTGTGCGCACTTTTGGCAAATCAAGATTATAGCCATTCAACTCCGCGGTTCCGGCAGCACGAATACGGCCACCCAATCGAGTCACAGCAACTTTGTAGGTTTCATCCATTACAGTTGAAACTGGTGCAAACTGTTCATCCGTAATAGGCACAGTTAAGGAATAGCCTTTCACAGGATAAACTGGAATAGAAATATCAATCGCTTTAAGTAACTCTTTTGAATAACTCCCCATAGACACCAAGACATTATCAAACTCAAAGTCACCCTGGTCGGTTTTAACGGCGCGTACTTTACCACCTTCTACAACCAAGCGCTCAATCGCTACGCCAAATTTAAATTTCACACCTAATTCATCACAGTGTTTTTTCAGTTCTTGGCAAAAAACAAAGCAATCGCCAGTTTCATCACCGACCAGACGAAGCCCACCTTTGAACTTATCAATTACCGGAGCCAAACCTGGCTCTACTTCTAAAATTTGCGCAGGAGTTAATACTTGATGAGGAACATTCAAGGCTTTTAGCACCTTAATATCTTTTTCAGACGCTTCGACTTGCTCATCCTTACGAAATAGTTGAGTCAAACCACCCTGACCATCATCGTACTTAATACCAATGTCTTTACGCATCGCAATGAACTGATCGCGACTATATTCCGCCAATGCCACCATGCGAGACTTATTCACGTCGTAGGCTTTTTCATTGCAGTTCGCCAACATCTTCCCCATCCAAGCTAGTTTTTTAAGCTCAGGATCAGCACTTACTTTTAGCGGCGCGTGTTTTTGCATCAACCATTTAATAGCTTTAAGAGGAATGCCTGGTGCAGCCCAAGGTGCAGAATAGCCAGGAGAAATTTGCCCTGCGTTAGCAAAACTCGTCTCAAGAGCCACCCCTTCTTGACGGTCAATCACCGTCACTTCAAAACCTTTCTTCGCCAAATAATAGGCTGACGTTAAACCAACAACACCTGCACCCAGCACACAAACACGCATAGAAAAACCTCAAATAAAGACAAAGTCATATCACCCATAATCACATAAGATATGTAGTTTTATCATCTTATTTATTATTATATTGAAGAATAAAAAACTATAAAATAAAAACAAAGCAGTTTATTAGAAACGAAATGTAAAAACCTCATTCAGCTGATAAAATAACCTCTCAACCAAGACAAGCAGAGATATAGATATGAAAGAACACCAGACATCAATATTCGACCAAGCCTTGTCACTGCTAAGCCACAGGGAGCACAGCAAAAAGGAGCTAGTCACCAAATTAAAAACAAGAGGTCACGAGGAAGAAGAGATCAGCGCGATAATTGAGCGTCTTGAAGAAATGAACTATCTCAATGATGAGCGCTTCGCTGAAATATTTGTAAGGAGCCGACTAAGCAAACCTCTTGGAGCAAGCCGGATTCAGCAAGAACTCATACAAAAAGGTATCAATAGCGAGCTAGCAAAAACAGCCATCACTGATGCCAATGCAGATTGGTTTGAGTTAGCGAAACAACTCAAAGAAAGAAGGTTTGGAGAAGAAATCAGTACCGACTTCAAAGAAAAGGCTAAACAGTCACGCTACCTCCAATACCGAGGATTTGACTTCGAACAAATCAAATATGCCATATCTCCCCAAGACTAACATCACTCACAAAGCCAGACCTTCTAGCGCTCATATTCCTCCTTACCAAAGTATCTCTTTCTAACGAACAAAAAAAAAGCGAACCAAGTGGAGTGGTTCGCCTAAAGCGGGTGTTGGGATTATCTATCTAAAAAAGCTATTGCTATCAATACCACCTAGGCATGTTGGTAGTAGCCGTATTCGTTTTCATATTCTTCATATATGTCGCGAGGCATTTTTTTCTGCGGTCTCATCTTATGGAAAGCGGCTTTTAGTCGCGTGGCCTTGTGCTGTAATCGTTCGATACGTCGTGTTACGGTTCGGCTAGTACGGTTAGCAGCGCCATCTATCGCAGAATACATATCGGCTTGTTGCTCGCTGATTACCACTTCTTTTTGGCCGTTGATTTTAACCAAAACTTGGCAGTGTTTGTCTTCACCACCTTTAGGACCGTTCACATCGGTAAGCGTGACGATCACTCGTTGAATATTGTCATAACGGGAATTCAATGCAAAATTTAGGCGACGCTTAACATAAGCTTTTAAACTTTTAGTAAGGGCTAGGCGACGTGCTTGTACTTTAATTCTCATCTTGCTCTCCTTTACTCATGAATGAGTAAGTTATGTTGGAAATTTCAAATTACTAACAAATACTCTTAAGATATAATCGAATTATTTATGTAAATAATCAGTTTTTCTCGAAGTATTGGTGAAATATGATCAATTTCAAACATTTGCATTATTTTTGGATGGTGGCAAAGCAAGGCAGCATTACAAAAGCCAGCGAACATTTGCACATAACACCGCAAACCATCAGTGGACAGATCAGTTTATTGGAGGAACAGCTAGGAAAAACCTTATTTAGCAAGGTTGGACGCAACCTAGAATTAACGAATACTGGTCACATGGTATTAAGTTACGCCGATGAGATTTTTTCCTTAGGCAACGAGCTGGAACAATCGGTGCGCATCGCATCAGGTGATCGAACACAATTACTACGTATTGGCATTGCGGATTCAATTCCAAAATCCATCGCGTATCGTTTGCTGGCTCCCGCCATGTCGTTAGAAGATCCGGTAAGACTTGTCTGCAAAGAAAACAGTTTAGAAGATTTGCTGGGCGAGTTAGCCCTACATAAATTAGACATGATCATTGCTGATGGCCCAATCCCACCTCACCTGGCGGTACGCGGCTTCAATCATTTTTTGGGGGAATGTGGCACATCGTTTATGGCTGCCCCCAATTTAATAGAGCAGGTTGAAGGAGGCTTCCCAGCATGCTTGAGGAGCGCGCCATTTTTAATTCCCAGCGACCAATCCTTAATACAAATCCAACTTTTACAATGGCTTGAAAAGCACCATCTTCATCCAAAAATCATGGGTGAATTTGATGACCGAGCCTTAATGAAAACCTTCGGTCAAGCAGGCGCGGGCGTGTTCATTGTCCCTTCCGCCATTGCCAACGAAGTGGCGAAGCAGTTTAAAGTCGAGATCATAGGTAGCACCGAAGAAATACGCGAGCAATTCTTCGTCATTGCTACCGAGCAACGCTTATCCAACCCCGCCATTGTAGCCATTACTGATGCAGCGAAAGGCTGGCTAAAGCATCAATAGTAAACAAAAGTAGCAGCACTTAAAGACTCTCTTTAACACCTTTTTTGGCACGCGCTATTAAATCAGACGGCTTCATTTGCCACACTAATTTGAAGCCTTTTGCGCCCAAATAGAGAAATAACACTGGGATCAATACAGTATTAAAGGCAAACAACGCCAATAAAGTAAGGAAGTCGTTTACCAAACCATTGAGGGTTTCCACATACTCGCTGATCTTGTCTTTAAAATGACTCAGCCCGAACGTACTTTGTTTAATAGAGGCGAAAAAACCTTGGTCTTCTAAAGTAAGATTGCCAAGGTCGTCTATGGATTGCTGCAAAGCCTCAATCTTACTTTTCGACATTTTGATGTCTTGCTCTGTACGTTGACGTTCGCCCATTAAAAGGCTCTGTTGCGTTCGCAGCCCAGCCAGCACGTTATCGTTATTAAACAGAATATCTAAGGTAGACAAGGTTTCTTTGCGCGCGGCTATTTGACGATTAAGAGATTCATTTTGAGCGGTCAAATTCACTAAACGCTCATCCTGTTTCGACAAGGTTTGTTGCTCTTCATCCAGCTTAATTTGTAATATTTGTTTGTCTTTATCAAGAGACTGTTTAAGATCCGCTGCGACACCTAGCCCTGTCGTAACCTCGTTCATCTCGTCAGAATGTATTTGGATTTTATCCATGGTTTGCGTCTTTTCTTCATTCAAAAAAGACGCATCGACCAAAGCAGATAACAATACCACCAGCACCAATAAGAACTTCGCACCAACGGCTGTCACAAAGACTTTATAAGCCACTTCGGTAAAACGGCTTTTTGTCCAATACAAATAACCAAACAGCAAACCCGACAAAGTAACAAAGGCTTTGAAATACACAGTAGAAATAATTTTTAACAAAATACTCTGAAAAATAAGCGACGACACTGCCACCTTCATTACGCCAGAAAAATCTTCCACCATATCGTTAAATGGATCTAATAATTCGCCAATGGTGACGGAGCTGACAAACACACTTATCTGAATACTTTGCAGCACAGAAACTGTTGCATTAAATAATTTGGCTAAACCAAAGGCACTTAACGCCTGCACCAAGGAAGAGGAAACATAATCAGACGCCTTGGTGTCTAGCAAGCCCCACCAAGAAAAAATAATCGCCAGCAAGATAGCGATGTAATAACCGTTCAGTTTTTCTAGTTGCAAGACCATGTATCACCTCTTTGATCCCCAGTGCATCATAATGACAACTAGGTGTTAATACGAATCTATCTCAATTGTAGCTAGAAGATCGCTTTTTAATCGTTATACTATCTACTTACATTTAAAGTAGCCATCGAAGGAACGAACGCGCCGCACTCACCTCCAATTTTGCGATTAGGTAATGAAAGAGACCATTCAACTAACGTCATTAGTACCAAGCGACGACTTAGCTCCATTCGTTGAAAGCTTTTGGATGATCGAAAATCCAAGCGATAAAGATGAAGAACTTTCCACCTTCCCTGATGGCGGGATTGATTTGTATTTTTTCCACAATGCCGAATATCCGCTGCATATTTCCTTGGTTGGACTAGAAACAGACGCCAAAGTAGGCGCTATGCCCAAACACTCTGTGTTACTGGGTGTTCGCTTAAAAATACTGGCCGCAGAGTATTTATTAAACAAATCTGTCGCCAACATTCTAAATGATCGCATTACACTCGACATTGGCTTCGCGGGCATAGAACTAAACGACCTAAAAAGCCTGGATACTTTTGCTAATAAGCTCAGTTTGTATTTTGCTTCACAGCTAACAGCGCCAATAGACCCTCGAAAAAAAGTCATGTCAGAACTGATTTATAAGACACATGGTTCAATAACAGTGACTGAAATATCTCAAGCAGCCAATTGGAGCAGTCGCCAAATCAATCGCTATTTTAATAAGTGGCTTGGCTTACCGCTAAAAAGCTACTGTGACATTTTGCGGTTTCGCCACAGCTTCGACTCACTCAAAGTGGGCGAACTCTTTCCCAAAGAAGGTTTTAACGACCAATCTCACTATATCAAATTGATCAAAAAATACTCTAGCCTGACACCTAAGCAACTAGCTCAAGACGAAAACGACCGATTTATACAATTATATTCTGAAGATTAACTCTATCATCCGACTCGTTTTGCAATTGATGATGAGATTCATTCCCATAAAAACCCACTCATTGTTTTGTAATTCCTAACGACCTCGCTCCTTTATTTCGCACTCTATTTGATTGGCATGGCACATAAATAATATGAAGATGATTATCGTTATTACCATTGTTTCTGCATTTTTTAGCAATGCATGGGCGACGGACAACTCACGCTTCCCAATTACGATTCAACACGCTTTTGGCTCAACAACCATTACTCATAAACCCAAACGCGTTGCGACTGTGGCATGGGCAAACCATGAAGTTCCACTTGCGTTAGGCATCGTTCCTGTTGGTTTTGCTGCTGCAACCTTTGGAGACGACGATAACGACGGTTTGTTGCCTTGGGTGGCTGCACGACTTAAAAAACTCAACGCCAAGACACCGGTGTTATTCGACGAAGGCGATGGAATCGATTTCGAAGCGGTCGCAGCAACACAACCCGACGTTATTCTGGCGGCTTACTCCGGCTTAAGCCAATCCGATTATGACACGCTAAGTATGATCGCACCTGTCGTCGCTTTCCCAGACAAACCTTGGTCTACCAACTGGCGCAGCATGATTCGTATTAATAGTGCAGGGCTGGGAATGGCAGAAGAAGGCGAAGAGCTCATTGCCAGCATTGAAAAAGACATCGCCGAACGTGTTGATCAATACCCAGAGTTAAAAGGCAAATCCGCCATGTTTATCACCCATCTGGATCCAACCGATTTAAGTGTTATTCGCTTTTACAGCGCCAATGATACCCGTGTGAAGTTTTTTGATGACCTCGGCATGCACTCTCCACAAAGCATCAAAGACATCAGTAAAGATGGGCTCTTCTCTGGCGAAAGCAGCATTGAGCAAATAGACATGTTTAACGACGTAGACATTTTCGTTACCTATGGCAATAAAGAGTTACAGGCACCTTTAGAATCGAACCCTCTTATGTCGAAGATGCGAGCCATTAAAAATGGTTCGATCGTCATGCTGGGCAATAGCAAAATGGCGACTGCTGCTAATCCGACGCCACTGTCTATTACTTGGGTGTTAGATGATTACCTTCAAGCTCTTGCAGAAGCGGCACGTAAAGCCAAATGAGCCAAAGCAACGCCAAACATAAAGGCTTTCTAAAACAAAAGCCCATTGCTCTGTTGTTTGTCACGGTGGTCTTACTGCTGTTGTGCTTTTCCTCTATCGCTGTAGGGACGAGAAATGTTTCTTGGCAAGAGATAATAGGAGCACTACAAGGCCAGATGAACACCATGGGGGAAGCCTCTGTCACCATGCGCCTACCACGCACAGTGCTTGCCATCATTGCTGGCTGCGCCTTGGGATTATCTGGTGCCATTATGCAAAGTGTGACCCGCAACCCATTAGCTGACCCTGGGGTTCTTGGCGTTAATGTGGGTGCCGCTTTCTTTGTTGTTATTGGGCTAGCGTGGTTTGGTATTAACCAGCTGCAAACCTATGTTTGGCTCGCCATATTGGGCGCAGGTATTACCGCGCTATTTGTGTATTTCATTAGTTCATTAGGCTACGGCAAATCCACCCCGCTCAAATTCGCC
Source organism: Marinomonas sp. A3A (assembly GCF_018336955.1). Lineage (NCBI taxonomy): Bacteria > Pseudomonadati > Pseudomonadota > Gammaproteobacteria > Oceanospirillales > Oceanospirillaceae > Marinomonas > Marinomonas sp. A3A. Next base: position 3,606,863 of record NZ_CP025532.1, read on the forward strand.
TTGGCGGGTGCCGCCACGTCTGCAGCCTTGTCTTCTTTTATTGTTGCTGTCGTCTTGCCAAGAAATGACATTGCCGGCAGCGCAAATTCTTGGCAAATTGGCGGCGTCGGTGGCGCCACGTTTGATAGCATACAGCTCGTACTGCCCTTCTTAATCGTTGGTTTTTTACTCAGTGTATTTGTGGCTAGAAAGCTCAATACGCTGGCGCTTGGGGACGATATCGCCGCTGGACTAGGGGAAAATGTCGCTTGGATTCGTGCCATCGCTTGGCTGTCTGCAGTTTTACTCTGTGGGGCCACAACCGCCATTTGTGGCCCTATCGGCTTTGTTGGTCTCGTGGTTCCCCATTTATGTCGACTACTTGTCGGAGTGGACAACCGCTGGTTGCTCATTTTTTCAGCGCTAGTCGGCGCATGCTTATTATTAAGTGCGGATGTGTTAGGACGCATTATATCAAGACCAAGCGAACTCTCGGTTGGCGTCGTGACCGCCTTCGTTGGTGCACCCTTCTTCATCTGGATAGTCCGCAGACAAAGGGTGAAAGAGTTATGATTAACACAAACTCAACGCTCGCACGCGTTACTAGTGGACGAAAAAACCGGTCCAAGCGCTGGAAATACGTAGCTTGCTTACTTTGCTTATTGGCTGTGGCTGCGTTTTCAATCACCTTAACCTTGGGGCAATCCTTTACACCACCACAAGACGTCATAAAGGTTTTACTGGGTGAAAACGTCCCTGGAGCCTCTTTTGTGGTGGGTCAGTTGCGCCTACCACGAGCGATTATTTCTCTTCTTGTCGGCATGAGCTTTGGTATGGCTGGCGTGGCATTTCAAGTCATGCTGAGAAACCCATTGGCCAGCCCCGATATCATCGGAGTAAGTTCTGGTGCGACTGCCGCCGCCGTATTTGCCATTATTGTGCTGCACATGGATGGCACTAGCGTGGCTTTCTTCTCAATCGCCGTAGGCTTATTGGTCGCCTTAGCGGTCTACGGCTTGTCCTATCGAAATGGTGCGTCAGGTGCTCGACTTATTCTGGTTGGTATTGGCGTCTCTGCGATGATTGAAAGCTTTATTGTGTATTTACTATCACAAGCTCAAGCATGGGACCGTCAAGAAGCCATGCGTTGGCTAAGCGGAAGTGTCAACTCCGCACAAATCCATCAAGCCTTGCCATTGATTATCTCTTTTTTGATATTTGGTGGGTTTCTATTAAGCCGCACCCGAGACCTAGAAGCGTTACGTATGGGCGACGATACCGCCCACGCATTGGGTGTTCGTGTCGGCATGACGCGCATTACCGTCATTGTATCCGCTGTTGGGCTGATTGCTGTGGGAGTCGCGATAACAGGGCCTATTGCGTTTGTTGCTTTCTTGTCAGGCCCCATTGCGGTTCGCCTTGTGAAGAACAATGGTTCACTGCTGATTCCTTCTGGTTTAGTAGGCGCTTGCTTAGTGATGGGCGGTGATTACATCGGGCAATTCTTGCTGCCAAGTCGCTACCCTGTCGGCGTGATTACTGGCGCTCTAGGCGCGCCCTACCTTATTTACCTTATTATTCGTGTTAACCGTAAAGGTGGCTCACTATGACACTAAAACACCAACTCGTTGTCGATCATCTTGCCGCTGGTTATGGTGAAAAAACCATCCTTAACGACATCAATATAGACATTAAACCCGGTCAAATTACATCTATCATTGGCGCCAATGCCTGCGGAAAATCTACCTTATTGCGCACTATGTCACGCTTATTATCGCCGTCTAATGGTCATGTCTTACTGGATGGCAGATCGATACACAACACGCCAACACGACAACTAGCGCAAACGCTTGGCTTATTACCTCAATCCCCCATTGCACCGGAAGGCATTACGGTCAGCGATCTAGTCAGCCGTGGCAGGCACCCACATCATGGATTCCTATCAAGGTGGCGCAAAGAAGACGATGAAGCCATTGCCAAAGCACTAGAAACCACCAAAACCACAGAGCTTTTGGACAGAGAAATAGACGAATTATCAGGTGGTCAACGCCAGCGAGTCTGGATCGCCATGGCATTAGCACAAGAAACCGACATATTGCTGTTAGACGAGCCGACCACCTTCTTGGACGTCGCTCACCAAATTGAAGTATTGGACCTGCTTGTTGACCTAAACCAAACCCGTGGCACCACCATCGTATTGGTATTGCATGATCTTAATCTGGCAGCGCGTTATTCAGACCAGCTCATCGCCATACAACAAGGTCAAGTCTTTGCCAATGGAGCGCCAAATGAAGTGGTAACAGAAGACATGATTCACGCTGTTTTTGGCCTCCAGAGCCAAGTCATCACAGACCCTATTTCCGGCAGCCCAATGGTTTTACCCATTGGGCGTCACAAGAGAATAAAACACACTTAAGCAAAGCAGACTGAAACCCTTATCCATAACAAATATATATCAATAATCATTAGCAATACTATTTTCATATTATGAAATTATAGAGGAACCAAAAATGAACAAGAAAAACGCTCTTCCCTTGAAGTTAAAGCAAAATCACTGCGCTGCCGCGACACTTTTCTGCTGCTCCGTACTCACACCAATTGCTGGGTATGCAGAAACAGAAAGTGAAGCAGGCACCTTTCGACTTTCCCCTATCATCGTCAATGATCAAGCATTAGCCGATGATGACTCCGAATCTGTTGTGGCCAAAGAACTATGGGTCGGCGGCAAAGTCGCCACCAGTATTCAAGACACACCCGCGTCTGTCTCTGTCATCACTGAAAAAGAAATCAAGCAGCGTGGCGCCAGCACCACAGAAGAGGTTTTGCAGTACTCTCCAGGATTGGTTACTGACTATTATGGAACCGATGACCGCAACGATTATTTTATGATTCGAGGATTTCAAGCAACCACCTATCGCGACGGTATGACGTTGGGTTCTATGCGTGGCGTACGTGAAGACCCTTATGCTTTTGAACGTGTGGAAGTCTTACGCGGTGCTAACTCCACTCTATTTGGCCCCGCAGACCCAGGCGGATCAGTAAATTTCGTTAGCAAGCGCCCAAAATTTGAAAGTATCAGAAATACTTATGTTACCTATGGTTCTAATGACCATAAAGAAGTGGGTATCGATGTCGGTGACACATTAAATGAAAACGAAACCCTAGCCTACCGACTAACAGGCAAGGTAAAAGACAGCGACCGAGAATACGATTATTCCAAAGATGATTCTGAGTTCATCATGGGTGGATTAACATGGGAACCAAACAGCAGCACCAGCGCGACACTTTTAATTGACTACTTGAATACAGATTCAACACCAAACAGCGGCGGCTATCCGATGGATCGTGAATACAGCCGTAGCGACTTCTTTGGTGAGCCTGATTACAACTTTCACAATGTTGAACGTACCAATATCAGCGCACAAATTACCCATCGAATTAACCGTCAATTTAAAGTACTTGGCAACTTGCGCTACAGCGATTTAACTGATGATTATGGCTACATATACATTTCTGATGCAAATGGACATACAGGCAATGATGTCGCTCGTGGCTATTTAAGCAATGACACCGAAGCACAAGAGTTTATTGGTAATACTATGTTGCAATACGATGCTAGCTTCGATGACATCGACAGCAGCACAACAGTAGGCATTGAGTATAGAAATGCCTCAACCAACCTAAACTCTTCATATGGTAATGCAGCTTCAATTGACGTATCAAATCCTGTCTACACAGGCGCCCTTTCTGGACCCACGCCTTATGGCAATAAAAAACAAGACTATACGACTAAATCCATTTTCCTACAGCAGAACTTGTCTTTTCATGACAAAGTCATTGTTACCGTAGGCGTACGTAATGATAATTTAGACCTATCTAGCGAGAACGTTAGTAACGAAAAATTTGATGCCGATTATTCAGAAACATCACTACGTGGTGCCATTACGTATAAGATAAATGATGAAGTTTCAGCTTACTTAAGCCAAGTCGAGTCGGTGGCACCTCCTTCTATAGAAAGCACAGGGACAGCCAATAAGCCTGAACGCGGAGAACAGTATGAAGTTGGAGTAAAATATGCACCTTACAATATGAATGCGATATTTTCTGCCTCAGTGTATGACTTAACCAAAGACAATGTCACTATCACAACAACCGATCTTGTGAAAAAAACCATTGGGGAATCTAAAACAAAAGGATTGGATTTAGAAGCCAAAGCAGACATAACAGAGAACCTAAGCATCACCGCAGCTTACTCCTACATGAAATCAGAAGTCGTTAATGATAGCGACCCATCACTCAAAGGTAATGAGTTTGTTACCGCGCCAAGGAACACAGCCTCTCTATGGAGTCATTACACTCTACCAAATCAAACCATGAGTATTGGTCTTGGGGCACGTTATGTTGGGTCTTATTACTTTGACACTGTGAACACATCTAAAAGTGAAGCGGCAACCCTATTCGATGCGTCTTTTGATTACCAAATCACCGCAGACACCAAGCTAGGCTTAAATATTAAAAACCTACTGGATAAGCAATATGTAGTCGGTTCGGCTACTGCAAATTACTACAACCCAGGCCGAGATATCACTCTTACCTTAAACCACAGCTGGTAAACAGCCGTAAAACAATAAATCGAACACCATCCCTTTTATTTAGCCAGTATGAGCACCCATACTGGCTTTTTTTTGCCCTCAGACAAAGCAGAACAAGAAACGACATTACTTTAAAAAAGCGTCCGTCTACTCCCCTTTATCCCTCAAGTTTTTTGTATTTTGTGTATAAAAAAACAACAAATGACAACCTAATCTTGATTTATTCCCCCGTCGTAATAAAACAAAAAATGCTTGAAGAGTGTTGATTTTTTAAATCTACAGTGCTAAAAATACACAACATCACAAATATATATATTCTTGTAAAGTACTTCACTAAAAATAAAGGAGCTAACATGGCTGAATTAAGGTTTGCTACACGATTAAACTCATTTGCCTCTGGCGCACATAAATACTGGCCAGAACAACAAGGTAAACCCAGCGTTTTACAAATGATTGAACGTGCCTCAACTGCAAAAGGTTTAACGCATGTTGACTTAAACTACCCTCAACACATCACAACAGATATTTCGACTATTAAAAATAAGCTTGAAGAATTAGGGCTAGCTGTCAATGGTATGCAAATGCGTTGGGATGCTCCTGAGTTTAAAATCGGTGCCTTCACCAACCCTGATCCAAAAATTCGCAGACAAGCGATTGAGTTGACCAAACGAGGCATCGACGCTGGCCGAGAATTCGGCTCAAACCTAATGACACTTTGGATGGGACAGGATGGTTTCGATTACTGCTTCCAAGTCGATTATAAAAAAATTTGGGAAGACGCAGTCAGTGCTGTGCGTGAAATAGCGGAATATGCTCCTGACTGTGACATTAGTATCGAATACAAACCCAATGAACCTCGTGCTTACAGTATTTTCCCCAATGTCACCACTTGCCTATTAGCTATTGAAGAAGCTGGCTGTGAAAACTTAGGCGTTACACTCGATTTTGCTCACGTTCTCTACGCAAATGAAATCCCTGCTTATGCCGCCGCTATGGTAGCTCGTCGTTCTAAGCTAATGGGTCTGGATTGCAATGATGGCTGGGGCAAACGAGATGATGGATTAATGGTCGCTTCGGTAAACCCAAGAGCCACACTAGAGTTTTTATGGCAGATGAAAAAAGACGGTTATAACGGCGCCTATTATTTTGACACCTTCCCTGATGCTAGTGGCCTTGACCCCGTTCGTGAAGCAGAGACCAACATCGCTACGGTTAAGCGTCTACTAGGTCTGTGTGACAAATTAGACAATAACCCTGAATTAGCCGCAGCGATAGAAAAACAAGATGCCGTTGCCTCACAGCAAATTATCAACGACATTTTGTTCATGAAATAAAAATCGTTAACTAAAAATTTATTTAAAACCACAATAAAAACAAAAGGTGAATCATGAAAAAGTCAATTATTACATTGCTTGCTTGCAGCACATTAACCGCCAATCTATGGGCCGCAGACCTATCAACACTCAATCCAGACACAGAGCAAGATCGCACTGACTGGACACAGCTGACTGAGAAGTACGGCCCAATGCCCAAGGCAAATAGTAAGCTAAAAATTGCGGGTGTCTCAAAAACTCTGACCAACGCTTATTGGCGTTCTTTAGGTGATGGTTATAAAAACATCGCCGAAAAAGACGGCTTCACTACAGTTTACCAAGCTGCCGCAAACGAAGGTGATCAATTAGGCCAGCTGTCTATTGCTGAGACATTAATAACACAAGGTTTTAATGGCTTACTGGTATCACCGCAGACTGATTCAAATTTACAGCCGGCTTACGAAACAGCCAAAAGAAAAGGTGTCCCAGTAGTTAACGTAAATGATGCCGTCATGCCAAACGCTCAATACTATGTTGGTAACGTGCAAAAAGACAATGGTGTTCGAGTTGCCAAGTGGTTTATCAAGCACAACCCTAAGGGTGGGAAAGTCGCTATCATTCAAGGCCAAGCTGGGGTATTCGCTGCCCGTCAGCGTACAGAAGGTTTTGAAGAAACCATTAAAGCAGATGGAAAACTTGAAATTGTCGCCTCTATTCCCGCCGATTGGAGCCGTGAAAAAGCCTACAACGCGACTGCAACCATTTTGCAGCAACATCCTGATTTAGTAGGCATTTATGCTAACAACGATGGCATGGCATTAGGCGTTGTTGAGGCAGTCCGAGCGGCCAAAAAATCCGAGCAGGTTGCAGTATTTGGCACAGATGGAATTGCCGATGCCTACAATTCGATAAAACGCGGTGAGTTAACTGGTACTGTTGACAGTTTTCCAGTTCTAACAGGGGAAGTCGCAATGAATGTCTTATTACGTATTATTGACGGCCAGCCTATCTCTCGTGTGGTTTCTACTCCACAGGCACTAATAACCCGAGACAATGTTGATACCTTTATAGAAGCTAAAAAGTCAGCAGACAATCAGCAATTGCTTAACCTTCTAAACCAATAAAAACAGGAGGGGCTATGGACTATTCTCGTTTAACCATGCATGAAATTACAAAATCCTACGGTAACTTCATTGCGATTGAAAATATAAGCTTAACTGTGAAAATAGGTGAAGTGCACGCTTTAGTCGGGGAAAATGGCGCAGGAAAGTCCACCTTGCTCAATATCTTATCCGGGGTTCGCTTCGCGAACTCCGGCACGATAAAAGTGGACGGCAACACTATAGATATGAAGACGCCCTTATCGGCTCGTGAAGCTGGAATTGCAATGATTCACCAAGAATTGCAACTCATCCCAGAACTATCGGTTACTCAAAATATGTTTTTGGGCAAACCTTTGACTCGATCAGGCGGTCTCTTCGTAAATAGAAGCGCCCAATACGCTAAAGCCAAACGCATCCTTGCGCGTTTGGATCCTAGTATTGACCCAAATGAACAGGTAAAAAACTTAAAAGTGGCGCAACAGCAAATTGTTGAGATTGCTCGAGCCTTATTAGACAACGCCAAACTTATTGCGATGGATGAGCCTACTTCAAGCCTTACTCCTACTGAGTTTGAACGCCTTGCAAGTCTCATTTTATCTCTTAAAGATACAGGTGTTTCGTTCATTTATGTTTCTCACAAAATGGATGAGGTGTTCAAAGTCTGTGACAGAGCCACCATTCTTCGAGATGGTCGCTTTATAGACACAGTGAATATAAAAGACGAAACCGAAGAAAGCATCGTCACTAAAATGGTGGGGAGAAAAATTGAAAAAGTAGCACATCAATCCTTTGTTACCGATAAAGAAATACTACAAATCGTCGACTTATCCCGCGATAAAGCAGTTCATCCAACCAGCTTCTGTGTACACGCAGGAGAAGTGCTTGGTATTGCTGGATTAGTAGGCGCCGGTAGAACAGAACTACTAAAACTCATCGCTGGTGTCGATCCAACGTCAACTGGAGCTGTGTTTGTTAATGGCAAGCAGATTGAAAAGTTAAATGTGGACAATGCAATCAAAGCAGGCATTGGACTTGTTCCAGAAGAGCGAAAAAAGGAAGGCATCATCAAAGAACGCTCAGTCGCTATTAATATGGGGCTTCCATCTCTTAAAAAATTCACTGTGTCAGGTCTACTACAGAAAGCAAAATTAGACAAAAAGGCATTGGAAATCATGTCGGATTTAAACTTACGTCCTCTCGATGTAGAAAGGCAGATAGGTACACTAAGTGGCGGCAATCAGCAAAAAGTAATTATTGGCCGATGGATTGCGGCAGACGCTAAGGTCTTCTTATTCGACGAGCCAACACGCGGCATAGACATTGGCGCTAAATCTGAAATCTATACCTTAATTGAAAAGCTGGCTCAGGCAGGCAAAGCCATCATCGTGGTTTCTTCGGAAATGACCGAAGTCATTCGTATCTGTGATCGAGTACTCGTTATGAAAGAAGGAAAAGTCACCGCAGAGTTAAGTGGAACGGATATTAATGAAGAGATGATTGCCCATTGCGCCATTAACAACATGACTCAGCTCCATTAAAAAAATAAGAGGACAATACAATGAAAACAACAGAAAACACCTTGATAAAACAGCATCCTTCCATCGTCTTTAAATTTAATCTGCGTAATGCTGGCACATTAATTGGTCTTTTAATTATTGCAGGCACCTTTTCATTTTTAACGCCAAATTTTTTAACCATTCCAAATATTCTAATTATCTTACAACAATCATCCATTAATGCGGCCATCGCCCTTGGCATGACGTTAGTCATCATTTCCGGAGGTATTGATCTGTCTGTTGGCTCGGTTGCTGCCATTTCCGCCATTATTGGTGCAACACTTATGACAGCGGGCGTACCTGTGCCCCTTGCAGTGATTGGTGCCTTACTTATTGGCGCCTTAAGCGGTGTGTTTAGTGGAGTATTAATTGCCTACGCTGGACTACAGCCTTTTATTGTTACATTAGGTGGCCTTTCATTATTTCGTGCAGCCTCGTTAATCTATTCAGACGGCAACCCTATTTTTGGTATTCCAATCGAGTTTCGCGACTTCATGAACGGCCAAGTTTTTAGCCTTCCACTGCCTGTTGTTTTAGTCTTGCTTATTACTCTACTTCTTTGGATTATCATGAACAAAACCCCGCTAGGCGAATACATTTTAGCCATTGGTGGCAATGAAGAAGCCGCTCGAATAGCTGGTGTACCGGTAAAAAGAACCAAGATTACCGTTTATGTTATTTCAGGAATTCTAGCTTCCTTTGCCGCACTTATCTTAGTCGGACGCCTAGGTGCTGCAGATCCAACAATGGGAAATTTATGGGAGCTAAATGCTATCGCTGCAGCAGCTATTGGTGGTGCGTCATTAATGGGCGGAAAAGGCAGTGTGATTGGTACGCTTATTGGCGCTGTGATTTTAGGCACCTTGAGTAACGGTTTAACCCTTTTGAACATACAAGCCTTCTATCAATTGCTCGCAACTGGCCTCATAATTATCATTGCCATGTTAATAGACCGAGCAACCAGAGGAAAATAATGACACAAGATCCTAGAGCAATTGGCGCACAAATCCGCATGAGGCTGCCCCAACTGACCCAACTTGAAAAGCGAGTTGTCGAATCAGTCATGTCTAAAAACGACATTTCAGAAAAAACGTCGTTAAAAGCCATTGCCCTTGAAAATAATGTGTCTGAAGCGATGGTGGTAAAAGTGGCTAAGAAGTTAAATTTTTCGGGATTTCGAGAATTTAGAACCAGCCTCATTTATTACAAGAACTCTGATGTCGCGAACTTGCATGCTGAGATTGAGCCAAATGATTCTTCAGAGTCCTTACTTGAAAAGGTGTTTAAAACATCGATTCAGGCAATTGAAGAAACATTATCTGTACTCGATGTTTATCAATTTAACCGAGCCGCAGATATCATATTCAAGGCAAAACACATTGATCTTTACGGCATCGGTGGATCTTCCTCCGTCGCCCGTGATTTATCACATAAGTTATTAAAAATTGGCATAAAAGCCATGGTTCATGATGATGCTCATATCATGATGATGTCGTCTTCTATTTTAACCGATGACGATGTGGTGATTGCGATTAGTCACTCAGGCATGACAAAAAGCGTGATTGAACCGATTAAGTTAGCCTCTCGAAATGGCGCTAAAGTAATCGCAATAACCAACTATGATGAGTCACCATTAGCACAATGTGCCGATATCGTTTTGAACTCTACCTCGCAAGGGTCACATTTACTCGGAGAAAATGCTGCGTCAAGAATTGCCCAATTAAACATTCTAGACGCATTATTTGTCGCCATTGCCCAAAAAGATCTTAAAAAAGCCGAGCAGAACTTAAATAAAACTCAACAAGCCGTGCAAAATTTAAGAGAGTATTAACATGAATACAATATTAGTCGTTGGCAGCTTACACTACGATATTATGATAAACGCTCCACACCAACCAGAAACCGGAGAAACGGTTATTGGTACAAACTGTGATTATAAGTTTGGCGGTAAAGGCGGCAATCAGGCTGTCTCCGTAGCAGAGTCTAACGTACATACACGCTTTGCTGGGGCTATCGGCGACGATACAAACGGTCAATTTTTACTATCTGTACTAAAACAACATTCAGTAGACACTCAGTTTATTGATGTCATTCCTAGTACACCTTCTGGTATGAGCGTCGCAATCACAGATGCAGATAACGATTATTCAGCTGTGGTCATACCGAACGCTAACACTCAGATTAATATAGAAACATTCTATAAGGCAGAAATATGGGAAAATATTCGCCTATTAGTGCTGCAAAATGAGCTTCCAGAGCACATCAACCTGATAGCAGCACAAGAAGCTAAAAAGAGAGGCATCAAGGTTTGTCTCAATGCAGCACCAGCAAAAATACTCTCAGAAGACTTTAAAACACACATAGATGTACTTGTGGTCAACGCCATTGAGGCTCGAGATATGTCTGGCGTAACCGTCAACAATCTGAGATCGGCTGCTAAAGCAGCTGCGCTTCTCAATAAAATCTACCCTACTGTCATAGTAACGGCGGGGGAATATGGCGTAGCTTATTCAGAACAATCTGGCACATATGGTGAATTAGCCGCAGAAAAAATACAGCTCATCAGTACCCATGGCGCTGGCGATTGTTTTATGGGGGTATTGTGTTCAGCCTTAGCGAACGATGTTGAGCTTACAGAGGCCATCAGCAGAGCGAATAAAGCCGCGGCAATTCATGTCTCAACCCCATAACTAGCAAGACGACACAATAACTAAAGAAGCGAAAACATAAGGTGAGCCAATGATATTGGTTCGCTTTATGACAAAAAGAGGTGAAAATCGCTCTATTCCAATCGATAAGAGCTTATTCAAACAACTTGAAGAGCATATGAGAACTCATGGTAGATTCTTTGATTGCATCAAATCTTTCAGAAAATATCTGAAAACAACAAGTATAAAGCTGCCTCAAGGCCAGTCATCACACGTGTTGAGACACAGCTTTGCTAGTCACTTCATGATGAATGGCGGAAACATTCTAACGCTTCAAAAAATTCTTGGTCATTCAACTATCATCATGACAATGAGATATGCTCATCTGGCACCTGAACACTTGAAAGATGCCTTAATATTCAACCCTCTATACAGTATCACTGAAGGTCGAAAGTAATAATGCCTAAGTTATCAAATTCGATAGGATCTAAAAAATCTACACAAGAATTTTCTTTTACACAAAAAGCTAGACTAGGACTTAATTCAACTGTGATTTCATAATTGAAAAGACGGTCTAGATCTAGATCTAAATACTCAACACTAAATGTAGCTGTCACATCAAGAGAAACATCTATATATGGCTCATCAATATCAAGTAATGAATGATTTAAATAAGATAGCTCTATACATTCAGCTTGTAAGATATCATAGAAACTGTGAGAAGCTTGATACGAGCAATGATTCGGAATGTTATCAATAATATATGATTCAAGATCATCCCAGTGCTTTAGAACTAACTCATTATAGTACTCCATTGTATAACCAATAGATTCTAAAGATTTTTCATAAAATTCCTTTAGATTACTATAGTGAGTCAAGTTGTCTTCTTGAGCACAAAAGCCTATGGGATCGCCATCATTACTTACAATAGATATCTCGATATTGTGCTCTTGACTGTAGTCACGAAGAGCCAAGAGAGTAAAAGCATCAGGAAACTCATTTTTTTTCTTTCCTGAGCTACTAAAAGGTGATCGCTCTTGAAAATATAAGGCAAAAACTTCTGTAGAGTTTACATTTTCAACACTAACAACTTCAGCATTACATGAATCTAAAAAGTCATTGAAATTTTTACAAAGGAGACTGTATACATGATCAGCAGAATAACTATCCTTTTGAAGTTCAACTCCAACCCCTTCAGGATCAATATTGTTAAATTGCTTACAGATTTTTTGTGTTTCTTTAGCTAATAAGTTTGCTCGATCGCGTAAATGCTTGCGAACCTCATCAACAACAACATCGGTAAGCAACAGTTCAACAAAAAGACTTTCAGCAAGAGTTTTTAGCTGCTTTAGATCCCGACTATTAAAGTTATACTGATTTGAATCAAAAACTTCTGTGTCTAAAAAAACTCTCGGTCTTAACATTTTGCATCCATTACAAAAAAAGCTTATAGAGCATTTTAGACATAATTAATAAATATACAAATTACGTAGGCATTTTGTAGTCAAGGATTAAGAAATGCAAAATATTTTTTTAAAAATATACTTGTAATTCAACAGCATAGGTGAGTAAAAATGGTACGCCCGAGAGGATTTGAACCTCCGACCTTCGCCTCCGGAGGGCGACGCTCTATCCAGCTGAGCTACGGGCGCATGACTTGTTGCGTGGCAATAATACTTTGCGCGATGCAAAGTGAGCCAGAACAAATTGGAGTGCGTATTCTAAAGGAAATTCTTCAGGATTCCAGTGCTTAATGACGGAAAGCCGCAGATTCATGTTTTTATCTGCTTTTCTCTCATTTACCTAGTGGTTGAAGTCGAGGATAATTCACTCGCTGTTCACTTATTCATGTTATCAGGAGCGTCTCTACCGATGCAATGCAAGCGTTTCCCGCTCAGTTTTACAGCCCTTTTATTTAGTGGTTTCGCTATGAGCTTGCTGCTGAGCAATTCGGCATATGCCGCACGTTCTGGTGAAACACTTTACAACAGCTATTGCATTGCCTGTCACATGAATGGCGTCGCAGGCGCACCGAAATTTGGTAATAAGGCTGATTGGCAACCACGCATTGAAAAAGGCATAGACACTTTATTAAAAGATGCGACCAATGGTTTTAAAGCCATGCCACCAAAAGGTTTATGCTTCGATTGCAGTGAAGATGAGCTACGTGGTGCGATTCAATACATGATCGACAATAGCTCAAGCAACTAGCTGTTTAACTACTTAGCCATTTAGCATGGCTTTTAAGGCAGATAATGAAGCTTGGCCGCGTTCTTTTTTAGTGCTTTCCCCTTCGTCGCTGCGGCCTTCCCACACCAAGTCTTCTTCTGGTAATTCGTCCAAGAATCGACTTGGCAAGCAGTCGATCTCTTCACCGTATTGACGACGTTTCGCAGCTAAGGTGATGCACAAAGTCTTTTTCGCCCGAGTGATGCCCACATAAGCCAGTCGACGTTCTTCTTCAATGTCGTCGTTCTCTATGCTGTTTCTATGAGGTAACAGTTCCTCTTCACAACCAATCAAGAACACATGTGGATATTCCAAACCTTTGGAAGCATGAAGCGTTAATAACTGAACTTTGTCTTCGTCTTCCTCTTCTTCTTGGCGTTCCAGCATGTCGATTAATAACAGCTTACTAATGGCTTGATCCAAGCCTGCTGTTTCGTCTTCTTCCCAAGCGGATTCCATCATGCGTTGAATGGAATCCAGCAAGAAGCGCACGTTTTCGATGCGTCGATCACCCGCTTTGTTAGAGGAGGTTTGCTCTTGAATCCAGCCGTAATAATCCATGTCGTGAATCATTTGCTCGATCACTGGAACAGGTGAAGCGCCTTCTAGGCGTTGGCGCAAGTTGGACATCCAACGTTCAAAGTCCTGCAAACTTTTTAATGAGCGCCCAGTAACGGTGTCTTCCAGCTCTTTATAACCCGATGCTTCAAACAAACTCACACCGCGCTCAGTAGCGAGGTTCCCCACTTTTTCAAGCGTGGCTGGTCCAATCTCTCGACGCGGCAAGTTAACGATGCGTAGGAAAGCGTTGTCGTCGGAAGGGTTTACCAAAAGACGCAAATAGCTCATTAAATCTTTGATTTCCGCCCGAGAGAAAAACGAAGTACCGCCGTTCATCTTGTAAGGAATACGGTACGCTTGTAACTTGATCTCTAACAAGCGCGCTTGGTGGTTGCCACGATACAAGATGGCAAAATCTCGATAGGGAATTTCATGACGTAAATGACGTGATTGTATTTCGGCTGCCACACGCTCCGATTCCGCATCTTCGTTACGGGTCACCATAACGCGAATCGGGTCGCCCTCTTCGTGATCACTCCATAAGGCTTTATCGTAAATATGCGGATTGTTCGCTATCAGCGTATTGGCCGCTTTCAGGATGGTTTTAGTCGAACGGTAGTTTTGCTCCAACTTGACCAATTTCAAACTCGGGTAATCGACAGACAAACGCTCAAGGTTTTCAGGGCGTGCACCACGCCACGCATAAATAGATTGATCATCATCGCCTACTAGAGTGAAACAACGACGAAATCCAGCTAACAAACGAATCAATTCATACTGACTGGCGTTGGTGTCTTGGCACTCATCCACCAGCAAGTAGCGAACTTTGTTTTGCCAACGATCGCGCAGCTCTGCATCGGCCATTAACAAACTAACCGGCAATAAGATCAAATCGTCGAAATCTACTGCGTTGTAAGCGCGCAAATAACGCTGATATTGCACATACACTTGCGCCGCTAGCAGAAACTCTTCGGTGTCCGCATTGGTCATGGCTTCTTGTGGCGTAGTTAGATCGTTTTTCCAGTTGGAAACCGTATTTTGACAGTAAGCGGCAGAGTCAGTTTGACCGTTAAATTCTTTATCGAGGATTTCTTTGATCAGACTAAGGGAGTCTTGAGAATCAAAAAGGGTGAAGCCTTCTTTTAAACCCGCGCGGCGATATTCTTTACGAAGAATGCGTAAGCCTAAATTGTGGAAAGTCGAGATACTCAAGCCTCGACTTTCTTGTTTAGACAACATGCCGACAACACGCTCTTTCATTTCTCGCGCCGCTTTATTGGTAAAAGTCACCGCGATAATACTATTAGCTTTGAAGCCACATGTTTGAATCAGATAGGCAATCTTTGTGGTGATAACACTGGTTTTTCCCGAGCCAGCACCCGCCAATACTAGCAAAGGTCCATCGATCTGTTTGACGGCATCTAGCTGACGCTCATTCAGATTGCGAAGACGATGGGATATGGATGGCATGGATTGACTCATGGAAAAACTCTGGCTCGTATGGCTATTAAAAATCAGCCGTAAGTGTACCCGACAATAAAGAATCTCGCACTGAGAGAAAAATCATAAAAGCAAAAACTAACAAGCACAAAAAAGGGATGCACAAATGGCATCCCTTTTTTGACGCTAAGCAAATAGATTATTTACCTGTTTCTTGAGCGTTGTTTTCAGCAACTGGTCGACGGCTCCAATAGCTCGCCAACAAAGATCCTGAAATATTGTGCCACACACTGAAAATCGTTCCAGGTAAAGCTGCCATTGGCGTGAAGAATTTCACCGCTAGCGCTGCTGCTAGACCAGAGTTCTGCAAGCCTACTTCAAAGGCAATAGTACGACAAACACGAGCGTCAAAACCAAGTAGGTAAGTGACCCAGTAACCCAAGGTCAAACCAATCGCATTATGCAGAATAACCGCTGCCGCAACAATTAGACCTACTTGAACGATCTTGGATGCACTCAATGCCACTACAATGGCAATAATCAGCACGATGGCAAACATTGAGATGTACGGAAAAATCGGCTCAGCTTTGCGTACAAACTTTGAGAAGAAGGTATTAATCAACACACCCGCCGCAACAGGCAATAATACGATTTTAAACAAGCTCATTAACATACCAGCGACTGGTACATCGACGCTCTGACCAATCATTAGAGATACTAAGAATGGTGTCAGTATTACGCCAAGTAAGGTCGAAATAGCCGTCATGGAAATAGACAGCGCCGTATCGCCTTTTGCTAAGTAACACATAACATTCGATGAGGTACCGCCTGCCACACTGCCCACAAGCAACATGCCAACGGTTAATTCCGTATCAAAACCAAATGCAAAGGCCACACCAAACGCCGCAATAGGCATGACTAAAAATTGCAATAACACACCCACACCAACGGCTTTACCATTCTTCAATACTTGTTTGAAGTCTGCAGGGCTTAAGGTCAATCCCATTGCCAACATAATGATGGTCAATAATGGAACGATTTGAGTTTTCAAGCCGACAAATAAATCCGGTTGAAAAAAGGCAATTGCTGAAAGCAATAACGCCCAAAAAGGGAACAGCTGGATAACCATAAGACAACACTCCACATAGGCCACTCACCCTTGCCGCTAATAAATCAACAACTGCGAGCACGCAACGACTATTTAATTATTATTAGTCCCAAAAATGGGAAGAGGATTGTAACGAAATGAGCAAGGTTAAAACAGCTTTTATCCTGCATTTAAAAGAGCTGAAAATCTTTAATTAAACCTCATTGAAGGCATGATTCGCCTCCAATGTTTCGGAGTAAAGTCTATGGTTAAGCCGTTTTTAAAAGTAGCCTTCGTTTAAGAAGAGACCGCCACAGATAAGGTTTTTTCCATTTTTCGATAACTTAACGATTCCATTAAATGCGCTCTTGTTACTGGAGAGTCGTTTAAATCTGCTAGAGTAAGCGCCACTTTTAAGACTCGATGATAAGCACGCGCCGAGAGTTTTAGTTTTTCCAATGCCTGTTGCATGAACTGCTTGTCATCATCACTTAGCGCACAAATAGCTTCTAATTGGCGGCCACTTAGCAATGCATTTTGTACGCCTTGACGCGCTCTTTGCCTTGCAACTGCGCGTTCAACTCGTTCGCGAACATTGGCACTGCACTCCCCTTCTTCTTGCGCGTTCACTAAAACATTAGAAGGCAAAGGTGGAACCTCTACATGTAAATCGATACGATCCAAAAATGGCGCAGAAAGTTTTTTAAGGTATTTTTGGCTAGCGCTGGATTGATAATAATCCTGTCCACCATTGTAGGCTTCGTTACTGGCGTTCATAGCGGCAACCAATTGGAATCGAGCCGGAAAAGTCACTTGACCGCGAGCTCGGGAAATATGCACTTCGCCGTTTTCCAATGGTTCGCGCAGTACCTCTAACACTTTGCGATCAAATTCTGGTAGCTCGTCCAAAAATAACACGCCACAATGCGCTAAAGAGGCTTCGCCTGGTTTAGGAATTGAACCGCCTCCTACCAATGCAGCAGCCGAACAAGAATGATGCGGAGACCTAAAGGGGCGTTCAGACCAATACCAATCGAGTCCCATTTTTCGTCCAGCTACCGATTGAACTGACGCCACAGCCAGTGCTTCAGCTTCAGTCATAGCGGGCATTATACTTGGTAAACGTGACGCTAACATGGTTTTGCCTGTTCCAGCTGGACCTATAAATAATAGATTATGCCCGCCTGCTGCTGCGACTTCTAACGCTCGCCGCGCCTGATATTGGCCTTTTACATCGCGCATGTCTTTATGATCCAAAGGCAACGGCTCTGTGGGTTTAGATTCGCAAACAGGTAACTTACTTAATTTTAGTAGATGGGCTGTCACTTGGGTAAGGTGTTTAGCAAATACCGCGTCGCCTTCCACTAAAGCGGCTTCTTGTTGATTGTCTTCAGGAAGAATCAGCTGACGGTTAGACTGATGACAAGCAATGGCCGATGGTAGTAATCCTGGCACGCCACGAATATCACCCGACAAAGCCAATTCGCCAATAAACTCGGTATCACGTAAATTCAACTCTCCAAGTTGCCCAGACGCGACTAACACACTGATAGCAATCGCCAAATCATATCGACCGCCCTCTTTGGGTAAATCCGCTGGCGCTAGGTTGATGGTGACTCGTCGAGTGGGAAATTCAAAATGGCTGTTTATAATCGCGCTACGCACACGATCTTTTGCTTCTCGAACGGCAGCTTCAGGTAAACCCACTATATTAAGGGAAGGCAATCCATTTGAAATATGAGTTTCAACGGTAACGAGAGGAGAAGACACGCCCACACGGGCACGACTATAAATAGTAGCTAAACTCATGATCACTCCTTGATCAATTTAATTGGCAATTTTCAACGACAAGCAATCCAGCTTGTCATTTCTTTCGTATCTCTATTTCATTCGCTTATTAAGGTTACCGACTTCCCATGCACCAAATAAACCCCAACAAACTGCTGTTATCAAAATGGACGTCCACCTCACCACAGCAAAAAGAAAAGCATTTTATCGTCACCAAACTCATTAAAGATGATAACGACATCGTCATAGAATGCGTGCTTGAAGCCGTAATCAACAAAAATCAGTACTCTCTACCTTGGCAAGCCCTGACATCGCCTGAAAAATGGCTCCAAGGTTGGAAATGAGTTAGTCTTTTTTCTCTAACTCATTTAAACGAGCTTCCAATACAGCCAATTTTTCACGGTACTTGGCCAACATTGCAGCTTGCACTTCAAACTCTTCACGTGTGACTAAATCCATTTTGCTTAATGTATTACGTGCCACTTCGTGCAGTTGCGCCTGAATCTCTTCTTTTGGCAGCTTACCCAATGTTTCTGCTGCTTGTCCTAATCCGGTTCCAAGCTGCTTTATAAATTGATCAATCATGTCATTCTCATTTTTGCATTTACAATACTTAATAGTATAGAAGCCTAAGTAAGGTGCAAACAAGCTCTCAGCTGCACATCTTTATATCCCTGCTCCTTTATAAACACGCAATACTATTAAATTGCCTCTTTTTTGTGCGAGAAATAAAATATTGCGGGCTTTAATCAAAACAAATCCTCTAAATAAGGCACGCATTACACTCTTAGCTAAATGTTTATTTTCTGATCAGAAGCAATAAGATAGGGATCTCGTCCAGTAATGCCACTCACACAAGTCACCCATTCGCACCAAGTTAATGCAATGACCAACCAAGACACCCCAATATGCCGCACTAAATAAAGCCATCTGATGCTCTTTTTAATTTCGAAAAGTCGACAAAATCCTTACAAAGCCATTGTTATAAGGGCATATCTATATATGGCACGCATATTGAATAAAGCTAAGTACCTGCGATACGACAATAAAACTGACTTTTAAAGGAGACAGTGGGTATGAAGCTTATAACTGCCATCATCAAGCCATTTAAACTCGATGATGTTCGAGAAGCACTTTCTGAAATCGGCGTTCAAGGTATCACCGTAACAGAAGTAAAAGGTTTCGGACGTCAAAAAGGCCACACAGAACTATACCGCGGCGCTGAATATGTAGTGGATTTTTTACCTAAGGTAAAAATCGAACTTGCCATTGCAGATGAAATGACCGACCAAGTGGTTGAAGCCATCACTGGCGCAGCAAACACTGGCAAAATCGGCGACGGTAAGATCTTTATCGTTAACCTTGAACAAGCGGTTCGTATTCGTACCGGCGAGACTGGTGTAGAAGCAGTTTAATCACTGCTCTAATTATACAAGCCTTTAGGGGGGCGAGACATGCAAGATCAAATTTTTCACTTACAATATGCGATGGACACCTTTTATTTCTTGGTGTGTGGCGCGCTGGTCATGTGGATGGCAGCTGGATTTGCCATGTTGGAAGCAGGTCTAGTACGTGCTAAAAACACCACTGAAATTCTAACCAAGAACGTGGCTTTGTTTGCCATTTCTTGCATCATGTATCTAGTTTGTGGTTACGCTATCATGTACGGTGGCGAGTGGTTCCTTACTGGTATTCAAGACGTAGATGTTGCTTCTACTTTAACGGACTTTGCAGGACGTGAGGGTGGATTTGAAGGCGGTGCAATCTACTCTGGTGCTTCAGATTTCTTCTTCCAAGTTGTGTTCGTTGCAACAGCGATGTCTATCGTATCTGGCGCAGTTGCTGAACGTATGAAGCTTTGGGCTTTCCTAGTATTTGCAATCGTAATGACTGGCTTCATTTACCCAATGGAAGGTAACTGGACTTGGGGTGGCGGTTCTGTATTCGGTATGTTTAGCCTTGGCGACCTAGGTTTCACTGACTTCGCAGGTTCTGGTATCGTTCACATGGCTGGTGCTTCTGCTGCATTAGCTGGCGTATTGGTACTTGGCGCTCGTAAAGGCAAGTACGGTCCAAACGGTGAAGTTCGCGCTATTCCTGGTGCTAACCTACCACTAGCAACATTAGGTACTTTGATCCTTTGGTTGGGTTGGTTCGGATTCAACGGCGGCTCTGTACTAAAACTTGGCGATATCGCTAGTGCTAACTCAGTTGCCATGGTGTTCTTGAACACAAATGCAGCAGCAGCTGGCGGCGCAATCGGTGCACTTATTCTCGCTCGAATCTTATTCGGCAAAGCCGATCTAACTATGCTTCTAAACGGTGTACTTGCTGGCTTGGTAGCAATCACCGCGGGTCCTGATACGCCATCTGCTCTAGGTGCGACGCTTATCGGTCTTGTTGGTGGTTTGATTGTTGTTGTGTCTATCCTGACTCTAGACAAGCTTAAAATCGATGATCCAGTGGGCGCGATCTCTGTTCACGGTGTGGTTGGTCTTTGGGGCTTGCTAGCTGTGCCACTAACTAACGATGGCACTACGTTCGGCGGACAAATCGCGGGCGCTCTTACTATCTTCGTTTGGGTATTCGTTTCTAGCCTAGTGGTTTGGTTAATCATCAAAGCCATCATGGGTGTTCGAGTTACTGAAGAAGAAGAATATGAGGGTGTTGACCTTTCTGAATGTGGTATGGAAGCGTACCCAGAATTCAGCAAGAAGTAATATCTCTTCATAAAACTTAGACATTTTAATATCAAAACCCTCGCCTCGGCGGGGGTTTTCTTTTTATATCCCTTATTGAGTTAGCGTTATACACCCTTATGACATACTGATCTCTTACTTACTCACACCGATACGCGTTATCATGAGCAATACATAAGACCGATTTATAGAGGCCAACATGCACGACGATTTACATTTAACCATTCGTAACCTTACCAACGACGACTACGACGAAATAAAAGTACTGATGGATAAGGTCTATCACGACATTGGTGGCTCATGGCCGGAACACACAATCCACAAGCTGATCAAAGACTTTCCTGAAGGACAAATCTGCCTAGAAGACCACGGTAAAATCGTTGGCTTAGCCTTGTCTGTTCAAGTCAGCTATCAGCGTTTTAGTAACCCGCATACTTATGATGATCTTATCGATCAAAAAGAAAATATTTTAAACGACGATCGTGGCGACGCTATGTACGGTCTAGATGTTTTGATCGCGCCAGAATACCGCGGCTACCGTCTTGGCCGTCGTTTATATGAAGCGAGAAAAGACCTTTGTCGTCAGCATAACTTACGAGCTATTTTGGCGGGTGGTCGTATTCCAAGTTACCACGAACACGCCCATGAAATGAGCGCTGCGGAATACTTAGAATCCGTTCGCGAACGCAAAATTTACGACCCTATTCTGACTTTCCAATTGTCTAACGATTTCCAAGTTACTCGTTTACTAAAACGCTACATGCCTGAAGATGAAAAATCTCAAGGCTACGCAACCTTGTTGGAATGGAAAAACATCTTCTTCGAACCAGATACTAACGTGATTCGTTCACGTAAAACCCAAGTTCGTATCGGTGCGATTCAGTGGCAAATGCGTGAAGTAGAAAGCGTTGACGAGCTACTAAAGCAAGTCGAATACTTTATCGATGCAGTATCTGATTATAAAAGTGACTTTGTATTATTCCCTGAATTTTTCAATGCACCATTGATTGGACTAAGCCCAGATCAAAGTAACCAGACTGAAGCCATTCGCTTTTTAGCGAGCTTCACTGAACGCTTTATCAATGAAATGTCCCAGTTTGCAGTCAGCTATAACATCAACGTCATTACCGGCTCCATGCCAGTAATTGAAGACGAGACTGTTTATAACGTCAGTTACCTATGTCGTCGTGACGGTACCGTGGAAGAGCAAAAGAAAATACACATCACTCCCCACGAACGCCGTGACTGGGTTATTGAAGGTGGCAATGATTTACGCGTCTTCAATACTGATGCGGGCCGAGTAGGCATCTTGATTTGTTACGATGTGGAATTCCCTGAGCTAGGTCGATTACTGGCCGAGCAAGACATGGACATTTTGTTTGTACCATTCTGGACAGATACGAAAAATGGCTACTTGCGTGTACGTCGCTGTGCCCAAGCACGTGCCATTGAAAACGAATGTTACGTGGTTATTTGTGGTAGCTGTGGCAACCTTCCACAAGTGGAAAACCTTGACATTCAATATGCACAGAGTTCCGTGTTTTCACCATCTGATTTCTCTTATCCGCACGATGCGGTTATGGCGGAAACCACACCAAACACAGAAATGATCATGTTCTCGGATCTAGATTTAGATAAGCTAAAATTGACTCGCAGCGAAGGCTCAGTGAACAACCTAAAAGACCGTCGTACCGATCTTTACTCAGTCAATTGGAAAAAATCGAAATAAGCGATACAGCTTTTTCCTGTGATAACATGGACGTTATCGCAACATCTTAAAGAGACCTCTCATGACCAAAGCAAAAACCGCCTTTGTATGCAATGAATGCGGAGCCGACTACGCAAAATGGCAAGGACAGTGCCAAGCCTGCAGTGCGTGGAATTCACTATCCGAAATACGCCTTACTTCTAGCAAAACTTCTGCTCGTGTTTCCGCTAGCCAAGATCCACGTTATCAAGGTTACGCTGGCGCTGTTACTGGTATACAGAATTTATCCGATGTGGATTTAGGCGATGTTCCTCGCTTTAGCTCAGGTGCAAACGAATTCGACCGAGTATTAGGCGGCGGATTGGTTCCTGGTGGTGTAGTACTGATTGGTGGACATCCAGGCGCAGGGAAAAGTACCTTATTGCTGCAAACCATGTGCTGGCTTGCGCAACAACAAACCGCGTTGTATGTAACTGGCGAAGAATCCCTTCAACAAGTTGCCATGCGAGCACAACGCCTTGGCTTACCGACTCAAAACCTCAAGATGCTGTCAGAAACCAATGTGGAAGCGATTTTAACCATCGCCCAACAAGTTAAACCGAAAGTCATGGTTATCGACTCGATCCAAGTGATGCATTTGGATGGTGTTGAATCCGCTCCAGGCAGCGTATCACAGGTTCGAGAAAGTGCGGCTGTCTTGACACGTTTTGCCAAGCAAACACAAACTGCGGTATTGCTCGTTGGTCATGTGACTAAAGACGGCTCTTTGGCTGGACCAAAAGTACTAGAACACATGGTGGATTGCTCTGTGTTGCTCGAAGGCTCAGAAGACTCACGCTTTCGCACCCTTCGCGGCATGAAAAACCGCTTTGGTGCCGTGAATGAGTTAGGTGTTTTCGCCATGCTAGAAAATGGCCTAAAAGAAGTCAAGAACCCAAGTTCCATTTTCTTAAACCGTAGCAATCATCCAGCGGCTGGCAGTCTTGTGATGGTCGTTTGGGAAGGCACTCGCCCTCTTTTGGTGGAGCTGCAAGCGCTGGTCGATGATTCAGCTTTAGGTAATCCAAGACGGGTCACAGTGGGCTTTGACCATAATCGTTTAGCCATGCTTTTGGCCGTTTTGCATAAGCACGGCGGCTTACTAACATCAGATCAAGATGTGTATCTGAACGTGGTTGGCGGTGTAAAAGTATTGGAAACCAGCGCAGATCTCGCGGCCATCGCTGCAGTCGTTTCTAGTTTCCGCGATAGAGTATTACCGCATGATTTAGTGGTGCTTGGGGAAGTTGGTTTATCGGGTGAAATTCGTCCTGTACCATCAGGACAAGAACGTATCAGTGAAGCGGCGAAACATGGCTTTACCAGAGCTGTGGTACCAAAAGCTAACTGCCCGAAAAAGCCTATCGAAGGCATGAAAGTCATCGGAGTTGAACGTTTATCTGAAGCGCTAGACGCAATTTTTGAGAATTAATTGACCGATTAACAACCCGAATAGGTCAGTAATCATTTGTTAGTTCAAACAGGTCTGTCATCTGTTCATCTTCCATACCATATGGAAGCGCCTTGGCAGAATCGGCTTCCAATCTTTCTTGGCGAGCTTTTAGCAGACGCGCACGACGTTGCTGACAAAGATCCAATACATGATGTCGCGCTTCATTGGACAAAGAAAACCAATGAAAGCGCTCTTCCCTACTGCGCAAACAACCTTTACAGAATCCTTTGGCACTGTTTTCACACACACCTCGGCAAGGGCTTTCTATGGCAAACAGTTCTATTTGTTCCATAACGCCTCCCTCTAAAGGTTTATGTGAGTCTGCTTTATTCTGTCGCTAGCTGAAAATCGTACACTTCTTCAGGCGACAAAAAATACACTCGGTCCGCTGGAGCGGCATCCAAGGAAAACCAATAAAAACGTTCTGGCACACCCATTTCCAAATAAAAATTAACATAGGCGGCGTGAACAGGATCAGATACATTTAAATTTGTTGCTTTAATTCTTGTACCATCCGACCAAGCATGAACACCTACGCCAGCACCTGCACCGATACTTCGTGTTACGCCTCCTAAGAATAAATCAACTCCGCCAGAAAGCACATAACCAGTCTGAGCGATACTAGTATTCAAGCCAAGGCGACGAATCAATCGCGCACCTTCCATTGTCGCTTCTTGATCAACAGAACCAGGCACGTCAACTAAGACTAAGTCCGTTACATTCGGATTTTTACGCACCATATCACTGAGCTGTTTAACTAGATCACTACCTAAGACGCCGGACAAATAAGCCGAATTTCCTTCTACATCAATTACTAAACTGTCAGATACGTCGACATCTGCTTTTTTATTTGCCTCCATTCCTGAACAAGCGGTTAAAAATAACGCTATGATTAAGCATAAGAATCTTGATAATGAAGCAACGCTACGCTTTTTCTTCATATGACATCCGGTAGTGTAAAGAAAAAATTTAATAGAAATGAACCAAAGTGGATTCTATTTCGTAATTATAAAAGTGCAATTAATTGATGAAAAAGCACTTTTGTATACTCAACTAAACAAGTCAAGGATTGCAGCACTCGTGGTAAATACTAGCAAATTTAAGCACCAGCATTCTTTCACTTCAAACCACATATTCAATAGTCTCCAGCAAACCTCTAAAATTTTAAATACAGCATCCTCTATTGGGTGTGTTGCTCATTTTATTTTCATTTTATTATTTATCTACCTCGATCACCCCCTGCTTGCTTGGATCAATATTTTAAGTGTATCCGCTTGGCTACTGACATTTTGGTTTAATCGTATTGGACGACACGATATTTCTATTTTAATCATGAGTATCGAAGTACTCAGCCATGCTATTTTAGCCACCAGCTTATTGGGAGTTGAGGCAGGCTTTCAGTATTACCTTTGGCCGATGGCTCTACTCTTGATGGCCATTCCCTGCTTTAGTGTTGCTTGGTCAACAGTGATTGCTTTAATCCATATAACAGCATTCACTCTGCTTAACGTATTCTCCCAGGATAAAGCAGATAGCTTAACCTCTTACTATCCGCTGTTTTTTATATTCAATGTAATGGGAGCAAGCCTTCCCTTCATCATCACTGCAGCTATTTCTCGCTCGGCGTATGATAAACAATACTTTTTAATGGCTGAGTTAGCCGAGAAAGATGAACTAACACAGCTATTTAACCGTCGCTTTGGTCTTGAAGCGTTAAATTATTACGCTAATCAAAAGGGTGAGGATAAAGCCCCTTTCTGTATTAGTTTAGTTGACGTTGACCATTTCAAAAGAGTAAATGACCAACTGGGGCATAGCAAGGGTGATGAGATTCTCGTCAAGATCTCAAGTTATCTGTCGAAATCCATGCGTGAAACCGATATTTCAAGCCGTTGGGGTGGCGAAGAGTTTCTGTTCATCTTCCCTAATGTGGAACTCGCTAAAATTCAACAACGTATAGAGACAATCTGTAAAGAGATGCCTAATCATGTATTTTTAGAAAACTGGGATAAGACTATCAGTTGTAGCTTTGGTCTGATTCAAGTAGAAGAAAATGAAACCGCTGAAGACGCTTTAAAACGAGTCGATGATTCGCTTTATCAAGCTAAAAAAAATGGCCGCTACCAAGTAGTAAGCGACCATTAAAACATTTCTCACATTGCATAAAAGAATCGAAAGAAACGTCTGAGATTTAACTTATTCAACTTATGAAGGGAAAGAAAAACTCTTTCCCTCACGAACACCAGCCGAAGGCCAACGCTGAGTAATGGTTTTGCGTTTAGTGTAAAAGCGCACGGCATCTGGACCGTAAGCGTGCAAATCACCAAACAGAGAACGTTTCCAACCACCAAAGCTGTGATACGCCACAGGCACAGGTAAAGGTACATTAATACCTACCATGCCCACTTCAATATGATCAGAGAAATAACGCGCCGCTTCGCCATCACGAGTGAAGATACAGGTGCCGTTACCGTATTCATGGTCGTTAATCAGCGTCATAGCCTCTTCCATAGTATCGACTCGCACCACTTGCAGCACAGGACCAAAAATCTCTTGCTGGTAGCTATCCATGTCTTTGGTCACACCATCAATGAGTGTCGCGCCAACAAAAAAGCCATTTTCATAACCTGCCACTTGTGGATAACGTCCATCCACCACAACAGTAGCGCCTTGCGATTCTGCACTATCAATAAAACCGACGATTTTGTCTTTATGCTCTTTGGTGATAACTGGACCAAAGTCATTACTCTTATCTGAGCATTCCCCCACCTTAAGCGGTTTCATGGCGTCGGCCATTTTACTCACCAAAGCATCTCCAGCCGCTTTACCAACCGCAACAGCAACCGACAAAGCCATGCAACGCTCCCCAGACGAACCGAAGGCCGCACCAAGTAACTGGCTGACGACGTTATCCATATCTGCATCTGGCATGACAATCGCGTGATTTTTTGCTCCGCCTAGAGCTTGGCAGCGTTTGCCATTTGCACTGGCTTTGCTATAAATATATTCAGCAATTGGTGTGGAACCCACAAAACTCACAGCTTTTACTCGTTTGTCTTCCAACAAGGTATCAACTGCCACTTTATCACCATTTACCACGTTAAAGACGCCGGCAGGCAAGCCCGCATCATGCAGTAACTCAGCGATAAATAATGCAGTGCTCGGATCACGTTCCGATGGTTTCAAAACAAAAGTATTGCCGCACACAATCGCCATCGGGAACATCCATAGCGGCACCATGGCTGGGAAGTTAAATGGTGTAATACCAGCAACTACTCCTAACGGCTGAAACTCGCTCCAAGAATCGATATTTGGACCGACGTTTTTACTGAACTCGCCTTTTAATAACTCTGGCGCACCACAGGCGTATTCAACATTTTCAATGCCGCGCTGCAACTCTCCGGCGGCGTCATGGCAAATCTTGCCATGCTCAGCGCCAATCAGTTCGCAAATTTTATCCGAGTGTTTTTCTAATAAGACTTTGTAATTAAACATAATGCGGGCGCGCTTTAATGGCGGAGTATTACGCCATTCTGGATAAGCAGCTTGAGCAGCGGCAATCGCTTCTTCAACCGTTGCACGAGAAGCAATAGCGACTTTTTTTGATACCTTACCAGTTGCTGGATTAAACACATCCTGAGTACGTTCGGCTTGCTCTGAATACTTGCCGTCGATCAAATGCCCGATGATTTCCATGAGTACTCCATTATAGTCATTCTAAAAGGGTTAGTCGCATCATAACGACATAAAAAAGTCACATTAGTAACAAACATTGACTCTACTATGCCTATGGGAATAGATTATAAAAAGTCGAATCTATTAACGCTTAGTTAATCATTTACTTAACTAACTTAACGAACATATAGGCCAACAATGAACCAATTTCAAAGTCAGGTAAGCGATGCAGATCTACGCGTATTGCGGATTTATCGAACCGTGGTGGAATGCGGTGGCTTTTCAGCCGCAGAGGTTGAGTTAAATATCAGTCGAGCCGCGATCAGTATTGCCATATCTGATTTAGAAACACGTTTAGGCTTCCGTTTATGTCAACGAGGACGCTCAGGGTTTTCGCTGACAAACGAAGGCAGTCAAGTCTATGACTTTACCTTACAGCTACTGTCTTCCATCGAAGATTTCAGAACCAATATCAACGCTCTTCACCAACATCTAAAAGGTGAGTTAAATATTGGCATCACTGATAATCTCGTTACCTTGCCGCATACTCGTATCACAAGAGCTTTAGCAGGACTAAAAGACAAAGGCCCACAGGTTGCCATTAACATTAGAATGATTCCGCCTACGGATGTAGAGCGAGGCGTGCTAGATGGGCGTTTACATGTTGGTATCGTGCCAGATTTAAAAATACTCAGCGGTTTGGATTATCACCACCTTTACGAAGAAGAGTCCAAACTCTATTGTAGTGACACTCATCCATTGTTTAGTGTCGCTGATAATAAAATATCAAAAGCCAAACTTAAAGAGTTTGATGCTGTACTTCCTGCCTATGCCCAAACACCCGAAATAAAAGCCCAGCATCAACCTCTTACCGCAAGTGCCACAGCCACAGACAGAGAAGGAATTGCCTTCCTTATTTTAACTGGCCGTTATATCGGTTTTTTACCAGATCATGTGGCTGCCCACTGGATTCGTGACGGACGCATGCGCCCTATTCTCCCAGAAGAATGCCACTACATAACACAATTCTCAGCTATCACCAGAAAAGGTGCCCGCGCCAATCTTATTTTAGAAACTTTTTTAGATGAGTTAGAAAAAACACAATAAGGCAAAATAGCAGCTATTCTCATTAGATATCCCTTTAGAGGAATATCTTTCATATATATTTAAAAGTTCATATCCTTAAGCAAGAGATATAATATAGATTCATCTAACTATTAATTTCCTAAATATTTACGGAGCAATGAATGAACCCCAAAAAACGTTTAAATACGATTATTGGTATGACGCTGGCTGCCTCTCTGCTTCTAGTCGGTTGCTCATCGAACGAAGATGAAGCCGTCGTAGAAAAAGAAATTATTCGCCCAGTTAAGCTGATTTCAATTGCCGCAACCGATGCTGTAAATGTCCGTCGTTTCCCTGCTGAATTAAAAGCCAGTGAAGAAGCTGATATAGCATTTCGTGTTGGTGGACAGTTAATGGAGTTAAATGTTGTTGCAGGGCAACGCGTGAACAAAGGCGAACTACTTGCAGTTCTTGATCCAACGGATTTCAAACTTCAAGTAGAACTTGCTCAAGCAAACCAAAGCCTTGCCGAAGCACAATTCAAACGTATTCAAGCAATATATAAGCAAAACGCTACAACAAAATCCGAGTACGATTCAAGTAAAGCAACATTAGATCAAATGAATAATGCTCTAGAAACGGCAAAAAACCAGCTTAAATACACTAAAGTATACGCGCCATTCAAAGGCGTCATTGCCTCTGTACCCACAGAAAACTTCCAATACGTAAGTGCGACACAAACACTCATGCACATACAAAACATCGAAGATTTAGATGTGGAATTTCAAGTACCTGAAAGTTTAGTCGTCAGTATTAAATCCACTAATTCAGATTACAAACCGACGGTTGTTGTGGACGTTGCACCAGACGAAGTTTTAACTGGCAGCTATAAAGAACACAAAACCACACCAGATCAAACAACAAAAGCCTACGATGTAACATTACGACTCCAGCGTTATGATGGCCCACACCATACGCTACTACCTGGTATGACAGCCAACGTAGACATAGATCTTAGCCGCCTATTAGGTCAGAAGAAACATTATGTTGTTCCCGTTGAAGCAGTTCTTCGCCACGAAGACACGACAACTGGAGAATCAAATAGCACTGTTTGGGTATTTAATAAAGACACTAACCAAGTTAATGCTCGCCAAGTGAAGTTAGGGGCATTACAAGGTAATCAAATTGAAATCGTTTCAGGACTTAAAGCCGGAGACCAAGTAGTTGCAGCTGGTGTACATAGCCTGACTGAAGCTATGCACGTTCGCCCATGGACACGTGAGCGAGGCCTATAATGGATATTGCTGCTTATTTTATTAAACGTAAAGTTACGAGCTGGATGGTCACGCTGATCTTATTGGTTGGCGGTATTATTGCATTCACAAGCCTTGGTCAATTAGAAGATCCTGAGTTTACTATCAAGGACTCTCTTATTATTACTTACTACCCTGGCGCCTCACCAGAACAGGTAGAAGAAGAAGTTACTTACCCTATTGAGCGAGAACTACAAAACTTGCCTTACGTTGATAAAATCACATCGACCTCAAAGGCAGGCTATTCAAAAGTTCAATTGACGATAAAAGATACCTATCGAGCAAAAGAACTTAAACAGATATGGGATGAAGTACGTAAGAAAATTCGTGATATTACTGGTACTTTTCCTAGTGGCGTTGCAACACCTATCGTTTTAGATGATTTTGGCGATGTATACGGTGTCATGCTGGCAATCAATGGCCAAGGCTATCCATATAAAGACCTTAAAAACTACGTAGATTATGTCAAACGCGAGCTAGTTCTTGTGGACGGCGTTGCTAAAGTGACTGAGGCTGGCGAGCAAGATGAGCAAGTCACCATTGAGATCTCTCGCTCTAAGCTAACTAATATGGGCATTGCTCCTAGTCAGTTAGAAACCTTGTTATCAAACCAAAACAGCGTATCTAATGCTGGTAGCGTCAAAGTAGGTAGTGAATACATTCGCATCAGCCCTACAGGTGAATTCAAAGATATTTCTGAACTTGAAAACCTCATTGTTGGTACACCAACGGATGGGAATTTAATTCGTTTGAGTGACATAGCCACCATCAAACGTGAATACGTAGAGCCAAGAACTCACATTGTCGATTTTAACGGTGCCAAATCCCTATTACTTGGCGTCTCGTTTTCATCGGGTGTAAACGTCGTCAAAATTGGTGAAGCATTAGAAAACCGAATTGAGGAGCTGCAATATCAGCAACCGGTTGGTTTAAACATGGAACCAATCTACTTCCAATCTAAAGAAGTAGAACGTTCCGTATCGAATTTCCTACTAAACCTAGCTGAAGCTGTGGGTATCGTTATCCTTGTGCTGTTGGTTTTTATGGGCATTCGCTCTGGTATTTTGATTGGTATCATTTTACTACTTACCATTCTTGGCACCTTTATCGTGATGGATTACTTCCATATCAACCTGCAGCGTATTTCCCTTGGTGGATTAATTATAGCGCTCGGGATGCTGGTCGATAACGCCATAGTGGTAACCGAAGGTGTGCTTATTGGCATGCAAAGAGGCATGACCAAATTGCAAGCGGCTAGCGCCGTTGTGAAACAAACTAAATGGCCTCTTTTAGGCGCAACCGTAATTGCTGTTACTGCGTTTGCACCCATTGGCTTATCTCCAGATGCTGTAGGGGAATTCGTCGGTTCACTTTTCTATGTATTGTTGATTTCACTGCTGCTCAGTTGGATCACAGCTATTACGCTAACACCTTTCTTCTGCGATTTATTTTTCAAAGAAACGATTGCAAAAGCCAACAGTGAAGACAGTTCTGCTGAGGAACTAGTCGACCCTTACAAAGGATTTATCTTTACTGGTTATAAATGGTTGTTAGATAAAGCCATGCATTACCGCTGGATAACTGTCATTCTTTTGGTAGGTAGCTTGTTTACTGCAGGTTGGGCGTTCCAATTTGTAAAACAATCTTTCTTCCCACCTTCAACGACACCTATGTTCTATATGGACATTCAAATGCCTGAAGGAACGCACATTGATAATACTTACCTTACTGTGCAGGAGATCGAAAAAGAACTATTGAAAGACGACCGAATTGAATACGTCACCTCAACCACAGGACAAGGCGCTTTGCGCTTCATGCTAACTTACGAGGCAGAGCAAACTAACTCAAGCTACGCGCAGTTTATTGTTCGAACTAAAGACACTGACGTTATTCCTGGCTTGCTCAAAGACTTGTATTACAAAATGCAGGAAGAGTACCCAGAGCTTGAAGTTAAACTACAGCGCCTTCAGTTAGGCCCCTCAACAGGTGCAAAATTAGAAGCTCGTATTAGTGGCCCTGATCCTAAGCTTTTACGTCAATTCAGTGCTCAAGTTCAAGAAATCTACCGTAATGATGGTGGACTTGAAAATATTAAAGATGATTGGCGTCAGCCTGTTAAGGTACTTCGGCCTCTCTTTAATGATGCTCAAGCTCGACGTTTAGGTATTAGCAAAACAGAGCTAGACGATGTTCTGCTAACGAACTTCACTGGATCACAAATTGGCTTGTATCGTGAAGGCACAGATTTATTGCCTATCGTACGAACAGCACCAGAGAATGAGCGAGTTTCTATTGATCAAATCAGAGATCTACAAATCTATAGCCCAGCGACAGGATCGTACGTAACGCTTTCTACCCTGGTATCTGGATTTGAAACCGTCTGGGAAGATCCCATCATTGAGCGTCGTGATCGTAAACGAACCATTACTGTAATGGCAGATCCGAAGATTCTAGGGGATGAAACTGCCATGGCAATCTTCTCTCGTACTCGTGGTGCAATCGAAGCTATTCCATTGCCGCCAGGTTATGTCTTAGATTGGGGCGGTGAATACGAAAGCAGTACCGACGCCCAAGCGAATATATTCAAAGCATTGCCTATGGGCTACTTGTTTATGTTCATTATTACCATACTACTATTCAACTCAGTTCGTGTTCCGCTGACTATTTGGTTCTGTGTACCATTAGCATTGATTGGTGTATCAACCGGATTGTTAGTAATGAACTCTGCGTTTAGTTTTATGGCATTGCTTGGGTTCTTGAGTTTATCTGGCATGACTGTGAAAAACGGTATCGTATTAGCAGACCAAATAAACTACGAGCTTGAACAAGGTACAGAGAAGTACGAAGCCATTTTCGTCTCCGCAGTGAGCCGAGTTCGCCCAGTATGTATGGCCGCCGTTACCACTATTCTGGGTATGGTACCCTTACTTTACGACGCGTTCTTTGAAGGAATGGCGGTAGTTATTTCCTTTGGGTTAGGGTTTGCAACCTTACTGACACTAGTCGCAGTACCTGTGTTTTACACTATATTATTCCGAGTCAAATATCGTAATCACAATGACTTTGAATAATACCTAAATGTGATATTAAAAAGAGAGAGCCTTATCGTGGATAGAAGGTAAGGCTCTTGATTACCCAGTAATCTATCTTATTTGAGAAATTTATGCATTTAGACGAAATCTTAAAACTGGACATTAAGCTACTCGTCGCCTTCGTCACTATTATGGAAGAAGGCAGTGTTTCACGAGCAGCAGAAAGACTTGGAGTGACCCAACCAGCACTTAGCAAAAGTTTGCAGCGATTAAGGGACTTGTTTAAAGATTCTCTATTCACCCGCCAAGCTTATGGCTTAAGCCCAACGGCTCGCGCTTCAGAGTTACACGACCTGATACAGCCAATTTTAAGCTCTCTATCTGAATTAATGAGTCCGAATTCATTAGATCTAAAAAATTTAGATCGTCGCTTTAAATTACGTGCAGATGAAGGCGATCTTGAAAACTTTATTGAGCCATTACTAGCATCATTACAATACCAAGCACCAGGCATGAGATTATCAATAAGCTCATGGGGTGACTCACAGCTTGATGAACTTGTTTCTGGCAATATAGATCTTGGAATTATGCGCATTAATGATACGCCTGGAAATATTCGCAGCAAACTCATAGGTTATATGGAAGCCTGCATTGTATTAAGTGAAGCGCATCCATTATTCCATCAAGATGAATTATCGGTGACAGATCTACTTGCACATAAAGTGGTTACTCATCACCTGCGCAGTCATCGCAATAGCTCTTTTTCAAAAACAGAACAAAAGCTCAAACAACAAGGCCACATCATTCAACCTAGCTTAGAGACAGATAGCTTAATGGTCGCTATGCAGGCGGTGAAACGAGGAATGGCACTTGTCACTTCGCGCTCAATTGGAGACTTATTCTTGCAAGTGATGTGTGAAAAAGCACATTTTTACCCAGTAAGAATACTACCAATTCCAAAAGAAGTATTGGAGATCGATGAATATCATGGTCGACATCCTATACATATTTTTTGGCATGAGCGTTTTAACAATGACCTTGCCCATCGCTGGCTGAGAGAGCAAATCATTTACTTCATGCGCGAATCACCTTGGATGCATTCGCCAGCCTAATACATGTCTAATATAATATTATTATCCCGCGTCGAGCTCTGCTCTGACCCAATCAAAACGCGGGATTCTTTCTCCATTTATCTCAACAGACTCTTGAAACATACTTAATGGTCTTGCCCACCAACCGAACTCACCATATAAGGCCTGATAAATCACCAGTTCTTCTTCTGTTTCACTGTGCTTTACCACTCGCTCAACCCAGTACAGCGCCCCTTTATAATGTTGATAAACGCCAGCCTTCATATCTAAACCCTCTATACTTTTTAAAAATCGACCATAATTAGCCAATATCTAGAAAAACTTGTCGCCAATTCGAAAGTTGCTCTCTTACACGCCTAATAGAACTCAGCAATAATACTTACATACTATCGCCCTAACTCATTTTCAGGAATTTTCTATGTATCTAGTACGTCCAGTAGATTTTGCAGATCTTCCTGCGCTGGAACGCCTTGCTCAACAGGCAGGTATTGGTATTACAAATTTCCCAGCCAATAGAGAGCGCCTGAACGACAAAATTGCTTCTTCACGCCGTTCTTTTCAAACCGACGTAGTGCAGCCAGGCGACGAATCCTACTTGTTTGTGTTGGTAGATACCAGCAATGAACAGATTGTTGGCTGCTGTGGTATTGATGCTATGGTCGGAGTCGATACACCGTTTTACAGCTACCGAATTGATGAAGTGGTACACGCGTCGCCACAGTTACAAATTCACAATCGTATCCCTGCTCTTTTCTTATGTCACGACTACAGCGGAACCAGTCGGCTTATCGCCTTAGTTGTCGACAAGGCCCACCAGAATCCCGTTGCCATGTCTTTGCTATCACGAGCTCGCTTACTCTTTATCGCTCGTTACCCAGAGCGTTTTACCAAACGATTATTCGCAGAGCTACGTGGTGAAAGCGACAAACACGGTTACTCTGCTTTTTGGGATGCCTTGGGAAAACACTTTTTTACCATGGACTTCAAGAAAGCCGACTATCTTTCAGGTGTCAGTAACAAAAACTTCATCGCAGAATTAATGCCGCGCTACCCGATTTATGTACCAACGCTTCCAGAAGCAGCACAAGAAGCCATTGGTGTTGTGCATGAAAACTCAGGTCAAAGTGCCGACATTTTATTAGGGGAAGGTTTTGAGTTCCGAGGCTATGTAGACATATTTGACGCTGGACCAAGTATC
Organism: Marinomonas sp. A3A; assembly: GCF_018336955.1. Taxonomy (NCBI): domain Bacteria; kingdom Pseudomonadati; phylum Pseudomonadota; class Gammaproteobacteria; order Oceanospirillales; family Oceanospirillaceae; genus Marinomonas; species Marinomonas sp. A3A. Next base: position 3,642,432 of record NZ_CP025532.1, read on the forward strand.
GAAGCAAGAACAGAAAGCCTGCACACCATTACCAACCAGAAAACTGACAAGGCACTAACGCTAACAGAAACCTCAAAAGGCGCTATGCACCTTATATCAACAGGCCATTTAGAACATTTTAGAGTGACTGCTGCACCTGCTGAACCACAAGCAGCAGGATTAGCATTAGAAAAATCCACCCAAGAACGATTGGGTATTTCTTCAGGAAAACGCATCCAATGGGTTGCTCTATAAACAATAATAACCACCTGCGTGACCTTAATAACCGTCAAAAGCAGCTTAATTAAACACGAGGAACACCATCATGATGGTCATACGCCCCATTTGTCAGAATGACCTAAAGTCACTTTACCGACTTGCCGAAAAAACCGGCATAGGTTTTACCTCTTTGGTGTCTGACGAAGCCATTTTACAAAAGAAAATCGACGGCGCCGTGCGTTCTTTTAACAAAGAAAACGTCACCAAACCTCACAATGAAGATTACTTAATGGTGCTTGAAGACACCACAACAGGTGACATCGTAGGTACCTGTGGAATATTAGCCACCGTTGGCTTAGACGAGCCATTTTACAGCTATCACCTAGGAACCATTACTCACGCTTCTCGTGAACTTGGCGTGCATAATGCCATTCCAACTTTAATACTCAACAACGACTTCACTGGATTTAGTGAAATCTGTACGCTGTTTTTAGAAGAAGATTACCGTCACTCAAAAAACGGCCAACTGCTTTCTAAAGCACGTTTTATGTTCATGGCACAATTTCCTGAACGCTTTACAGAGAAAGTCTTCGCTGAAATGCGTGGTGTCAGTAACGAAGAAGGAGTATCTCCTCTATGGGAAAGTCTTGGTCGTCACTTTTTCTCGATAGATTTCAAAGAAGCCGACGAGCTTACCGCGCAAGGCAACAAACAGTTTATTGCCGAGCTAATGCCGAACAATCCAGTTTACGTGAACTTGCTGCCACAAGAAGCTCGAGACGTCCTGGGACAAGTTCACAAAAATACAGTGCCAGCCCGTCGTCTATTAGAACAAGAAGGCTTTCGTTACGAAAACTACGTCGACATTTTTGATGGCGGCCCAAGCTTAGAAGCTCGCGTTCAAGACATACGCGCAGTCCGTGACAGCCGACTTTGCCTTGCAAACATAGGCCAGCCTAAAGGCATCCGTGAAGGTAAAAACGAAGGTAATTACTACCTAGTCTCGAATGCAAAGGTAAAAGACTTTCGTTGCATTCTGATTCAACGCTCAATACCGCCAGGCAGTGCCATGACCTTGACTCAAGAAGAAGCTGACAGTCTATGCATAACAAATAAAGAACCCGTTCGAATCGTGGAATTATCCCCCTATTCAAGATAAATACGCACGAATTAACAGGAGCTATCATGAAGCAAGCACATTATATTAATGGTCAATGGTTAGCAGGTGAAGGCCAACCACTACGCTCTATCGACCCAGCGGACGCCAGTTTAGTATGGCAAGCTAACACCGCAACTTCAGGCCAAGTAGATTTAGCTATCAAAGCCGCTCGCGCTGCCTTTCCTGCTTGGGCCAATCGTCCTTTAGAAGAACGCTTAACGATTATTGAAGCCTTCGCAGAATTGGTAAAAGAACACAGCGAAGACATCGCTACGACCATCAGCCGAGAAACTGGCAAACCGATTTGGGAAACTCGTACCGAAGCCGCTGCTATGGTGGGCAAGGTCGCGATTTCCAAACAGGCGTATCACGAAAGAACAGGCGAAAAAAACACGCCTATGCCGGGCGCAACAGCTCGACTGCGTCATCGTCCACATGGCGTGGTTGCTGTATTCGGCCCATACAACTTTCCAGGTCACTTGCCTAACGGACACATTGTGCCAGCGCTGATTGCGGGTAATACAGTGGTTTTCAAACCAAGCGAACAAGCACCGGCCACGTCTGACCTAATCATCCAATTATGGGAAAAAGCAGGCTTGCCAGCTGGCGTACTTAACTTGATTCAAGGCGAGCGTGAAACAGGTGTTGCCCTAGCAAACCACCAAGGCATAGATGGGCTTTTCTTCACTGGCAGCCCACAGGTTGGTCATATTTTACATAAAGGTTTTGCCGGCCATCCAGGGAAAATTCTGGCACTAGAAATGGGCGGTAACAACCCATTATTGGTTTCTGAAAAAGTGACGGATCAGCGTGCTGCTGTGCATGAAATCATCCAATCAGCGTTTATATCAGCAGGACAACGTTGTACTTGTGCACGCCGTTTATTATTGCCCAAAGGCGCGCTAGGTGATGCGATTTTGCAATCCCTTGTTACCGCAACCAAAGCCCTAAAAATTGATCGTTTTGATGCAATCGAACAACCCTTTATGGGACCTGTCGTCTCTGCTCAAGCCGCCGACGGTTTACTGCAAGCCTACCAAAAACTGATCAAATTAGGCGCATCACCGATCCTAGAAATGACTCGCGGCGACAGCCAAACCGGCTTTGTTACACCGGGTATTATCGACGCAACAGACATGCTAGACGAACTTCCAGATCAGGAATATTTCGGTCCGTTGCTTACTGTGATTCGCTATGATTCTTTGGATCAAGCCATGACCATTGCCAACAATACAAAATTTGGCTTGTCTGCGGGTCTATTATCCGATGAGGCAGCCGAGTATGAATGGTTCTTACAGCATAGCCGAGCAGGGATTATCAACTGGAACCGTCAAACAACGGGAGCTTCCAGTAATGCGCCATTTGGTGGCACAGGAGCTAGTGGTAATCATAGAGCCAGTGCCTACTATGCAGCTGATTACTGCGCTTACCCAGTGGCCAGTATTGAGGCAGACAGCTTAACCATGCCAGAAAAACTCGGTCACGGCATTACCCTTTAACGAAATAGAATACGCAATTTACAAGAGGCAATTATGAACATAGCGACAGAAGCCAATTTTGACGGCTTAGTGGGCCCAACCCACAACTACAGCGGCCTATCTTTTGGTAACGTCGCTTCATTGAATAACTCTGCACGCCCATCCAATCCGAAAGCGGCGGCAAAACAAGGCTTGGTAAAAATGAAAGCCCTGGCAGACATGGGGTTTGTACAAGGCGTACTCGCGCCACACGAACGTCCGCACATCCCTACGCTGCGTCGTTTAGGTTTTTCTGGTACTGATGCCTATATATTGGAACAAGCCGCTAAACAAGCACCAAAACTGCTTGCTGCGGTTAGCTCTGCGTCTTGTATGTGGACAGCCAATGCCGCAACCGTATCACCAAGTGGTGACACCAGCGACAAACGAGTACATTTCACGCCAGCCAACTTGGTAAACAAGTTCCATCGTTCAATAGAACATGAAACCACTGGCGCGATTTTACAAGCGACTTTCAGCGACGATAAGCACTTCGCTCATCACCCCGCCTTGCCTAGCGTCGATCATTTTGGTGATGAAGGCGCAGCAAACCACACACGTTTTTGTCATGGTTATGGCGAACAAGGTATCGAATTCTTTGTGTATGGAATGGAAGCTTTTAATTATAACGCACCGCATCCTGCTAAATTTCCAGCTCGTCACACTCTGGAAGCTTCACAAGCGGTTGCTCGTCGTCACGGTTTATCCGCGGATCAAGTGGTTTACGCACAGCAAAACCCAAGTGTCATTGACGCTGGTGTTTTCCATAATGACGTGATCGCCGTTGGCAATCGCAATGCGCATTTTTATCATCAAGAAGCCTTCTTGGATACGGCTAAAATGAAGCAAGACTTACTCACAGCGTGGGGAGATAGGGCATCTAAGTTCCACCTGATTGAAGTACCAAGCGACGCGGTATCGGTACAAGACTGCATTCAGTCTTACCTGTTTAATAGCCAATTATTAAGCCGTGGCGACGATGACATGGTACTGGTTGTACCAGGAGAATGTGAGAATAATACTGCAGTTTGGACGTATTTAAATAGCCTAGTTGCTGGTCAATCACCCATAAATGAAATCAAAGTATTCGATCTTAAACAAAGCATGAGCAACGGCGGCGGCCCAGCTTGCCTGCGACTTCGCGTTGCTTTAACGCAAGCTGAGCAAGCGGCGATTAACCCATCTACTCTAATGAATAATACCTTGTTTGAGCTTTTAAATACTTGGGTAGATAAGCATTACCGAGATGAACTGCATGAAAAAGACCTTGCCGATCCGCAATTGCTAATCGAAAGCCGCAACGCATTAGATGAATTAACTCAGATAATGAACTTGGGAAGTGTCTACGAATTTCAAAGGTAAGAATGAACCGCCCCGCTCCAAGGGGCGAGGTATCAGTGTTTCATTGGATTAACACTAAGTTATGTAAATACATGATTCCGTCGATTTTGTAGGTCAGATGAACCGAGGAACGAAGGTGTGATCTGACGGTTAACGGTATACATAACGGTTGAAAAATACCCTTTCGGCATTACTTTTGAAAAGAGCCGATTAGCTAGTGATTCCATACCAAAAATCATATAAATCAACCAATTGAAGGCAAAATTAATTGAGGGGAAGAAGCTATCTGTCACACGCCTGATCACTGTCGTACCTCCCTCATCAGGCCTACAAAACTATTTTTATGGCATGAGAGAGGTCTTTACTCGATGTGACGAGCGAAGCTAAAACGAGTCTATTTTTAACAAAGTGTTAGCAAGCGTAGTAATCGAGAAAAGGTTGCTCAAAAATGCTCGCCATTCTCGTAATAATCTTTGCCCTGTAGATCATGAAACAAAACGGTAATGTCTTGGCCACTATCTACCAATGGTCTAACCAACTCTTCAATGATTAACGCTACTTTGCGTTTTACTTCATCGCCTCGGTCAAACCACAAAACATCAAAAAACGGATAAGCAGGAGAAGCACCGCCGACAGCAAGGTAGGTTGTTGCTTGGTATTCAAGTGTAAAATGCGAATTAGGCGTATCGGTAATTTCAGCTAAATTTTCTATCAAAATATCTGCGATAGATTCTAATTCGTCAAAAGCGAGTCCACGAACACGTAAATGAGGCATATTAATCCTTAGTCGATATTAAAAATTAGCCATAAATAATGCCTGATTTACTAGCCTTCATCTACATAATCAAACGTACGAGTTTCTATCACTTGGCCATCCTGAACAACATCCACACTCCATTTGCCATCAAAACCGGGCATTAGTCGTTTACTTGACCACACACGCCAACGGTCACCACCTATATCAAAACCTACATCCGCTTGATCTTCGCCGTCTAGCTTCCAACGATGAATCACTTGGCTGCCCGACATATCACGCAAATCAGTAAAGAAGTATATTCTTTGAATTTCACCGTATTCTACTTTTACAGTGGGACCAATATCATCAATTGGTTCGCGATCAACAACATCTGTTGAAAATTGAGCACGAGCCACAGTACCTTCAGCCCAAGCAGGTAAAATCATCGCAAACGATAAAATACCAGCCAAAGCAACTCTAGTTAACGTTTGCCACATATTAAAACCCTATTGTAATCACATAAAACATTTGCATTAAAAATGCGTGGAACACGCTATTTATTTCGCCGCTCTTTGACTCTAATTTAGAAATGAATATAACCATAAAGTTAGCTGAAAACTGTGTAAAGGAAGCGAGAGTTTTGTGTAATTTTGCAAACTCTCTCGCTCCTTTTGTGTCAAACGATAACTAACTTTCTGTTGAGGTTTTCTCTTTAGACTTTTTTAGGGAGTATGTGGCTGAAGTGAATACTTACTTTGCGTGACGATCTGCCAAAGGGGTTGAAAACGTATATTCCATATCCCAAGGAAAGCGTATCCACGTATCTTGGCTTACTTCGGTAATAAAAGTATCAACTAATGGCTTGCCGGCAGGTTTTGCGTAAATGGTTGCAAAATGCGCTTTAGGCAACATTTCACGTACTTTTGCCGCAGTACGTCCCGTATCAACTAAATCATCGATCAAAATAAAACCTTCACCGTCGCCTTCTACACCTTTCAAAACGTTCAGCTCACCTTGTTTCATTACTCCGTCGGCTTTTTCGCCAGCGCCGTAACTAACAATACAAATCGTATCAATCAAACGAATATCCATTTCACGACATAAAATAGCCGCGGGCACTAAACCACCACGAGTGATAGCGATAATACCCTTCCAAGGACCTTGCTCAAGCAAACGCCAAGACAAAGCGCGAGCATTCCTATGTAACTCTTCCCAAGATACCGGAAAATCTTTTGAATAAGGGGTCATCAAAGCTCCTACGCCTTTCGCTATTGGTTTTGATTTCTCAATTATGTACCGCTAAAGGAATAACATAATACAAGAAAAGATTGAGTGGAAATAAAAGATTAAGATTTTAGCGGTAATGGTAGGCCGGCCGCAACAAAAGTTACCCGATCGGTCAATTTAGCTAGCGCCTGATTCATTGTGCCAGCCTCATCACCAAAACGCCTAGCCAGCGCATTCATCGGCATAATACCTAGACCTACCTCACTCGATACTAGAACTAAATCTCCTTCAAACACTTCAACCGCATTTAATAGTGCTTGTTTTTCCTCTTCCAAACGAGTTTCATCTTCTAGGCACAATAAATTTGTCATCCATAAGGTAAAACACTCAACAATGACTGCTTGATCAGGTGAATTAAGAGAATGTAAGACACTTGCCAATGCTAACGGCTCTTCTATCAATTGCCATTCACTCGGTCGGTTGTCTTTGTGCTGACGAACACGATCCGCCATATCGTCGTCCCACACTTGAGACGTCGCCACATAACACACCGGTTTTCCAGAAGCGGCTATTTGTTCTTGAGCAAAGGCACTTTTACCACTACGAACGCCACCTAAAACGAGATGCTTCATGCTAGCTGCCCCCTTGAAAAGCCCTGCGTTTGGCCTCCTGCCGTTTTTAATAAACGAATCAATGCGCTATTTAAAGCATCCATTTCATGCAAAGCCGGTAATGCCACACGAATCCAACCTTCGCCTAAACGAGTATGAACGCCAACTTGATGCAACATCTCAAATACTTGCGCCGCATAGTCACCACTTTCGAGAGTCCAGGTCACAAACAGCGGACTCAATACATACTCTTGAGAATCAAAGATAGTATTAAATTTAGGCACAACACGTTCAACAAACGCCGCTTGCCGTACTGCTAAGTTCTGTCTAGCCTGAGACTGCCAAGCCGTATCAGCAAAGGCCAATCTCACCAAATGCAAACTTGGCGTAGCCACTGGCCAAGGTCCCAGCAAATTCTTTAACGCGGTTTGCCATTTTTCCGCACAAAAAGCAAAACCCACGCGAGCACCAGCCAAGCCAAAGAACTTACCAACAGAGCGTAATACAAAAAGCGATTCACTCAGCGCTTCACCTTGTTTGCTATTCAACAGACTCAACTCTGGGCAAGCATCAACAAAAGCCTCGTCCACAACGATATTCGCCCCTTGCTGCTCAGCATGGACAATTAACTGAGACAGAATCTTGGACGAAGCAATTTCCCCCGTTGGGTTATTCGGCTGAATCACCACGGCAACCGCCCATTTCTGTCCTAATAACTCTTCCAATGCATCGTAATAGGCAATCTCAAAGCCCCATTTTTCCCAAGCAAAGGCATGTTCCTGATATCCAATACGGGGCACAAAAACGATTTGCGATACAGTAAGCAGAGCCGAAGACTGACTCGCCAGCAACATGGGCGGTAAAGATTCGATAATATGCTGGGAACCCGCGCCAATCGCATTGGGACGACGACCGAAATAGCGCTCTGCTTCGTCTAATAAATTCACTTGATCAGGCAAATCCATCCATAAAGAGGTATCTACTTCTGGAATGGGCCAAGGCTCACGATTGCACGCAGAGGATAAATCCAACCAATTCAACGCTTCATTACCGACTTTCCGCTGCCAAAAAGCCAAATCACCACCGTGCTTTGGGGGTAAGCTTTCTAACTTAGAAGATTTTAGACCAATAGACATATAACCAATCCCCACAAAATCACGCTTTTATCCACCAGCCAAATGGCCTCTTTTAAATGTCGAGGCGTCGGTAAATCACCCTCGCCTAGAATGGGTCGCGTTTCGACTTTACCAAAATACGGCGCTTCGCCACCTAACTGAATCCCCAAAGCGCCCGCCCCTGCAGCCATCACCGGGCCAGCATTAGGGCTTTTCCAACGGGCAGAAGGACGACGAGCACTGCGAATGGCTGAATGCCATTTACCACAAGCCCCATAGGTATAAACCACAAGACGAGCCGGAATATAATTCAATACATCATCAAAGCGCGCCGCGAACCAACCAAAGTGCAGCAATGACTCGGTTTTATAGCCCCACATAGCATCCAGCGTATTGGCAAGACGATACAGGAGCACACCCGGCGCACCGAAGAGAATAAACCAAAATATCGGTGCAAATATCGCATCACTGCCGTTTTCTAAAACCGACTCAATACCCGCTTTTGCCACCGATGATTCATCCAAATTCTGTGTGTCACGGCTGACGATATAGCTCACAGCAAGACGTGCTTCATCGAGTTTTTCTGCCGACAGTGGAGAGACAGACAAAGGCTGATAAATCGCCAAAGCATGCTCACGCAAACTCTGCCAACCAATGGCAAAATACAACACCACCACAGACAGCAAAGTATCTAGCCAACTCGGCAACAACCAAAACAAAGCCAATAGAATCATCCCCCAAGGCAAAACCGCCACCAGCCATGCCAACACACCAACCATGCGTTGACGAGATAAAGAAGCGTCTAAAGGCAACTGAATATGCTTGCGACAAAGATCCACCCAGCGACCAAACCAAATCAAAGGATGCCAAGTTTTTGGCTCGCCTAATAAGCGATCCAATACCAAGGCCGCGACCAAAATGAAACTGGCCATAGAGAACACACCAAGAAAACCATCAAAACTACTGTTTAAATTAGCAAGGATCATAAATATAGGTCGTATTTTCACTTAACAAGGTGGACAGGTAAGGTAGAATTCTACCACCTTATTGATTTGAAGCGTGATGATACTGAATGCCAGCCTTTAGTTTAATGATCCAAGGAACTACCTCGGACGCCGGAAAAAGCACATTAGTCACGGCGCTATGCCGTTTATTCATCCGCCGAGGCATTCAGGTCGCACCATTCAAACCACAAAATATGGCTTTAAACAGCGCGGTCACGCAAGATGGCAATGAAATTGGCCGAGCTCAAGCCGTGCAAGCCTATGCCGCTGGGCTTGAGCCACACGTGGATATGAATCCAATTCTGCTCAAACCCAACACAGACACAGGCGCACAAGTCATCATCCAAGGCAAAGCCGTGGGCAACATGAACGCGGTTGGCTATCACGAATACAAAAGCATCGCCAAAGTCGCCGCATTGGATTCTTATCATCGCTTAGCCGAACAATACCAAGCTGTTTTAATTGAAGGCGCTGGCAGCCCAGCAGAAATCAATTTACGCGCTCGCGACATCGCCAACATGGGCTTTGCGGAAAGCATCAATTGCCCAGTTATTATCATTGCCGATATCGACAAAGGCGGTGTATTTGCTCATCTCGTTGGTACATTGGATTTACTTAGCCAAAGCGAGCAAGACCGAGTGATTGGCTTTGTAATTAACCGTTTTCGTGGCGACATCAGCTTGCTGCAATCTGGCTTAGATTGGTTAGAAGAACGCTCCGGCAAACCGGTTCTAGGGGTTCTACCTTTCTTAAAAGGTTTTCATCTAGAATCCGAAGACGCCGTCGCCAAAAGTCCCATTAAAACCGACAGCAACACCAAGCTAAACATCGTCATCCCTATTATGCCGCGCACTAGTAATCACACAGACTGGGACGCGTTACGTCTTCATCCAGATGTTCAAGTCACCCTAGTGGGAGCCAACGCCCCCATTCCACCTGCGGATCTAGTCATTTTGCCAGGCAGCAAAAGCGTACAAAGCGACCTCGCCTTTCTACGTCAAGAAGGCTGGGAAGATTATTTGAATAAACACCTTAGATACGGCGGAAAAGTCATCGGGATTTGCGGCGGCTATCAAATGCTCGGCGAGCAACTGCTTGATCCGCTAGGACTAGAAAACCAACACGCCAACACTCAATCTGCTGGCTTTGGCTTTATTCCCATGAAAACTGTCCTTAAAGAAGAAAAACAGCTTAAACAACGCCACGGAAAACTTACGTTATCAACGAACGCCAGCAGCTACCCACAAGTCACTGGCTACGAAATCCACTCTGGCGTGTCGAGCTTTTCAGCCAATACGACAATAAACCATTTCGCTCTCTTAAATAACGAAAAAAACAAAGAAAACGGTGAAAAAGAAGGCTACATATCAGAAGACGGTCAAATCATCGGAACCTATCTGCACGGCGTATTTGACCACCCAGAAGCCCTGCAAACCTTACTAAACTGGGCAGGCGTCGACCAAGCCGCCACATTCGACTACGACCAATACCGAGACAACGAAATCAACCGCCTCGCCGACAGCACAGAACAAAATATGAATATCGATGTATTAATTGAACAGTGTCGAAACTTCCAGCAGTAAAAAAGCGAGCCGTAGCTCGCTTTTGTCGATTCCAATGAAGAGAAAACTAAGTGTTAACCCAAAGCTCTGGAGTGATGTTCTAGGTGATCGTCGATGAAGCTGGCGATGAAGAAGTAGCTGTGGTCGTAGCCCGGTTGACGGCGTAGCGTAATCGGATGTCCGGCTTTTTCACAGGCCGCTTCTAGGGCTTCTGGCTTAAGTTGTTCTACCAAGAAGTTATCCGCTTCGCCTTGGTCAATGAACAAAGGCAAACGTTCACTTGCCTTCTCGATTAGCAAAGTCGCATCCCATTCGTTCCAAGTGGCTTTGTCTTCACCCAAGTATCCAGTAAAGGCTTTTTCGCCCCAAGGACAGTTAGTTGGATTAACGATCGGTGCGAACGCTGAAACAGATTGATACTTGCCTGGGTTCTTCAACGCGCAAATCAAAGCGCCGTGACCACCCATTGAGTGACCAGAGATCGAACGCTTGTCGGTCACAGGGAAGTTGGCTTCTACCAAATGCGGCAATTCTTGAACCACGTAATCATACATGTGGTAAGTATTCGAATAAGGTTCAACCGTCGCATTGATATAAAACCCTGCTGCAGAACCAAAGTCGTAGCTTTCATGCTCGTTTGGATAATCCGTGCCGCGTGGGCTGGTATCTGGACAAACAATGGCTAAACCTAATTCTGCTGCTTTGCGAAAAGCGCCCGCTTTCTGTGTGAAGTTTTCGTCATTACAAGTCAAACCTGACAGCCAATACAAGACTGGCACTTTTTGCGTTTCTGCTTGTGGAGGTAGGTAAATAGCAAAGGTCATTTCGCTTTTCACTGACAAGCTTTCATGCTTGTAACGCTTCAACCAACCGCCGAAGCTTTTGGTGCTGGATAACAATTCCATAGCTGTCTCCTTAGCTGTGTTAAAAAAGCCCGCTTAGCGGGCTTATCAAAACGGTGTGATTTCGATTATTTATCGAAAAGAATGACAGTACGAATACTCTCGCCTTTGTGCATCAAATCAAACGCTTCATTGATGCGCTCAAGTGGCATAGTATGTGTCACGAATGGGTCGATTTCGATCTTGCCGTTCATATAGTCTTCTACGTAACCTGGCAATTGGCTGCGACCTTTTACACCACCAAAAGCAGAGCCTTTCCAGACTCGACCGGTTACCAATTGGAATGGACGCGTGGAGATTTCTTGGCCAGCACCAGCAACACCGATGATGATGGATTCGCCCCAGCCTTTATGACAGCACTCAAGCGCTTGACGCATAACTTGTACGTTACCGATACATTCGAATGAGTAATCTACGCCACCGTCTGTCATATCAACGATAACTTGCTGAATTGGCGCGTCGAATTTCTTTGGATTGATGCAATCAGTCGCACCAAACTGTTTCGCCATTTCGAATTTAGATTCGTTGATATCGATAGCGATAATGCGAGAAGCGCCTGCCATGCGAGCGCCTTGGATAACCGATAAACCAATGCCACCCAAACCAAAGACAGCAACCGTTGCGCCTTCTTCAACTTTCGCTGTGTTTAGTACCGCACCGATACCTGTTGTGATACCACAACCTAACAAACAGACTTTTTCTAGCGGCGCATCAACGTGGATTTTCGCCAAAGAAATTTCAGGAACAACGCTGTATTCAGAGAAAGTAGACGTACCCATGTAATGGAAAATTGGCTCGCCATTGATGCTAAAACGGCTAGTGCCATCTGGCATTAGGCCTTTACCTTGGGTAACACGGACCGCTTGGCAAAGGTTGGTTTTGCCAGACTTACAGAACTTACACTCGCCACATTCTGCGGTGTATAGAGGAATAACGTGGTCACCCACTTTTAACGTGGTTACGCCTTCGCCTACCGCTTCAACAACACCTGCACCTTCATGACCTAGGATCGCAGGGAAAATACCTTCTGGATCTTCACCAGACAAGGTAAACGCATCTGTGTGACAAACGCCTGTTGCAACCATACGAACAAGTACTTCACCTTTTTGTGGATCTTGAACATCTACTTCTTCGATTTTAAGTGGTTGGCCTGGTCCCCAAGCAACAGCTGCTTTACATTTCATAGCGCACTCCAATGTGTGTTTTAAATTCAGTCTTGATGCAACCAGTGTAGACGTAAATAATTACAAGGATAATCCCCAATTTGGAAAATGATTATTGCCATACAGCAACAATCATTTTAAAAATCTTTTATTTGGTTATAATGTAACAACTCAAGCATCAAGCTAAACCTTTATCTATTGGTACAAAAAGACTATGAAAAACTGGGAAGCCATGGAAGCGTTCGTCGAAGTTGTCAGACAAGGCAGCTTTTCAGCCGCCGCAGTCAAACTGAGCGTATCCGCTTCGCACATTAGTCGATTGATCACCCAACTAGAGGCGGAGCTTGAAACCACCCTGCTGTTTCGCACCACGCGCCGTATTCGTTTAAGCGAAGCGGGAGAATTGTATTACCAGCACTGTCGTGGCTTGCCTGAAGCGCTGAGTAGTGCCGAGGAAATGATTTCTACCCTCAACCAAGCGCCAATTGGCCCGTTTAAAATGACCTGTGCCACTACCTTTGGCGAACGCTACATTGCACCTTTGATGAACGATTTTTTATTGCATCATCCAAAAATTGAGCTCGATTTTCACCTCACCAACCGCTCGGTAGATTTGATAGAGGAAGGTTACGACCTTGCTATTCGCATGGGTGCCATGAAGGATTCCAGCCATTTGTCACGCCGTTTGTGTGATCGGGTCGAATACCTTTGTGCGTCACGAGAATACATAGACCAACACGGCATGCCGCATACGTTGGCCGAATTAAACAAACACCGCTGCTTGATCGGTTCAAAAAATCACTGGCTGTTTCAACAAGATGGACAGCGCAAAGAAGTAAAAGTCAGCAGTCAATGGCGCAGTAATTCTGGGCCCGCTTTGCTCGATGCCGTTCGCAAAGGTTTGGGAATCGCTCAATTGCCAGACTATTACGTGTCCGACGATCTCGCCAGCGGCAAACTCATCCCATTACTAACGCAATACCAGTATCCGTACAGTGGTGTTTGGCTTGTTTACCCGAAAGTTCGCCAACCCTCACCAAAGTTACAAAGTATTTGTGATTACCTGATTCAGCGTTTTAAACAAGATCCGCCATTTGCCAAATAACACACGTATGTTTAAATACGCACCACATACTCACTCTTAAGCATCATTAAGCGAAGCCCATGTTCTCACAAGAAGATCTAGTTCAAGTTGCTCGTCAAACCATGCCATTTGGTAAATACCAAGGTCGTGTTTTGATTGATCTACCGGAAGCCTATTTACTTTGGTTTGCCCACGAAGGTTGGCCGAATGGCAATTTAGGGCAATGGTTGCAGCTCGCGCTGGAAATAAAAATCAATGGCCTTGAAAAGTTGGTCGATCCTTTGCGTAAACCGACCGAGAAAAAGCCAGACGAACCGAAAGTCCGCATTCGCTTTGATGATTAATCTCTAACCTAAATTTGCTAAGATTTCTGGGGTGGTTGACGGCTATAAATTAACGTATTGCCGCCTTTTTTGACGCTCTTTTTTAAAACAAAGCCAGAACGCTCAGCCACTTTAATAGAGGCTATATTATCCGCTTTGACTTCAGCTAACAGTGGCTCATCAAAGTAACGCACCAATTTAGACAACATTTGATGAGCAAAGCCTTTTCCGCGCGCTTCTGGTGCAATGGTCCATGATAGCTCCCACGCATTCCCCACACGATCCGCTCGACAAGACCCAACCGCGATGCCATCTACTTCCGCTATCCACAAAAGCCTTTGCTCAGGATTACTCAAGGATGCTTTTAACCATGTAAAATGTGATTCCAACACGACTTCATCGGTGTTATGGGATGCATTACGGGTTTCTGGATCATTGCGCCATATAAAAAGTTTTTCAGCGTCTTTCATTTCGGCAGGTCGTAAATTCACTCGATCTGTCATATTACACCTTATGTCTTTCCCTAATCTAAAGCCTATTTTGGAAAACAGTATACACTTTTGTTTAACGACTAAAATACACTAAATTAAGGTACAAAAATTGCTTACTTTGGCGTATCAAATAGCCCATTATTTTCAGTAAGGAAAGAACACTAAATGGACATCAGAATCGACGATTTATCTGGCACAGAAGTCAAAAAAATACTCACAGAACACCTTGAAGATATGTTTGCTGCATCGCCGCCTGAATGCGTTTTTGCATTAGATTTAGATGGGTTAAAAAAGCCGAACATTACCTTCTGGACGGTTTGGGAAGATAAGCAATTACTCGGCTGTGGAGCGCTTAAAACGTTAGACGAAACACACGCTGAAATTAAGTCCATGCGCACCACCAGCGCTGCCCGTAACAAAGGCGTTGCTTCGACGCTGCTCCGCCATATTCTTGAAGCCGCAAAAAAGAAAGGTCTTAACAAAATAAGTCTAGAAACCGGATCGCAAGATTTCTTTGCGCCAGCAAGAAAACTTTACGCAAAACACGACTTTATTGAGTGCGGTCCTTTTGCCGACTATAAGCTAGATCCTTATAGCGTATTTATGACTCGTAGCCTGTAAAAAGGTTATTGTTGCATTACAGTCCGCTTCACTTATTTCATTATCTGTACATTACAGCCATTGAATAAGCTCGTTAGACTTTATGTATTCAGAATGGGAAACAAAGGATTCGAGCATGAAAACAATCGGCATTATTGGTGGCATGAGCTGGGAGTCTTCCGCTTTGTACTACCAAAATATCAATAAGATGACTAAACAAAAGTTAGGCGGGCTGCATTCAGCCAAGATTATTTTATCCAGTGTTGATTTTGCCGAGATTGAGCGGTTGCAACATCAAGGCGATTGGACTCAATTAGGGGAAATCCTCGCTGCAGAAGCCAAACGTTTAGAACAAGCTAAAGCTGATTTTATCCTTATCGCAACCAACACCATGCACAAGGTAGCTGATGTTGTTCAAAGTGCGGTAAAAATTCCTTTACTACATATTGCCGATGCCACTGCCAAAGAGCTTGTTAAACAAAAGCATCAAAAAGTAGGCTTTATCGGTACGCGTTATTCGATGGAAGAAGACTTTTATATTAAGAGATTAGAAGAACAATATGGTTTGGAGGTAATCACTCCATCCAAGCAAGACAGGGACAACATACATAGAATTATTTACGACGAATTATGCCTTGGCAAAATTCTTCCTGAATCGAGACAAGTTTATATCGATATCGTCGATCGACTCCAAGAAAGCGGAGCGGAAGCTGTTATCGAAGGATGCACGGAAATTACTCTACTACTCAAACAAGAACACGTTGATGTGCCTTTATTTGATACTACTTATATTCACGCCAAAGCCGCTGTGGATAAGGCGTTAAGCGTTTGATATGCATCTATCAATGAAGACTATATCAAACGCTAATTACTCCTTGAACTGATATACCAATATATGAATATTAAGTCGGGATTTATCAATTAGTGTCCGCTGGCAGCCTTTTTCGTAAAAAAAACAAACGGTGTCAGAACAAAAAATAAGACTGTCAGCATCATGAATAGGTCGATAGTTGACAGCATTAAGCCTTGTGACGTCACTGTTTCATTAAAGCTCATCAGACTTGCCGTGCTTGGGTTTTGAAGTTGCGGTGACACTATCGGGTTATATTGCGATATATTTTCACTTAATACCGAATGATGGGCGCTTGAGTTACGAGCCCATATCCACGCGGTTAAAGAAGATGAAAAGCTCGCTCCAAGCGTTCGAATAAAGGTAGACAAAGAGGCTCCATCCGCAATATCAGGACCATTCAAATCAGCCATCAAAATCGTCGTCATTGGCATAAAAAATAAGCCGATGCCAATACCCATAAACAACTGTATAAGCGCAATCGTCGTAAAATCGACCTCTAAATTAAATAGCGTTCGCCAATAACAACTTATACCAATCACTACAAATGAACCACCTGCCAACCAGCGCATATCAAGTCGACTGCCGAATTTACCCAAAAAAGGCGACATTAATAGCGGTAAAACACCCATTGGCGCAGCCGCTAATCCTGCCCATAATGCGGTATAACCCATTTGAGTCTGAAGCCACTGCGGAAGAATGAGGTTAAGACTAAAAAAACCGCCATAACCCAATGTCAGCAAAATGGTACCGATACAAAAATTTCGATTTAAAAACAAACGAAGATTAATTGCCGGATGATCATCTGTTAACTCCCAAATAACCATAAATGTCAGCATGATGGCGGCAAATACTGCCCCACCAATAATCCAGTTATTTGCGAACCAATCTAAATCATTGCCTTTATCTAAGACGATTTGCAATGCTCCAACGCCCAACGCCATGCTTGCTAATCCGATGACATCCAGTTTCGGTTTGGTTTTCTGCTGAGGACGGTTTTTAAACTGCGCTGAGATAACTACAATCGAAAAAATACCTACCGGAATATTGATAAAGAAAATCCATGGCCAACTATAGTTGTAGGTTAACCAGCCGCCAAGTATTGGACCTACGATAGGCCCAACAACCGCGACCATGCCTATCAAAGCAAGCGCCATTCCTCGTTTCGCCCGCGGAAAAATCGACATCAAAAGCACTTGGCTCATCGGAAACAAAGGTGCAGCGGATAAACCTTGCAATGCGCGAAAAAACACCATTTCCGCCATGTTTTGTGAGATACCGCACAAAAACGATGTGATAATAAAGCTGAGCAAAGCCGCAACATAAAGCTGCACTTCCCCAAAGCGACGACTTAACCAAGAGGTAATAGGTAAGCCAATCGCAAGACAAACAGTAAAGGAAGTAATAACCCAAGTACCTTGGTTAAAACTCACCCCCATGTTACCTGCAATAGTTGGTAGAGCCACGTTTGCAATGGTGGTATCCAACACTTGCATAAATACACCCAGCGAAATGGCAAAGATACACAGTGCCATATTCGCTGGACGGAACTCTTCTTGTTGACTCATAAGTCGACCTTACGATTTATCAGTAGATGTCTGTTTAAGCTGAGCATCGTTGTCTTTGATTATCTGGCTGATAACCTGCTGAATTTTTTCTGTAGGTTGGTTATAAGCATTCGTTTCAAAACGCGGCATTTTGGGACTGGTGGTCGATAACAATTGCCCCGACATATCTGTGGTGTCCACATCAACACTCATAGAAAGACCAATACGCAAAGGGTGACGTGCAATATCATCACCGTCTAGCTTGATACGAACAGGCAAGCGTTGGACAATCTTAATCCAGTTACCTGTGGCATTTTGTGCCGGTAACACAGAAAAAGCACTGCCTGTACCAATGCCTAAGCTTTCTACGGTGCCGTGAAAAATAACCTCGTCACCATACAAATCACTAACCATAGAAACTGGCTGACCAATACGCATATCATCCAATTGAGTTTCTTTAAAATTTGCGTCTACCCATACTTCGTTTAGTGGCACAACGGCCATGAGTGTTGAGCTTGGCGAAACTCGTTGGCCCAACTGCACTTGGCGACGGGCTACATAACCGGTCACAGGGGCAACAATGTCTGTTCGCTGTTTAGCTAGATAAGCTTGTTTCAAACTGGTAATAGCGGATTTAACAAGCGGATGTGTTTCCACTGTTGTACCAGAGATCATGGATGATTCTGCATTCAATTGCTCTATCGCAACATCCAGTTCCGTGGTAGCTGAATCCACCGTATCTTTTGCATGACTTAATTCTTCTCTGGTCACGCCTCCGACATTCACCATATTTTTACGGCGTTCATAATCTCTTTGTACTTTGTTTAGCGTTATTTTCTTAGACTCAACAACCGCTTTCGCTTGGGTCTCATTGTTAAACATAACTCTTACTTGGCGGACTGTTTGAGCTAATTCTGATTTGGCATTTTCATATTGGAGATCTGTATCGGCGTTATCAAAACTGACTAACACTTGTCCCTTCAGCACAAAATCACCATCGTCAACGGTAATACGCGTAACCGTTCCTTCCGTTTCAGACGTGATAGAAACGATATTGCCTTGAACGTAGGCATCATCTGTATTTTGATTGCCAACAACATACTCTTTGTAGTACCAGCCAGCACCTAATGCACCAAGCACAACAATACTAAACAGAATCACTAAGCTCTTAGTTCGCTTGCTGTTTTTTGGTGTCACTGTGTTTTCAACATTGTCTTGCATGATTATTTTTCACCATTAGTTTTAAAAAGAGAAGAAGGGCAATCTTCTGATAGAAACGAGGCAACAATTTTACTTAAGCCATGTAATAAATTTTGCTTTTCTTCGAATGTTAAACATTCGGTTAAATTGTCAATGGCAGCTTGAGCAAGAGGAATAGCACGGGATGTCACAATATGGCCGTTGTCAGTTAATTTAATTAAAACGGAACGACGGTCATCAGGATCAGCTATTCGCTGAATTAAGTGTTTTTTCTCCAGCCGATCCAACATTCTCGTCATTGCACCGCCATCAACGTTTAATGACTTACTAATATCAGAAGAACGCTGATTATTTTGGAAATAAAGTCTAAACAGCACCTTAACTTGACCCGCTGTAATGTCCTCTTCAATCAAGAATTGATCAAGTAAACGATCTTTTATCTGATTGGTTTTACCGAGTAAAAATCCAATATTAGTAAATAAAAACTCATGAGAGTCTTGGGGGGATTGAGTCATTTTCAGCCTAGTTAGAGTGACATAAAGAAAATTGCCTATGCAATAGATGCCTAGGCAATTAAATTATCGCTATTATGCCCTCAACCCGTCAATATTAGCGCTGCACTATTTAATGGTGTTTTTGAAAATTGATTGTTTTATGCACATTCTTAATAAATTAGGGATGCAACATGAGTGGTATATAAGATCGCAAGCTAACCAACATCACACCTAAAAAAGCGCTTAACAAGTAAGTTTTGCTTATGCTGAAAAGAATAGCGCCAAGACAAAAAAAAGCCAGCGCGGGCGCTGGCTCGTTTTCCTTATTAGGTAAGGGAACAACCAAATAAGGAAACCTTTTCTCCACTTTATTAAATCCCCCCGTGGGTTAGCTTGGCTGGATCTAATAAAGTAAGTAATTCTTCTCGGCTAATGTCTGTTTCTTCTTCGGCAACATCCACCACTGGACGACCTTCTTTGTAAGCCTTTTTGGCAATTTCTGCGGCTTTGCCATAACCAATAATCGGATTAAGTGCGGTCACTAAAATAGGATTACGATGCAATGCTTGGTTCAATTTATCTTCATTTACCACTAGTGTCGCAATAGCATTGTCAGCCAAAAGCTGCCCACTGTTTGCCAGCAGCTTGATACTGTTTAATAGATTCTTGGCAATCATTGGTAACATGACGTTCAATTCGAAATTACCGGATTGCCCACCTATGGTAATCGCCGCGTCATTACCTATCACCTGCGCCGCGACCATAGCCGTTGCTTCTGGAATCACTGGATTCACTTTACCTGGCATAATAGATGAACCTGGTTGCAAGGCTTGTAGGGAAATTTCACCTAACCCTGCTAATGGGCCAGAATTCATCCAACGAAGGTCATTGGCAATTTTCATATAAGTCACCGCTACCGCTTTTAACTGACCAGATAAGGCAACAGCAGTATCTTGAGAACCAATCAAGGCAAAAAAGTTATTACCCTGGCTGAAAGTGACATTTGTTAGGTTAGACAGTTCTTTGGCAAATAGTTCAGCGAATTCTGGATGGGCATTAATACCCGTTCCCACTGCGGTACCTCCTTGCGCCAATTGAGTCGTTTTGTTCTCCAGATAGGTTAAGTTATCGATATGATCTTGCAGCTGAGCCGCCCAAGCATGAAAGGTTTGATCCATGCGAACTGGCATAGCATCCATCAAATGTGTTCTGCCAGTTTTAGTGTATCCCGCCAGAGCTGTGCCTTTCTCTAGAATAGTGTCTTTTAGATGAACCAATACAGGCAAAAGATGACCAGTTAATTCCAATGTGGCGCTGACATGAATAGCACTAGGAATAACATCGTTGCTGCTTTGACCATAATTCACATGATCATTTGGATTAACGCGTGCTCCCAACTTTTTACTGGCAATGGTTGCGATCACTTCGTTAGCATTCATATTCGAGCTGGTACCCGAGCCTGTTTGAAATACATCCACAGGAAAATGCTGCATCAAATCATCGGTGTTTAGAAGTTCGTCACAGGCATTTTGAATCGCTTTAGACATTTCAGGCGTTATGCATTCAAGGGATTCATTAGCTCGTGCAGCGGCGGCCTTGATTAAGATAAGAGAGCGAATAAAGGCTTCTGGAAGTGGCTCGTCGCTGATAGGAAAGTTGTTAATGGCTCGTTGTGTTTGGGCGCCATAGAGTGCTTTTTCTGGGACTTCTAATTCGCCCATGCTATCTTTTTCAATACGCATTTTCATTAGTAAATGATGTCCTTATTGTTCGAAGGAAGAAATAAAGTAATGGCTCAAAATTCGTAAATTATGCTCCATCTTGAAATAGTTCTTGGCATCTTGATACGTCACAATTAAATGTTTGAGGTGTGACAAGGGCAAATACACCTTATCTAAACAAGTCTGGCGCCAGTGAGGCGCAACACTGGTATCACAAACCGTATCCAGCAACACATTAAACACTCTTTGATGCAGCAAAGTTGCATCGGTAATGTTCAATCGCTCAGCGTACTCTTCTGTTAAGTTCAAATAATGATAGAGCACTTCTGGGGAATCTGCACACTGCCCGCCCTGAATGGTCTGCTCGAGTACTGAAAATGGCACTAAATAATGACTCATCGCTTTGCCCTCTGAAAATCTAACAACATAAATGATAACTATTATCAATAATGTGCATGAAGGCGAGACCTGTCAAGTAGTTGATAACGATTCTTATTAAATTTAACTATTTGCTGCGATTACTTGATTCAAATCAGTCGTTTCCTCACAACTCAAAAAATAAAAGGATAAAACGCAAAAGCCCCTGCTATGTCATCCATAACAGGGGCTTTCTTTGTAAACAACAATACTTAAAGAGCTTTGCTCTTAGTGATGATGACCACCAACACCGTGCGCATGACCATGAGCAATTTCATCATTCGTCGCTTCACGAGAGTCAACGATTTGAATGTTGAAAGTCAGGTCTTTACCAGACAATGGGTGATTCAAATCAACCGTGGCGTGCTTCAAACCTACTTTCACGACGGTTACCTGACGCATACCTTTGTCGGTTTGCACCATAGCAACCATGCCAGCTTTCCAGCGTTTCGCGCCTTGTAGATGTTTGACTGGTACTTGTTGCTGACGATCTTCATGACGCTCACCATAGGCATCAGCGCAAGCAACGGTAACTTCAAACTCGTCACCGACTTCTTTTCCTTCCATTGCTTTTTCAAGCCCTGGAATAACATTACCGTGGCCATGTAAATACGCCGCTGGATCTTTACCCGCAGAAGTTTCGATCAACTCTTCGCCATGACGCAAAGTATAGTGAAATTGAACGACTTGATTGTCTGCAATCGACATGCTGTTTCCTCATTTTTAATTCAATAATTAAGCGCTAAGGCTTAGTCTATCGGGTTCTGTAGTATTGGGGCATTATAGTGACTATGTAGAAACTTACCTAGACCCGTCTTACCTAAAAAATAGAAAGCTCTAAGAAATCTTCTTTAATAATGATGTCTTTCACCAAGGACGCGGCGGTTTTTTCAAATGGAGAATGGTTTAGTACGTAGACTGGATGTTCATCAAAATACTGCACCAGCGCCTTTTCAAAATCATCATGTAAGGATCCTAAAGTAGATCGCAGCATTTTGTCGTTAAAGCTTGAACCTTCTACCTCAATTTGGGTGATTTTTGGCGCGACCAAATACAAGCGATCTTCTTCGATTCTCACACCAGATTCAAAAGAAGGGTTCACATTTGTAGTCAGTGAAAAAGTCTGACCAAATGCAGTTAAAGTACCGGTCATTTTACTCATAAGATCAACAAGTACCAGACCACCATCGCGCTCGGTAAAATCGATCTGTGCAGATGTTACCAAAAGGTCCAGATTGAGGGTATTACTGTCTAAAGTCAGCTGAATATGATTTTCCTGTGGCTGAGCTAATTGCTTAGCAACTTCTTTATTTACATCATCTTCGCTGACACGGAAGCTATTACAACCGACCAAAAGCACTGAAGTTGATATCAGCATAAGAGTTGCAATAGTACGAGTAAATCGCATCATTCTTCCTGTACTCCGTTAGCATTCATGTCGCGTTTTTCATACCAGAATCTCATAAAATCTTCGGTGACTTTTTGCTCTATTTCAACCGCTTCATCGGTTGGGCAGAACAATGAAATAGTAAAAACGTTATAGCCTTCAACCGTTGTTGTAATTCGAACTCGCGGCTCGGGGCCTGAAATCTTGATGTCCAAACGTTTCTCAATGAGGCTGTTATAACGAATAGCCACATCGTGAAAATGCTCGCTGTATTGGCGAATTTTATCGAGAATCTGTTCTTTTATCGTAAACAAGTTCACATCATCCGCATGACGAGAAATAGAAAACGTATGCGTCACATAACGGCGCATGTAGTTTAAATTTTGCACTGTATGCTGCAATAAAACACTATTCGGGACAACCGTTGTCCGGCCTGTATAAGTATAACTTGCTCCTTTCAAGTCGACTTCAAATAAGGTTGTCGATAGCCAGTCACTGTCGGTCACTTCACCTTCATAATTAGCGATACGTATCCAGTCACCAACTTGATACGGCCGTGTACTAGCGCGATAAAACGCACCAACGATACAGGCGATAAATTCTTTCGTTGCGATAACCAATGCCACCATGAAGGCGGCGATTGAGATAGCAATATTTTGCAATTCAGATGACCAAATTAGAACCAGACCAACCACCAAAAACAGGTTAAATATATTGTCGACGGTATTAATTCTTTGACGTTTCTTATCGTGTTCAATCTTTTGATGGAGTCGAATAGCGCGCTTAGTGTAACGTCGAACAATGTAAGACAATAAAATCCAAGCGACTGTTAAAACAATCTCAACGTGATCCATCAGAATGGAAAAGTCTAATTGGGAAAAATCAACAGGCATAAAAAGTGTTTCCTTTATTGAGCAGGCTACTTTAACAATCATTGTTAGGATCAACAAATAAAAGCGCTAGACAAACAACGAAAAATAACTGTATATTTATACAGTATTATTTTTCACGAGGTGGATTATGCCTGTAATTATCAAATATGTTGTAGAACGCGATGGAATCGAAAAAATGACGTTTACTTCAAAAGCGGAAGCCGATGCGTACGACAAATTGTTGGATACTGCTGAAGCGCTATATGAGATTTTGGATCAAAGCGAACTAGCTGGAGATCACAGTCAAAAAGAAGCGCTTTCCATGTATCTTGCACAGAACAAAGACTCTATTTTAGACGTCTTTAGTAACAAAAAGAAAAGCCCTCAGAAAACTAAAAAAGCAAACAAGGCTGCCAGCGCACAGCTTGATCTAGCAGAAACTGCGCCTAAAAAAACGCTTGAAGACCTAGTGATAGAACCAGATGAAGATGTGGTATATAACGAAGATGAAAGCAACGTAGTGTTTGATGACGAACTAGTCGATTTTCGTGAAAGTGATGCCGCGTAATGCAGCATCACTTTCATTACTCCGAAGCTAATAATGGCTCAAATAATTAGTAACCTTTGTTAGCGCGGATTTTATACTGCGTTTTACAGTAACCACGAGAAACATCAGGATTGCGCAGCGCCAAATGTTTACTTGCACGCCCAGATACTCTAGCCCGCCAATTTTTAAAGGCTTTAGATTTTAGATTGCTGCGCATTAACAAAATAACATCAGGCTCTGAAAGACCATAAAGAGTTTGAATGGCTTCAAATGGCGTGCGATCTTCCCAAGCCATTTCGATAATTCGTGACTTATCTGGAGTCAAAATATAGTCTGGAGTCAAAATATGCCCTTAAGTAATAACCATGATATGCATTATACGAAAGGCCTCAATCAACAGATCACCTATTTTCAATAAGACACTTATTTAGACATATGAGTCTGTCTAACCAACCAATCGAAAAACACAGCCGCAGCACCATGTAATTCAGCACCAGATCGTCGCACTAAATAAAACGATTCACTGGCTTCAATGCCTTGTCCAAACGGCGCGACTAGTTTTCCCTCATTCAACATGTCTTCAACCATAGAAGAACGCGCCAAGGCCACACCTTGCCCAAGTTCTGCCATGCGCAATGTAGAAACAAGCGTATCGAATTGCATGCCCACTGACGAATCAACAATGTCCACACCCATTATATTCAGCCAATAGCCCCACCCCTCTTCGTAACCGATAACATGCAGAAGCGAATGATTCGCTAAATCCGCTGGCTCCAACAAAGGTGATCGCGCCATCAATTCAGGTGAACAAACAGGCACCAAGCGATCCCAAGTCAGTCGCTGCGAGATCAATCCTGTCCATTCGCCATGTCCCCAGCGAATTTCCATATCATCTTCATCGTCTAATGCTTGTACCCAAATATTGCTCACGTAGCGAATATCGTATTGAGGATAAGTCACACTAAAATCAGCCAATTTGGGCGCTAACCAGTGAGAAAAGAACGACAAGCTCCCGCAAATTTTGATGGTTTGTTTATCATGTTGGGTAAAGATCTCGTTCGTGCCGACAGCTAAACGAGAAATAGCGTCCTTTACCACGGGAAAGTAAGAACGCCCTTCTTCCGTTAAACTCAAACCACGTGGCAAACGTTTAAATAACGACACCCCCAAATGGCTTTCTAACAAACGAATCTGCTGACTCACTGCTCCTTGGGTCAAGCACAACTCTTCAGCAGCATGAGTGAAATTAAGACATCGAGCCGATACTTCAAAGGTATGCAGCCAATTTAATGGAGGAAGGGATTTCTTATTCATGATGAATATCCAAACAAGGAGAGAATCTTGACCAACAATTGTGGCCAAGATTTGTCATCAATACTAGGGAAGGTGCGAATAAGTCTACTAAGACTCAGTCTTTCAGAGAAATCGTCAAATAAGGCGCGACTCTGAAGGAATGTAGGTACCTTTCAAAGAGTCGCAACAACATGTGGCGTTTTCTCTGAAAGACCCGCAGGGCATGCTCTAAAAGCCTGTATTCTTTGTTGAGCACCTCGAAAATAGAACCACTATTCCCATTCGGCACTCGCCTCGAAAAACAGGCTTTTATCCACATGCTGAGACAAGAGGACTTGTTCGTACCTTCCCTAGAGGACTTGCCCAAGGAAACGCTGTAGACGTGGGTTATCAGAACTAAAGAAGCGCTCAGGGCTTTCTTCGAACACTAACTCGCCCTCTTCCATGAACACTACGCGATCTGCCACTTCACGAGCGAAGCCCATTTCATGCGTTACCACGACCATAGTCATGCCATCGCTGGCGAGGCTTTTCATAACGTCTAACACTTCCCCAACCATTTCTGGATCAAGCGCACTGGTTGGTTCATCAAACAGCATAATCTTAGGGTGCATGGCTAATGCTCTTGCTATTGCCACACGCTGCTGCTGACCACCAGACAAGTGCGACGGGTAGTTATTCATGCGTTCAGCTAGGCCTACTTTTTTAAGCAACTCACGGCCTTCTTGTTCCGCGACTGTACGAGGCTTTTTCTTCACTTTAATCGGTGATAAAGCTACGTTACCAAGCGCGGTTTTGTGCGGAAAAAGATTAAAGGACTGGAACACCATGCCCACTTCTTCACGTACTTTATTGATATTGGTTTTCCTGTCTGTCAGGCTCACTTCGTCAATATGAATCGTGCCATCAGAAATGGTTTCCAACTGATTCAAGGTACGTAAAAACGTCGACTTACCTGAGCCGCTTGGCCCAATAATCACCACCACTTCACCACGATTAATATCGAGAGAAACGTTTTTTAAAGCATGACAGCCATTCGGGTAAATCTTTTCAATATTACGAGCTTGAATGATGCTCTTATCGGTCATATTAGTCACTGGCAGATAACCTCTTTTCAAGACGCTGAATGGCCCAAGACAAAGCGCCGGTTAACACTAAATACATAAGAGCCACGGCGAACCACACTTCAAATGGCGCAAAAGTAGAACTCACCACTTCTCGGCCAGCCTTAGTTAAATCGGTAATGGAAATAACCGACACCAAAGACGAATCTTTAATCAAATTAATAAACTGTCCCGCCATTGGCGGTAGCGTACGCTTAAACGCCTGAGGCAAAATCACATTAACCATGGCCTGAACGTAATTCATTCCTAAGCTGCGCGCTGCTTCCATTTGCCCTGGGCTAATTGACTGAATACCAGAGCGCACTATTTCTGCAATGTAGGCGCCAGTAAACACAGACAAGGCCGCCACACCGGCAGTAAAACGATCTAGATCTAACACGGTGCCAATAAAAAAGTAGAAGATAAAAATCTGAACTAGTAAGGGCGTACCACGAATAAGTTCGATATAAGTAACGGACAAATAACGTAGTGCCGGATTAGTCGATATTCGAGCCAAGCCAGCGAATAAACCGATAACCACAGCAAAAACCAAAGACACCACAGACAACTGCAATGTCATCACCAGCCCCCACGTAAGCGGGCCAATATTCCAGTTTTCTACCTCAACAAGAGGATCACCCTCAAACACCAAATCACCATTACTCACCAACAAGTTATCAAACTTCTTGATTACCAACGGATCATCACCGTAGTCGGAAGTCACTACCAGCTTATTGCCTTTTTCGATAGTGGCTGTTCCATCAAAAGGTGATCGCACCGTCGTTGCTTCAGTGTTGATTATGTACTGCGGAATTCGTTCCCAGCGCCAAGTGTAGTCAATGCTTTTGCTGCCAGCATAAATGCCAAAGCCTAGTCCTATGATGATTAGAACGAAGACTGCTTTCCACAAAAGTAGATGAGATTGTTTTTCCATCGATGAGAAGTCCCGTCGTGTTTTTTTAACTCAAAGAGCCGTGTTTTATTCAAAGAAGAGCCAACAAAAAGTGGCGCTAATCTGCGCCACTTTTGTCTGATATCTATATTACTGAACGTTGCTGATCCAAGAGCTGCTAGCAAACCATTTTTGATAGATCTTGTCGTAAGTACCATCGCCTTTAATTTGCGCAAGGTAGTTATTCAAGAAATTCATAAAGTCTGGGTCACCTTTACGAATCGCAAAACCGAGCGGCTCATAGGTGAAAGACTCGTCTAAATGCACTACTTTGCCTTCATTCTGAGCTGAATAAATCGCGTTATATGGCAAATCATAAACGAAAGCATCGGCATTACCGTTCACCACTTCAAGCACGCCTTCTGATTCTGTTTCAAACAGATTCAATTTGGCTTTGCTCATGTATCTTTTTACAGCGTAATCGGATGTCGCACCCAATTTAGTAGCTATGGTGTATTTAGCATCGTTTAAATCACGGTAATTAGTCACTTTGCCTTTAAGCTTAGGGCTTAACAAAATTGTTTGACCAACAACAATGTAGGGATCGGTGAAGTTCACTTTCAAATTACGCTCAGGCGTAATCGTCATACCAGAAATAATGATATCGCACTTATCTGTCAACAACGCAGGAATGATCCCATCCCAAGCAGTGTTACGAATATCCAGTTTAACGCCCATCGCTTTTGCCATGGTTTTCGCAATATCCACGTCAAAACCAACGATGTCGCCTTTTTTATCGCGCATATCAAAAGGCATGTAGCCTGCTTCCGCACAAACACGAAGTTCACCACGCTTAAGCACTTGGTTTAACGTTGATTTTTCCCACAGATCATTGTCTGAAGCTGATGCCAGCGTTGCACTACATAGAGCCAATGCAGTAATAAATATTTTTTTCATTCTTATATGTCCCCAATTTTTTGTAAAAACAAACCCTAATCTGTTTTAAATGCATTACTCGAACGCCATTTTCTAGCGGCGCATAATACAGGAGTTGCGACGAACAGTCCCTATTGAAACGTTAATGAACTCCAACGTATTTTTCATTTTGCTCAAAATTAAACCCAGTCAGTTGCTGAGCAAGCAAGCGTCCTGACTCGTTCAAACGCCTGCTGCAAATCAGCGATTAAATCTTCAGTGTCTTCAATCCCCACAGATATCCGCACTAAACCTTCTGAAATGCCCAGAGCCAAACGCTCTTCTAAGGTATTTTCCACATGACTTGTTGTTCTGGCAGGCCCATAAATAGTTTCTACTGCGCCCAAGTTCCCCGCGCAATGGGCGTATTGTAATTGTGGTAATAAAACTTTAACCGTATCCATACCCCCCACTAAAACAAAACTGACAATTGCTCCAAAGCCTAGCATCTGCTCACAGGCAATCTCGTGATTCGGGTGGTTTGGCAGTCCTGGATAATTCACCGCTTCCACCAAGGGTTCAGTCAATAAATATTCCGCAATCGCCTGCGCGCTGCTTTGTTGTTGGCGAATACGTAGTGCCAAGGTTTTCATACCACGAATAATCAAATACGCAGAAAACGGATCCAACGACGCACCGTTAATTTCTCGATAATGGCGGACTTTGGCCATCAAATCTTCAGAGCCACATACCAAACCGCCCATAGCATCGGCGTGACCGCTCAAGAACTTAGTCGCACTGTGCACAACAATGTCGACACCTAGCGCCAAAGGGCTTTGGTTCAAAGGCGTCGCAAAAGTGTTATCCGCCATCACCAAAGCGCCAACTTTTTTAGCGGCAGCGACAAGACGTTTCACATCGACAATTTTCAACGTCGGGTTAGTTGGTGTTTCCAAATATAAAACATCGCAACCTTTGGCGATTTCTTCTTCAATTTGCTCATGACTGTGCGTTTCGCAAAGCATCACACTCACGCCCATTCGGGGTAAAAATTCTTCAAAGACTTTATTGGTACCGCCATAGCTGTCTTTCGTCGATACAACACGGCAGCCGTTTGATAAAAAGGTATAAAGCACACTGCTGATCGCTGCCATACCCGTACTAAAAGCAACCGCCGACTCGGCGTTTTCTAGACCACAGATCTTTGCCTCTAAGGTTTCTACGGTAGGATTACTCATGCGGCTATAAATAAAACCGGGAGCGGCCCCCAAAGCAACGTCGTACCATTCATCAATATCTTGGTAGCCATAAGCGGCACTCGCTACAATAGGAGTTTGCGTCGCACGATAAGGGTGATCCACTTGCTCGCCGCTCCATACCGAACGC
Source organism: Marinomonas sp. A3A (assembly GCF_018336955.1). Classification (NCBI taxonomy): domain Bacteria; kingdom Pseudomonadati; phylum Pseudomonadota; class Gammaproteobacteria; order Oceanospirillales; family Oceanospirillaceae; genus Marinomonas; species Marinomonas sp. A3A. Next base: position 3,672,089 of record NZ_CP025532.1, read on the forward strand.
GTTCCACTTCCTGCTTTATCAAAGGTAGGCTTCGCCAATTTATTACTCATTACAGATCTCTCACATTCTATGGCTAAACAGCCAGTATAAATTCCATTAGCTTTCACTATAGCCAAACGATGAAAACGCGAGAAATCATCTTATCAAGCACTAAGGGTCGGTTTTTTTAATGGATAAAACTTCGGCTTAATGACTTATACTATTCACTCCTCTGCGCTCATTTCCTGACTTCTAGGACCTTTAATGAAACCTGCTGCTTCGCCTAATAATACTGTCGATAAAAATATGTTTGGCGTCTTTCGTTATAGCCGTCGCGCAATTGATTTGGTTTGGAAAACCTCACCTGCGTTAACTATCGGTTTGGCATTGGCAACCCTAATTGCTGGTGTCACGCCAGCCGCCATGGCGTATGTGGGACAGTTGATCGTGGATGCGGTTGTTGCCGCCATGGAAAGCTATAAACAAGACCAAGTTCTGCACTATCAAACCGCGCTCAACTATGTGGTGTTAGAGGGAATTTTGGTGTTGGTGATTGCCGCCGCGCAACGCGCATTAAGCGCTCAGCAGGCCATTTTACAAGGTTTATTAGGTCAAAAAGTCAACCTGCTAATATTAGAAAAAGCACAAAGCTTAACCCTGTCCCATTTTGAAGATTCTGAATTTTACGACAAATTAGTTCGCGCTCGCCGCGAAGCATCTAGCCGCCCGCTTGCTCTGGTGAATAAAACCTTTGCACTACTGCAAAATGCTATCTCGTTATCCAGCTTTGCGGTCTTGCTGTGGCATTTTTCACCGTGGGCGTTGGCGTTATTGGTGTGCGGTGCTTTACCTTCCTTTATCGCTGAGGCCAAGTTTTCTGGCGATGCCTTTTTGATGTTTCGTTGGCGCTCGCCAGAAGTGCGTCAGCAAAACTATTTAGAAACCTTATTGGCTCGGGAAGACAACATAAAAGAAGTTCGCCTATATCAATTGGGTGATCGTTTTTTACAGCGTTACACAGAAATATTCATCAAACTATTCAAAGAAAGTAAGCGACTGATTTTGCGTCGCGAAAGCTGGGGCTTCGCCCTTGGCGTGATAAGTACTTTGGTGTTTTATGGCGCCTATGGTTGGATCGTCAGCGATACCATTATTGGCGCGATTACTTTGGGGCAAATGACAATGTATTTGCTGTTATTCAAACAAGGTCAAAGTTCGGTTTCCGCTTCTCTTACCGCCATTAGTGGCATGTACGAAGACAATTTGTATTTATCCAATCTCTACGAGTATCTAGAACAAGAAACGCCGCTTTCAACATCCGGTTTGTTAGTAGGGCCAACTCCAAACGATGGCATTCGTTTTGAAAATGTCTCTTTCCAATATCCAGGTAGCGAACGACCCGCACTTGCCAACATCAATCTACACATTCGCCCTGGCCACAGCCTAGCGATTGTCGGTGAAAATGGCTCAGGCAAAACCACTCTCATTAAACTGCTGACTCGTCTTTATAACCCAACACAAGGGCGCATTTTGCTAGACGGCTTAGATTTACTGGAATGGGAAGAAAGTGCACTACTGAAGCGTGTTGGCGTGATATTCCAAGACTTTGTGCGTTATCAATTTATTGTTGGTGAAAACATCGGCGCGGGCGACAACGACAGATTTAATGATCAAACTGGCTGGAAAAAAGCAGCGGAACTTGGCAAGGCCACCGACTTTATTGATGAGCTGGAACAAGGTTACCACACCCAACTTGGCCGCTGGTTCCGTGGCGGACAAGAATTGTCTGGTGGGCAATGGCAAAAAATCGCCTTGGCGCGTGCTTTTATGCGCGAAGACGCGGATATTTTGGTATTAGACGAGCCGACCGCAGCCATGGACGCCCAAGCCGAAGCCAATATTTTCCAGCATTTTCAAAAACACACCAAAGACAAAATGGCGATTCTGATTTCACATCGTTTCTCCACCGTTCGTCTCGCACACGAGATTATTGTCATGGAACATGGGCAAATTAAAGAGCGCGGCACCCACGAGTCACTATTAGCTCAACAAGGCCAATACGCACATTTGTTTACCTTGCAGGCGCAGGGTTATAAATAGCTAGGCGCATTGCTATAAATAGCCACTAACGTATTTTGCCATACAGTCTTTTAACAAAGACATTATGGCGACACACTTTTTCTAGGCTCATTGCCAATACGCTTAAAATCACAATACCGCCACCAAGCATAACCAAAGCAGAAGGCAACTCACCCAAAACAAACGAGGCCATTACCATAGCAGTAGGCGGAATCAAATACAGCACAATGGATATTTTACTGACTTCTGTGTGCGACAAAACATAAGCCCAAGCCACGTACGCCAATGCGCTCGGAAAAATGCCCAAAATCACCACTGCAAAATTTACCTGAAAGTTAGAATCCAACATAGAGGTCAACAACCCAGAAGAAAATACCAACAAAACTACTGTGCCTGTCCACACCGTATAACACACCATGGTTAAGGTACTGTAACTCTGCGAAGAACGTTTTTGCAGAATGAAATACACACTCCAAGAGCAAGCCGCCACAAGAATCAATAAACCATTAAAGTTGATATTGCCGATGCCTTTATCACCGATCACTACGATCACCGCGCCTATCATGCCGCCCAATACACAGCACCAACGCCATGCATTAATCCGCTCCTTTAACACACAGCGCGAAATAATTACGGTAAAAATCGGCGTCGATTGCGCTAACACACTCGCCGCCCCTGCACTCACACCGCGCTGACCAAAATTTAGCGCAATGTGATGTAAGGCTACGGCAAAAAAACCAAGCACAAACAACAAGGGAATATCCTTAAATTTAGGCACTTGCACACCCTGATAAATCGCTACCATTCCCATAAAAACAGAGGCAATGATAAAGCGTAATAACGCTAACTGACCGGGCGAATATGATGCAAGGCCGATATGAATACCAATGGGTGAATACGCCCAACACACCACAACAAACATCGTAGCAATAACCAGCTTGGCCTCCGTCTTTCTATTCACCTTTTGCATATATAACCCTTTTAAAATTCACTCGCCGTCTAAGAAGGAGTTAGTATTAAGAGAAAGGCTCAATACAACAATTAACGAATACTGAGGTCAGTATTCACTTGGAATGAATGATGGAACTCGCTCAAATTCGAATGTTTAAAATGGTTGCCAATCTTGGCAGTGTGGCGCAAGCGTCCGTTGCATTACACTGCGTTCCTTCTAATGTCACGGCGAGAATTAAAGCCCTGGAAACAGAGCTAAAAACCACCTTGTTTTACCGAGAAGGACGCGGCTTGCGCATTACGCCAGCTGGAGAAGTATTTCTAACCTATGCGGATAAAATTCTATCGCTAACCGAAGAAGCCAAGCGCGCGGTTGACCCAACGTCAGAGCCATCTGGCCCACTGCGAATTGGTGCCATTGAGTCTTCGGCAACCAGTCGTTTACCGCCTATGCTGACAAAGTTTCACACGCAATATCCGAACGTTGAACTGCAATTTAAAACCGGCACTTGGTCACAACTTTTAGACGATATACAACATCACAGACTGGATGGTGCAATTGTCGCCGTTGATATTGACCGATCCTTTGTAGACAGTACGACGTTCTTCAATGAAGATCTGGTGCTTATTTCCTCCACCTCTGCCGATCCCATCAAGTCCGTGAAGGATATAGAGGGAAAAACCATCTTCATGTGGCCGGAACCTTGCCCATATCGAGCCGCACTAGCAACTTGGCTCAATCAAAACAAGGTAAAAGCGCCCATTACCAGTATCGCCAGCTACGGCACCATCATTGGCTGTGTCAGCGCGGGAAGCGGCATATCACTGGTTCCAAAAGGCATCTACGAACAATATCAATCGGGCATGGGATTAGTCGGATATGAATTCGAAGAACTAGAAACCATTGAAAACCACTTTATTTGGCGCAATGATGGTGGTCAATTTCCCGCTTTAGACGCTTTCACTCAGATGATTAAACAAAATAATCATGGTGAATCACCATCAAACCATTCACAGCATGCACAGGAAAAACCGTTTTGAACCGACGTAATTTTATAAAATCCAGCCTTTTAGTAGCCATGACAAGTACACTGCCTAGAGTCGTTCTTGCTGCTACGCCGTCTGCTGGTTTCGACTATGAATTGATCGTCGCGCCAGCCGATGTAAACATTGTTTCTGGCGGCAGCACGCCAGCGCTTTGCTTTAATGGCGGTTATCCTGCGCCTGTAATTCGCGCCAAGCAACATCAGCTGATTCGTATTCGTGTAATCAACAAGTTAAACGAGCCGACGACGATTCATTGGCATGGTATGAGAATCCCGATTGCAATGGATGGCGTGCCGTTTTTAAGCCAACCACCCATCATGCCCGGCGAAACCTTCGACTATGAGTTCACGCCGCCCGATGCTGGCTCTTTCTGGTATCACCCACATATGAACAGCGTCGAACAGCTTGGTAAAGGCTTGGTTGGCGCACTAATTGTAGATGAAGCCGAAAAGCCAGATTTTGATGAAGATCTGGTGCTTTGCATGAAAAACTGGCACATCAAAGACGATGGCTCTTTTACCGCGTTGACAACGCCACAAAATGCTTTTCGCATGGGAACACCCGGTCGAGTGATGACGATCAATGGTGAAATCCATCCAACTTATGACGTGCCTGCCGGCGGCGCGATTCGAGTGCGCTTCTTGAACGTCGATAACACAGTGATGTATCAAATAAACTCAACCGATCCCGCAGCGCAAATCATCGCCATAGACGGTAACCCAATCACCGAACCCGTAGCCTTAACCCAACATATGACAGCGCCTGGCATGCGCCTTGACCTTGGTGTAATCGCGCCTAGCAAAGTTGGAGAAACCGTCACCTTTAAACACAAGGGTAAACCCATGGTGACCATCAAAGCCGTGGCGAGCCAACTTAAAGACCGCAGCTTACCTAAGCTGCCACTCAACCCAATTCCCGCACCAGATTTAGATAACGCAGAAACCATTAAATTTGCTTTCGAGTGGAACGCGAACATTACGCCGATTGAGAAAGGTGGCGAAGTCAGCTACAACTTCTGGACGATGAATCGCCGCTCGTGGGAAGGCATGTCAAAAGGCCACATTCCTGACCCTCTTGCCACATTAGAGCGCGGCAAAACCTACATTTTCGAGCTGTCGAATTTAACCCAATATCACCATCCGATTCACATACATGGTCATACTTTCACGGTTTTAAAATCGAATAAAAAAGACATCACACCATTTCATACGGATACGGTTTTACTTGGTCAAAACGAAACCGTGTTTGCTGCGCTAGTTGCCGATAACCCTGGGCGTTGGATGTATCACTGCCATATTATCGAACACTTAAAAACAGGCTTTATGAGTTTTGTTGAAGTGACATAAAGCATAAAATTCTCACTGAGAGACCAGATTCGAAATTAATCTGGTCTCTTTACTTATTAGAGCTTATGACTAAATAAAGTCATCGTCACCAAAGTCATCAAAGCCGCCCATGTCGTCAAATCCACCTTGATCAACACCGCCAGAATCAATGTCACTTTGATCCATATTAGCTTGATCGAAACCTGCCTGCCCAAAGCCTCGATTAGGGTCTAAACTCTCACCGTATTGATCAAAACCCGCCTGACCGAATCCACCTTGGTCTGCGCCACCGCTATCGGCGAAACTCTCCTGCCCAGAATCTGATGCGGGTCCAATATCTGGCTCTTGCCCAAGATCAGAGGCCGCAGGCGTTTCATTAATAACATTGGCCATGTCCGCTTCGGAATGATGGCTAAACATGTTCATCAACATATTCCCAACGACCATGCCACCAGCCACGCCAGCGGCGGTCTGCAAGGCGCCACCTAAAAAGCTACTACCTCGCCCAGTACCTCGCTGTTGGTTATAAGCTTGATTGCCTGCCTGTTGATTGTTGGGCTGTTGAAAGCCTGGTTGAGAGAAATTACCTCTCCTCCAACCTGAACCTTGTTTCACTGACTCTTGTGAAGCACCCTGCTCGCCACCAAATAACCCAGACAAGAATCCACCAGAATTAGGCTTTGCCGACGCTTTACGCTCTAGCTCTTCTACCCGAGTATTTAACTGCTTTAACGCGGCTTCTTGCATGATGATAGTTTGCGCCATGTAATAAGGAGCAGCTGGATTCGCAACAAGGTGTTTGTTAATCTGCGCTTCTGCTTCTTTGTCCCGCTCACCTGTGTTTTTCTCAGCAATATTAATACGCTCAAACAAACTATCAATTAAACCGCTCGCGTCGTTACTCATCACTTTATCTCCAACCTAAATATTACCTTTGCACAAAGGTCTATAAAAATAGTCAGCAGGCAAATAAAAAAAGGGGCCTGCGATCTCTTAATGATAAGGCCGCCCGACTCGCGAACAAGTGATTAAAGAGTCAGGAAAAAGGAAACAAGATCTTGAAATGAGTTAAGATTTTTACTTAGTTGCGAACAATACACAAAGCACTAGGCTGAAAACAAAAACGCCAGATCAAGATATGATCTGGCGTTTAATGTTTGTGATCAAATAGCATTGCTTATCGATCTTCGTCGTGCTCTTCACTTTCTAGATATTCATCTTCTTGCTCGTCAGCAGCGTCACGTTTTGTACGTTGTGCTGGCGTGGCTAGAATTTCAAGGTAGAACTCAGTCCACTCTTTGCTTTCAGCAAAGCTGATTTTTTCATTGATTTGAGCAACATGAATCTCTTCAGCCAAGGCTTCGGTTTGACCAAAGCGGCAATCAAATCCCCAAAAGTCAGCGTATTCTGGCAATTTTTTATTGCGCTCTCTTTTTAAATATTTTTTAACTTCGTTTTTCGTTGCTTCGATTAGGCGTGGGTATTTGATGGTTGGGTGAGATAACTTAAAGGTCTTTTTCATTGGGATCCTAAAGGATTAAAGATCAGGAGCTGAGGTTATCATGCTCCCATTGCAGAGCATGATAACGGATCGCCTTATTTGTCGCCATGAATTAGTCGTTAAAATACACAGCTGCTGGCAATCCACCAGCCACATATCAGACAGTTTTACTTTAATTACCCGTTATTCAGCTTGATAAGCCATCAATAAACGATGAATAAAAGCCAACTTATCACGTACCGCTGGAACCAAGATAAAAGGATACAAATCCGGTTGCCCCATGCCACGGTTTAGGTTGTTTACTGCAAAAGTTAGCGGCACATATTGCGCAAGAATCTCATCGAAATTATCGTGTCGATAAGGATCAATATTCACCATTACAGCGAGATTTTGTCGATTTGAACCAACAGGCTGCAGACTCAAACCAAGATCACTGGCCATTTCCAGGGTATCGACAATATGCAGGTAATGCGCCCAAGTTTCTGCCCAATCTTCCCAAGCATGTGAAGACGCATACACACTCACGAAAGACTGCTGCCAATCTGGGTTTGGCGTTTTGTAATGAGCCTCTAACGCATCGGCGTAACTGGCACGATCATCGCCAAAAAGAGCCCTAAAATCGGCTAAAACCTGTTCATCATCAAAAACCAGCTGATCCCAATAATAATGACCAATTTCATGGCGAAAATGACCTATAACGGTTCGATAAGACTCTTTCATGTCCTCGCGCATTTGCTCACGATCAACCGAATTGCCCTCTGCAGCGTTAATAGTCACTTGTCCAGAAGCATGGCCTGTCATGGCGCTCACATCTTCTGGCACCACGTTATTTTCAGAAATAAAATCAAACGACAAACCATCTTCTGGCTCCGTTTTTTTGCTGATCAAAGGCAAGCCAAGACGCAATATAGAATACACCAACCGGTGCTTAGCAAATTCTAACTGCTGCCACGCCTGACGCTCCTCTATTTTACCTAAATTAGGAATATGGCGATTCAATTCACACGCAACACAAAACGTACTTCCACCCTCTTCTACCAACCAGTTACACACTTGGTGCTGATGGTTCTCACAGTAATACCAACGCTTTGCAGGAATGGATTTATCAGCCATCGCATACCAAGCATTATCAACTGTCTTTAACGCGCTAATCACCAATTGATCTGGCAAAAAACCTAATGATGAAGAACATTGCTCGCAATGAGTGTTCTCAAATAACACCGTCTGTCCACATTGCTGGCAGCTGAAAATTTTCATAGTGCTCCTGCTATTAAAAGACTGTCTATAATTGCGTCCCGCTAGGATCATAGTTTACAGTACGGAAAAACGCCTACCTCTTTATTTGCGCGTATGGATGTTCTTTCCGTTAATCTAGCCATTGAGACAACACATTGCTGAAGAAAAATAACAAAAGCTTCACCACCATTTCAGATGTGGCAAAATACGCCAAAGTGGGTAAGACCAGTGTTTCACGTTACCTTAACGGGGAACAAGACAAATTATCAGAAGAGTTGCGAGAAAAAATCGCGCAAGCCATTGCTCATCTTGATTTTCGTCCTAACCATTCGGCTCGCATGCTCAGAGCTGGACACTCAAAACTGATCGGATTATTACTCGCAGATGTGACCAACCCTTATTCTATCGATGTGTTACAAGGAATAGAGCACGTTTGTCGCCGTGAAGGCTACATGCTGATGGTATGTAATACAGATAACAAAAAAGACTTACAAGACAGTTATTTATCCTTGCTCGAAGCCCACCGAGTCGATGGCATCATCGTCAACACGGCTGGCATGGCACAAAAACAAGTCAGCAACTTAAAGCGCATTTCCTGTCCTTTGGTATTGGTTGATAGGATCAATACTTCCCTCGGCTTCGATACGATCGGACTCGACAACGAAGCCGCAGCAAAAGAGGCTTGCGAACACCTACAAGCCCAAACTTATGAATCTATTTTAGTGGTTACCGAATCCATCGCAATTGATCCTCGCCAAGCAAGGGTCGACGCCATTCAAGCTTTCGCCAAAGAAAACGACAACATAACCTGCGATGTCATTGAAATCGAAAAGATGAGCGTCAGCTTATTAGTCAAGGTCATTACAGACTTCATCGCCGCTCACCCAAAGCGCAAAAAAGCCATCTTCACCACCAACGGTGTTGCCATGATGAGTACAGCGAAAGCCTTGAAGCAGCTAGACATTCGCATCGGCACGCAAATTGGTTTAATCAGCATAGACGACCCAGAATGGGCACAACTATTCGAAGGCGGCATAACAGTCATGCGCCAGCCAACGCAACTCATAGGTCAAACCGCTTGCGAGCGATTGCTTGCTAGAGTTCAAGGTAACAACGAAGCCCCACAACACATCAAACTCAAAGCTGAGCTCATTGTTCGTCATTCCACTTAACGCTTTCACAAAACAGTCTTTAGACAAAATCAAATTGAACAAAAAATAGCCATAAAATTCTTTAAAAGCGATTGGCGAAGGCTATTCATGGAATCGATTCCATGATATCGTCTTTTGCCTAAAGTGTGATCACCATAATCATAAAAATCGATCCATAATGGAGTTACCATGAAAAAACTATTTACTCTGCTAACCGCTGCTGCCATTTCTCTCGCTGGATGCAGTGATGATTCAACCAAATCTGACACGATTAAAATCGTTGCTGCCCACAACCAAACCAACCTTTCTAGCCCATACCAAACAGGCATGCTGAAACTGAAAGAAGTCGCTGATAAATCAGGCCTTTTCAATGTAGAAGTACACGCAGGAACCATTGGCACCAATGAAAATGAATTGGTTGAAAAACTAGTACTTGGCGGCGCGGACATGGTTCTCGTTTCACCTGGCTTTATGACGTCATCAGGTATTGAAGAAGTAGACCTGTTCTCTTTGTTGTACTTGTTTAACGATTACAGCCATTGGGAAAAAGTGGTTGATGGCAAAGTAGGTAAAGATATTGCCGACATCATCTATACCAAATCAGGTGAAAAGTATCGTGTGGCCGCTTATTGGACCGCTGGTGTACGCCACTGGTATGGCAAGCAACCGGTTAATAGCTTTGCAGACGCAAAAGGCATGAAAATCCGTACCCAAACATCCGGTGTGGTATCTCAATACTGGAAAGAAATCGGCGCAGTTCCAACCTCTGTAGCTTGGGCTGAACTTTACCAAGCACTATCAAGCAATGTGGTTGATGCGGCCGAAAACGCTTATCCCTACTTCGTTCCAATGGAGCACCACAAAACAGCAAATGGCAAATACATTTCTGAAACCGGTCACGACTACACCACTCGTCTATTGCTAGTGCGAAATTCAGTCTGGGAAAGCTTCAATGATGAACAGCGCGCAGCCTTCAACCAAGCAGTGAAAGAAGCGACTCAAGCGGAACGCCAAGCGTTATACAGTGAAGAATCGACTTACAAGCAAAAAGCCATTGATGATGGTGCCATCGTTAATACGTTAGACCGCACTCCTTTCATTGAAAAAGCACGCTCTATCCAAGATCAGTGGGCGGCGAAAAATGGTATGACAGAGGTTCTTGAAACCATCCGTCAGACTAAATAACGCTCTCTGCTAGCCTAGCTCCGAGGACGCCTCGGAGCATCAAGGATATATGGTATGAAAATACTGACTAATTTTATTGCTCGACTCCAAATCAGTTTAGGCGTTTTGCTACTGGTGATTTTCCTCGCCGCGACCTTGATTCAAGTAGTTACTCGCTACCTAGGTATTTCGGTGTTATGGACGGAAGAAATCGCCGTGAATTCTTTTATCTGGGCCATGTTCCTTGGCACAGCAGTCATGGTAAAAGAAAACAAACACTTTGGTTTTGACGTTCTCACACATTATTTCCAAGGCGATAAGCGCTCGGTTTTAGTAATCATTCAGAATCTTATCATGTTGATTTTCTGTTTATTCTGCTCGCTATACAGCGTTGAAATCACTCAAGCATTTTGGAACTCGCGCTGGATCAGTATCCCTGAATTTCGACAAGGCTATGTATGGCTCATTATGCCAATCACCTTTATTAGCTCCAGTGTTTATCTGGTGGATAACATCTACAACGAAGCAAAAACATTATCTTGCTTCAAGGGGGCTTCATGGAACTCGCGCTAATCACCTTACTGTTTGTTGGTCTTATTATTCTTGGGATACCCATTGCCTTCTCTATCGGCATCGCGTCTTTAGTGGGTATCGGCACCATGACTGGCGCGCCAACGACCATGATCCCAATGAAGATGTTCTACGGCCTGAACTCTTATGTGTTGCTCGCTGTGCCACTCTTTGTACTAACAGCCAACATCATGAACAGCGGCCAGATATCTCATCGACTTATCAACTTTTCTATCGCCTTAGTCGGTCGTAAACCGGGCGGACTTGGTCACGCAAACGTGTTGGTATCTATGTTGTTTGCTGGTGTAAGCGGATCGTCTACCGCCGATACTGCTGGCGTAGGTAAAATCCTCATACCTAACATGATAAACAAAGGCTACAGTCGCGAAATGTCAGTTGGAGTTACCGCGGCTTCTTCTACCATTGGAGGCATTATTCCACCTAGTATTACGATGGTAATTTATGGCGGATTAACCAACACCTCTGTTGGACAATTGTTTATCGGCGGCATGGTTCCCGGAATTCTGATCGGACTTGGAATGATGTTTGTCATTAGTATTATTGCCAAACGTGACAACTTACCAAAAGCAGAAAAAATCAGTCGTACGGAATTTATAGCATTAACAAAAGATGCCATTCCAGCAATGATCACGCCTCTTATCATTATTGGCGGTATTGTTTTTGGTGTCTTCACTCCAACAGAAGCGGCCGCTTTCTCCGCCGTTTATGCTTACTTCGTCAGCGCGTTTTACTATAAATCCATCAGCCTAAAAGATTTGCCAAAGATTTTTACCGAAACATTAAAACTAAGCTGTTTATCACTCTTCGCTTTAGCTGCGGCCTCAGCTCTCGGGGAGTTTCTCGGCTATTACCAAATCAACGCGATGGTATCGGGATTTTTCAGTGGAATGGGCAGCAATGAATACTTATTCCTATTCATTATTGTGGCCTTCTTTCTATTTGTCGGTACCTTCATGGATGCCATTCCTGCCATGGTGCTGTTTGTGCCTGTTGTTTACCCTGTAGCACTTACATTAGGGGTCGACCCTGTTCAGCTTGGCATAGTCGTTATCATCACTTTATCCATTGGTTTAATTACACCGCCTTATGGTTTGTGTTTGTTAATAGCAAGCGCCATCGGTGAACTGTCCATAGACAAGTCATTCAAAGCGGTTATGCCATATATTTCTGTCATTATACTAGTACTGGTTGCCGTTATATTTATGCCATTTATGTTATTGATCTAAGAGAAAATCAAGAAGGAATCATCCATTATGGAAACAAAACAAACACACTCTTTTGTCACTCTTGGTGAAGCCATGGCCATGTTTGTGGCCAACACACCTGGCCAACTTGCTGACATAGAAGAATTCCATCGCTCTTTAGCTGGGGCGGAAGTTAACGTTGCTATTGGTATGGCACGTTTAGGTTTTGAAGCCAGCTACATTAGCAAAGTCGGTAAAGACAGTTTTGGTCAATTTATTCGCCAAGCGATCAGCAAAGAGAACATTCGTACGGACTGGATTTCTGAAAGTACCAATCACGCCACTGGCTTTATGCTGAAATCCAATGTCACCGATGGCAGCGATCCTAAAGTAGAGTACTTCCGTCGTAACTCTGCTGCGTCAACATTAAGCACTACTGACATCGACAACACCTTATTCAAAGCGGGCGCACATTTGCATCTTACTGGCATCTCTGCAGCCGTATCAGTATCGATGCGAGACGCAGCGAAACACGCGTTAGAACTCGCCAAAAAACAAGGCTGCAGCGTTTCATTTGATACCAACTTGCGCCCTTCCCTATGGCCTGATCAAGCAACCATGGTCGCCACTATTAATGAGTTTGCCTTTGCCAGTGACATCGTTCTACCAGGCATAGAAGAAGGCAAAATCCTCGCGGGTAGCGACCAACCTGAAGTGATTGCGGACTTTTATCTCCAGCATGGCGTCAAAACGGTTATCGTCAAACTCGGTAGCAAAGGCGCATACTTTAAAACCAGTAATGGTGAATCTGGCACCGTCGCTGGCTTTCCTGTAGCAAAAGTGGTCGATACGGTTGGTGCGGGAGATAGCTTTGCCGTTGGCGTGATATCTGCGTTGCTTGAAGGAAAAGCAATGGAACAAGCCGCTCGCCGGGGCAATCTGCTAGGCTCTTTAACTGTGCAAGTTCGTGGCGACAGCGAAGGCTTGCCAACTAGAGCCATACTGAGACAGTTAGAACAGGAGTCATAAAATGAAGAAAAAAGTCATTTTATACCGAGACATTCCAGCAGCAGAGCGCCAGCGACTCGATGATCAATTTAATGTCATCTTCTTTAATGGCATCAATGAAGATAACAAAGCTGCTTTTATCGCCGCTCTTGCTGACGCGGAAGGCTTAATTGGAACCAGCACCAAAATGAGCTCAGAGCTATTGAGCCTTGCACCCAAGCTAAAAGCCGCATCAACAATTTCCGTCGGCACAGATCTATATGATTTAAATTATCTCACCGAACGTGGCATTCCCTTAATGCATACACCAGGCGTACTAAACGAAACTACCGCCGACACCATGTTTACTCTAATAATGTGCACAGCTAGACGCGCTGTTGAACTATCGAACATGGTGCGAGAAGGTCGCTGGACTAGTAACATAGGCGAAGCACTTTACGGTACCGATGTGCACGGTAAAACCCTTGGCATTATTGGTATGGGCCGCATTGGTTATGCCATTGCCAAACGCGGACATTTTGGTTTTGATATGAAGATTCAGTACAGCAACCGAAGCCGCAAACTAGACGCCGAACAAGATCTAAACGCTACTTACATGAACTTGGAAGAACTGCTGAAAACATCCGACTTCGTCTGTGTGATGACGCCGCTAACCGCGGAAACCGAACGTTTGATTGGTGCAAAAGAATTCGCCATGATGAAGAAAAGCGCCATTTTCATTAATGGTTCCCGCGGTAAAGTGATTGACGAAGCGGCTCTTGTCGACGCCTTAAGCAATGGCACTATTCGCGCGGCGGGTTTAGATGTCTTTGAAGTCGAACCGCTACCAGGCGACTCACCGCTTTGTAAACTAGATAACGCTGTACTGTTTCCCCATATTGGCTCGGCAACAGCAGAAACACGCCTTGCTATGATTACTTGCGCTGTGGACAACCTGATCAATGCACTTAATGGGGATGTATCACAAAACTGCGCCAATCAACATTTGTTAAACAGATAGCCTTTTGGCTATCTGTTCTCTACTTCGATATTAGTCTGCTCGCTTCTTTTAGTAACAATATATTGATCCAAATCAGCTGTCATAAAATTGCTAATGCTACTCTTTTACTTATGGAAGCCGTTATGGAAACCACTAAAGTCGAGAGGGATAGCATGTCTAAATCACCTGTTTTTAAAAACGAAAAAAATAACCTTTATTTGCCATTTATGAGCAGCTTCTACAATGCGTTTGCTCAACCATTTGGTTGGGTACTGTTCCGTATTGTTATCGGCGGAATGCTTGTTGTTGAGGGCTGGCCAAAGATCATAGCTCCCTTTGCTCAAGTCGGCTTTGTTGAAAACTTAGGCTTCTATCCAGGTTGGCTTTGGTCACCAATGTTGGCGGGGATGCAATTTTTTGGCGGTATGTTCATTGCGGTGGGTTTACTAACTCGACCAATCGCTCTGGCAAATGCTGTCATGTTAGCCATTACATTATGGTTCCATTTCGCTCATCCTTATGGCGATGCTTTATTAACTCAAGCAGGCATCGATGTCATAAATGCCGGTAGTGATTTTTTTACTCCAAATGGTATAAAACGCTTAGCGGATGGCGGCGGTGCTTTTCTTACTTCAGTACAACTAAAAGCAGAACTGGCCTCTATCTTCTGGACTGCTGGTGCATTTTTAATCGCTGCGTTCGGTGGGGCTCATTTTTCACTAGATCGTCTACTTAAAAAACAGTTCTAACGTTTTATGCCATTTAAAAAAGGAAGAGATTTACGCCATCTCTTCCTTTCATTAATTCTTATTCTATCTTTCTAAATAAAAACTACAGTACAACCATTTTGGCTTTTAGTTCAGAAAAGCCTAGCTCATCTAAGCTATTGGATACATGATTAAAGAACGCCGATTTTTTATCTCCTTCCTCGCACTGATGTAACATCACTAAAGTACGATTAACCACCGTTATCAAGTTCTCCTTAAATACCTCGATTATGGATTTACTCAATGTCATATCCGTATCAAGCGCGCGGACCAAAAGGTCGTATTTATTCAACCAACGTTCTACATACGGTTTACAAAGGTCCCAACGTTCAGCATCAATGAGAAGCTCATCCAGTGAAGAAAATACCATCGCAGCCAATGGCTTGTCGGTTTGAGAATAGCGCTCGAATGTTGAAATAACATCATCGCAATCTAGCGCTCGGCAAATGGAGACATAATCGCGGAAATAATCAAGGCTCTTTGTTTCTTCGAACAAGCTTAGCGCTTTGACTCTCCTCACTTCTAAATGTATTTTGGCCTCTGGCAGTTTCTCTCCGAGAGCTGCCCATTCAGACAAACAATAAGATGCACGAACACCACTTAATGAAACATCTTCAGCTAAGGCATGATCAAAAAAATACTCATACTGAGCCAACGCTTCTGGGTATTTTTCACTTTTAGCTGATTCTCTTGCTTGAATAAAAACATCCCAAATATTACCACTCATTTGATTTCCTTATTTTTAGATTCAAATTTTTTTATTTAAATCTATTACTGCTTAATCTTATTACCAATTCGACTAAACTCTTTTGAAAGCCAAATATAGGTGACTATACCAATCACATCAGATTCAGGAACAGTGCCCCAATAACGGCTGTCGTTACTATTGTCTCGCCAATCACCCAACACAAATACTTGGCCTTCTGGCACAACTCTTTCTGGCATAGAAATAGAGACATCACTGCGCCTGAAACTCTCATCAACTGAAGCAGCAAATTCAGGCTTACCGTTTAACATAACTTGACCATCTTTAATCGAGACCTTGTCATTCCCTAAGGCAACGATTCTCTTCGTAAATAACACTTGTCTATTATTGGGATAAGGCAATACCACCACATCGCCAACATTTAAAGACTGATCTTGTGTGTCAACGGCAATGTAATCACCAGGCTGAAGCGTCGGCATCATAGAGCGAGAGGGGACGTTATAGAGTTCGAAGCCCAACCAAGAGCCACGATAAGACATCAGAGTTTGACCAAGCGCTAGTACTAAAGCACAAATAGCCAGATACCAATACCAACGGTTATAAGGTTTCAATTCGTAGGCTTTATTAGCTAAAGCGAGTCGCACAGCACTGAACATGGCGTACAAATACAGGCACAGCAAAAATAGAATCAAAAGCCAAATGCCATAAGCTGTCGATAGCCAACCAAGCTTTCCAAATACAAAAAGTCCACTGATTTGCAGAAAAAACAGCCATAAACCTTTTTTAAGATCGCCTGCGTACACATGACCAAAGCCCGGCGATAGGATTGATAATGGTAATGCCACAATAGGCTTTCTTTTCTTAATCACGTATTGATTCCCTTCAATTATTACTGTTTGCCTGCAATCAACTTAACTGCGTATCATAAACCCACACGAAACCGAGAAAAACGCGCAGCATCAATGATAGACCAGAGATGAAATACCGCTCCAATCAACCACATGAAAAATAAAATAACGGTCGCGCCCAAGGCATAACTCACAGCAGTTGCCACAAAAAAGAACAATGCCATAAAGATTCGGCCTTGGACCAATTGACCTAATCCAGGAATAAAAACATTACAAAGTGCAGCAATTACATTGCCGCCAGAACCTTGACCAGACATAAGAGCTCCCATCATAAAACCACTAAAAAATTAAGAATAAGGACAAAACAGATAAATGAAAAGCACCTTCTATAAACGACCTTTTAAAAATATTCTTTCTTATCCTGATACGCCTGCTTTATATGCTCTATTAATAACCTCAGTTTTTCTGGCAGGTATTTAGTAAAAGAATAAATGGCGTAAACCCCCAGTCGGCGCGGTTGATAATCCGTCAAGATGACGATGAGCTTACCTTGCAGCAAATCTTCATACACACAACAGCGCGGCACATAGACGATTCCAAAACCAGCCAAGGCGGCCTTGCGTAATGCTTGAGCGTTATTCGTAGCGAAACTACCGCTGATGCGCACACTTTCTTCAATGTTGTTTCGAGTAAAGCGCCAATCAAACGAGCCTTGCGCTTGGTAGGTGTAAGCTAAGCAATTATGATCTTTCAGTGCTTCTAAGCTGCTGACGTCACCATGACGCTCGATGTAACTTGGCGAGCAACAGACTATCCAATTTGATTGAATCAAAGGCTTGGCAATTAGGCTTGAATCTTCCAACTTACCGGTCCGAATCGCCAGATCCAATCCTTCGCCAACCAGATCCACAAAGTCATTTTCAAGGCGCATGTCCACGGTGATATTCGGGTATTTTTGACAAAACTCCGCCACCGCTTCAGCCAATAACAATTCCCCAGAAATCGTCGGCACGGACATCTTTATCGTGCCTGTGAGACCTTGACTAAAAGCGGATACCGAGGCGATGGCATCGCTCACTTGGCCTTCTATATTCTTGGCGTGAACGTATAAGCTCTCCCCTGCTTCGGTAAGGCTGAGCCGTCTTGTCGTTCGATGAATCAACTGCGCGCCGAGATCTTGTTCAAGCTTACTAATGCGCTTACTTAAGGCTGGTGTCGACAGTCCTACTTGTTGTGCCGCTTTATTAAAAGACCCTGCATCCGCTACATTCACAAACAGTGTTAAATCGGCTGCGTTCAATGTTGTATCCTTTTCTATTAAGGCGTTTTTAGAAAGAGTTTATTAGTTTATGTCGTATTTATTATAAATAGAACACAGTCTATAGTGAATGAACAAAATAAAAGGAGCAGAATTCATGCGTCTCAAAGACTGCCACAACTTCCAAGACTTTCGCACTCTAGCCAAAAAACGCCTACCAAGCCCGATCTTCAATTACATTGATGGTGGTGCCGACGACGAGACAACTTACCGCCGCAACACAGCCGCATTTGAAACCTGTGACCTAGTGCCCAGTGTCCTGACTGGCGTGAAAGACGTAGATTTATCCGTCACCGTGATGGGACAAAAACTCGCCCTGCCCATCTACTGTTCGCCGACTGCTTTGCAGCGATTATTCCATCATGATGGCGAAAGAGCCGTTGCCAATGCCGCCGAAAAATACGGCACCATGTTTGGCGTATCGTCCCTTGGCACAGTCAGCATGGAAGAAATTGCTAAGCAAACCACCACGCCGCAGGTCTATCAGTTTTACTTCCATAAAGACCGTGAACTTAACCGTGCCATGATGCAAAGAGCCAAAGACGCCGGCGTACAAGTGATGATGCTGACGGTCGATTCCATTACTGGCGGCAACCGAGAACGCGACCTTCGCACCGGCTTCGCCATTCCTTTTAAATTAAACCTAAAAGGCATGCTGCAATTTGTTCTCAAACCCATGTGGGGCATTAACTACGTGACCCACGAAAAATTCCGTTTGCCGCAGTTGGAGGAACACATCGACATGGGTTCTGGCGCGACCTCGATTGGCGACTATTTTACCAACATGCTCGACCCATCGATGAACTGGGATGACGTGGCGGAAATGGTAAAATTCTGGGATGGAGAGTTCTGCTTAAAAGGCATAATGAGCCGAGAAGACGCTCGAAAAGCGGTAGAAATTGGCTGCACTGGCGTGATCATTTCCAACCATGGCGGACGCCAGCTTGACGGCTCACGCAGCTCCTTTGACCAACTAGCGGAAATCGTCGATGAAGTGGGCGACGAGATCGATGTCATCTTTGACAGCGGCGTACAGCGCGGCACCCACGTGCTCAAAGCCTTATCCCTCGGCGCCAAAGCCGTCGGCATCGGCCGCATGTACTTGTATCCACTCGCTGCCGCTGGGCAACCTGGCGTCGAACGCGCACTCGGACTGATGAAAGCCGAACTCGAACGAGACATGAAACTCATGGGCAAAACATCAATTGATCAACTCAATAGAGAGAACCTGCGGTTTAGGTCTTAAAGCTAACAGTACCCTCCCCTTTTGTCTTCCAAGGGGAGGGTTAGGGAGGGGTTAATTTGTATTGATAGCACCTAAAACCCCTAAACTTTTCTTCGCGTCCTCAAGTGAAATCGTATTACCGTCACGAGCTTCTTCCAAACCTTGATAAACAGCACGAAGAAAACCAAGTTCTTCTGCGGCTTTTTCATACTCTTCTAAGCTCTGAACAACGGCAACGCCACGACCTCGGCTTGTTAACAAGATAGGCCTGTGTGTTTCTTGCGTCCTGCTAACCACTTTCCCAGGATTTATCTTGAGATCAGAAAGAGGCACCACATCTTCGGAAAATTTCATTTGCATCGCCATGCTTGAACATTGAAACTTATGGTGACGGAAAAAAATCACAAAATAAAGCATCTGCTAAAGGAATTTCTATGTTGAGAAGACTTGCATCGTGGTGGAGAGAAGACACAGATAACGATAACCCAAACCTTAGCCAGCTCAAGCTCTTTAAACTTGCTTATCTACTGCCTACTCTTACATTCGCTATTTTTTCTGGACTGATTTTTCATGCAGAGCAGCTCTGGACTTATGATGTTTGCTTTAGATCAGCATGTATATTTAACACATATGAAATCTTTAAAGTTCCCGTATGGCTACTTGCTTTGTCGTTGCCTCTTACAGGGCTAGTAGCGGCCCATCATAGATCTGTTCAAACAGCGGCACAGATAACTCAAACTGACTCAAAGAACTCATTTGAAAACTGTATCAAACATAGAGAATTTTTTTTTACTTCTTAGTAGAATTAGAAAAAAAATATCAAATTGAATTTTATGAAAAAGGACAGTTGTACCAAAAAATATTTCCTAGAAACGATTATGTAAATTTTCAATACTATGCCCAATACGATGATTTTTTTATGTGCTTCTTGAATAAAATAAGAGTTTTAAACCAAGATTTAACCACAACAGAAAATAAAGAAGGAATGATTTTCAGATTATACTACTTTATAAATGAAACAATTAATTTATTAAGCTTTAAAGAGAATAATTGTATTTCTTTTGAAGAAGGTCTTGGTGACTTCCATGAAAAAAACAATCTACTTTTAAAAAATTTCAGCGACTTCATCATAGTATCAAACAAAATAATCAATGACCTATTTATTTTCTCATTACCCACACCATCTAGATATATTTATTTATCTACACTAGAAAGATATACAGAAACACCCGAGTTTTTGTCAACCTTAGAAATAATAGATAATTACCACCATAGCAATATAGAAAGTAAAGACCCTCCATTTTAATAGTCGCCACATAACATTAACAAATACTAAACATCAAGATTGCAGAGAGTCGTCGTCACGACTATTTAGCGAGGAAGAAACATGAGTGATTTAAAACAGTATTTAGCAGACCGCAAAGCCATCGATAAGGATTTTGCTGAAGGTTACGAGGAAGGTTATCAAGCCTTTAAATTTGGTGTATTGCTCAAAGAAGCACGAAAAAGTGCAGGGTTAACACAAGATGAGTTAGCGTTAAAACTACACACCCAAAAAAGCGCCATCTCTCGTATTGAAAACCACTCTGATGATGTAAAGCTATCGACTCTTGAACGTTTCGCTACTGCTCTGGGTAAAAAACTAGAAATCCGTTTGGTGTGATTTTTCCATTTACAAAACTATAGAAAACCACCCGCAACGCCTCATGAAGTGTTCACGACAGTGTCGGAGTAAGGCGTTGATAGTGGTTTGACACTACAACTCCACCACCAAGTCGCGCCATTGCTGACGATAAAGATTAAGCAAAGGTCTTATGTTTGCATCACACAGGGCGAGACTGAGGCGGCCTTTTAGTTTTAGGCTTTTGTTAGACAGCAAGGCTGCGCCGCCAGACGTACCGGTAACATCACGAGAGGCGTAGATTTCGTTTTCAGCACTTTACCCAATATTAGATGCTCATGTAGAATTCACTTAAGTATAGCCAAGTTTGCAGGGTAGCAGCCAAACTCATAAAAACTAACACCTTGTAAATATGATGGTACTGTTAGTATGCGAATCTAAATGGGGCCTTATCATAACAACAACTTGCCGCTAGTTAGTAATTATAAATGGAGTATTAGAATGGCTGAGATATTAAAGGACATATTGATTTCTACTGGTGATATTGATCGATATTTCGAAAAGTCCCCTGTGAATCTATGGAGAGCTAAAAGAGTCTCTGATCAAGGGACAGTGTTTGGTCTTGTAGAACAAGATAAAATTCTTTCAAATGGTCAACCGCGGCCTGCAGACATATCTATTTCCCTTAAGGCTGGAATTAAATGGGTATCGTGTCGCCCCACACCAAGAGGAATAAGTACCTTTGATAAACCAAACACCTTCAAAGGTAAGTCATGGGAATATTATAAAATTCCTCAAGGAACTGTGCTTCCTCACGGGTTGGCTATCGTGAAAGACAGACTTAACTCACGCTTGGGAGCAACACATTATACGATAGCACCCGCTTTCGATATGCCACTATCTCAATTCAAAAACCGACTTAACCAACTTGCTGCTCTTATGGCAAAAGAGGCTGTATGAAACTTGAAATATCCGAGCAATATTTGATGCTCTTAGTATCCGCGTTAAATGACTCAATAACATATAACGAAAAATTCTTATCGAGTGAAACTATTGAAGACGTTGCAGATTATGAAGAACATTTACTTTGCTTAGAAAACTGTCAAGGCTGGCTTGAAGAGGAATACACTAAAATTGCTAAAGAAAACCAAAGTCTTCTTCCTTACAACAGGCTGGTAAGAAAAAAATAATGTATATCATCGCCTTAACTGAGTAACTAAAATAAAAATTCTGACTGCGTGCATTAGCAGTAAATCTATAATCCAATAAGTATTAAAGTTTCAAACCTGATACTTATTGGATTTTTCGAAAGAGACATCCCCTCATAACTCTCCCACTAAATCCCGCCATTGCTGACGATACAGGTTCAGCAGTGGTTTTATTTGTGCGTCACACAAAGCAAGGCTGAGGCGGCCTTTTAGTTTTAGGCTTTTGTTAGAAAGCAATGCAGCACCGCCGGAGGTGCCGGTAACATCACGAGAGGCGTAGATTTCATTTTGGTTGCGCATACAAGCCAATAAGGTGAGAAAATTGATGTTATTGCTAAACGCGCCTTCGACAATCACGGTGTCGCTGTTGTCCATCAGATCCAGACAATAATCCGTCATCAAAGCCACGTACACATCCGCCAAAGCAGACTGCTGAGCAGGCGTTAATTCAATGCCTCGGTCAATAATACGCCCTTCGCAGTGGGCAAATGGCCCGCCGCCTTTGGCAAAGGCAGGAATAGCCAAAATACCGTTTTCTAAAATGAAGTTCACATCGCTTAAGGTCGCTTTGCTGAGGCTGCGCAGTTGCTCCCACTCGCGTCCGCCCATGAAACGAATCGTCGGGGTAGCGCGGCCAAGAGCGTCCACATTGGCAAGCATGTCTTTGTCTTCGTGTAATGAATCCAGCTTGCCATTGATGGTGGCGATAACTGTCCAAGTGCCGCTAGACACTACGGTGAGTTTTTCCATCGGCTGACCGATGTAAGGCACTAACGAGGCGTTGGAGTCATGGATGCCATTGAAAATAACACAACTCGTAGGCAAGCCAATTTCTTTGGCTAAGTCAGGCAAGATGGTACCAAGCTTGGCGCCCGTCTCTATGACTTCAGGAAAGCGCTCCGCCCATTTTTGTTGTTCACAAAAAGTAGAAAACTGACAGCTGGTCGGATTCCACAGATCGGTATGACAACCTAACGAGGTGACTTCAGCGGCTTTATTTCCACTGAGTTTATAGCCCCAATATTGCGGATACAAGAGTAACGAATCGACTGTTGCAAACTCATCTGCAAAGCGTTTTTGCTGCCAGAACAATTGCGCACCTAAGTTCAAGCCTTGGGGCAATCTCGGACTAAAAGACTCACTAAAATCTGGGCGTGCAGCGTCGTATTCTTCTTTTAACTCAGACACACCATCGTATTCATAATCCAGAACCGGCAAGGCAAGTTGGTCGCCCTTCATACAGGCAATGGTTGCCCCATGTGTCGTAATCGCAATGCTGGCAATAAAGTAGCGCTGGGCTAAATCGGCCAGGGTGTCCTTGATCCATTGCCATATTGAATCCACATCCACATGTGGATATGGCGGCACGTCAACCACGCCATTAACACGCTTTTCAATATGCAATAACGCGCCAGTTTGCCCGTCCATTAGGCAGATCTTAATGTTGGTTTTACCAATATCTAAAACCGCCACCACGCGCGTTTTATCAGGCTGCAACACATTAAAACGAAACACTTCTTGCAACGCATCGGCGACAGGTTCAAACGATGGGGTTTTGGTTTCCATAATGTCCGCCATGTATTCCCACCAACGCTGCATCACTGGATGATCCGCTAAGGCTTGTGAATCCAGATCGTCTGCGTCGAAAGTGGCATACAATCGGTTTTCGTTTCGATCACTCTCATTAGCATCCAAGTGAATATAATAATTACGGATGCCATGTTGCTTAAGATGCTCCGCCAATTCTGGCCAAAGTTCATCATGACGTTTTTTGTATTCTTCTTCACAGCCTTTGTGTAAATACATCACTGAGGCATATCTCATAACGCTTTTGCCTCTTTTCGTTTTAGGGAAGTTTTATACATAGTAATCAGTACGGGTAAGCTCACAACAGTGATTAACATCACGCCAACGATAATCGTCATGACGATGCCTGGAATATTTAACAGCCCCATACCAAAGGTGACCAAGCCCATTAGAATCACCGCCAACACCACGCCAGCAATGGTTCCGCTGCCACCAAGGATGCTCACGCCCCCTAGAACCACCATGGTAATAATGCTGAGTTCCCAACCCATGGCGATACTTGGGCGCGTGCTGCCCAAACGTGAAGTAAGCAGAATAGAGGCAACACCAGACATCACACCAACCAAGGTAAACAGGATCAAACGATGCTTATCCACCTTGATCCCCGAATAATAAGACGCCGTCGGATTATTACCAATCGCATAGGTGTAACGGCCAAACGTAGTGCGATGCAGCAACCAATAAAACACCAAAGCAAAGAAGGCAAACAACACCAGCTCAAACGAGAATACCCAATAAACATACCCCTGCCCAAAGAACTCAAAGCCATCTGGATAGTCACGTACAACTTGGTCGCCCAACAAGATATAACTGATACCACGAAATAAACTCATGGTACCGATTGTCACCACAATGGAGGGAATCTTGAAACGCGTCACCAAGACGCCATTAAACAGACCACAAGCCGCCCCCGCCAAAATACCAACAAATGCGACCGCATAAACGGGTGCGCCCATTTGTGCGACTAACCCCATCAAGGTACTGGAAAGCGAAATAATCGCCGCCACAGAAATATCAATTTCTTTGGCGATAATCAGCATTGCCATCGGCAAAGCGATTAAGGCTTTTTCGGTAAAGTTAAAGGTCGCATCCGATAGATTCCAAGGGTCTAAAAAGTAAGGGGATAAATAAGAATTCATCACGCAGACTAAAAAGACGATTAAGACCAAAAAACTTTCCCAGCGCAGCAAGCCCTGTAGTTTGCTGGTAAACATTGAATCCGGCGTTGCTGATTTTTTTATTGTTGTATCCATATGCGCCTCTAATTAGCTCGTATTTCGTCATTTGCATTGGGGTTACGTAAGATAATCCGCGCCTTATCTTTGCCAGATGTTGCATTGGCAATGACGGCGATAATAATGACCAAACCAGAAATCGCCATTTGCCAAAACGGTGAGACACCAATAATTGGCAAGGCGTTATTCACCACGCCGATAAATAAGGCGCCAATCACACAACCCACCACAGTGCCCAAACCGCCAACGATACTCACACCACCAATCACGCACGCCGCGATTACTTGCAGTTCAAAGCCATTGGCTACGTCCACATAGGCAACTGCAAAGCGCGAGACCCACAAATAACCACATAATCCAGACAAGGTAC
Organism: Marinomonas sp. A3A; assembly: GCF_018336955.1. Lineage (NCBI taxonomy): Bacteria > Pseudomonadati > Pseudomonadota > Gammaproteobacteria > Oceanospirillales > Oceanospirillaceae > Marinomonas > Marinomonas sp. A3A. The sequence goes on from NZ_CP025532.1 coordinate 3,697,169, forward strand.
CCGACACTAAAAAAGCATAAAATTGCACCTTACCCACGTTTACACCTGAGTAAAATGCGGCCATTGGATTGCCGCCGGCAGAATAGAAATTACGTCCCCATACACTGAACTTCATCGCCCAGAAAAATAAGATAATGGCAGCGACGGCCATCCAGCCAAGCACGGGCATGGATAAAATTTCATAGCGGGGTAAACCTATAAAAGACTCACTCATTTGGTGAGAGTTCACCCAGGCGCCGTCCGATAACAAAAAGGTCGCGCCACGATAAATGCTCATGGTACCAAGGGTAATAACAATAGAAGGCACTTTTAATAGCCAAACAAATAAGCCATTAATCGCCCCTAGCAAGGCGCCAATAAACAAGGATAAAAATATCAGTAATGCCATAGGAAGTTCTGGAAAATATTGATTCACCATGGCCACAAACATGCCGGTAAAAGCCACATTGGCCGCCACAGACAAATCAATACAACGGGTTAGAATCACCAACATCTGCCCCAGAGCTAACATGATCAGAATTGAGGTGTCATTAAAAATACTGACACTATTCGATAGGCTAATAAAATCAGGACTGATCACTCCAACACCAAAAAACATCGCCAGCACAATGATGCTGAGCACGCCTTCACGGGAGTAAATTAAACGTTTTAACATGTCACACTGCCTCCAGTCGCAAGCGAAACCACCTTCTCTGGCGTCGCGTCAGCACGTGATAATTCACCGACAATTAAGCCTTCGTTCATCACCAAAATACGGTCTGACATGCCGAGAATTTCCGGTAACTCTGACGACACCATGATCACAGACAAGCCAGAATCCACCAGCTCAGACATAAACTCATGCACCGCGGCTTTCGATCCTATATCGATACCTTTAGTCGGCTCGTCCAAAATAATCACTTTCGGGTTGGTGGCGAGCCATTTGGCGATAACGACTTTTTGCTGATTACCGCCTGAGAGGTTCATCACCTTCTCATCCCAACAAGACGCTTTCACTTGCAAGCGCTCACAATATTGGCGAGCCAGTGCCATTTCGCCTTCTTGGTCGATTTGTCCGTGCTTCGCTAAACGTTCCATCTGCGGCAAGCTAACGTTCTGATAAATAGGCAATTCCAACACGATGCCTTGTTTCTGACGTTCTTCTGGCACATAAACAATACCGTTATCAATGGCTTCTTTCGGTGAGTGAATAATCACTTCTTTACCATTCATTTTGACAGAGCCAGTTACATGATCCGTAGTGCCAAACAAAGCCTGCATCACTTCCGTTCTGCCTGAACCTACCAAACCATAAACGCCAAGGATTTCGCCTTTTTTCAAACTAAAACTAATATTAGCGAACTCAGTTGTGTGGCATAAGTTACTCACTTCTAATAGTGTCTCGCCAATTTCTACGTCTTTTTTCGGATAAGTGGCTTCGATGCTGCGCGCTACCATCATTTCCACTAACTGCGCCTCGTTGGTGTCTTTGATAAAACCTTCGCCCACAAAAGAACCATCACGAAACACGGTATAGCGATCCGCCAAGGTAAAAATCTCATCGAACTTGTGGGTTATAAAAAGAATCGCTTTACCTTGGCTTTTTAAGGTATTCACCAATTCATATAATTCGTGAATTTCATGATGAGACAAGGCCGCCGTCGGCTCATCCAAAATCACCACTTTGGCGTCAACTGACAAAGCGCGAGCGATACCGACCATGTGTTTCTGGCCAATACTTAGCTCGCGTAAAATTTGATTAGGGTCCATGTGGGCATTAATTGACGACAGAATTTCTTGTGATCTAGCCTCCATCGCAGCCCAATCTATAGAAAAGCGTTTGGTCAGCGGATAGTTCCCTAAGAAAATATTCTCTGCCACCGTCAAATCATCAAACAAAACGGTTTCCTGATGAATCGCAGTGATGCCTAAAGCATAAGAATCGTGAGGGGAATGAAACTGCACAGGCTTGCCGTTAAAAATAATTTCCCCACCATCCGGCTGATAAATGCCAGTCATGGTTTTTACCAGCGTCGATTTACCTGCACCGTTTTCACCGACCAAAGCAGTCACTTGGCCAGGATAAAGATGAAGGTCGACACCATCCAACGCTTTCACGCCTGGAAAAACCTTACTCACCTTTTTTAAACTAAAAATTGCATTGTTCATAACGGCAGCTCTTATTGTTATTGGTTCATTATGAAATTATTGAACAAGTCCCCCATCCTAGCCCCCCTTTAAAGACACAAAGGGAGGCTGATAGAGGGTTAATAGCGACTAGAAAATAGAAGAGAATTCATCAACGTTTGAAGCATCGTAGATAAAGGGCTTCGCCATTGCGCCGTCGCCATTTTTGTCTACTTCAAGCGTACCCATACGACCCATTGGAATCTCGGTTTTCGTACCTTTACCTTTCACAAGGTTGTACGCCAGCATGGTTGCTGAATAACCAAGATCGATTGGGTTCCAGATTGCAAAGCTATGAATCGCACCGCTGTGCACATGACCTGCTAATTCAGAAGGTAGGCCCAAACCTGTCACATAGACTTTGCCCGTTAAGCCCATGTCGCTAACAGCTTGCGCTGCGGCCAAAATACCAACGGTAGTTGGTGCCACGATGACATCTAGATCTGGGTGATTTTTGATCAAGGCTGTTGCTTCACGGAAACTCTTATCCGCTAAGTCATCACCGTAAACGGTATCAACAAGTTTTAAGTTAGGGAATTTACTGAGAGATTTTTTCATCTCACCAATCCAAATATTTTGGTTGGTCGAGGTTGGCGTTGCGCTCAGGATGGCAAAAGTACCGGACTTTTTGCCTTTGGCTTTAATGGCGTCAGCCGCAAGCTGTACGTTCATTTCGCCAATTAGGCTATTACTGGAAGGGTTTAAGTGAATTTGGCGTCCCTCTTTGCCTACGCCTGAATCCCAAGAGATGACTTTAATGCCACGTTGTTGAGCTTTTTTCAAGGAAGGAACCAAGGCATCCGCATCGTTTGCAGACACGGCAATCGCATCAACACGCTGCGCGATCAGTGAGTTGATGATTTCAATCTGGCCTTCCGCTGTGGTCGAAGTTGGCCCAGTGTAAATAACCTCCACATCGCCTAACTCTTTCTTGGCTTCTTCTGCACCGCGGTACGCCGCTTCGAAAAAGCCAATACCTAACGCCTTCACTAACAACGCCACTCGAACCTGATCCGCTGCATACGTACCAGAAGCAAATAAAGTTGCAGAAGCCAACACACATGCCGTGATGAGTTTGTTTTTCATAATTATCTCCAAGAGCGCGCTCATCGTCACACAACAAGAAGTTGTCGTATCCGAGACGCGGTTTATTGTTTTTGTTTTTCTACTATGATCAAACGACAGCCTGCCGCTTTGATCACTTCTTTACTCTTGTTATCTATTCCATCGTCCGTGATGACGATATCTATCTGTGAAAGAGGACAAATGATCATACTTGATCGGTTTTGAAATTTTGTACTATCAACCAAAAGCACCCGCTGATCTGCTCGATTTATCAATTTCATTACCGCTTGTACGATTTGTGGATCTGTCTCCATCACACCGTGAGAATTAATGCCATATGCACCGATAAAAAGAACATCAGCGTAGGTGTGGTTGGAAATATCATCTGGAAACGGACTCAAAATAATATTCTGTTCCCGATGGATTTTTCCGCTCGGCACGGTAACGCTGCACTTACTCTTTTTAATCAACTGATCAGCAATGGAAAACGAATTGGTCAGCACTTGCAGCTTTAAGCCACGCATAAACTCAGACATAGCCGCTGTCGTTGTGCCGCCGCTGATCATTATTGACATATTGTCCGATAATAAATCCACCGCCGCTTTCGCAATACAACGCTTTATGTCCATGTTAATTGTTTGACTAACCGAGTAAGGCCTTCCCAATAAACTCACATCAGAAGGAGGATTAATGGCTTCCGCCCCTCCTCGCACCCGACGTAGTTTCTTTTGCTTGTCTAAAAAGCTGATATCTCTTCGAACCGTTGCTTCTGAAGCGCCTAGCACGTCGGCTAGGTGCGCTACCGTCACAATAGGTCGAGCTTCAACTTCAGACAAGATCACTCTATGCCTTTCAATTTCGTGCATCGATTAAATCCTCGATAATCAATATAATTTATTTTCAATCATTATCAAGCACTATCGATCAAAATATATGTAAAAAGATAAAAAATGCTTGAAAATGATTATTTTTGTTCTAGTATGAACGCTATCGATCATTCTAACCCGCTGATTGTGCATAACAAAAATAAATTTAAAGTCTTTGATTAATAGCCATAAAACAACGCTTTAGGCCATAAAAAAGACGGAACTTGAGGTTAAACGATGTCTACTAACTTACTACCCAATCTTTGGAACGATGCTGACGCGTCCCTTCTGACTGAACCCGAATTATTGCAATATCGATCAAACTTGCTTGGTTCTGACATGCGCGTGACCAATTATGGTGGCGGTAATACCTCAGCAAAGCTGCAAATGGACGACCCTCTTACTGGAGAAAAGACCACCGTATTATGGGTAAAAGGTTCTGGCGGCGATATTGGCTCCATGGGATTGGATGGCTTTTCCACTCTATATATGGACAAACTGAATCAGCTTTTGCCGCTTTATCGCGGGCTTGAGTTTGAAGATGAGATGGTCGCTTACCTTCCGCATTGTACTTACAACCTAAACTCCCGCGCCGCCAGTATCGATACGCCGCTTCATGCGTATTTACCTTACCTCCATGTGGATCACCTTCACCCAGACGCGGTAATTGCTATTGCGGCAAGCAAAAACAGCAAACAACTGACTGAAAACATTTTTAACGGTGAAATTGGCTGGCTTCCTTGGCGTCGTCCGGGTTTTCAGTTGGGTATGGATTTGCATAAAATCGCCACCGAGAATCCTCACCTTAAAGGTGTTGTATTAGAAAGCCACGGTCTTTTCACTTGGTCAAATGGCAACAAAGATTGTTACCTCAACTCACTGAACATTATTAACAAAGCACAAACATGGCTGGAACAACAAAGCGCAGGCAAAGCAGCCTTTGGTGGCGAGTTATTTAAAACCCTGCCTGATGAAAAACGCCAACAAGTGGTTTCTAGCTTAATGCCATTGATTCGTGGCAAAACCAGCGAAAAACAACGTCAAATTGGTCACTTCAACGCTTCAGACGAAGTACTACAGTTCGTCAATTCGAAAGACTTAGACCGACTTGCCAAGCTTGGCACCTCTTGCCCAGACCATTTCTTGCGCACCAAAATTCGTCCATTTGTGGTCAATTACAATCCAGAAAACGACAACCTTGATGAAGTGATCGAGTCACTAGACCAAAGCCTTGCTGATTACCGTGAAGATTACGCGGGTTACTACAACCGCTGTAAACGCGATAACAGCCCTGCCATGCGCGATCCAAATCCAGTAATTTATTTGATACCTGGCGTCGGCATGCTGTCTTTTGCCAAAGACAAAGCCACAGCACGAATCGCAGGGGAATTCTACGTTAACGCCATTAATGTCATGCGCGGCGCAGACAGTGTGAGCGAATATGTCGGCTTGCCAGAACAAGAAGCTTTCGACATTGAATATTGGCTATTAGAAGAAGCCAAACTGCAACGCATGCCAAAACCCAAGTCCTTGGCTGGTCATATCGCCTTGGTGACTGGGGCCGCTGGCGGCATTGGTCTTGCGACAGCAAAACGTCTCGCCAAAGAAGGCGCTAATATCGTACTGATGGACATAGACGAAGACGCTCTGAAGACCGCTCAGGCGAATATGAACAGCGAATTTAGCAAAGATTGCGCGTCTAGTATCAAGATGGATGTGACTAACGAAGACGATGTTATCCGTGCGGTAAAACATTGCGCTGTGGCATTTGGCGGCTTGGACATTGTTGTTTCCAACGCAGGTATTGCGTCTTCTGCACCATTAGAAGAAACCACTCTTGCTCTATGGAATAAAAACCAAAGCATCTTATCAACAGGTTACTTCGTAGTTGCTCGTGAAGCCTTTAGTCTGCTAAAACAACAGAACATGGGCGGCAACATGGTGTTTATCGCCAGTAAAAATGGTTTGGTTGCCAGTGCAAACGCCAGCGCCTATTGCGTTGCAAAAGCATCTGAGATTCAGCTTGCCCGCTGTGTTGCTCTAGAAGGTGCACCGCTTGGTATTCGCTCCAATGTGGTCAACCCGGATGCAGTGTTGCGAGGTTCAAAAATTTGGACTGGTAAATGGAAAGAAGAAAGAGCCAGCGCTTATAAACTGTCTACCGATGATTTAGAAGAACATTATCGACAACGCAGCATGTTAAAGCTGAATGTTTTTCCTGAAGATATTGCCGAAGCCATTTACTTCTTTGCGTCTGATGCGTCGTCGAAATCGACGGGGAATATTCTTAATGTCGATGCGGGTCACGCACCGTCGTTTACTCGCTAGAGCATTGATTAAAAAGAACAATAAAAAGGAATTATCATGAAACAATTAATTGATCAAAACTTGCTGCAAGAACACAACGCCAAGCAAGAAGCCGCCGTCACAAGTGATTACAACGCGCTGGCGGAAAAGCTGGATCGCTCCGGCATCAAAATCGACTCTATTTTAGAACAAGCTAAGCAATTTACCGTTGCCGTACCTTCTTGGGGTGTTGGCACTGGCGGCACGCGTTTCGCCCGTTTTCCAGGCAAAGGCGAGCCACGCAATATTTTCGAAAAGCTAGATGATTGTTCTGTTATCCAACAACTGTCACAAGCTACTCCAGCCGTTTCTCTGCATATTCCTTGGGACAGACCAAAAGATCCAAAGGAACTGCGCCAGTACGCCGAACAATACGGTTTACACTTTGATGCGATGAACTCCAACACTTTCCAAGACCAAATCGGTCAGGATGAGTCATATAAATTTGGTAGTTTAACGCACACCAACAAAGCCGTGCGTGAACAGGCTATTGCTCATAACATCGACGTGGTGGAATTAGGCCAAAAGCTCGGTTCTAAAGCACTAACCGTTTGGGTGGGCGATGGCTCCAACTTCCCCGGCCAACAACACTTTAAAAACAGCTTCACGCATTATTTAGAAAGCATCAAAGAGGTCTACAACAGCCTGCCAGACGACTGGAACATGCTGTTGGAACATAAAATTTTTGAGCCTGCATTCTACTCGACCGTGATTCAGGATTGGGGCAGCAGCTACCTTGCCGCGAAAGAAACCGGCGAGCGTTGTTTGTCTCTGGTGGATTTGGGCCACCATGCACCGAACGTCAATATCGAAATGATCGTCAGTCGTCTTGCGCAATTCGGCAAGCTGGGCGGATTTCACTTCAACGACAGTAAATACGGTGATGATGATTTAGACAGCGGCTCTATCAATCCTTATCAGTTGTTTTTGATCTTCAATGAACTAACAGACATCCGCAGCCAAGATCCTTCGTACAGCCCATTTTACATGCTGGATCAATCACACAACGTGACCGACCCTGTGGAAAGCTTGATGTACAGCGCTGCCGAAGTGCAACGCGCCTTTGTGAAAAGCTTATTAGTAGATCGCGAAGCCTTAACTCAATACCAAGAAGCAAACGACCCAATGATGGCACAGGCCAGCTTAAAGCAAGCCTATAACATGGACGTTGAGCCAATCTTACAAATGGCCCGTTTACAGGCAGGTGGTGCCATCGACCCTGTTAGCTGTTATCGAGCGAGTGGCTACCGTGCTGCCGTCGCTAAGGCTCGTCCAGCAGATCCGAATAAAACTGGCTCAGGGATTGTGTAGTAAAACAGATAAAAAGAGCGAGCGATTAAAAAATATAGCTTTCAAATGAGGCTATATTTTTTTGATCAAATATATTTTAGAAACAATGTTTTATTAAAATATTTTAAATGGGAAATAAAATAAAATCATTCGTTTCAAGATAATGCTTTGTCGCTTATATTGAGTTAGCAGATGACAAAGTACAAAAATAAAAAAAGGATTGAAAATGCATGAATTACTAAGAGAAAAAAAGCATGTTGTTTCACGCAATCAAGTCATAGAGACAATCGATCTTTTGACTCAAAACCTCATCAACATTGAAGACACCACTGGTGACTTTCTGCTACGCCTTGAAGATGGCCGAGTGATCGACACCAAAGGCTGGGCTGGCTGGGAATGGACGCATGGTATTGGCTTATATGGCTTGTTCAAATATTGGCAGCTCACCAACAACCCAGACACGCTAAAAATTATTCACGATTGGTTCGAACAACGCCTGAGTGAAGGCACGCCAACTAAAAACATCAACACGGTTGCACCTTTTTTAACACTGGCTTGTTTGCATGAACGTACGCCAAAAGAGTCTTGGATTCCTTATCTGGAAGAATGGGCAGAATGGGTCATGTACGAAATGCCGCGCGTACAAGAAGGCGGTCTTCAGCACATTGTTTATAACAGCGTGAACCACAACCAAATGTGGGACGACACCTTAATGATGAGTGTTTTACCGCTCGCTAAAATCGGTAAATTGCTCAACAAACCGGATTACGTGGAAGAAGCAAAATACCAGTTTCTGACTCATATCCAATATCTGATGGATACCAAAAGCGGCCTGTGGTTCCACGGCTGGACCTTCGAAGGCAACCACAACTTCGCCGAAGCCTTGTGGGCCCGCGGTAATAGCTGGATCACTATCGTCATTCCAGAATTCATCGAATTATTAGATTTGGCCGAGAACGACCCCATTCGCCGTTTCTTACTTTCAACTTTAGAACGTCAAGTGAAAGCCCTGAGCGAGCTACAACACAGCGATGGCCTCTGGCACACCTTACTAAACGATAGCAGCATTTATCTAGAAGCCTCAGCCTCCGCGGGATTTGCCTATGGCATTTTAAAAGCCGTTCGCAAACGCTATCTCTCTAGTGACTACTTACCTGTTGCCGAAAAAGCAATTAAAGCGGTCTATGGCAACATTGACGCGCAAGGCGAGCTGCAAAATACCTCATTTGGTACCGCCATGGGCGACGATTTAGAGTATTACAAAAACATCAAAATCACCTCTATGCCTTACGGGCAAGCAATGGCGATTTTATGCCTTAGTGAATATTTACGTCGCTATATCTAGCTGAGGTTAAAGGAAACTCAGCTATCAATTTCTTAAGAAAAAAATAAACATAAGAAGGATAAGAAAATGAAAATCAAACTACTTACTACAGCATTAGCACTTATTGGCTTGGGCGTGGCATCCGCGTCAGCTTACGCAGAAAACTTGCGTTTCGGTTATGCCAGTAATGCCACACCAACCGTAGAAGCGATGAAAAAATTTGCTGAATTGGTCGATCAAAAAACCAAAGGCGATGTCACCGTCACCTTTTTCCCTGATAGCCAACTAGGTGGCGAACGGGAAATGGTCGAACTACTACAAGCCGGTTTGTTAGACATGACCAAAGTCAGTGGCGGCCTAATGGAAAGCTTCTCGCCTGTATATGGCGTATTTTCTATGCCTTACTTGTTTGATAGCCAAGCGCATTTTTATAAGGTAATGGATAACCCTAAAATCACCACGCCGATTTATGAATCTTCAAAAGGCCAAGGTATTTTAGGTCTAACGTATTACGACAGCGGTGCTCGTAGCTTCTACACCTCGAAAAAAGTCATCCGCAATGTCGAAGATCTAAAAGGTCTAAAAATTCGCGTCATGCAAAGCCCAACCTCTATCAAGATGGTAAAAATGCTCGGTGGTTCGCCTATCGCCATGGGACAAGCTGATGTGTATTCGTCTATTCAGCAAGGCGTATTAGATGGTGCGGAAAACAACGAGTTCGCTTTGACCATTGCTCGCCATGCGGAAGTGGCAAAAAACTATTCCTACGATGTGCACTCTCGTGTGCCTGACATCGTTTTGATATCTAAAGCGACAATGGATCGACTAACTCCAACGCAGCGCAAAGCCGTTCAAGAAGCCGCGAAAGAATCCACAGAGTTCCAAAAGCAAGCGTGGGCACAAGCGGTCAATGAAGCGAAAGCAACAAGTGAAAAACAATTTGGCGTCACCTTCTATTACCCAGATGTAGCGGAGTTCCAAGCGGCCGTTCAGCCGATGTATGACGAGCTAAAATCAGATCCGGAAAAATATAAGGTTTATCAGGCAATCCGCCAGCAAGCGGAGTCAAAGTAATGCCAAAAATAAGACGTTTCCTAGATATTTGTTTAGGGACAACCTGCTCACTCTTATTGATCAGTATGGTCGGAGTGTTGTGCTGGCAAGTCATTAGTCGCTATGTATTCAACGACCCTTCGACCTATACCGAAGAGATTTTGCGACTAGGATTGGTTTGGTTGTCTCTATTAGGAGCCGCTTATTCTGCTGGCCGTGGCTCGCACATGGCCATTGACTTACTGCGCGATATTGCGCGCGGTAAGTTCCGCAAATTTCTTAAGCTGCTGGTTCCTATCAGTTTTATTATTTTTAGTATTTATGTACTGATTTTAGGCGGTTTACATAGCATGCAAATTGCCTCTAAACAGCTTACGGCTGTGCTGCAACTTCCAATGGGAAGTTACTACGCAGCGTTACCGGCCTGCGGAGTATTGCTGATTTTGTACGCTATTTTGAATTTGATTGATGTATTAAAAGAGCCAATGAACACCAAGACTGACTCTGATATCGATCAACCACTAAGCATGGGAGAATAAACATGGCTGGTGAAGCGAGTCTTGTACTTATCATTACCTTTTCTGTGTTGGCGTTATTGGGCTTGCCTCTTGCGATTGCCCTAGTCGCTTCTTCCTTAGCCGCTGTTACCATGATGGTGCCTGTGGATATGGCGCTTTTTACTTCCGCGCAAAAAATGGTTGCCAGCTTAGACAGTTTTTCTCTGTTAGCCGTACCATTTTTCATTCTCTCTGGTGTCATTATGAACTCCGGCGGCATTGCCATTCGCTTGGTTAATTTCGCCAAACTGCTCGCGGGACGCATTCCGGGCTCTTTAGCGCAAACTAACATCGCGGGTAACGTATTATTTGGCTGTATTTCAGGCTCTGCCATTGCGGCGTCGACTTCAATTGGTAGCGTCATGGTGCCGATTCAAGCCAAAGAAGGCTATGACAGATCCTTTGCAGCAGCAGTGAATATTGCCTCTGCCCCAACAGGCATGTTGGTGCCACCTACCACAGCCTTTATCATTTACTCATTAATTTCCGGTGGTACGTCTGTCGCAGCCTTGTTTTTAGGCGGCGCTGTAGCAGGTGTTATTTGGGCGTTGGGCTTGGTGCTAGTCACCGTTATTATTGCCAAAAAGCGCAAGTACCCATTGTCAGATCGAGTACCCTTTAAAGAAGCCATTAAGATAACTCTTGATGCCATTCCTAGTTTGTTTCTCATCGTGTTTATTATTGGTGGGATTGTTATGGGTGTAGTGACGCCTGTAGAAGCATCAGGTATTGCAGTCATTTACACCATGATTTTGGCGTTCTTCATCCATAAAACCACACCGCTTCGCGCTTTGCCTAAGTTCCTAATCGAAACATCGCACATTACTGGCACCATCATGTTGCTTTTAGCAGCATCTGCCACCTTATCCTTTGCCATGGCATTCACAGGTATTCCGGCAGCGATATCCGCTTTGATCCTAGGGATTTCTAACGACCCAGTCATGGTCATGCTGATCATTAATATCTTATTACTGGTTATTGGCTGCTTTATGGATATTGGGCCGGCGATTTTGATCTTCACGCCGATCTTGCTACCGATTGCCATGAAAGTTGGCTACGATCCTGTGCACTTCGGCGTTGTCATGGTGTTCAACCTAGCCATCGGTACCATCACCCCGCCTGTCGGAACTGGCTTATTCGTCGGGGCTACTGTTGCCAAGGTAAAAGTCGAAAAAGTCATCGTCGCCCTCGCGCCCTTCTACTTGGTGCTTTTTAGCTTGCTTGCACTTATCTCCTACGTGCCAATCATCACCTTATACTTGCCAACGCTGTTTGGGCTTTGAATAAATAGCTTTGAATTAAAGTTAAATTCGGTATCAAAAAAAACAGCATGGAAGCGCTAAACTTTCATGCTGTTTATCTTTAACAGTAGAAGCGTTACTCGCTGATTTTTTTATACAAGTACTTACGACAAGTGCTTTCATCCATTCGTTTGAGAGCAAAAACTAGAATCCCAATCACTACCACTGCAAACGCTATCCGTCCCCAGAAAATAGTCATAAAGTCCGCGCCAATTAACAGAATCAGCAGCGTATCTTCAATCAAGCTATGAAGTAGATTGAGTAGCATCATGGCGACAAAAATATCCCGCGGAGAAATATGTCCTCGCTTTGCTTCGTTAATAAGCAAACCTCCACCAAAAGAAACACCTAGCGTGATGCCAACAATCGTCAAATTGGTGGCTTCTCTGCTGATGCCCAGCACAGACAAAATCGGCTTAAGCAATATTGCCATGAGTTTTTCGATGCCAAGTAATTTCAGCAAACGTAACAGTGTCATTAACGCAGCGATCACCACAAAAATCATCGCAAGACTTTGAAGTTGGTCAAGCGCCCACGCTATATAGCTAGGATCACTGGTTGGTGTATGTTTCCAAACAGTCTGCGCAGTTGTGTTTAATAGATCTCCGCTTTGGTAAATGTGGTGAAGTATCCACCCCATTAATAAACCACCACCAAGACGAATCACCAGTGTTGCAACAATACCTACTCCGGCTTTTTTAGCCACCGCCACTTCTACTGGCAATGAGTGTGCTAGCAGCAATAACGTTCCTAAAATAGAGACTTGAGCGACGGTTAGATTGGCATCTAAACTCATAAATACCACAAGCCCAGCGTACATATTGGTAACGAGCGTTGTTGCCCACACCAAGCCCATCTCACTGGGCAAACCAACTAAAGACATAACAGGACTCAACCAGTTACTTAGCAGTTCTATACCACCAAACTCTTCAATAACCTTGATCACGATAATAATCGGGATCATGATCTTATAAAGCGTCCAGGTGACATCAATGATCTCTTTCCAGAGACCATTCCACAAAAGTCCAACCCAACGGGATATGCGTTTATTCACTTATCTTGCTCCAAACAATTTATAAATGAAGTCTATTGAGATAAGAGGAAATATGTCGATCAATTTAATAATTGATAACGCTAAATATTTCTAATATAAAATCTGTTAAGAAATTTTCTTTCGTATAATTATTATTTTGAGAAATTTATGGAATTAGACAAAATAGACAGAAAGATCCTAGCCATCTTGCAACGAAATAATCGTATCGCAAACGTGGAACTGGCCGAAGAAGTAGGCTTATCACCACCAGCTTGCCATAAAAGAGTAAAACGACTGAGAGATGACAACATCATTGTGGGTGATGTCTCTATTGTAAATCCAGAATTGAGCGGGAATAAGCTGACTTTGCTGGTGTCAGTAGAAATGGAGCGAGACCGAAAAGATGTGTATGACGCTTTTAAGCGCGTCGTGAGCAAAGCCCCAGAAGTTAGACATTGCTACCAAATAACTGGCAGCTACGATTTTATGATGGTTGTCACTGTGCCAGATATCCAGGCTTATGAAAGCTTTGTCGACCGAGTACTTCACACAGAAGCCAATATCCGAAAATTCCAGACCTCGGTATCACTTCGAACGGTAAAGTCCTCTACAGAAATTCATTTAAGTGAATAAAAATGCCGACTAAGAGCTGATACTAAGACAATTCACCACGCTATTTTTTAGCTTTAGTAAATCAGCCAAGCTTAAAAACTAAATATTGCCAATTTTCTTGATAATCACCGAGTACCTTTTTGAATATTTCCGATCTGCAAACTTTGCTGCCCCCATTTTAGTCTTTCTGTGCATTCCACCAGAAGTAAGTAGATTACTTGTTATTTTTCAGCCTAAAGAGCATATTATTAATTTCACAGTGAGTGACTATACTTTGTGCTCTTCTGCGATCATTTTATTTGAACGCTTTAGAACACTTTCATCAACATTAAGGATGACATATGAGCAACAAGGATGGGCGCATTCCACTAAATGTTAGTTTGCTAAAAGAACAAAGAAGACGCTGTGGCTTAAGCCAAGAAAAATTTGCAGAACAATGCCTTAAACAAGGGCTGTTGGTTTCTATGTCTTCAATTAAGCGTGCGGAATTGGGCATGAATGTACTTTATCGAACAGCAGCGCACATTGCTAAATTTTACGATATCCCAGTTGAGACCCTCTTAATCAATGATGCTAAAAATGCCCCTTCAGACCACCCTTCATCCTCACACACTCCCCAAAAATCGGAAAGAGTGCGAGTGAAGGAGATACAAAAATAGACTTATAAAACATTTCTATTACACGTTCACAACACTTCGTTCCAGACTGGCAAAAAGGGCGCGACGCTGCCAAAAAGGCAGGCCCACCCAACGTTGCTCCTTTTGATAAATACGGTCTTTAATTTCACAATACTCATCAAAAATCCGTTGGATATCATTTTGATAATACTGGACCACGCCCTCTTCGGCACTTATTAAGGCATGGGCACCATGACAAGCACTGCTCATGGCGAATCCAATTCCCATGGAAGATACTGGATCAAAAGACGCCACAGCATCACCAACTGCCACAAATTTTTCTGGAAAAGCGGAAGAGTAATACTGACTATTGGCCTGTTTCACCCAAAGTCTGGCTTGTGTTGAATGACTGCCTTGTAAATAGGGTGCAATGGCGTTTGTCTTGGCAAGATGGGTGTTCCATATTGCTTGACGGTTGAGCTTCATCTCTTTCATCAGATCCACATCAGTGAAACAAGTTACTACCGCAAGCTCTTTAGACAGCCCCGCCATATACCACCAGCCATATTCACAGCTCTCAATTCTTTGTTGTTGCTCAAACACCCGCTGCGGATGATGAATAAATGCACCAACACCAACAAGCTGATCTGTCACAGTACGCTCAATTCCTAATTCCCCCCCTAATTTGCTTTGCCTGCCAGAAGCATCGATCAAATAATCACTTTGAAAATCTAAATCGCCTTGTGCTGGGTGTGATAATTGTACCTGCCAAACACTACCTTGCTGCGCCACTTTGATTTGTTTACAGCGTGGAATAATAGTGCCTCCACGCTCCACCACAGTCATCAATAAAGTCTCGTCGAACACAGCACGATCAAGCTGATAGGTTTGTCCTTGCGCGGTAAATAAACTGTGGTGGCTACTCGCAATATCACTTCCCCAGTAACTGATTTTACCGTAGTTTGGAACAAAACAATCCGCTCCAAAGTCCTCTGGAGAAAGACCAAGATAATCCACAAAATCAAAAATACTATGAGAAACCTGCTCACCAATTCTCTGCTGAGTAAAATCACTACGCTCTAGCAGTAAAACGCTTTTATTGTGGTGCCGCATCAGCGAAAGCGCACAAGCGGCCCCAGCGGGGCCACCTCCGATCACAATGACATCGTATTTATCCATAACTATCCCCTCATCCTAGTTCCTGAGCGATGAAGGGTATTTTTAGTACGAACAGGTTTAAACGCTCGTTCCTCGAAGTACTGTGTCATTAGTTTGCCTTTTTTCGTTTCCTTCTTGTCGGTTTCACCTTTTAACTTATCCAACGACACTTTATTCGTATTGATAAAAAATACCGGTATGGTGGTATCGTTATCTTCTGAGTTACCACTAATTTGCCCAACCCCCACTTCCTTAAAATCAAACAACTCATGGTTTCTTTCTGATTCCGTAAAATAAGGGAAGCCTTCATTTTTTGCATTACGATCCCGAATAAAAGCTAAAGCGGACCAGTGTTCAACCATTTGCCCATAGCTATTAATTCCGCGAGCGTAATTGATCTGTTGACCAGCAGGAAGGTGACTATTCAGTTGGCCTGTCACATCCAACTCCCCTGTTAATACATCCCAAGGGCTTTGTGGTGGCCACCAATAGCTGTAATATGCTGGCGGAAGTGGCGTTTTCTCCTCCACATCTTGTGTCGCTAACACTTGGTATTCTTTAGGTACTTTCACGCCATCGGGCAAATCCTTCCAGTTGTACTTCGTAAGCGATAAGGACGTTTCTACCTGTGTCGCTTTGTTCACTTTAGGTTCACTGAAATTAACTACCTGTACCGTGCAATTAAAGAAGTCAGCTTGCCAAGGGCACGCCATACGTTTCGTTAAATCACCCGGTTCGCAACCTCCGCCTTCACATTCATCTCGACTCGGTGATAACCCTTGTTGAGAATAATCGTCCTTAAAATGCTTTATCTGATAAGCAGATTCATACAATTTGGAGTTTTGTAAGCTCCAAGTAACTTCAATACCTGGACACATTGGCAGACCAACACAATTGCCAATACTTGCCGCATCCATTTCATTGACAGGTAAAGCGTCTGTAGCACCTAAGGTAAATTTGCCTTCAGCCCACTGCTCCAACAAAAACATTTGTGTGGCATCTAAAGCGAGAAACTTCTCAACCACATTGTCAGTTAAATCATAGGCATTAGCACTTTTAACCGAATTACTTCCTGAATTCATGGGCATCATAGGTAGCATTTCACCTTCTGATGAAGAGCTCATAAGAGTCTGTTGTGGCTGATCGTAATCGCCAATAACTTTATTATCTAGTTGCCGAAAGTAATTGTAGTACTTCATCCTATTCGGCTTATTGCCATCGCTGTTATCGCGGTAATCAAACTGATAAGAAAAGAAACCACTCATCGACTGAACATTGGCAACCCACTGGTATTGGCTAATACGATGAATGATGGGTTGAATGTCTCGTTCAAAATTGGCAACAAAACCATTATTAAATTCCCCATGAGCATACATATTTGGGACTAAATCGAAATGACGGACACCCACATCAAAAAACGTGTCATTGAGCGTAGAAATATTAACAATTTCAGGGGCAAAATCAGGCGAACCAACAACAACCCAAGCTTTCATTGTTTGCGCTGGAGAGCCATCAGTGTAAGTTACTACGCAAGTAACAGGACCATCAGATATATCGTCAAACCATTCGTCACCACCGCCATACCCTTCTAAATCGGTATTACCTCCGGCACGGCCATAACCGCCCAGCACTATGAGTCGCCCCTTATCATCCGTCAACAAGGTGCCTAAGCTCTTAAAATCTTCCCCTTGCAGCACAGGACCAGGATAAGATGCTTTCGTATAGTTGCTCGGGATATTGTCTTTATCAAACTCAGCGCTTTTTAAGCTACCTGAAACAGTGCGAGGGCCTAGGTCAATAATAAGCTTTTGTCTCTCAGGTTCACTGGTCACAGAGGGATTTCGCCACTCAATGCCGCGGTTTTTATAACTATTTGCTTCGCCGTACAGCAAATTTCCGTTCAGCTCACTAAATGCATACCATGCTGCCTTTTTATTAGCTAAATGAACATTCCACTCAATGCTTTTAACGTTCGCGGAATCCAAGGTGATTTCATGATCCTGTTCATCCAACACTTTAAATACCTGTCCCTGACGACGAACACGTCCGGCTTCATCTTTAAAATAAATAACTTCCGTTGTTGGCTGCAAATTATCATCATGCTCATAAGGCAAGCCGCCAATTTTGATAGGGTTTAAAACAAAATCATTGCCATCTGCATTGCCCAAACGAGCAATACCAACCGAAGGGTGAATTGAAAGCGCCATTTTGATACTCCTGTTTTGAAACTGAAATCCGTCAATGTCTTAGTTGAGACCATTTCAGTTAAACAGGCAAAAAGGCTTTCCACAGTGTCACTTTGGTGTCAGTTACGTCTGAAAGAAGATTATAAATGAGGGGGATTTTTTACTACTGACCCAATCTATTAATTAGAATTTGCATTAAATGCTTAGGCTCAACGGATGTTAGCATCACAGAATCACATTGTTGGAATTCGCTAAAAGCTTTAATGGCTTCAACGAAGGCGCTAATCACCATGTCATCATCAAAACTCTGTTTTTCTAGGTATAGCGATTTGATTTCGAGACGGCGTTCTTTTCGGTGGGCTTTGCAATCCATACGACCGATAAATTCCCCTCGAAACAATAGTGGCAGACAGAAGTAACCATACTGGCGTTTGGGCTCTGGCACATAACATTCAATCTGATAGTCATATTGGAACAGACTTTTGAGCCGGTCTCTCTGAATCACGCTGTTATCAAAGGGCGAGAGTATCAATAGACGATTATTCAATCGAGGTAAGCGGCGTTCCAGTGCGTCCGGTTCTATTACAAACACATCGCCATTAGGGATTTTTACCAGCTCTAACAAGCCTTGCACCAAGCGCTCATCAACTAAGTTTTTCACAGCGTTGCGAAGCCCTGTATTACGACGTAAATAGGTCAGCCCTTTTAAGGTAACAAGACCGTGACAACGTAATTGCTGATCAACTAAATGGTTCGCAAATTCTTCCAAACTAGGCATTGTAGTATCAACATGGGAAGGCAAAACTCGCTCGGTTAAATCGTAGGTTTTCTGAAAGCCTTCACGATTGCAAACCATGAGATCCCCTTGCATATAAAGTTGCTCAAGGGCTTTCTTCGCTGGCTTCCAATCCCACCAGCCTGCGCCATTATTGCTAGTGTTAGCTTCGATATCTCGAGAACGAAGTGGTCCGTCAGTCGTAATGCGAGCCAACAATTCTGACATCAGCTTTTTATCAGGATCTTTATACCAGTGGGTTTGACCGCTTTTAATCGCATGCTTGTAAGGCAAGGAAAAACGAAAATCGTCCATGGGCAAAAACGCTGCTGCGTGAGACCAATATTCAAACACATCGCCATCCAGCAACAGTTTATTGGTCATCGAAGGTTCAAACTTAGGTACTCTTGAATGCAGCACATGGTGATGCGCCCGCTCCACCACAGAAATAGTATCGATCTGCACGTAACCTAAATGAATCAAGGCTTTACGCGCGCCAGTCAGCCCATTACCAAACGGACTAGCTTGCAGCAAACCTTGAGATGTCAAAGCCAAACGACGCAAGCGGGAGAGGTCTTTATTAAATTTGAACTCAATCATACTAATACCAAGCCTTATTCAATTATTAAATTCGGCAAACTATCTGGCCCGTTATACGCTTTTCCCAATTTTTCAAAGTAACGGAACGATATTTCTGCATGACGTCATCCGCAACGAAAGATGTAATGCCAACATGATCCAATAATGCCGTCATTACGGACTCCGCCGCTCGAACCGCGCCATCTTCACATTTCAGCGCTATGGCGAGTTTTAGCTCAGGAATCGCAGCGATATAAACACCTTCTGCACCAACTTTAAGGAACACACGTTTTTGCAATATCGTCATCATATCGGTGCAATAACGATCGGTTCCCGCCACCATAAAAGGATGTTTCACTACAGCATCATATAAGGTTTTACAGGCCTTTTGGCGCTCTTCCGATAAGTTTTCAGGACTCGCAAACTTAGCAAACGCTAAAGCAAGATTGGTCAGTGGCATCGCCCATGTTGGCGCAGAGCAACCATCTGGCGACCAAGGTGCTGTACTGTAATCGTACTCGCACATTTCTGCCATGGTATCGGCAATTTTCTGTTGTACGGGGTGATCAATACCTATGTAACCCTGTGATGGAACACCGAGCAATTTCGCTAACCCCAACATTCCAGCATGTTTACCTGAGCAATTATTGTGTAATTGATTCGGCTTTTTTCCTTCTCCCGCTAACGCGTAGCTAGCCTCAGCACGAGATGGCCAATGACAGCCACACTCAAAGTCGGACTCAGACGATGCCAACTTATCTAACATGCTCTGTACTGTTGCCACATGCTCTGGCTCGCCACTATGAGACGCACAGCAGATAGCAATTTCCTCATCACTAAAAGCAAAGCGCTCAGCACCGCCCATCTCGATAAAGGCCAATACTTGCATGGCTTTTATCGCGCTGCGAGGATAAACCAATGTATCTACATCGCCCCAAGATTCAACCACTTCGCCACTACTTGAAACAATAACCGCCTTAATACTGTGTTCGCTTTCAACAATACCACCGCGTGTCACTTGCACGGAAAGAGGAGCATGCTGCATATGATTGTTCCTTTAACTAAAAATGGAAGTGAATATTAAATAGTGACTATTAAATGAGTACTTACACCGACTCGGGATGGCGACTAATGTGGCCTGTTACATTGTTGCCAATAATCAAATTGTTTAGTTCTGATATCGGCAGAGGGCGACTAAACAAATATCCCTGATAGGACAAACAGCCTATTGATTTCAGCGCCATTAGCTGTTTCTCGTCTTCAACCCCTTCGGCAATCACCGCTAAGTTCAAATTTTGGCTTAGATCAATAAGCGTAGTAATAATGGCCAGGCTGCGTTTATCAGATAACAAATCGCTAACAAAGGACTTATCAATCTTCAGCTGATCCAAAGGTAAGCGCTTGAGTAAACTTAGCGAAGAATAGCCTGTCCCAAAGTCATCTAGTGACCAAGTGACGCCTATGTCTTTCAAAGCATGCATTTTTTTCACCACAACGTCGATATCATCAGCCAATGCAGTTTCAGTCAATTCCAACTTCAACTTAGAAGGCGCGGCACCACTCAACAATAAAATACTCTTCACTTCCTGAACGAAATCTGGCTGACGAAATTGCGTGGCACTGACATTAACCGCGATAATAAGGTGAGAGGTCTGTGGTGACTTAGCCCATTCTGCTAGCTGAGTACAAGCCATACGCAACCCCCATTCGCCAATGGGAATAATTAGCCCAGTTTCCTCAGCGAGTGGAATAAACTCCATTGGAGAGATACTGCCCCGAGTAGGATGGCGCCAGCGCAAAAGCGCCTCTACGCCAAAAATACTACCAAATTCATCAATCTGTGGTTGATAGTGAAAATGGTATTCGCCACGTGCAATCGCTTGGCGCATATCGCTTTCCAAAGCACTACGTGCATTCATATTCGCCTGCATCATTGCGAGAACAATGCTGACACCAACTATTCCAGTGATATGGTTTATCCACACGCCAACTAAACGCCCCTCTATAGGAGCTGCCAAATCTGACGAGGGAATTGGCATCACGTTAAGCGCCAAAGCAAGAAAAAAAACCAGACCAATAATCGGTAGAAGCAAACGTAGATAAATCCCTTCTCGATGGAAAATAAGAAAGGTAGCTGCGACGACTGGTAGCAAGTTCATATGAACAGAGCGAGGAATACCATTCATAGGAATATCACTCAAAGAAGCGAGAACTACCGTAAACAACAGAGCATGACACATAATAATTGCGGCACTGCGCAGATGGTTGCCATAAGCCAGCACAAGTATTGTGACTCCGGTAATGACTGAAATCAGATTGATAACAAAATGTGGCCAGTTTCCTCGACTCAAATAATATAATCCCCAGATAACACTACAAAAAAGTGTCGCATAACCGCCAAAAAAGATGAGGCTCTTCACTCGTTTATTATGGCGGCCAATAGGTGTCCATTTAGAGATGTCGTCTTTCGTGAGACGAAAGAGTTTACTGCATAGGCGTCTCAACTAAAGATCCTTCTAAATTAAATAAAAATTGAAAGCTAACCATTTATAAAACCTCGGATATCACTCCGATGCTACAGAGGTTTGCAGGTAATCATCACAGACTTCCAGTTCGTAAACTGTTTTGGATTGAACTAAGCAACTGCGCATTTCATTACGTGCACGCTGGTAACCCTCATCAGTAAGGTCACTGATCTTTTCCCACTGCTCTCGACTTGGCCATTGGGCATAACCCACCAAAATATTGGGTTTATCTGACGTGTGAAGTCTTGAACCATAACTGCCACAGTTTTTATAAATCGCTTTTGTGACGTCAAGCCATGCATTACGAAAAGAAGCTTCCGTGCCTTCTTTAATTTCAAATTCATAAACAGCAATAAACATCCGTTTCTCCTCGGGTTAATAATATTTTTATAATTTTGCTTTAACCAAACACAGGTCTAAAAAAGCTGCGCTCATAACTGATAATACAGTCTGTTTTATCCGCGAACGCAAAAGATTTATCAAACCAAAGCTTTCAATCGTCTAGAAATTGAATGATTGTCTTTGAGTTGCAACAAGTCCCACAAGTTACCGTATAGGTCTTCGAATACAGCAACTGTGTCGTATTCCTGTTCGGCGGGTGGTCGAGCAAAGTGAATGCCTGCTACGACCATGTGTTTATAATCTCGCCAGAAGTCGTCGGTGTTTAAAATATGCACTATGTCTTGCTTCATAGGTTTAATACTCGTCTCAATAGTAGAAATACTATAACGCCAATGAAATCGCATCGAAAACGAAATTTAGTATTTAAAAAAATTAGACGACCTAGGTGAGCAAAAAAATAACAACGTCATTTGACCAGCAAGAATAAGATCGCGAGAAACAAAGCAAAAGACACCCCTTGCCAAAACATAACAGGGTTACGTTGCATTAATGGCGGTCGAGTTCGATCTAGAAAGGTTTGATTCGGATGATGAAGGTCGTAAACAAATTCAGAGACTTCTTCGTAACGTTTTAGTGGATTTATGTTTAATGCTTTGTGCAATGCGTCATCGATCCAAACTGGCAGTTCAGAGGCTTCGGTAATAACACTGCGATAAGTTAAACGTTGTTGAGCTGCAATGCTTCTGGCTTGGGCTATTTTGGGGCTGTAAGGGAATTGATTGCCGGATAACATTTGATAAGCAATAACACCAAGCGCGTAAATATCGGAACGTTCTGACCCCGCGTGACCAAGAAAGTATTCTGGTGCGGAATAGCGCATGGTGCCCCGTAGGACTTCTTCGCCTTTGGTGTTGCTCACGCCAGCGATGTAGGTGGAACCAAAGTCGATGATTTTCACCGTATTGTGTTTATCGATCATGATGTTCGCCGGACGAATGTCTTGATGAATCATGCTTTTACGATGGAAAGCCTGTAGTCCATTGGCGATTTGCGAAATGATGTCTCGGGTTTGTTCTAGTGTTGGTTTAGGGTTATCTATCATCCACTGAGCAAGAGATTGGCCTTCTATGTATTCCGTCGCCAGATAGAGAAAATGCCGTTGTCTTGGCGATTCCATGGCTTTGACCACATGAGGATTATTGAGCCGTTTTGCAATCCAGTCTTCCAGCATAAAGCTTTCTAGATACGCCCCATCACCGCTTAATTCTGCTGACGGCGTTTTAATCACCACCAGCTCATTGCTGTCCATATCACGGGCCAAAAACACATGACTGCGACTACTCACGTAGACAGAACGAAGTATCTCGTAACCATCAAACGTCATTCTTTCTCTTAATGGCGGTGGCAAAGGCAATAGGCTGACGCCCTGCTGAACATCTTCCAGCTGATAACTTGGCACTTCCTCTACTCGGGCGATTTGAATACTAAGGTTATCGTCACTGCCGTTTTCCAATGCCAGCGCAATAAGGTGTTCTGCGGCCTGATCCAAACTCTCAGACTCGGCAATACAGGTAATCATTTGCTCAGCCGTGACGAATTCATACACGCCATCGGTTGCCATCACAAAGACGTCGTCTTTGTTCATCGGTACAGTTTGATAATCCAGCTCTATAATCGGCTCTATGCCTAAGGCACGAGTCAAATAGCTCTCGCTGACGGATACTGTGCGACGATGATCTTGCGTCAATTGCTCGAGTTTTCCATCGACTAATCGATAGGCTCGACTGTCGCCTAAATGAAAGATGTGAACCGCATTGGCGCAAAGTACAATAGCGGTAAAGGTACACACATAGCCTTTGTCTTTGTCGAATCGGCTTGGGCCGTTTTGTGTTTGAGAATATAGAGCAGCATTGATGGATTTAATGACCTTCTCACCCGATGTCTTCACCGACCACGCATCAGAGGTGTGGTAAAAATCTTCGAAAAATCGCGTAATGGCAAATTCACTGGCAGCTTGGCTCACTTGACTCGAACTGATGCCATCGGCGATAGCAAGCGAGACACCTCTGGTCGTTAACAGCGGTTCTGGTGGTATCTGACAACCCAAGAAATCTTGATTGATGTCTTTTTTACCCTTGTTGGTCGCGCTGCCGATGCTGATGCAGAGTGCCTTCATCCTACCCCCTTAAATAAAGCAAAACTCCGCAAGCACCAATACTTGCAGAGTTGAGAGCTTTGTTTAGCAAAACGAGCGTTATGCGAGTTTACGTGATGCAGATGTTTTCACATGGGTAAGGTAAAGTGGTAAACCGACCAATAACAAACCGCCTGCAAGGTTACCCAATACCGTTGGAATTTCGTTCCAGATCAAATAATCCATGAAGGTGAAATCACCACCCATGATCATAGAGAATGGGAACAAGAACATATTAACGATAGAGTGCTCAAACCCCATGAAGAAGAACAGCATCACCGGCATCCACATGGCGGCCATTTTGGCTCCCGCAGAAGTGGAAATCATCGCGCCAACAACGCCCATAGACACCATCCAGTTGCACAACATACCGCGAATAAAGATGGTAAACCAACCGCCCGCACCATGAGATTGATAACCCAAGGTACGCGATTCACCGATAGCGCTTACTTTTGCAGCCAACTCGCCGCCGTCCGTCGAGTAACCGTAAGTTAGAATAAACGACATCATGAACGCTGTAGTTAATGCTCCACCAAAGTTGCCTATAAACACCAACCCCCAGTTACGCAGCACTTGCGCTGGAGTCACACCCGGACGCTTATCCAGTAAAGCTAAAGGCACTAAAGTAAACACGCCAGTCAGTAGATCAAACTTCATCAAGTACAACATGATAAAGCCAACAGGAAATAGGATTGCTCCGATCAATGGACTGCCCGTTTTAGTCGCTACTGTGATCGCAAAGATTGCCGCTAACCCCAGAATCGCCCCCGCCATAAACGCACGAATAATGGTATCTTTGGTCGACATGTAAACTTTTTGCTCGCCTGCGTCGACCATTTTGGTGACAAATTCACTTGGTTCTATGTAAGCCATTTTCACGCCCTCTTATCTTTAAATTGCAAAAAACAAAACGCTCTAAATCAACACTCCCTAAATCAAGAATTCTCTATCACCATGATTTATAAGGTAAAAACTTTCCGTTCAATGTCAAAATCACGCGATCACCTTTGGGGTTTTCTTCCTTATCTACCTTCATTGAAAAATCAATCGCGCTCATGATGCCGTCACCAAATTTTTCCTGAATCACTTCTTTTAATGTTGGACCGTAAACGCCGACTACTTCGTACAATCGATAGATAAGCGGATCTTGTGGAATTGCTTGATCCCAGGTTTTGGTTGGGTATTCCATAAGGATGGATTTTGCTTCTGCAGGTAAACCCAAAAACACTACCAGCTTTTCAGCGACTTAAGCAGTACAGCTATTCATACCCAAACATGCGGATGTTATCCAAACGTCTGTCATACCTACTGCATCAGCAATGGCTTCCCAAGTTAGGTTTTTCTCTTTCTTAATGGCAAAAATAGCTTCCGTTACATCAATCTTTTTCATTTTTTACTCCTAAAAATTAGACCAAGATAAAAATCAACAAATGCCCCCGTAAATCTATGTCTGATAAATAAGCAAACACGTTTTGCCAATAACACGATCAGCATTGAAAAAATCAAATGGCTTTTTGAGAAGGAAGAAGAAAAGAGAGAATATAGAGACACGCCTCCCTAATCAGTAACTTCCTTTCTAAAGGAGCCTGACCGAGTGCTACCAAAAGGATTAGTAGCGGGCGACGATGCCATTGACTAAGTTGACCGACATTGGCCACTTATAAAATTCCTGCAGGAAATACCTACACGAACATATTATTTAGCAAAGATAATGCCAAACAAAAGAATCCCCAAAAACGCTTAGAATTTTATCCTTTAAAATCAACACATAGAATAAATTCATAACCATTTAACAAGATCAAATGCCTTTAAAATGCACAATAAAGCGGCTACCAATTTTACTATAATGCCCTTTTTATACACACCCTCTGCACCAAGACTAAACACAAAAGATTTACTTGGTTAGATATTTTGAAATAAGCCAAAAATCATTCCTCTTATTGCACTATTTTGATATTTTCCATAAGAGTCTTTCACTTAATCAATGATTTTAAAAATAGTAAGGCAACTTTCATGGACAAGATTGATAAAAAAATCCTGCGCTTATTGCAGCAAGATGGTCGTCTAACCAATGCGGATTTAGCAGAGCAGGTTAACGTGAGTCCTGCCACTTGCCACCGCAGAACGCATCAACTTTTTAAAGACGGTTATATTAGCGAAGTACGAGCAGTCATTGCCCCCGACAAGGTAGAACGCAGTGCTTTAGTTTTGGTGGGGGTGGTGTTGGACAGGTCGACACAAGAAAGTTTTGCGACCTTTGAGAGTGCTATTGCTAATCTACCTTTTATTTTAGATTGCCACTTAGTAGCGGGAGATTTTGATTATTTCCTCAAGGTGCGAGTCAAGGACATGGCCGACTTCAATAAACTGCACAGTGATCAGTTACTGGCTTTACCAAGCGTAAGACAACTGCGTACTTTTTTCGTAATGAAAGAAGTTAAAGATAACGCGCCATTGTCATTTTAGTTTTTTAATTTTTAATCTCAAAACGACAGAAAATAAATCTGCATAAAAATATCAAATAAATAAATTTATATACTAGAGTTAAAAAACATTAAGTCCTTATTTTGGAGAAAACTAATGACGATAAAAGTCAAAATTTACCTAGGCATATTTTTATTCGTAATCATAGTTCTAGGTAACGCTATTTTAGGCATGCTATCGATCAGCAAGTTAAACTCCGAAATTATCTACATTACAGGCAATGCATGGGATGCAGCGGATGGCGCTATGGAAGGAACCATTGGAATACAATCACAAATAATCACCCTTGATGCTTTCATCAATAATGAACTGTCATTAGCAGATGCTAGAAATAAAATTATAGAAACAAATAAATTCACCTTAGAAGCTCTAGGTAGGATGAAAGCATCTGGACTAATGGAAACCCAAGCATTAACTACTTTAGACAATTATTTAGCAAAGCTAGAAACCTTAAAAGGAAAAATTCTTTCTGACAACAAAGAGATCTCAATGAGTGCCGTTGCCGAGTTCGACCAACATGTCGAAACGTTATTGGGATTTATTGAAGTTTTAGAAGAAGAAGGCGATAGCCAAGTCGAAAAAAGTGCAGCAAATTTAGAAAGTGTTATTCATAAGGTTGAGCTGAATAACTATCTTGGTTTAGTAATCGTCCTTGTAATATCTGCCTTTATAGCCTTTGCCGCAAATCGTCTGATTATTCGCCCTCTTCGTCAAATGATTACCGTTTTAGAAGGTTTAAACAGTGCCGATGGCAATTTAACGACTCGTCTCGACAGCTCAGGAAAAGACGAAATGGCCGAAGTAGCAAAACACCTCAATGGATTTATCGAACTTGTCCATTCCGTAATCAAACAAGTTGCTAGCACTGTGTCTACCACTCAAGGTTTTGCCGCACAAATTGATGACGCACTGCAACAAGTTGATCGTTTATCCAAACATCAACAGCAGGGCACCAACGAAATATCCAATTCCGTCAACGCTATGACAAGCTCTTTAAGCGAAGTATCTGCTGATGCCAGCAAGTGTGGCGACATGGCAATTGCAGCCAATACCAGCTCAACACAAGGCCAAACCAATCTATCGCAGACACTTAAATCCCTTCACAACGTCGTTAATGAAATGGACAAAGCTTCGTCTGTTGTTTCTACCTTAGAAACCGACGGTCAAAACATCGGTAATGTTCTGGATGTTATTCGAGGTATTGCCGAACAAACTAACCTATTGGCACTGAACGCTGCCATTGAGGCCGCCCGTGCGGGGGAAACAGGTCGAGGGTTTGCTGTCGTCGCAGATGAAGTGCGTAGTTTGGCAAATAGAACACACGAATCTACGTTAGAGATCGAAACCGTTGTAGAACGCATCCAGAAAGGCTCTGCTGATGCGGCACAGGTTATGCGCTCTTCCCAGAAATTGACCGAAGATGTATCAACACAAGCAAAAGAAAGCATCGAAATGTTCACGGCGATTATTGCATCGATCAATACATTGAGTCACACCAATCAACAAATATCAGCCTCTATTCAGGAGCAAAACCAGCAAGCTGGCGAGATAGCAGAACAAGTCAATGATGTCACAAATACGGCTTCTTCAAACGTGGAATACACGCAAAAAACCGTCGACATTAAAAACCGTTTAATTAACGATGTGCAACAGCTAAGTAAATTAGTCGATCGTTTCCGTATCTAGTATCAATGTGAAAACGCCTCAACGAATTTTATTAAATTCGTTGAGGTAAGCTCAGAGGAGAACTTATAAGTTCTCCTCTTTTGCCATAAGCGCCGTCAGATAACGCTCTTCCATTTCAACATAGCTTTTTTGGACGGATTCTATTTTTTCATCTAGCTCGGCAATTTTTTTCTGTAATCGATCAAACTCTTTAGATTGATCTTGTCCGTCAAATAATTCTGCTTCTAGACGTTTTCGTTCTTCTTCTAGCTCTTCATTAATTTCTCGAAGGTTTTCAATTTCCTCTTGATCTTGAATGACTAAAAGATCTTCTTCGTCCTCACCTATTACCGCCGCTTTAATCGCTTCGGGATGAAGCAATTTATGCTCAAGATTTTCACGTAAATCTCTCGCTTTATCTAAATCCCGCTCAAGCATTTCTACATACAACTCAGACTCATTGACCATTAAACGCAAAGAGCTTAACTTTGAAGCTTGCTCATTGGCAAAAGCATCAGATTCTTCGGTAAACGAATCCTGATGAAGCAAGTCTTCCATATTTTTCATGGTGTTACGCTCTTCGTCCATAACCCCATATATATCAATGCCCTGCGCAAAACCTTCACCTTGTTCTTCAAGTAACGCTTTTTTTCGTTTAAGGGCCTCATCACGCTTAATCACGTCAATATTAAGGTTGTATCTAATAGCCTGTAAACTTTCAAGCTTGCCTTCTAAACGCTTAATCACTCGACTGCTTTCTAATAGTGTCTTTTCAAGTCGCGCAATTGAAATATCATAGACACCAATATGCTTCCCATCACCTTCATGATCTATTTTCACTTTGCGCACTTGCTCTTTCAAGTCGGCTATAATTGTTTTCTGGTAGGCCGCTAACTGTTTGAGATCAGATACTTTATCATCCAACTCTGACCGAACAGAATGTAAGAAGTCAGACTGATCTGCGCCATTTAAAAACGCCTCTAAGGCATCGACATAAAGAGCGTTATCACCTTCTTCCTTCACTTCCGCGAGATGCAACTTTAAGCGTTCCGCAAACTCGTACATGCTCGCCATCTCTGCTCGAAGTATGGCAAGCGATTCATCAAGCTCTGCTTCTTTATCTAATTGTTTATGAAGCTTTTCGAGCTGTAGATTTAACTCAGATGTAATGTTCACTTGGGCAAATACTTTTTCACCCGCCTTCTGAATCACTTTATTTAACTCTCTCAATAAAGACTGATTCACTTTCAACGACTTCAATAGCGCATCAATTTCCTGTGCTCGATCCACCTTATCCAAAAGACTTTTAAATGCTTCTAACAACTCTAGTACTTTCGCGTTAGGTACAGAGTGCTCAATGATATGTATTTCAACATCTAAAAAAATGGCCCAGCACGACAAAGCTGCCCGCCCCTGAAAGTCAGACTTCGGCAACTCAACAAGCAATTGAGCGCAGATATTTCGCTGCTGTTCAAGCAAAGCCAACCACTGCCTTTTTTCACTTTTTGATGCATCTTGCTGGCTATTGCTATTATTAAGACTCGTAAATTCTGACTCATCAGCAACATTCGCCTCTGATACTTTTCTCTTCAGAGAAAAGTATCTCAACAAAACAAATATAAACACCACAAGCAAAAGTACACTTGATGCAATAAGTCCCCATTGCCAAATCAACATAGTGTGACAGTCCTATTTAATGCAAAGTCTTAAAATAAATAATCATAGAAGGATATGCCGTAAGAAACCATCAAACCTACATTTTTTAACGCACTCTCTACAAAAACAAAAAAAGCAGGTACAAGACCTGCTTTTAAAAAGTATTATGTTTGCTAGAAGAATTTAGAAGTCTAGTTGTTCTGCTTCTTCGTCTGCTTCAACGTCGGTTTCTTTGCCGTTAGGTTTGGCGTCTGCCTTAACTGTTTTAGGCAATAAATCTTCACGGATCTTAGCTTCAATTTCTTTCGCCATCTCAGGGTTATCAGCTAAAAATTGAGCTGCGTTCGCTTTACCCTGACCAATTTTATTGCCATTGTAAGCGTACCAAGCGCCCGCTTTATCAACAAAGCCTTGCTTAACACCTAGGTCGATGACTTCGCCCATGCGGTAAATACCAGCACCATACATGATTTGGAATTCAGCTTGTTTAAATGGCGGCGCAATTTTGTTTTTCACTACTTTAACGCGGGTTTCATTACCAATCACTTCATCGCCCTGCTTCACTGAGCCTATGCGACGAATATCCAAACGAACAGAAGAGTAGAACTTAAGTGCGTTACCACCCGTAGTCGTTTCTGGAGAGCCGAACATCACACCAATTTTCATACGAATTTGGTTGATGAAGATAACAAGGCAGTTGGCGTTCTTGATAGAACCGGTCAATTTACGCATTGCTTGAGAAAGCAAACGCGCTTGAACACCAACAGAAGAACTACCCATTTCGCCTTCAATTTCAGACTTAGGAACCAAAGCTGCTACCGAGTCAACAATGATAACGTCAACGCTGTTTGAACGTACTAGCATATCGACGATTTCAAGCGCTTGCTCACCCGTATCTGGCTGAGAGATCAAAAGATCGGCGATATTTACACCAAGCTTTTCTGCGTAAGAAGGGTCGAGAGCGTGTTCAGCATCAATAAAGGCACACGTTTTACCTTGCTTCTGAGCTTCTGCAATAACACTCAGTGTTAATGTTGTTTTACCTGAGGACTCTGGTCCGTAGATTTCACAAATACGACCATAAGGAAGACCACCCGCACCTAGCGCAATATCCAGACCTAACGATCCAGTAGAAACCGTATCAATATCAAGCTTGGCACCTTCGCCCATCTTCATGATGGCGCCTTTACCAAATTGACGCTCGATTTGAGACAGCGCTGCATCCAGCGCCTTTTTCTTGTTGTCTGCAATAGATGACATTATGAAATCCTTGTGGCTACTTTTCGTTGTGACTAATTGTCGTTGTTGGTAACTCTATCGTTTTTTTTAGGTAATCTCAAGAAATACTGTATATAAAAACAGTATTATTTTTCACCGCTTTCAAGCATCTCTTCCACACCATGAAGAGCAGCTAAAACAGTCGCTTCTCTTACCGCTTGACGATCCCCAGAAAACTGAAAACGCTCAACTTTGGCTTCTTGTCCGCGTAATTGCCAGCCAATATAAACACAGCCTACAGGCTTTTCTGGCGAGCCGCCCCCAGGACCTGCCACACCACTAACAGCAACAGAAATGTCACCGCCTAATTGTAAGGCGCCAGCACACATCTCTTTCACTGTTTGCTCAGACACAGCGCCAAAAGATGACAGGGTTTCTTCTTTTACCGACAAACCGCGTATCTTAGCTTCATTGGCATAGCTGATCACACCACCAAAAAACCACGACGAGCTGCCAGCTATTTCCGTGCATACCGCACCAATCAACCCACCAGAGCAAGACTCCGCGGTGACGAGTAAAAACCCTCTTGCTTGTAAGAGTTCGCTGGCTTGTTGCGCAGCTTGTGTCATTTTTTGCATTTGATTCATTATCATTATCCCTTAAATCCTAGGAAAATATCCCGTAGAATACCCGTCTATTTTTTGGATCACAATCGAGCTTCCCGAATGAGCAAAACACCAGCAGATAATCATACACCGATGATGCGCCAATACTTCGGCCTTAAGTCTCAGCACCCAAACCAGCTGCTATTTTATCGCATGGGAGATTTTTACGAGCTTTTCTACGATGACGCCAAACGCGCTTCCCAGTTGCTTGATATTACACTCACGGCTCGCGGTCATTCTGGTGGCATGCCGATTCCTATGGCTGGTATTCCCTATCACGCTGCGGAAAACTACATTGCGCGCTTAGTTCGTATGGGCGAGTCCGTTGTTGTGGCTGAGCAGACGGGCGATCCAGCCACCAGCAAAGGTCCAGTTGAACGCCAAATCGCTCGCATCGTAACGCCAGGTACCATTAGTGATGAAGCATTCCTGGAAGAGAAACGCGAAAACCTTCTGCTTTCACTTGCTCATCAATCCCGCAAAGGGCTCGATATTTTTGGTTTCTCTTATTTAGATATGGCCAGTGGCCGTTTTTGCTTATTTGAAGTAGATGGTCACGAAGCGCTTTCTAGTGAATTACAGCGTTTGTCACCGAGAGAAATTTTGATCTCTGAAGATTTCCCTGCACGAAAGACACTGAAGCTGGAAAAAGGCATCTCTGAACTTGGCCCTTGGCACTTCGATTATGAATCCAGTTACCGCCAATTGATTCAGCAATTCAACACCAAAGATTTGTCTGGTTTTGGTTGTGAGGCCATGACAGCCGCTATTGCGTCTGCAGGTGCTTTACTTCAATACGCTAAAGATACTCAACGCTCTGCTTTACCGCACATTCAATCCATCATGGTAGAGCATAAAGACGATTCGGTTCTGATTGATGGCGCGACTAGACGCAACTTAGAAATCGATATCAACCTTACTGGCGGTACCAGCAATACAGTCGTAGAAGTTCTCGATAAATGCTCTACACCAATGGGCAGCCGCTTGTTAAAACGCTGGTTACACACGCCAATTCGTGATTTGAACGAAATTCAGGCTCGCCAACAAGTCGTCGCGGAGTTACAACAAAACCAAACTTATGATGTTTTTGAAACGCCGCTTAAAAAAGTCGGCGATTTAGAACGCATATTGTCACGAGTCGCCTTACGCTCTGCCCGTCCGAGAGATTTATTGCGTCTGCGATTTGCCCTTGAAGCTGCACCAGAAATAAACAATTTACTGGCAAACGCAACATCTGAACGCTTACAAGAGCTCAATCAGCGCATTCTGGCGCAACCCACTGTCACAGATACGTTGGCAAAAGCCCTTGTCGAAAACCCTCCGTCGGTTGTTCGTGACGGCGGTATTTTTGCCAAAGGCTACGACGAAGAATTAGATGAACTTCTGGCATTATCCACCAACGCCACAGACTTTCTTGCCGAAATGGAACGCAGCGAAAAAGCTCGTACCGGCATCAGCTCATTAAAAGTCGGCTTTAACCGAGTTCATGGTTATTACATCGAAATTAGTCGTCTGCATTCCGATCAGGCACCGGTGGAATACATTCGTCGCCAGACGCTAAAAAATGCCGAACGTTTTATCACGCCAGAATTAAAAGCTTTTGAGGACAAAGCACTGAGTGCTAAATCCAAATCTCTTGCTAGAGAAAAAGAGCTTTACGAAGCACTTCTAGAGCAACTTAATGAAATTTTAGGTGAGCTACAAACCACCAGCCAAGCCTTGGCGCAACTCGATGTACTAAACAACTTTGCAGAAAGAGCTAACGTGCTTAGCTTTACCTGCCCTGAATTACACAATCGAGGTGGTATTCAAATCATCGGTGGACGCCATCCTGTGGTGGAATCAGTTATTTCAGAACCTTTCGTGCCAAACGATCTTGATCTGAATGACAAACGCTCACTACTGATGATTACTGGCCCTAACATGGGCGGTAAATCGACTTACATGCGCCAAATCGCTCTCATCACATTGTTAGCGCATACAGGTTGTTTTGTGCCAGCTGAATCGGCGTCTATTTCAGTGGTCGATCGAATCTTTACGCGCATGGGCTCATCTGACGATCTTGCTGGCGGTCGTTCAACCTTCATGGTGGAAATGACAGAAACGGCAAACATCCTCAATAACGCCAGCAAAAACAGCTTGGTCTTGATGGATGAAGTCGGACGCGGCACCAGTACATTTGATGGTTTATCATTGGCTTGGGCTGCAGTCGACTATTTAGCCAATAAGTTAAAATGCTACGTGTTGTTCGCAACGCATTATTTTGAACTTACTACATTAGCTGACCAATTAGAAAACGCGGCCAACGTTCACTTAACAGCAACAGAGTACGAAGATGAAATCGTCTTCTTACATAAGGTGCATGAAGGCCCAGCAAGTCAATCATATGGTTTGCAAGTTGCACAACTAGCTGGCGTTCCTCGTGATGTTATTGGGCACGCCAAGCAAAAGCTTAAAGAGCTAGAAGTGGTTACTGGCATTGATCTCGATACAAAGCCCATAGAAACCAAGACACATTCAAGCTCAACTAAAGTTAACGCCAAGCAGCACTTGGCCAAAGAAAGCAAGAATGGCTATCAGCCCCAACAAGTGGATATGTTTGCTCAAGCAGAACAAAATGCCTTGAAAAATGCCCTTGAAGAGCTAGATTTAGATAATATGACGCCGTTAGAAGCCATTAGCGCCCTTTACAAACTAAAATCTCAGCTGTAATACGTTATCGAGACCTTTACAAAAGGTCTCGATATAAGCTGCTGTCGATATAAGCTAATAGCAGATAAATGTAGACTTTTTACGATTGTTACTTGCCGCCAAATGGCCTATACCTCTAAAATAGTGCGCAATCATTTTTATACCTTGTAAGGAGAAGTCGAATGGCTTTCATCGTTACCGATAACTGCATTCGCTGCAAATACACTGACTGTGTTGAAGTTTGTCCTGTGGACTGCTTCTACGAAGGCCCTAACTTTTTAGCCATCAATCCTGACGAGTGTATCGACTGCGCATTGTGTGAACCTGAATGTCCAGCCAATGCCATCTTTTCTGAAGATGAATTGCCTGAAGACCAAGAAGTGTTCGTAGAATTGAACAGAGACTTATCTTTGATCTGGCCAAACATTGCAGAGAAAAAAGACGCACTCCCTGATGCCGCTCAGTGGGATGGTGTTGAAGATAAATTAGAGCATTTAGAGCGCTAATTTAACTGTGTAGCAAATTTCAAAGCCAAGAATGTAAAAAAGCGACTCTCGAGTCGCTTTTTTTATGCTTAACTTTCATACCGATGAAAATCGACGTATGATAAATTTTAGACAAAAAAAAGGGCGCCTATTGGCAACCCTGCTTTTTGCTAACATCCTGTCAAGCAACTCTTCCGATGAGTTAAAACATCACTGTTCGCTTCATCATGAAGCATCCAAACTATCCTTATCGCATGGTGCAATCCATCAAACCACGTTATTCCTTTGAACAATCCATTGTTCTTGAACATCCAAGCTCAATCCTCAACACCATCTATGGTATATCAATAAGCACTTCATGCGCTTTTCATCCATGAATTCCGTTTGGATAAGACTCAATTTACCAGCTTGAAAAAATATATCAACTTTTCAAAAAAACGATAAGATAAAAATATTTACTTAAAAATCAATAAGATAAACAAAAACTACAGAGAGATATGACATTTAGCCACGTAACAAACGGGAAACGCCTACAGGCATGTAAGAAAAGGACTACAAACCTTGATTATTCATTCAACCATACAGAGTCATATAGCAACAAGAAACTCGTCAGTCCACTTGATCGCGTCTAAATAGGTCTGTTTCAAATCTTCTAAGTCTTGAGGATTCTTGATGGTATAACCGTTACCATAGTGCTCAACCAGATCAAGCGCATTACCCACTCTTCCAGATCGGTGCACAATGGCGTTGATAAACTCGCTAGGCAAAGGCAGCTCACCAAGTACTTCGTCTAATTGCATACCTGTGCAAACATCAATCATCGATAACATTCCCGCTAAGAAATATTTATCCTGATTGTTATAACCTCGGTTTTGGGCAAACAACTCAGCATGTTTTGCACGCACCATGATTTGCTCGAGCAAAACATGTCTATCACCTACCATCTCAGACATTAATAGCAAATTTGTTAGCGATTTTAATTTCTCCACACCGATCAGCATAATAGCCAAACGCACAGAATCAACAGAAGCAACAAGCCCTGTCACTGGAGAATTCAAATAACGCAGTAACTTATGAACCAGCCCCGCATCTTGACTAACGATTCGCTCTAGATCGTCGACACTTAAAGTAGAAGTATTTAAAAGCGATGACATCAAGCGCAATAGTGTCATGCTGTTCACTTTAGACGCTTTGCTAGATACCAGCTCAGGCTTTTCAAAAAAGTAGCCCTGAAAATATTCAACGCCTAGCAAACGGCAAAATTGATAGTCTTCCCACGTCTCAACTTTCTCAGCAATAATTTTAATACTAAAGCCCCTTAGTGCCTCAACTTGCTGATGGAAATTATCTCGACCTAAAGCCTGAACATCTAATTTAATGTAGTCAGCTAGTTCAATAAAAGGTGTTAACTTACTATCAAACACAAAATCGTCTAATGCGATGGAGCAACCATCTTTTACCCAGCGACGTAAAGACGACAATAAAATGGCATCAAAGCCCGAACCTTCCAACACTTCAACCACGATATTTTCTTTATTGATAGGCATACCACTGTGGCTTAATAGATAAGCCCGAGGAAAATTAATAAACGCCTTACTTGTCCCCACAAGGTTTTCCATACCAAGCTCAAAAAGACTAGCAGCAATAACCTGAGCCGTTGCGCCAACCTCATCAATGACATCAGCCTGCGCCGCAAAAGTATTTTTGCGATAAAGAAGTTCATACCCCATTACAGCAAGGCGACTATCTACAATTGGCTGTCTTGCCAATGCGACATTAGAGTGGGCTGATAGTACATTTTCGGCCATATCGTTTCCATTTCAATAAAAGTATTAGTATTGATTTGTACAGTGTCTCAATATTGCCTAAAAATTGCCATTGGGCATAGGCAATAATCTTGGTAACATGGACTCATTAAATGTGGACAACTACATAAAGCACAATAAAGCAAAAATCTGTGGGGAAAATAATGCCAATATACCGTTCCAAGACAACCACCTCAGGCCGTAATATGGCCGGAGCTCGCGCTCTATGGCGTGCAACAGGAATGACAGACGATGATTTTCAAAAGCCAATCATAGCAGTGGTCAACTCTTTCACTCAATTTGTACCAGGTCATGTACATCTTAAAGACATGGGCCAACTGGTCGCTCGTGAAATTGAAGCCGCAGGTGGTGTAGCGAAAGAATTTAACACTATCGCTGTCGACGACGGTATCGCCATGGGTCATGACGGCATGCTTTACAGCCTTCCATCTCGTGATCTGATCGCAGATTCTGTTGAATATATGGTTAATGCCCATTGCGCCGATGCCATGGTTTGTATTTCTAACTGTGACAAAATCACACCTGGGATGCTAATGGCCGCTATGCGCCTAAACATTCCGGTAATTTTTGTATCTGGCGGTCCAATGGAGGCGGGCAAAACCAAACTGTCCGAGAACAAACTTGACCTAGTCGATGCCATGGTTATCGCTGCCGACCCTACGGCAACAGATGAAAAAGTTGCCGAATACGAACGCTCAGCGTGCCCAACCTGTGGTTCTTGTTCTGGCATGTTTACCGCGAACTCAATGAACTGCTTAACCGAAGCACTTGGTCTAAGCTTGCCGGGCAACGGCACAACATTAGCGACCCATTCAGATCGTCGCCGTTTGTTTTTAGATGCTGGTCGTCGCATCGTAGACATCACTAAACGTTTCTACGAAAACGATGAAGCAAACTGGGCACCACGCGCTATTGCAAGCTTCGAAGCCTTTGAAAATGCCATGACTTTAGACATCGCCATGGGCGGCTCAACCAACACTATCTTGCACTTATTGGCAATTGCCAATGAAGCAGGTGTTGATTTCACCATGCAAGACATTGATCGCTTGTCTCGTAAAGTGCCTCAACTATGCAAAGTAGCGCCAAACTCACCGAAATACCACGTTGAAGACGTACACCGTGCCGGTGGTATTTTTGCCTTGCTAGGTGAGCTGGATCGCGCAGGGATTTTGCATAACCAATGTAACACTGTGCATTCAAAAACCATGCTCGAAGCATTAGAGACATGGGAT
Organism: Marinomonas sp. A3A; assembly: GCF_018336955.1. Taxonomy (NCBI): domain Bacteria; kingdom Pseudomonadati; phylum Pseudomonadota; class Gammaproteobacteria; order Oceanospirillales; family Oceanospirillaceae; genus Marinomonas; species Marinomonas sp. A3A. The sequence continues at coordinate 3,735,080 of NZ_CP025532.1, forward strand.
ATTATGCGTTCACCGACTCCTGAGGTCATAGAGTTTTATAAAGCAGGACCTGCTGGCATTCCAACGCAAACCGCGTTCAGCCAATCTACTCGCTGGCCTTCTCTAGATGGTGATCGTGCAGAAGGCTGCATTCGCTCTATCGAAAACGCTTTTTCCCTCGAAGGTGGCTTAGCCGTACTTTATGGCAACATCGCTCTTGATGGTTGTGTTGTAAAAAGTGCCGGTGTAGACGAATCAATTCTTGTGTTTGAAGGCCGTGCTCACGTAACGGAATCTCAAGACGAAGCGGTTAAGAACATTCTCGATGATAAAGTGGAAGCTGGTGACATTGTTATCGTTCGCTACGAAGGTCCTAAAGGTGGACCAGGCATGCAAGAAATGCTTTACCCAACGTCTTACATTAAGTCTAAAGGGTTAGGAAAAGCCTGCGCACTATTAACTGACGGTCGTTTCTCTGGTGGTACATCTGGCCTGTCTATCGGCCACGTTTCTCCTGAAGCGGCTGCTGGCGGCGCAATCGGCCTAGTTGAAAATGGTGACCGTATTTTGATCGATATTCCAAACCGTACGATCAATGTTTTGCTTAGCGATGAAGAGCTACAAAACCGTCGCGACGCCATGAATGCTAAAGGCGCGAGCGCGTGGAAACCAGTTGAAGTCCGCCCACGTAAAGTTTCTCCTGCACTAAAAGTGTATGCACACTTTGCGACTAGTGCGGACAAAGGAGCGGTACGTGATATTAGTCAAATCGACTAGTATCTAAAAAGTAATACGCAAAAGGCCGCTTTGCCAAATACAGGCGTTGCGGCCTTTTTCATTCACAACCTAATATCTTACCACAGGAAAAACAATGCTCAGCTATCGCCATATTTATCATGCAGGCAACCACGCTGATATTTTAAAACATTTGACGGTCAGTCAAATATGTCGCCATTTTATAAAAAAAGACGCGCCCTTTTTCTATTTGGATACACACGCTGGCATTGGTCAATATTCGCTAAACTCTGAGCAGGCGCAAAAGAACAAAGAATTTCACTCAGGTATTGCACGACTGCTAACCGAAGATAACCTTCCTGAACCATTGGAAAATCTATTAGACATCGTCCGCGAGATGAACCCAACAGATACCTTAGAGTTTTACCCAGGCAGCCCTAAGATTGTCGATTATTACGTTCGTCAAAAAGACAAACTACACTTATGTGAGCTGCACCCAAACGATTACCCAATTTTAGCGGCGCTTTTTCCAAATAAGCGTAAAGCCAATGTCGTCAAAGACAATGGTTTTGCTGCAGTAAAAGCCATGTTGCCACCACCGCAAAAGCGTGGATTCGTCTTAATGGATCCGCCTTATGAGGTGAAAAAAGATTACCAATATGTGGTTCAAGCATTAGAAGATGGTTACAAACGCTTCCCTCAAGGTACTTACGCCATTTGGTATCCGGTATTAAACCGCAGACAAGCTGACGATCTCTTAAAATCGGTGAAGACAACCAATATTCGTAATGTGCTTTTGCTTGAGTTGTGCATTAGAAACACAGAAGAAGAGCGCGGTATGGCAGGAAGCGGTATGATTATCGTCAATCCACCTTGGACTCTAGAAAAAGAAGCCAAGGAATTTTTGCCAGTGCTCAGCAAGTTGCTAGCAGAAGATAATGAAGCGGGTTACCAAGTGACTTGGATTACCCCTGAATAGCTATATTATAGAGGAGCGCGTCATGAACACGCCTTTCGAACTCGCGTTTAAGTACATGCCAACGCCCGCTTTTATTCTAGAAAGCAGCACAGGCAAGCTAATATCATACAATCGCAACTTTGAAATTTTATTTGAAAATTTTAATGCGACACCTTCCAACACATGGGAATCCCTTTGCGAGGACGCCGTCTCTTCAGAAGATTGGCAGACACTCAACAATAAGGTTAAAAACGGCAGTATTGAGCGCTGTGAAAGCTTGATTCGTGTCGGCGACAAGCTCATCAATATGCAGCTTGAGATGCGTCATCTTGGCGAAACGGTTTTGGCCTGTGTTTACAATACTGATCATATGGATCTTTCTGCTGCCGAAAACACCCTACTCAAATTCGCACTGACTGAATCTTCTGCGGGATTGTGGATATGGGAAACTGAGTCTGATTTAGTATCTTGCTCAAAATCCATTGCGACACTATTGAATTATCCACTTGATAAAACACCACGCTCAACCACTGAATGGCACGCACTCGTTCATCCTGATGATGTAAAAAAATTGGCCACCATAGTCAATGAACATGTCGCGCTAAATCAAGATTATTATGAAGTAGAATATCGAATCTTGACTGGTGATCAGCGTTACCTGTGGGTAAAAGAGCGCGGCAGAAGCTATACCAAAGGACCAGATGGTAGCATCAAGAAGATCATAGGCTTCATGGTAGATATTAGCCACCAGAAAGCATTAGAAGAACATCTACGTAACCAAGCTACCTTTGATGAACTAACAGGGCTATTGACTCGTGGCGCGGCGCTGACGCACTTTAAAAAGCAACTAGGCTTAGCGAAACGTCAATATACGCCTTTAACCATGGCGAAAATCAACCTTGATGCTAATGATCGCCTAAGCAAGCTCCCAATGGAAGCACGTAATATAGCCATTCAAACTTCCGCTCGCTATATCTATAAAAAGATACGCGAGGCCGATGTATTAGCACGAGTAGAGCCTGATAAACTGCTGTTATTGCTACCTAACACCAGCGTAAAAGATGCGAAAAATCTGCTAAAACACATCATCAACCCGACAGAAAGTGAAAGCTCAGCTTTGTTTGAAGGCAATTCAGATCCTATGGATTTCTGCATTGGTATCGCAGCCTTTCCAGAAGATGGTGAAACGATAGAAGAACTAGCACTTAGCGCAAACCAAGCGGTTGAAGACGGGCAAGCTTCGTGCAAACAAATCGTCGTTAACTAGGTTTAAGCTTTCAAAAATAAAAACGCCGCATTAAAAAATGCGGCGTTTTTAGTTCATCCACTGAAAGAGCTGCTAGCTAAGAGTCGCCTTGCAAAGTTAAAACAATCCGTCTCGCACCACCATGATCACGGTGTTCACCTAAATAAATGCCTTGCCAAATCCCTAAGCACAACCTCTTATCCCGAATAGGAATCGTCAGGGATGAGCCCAACATGCTAGCCTTAATGTGCGCAGGCATGTCGTCGCGGCCTTCGTAAATGTGCTCATAATAAGGCTGATCTTCTGGCACCATGTGAGAAAAATGACGCTCCATATCTCGGCGGACCGAAGGATCGGCATTCTCGTTGATCGTCAAAGACGCCGAAGTATGAAGCAATTGAACATGCAACAATCCTATCGACACAGGCGATAATTTAGACAAAGCCTCTTCTACCTGATCGGTAATCAAATGAAAGCCTCGACGCATCGCTGGTAATTGAACCTCAACTTGCTGCCACATAATGAATTACTCTGCGCTGGTTCTTTGGTAAACAGAAAAACGGTAGTCGTAAGGATTTGGTCCTTCAGCGGCGAACGCTTCTTCACCTATTAGGGTAAACGATGGCCAATCTACTTCTGGAAAAAACGCATCGCCTTTTACTTCTGCATCAACGTGAGTAACGTACAAACGATCTGCGCGCTCAAGGGCAAGTTGGTAAATTTGCGCGCCGCCGATAACCATGACCTCTTCTTGGCCATTGACCAAGCAAATATCTTCGCCAAGGGAAATGGCATCTTCCAATGTCGTCACCACGTCGATTCCTTCTGCTTGATAAGCTGGGTCACGACTGATAACAATATTGCGACGACCTGGCAATGGCTTGCCAATCGATTCAAAGGTTTTACGTCCCATAACAATGGGTTTGCCCATCGTCGCTTGCTTGAAGTATTTAAGATCATTTGGCAAATGCCAAGGCAAGGAGTTATTAATTCCGATGGTTCGATTGGTAGACATAGCGACAATAAGTGACAACATACAATAACCTGCTTAAAAATCTTGGCTCTTCTTTGCTCCGACAATCCAAGAGCAAAGGCTTCTGATATAATCAATGGCATTTATTATACCCATGACGATCCAGATTGCATTTCCTAACCTGCACTAGCAAACGTCATCAGGAAAAACAGACAAGGCATTTTTTATGAAACAGTATTTAGATCTTTGCAACCGCATCGTCAACGAAGGTGAATGGGTCAATAACGAACGTACTGGCAAGCGCTGCCTAACCGTTATTAATGCCGACCTCACCTATGATGTAAGCAAAGGCGAATTTCCCCTCGTGACCACCCGCAAAAGCTATTGGAAGTCTGCTATTGCCGAAATCATCGGTTATTTAAGAGGCTATGATAACGCGGCGGATTTTCGTGCGTTGGGCACCAAAACATGGGACGCCAATGCCAATGAAAACGAAGTTTGGCTAAACAACCCTTATCGTAAAGGCGAAGATGACATGGGGCTTTGCTACGGCGCTATTGGCCGCAATTTCCCAAAACCAGACGGCGGTCATATCGACCTATTAAAACAAATTATTGATGACCTAACTCGTGGTGTGGATAACCGTGGGGAAATCCTCACATTTTATCACCCTGGCGCGTTTCACATGGCTTGTCTTCGTCCTTGTATGTACAGCCATCACTTTTCACTGCTTGGTGATACGCTTTATCTGAACAGCACTCAGCGTAGCTGTGATGTACCGCTTGGGTTAAACTTCAACATGGTTCAGGTGTACGTATTGCTTGCCATCGTTGCGCAAATCACTGGCAAAAAACCGGGCAAAGCTTTTCATAAGATAGTGAACGCTCACATCTATGAAGATCAACTAGAATTAATGCGAGACGTACAACTAAAGCGCGAGCCTTACCCTCTGCCAACTTTAAAAATCAACCCAGAGATAAAATCTTTAAAAGACATAGAAACTTGGGTAACCATGGGTGATTTTGAAATAGAAGGCTACCAATTCCACGAGCCTATTGCCTACCCTTTTTCAGTTTAAGCAACTCTCAGTTCAAGAGACCTAAAAGCAAAACGGCGAACCAATATTGATTCGCCGTTTTTTTATTGACGTTATTTTTTGTGGATAGATTAATCCTATAAGAACTTTTCTATCAAAATCTCATCAATGTATTGACCACAAACTTTAGCATGCTTTTTTGCAGTTCCAACGACTTCAAAGCCTTGTTTTAAATACGTCGCTAAAGCGTTTGGATTATCCTCTCTGACGTAGGCAAATAACTTCTCATAACCTTTTGATCTCGCTAAGTTGAAAGTCGCTTCGAATAAACTCGATGCAACGCCTTGCCTTCTGCAGCTAGCATCAACGAAAGTGCCGATAATACCAACATGATCAAAAGCATGAGTATAGGCAGCAAACGGCTCGACATTTTGAAAGCCAACGACGTTTGAAGTCTCTTTATTTAACGCCACATGAAACACACCTCTCTCAGGGAAGTCTTGAATAAATTGCTCTTCCTCTTCTACCGAAAAAGTAATATCAAGTATGGTAAAAAGGCCTTCCTCGATAATAGGGTTCAAAATATTGACTATGCCTAGTGCATCTTTTACTTGCGCTTCTCTAACTAGGAGTGTCATATTTTTTCCTAAATGGTTTTCTGGTATTCAATACAATTAATGCTTTTACCCTGCACTTCAGCAAAATTTGCATATTGCTTTACGTCTACAAATCCGTTGTATGTCAGTACTTTTTGCGATGCAATATTGTCCACTGAAGCAAAGGCTATTAACGTTTGCAGATTAAGCTCTTTAGCCAGTTGAGTTATTTGTTCAACTGCACGCTTGGCGATGCCACGTCCAGTAAATTTCTCACCCAACCGATAACCTAAATAAGCCTCACTCAATACCAGATTAATATCGGTTAAATTGATGCGACCAATAATTTCGCCATTGTCATCAATAACAAGCATCGGCAGCATGGCTTTTCTTTGATGCTGCGAAAGAAACTCTTCAATGTGTTTTTTTACACCGTCGTCACTGTAAAAACCAGCTTCCCGTGGATTGATATGCGACTCAAACCACACTTGGTTTTCTGTTTCAAATAACAGCAAAGGTTTAGAGTCAGACCGAGATAATAGACGCAGTTCCATTTCAAGCTGAGTGTGTGGTGAAGCGAAAATTTAGTGCCTGCATGATTTTAAAAATCGTGTCGAAGCGCGGCTTTGTTTTACCACTGATGGTTTTATATAAGCTTTCTCTGTTCAGTCCAGATGCTAAAGCAATATCGGTTACGCCATGCTTTTTAACCAGCAATCCCAATGCTTCAATAAAAGTATTTGGGTCATCGTCAGCCAAACATTCTTGTAAGAAAGCCTGCACTTCTTCTTGTGTCTCAATATAATCAAACGGATTAAAATCGCTTGTCTTTAATGTCATGATGTTTGCTCCCACTCACTAAGCAAGATCTTCGCTTTCTCTATATCTTTGCTCTGCGTGCCTTTATGGCCACCATTAATGAGCAAGATAATTTCGTTATTACGCACGCTGTAATAAACTCGATAGCCTTTTCCTACAAAAACACGCATCTCTAAGAGATTACTCGCAATCACTTTGCTATCACCAAAGTTGCCGTTAATCGCCCTAATAATTCGCATGTTTATCGCCAAAAGAGCTTGTCGATCCTTTAGTTTAGACAGCCATTGATCAAAAACATCCGTTTTCTTGATTTCATACTTCATAAAAACAATTGTAGCCATCAAGCTACAATGATGCAATTTTAATCTGCTATTTTATATCTTGGAAAAAATACACAGAAATCACAATTAGCTTTATCCGTCCAAAAAAAACCAGCCGTATGGCTGGTTTTAATCTAACGCTAAACCTGTTGAGCTATTTTGAAGTACTTGCTTTTGGAAATGTATTCAGCTTAAGGCCTGCCATGATTAAGCCTGCGCCAATTATCACCATTGGTAAAGACAAGAGCTGTCCCTCTGTCAGCCAACCAAAAGCAAGATAACCAATTTGTATATCTGGCTCACGAACAAATTCTACTAGGATTCGGAAAATACCGTAGAAAAGTAGGAACATACCAGAAACACAATAACGAGGTTTTGTTCTTTGCGAGAAGAACCACAAAATGCAAAATAGCGCGACACCTTCTAATGCAAATTGATACAACTGCGAAGGATGGCGAGCAAGTTGCAGCGGATCATTAGGAAAAACCATTGCCCAAGAAACGTCTGTGGGTTTGCCCCATAGCTCACCGCCAATAAAGTTCCCTAAACGCCCAGCACCTAAACCAATTGGTACAAACGGCGCCAAGAAGTCGGTTACATCAACTAGGTGCTTGTTGTAACGACGAGCGAAGAAGAACATAGCGGTAATAACGCCTAGTAATCCGCCATGGAAAGACATACCACCTTCCCAAATACGAACTAAAATAAGCGGATTATCAATAAACGCAGAGAACTGATAAAACAAGATATAGCCAACCCGACCACCTAATATGACGCCAAGAGCGCCATAAAATATAGCATCGCTAACCATTTCTGGAGTCCAAAGTCCGTTAGAGCGTTTGGCGCGATACATGCCACATAGGTAGGCACCAGCAAAGCCAATCAGGTACATAATACCGTACCAATGCACGGAAATTGGTCCAATTGATACGGCAATAGGATCAATGTTTGGATATGAAATCATAATGAGACCTTTTCAACGACTACTGCGCTCGCCAATACCGTGTTAAAAACAGATTCAAAATACTCATTTATAACCCATAGACTCCGCTTTTTCGTCTGTTTTTGCCTTGTCTTGGCTTCGCTCATGACGTCGTGTAAATATCTCATAATATTGAAAAAATCTCTGGTAGGTATTAGTCCACGTTGGTGGTTTTAGATGGTCGAATCAAACGCTCAATATTCGCTTCGCGCATGAGTCGTGTCATGGTTTGTGTGACCGCTTCGGCATGAGATAGTTTCATCACTTCGTTCAGCATAGCTTGTGATTGTTCCATTGAAATATTACGAATAACCGCTTTTACCTTAGGAAGACTAGTCGAACTCATAGACAACACATCGTAGCCCATGGCCATTAACAAAATAGCGCCCATCGGATCACCTGCCATTTCACCACACACGCTTAAACCAACACCCTCATCTCTGACCTGATCGACGATGCTAAGCAGTGCACGTAACACAGAAGGATGGAAAGAATTATACAAGTCTGCCACACGCGGGTTATTTCGATCGACAGCAAGCAAATATTGCGTTAAATCGTTGCTTCCTACGGATAAGAAATCGACTAACTCAGCCAATTCTTTGACTTGATAAACCGCGGCTGGAATCTCTATCATCACGCCAACTTGCGGCATTTTGACGTCGTAACCTTCTTCTTTCACTTCGGCATAACCCCGACGAATCAGTGCCAACGCCTCTTCGACTTCTGCAACATTGGAGATCATAGGTAGCATGATTTTTAGATTATACAAACCTGCGCTGGCTTTTATCATGGCGCGAATTTGCGCCATAAAAATTTCCAAATGATCCAGAGTAACTCGAATACCACGCCAACCTAAGAAAGGGTTCGCTTCGTTTATAGGGAAATAAGGCAGCGCTTTATCACCACCAATATCTAAGGTGCGAACCGTTACTGGAGAAGGAGCAAAGCCTTCTAATTGCTGACGATAAATAACCACCTGTTCCGCTTCAGTAGGGAAACGATCCCGCACCATGAAAGGCACTTCTGTACGATAAAGACCGATACCTTCCGCACCACGATCCAAGGAACGAGCAATATCTGCGGATAAACCAGTATTCACATACAAAGATAAACGATGACCATCAAGCGTTTCACAAGGTAAGTCTTTAAGTGTTTCGTATTCTTCTTCTAGTAAACGTTCTTCATCAACAATTTGTTGATAGTTTTCAATAAGCGCTTCAGATGGGTAGGTGAAAATCTTCCCCAAATAACCATCAACAATAAGCTCTACTTTATCCAGCTGAGCATAAGGCAAATCTAATGCGCCCATAACCGTTGGAATGCCCATCGCGCGAGCTAGAATCGCCACATGAGAGTTACCGGATCCCATTACTGAGACTAGGCCTTTGATCTTATCAATTGGAATTTCGCCAAGCATAGATGCTGTGAGCTCTTCACCAACAATAATCGAAGGCTCGCTAAAGCGCTCCGCGATATTAGGCGCTTTTTCTTGAAGATGTGACAATATACGGCGACCAAGATCACGAAGGTCGGATGCTCGCTCGCGTAAATAAGGGTCATCCATGCGGTTAAACTGCTGAATATGCGCCTGAATAACCTGTCTTAATGCACCTTGCGCCCAATTACCTTCTTTGATCTTTCGAACAATTTCACCAGCTATTGAGTTGTCATCTAAGATTTTTAGATAAACATCGAACAAGGCTTTTTCATCTTCTGAAAGATGTTGGCTAATTCGATTACTGGCTCGACGAATGTCTTGTCGAACGGCATCAAGTGCTTGATAAAAGTCCTGAATTTCTTCATCGAAATCGGTCGTGTGGCGGTCAGGAATAACATCCAAATCAGCTGGAGGGAAAACCACAACACCGCGGCCAATAGCAACACCAGAGCTTCCTGGGATGCCTTTGTAACGAAAATCTGATCCACTAGGAATAGCGTTGGGATTGAGGTTAGTAATCGCCCCTGTCGCTTCAGCGTGAGCAATAACACCCGCTAATTGAGCAGATAGAGTGATAAGAAAGGCTTCTTCGCCTTCATCAAAACGACGCTTATCTTCATGCTGAACCACCAACACGCCTAAGACTTGGCGATGATGAATAATAGGCACACCTAGAAAAGAACGGTATCGTTCTTCACCTGAGCCTTTTAGATAGTGGAAAGATGGGTGAATATGAGCATCTTCAAGGTTAACAGGTTCAGCCCTTCGGCCAACCAAACTAACTAGGCCTTCATCGGCTTTTAGACTAACATTACCTGCAACATCTGCATTCAAACCGCGTGTTGCCATCAAGACATATTCTTTGGTGTTCGTGTCTACCAAATAAATAGAACACACCTCTGCACGCATTGCTCTGCGGACACGTCGAACAATAATGTCCAGTGCCGCAGATAAAGACTGCGCGGCAGTCACCTCCTGGGTAATACGTCTTAACAAACTTAGCATAGCTCTCCCATCAATCTATAACCTCCAGCATCAAGCCAGCAAGTTTATCACTTTTCTAGTCTGCGATGTGCGCTGGGAATAAGCTCTTTTAAAGCTCGGCGGTAAACGTCTTTTTTGAACGCCACAACCTGACCAAGTGGATACCAATAACTTACCCAACGCCAGCCATCAAATTCAGGGGTTTCCGTTCCATCCACGCAAACAGAAGCATCAGAGCAACGAATAGAAAGAAGAAACCATTTCTGTTTTTGCCCAATACATAAAGGCTTACTATTGTGTCTTAGCATGCGCTTAGGAAGACGATAACGCAGCCAACCTCGGGTTTTCCCTATAATTTCCACCTGATGTGGGTCTAATCCCACCTCTTCTTTTAACTCTCGATATAAAGCTTCTTCAGGTGTTTCATCAGGTTTAATCCCTCCTTGTGGAAACTGCCAAGCATTCTGCCCAACACGTCTCGCCCAAAGGAGCTGGCCACGCTCGTTCATCAATATGATGCCCACATTCGGTCTGTATCCGTCTGCATCAATCACGAGCTATCACCTTTTAATATAAAAATAAATTAGATTCATTGTTCCATAATTCCCCCATCCGCACAATTAAGACTGCTGTTATTTATTATCGCCAAGGCTATAATTCACGCACTTTTGAAGAATTGAGGATGGCTTGTGACACTCGCAATATTTGACTTAGACGGTACATTATTAAACGGCGACAGTGATTACACTTGGGGACAGTTTCTCGTTGAGAAAGAGCTTGTAAACAGTCAAGACTACAAACTGGCCAATGATAAGTTCTTTGAGGAGTACCAGGCGGGTACTTTAGACATTCACGAATACTTGGCATTTAGCTTAGAGCCATTAACCAAGTTTTCGAGGGAAGAATTAACCAAGCTGCACAACACTTTCATGCAAGAAAAAGTTCAGCCGATGATGCAAGAGAAAGCTAACGCTTTGATAAAACATCACAAAGACCAAGGTCATTTCTTGCTGATGATCACCGCGACCAATCAATTCGTTACTGGACCAATAGGCGATGCTTTGGGTATGGATCACATCATTGCGCCTGTGCCAGAGATTATTGACGATCATTACACAGGCAAAATTGTTGGCGTACCAAGCTTCCAAGACGGCAAGGTCACTCGTTTGAACGACTGGTTGGCTGAAACTGGCCACACGATGGAAGGTAGCTATTTTTACAGTGATTCTCGTAATGATTTGCCATTACTAGAATTAGTCAGCCACCCTATTGCTGTTGATGCTGATGAGACTCTAACAAAAATTGCGCAAGATCGTGGCTGGCAGCATATTTCGTTAAGAGATTAATTAACAAAATAATAAGAATGCCAAATGAAAAAGCGCTGCCAGATCCAATCCGACAGCGCTTTTTACTGTTAAATCATATAAACAAAGTGAGCTTATAAGCCCATATTGTTATGAATACGATAAAACAGGGCTTTTAGGTATTCAGTTTCTTCGATCGCAGGATGCACCGGATGATCTGGTGCTTGTGTTCCACGATAAATCAATTGCGAGAAACGCTCTAATTGACGACTATTGCTACGAATAATATCGTGCAATCGAGCTGTCTCTAAGTGCATAGAACACGAACCAGAAACCAAAATACCGCCCTTCGCAACCAAACGCATCGCTAACTGGTTTGCACGATGGTAAGCACCTTCGCCGGCTTTGATGTCTTTACGGCGAGCAATAAAGGCTGGTGGATCCATGACAACCACGTCGAAACGCTCTTTGTCTTCAATCAAAGACTGCATCGCTTCAAATGCATCTCCGTGCATCAAGTTAGAACCACCTTCGTATTGGTTCAACTTAAGATTTTCACCCACATGGCTTAAGGCACTTTCAGATGCGTCGATAAAAGTAACGTCAGTTGCACCAGCTGAAGCAGCTTGAACCCCCCAACCGCCAATGTAAGAAAAAATATCTAGTACGCGCTTGCCATCACAAAAGCCTTGCATGGTTTTACGGTTCTCACGGTGATCATAGAACCAGCCTGTTTTTTGCCCATCCCACACTGGCGCTTGGAATAACACACCGTTTTCTTGTAAGAAAACCAACTCAGGAACCGTGCCGAAAGCTTCTTCAACATAAGTTTCAAGACCTTCGATTTGACGCATCTTGCCATCATTTTTCATCAAAATAGCAGATGGTTTCACGACATCCTGCAAAGCTTCAATAATCTCGTTTTTCACCCGTTCCATGCCAGCTGTCGATATCTGCACTACCAAAATATCGGCAAAACGGTCAACAACCAAACCTGACAAGCCATCAGAATCACCAAACACAAGACGATAGTAAGGCGCTGAATAAGTAAGTTCGCGCAAAGACAAAGCAATCTTTATACGATGAACCAAGGTCGACTTGTTTAAAAAAGTATCGGTACTACGGCTCATTAAACGTCCGCAAATCAATGTGTTAGGATTTATTGTCGCAATACCAAGAGGCTTACCTTGAGCTGTTTCGACAACAACCTGATCCCCAGGGGTAAATTGCTTTAATGGCGTCGCTGAGGTATCTACCTCATTGCTGTAAATCCATTGATGTCCAGCCCTTAAACGGCGATCAGCTTGACCTTTTAGTCGAATAACACTCAAAATTTTCACCCAGTATATTTAAAAAACGCTATTATAAAGACTCTAGATTCAATTGCTACGAATTACGTAGTGGTAAAGTTACTTGCCTTAAAGAAGTGTGTCCATGTCATCTACATTAAATGAAAATCAGCTCAAACTCATCTTGCAAGGCATCAGTATTCCACCACAACCACAGATTATGGTGGATTTGCATATGGAACAAGCCATGCCTGACCCAGACATGGACCGCATATCAGAAATTATTTCACAGGATGTGAGCCTCTCAGCTGCTGTACTAAAGCTAGTCAACTCAGCTTCTTATGATTTACCCAAGAAAATCGCTTCAATTCAACAAGCGGTGATGCTACTTGGTCCAAGTAGCGTCACGAATATTGTGAATGGCCTTGCGGTAAAAAGTGAATTATCTGATGAAGCAATACAATCACTACACAGCTTTTGGGATACGGCGAGTGATGTTGCCGCAATTTGCTCAAGTCTAGCCAATCAGCTCGACTTTAAATATCAAGATGAATGCTATGCACTTGGGCTTTTTCATAATGCAGGCATTCCTTTGATGCTTAAGCGCTTCGACGGCTACCAAGATATATTAAAGCAAGGCTATCAAGATCCAGAATTCAACCTGACTGACGTTGAGAACCAAGCCTTTAAAACTAACCATTCCGTTGTCGGTTATTATTTGGCAAAGTCATGGGGGTTACCTAAAAGCTGCTGTGCTGTCATAGCCAAACACCACCGTGTCGAGTACTTATTCCGCCACAGGGTGCCAGGCGACTCGATTAATTTAACCTTTGCTTCCATTTTAAAAATGGCAGAACACATTGCCTCAACCTTTAGACACATAGGTGGAGCAAATGAAGACTATGAATGGCAAAAAATTGGGCATTACGCCCTAGATCATTTAGAACTGAGTGAATACGATTTCGAAGGCATGATTGAAGTCTGCCATGAGCAAGGCATCGGAACCATCTAGCTCTATTATTTTAAGAAAAGCCTAACCAGACATAAAAACGCCCAAGTGATTTACAAGCAAATAACTTGGGCGTTTTTATGTCCAGACCTCAGCAGCAGGAAAACAACGCTAGCGCGGGAACATCACCAGATGATCTAAATGAACGCTTAGCCCAATTTCCTGACCAACAGAATGATTATGGTGAGAAGAAGCGAAGCAATATACCACTTTGCCAGAAGATAATTTCACACGATATAAAAAGTGTGATCCACGAAACCATTTACTCACAATCACACCAACAAATTCACTGTCGTCGTCATGCAAAATATCATCAGGACGAACTAATAAGTCCACTTGGGTATTATCGGCAAAGCCGTGATCTAAATCGCCACGAATATTACCCAAATCTGAATGCACGCAATCTGGCCCACAGACTGTAGCGGTCAGAAAATCCCCATGGCCAATAAAACTCGCCACAAAGCGCGTTTCTGGTCGATGATAAATCTGATACGGAGAACCTGTCTGATGAATCATGCCTTCACTCATAACTGATACTTGATCCGCCATAGCAAAGGCTTCCATCTGATCATGAGTTACCAATAACGCGCTCATTTTTTCATGTTGCAATATGGCACGTATATCAGGCACCAATTCTTCTCTTAACTTGGCATCCAACCCAGAAAAAGGTTCGTCCATTAATAGCAGTTTAGGCTTAGGAGCAATGGCTCGTGCCAAGGCGACACGTTGCTGTTGACCACCTGAAAGCGAATGTGGATAGCGCGATTCGAAACCCGACAAACCAACCAGACTTAACAAATAGGTAACGCGCTCCTGTGCCGCCTCTTTAGGCCAAGCAGATAAACCAAAGGCAATATTCTGTGCAATGGTAAGATGTGGAAACAAGGCGATATCTTGAAACACCATACCAATATAACGGTGCTCGGGATTTACAATGTGTAATTGACTAGAAATCACTTCGCCATCAATGACTATGTCACCCGCCATCAAAGACTCAAAACCAGCAATCGCACGCAACAAGGTCGATTTACCGCAACCACTTGGCCCGAGCAAACAGCCTATCTGGCCTTCTAGTAGCTTGAAAGAAGCATTTTTGACAACCGCATCTCCATCATAACCAACTGAAACATCGGCCAGTGTCATTTCTTTCAATAGTTTATGAGGAGGTAACGATGACATATGCAATCCTATTTTTAATAAACGCTATTTAGCACCGTCAGTGCGAGAGGAAATTGAACGACTCAACAAAATCACTGGCACCAACCCCACCAGCACTATCATTAACGAAGCAGGAGCGGCATCGACCAAACGTTCATCTGATGCGAGTTCAAAAGCTCGCACCGCTAAGGTATTAAAATTAAATGGCCGTAATACCAAGGTCGCTGGCAACTCTTTCAATACATCGACAAAGACAATAAGCATGGCCGTTAAGACCGAACCTTTTAATAGCGGAATATGAATGCGCGTTAAAACTTTAAAAGGCGACATTCCCAGCGAGCGCCCGGCCATGTCCATACTAGGTTTGATCTTTCCAAGACCATTTTGCACTGCACCTAAAGAAACGGCCATAAAGCGAACCGTGTAAGCAAACAGCAATGCCACTAAGGTACCAGAGAAAATCAAACCGACTCTTTCACCACTATAATGTTTAACCAAATCAATAATGCGATGATCTAACCAAGCCAACGGAACAATAGTACCTATCGCGATAATCGTCCCAGGCAAGGCATAACCTAAGCCTGCAATACCAACTGATGCTCTGACCGCTTTACCATTATTCAAGCGAATGGCATAACTTAGAACCAAGGCTAAACTCACTACAATTAAAGAAGCCATAGCGGCAAGATAAAATGAATTCCACGCCAGTTGAATAAAGTTTGTGCCGGGCATTTCTGCTTTAAATACCGCCCAATACGCCAACACACTCACAGGAATAAGAAAGCCAACAAGGATAGGCAGCCAGCAAAAGATACAGGCCAGCAAGCCACGGCCACCGTTCAAAATCATACGTCGATTGCTGGCCTTTTTTAGACCTGACGCATGGTAGCGAATGCGATGCCGTGAATATCGCTCAAGCAGAATCAATACTGCTACGAACATCAGCAAAATGCCCGCTAGCTGTGAGGCCGCAGCCACATCACCAAAACCATAAAAGGTTCGTAAAATCCCCGTTGTGAATGTGTTGACGCTGAAATATTGCACTGTGCCATAATCGGCTAATGTTTCCATCAGTGCTAAGGTCAGACCCGTTACAATTGCCGGACGAGCAAGGGGAAGTGCCAATTTAAAAAAAACAGCGCGGCCAGAATAGCCAAGTGTTCGACTGACTTCTAAAGTGTTCTCAGACTGCTCTAAAAAAGCCGCTCTACTCATGAGATACACATAAGGATAAAGCACCAAAGTCAGCATAGCGATGGCGCCGCCAAGAGAACGTATTTCAAAGAACCAATATTCACCATAACGCCAACCGGTAAGGTCGCGAATGAAGGTTTGCACTGGGCCTGCAAAGTCCAACACACCAGTGTAGGTATAAGCAATAATATAAGCAGGCACAGCCATAGGTAACAGCAAAGCCCAAGAGAGAAAAGTACGACCAGGGAAATCACACATGCTAGTCAACCAAGCACAGGGCACACCGATAACCAGCACACCAATGCCAACACCTAGCATCAACAACAGTGAGTTCGAAATGTATTCTGCTAACACCGTCTGATAAAGGTGTCGCCACACTTCACCATCACCGATCAAAACATTAACCAAAACAACCAAAATGGGTAATGCCAAAATAGCGGCAATAAGCATTGCCGCTATTTTCAACCAATTCCACTTAGACTTACTTGCTAAACTCGGGTGAGCTAAATTAGCCATCAATCATCAAAAACCATATCAGAAAGCTCGTTGCACAGAGCGAATGTCAGAAAAATCACTTCCAACCAGCAATATCCATAATTTCAACGGCTTCGCGGTTGTTTTCACCTAATTGGCTTAATGAAATAGTATCCGCTCGGAAAGTACCAAATGGAGCTAGCATTTCTGGAGCACCAATGCCTTTTACCACAGGGTATTCGTTATTCACATGAGCGTACCATTCTTGAGATGCTTGATTGGTTAAAAATTCTAGCAGTAATGTGGCGTTTTCAATATTTGTTGCTGCGGCAGTGATACCTGCACCACTGACGTTTACATGAGCGCCACGTTCACCTTCTGCCTGATTAGGCCAGAACAATTTTACCTTGTCATAAACCGCTCTTTCGTCTGCGCTATCACTTTGACCAAGACGACCATAATAATAAGTGTTAGCTAGAGTTAGATCACAAACACCCGCAGAAACTGCTTTTAATAGATCCACATCACCACCAAAAGGCGGACGTGCTAGGTTAGATACCAGCCCTTTGACCCAAGCTTGAGTTTTCTCACGACCATCAGCATCCAACATAGAAGCAACCAGAGATTGGTTATAGATATTAGCTGAAGAGCGCACACAAATACGTCCCTTCCACTTTGGATCAGCCAGGTCTTCGTAAGTAGACAACTCTTTTGCTGATACTTTTTGGGGATTATAAAAAATTACGCGAGCACGCTGAGACAGACCAAACCAGTAGCCATCACTGTCGCGTAAATGACTTGGAATATTAGCGCTTAATACGTCACTGTGGATTGGTTTTAATACCCCAGCCGCCTTTGCACGGTGCAAACGACCAGCATCAACCGTAATAAAAATATCTGCTGGGCTCGCGTCACCCTCGGCTTTTAGACGGCTCAATAGCGCATCAGCAGAACCCGTAATAAGGTTAACAACCACATCGTTTTGCTCTGAAAATTTATCCAACGCGGGTTTAATAAGAGATTCTTTACGGGCAGAATAGATGTTTACTTCGCCTTTGGCTTGTAAACCGGTAGAAAGAAGTAATGGCGAGGCCAACGCAGCAAATCCAACATAATTCAACATAGACTTTCGTCCTTGCTTTTTCATCGCTTGGCACAATTTTACTGACATATTAACCTTCCACCTATTCAAGACATTCACTTTTCCCAAAGACAAAACATGCCTAAAGACAACGAGAGAAAAGACCATAAAAAATGAGACAAGAAATTAGCACAACACAATACTAAACACTAGCGATTATCATTTGTTCAAAGGGATTGGCGCATCTGTAAATAAGAGTAAAACCGAAGGCTGGCTTCGCTCGTTTTCAACTTGAGTCAGTCAACCAATTTAGGAGATAGCGAATAAAAAAACTTAATGCAATAATTGATTAAGCCCATCGCCGATAGCCAGAGCATCATCCAATTCATAAATGATTCCCTCAGGCAGACCTGCTGCCTTAGCTACTGCTGCCGGAAACCCTTCTCGCACTAAGTCGTATTCTCGCTCATTGCGGATACACGCATTGATATAGCAGGCTAAATTCAATACACAGGCAAGTGGGTTTGGTTCATCATCCGAAAAAGGACGCTTATGATGCTGCACTGCATACCCTAGCCCAGCAGGGAACTTCCATAAATCCATTAGTGCTTTACCTGCATCTTGAGACGTAAAGCCAAGTAAATCTTGCTCTGCTTTCACACGACCCGCCTTACGATTTGCCACCAAAGATTGAATCTCTAACGCAATTTCTGGCGCAGTAAGATGCAACAGCAATCGCCCGATGTTATGGACAATACCAACGGTAAACGCTTCGTCTTCTTGGACTAAAGGCGTACGTTTTGCAAACCATTGCGCCAACTCGGCAACACGAAAAGAATCAGCCCAAAACTCAGGCAGCTTAATCCCCTCTACCTTTGCGACAGAATTGGAAAAGCCAGAAGCAATAACCAAGGTTTTTAGCTTGTCAGTACCTAGTAATACAGTCGCCTCATCGATAGAAGATATTTTTCTCGATAAACCGAAATAGGCTGAGTTAACCACGCGTAATACTTTTAATGAAATAGTCTGATCGTGAGAAACACGCTCAGTGAGGTCAGAATATTTTACATTTGGATCACTAAGAAGCTGAATCAGCTCGCGAACAACATCTGGAACATTGGGAAGTTTGTCCGTTTTCTTTAGGAGATCTGTTGCTTGCATAGCATTCCGCCTTTTACTCTAATTGGTTGCATATCTATACATGCAGAATAAGACACAAAGCACGTTTTGCAACCGGAAATACGTAGCGTTTTGAAAACACGCCACTTAGCTCCAAATAGCAATAGCCAAAAAAGAGCTCATATTAAGAAAAAGACGACAAACCTGCTGCTCGGGCAACCAATTTTTTCTTCAAAGACTCACCTTGATTAAATTGCTTCATACCGATATTTCTTAGCTGAACAACAAGAGGTTGTTGAGTCGAAAATAGACGTTTAAAGGATTCCATACCTGCGGCCATAGCAATGTTATCTAGCATACGAGCACGCTGGTAACGGCGCAATACTTTACTAGCCCCAAGATGCTCCCCACGTCGATAGGCTTTTTCTAGCACTTCTACTAATGCTTTTACATCACCAAAACCTAAGTTTGCACCCTGTCCAGCTAAAGGGTGAATCGTGTGTGCGGCATCACCAACCAATGCCAATCCGGCTTTTACATATTGCTTGGCATGACGCTGTCTCAATGGGATCGCTTGACGAACTTGAGTAAGCCCCAAAACATCAAATCGTTTGTTCATTGCGTAATGCAAACGACGACAAAAAGCGTCTTCATCAAGCGCCATCAGAGATTCAGCTTCTTTTGGCGGTACGGACCAAACAATAGACACAAAATGTTTTTGATTGACTGAAGGAAGTGGAAGAAATGCCAAAATGCCTTCTTCACCAAAACTCTGCCAAGCAGTATTTTCATGGGATTGCGCTATTTCGATAGTCGTTACGATCGCATGATGACCATAGTCCCACTCAACCGTATCAAAAGCATTCTCGCTACGCAGTTTGGACATAGCGCCATCTGCAGCAATAATGGCTTGCGCATCCAGCATATGGCCGGAGGTTAGCTCCACTCTTACACCAGATTCACTTAATTCATGAGACTCTAAAGTATCGCCTAAATACAGGTCGATATTTTTTAAGCGTTGGACCTGTACCATTAATTGTTGATTTAAAACGGCATTTTCCACCAAATGACCAAGCTCAGGCATAGCCGTCGCTTGAGCATTAAAATCTATAAAACCGTCTCCAAGGCCATCCCAAACCACCATATTGTCATAGGAGGCAATACGGTCATGGGCAATGCCCTGCCACACATTGGCTTTTTCAAGTAAGCTCTTTGATTGGCTGGAAATAGCACTCACTCGAGCATCGTAAGCGGGCGGCGTAGATAAACGATACTCACCGTCATGTTTATCAACAAGGGCAATTCGTAAAGAAGATTTAGCCAACAATATCGCAGACAAAGCACCAACCATACCAGCGCCCACTATTATCAAATCGTACGACTTAGCCATCTTCTTTACTCCGTCTCGTCTCAGTGTTTTTTATCGACTTTCAGCCATTAAAGCTTCAATGTCTGTGATTTCTTTAGGCAACCCATGGGTCAAAACATAAGGGCCATCGGCGCGGATAAGTACATCGTCTTCAATGCGAATACCAATACCACGCCATTTTGCATCGACAGATTCGTTATCAGCCGAAACATATAACCCAGGCTCAATAGTTAGCACCATGCCTTCTTCTAGCAAACGTGATTCACCCTCGATTTTATAAGCACCACAATCATGAACATCCAGACCTAACCAATGCCCAGTATTGTGCATGTAAAAGTCTCGATATGCTTTGCTCTCGATCAGTTGATCGACATCACCAGTTAATAAACCGTGAGCAACCAGGCCTTCGGTCAATGTTTGAACCGCTGCGTTATGGCAAGCTTCATAAGGCGTCCCGACATTAAGCTCTTTCATACCAGCATGGTAAGCGTCTAATACAACTTGGTATAACGCCGCTTGTGGCTCAGTAAATTTACCGTTAGCAGGAAAAGTACGAGTAATATCCGCAGCGTAACAACCCAACTCCGCCCCCGCATCAATCAAGATAAGATCGCCATCTTCGATCACTTCGTCATTTTTGATGTAATGTAAAACACAAGCATTACTACCTGAAGCTACAATATTGTTATACGCAGGTTGGCGCGCACCGGACTTCATAAACACATAATTCAATTCTGCTTCTAACTGGTATTCATTCATACCAGGACGAACAGATCGCATAGCTTGCTTATGCGCTTCAACACTGATTTGCGCAGCGGCTTCCATAATGGCAATTTCTTCTGCGTCTTTGTGCAAACGCATTTCAGCAACCTGAGGGGCAAGATCAATGAAGCTTGCTGGTGCAACAGCGCCGACTCTGACCCGTGCGGCAATAGCATCACGCCAGCTGGCAATTTTTTCGCGTAAAACATCATCATTAAACAAATACACCACATGTTGCGCGCCATCCAGAGCAGAAAAAGCGACCTTGTCTAACTCTTCTAGCGGAGCGGCATCACTTGCGCCAAAATTTGCTATCGCCCCCTCACTACCAAAACGAAAACCATCCCATTGCTCACGCTCAGGATCTTTTGGCAAAGTCACTAAGGTCATTTCTCCACGGCCACTAATAATGGCGTAGGCGCTTGGTTCAGGAAATCCCGTTAAGTAGAAAAAGCTACTATGAGGACGAAACTCATACTCACAATCATTGTTACGAGTCGCCAACTCACCCGTTCGCAAAACAACCACACTGTTTTCAGGTAACGATTGCATCAAGCGTTCACGACGAGCTTGGTAAGTTTGAGTATCGATTTTCATAGAAGGTCTCTCTTGTTAATTGTCATTCCATTTAACACTAGCGATAACAGTTTGATTTAGTATAAAAATCTAGTGCAGGGAATTCTGTTTAGTATGATCTACATCGGGATTGATATCATGATGCTCAGTGTACAACATCATTGCCGACAGTCTGACGTACTCAACCAATTCTGTTAAATCAGCTTCGTTATCATTGTTGTCTTCTAATGCGCGCATCTCCGCTTGCATGCCAGAGATATTGGCAAAATCACGCAGAATTTGCTTAGTCTCATCAGACAAATCATTTTTTTGCCCAGACAAGCCATAACCAGCCAAAAAGCCATGGGCCCATTGCGCCAAAGTCACACCTCTTTCGCATAATTCAGCATCTTCATCGGAAATGCTCGGCACAAGCGCAAACTCGCCATTTTGGAACAAAGTCAGTGTGGCTGTATAAAGCTCAACGATTACAGCTCGGCTAGCGTCTTCTTTCCAACCTTCGATATCACAAAACTCTACAACCATGGTAAGCCAATCTTCCAATGGCAGAGTCACACCAGATGCCAAATAACCACAAAGTTGGCCATGTAATTCTGATGGTGACGCGGTAATGGATTCTGTGACAAAAACATCGGCGATTAAATCGAAGTCCAATGCGTCTTTTAACATTTCTGTGGACATAAACTGTCTACCTATTTCTGTTCAATTTATAAAAAAGAAGCCGCACCTAATGGTGCGGCTTTCTGTCACATATTGCGATCTCATACCAACAATATGGGGCAGTGATACAAACCTTTCAAGTCTATTAGCCTAGTTGTTTTAGGCCAGATTCTAATGTTTGTAGAATTAAAGTATTGATTGTCATTGGACCAACGCCACCAGGGACAGGTGTATACGCCGCAACGCGTTCAGTCAAAGGTGCAAGCTCAATATCGCCAACGCCACCTGGGTGGTAACCAGCGTCAACAACCACAGCGCCATCTTTTATCCACTCTGCTTTGATAAATTCTGGTTTGCCAACAGCGCCAACGATCACGTCAGCTTGTTTCACAAATTCAGGCAAATTCTGTGTGCGTGAATGGCAAATGGTCACCGTGGCATTGGCATTTAACATCATCATAGCCATTGGTTTACCAAGAATTGGACTACGACCAACCACAACAACATGCTTACCTTCTAGGTTCACATCGTATGCTTCAAGCAAACGCATGATACCAGCAGGCGTAGCCGCACCGTAGGCTGGCTCTTGCATTGCCATGCGACCGAAACCAAGACAGGTTACACCGTCAACGTCTTTGTGAGCCGCAATCGCGTCGAAACACAAGCGCTCATCAATTTGCTCTGGCACTGGATGTTGCAACAAAATACCGTGCACGTCTGGATTATCATTTAGCTCGTTGATCTTTTCTAGTAGCTGCTCAGTGGTCGTGGTTTCAGACAATTCAATTGCCATAGAATCCATACCAACGCGACGACAAGCATTGCCTTTCATCTTCACATAAGTGGCTGATGCTGGATCAGCACCCACTAGAATTGTCGCTAGAATGGGGGTGCAACCGGTACGCTCTTTAAGCTCGGTAACTTGAGCCTGTAGGCGATTTTCAGTTTCTTTGGCGCAAAGTTTGCCGTCAAGAACCAGTGCAGTCATGAATGAGCTCCAGTAAAATTAGAGTGATGTATGAGGGAGCCGCATTATACCTCAACTTTTAACTTGATACGCAGTGCCAAAACCAATTTGTTCGGCAAAAGAGCGAATCTTCATTTTTCTGTTATAGAGGCTCCAATCAAGCAGGCTCTAGATAATCCACCAACAACTGTAGGTTGCGCTGACCTCTAAACTCATTCACATCAAGCTTATAAACCAGGCGTGCTTGTGTCGCTTTATCATTAGGCCATTGATCCAGATCGACAAAAAAACTAATCGCATCCAATAAAAGCCCACTGCTTGGCTCACGCACCATAAGCTTAAGATGTTTTTCACCGACAATACGCTGCTGCAGAATATCAAACACACCATCAAAACACGGCTCTGGGAACATCTGTCCCCATGGGCCAGATAAACGCACTTGCTCAGCAAAGCTCAGACTAAAGTCTTCCGGCGCCAGCGGGCCGTCTGTCAATAAAGTTGCTTCTAGCTGTTCCGGCGTCACCCATTCAGTAATGATGGCATCGAATGCCAGCCGAAAAGCGTCATAATGCGATTCTTTAATAGACATGCCTGCCGCCATGGCGTGCCCCCCAAACTTGCTAAGCAACTGCGGATAGCGCTTGGCCAATAAATCCAATGCATCACGAATATGAACGCCGGGGATCGAACGAGCTGAACCTTTTAATTCGTCTTCACCAACTCTGGCAAAAGCAATCACTGGACGATGGCATTTATCTTTCATTCGCGAAGCTAAAATGCCAATCACACCTTGATGCCAATCCGCATCGTAAAAACACATACCGTTTGGCATGTCTTGCTCTTCATCTAGTAAAGACACAAGCACCAGCTCAGCCTGTTCTTTCATATCAGATTCAATGGCTTTGCGCTCTCGATTAAATTGGTCCAACTGTTGCGCATAATCACGGGCTTGATGGGGATGAACCGCCAACAAACATTCAATACCGATCGACATATCATCTAGACGACCTGCCGCGTTTAATCGTGGGCCAACAACAAAACCCAGGTCTGATGCTTTCAATTGAGTATGATCACGCCGCCCTACTTCTAATAAGGCAAGAATACCCGGACGAGCCAAACCAGCTTGAATACGCTTGATGCCTTGCTGAACGAGAATGCGATTATTAGCATCCAAAGGCACGACATCTGCAACGGTTCCGAGCGCGACTAAATCCAAATAATCCGCCATTTTCGGCTCTGGTATATGCTGCTCAGTAAACCAGTTACGGCTATTCAACTCGGCTCTTAGCGCAGACATCACATAAAAGATAACTCCAACGCCCGCTAAATTTTTGCTTGGAAAGCCACAATTCGGATGATTTGGATTCACAATGGCGTCGGCGTTTGGCAGAGTATCGCCGGGCAAATGGTGATCGGTAACAACTACTTTCATGCCATAGGATTTTGCCGCTAACACGCCATCAATACTGGCAATGCCGTTATCCACCGTCACTAAGACATCAGGCGAACGCTCTTGCGCAACCTCAACAATCTCCGGTGTCAGGCCATAGCCAAATTCAAAACGGTTTGGCACCAAATATTCTGGAGCAATCGCTCCCATTGCCTCTAAAGCTAGAATCCCCAAACTAGTACTGGTCGCGCCATCAGCATCAAAATCGCCAACAATCAGAATCTTCTGACCTGCAACAATTGCATCTGCCAATATCTTTGCTGCGGTGGTTAGATTAAATAAAGAATCAGGTCTTAATAAATGCGGTAAGCGATAATCCAGCTGAGCAACAGACACCACATCACGAGACAAAAAAACGCGCTGTAAAGTCGCAGACATAGTCGAGGGAAAGTCATTTTGTTCAGCAGGTACAGCTCGGCGTTCAATACGCATAGAGATCTCAAAGTCAGGATAAACAGATAGTCAAAGAATAACACGAAAATGACGACTCACGCGCGCCTCGCTATTACTAGAAGAAAACGCTAGTTCACGCAATCCCACAAAGCAAAAATAGTATAAAGTGCTTAAAAATCAAAATCATGAAGCATTATACTTTGTTACATTAGACGTAAATAAGTGAGGTTTTCTTACAAAAGTAACGCAAAAAAGGAATATTTCAGGCTATCGCTTTATTCCCTCGACGCCTGACCAGAAAGTTAAGATGTTCGGTGCTATGATGCCGCACTTTTTTGATTTAGATAAACATCCTAAAGATAAAAACTGAGTAACTCTTGCTTTAACTCATCGGAAAAAAATATGAATAATCACACTTCCGTGGCAGACAAGCCACAATCAAACCAGCGTTTTGCTTTGATCGCTTTAACATCATTGTTCTTTATGTGGGGCTTTATCACCTCACTTAATGACATCCTAATACCGCACTTGAAAGGCGTTTTCGATCTTAACTACACGCAAGCTATGATGATTCAAATGTGTTTCTTCGGCGCGTACTTTATCGTCTCGATCCCTGCTGGGAACTTGGTTAAAAAAGTGGGGTTCCAGCGCGGCATTGGCATCGGCTTAATGATTGCAGCAGCTGGCTGTCTACTTTTTGTCGCAGCTGCAAAAGCACAGCAATACAGCATATTCTTAACTGCTCTTTTCGTTTTGGCCGCAGGGATTACTATTCTTCAAGTGGCAGCCAACCCTCTTGTAACAGTGATGGGGCCAACTGAAACAGCATCAAGTCGTTTGACTCTTTCTCAAGCCTTTAATGCATTAGGGACAACCGTTGCTCCTCTTGTCGGTGGCGCTCTATTATTCACAGTTGCAGGACAATACGCGACGAAAGCGCAAGAAGCAGAAAGCGTTATTATTCCGTATATCGGTTTAGCGATTTTGCTGATTCTTTTAGCAGCAATTTTTACTCGTATCAGCCTTCCAACGCCATCAAATATAGAAGAAGATACAACCGATGCACCAAGCGTTAGTATTTTAAAACACCGTCATTTGGTGTTGGGGACTGTCGCTATTTTTATGTACGTTGGTGCAGAAGTCGCTATCGGTAGTTTATTGGTCAACTTCTTTGGACTTGAAAACATCGCGGGACTTGCGGAAGCTGATGCAGCCCACTACGTTGCTTATTACTGGGGTGGCGCTATGGTTGGACGCTTCATTGGTGCAGCATTAATGCAGCGCATCTCAGCAGGTAACTTGCTCACATTTAATGCTCTAGCTGCTATAGCTTTGATTGTTAGCGCTATATTAAATGATGGTCATGTTGCTATGTGGTCTATCTTATTAGTTGGTCTATTCAACTCCATTATGTTCCCAACTATTTTCAGTCTTGCCTTGAAAGATCTTGGACCACAAACTAGCCGTGGTTCCGGTCTATTATGCTTAGCTATTGTTGGTGGCGCTATATTACCTGTATTGCAGGGCTCTATTGCGGATTCAATTGGCCTGCAAATTTCATTTGTTATGCCAGTGATTTGTTACCTATATATTGCTTATTTTGGGGTCTTTGGCTCTAAACCCGTCTCTCAATAAAAGCCAAATAGTAAAAATAAGACAACAAGTAATTACACTTACCGTATTATAGAAAAACAAAGACCCTGCTTAATAAATTAAGCAGGGTCTTTTTATTTATGAAGTACCATCAACAAAGGTAATATTATTTAGCTTCTACGAGTTCTATTTCGTCCCGCACGCTTGGCGCTATATAAACGATTATCCGCTAAGGTAATTGCCTCCCTAAGCGACGTTGTTTCATTCATCGTCGCCACACCAAAGCTCATTGTCATACGAAACTTATGATCTAAATAAGCAAACTCATACTCTTCTACACGCCGCCGAATAGATTCCGCCAAAGCAAAAGCTTCAGGCTCAGCGCAATCACAAACCGCTATCAAAAACTCTTCACCACCCCAGCGAGCAGCTAAATCTCCTTCCGAAAGAGAGGTTTGAATAATTTTGCCAAGTTGCGTAAGCGCATAATCTCCAGCATCGTGACCATACTCATCATTAATACTCTTAAAAAAATCGACATCTGCCAACAAAAGATGAAAACTTGTATAAGAACTTGCTTCGAGCCGTTGTAGCATCCCCCTACGATTGAGCAGCTCAGTCAAGGCATCAGTATAAGCGACTAGTTTAAGTTTGGCCGAGGTTTCCTTTAATTCTTGGTTAAACCGAGACATCGAGTATTCATAAATGCCAGAAAGAAACACCACGACAATAAAGGAAAATAGAATTCTCGTCTTTAACGCCGGGTCATAACCAAATTCGGCAAAATGGCTATTCGTAAAATACATAGTAATAATTAAAGCAAGAGTAAAAAAGCCAAGCTCAATCATCCCTCTCTTCATACCATTCAAAAATAAAGACACGGCAGGAATACAATATATCCAAACATGCCCTGTTCCCTTCACTCCTCCGGTATAAACAAGGTAAATCATCAAGGCATATAAAGGGTAAATGACAAAATTTCCAGACAAAGCATGGTTGTGTGTATGACGTAAATAGATGTGATTCATTGCATATAAAAATGCAATCAATATCAAAGCAGAACCAAGGACAGCTTTCCCTTCAATGAGCGACACAATACCTAACGGTAAAGTGAAAAGTACACCGACAGAGGCGAAAAGGTTAATAATGAAAACCCGACGGATATTTTCGGAAAATACATCATCAGTATTACCGACATAGAAAAAGGTCAGCCAAGAAGCTTTAGCTTTATTTTTTTTATTATCAAACTTTGATTTATGTGCGTATTTTGTCATGCATATTCTCCGACCCAGCATCTCTAAGTCGTATATGGCGGGGAATATAATAGTAAACTCCCCAATACACACAATCCTACACCAAAGCTTAAAATAGCTCCTCTCATAACCTCCTGTGGTTACAAAATACAACAATTCATATACTTAGCCATCTAGGCTGGATACAAACGTGATAACAAAACAGGCACAACGGTTTCAACTTTTAGGATTCTATCCCCTAAATGTACCGATTCCATTCCAGCTTCATGCCATTTACTCACCTCAAATTCATTCCATCCACCTTCAGGCCCAAGAGCCAAAACACAAGGCTGTTGAATATCTACAGGACAGCGTTTAGCCAAATAAGGGTGTGCAAGCAGTCCCATTTTGCCTTTTAAAACATCTGGCAACTGATCTTCTACAAAAGGACGAAACCGAGGAATTAAAGACCAGTTTGGCATCACAGTATCTTTAGCTTGCTCTAGACCTTCTAACAAACATTGTTGAATAGATTCGGTTTGCAAAACAGGACTTTGCCAGTAGCTTTTTTCTACTTTGGCCGAATGAATTAGGTATAAATCCTTCACTCCCATCGCAGTGATATTTTGCAAGGTTCGCTTCAGCATGTTTGGTCTTGGCAAAGCCATAACCAATACCATGGGCAGAGGCTCTGGCGGCAGCGCAGAAAGATTTAGCGAATGAATGTAGCCAGGCTGATTGTCACTAGGAGGTTCATAAATACCCTCTCCTATCTTTCCATTTAAAACCCCTACTCGCAGAACATCCCCCTGCTGAGCTTTAATTACTTTTGAAATGTGTGCTTGTTGGCGCAACGTCAGCCCATATAGGCCATCACCAAGTGTATTTTTAGGATCGAGTAATATGATATTCATATGAAGAGCGCAAAAGTATGAGGGGAAAAAGAAACGGCCAATCTTTGATTGGCCGTTATTATTAGTCTTACTGAATTATTTGTAGCTAAATCTTACCAGCAACAAACGCCTGAACATCGCTCAAGCTGTTATCTAACACTTCATAAGATTCTTCTCTCTCGAAAAGATCTTTCATGTGTTCAGGTAATACAGGCGTTTCGCAGCCAGCTTTCTCGACAGCTTCAGGAAACTTCACTGGATGCGCTGTTGCCAAGGTAATCATTGGTACAGACTGATCTTTCCAGCAATAACGAGCCGCTTCAAGGCCAATCGCCGTGTGCGGATCAAGAAGGTATTGAGTCTTAGAAAACACATCAGCAATCACTTCGCAGGTTTTCTTGTCATCGACTTTATAGCTATCAAAGTTCTCTTTTACAAAAGACCAAGCTTGATCATTTAACGACACATCGCCCTTGTTAAAACGTGCCATCAAATCATCAATTGCAGCGCCATCACGACCATGGGCATCAAACAACAAACGCTCAAAGTTACTTGAAACCATGATATCCATACTCGGAGACAAGGTAACATTCAAAGACTGACGACTCATATCGTTCTCTGCAATGACACGATGCAAAATATCGTTCTGGTTGGTAGCAACCACAAGCTGATCAATTGGCAAACCCATTTTTTTCGCTAAATAACCGGCAAAGATATCACCAAAGTTACCGGTTGGCACAGAGAACGACACCTTACGATGCGGTGCGCCAACAGACAAAGCCGAAGAAAAATAGTAAACAATCTGAGCCATAATACGGGCCCAGTTAATCGAGTTAACCGCACCTAACTTAGCACCTTTTAAGAAAGACTGATCAGCAAAGCTGGACTTCACCATGCCTTGGCAATCATCAAAATTCCCTTTCACTGCGATGTTAAATACATTGTCATCGATAACAGTTGTCATTTGGCGACGCTGTACTTCAGATACTCGTTGATATGGATGCAAAATAAAAATATTCAGATGCTCAGAATGTCGGCAACCTTCAATCGCTGCCGAACCAGTATCACCCGATGTCGCACCAAGGATAACCAGTTTCTCTTTGCGTTCAGACAGAACATAATCCATCAAACGACCAAGTAACTGTAACGCAAAATCTTTAAACGCCAAGGTCGGACCACGAAATAATTCAAGGATCCATTCATTGTTACCAACCTGAACCATAGGCGCAATAGCAGTATGATTAAAACCAGCGTAAGCATCATTAATCATAGTTTTAAAAGCGTCAGCAGGAATGTCACCTTCCACAAAAGGCCACATTACTTTAAAAGCCAGCTCTTGATAGCTAAGATTCGCCCAAGAAGCGATCTCTTCTTTACTGTAATGGGGTAAGGTTTCTGGCACATACAAGCCACCATCATTTGCCAAACCAGCCAATAACACATCACCAAAAGAAAGCGCTGGCGCTTTACCACGAGTAGAAATGTATTTCATATTTGTTCTCTCTTACGCCAAGTTTTCAACACGGATTCGCTGCACTGTTCCAGCAACATCCGGCAAGGCTTCAATCGCCGCAATTGCAGCATTCATATTGCGTTCTTTAACATCATGAGTCATCACAACTAGTGGCACCAATTCGCTACCTTCGCGCTCACGCTGAATAAGAGACTCTATGCTAATGTCATTAGTCGATAAGATTTGTGTGATATTCGCAAGAACACCAGCACGGTCTTTAATGGTCATGTTAAGGAAAAAACCACATTCAATTTCTTCTACTGGTAAAATTTTCACATGAGATAAAGAGTCAGCCTGGAACGCCAAGTGAGGCACTCTATTGGTTGGATCTGCAGTCAAAGTACGAGCAACATCAATCACATCCGCGATAACAGAAGAGCCTGTTGGCAATGCACCAGCACCTGCGCCATAAGTCAAAGTCGGCCCAACAACATCGCCTTGCACCATAATAGCGTTCATCACGCCATTTACATTCGCCAATAGCTGCTTATGAGAAATCAAGGTTGGATGAACTCGCAATTCAATACCCGCTTTGGAACGGCGAGCGATACCCAAATGCTTGATGGCGTAACCAAGATCGTCAGCAAACGCCACATCTTCAGAAGTAATTCGGCTGATACCTTCGGTATAGGTTTTTTCGAATTGCAATGGAATACCGAATGCAATGGATGCAAGAATTGTTAGTTTATGTGCCGCATCAATACCTTCAATATCAAAGGTAGGATCAGCTTCGGCATAACCAAGCTCTTGGGCTTCCGCTAACACATCTTCAAACTCACGGCCTTTCTGACTCATTTCGGTCAAAATAAAATTACCCGTGCCGTTAATAATACCAGCTAACCACTCAATTCGGTTGGCAGACAAACCTTCACGAAGCTGTTTAATAATGGGAATACCGCCAGCAACTGCTGCTTCAAAAGCAACGATGACGCCTTTCTCTTGAGCCTTAGCAAAAATTTCGTTGCCGTGCTCAGCAATGAGCGCTTTGTTTGCGGTCACAACATGTTTGCCATTTTCTATGGCAGTAAGAACCAGCTCTTTCGCAACAGAAGTTCCGCCAATCAACTCAAGAACAATATCGATCTCTGGATTATTGACCACATCAAAAATATCACGGGTAACATTGATACCGGAGGTATCACAAGCGTCGTTATCACGACGGGCACCTACTTGCTCAATAACAATACTGCGACCCACACGTCGTGTAATCTCTTCCGCATTATTACGAAGAATGTTAAAACTACCGGACCCCACTGTCCCCAGTCCACAAATTCCGACTTTTACCGGTTTCAAAACAATACCCCACAGAGATAATTTAATTTTTATAGGTTACTTAACCCTTTATAAAATACAGGCTAAGTAACAAGTTGACTCATTATAACGCCAGTATTATTCAAACCCAACGTAGAAAAGGCTGAAGAAGACTCATGTTTAGTGGAATATTTCGCGATAAGACTATAACCCAAGGTGTTTAACCAGCTCAGCCGCTGGTAAATATCCTGGTAAAAACTCACCGTTACCTAGCACGATACTTGGCGTACCACGCACACCCACTTCGTTGCCTAGTTTATACTGTTCTGCAACTGGGTTAACACATTTGTTTTCAGGAATTTCAGCGCCTAATTTTGCTTGCGTAAGCCACTCTTTAGGATCTGCTGAACACCAAATACTGACCATTTTAGTATAAGCTTCTGAGCCAATACCGGCTCTTGGATAAGCCAAATAGCGCACAGTAACACCCGCCTCATTAAGTTTTGGCACTTCTTTATGGAGCATTCGGCAGTAACCACAATCAACATCGGTAAATACGGTGATATGCGCTTTCTCGTCCTTTGCTTTGTAGACGATCATTTGCGATTCTGGAAGTGTTTCAATTTTGGCAAGTTTTGCTTTTTCTGTTTCGTTAACAAGCGTTGTGTCGTTTATCTGATAAAGATCACCCGCGACGAAATATTTTCCATCTTGAGTAACATGTAACGTTGGGCCGTTTTTCAAGACAACAACATACAGACCTGCACCTTGATGCAACTCAGCACTTTCAACTTCGTATTGAGGCAAAGCTTTTTGGACAGCAGATAGAACTGCAGATTGATCAGCAAACACTAAACTTGCAATAGAAAACAAAATACTTATTGCGGTAACACGAGATAATAATCGAAAAAAACGCTTCATGGATAACCTCAAAGACATGTAAATAGTCTCTATTAGGCCATACGTGAGGGGGTTAGTTCCATAAAAAAAGGCGACTTACGTCGCCTTTTTTTAATAAGAAAAAATTAACGTTTAGCCAATTTTTCCTTGATACGTGCAGATTTACCAGAACGCTCGCGTAGGTAGTAGATCTTAGCTTGACGCACGTCACCGCGGCGTTTAACTTCGATGCTTTCAACCAAAGGGCTGTACGTTTGGAAAGCACGCTCAACACCAATACCGCTAGAAATTTTACGAACGGTAAATGCTGAGTTAAGACCACGGTTACGCTTAGAGATTACAATGCCTTCATAGGCCTGTAGACGCTCGCGTGAACCTTCTTTAACTTTAACTTGAACAACAATAGTGTCACCAGGACCGAAGGCTGGGACTTCTTTTGTCATTTGTTCAGCTTCAATCTGCTGAATCAGTTTAGTTTTATTACTCATGGATGTGACTCCTAATGATATGGTTTCTTATCAGCATGAAGGTTCTTCTTTCTGATAAGCTCGCAATTCCTACTCTGCCGAGGTTGAATCTTCAGTTTCGCGAATAAACTCTTCTAACAGCAACTGCTGTTCCTTGTCCAACTCAAGGTTCTGCAGAAGGTCTGGCCGGCGCTGAAAAGTTCTTGCGAGCTTTTGCTTTAAACGCCAGCGTCTAATCTCCTCGTGGTTGCCACTAAGCAGCACCGATGGCACAGGTTCACCATTTAGTACTTCTGGGCGAGTATAATGCGGGCAGTCCAACAAACCATCAGAGAATGAATCCTCATCCGCAGATGCCTGCTTTCCTAATACTCCTGGAACCATACGAAATACAGCATCCATGAGCACCATTGCCGGCAACTCACCACCGCTTAGGACAAAGTCGCCAATTGACCATTCTTCATCAATCTCAGATTGAATCAAACGTTCATCAACGCCTTCATAACGACCTGCTACCAGAATAAATTCTGCTTGTTTAGCAAGCTGTTGCACGCCTTCTTGCGTTAGCGTACGCCCTTGAGGGGATAGATAAATAACTTTTGCATTGGGTACCGATAATTTGGCACTCGCAATAGCATCTTTGAGAGGCTGCACTTTCATCAGCATCCCTGGACCACCACCATAAGGTCGATCATCTACAGTCTTATGTTTGTCATGTGTAAAGTCGCGAGGATTAAAAAAATCCACCTCAACCAACCCAGACTTAATGGCTCTGCCTGTTACTCCATATTGGGTAATGGCCTGAAACATTTCCGGAAAGAGCGATATAACGCTAACCTTCACGTTGTGACCTCAGCTTATCTGTTTAAAATTCTGGATCCCAGTCAACTACCATTTCCTGCTGTTCTAAATCGATGTTTAAAACATAAGTTCCTGGAGCATAAGGAATCAATCGCTCTTCACGATCAAAGCTACCTTCACACGCGCGGACAACAATTACATCATTCGCACCAGTTTCCATAAGTTGAGAAACCTTCCCTAAGAGGACACCCTCTTTGGTAATAACCCTCAGTCCTTCCAGTTGGCTCCAGTAATAATCACCTTCTTCCAAATCTGGTAGTTCTGCTGCATCTATATAAACGTCCATACCACAGATATCTTTTACTTGATCCCTGTCAGTATAACCTTTTACCGATGCTACCAAACCTCGCCCTTGCAGACGGCCTTGGCTCAATTCAACGATCTTCCACCCACTAGGAGTTTTCAACCACCAATGCTTGTAATCTAAGATCCCTTGCATTGGGTCGGTGTGCGAATATAACTTCACCCACCCTTTAACACCATATACCGATGTAATGCGTCCAACCACAAGGGCTTGCTCAGGAGCGGCCGCTTGTTTTAACTCAGACATAGCATTACCTCAGTATTAAGCGTTTTTGCTAGCATCTTTTACAAGCTGCGCAGCACGGTCAGAAAGTTGAGCGCCTTGGCTAACCCAATGATTTACGCGATCTAGATCGATGCGTAGACGTTCTTCTTGACCACGAGCAACAGGGTTAAAGAAACCCAAACGCTCGATATAACGACCATCACGTGCACGACGGCTATCAGCCACGTTCAAATGATAGAATGGGCGCTTTTTAGAGCCACCACGAGAAAGACGAATAGTTACCATATGATTGGTTCCTTATTGCTTAACGAAACACCCCTTGCCGAGTCGAATTTTTGACTCATACAACAAGAAGGCGGCATATTCTAGTCGATTAACTAGAAAAACAAAAGGGCGAATTACTCACCCAGACATTAAAAACGGCAGTTTTTTTAACTGCCGTTAGTAAAAACAAGAAGATACGCTTAAAATTTAGGGAAATTTCCGCCGCCAGGCATACCACCACCCGGCATCATTCCACCTAAACCACGCATCATTTTCTTCATCCCGCCTTTAGCGGTCATCTTCTTCATCATCTTCTGCATTTGTTTATGCTGCTTTAGAAGACGATTCAAATCTTGAATTTGTAAGCCAGCACCTGTTGAGATACGTTTTTTACGAGAGCCATTAATAACATCTGGATTATGACGTTCAGCTGGTGTCATGGAATTAATCAAGGCTTCCATTTGAACAAACATTTTGTCGTTCACTTTATCTTGGATATTGCCTAGCTGCCCGCCCATACCTGGAAGCTTATCTAGCATGGAGCTCATGCCACCCATGCTTTTCATCTGCTGAAGCTGCTCTTTGAAATCTTCTAAATCAAAGCCTTTGCCTTTTTTCAGCTTACCTGC
This sequence comes from Marinomonas sp. A3A, assembly GCF_018336955.1. NCBI lineage: Bacteria > Pseudomonadati > Pseudomonadota > Gammaproteobacteria > Oceanospirillales > Oceanospirillaceae > Marinomonas > Marinomonas sp. A3A. The sequence goes on from NZ_CP025532.1 coordinate 3,770,083, forward strand.
AAGTTTTTCGGCTTTCTCTTTGTCAATCTTTTGCTCTGCTTCCTCTATTAAGGAAAGCATATCGCCCATACCAAGAATACGAGACGCCAAACGATCAGGATGGAAAGGTTCTAGTGCATCGGTTTTCTCACCCACACCTAAGAACTTAATCGGCTTACCCGTGATATGACGAACAGATAACGCAGCACCACCTCGAGCATCACCATCGGTCTTAGTTAAGATAACGCCAGTAAGCGGCAACACATCACCAAAGGCTTTTGCCGTATTCGCCGCATCTTGGCCCGTCATGGCATCCACAACGAATAAAGTTTCAATAGGATTGACAGCGGCATGCAGAGCTTTAATCTCTGCCATCATGTCTTCATCAATCGACAAACGACCTGCCGTATCGACAATCAACACATCTTTATGGGCTTTTTTAGCGTAATCGATAGCGTTATTAACAATATCAATCGGCTTTTGTGACAAGTCACTTGGGATGAAATCTACTCCCACTTCACTCGCCAATGTTTCAAGCTGTTTAATAGCCGCTGGACGATAAACGTCAGCACTAACAACCGACACCGATTTTTTCTCACGCTCTTTTAAGTATTTTGCTAGTTTAGCCGCAGATGTGGTTTTACCAGCACCTTGCAAACCAGCTAATAAGATTACTGCTGGGCGGGCTGCACGAAGATTAAGGCCATCGTTAGCCTGCCCCATGACATTCTCAAGTTCCTGCTTAACGATCTTCAGGAATACTTGACCAGGACTCAAACTTTTGGAAACCTCCGTCCCTATTGCACGCTCTTTTACTGCAGCAATAAAGTCTTTAACAACAGGCAAAGCAACGTCAGCCTCGAGAAGCGCCATACGCACTTCACGCAACACTTCTTGTATGTTGTCTTCAGTTAATTTAGCTCGACCTCGAATACGATCAAGCGAGGAAGTTAAGCGATTCGATAAATTGTCGAACATATTGCCCTCAAATTTTGGCTCTAAATGGAAAAAACCTACGGTTTCAGTTTATCCAAGGTGAAATTGTCTCTATTATAACGGATAAATGATTATCACCCTATACCTTTACCCTGCGGAACCTTTAGTTTCATGACTCAATTATCGCTTTGGCTTGCTTGTATCGCTTGTTTGATTGCTGGCACAGCGTATTACCTGCGTCCAGAAAATCGCTCCACCCAGTATATTGGGGCAATTACGATTGCTATACACACCTTCTCTCTCTCACAAGTATTACTGAATAGAGACGGCTTTAACTTTTTAACCATTGGACTGCTCATTGCCTTAATTGGTAATAGCCTGCTTTGGTTCAGCAACCGCGACAAAGATTTGTCACTATTACTCGGTGCCGCATTCCCTCTTGGCGCGATTATTATCGTATTAAATGCCATCGAGCCGTGGAACCTAACCCAACTGCACAGCAATTCTTGGGGCACTAGCGCTCATATTCTTATCGCTTCTGTTGCTTATAGCTTATTCACAGCAGCTTGCGGCGTTGGTATTTTGCTTGCTATGCAAGAATATCAGCTCAAAAACCACAAACTAAAGCAACTACTTAGAGTACCACCACTACAAGTTCTAGAACGCTTGATGTTTGAATTCATCTGGGCAGCCTTCATCCTACTAACGGTCACAATAGCGACTGGCTTTTACTTCATTGAAGATATGTTTGCTCAGCATCTAGTCCATAAAACATTTTTCACAATTGCTTCTTGGTTTGTATTTGCAGGATTATTACTTGGCAGACATATAGCCGGATGGCGCGGGCAACTAGCGGTAAAGCTGACGTTGAGTGGTTTTTTCCTACTCATGTTAGGCTACTTTGGCAGCCAAATAGCACTACAAATTTTACGCCATTAATCGACAATGGCGTAAAGTATGTTTGACAGTCCGATCTTAAGAACCAATAATCCATTTATCTACATAATTGAGGCGATCCCTTTTTGAACGAAGTACCCTTAGGTGTTCTTGGTGGAATACTTTTTTGTCTTATTTTACTTTCTGCTTTCTTTTCGAGTTCCGAAACAGGGATGCTGTCGATCAACAAGTATCGACTCAAACACCTTGTTAAAAGCAAGAACCGATCAGCAATCAAGGTAAACTCTCTTTTAGAACGCCCCGATAGACTTATCGGCGTCATCTTAATCGGAAACAACTTTGTCAATATCCTTGCCTCAGCGATAGCAACCATCATTGCTGTGCGCCTCTGGGGCGATGCAGGTGTGGCCATAGCCACTGCTGCATTGACCATGGTAGTACTGATTTTCGCAGAGGTAACACCCAAAACACTGGCTGCAATACATCCAGAAAAAATAGCCTTTCCAGCATCCTGGATCCTCGCCATTCTATTAAAAGTTCTTTACCCACTTGTTTGGGTGGTAAATGGTTTATCCAACGGATTGCTACGTCTAATAGGCGTTCATGCTTCTCAAAAAAACCACGACACACTTGACTCCGAAGAGCTAAGAACCGTGGTAAATGAAGCAAGCGGCTTAATTCCTGCTGCTCACCAAGAGATGCTCATTTCAATCCTTGATTTAGAAAAAGTCTCTGTCGAAGACATCATGATCCCTCGAAATGAAGTCATTGGTATCGACATTGAAGACACTATTGAAGAAATTATCGAGCAGATTTGCCAAAGCAGACACACTCGTATGCCAGTTTATAATGGTGAGATCAATAAAGTCATCGGTATTCTTCATGCTCGCCATGCGGCGGTCTTTTTACGCGACCCGACACCATCAAAAGCAGCACTTTTAAAAGCAACGGTTGAACCTTATTTCATCCCAGAGAGCACATCCCTAAACACTGTATTGCTGAACTTTCAAAAAGACCATCAGCAAATGGGTATCGTGGTCGATGAGTATGGCGACGTTCAAGGCATTGCGGCTCTAGAAGACGTACTTGAAGAAATTGTGGGCGAATTCACTCCGCCAACCCAAGACGAAGAAGAAGAAATTCAAACTCTTGATGACGGCTCTTTTAGAATCGAAGGTTCGACACACATTCGAGAAATCAATAAAACGCTTGATTGGCACTTACCAACAGACGGACCAAAAACACTAAACGGCCTTATCATCGAAACATTGGAATTCATCCCTGAGCACCCAATTAGCTTATGGGTTGGACATTACATGATCGAAATCCAAGAAATCGAAGATAAAGTCGTTAAATACGCCAAGCTTCAGCTGAAACGTTAAGGAAACATCATGAGATACTGCCCGCAATGCGGTCACGCCGTTAATATGACCATCCCTGCTGGGGATAATCGGCTACGTGCGGTTTGCCCAAGTTGCGAGTTTATCGATTATGATAATCCTAGATTGATTACCGGAACCATCCCTCTTTACGACGGCAAAATTTTACTATGCCGAAGAAATATTGAGCCGCGTTTAGGTTTCTGGACTTTGCCTGCTGGTTTCATGGAAAACCAAGAAACCACGAGCGAAGGCGCTTTAAGAGAAACATTAGAGGAAAGCGGATCAACAGCCATATGCAAACAAGCTTTTAGCATGATCAGCATCCCTAGAATCAATCAAGTTCACCTTTTCTATATCGCAGAATTAGAAAAAGATGACTTTCATACCACAGAAGAAAGCTCTGAAGTTGCCTTATTTGATCTTGATGAAATCCCTTGGGATGAACTGGCTTTTAGTAGCGTCACTAAGACCATAGAGCTTTTCATCGAAGATCATAAAAAAGGTCAATATGGTTTTCACGAAGACACCATTCATTTCAACACTGTATCGGAATAAAGTGGTAGGCCACCTCTTCATAGGGGTGCGCCAACAACAAAGCCGCTAAGACACTCGCTTTAACGTCATCACCCACTACCATTTCAACACGACACTCATCAACCGACTCTAATTCATCGACCTGTCCAAGAAAGGGCGTTGCTCCTTTTGTTGGTCTAAACTGCCCTTGCCCCTTTACTTGCCAACAGCAAGAGTCATAGTTTCCCATTGAACCTGCCCCAGCCGAAAACACAGCCTGTTTAACAGACTCTAAATGAGATTCAGGCACGTAAAACACTAATGAATACATAATATTTTCCAACGATCTGACAAAAACGAGAAATCAACTCTTTAAACTCACCAAAGGCTAACTTGCTCCTGACTTTGCGGAAGAACCAAAGCACTCTGGTAATTGGGCGTTAGCGAGCGAACTTTTTCATCTAATTGTGCCGCTAGAGTTGGTGCAGCAATATTATCCGACGAATGCACAAACACACTTGGCGTGAGCCCTTCTGATAGCCATTGCGACAGTTTCGCCGACCACTGATCAAGCCATATCTCATTACGCGGTAAATCAGGATGACCAATAAAACGCACGACTGGATGATTCGCAGTAACTACGGGATGACAAGGCACTCTCGGCTTTTTCTTCTGAGCATCAACCAAGCTTTCGCAATACGCTTCCGTAGAAAAAACTGGTCTAGAATCCATCACCACACGATTCACTTTTCTACCAGACAATTCGGTTAGAAAACGTCGCTCTGTTTGAGACTTATCAAAATAAGCAAGATTACGCACTTCAACAGACAAAGGCGTAGCTAACGACCACATGTCACACAAAGCTAAAATAGTGTCCAAAGCACGCTCATCGCATATAGCAGGAAACTGTAACATGGTTGGACCGAGCTTAGCTTGCAAGGGCTGCAACGAAAGCATAAAAGCTACCCAATCATGCCGAACATCGCGCCAAGGACGCTCTAACAATCGATGAGTAACGGTTTGTGGTGCCTTAAAACTGAACTTAAAATACTCATTTACAGACTCATACCAACGCAATAGCTGAGCATCATCCACTTTAGTATAAAAAGTACTCCCCACTTCAACTGTCGAAAATACTTCCGAATATCGGCCAATTCGCCCTGCAGTAGGAAGTGAAGCAGGATAAAGCCAGTTTACCCAAGCCGGATGCTGCCATTGCGCCATACCATAATGAATTTTCATAGAACCCTTAAATACAACTAAGACTTTAATTGCGCATCACTTAAAGTCCATGGTATCTATAAAAGACACCAACTGAAAATAAAATACCTCTTCGGCTAACTTGCACACAAGCTCACTGAAATAAGCCAAGAAACACAGTCTATTCCGTCATGAGCCTTGGTCCAGTGCCCTTTTCACCTAACTCATCATAAGGATTAAGAAGCTGACATCTTTCCAACGACAGACAACCACAACCAATACAATCGGCCATCATTTCTTTCAGCTCCGTCAATTGGATGATCTTTTTATCTAACTCTCTTTGCCACCGTGAACCCAACGCTTCCCAATCTTCTAGGGTGACGCGGGTGCGATTTGGCAATCCTTCAAGCTCCAATAAAATGTCTTCCAAAGAAAATCCTGTCCGCTGAGCGACCTGAATAATAGAAACAACCCGAATGACATGCTTTGGATACTGCCTATGGTTAGATGTATTTCTTTGGCTCTTGATTAACCCTTTTCTTTCATAGAAATGCAAAGCCGACACCGATACGCCCGTCCTTTCACTTAACACGCCCACTGAAATCCATTCAGGCATCATTATTTTTCGCATTTTATGCTTGACCTCAACTTAAGTTTAGGTCGCAGAATAGCTATAAATCCAAGCTAGCTCAAGCACAGTACTTAATAAACAGCTGAGAAAGCAGGGAAAAAATACTATTTGTACCTAGGAAGAAGCTTAATGAAAACCAATCTATTAGAATCCAGAGCACTTTGCCTGCTACTGATTTCCACACTGACCGTCATGTCCAATGCCACAATTGCTCCGGCGTTACCTGGTTTAGCGAATGAATTCTCAGGAACACCCTCAGCCGATTTTTGGGTAAAAATGCTATTACCCATCCCAGCTTTGTTTGTGGTGATTTTTGCGCCGATCTTAGGCTGGACAGCGGATAAGTTCGGTTGCCGAAATCAAATCATCATTGCGACTATCGTCTTTGCCATCGCCGGTGCTGCTGGCGCACAGCTGCAAGATTTAGAAGCCATTATTATCAGCCGAGCCATTCTGGGCATATGTGTCGCTGGACTAATGACCGCCGTAACGGCGTTAATAACCGACTATTATTCTGGTCCGAAAAGAAGCCAATTTATGGGACTGCAACAAGCTTTCTCTAATATTGGCGGCATTCTTTTCATCGTTACAGCGGGCTATTTAGCAGGCATCAGCGCCAGGCTGCCTTTTTATACCTACGCCATTGCTATTCTGTTGCTTCCGCTCATATTCCTGTCTATTCGTGACCGCAAGCAAACCAATCAGCCCAGCGATAACCAACAAGACGATACTAATACCAGCTGGAAACTACCACTCATCGGCTGTTCTATTCTCCTTTTCTGCCACTTAATCGTCTTTTATATCCTACCAACACAAATTCCATTTTTTATGGCCGATATTGGTATCACGGATCCAAGTAAATCAGGCTTGGCAATCGGAATGGGGACATTAATCGCCGCGATAACTGGCGTATTCTTTGGCAAGCTGGTCGCCAAAATCCAAAGCTATGGCGTCGCACTCATCGGCTTTATTGCCATGAGTATTGGCATGCTCGTGCTATCACAAGCCACATCGTTCAGCTTAGTTATTCTTGGCTGCGGCCTCATGGGCGCTTGCATGGGATTGGTGATGCCTACTTTCATGGTGAAAGGCATGGAGCTTGTGCCAAACCACAAACGCGGACTCGCTTCTGGTGTACTGACCAGCAGCATCTTCATTGGGCAATTTGTTTCACCTTTTGTCACCTCAGCTCTTATCGCCAAATTAGGATTCAGCGATTTTTACTTATTAGCAGGGGCTTTTACTTTAGTTCTAGCCATTGCAGGTGCCGCCACTTTGAAAAAACACTCTATTCCAACTACTCACGTCAACCAAGGAAACTAAAATGAAAGTACTTACTTTTGGTGCAAGTAATAGCAAAAACTCCATTAACAAACAATTGGCTTTTTACGCTGCACAGCAAATAAACAATGCGGATGTTTCGCTAATCGATATCAATGACTTTGAAATGCCAATTTACAGTGAAGAAAGAGAAAAAGAATCCGGCATCCCAAAACTCGCCCACGATTTTTATAATGCCATTGGTGCTGCAGATAGCATTGTCGTGTCATTCGCTGAATATAACGGCTCTTATACTTCGGCCTATAAAAACCTGTTTGATTGGACGTCCCGAATAGACATGAAAGTCTTTCAAAATAAACCCGTTCTCATGCTGTCCACTTCACCCGGCCCAAGTGGAGCACAAAGCGTTTTAGCCGCCGCACAAGCTTCAGCGCCCTACTTTGCTGCCAGAGTAATCGGCGCAATCTCGTTACCCAGCTTCTATGAGAATTTCGATGCAGAGAAAGGAATAGTGACAAATGAGATATTTAATCAACACTTACTAAGCTGCATTGATAAGCTTTCTATTCGCTAACGCAACCAAAGAGCAACAGCAAATTTTATCCCCTCACTGTTGCTCTTAACTCACCCTAATATAGATATTGTGAGCTATAAGGATGGGATTGGATGGTACTCGATATTCACGATCGTGTAGGTTTTCTCTCCTGTTGCCAGACGAATAGTCACCTCATCATCTTCTTGTTTTTTCAACAAGGCTTTCGCCACTGGTGAATCAATACTGATGTAAGCTGGGTCATGATCTAGCTCATCTGGACCAACAATACGATGTGTACGCAGCTCGCCCTCTTCGTCTTCTAACGTCACCCAAGCCCCAAAAAAGACTCTCGTTTTATCTGCAGGAAGACGATCCACCACAGTACAAACATCCAAACGTTTTTCCAAATAACGCACACGACGATCTATCTCACGAAGCTGTTTTTTACCATATATATATTCCGCATTCTCCGAACGATCTCCTTGGGCCGCAGCTTCTCTAACTGTTTCAGTCACAGCTGGACGCTTTTCTTTCCACAAATATTTAAGCTCAGCCAACAAAGCTTGCGCACCTTCATAAGTAATATAAGCGGACTTTGGTGGCGAAGGAGGACGATATCGACTCATTATTAGCAGCCTTTTTAGTTATTAAAAAACGAAAGATAGTAAAAACAAAAATGCCGCCAGCTGTTGCTTGGCGGCATTTCACATATTACAGCGACAAGAAGCGAAAGCTATCTAAGCTTACGATTCTTGTTTATGAACGTGAACATCCATTTGAGGGTATGGAATACCAACACCACGCTCATCAAAGGTGTATTTGATTTTTTCCAAAAGGTCCGCTCGCACCGTCCAGTAATCCCCCGCTGCAACCCAAGGACGCAGGAAGAAGTTTACTGAGCTATCAGCTAATTCAGAAACCGCGATTAAACATTTAGGATCTTTTAAAATACGTTCGTCAGCATTAACAATCTCTTCCATGATCTGTTTCGCCAAGCGAATATCAGCGTCGTAACTAATACCAATAACAAGATCTAAACGACGAGTAGCCTCACGAGAAAAGTTCACAATAGAACCATTCATCACAGAAGAGTTTGGCACGATAATGACTCGGTTATCAGGCGTTTTAAGGTGTGTATGAAATAATTCGATACGGTTAACCGTTCCCATCTGACCGCCGGCATCGATAAAGTCACCCGAACGAAATGGACGCAATAAGATTATCAGTACACCTGATGCAAAGTTAGACAAAGATCCTTGCAAGGCAAGACCAACAGCCAAACCTGCCGCACCAAGAATAGCTATAAAGGATGTCGTCTCTACTCCGATTTGCCCCAGTGCCATCAAAGCTACGCCAGCAAACATCAAAGCATATAAAATGCTCGATGCGAAACCTGCAACAGCCTTATCAACGGAAGCTTTAAGCATTCGATTCTCACACCAGTGAGAAACTTTAGAGGCAATAAACTTACCAACAAAGAAAACAACTAGACCAACCACCAAATTAATAACACTGTCTGCTAACCAAGGCATCAACTCAGAGCCTTGATCAAATAACGCCTCTATTTCATTCATATACTTAAACCCTATGCTCTTCCATTTTAAAATAAAATCAGACTATATAATTTGATTTATGCTGCCACTCATCCAACAATATTTCCAGCTGATAAATACCTTTTTTATTAAAAATAATACAAACCCGTCCATTAATTAATTGAGTTCCCTTCACCCCAAGCTCATCAACTAATAAACATTGCTCTCTTAGGTCATCAAGTACATCGTCATCCCTTACAGTCATACCGATAAAAGCATGCCACTCATATTCAGGTAGAACACCCTGAACGGCTTTTTCTAGCAAGGTTACACACTGCTCTTGCGTCAATCTATAATAGGGTACTTTCGATTGATGACGAATAAAAAACAATACTAGTAAAACTAACAGTAAAAACAAAAAACTGATAGAAACCAGCAGCTGAAGCAACATTATTTAAAGTCATAAGCCATTAACGAGGATCTAGCGCGCTGCAAATGCTCCGCATGCTCCACCTCATAACTATCCATTTCGAGTCGAAATTTCATTTTCGCAGGCTTAGGCAAATCCCCCCATTGTTCATGAGTTGGAATATGCTGAGTTTTCTCATTAATAATATAAAAAGCCGAGATATCTTCATGTTCGGATAAGTCTTCGCTCAACTGATCTAATAAATGCTTTATTCGAATACTGGCTTCTATCCAATTGAGTTCTTCTGTTCCCACTGTTTTCAAAAGAACTCGAATACTATCAATTCTTTTTTGACGCTCTTCAATAAAACGATTTTCTCCAGCACGAATTTTTTCTTCTCGTGCTTTATTCAACTTTAATTGTTGACGAATAAACCAGAGAGAAACGACAATAACACCAACACAACAGAGCAAAACAATCATAAATGTAGTAAAAGACATAAAAAAACCCAATCAACCAGAAATAAACACGTTATAAGCCAACATCAATAAGAGCCCGCAGATCATCGTACAATTGAGGCGTCGACACTAAAAGTCCCTCACCGTTCACCACATCAGGCCAAACCGATGTGTTAGATAAATAATATCCGACCTTCGCACCAGCCTCCTCCGCTATTAAAGCCCCTGCCGCCATATCCCAAGGTTTCACGCTTTCAAAATACGCATCCAAACGACCAGCAGCCACCCAACATAAATCCAGTGCGGCAGAACCATTACGACGAATATCTTGGCAATGGTGCAAAACATGTGAAACCCTTTCTACAATCGGCGCTAGCGCTGTTTTTTGATAAGGAAACCCAGTTGCAACCAATGCATTCCTTAATTCTTGCGCTCCAGAAATAGTCAAGCGCTTATCATTACAAAAAGCACCCGACCCCTTCACAGCCCAAAAACACTCTTTTAAAAAGGGAGCATTTACCACACCTAAAATTCGCTGATCACCAATATAAAGACCAATAGAAACCGCCACATGATGATGACCATGTGCAAAATTCACTGTACCGTCAATCGGATCAATCACCCAAATAGGTATGTCATCGCCAATATTGCCAAGCTCTATATTTGGCGAAGACTCTTCTGACAAAATACGGTGTGAAGGATAGCTTTTAACTATGCGATTACATATGTACTGGTCAACCGCAATGTCAGTCGAGGTAACTAGCTCATGATCCATTTTGTAGTCACGCACAAAGGTTGCATTCTCTCGCGCCTCAACGATCATCTCGCCAGCCTTAATCGCTAGATTTTTCGCAAAATCAAGCCACTCACCATAATGATTAGACACTATAAAGCTCCTTAAATAAGACGAGAAAATTTAACCAAACTTGCTACGCCAATCTCGCATTTAACCAATGAGAGATGTCTTGAACCTGCTCAGGACATACAGAATGAGGCATATCATAAGATTGATAAGCGACAGAATACCCCTTAGATACTAAAAGATCCCTTGCTTGAGTTGCCAGCACTGGCGCAACCACAGGATCCTGCAAACCGTGATGAATAAGAATCGGCGTTTTCCCGTTAGGGCAGACATCTGCTTCAGGCGCTTCATCACCATTAACTAAATAAGTTGATAGTTCAAGAATACCTGCTAATACATGCTTAGTTCGCAAAGCGGTTTGATAAGCAATAACTCCGCCTTGTGAAAATCCTGCCAAAATAATTCGATTTGGAGCAATTCCTTTATCTATTTGATCTTGTATCAACTGTTCAACTTGTAGGCATGACTCATCGATATTTTCCATATCAACTTTTCGTTCTAGCGTCATTTCATAAATGTCATACCATGCTCGCATTTCCATACCGCCATTTACCGTAACAGGACGGCGTGGAGCATGAGGAAAAACAAAGCGTACTTTTAACGTTGGCAACAAAGATAAAGCAGGAACCAAAGACTCAAAATCATGACCGTCTGATCCAAGACCATGTAACCAAATAATAGCGGCGTCAGGCTGCTCGTTTGTTTCCACTAAGACAGAAGGCAATAATTCAGTCATTTTTTAACACTCCAAAAAAATAGGCTATCGCAATTCGCAATAGCCTATCATATTGACGTTTCCCACTCGACACCTTGCTTTCACTCCACCGTTTTAAATGACATTTTAATATCATAATTTAATGCTCAACTGGAAAGCGCATCTCCGTTACTTCCTGCTTTTCATTTAACTTAAACAGCACATCCGCCTTACTTGGCATCACCGCCAGCATGTGACGAGTCAATCTTTCGTAATATTGCATGAATCGTTTCAACTCTTCTGAAGACATCACCTTCAAGTCAATTGTATCCAGTAAGACGCCATGAATATCATGAAGGTGATTTTCCAAAACACGCTCTTGCTTATTACGCCAGTGATAAACGACTTCATAATCTGGCGCTTGCATCCAAGCCATCAGATCAATTTGTGCAAATAACTGCCTGTAGTCATCTTTTAATAATTGATTCACTTTATTACGCCACTGACCATCGGCATCCATCTCTGCTTCAAGCTTATTAAGCGGTTGATCCATCATTTCATCTATTGGCGGCGCACCAACACACCAACCTTCAAATAGCACTACATCAACAGGCCCCTGAACTTCTTGCCATAGATGCACCGCTTTTCGATCATCAATCGATTTATCAAAACGAGGGAACTTCATCACCTCACCCTCTTTAAGATTTTTCAATCGCTCAAAAAGCGTAAGAGCAAAACTTACATCGTGAGTTCCAGGTACACCTCGTACAGAAAACATTGAGGTTGTTTTACTAGCGAACTTCATACGATCTTGCCGAGTACTGTATAAATCATCCAAACTTATCACAATACAATTCAGGTCGAATCCTTTACTTAGAATTCGACTAATAACACTACAAAATGTGGTTTTCCCACACCCTTGCGCACCTCCAACGCCAACAATTAAGGGACCTTTACCTGCATGAGCTTTTTGACTCAACCAATTAGAAAAAGGCAAATACAATCCATCCATTTGATCCACCAAAGAAGCATCTGCATACAAACAACTCAACGTCTGCTCTACTTCAAATCGTAACCGATGCGACAAGGGATCAGGCATACTTAGATTTGTATAATCAAACTTACTCTGTTGCTTCAACATAATGAGCACCTCCGTATTATTCGCCCTTAAGTATAGTAAGGCATCACGGAATTGATCAAAATTTACACACTCAAACAAAAGGTAAATTTAATTGGTGAGGCTCTGGTGGAGACAAACGATAACCGACACCAATTAAACGAACTGGGCGTCGAGACCGAGAATAAGCCTGTTGCAGTAGTTGTGAAAACACGTCATCAGATAATTTGGCTTTAATTGGTTGCTCTATTGTTGTCTGCTTAAAGTCGTCAAATTTTACTTTGAGATAATACTTGCTGAGCTGAGATTCGAAGTCTCTTCCCGCCATACGCTTTTTTAGATCGCTCAGCAAGATAGGTAGAACTGCCTGACATTTTTTGAGATCAAGCAAATCTTTTGAAAAAGTATGCTCCACCGAAATACTCTTTCTTTCCCGAGAAACAGTCACTGGACGATCATCAATACCAAGGGCAAATTGAGATAAACGAAATGACATACTTCCGAAACTTTTTTGCAAAACAGAAAAGTCTAACGCCTGTAAATCTGAGCACTTAAACACGCCAAGCGCTGCAAGCTTTTCTTGCGCAACACGGCCAATCCCTGAAATGAATTTCACCGGAACATTCGAAACAAATTCAAACTGCTTTTCTGGCGTGACAACCGTTAAGCCATCAGGCTTATCCCAATCACTTGCCACTTTAGCAATAAACTTATTCGTTGCCACCCCTGCAGAAACTGTAATACCTATCTCTTTAAATATTCTTGAGCGTATTTCTTCTGCAATGCGTGTGGCACTACCTTGAAAATCCGGTGAGTGCGTTACATCAAGATACGCCTCATCCAACGATAGCGGCTCAATAAGATCAGTAAACTCTCGAAAAATAGCGTGCATTTGCTCAGACGCAATTCGGTATTTATTCATGTTTCCAGGTATAACGAGCAAAGCAGGACAAAGGCGCTTTGCTACAGAAGTTGGCATAGCAGAACGAACACCATAAACACGAGCAGCATAGTTAGCAGTGGATAACACACTGCGGCCACTTGCAGGACCGCCAATAGCAATCGGAATATTTCGCAAATTTGGATCATCGCGCATTTCTATCGCAGCATAAAAGCAATCAGCATCTATATGAATAATCTTTCGATTCTGCAATATAACATCCCAAAAATTACTGTACAAAAACACAGTCTACACCATCTCAAAAACACCTTCACCACCTCAATTAGATATGTAAAGTTCCTTCTAGAAAAACGCCACTGAACGTAAAATAATTGAGAAGACTCAAAAATATGCGCTGAAATAACAGTTTTACTATCAAAAACAAAGAAAAAGCGCTTTTTTAAGCGCCCAAACATGGACGCTAGAGAGCAAAATGGTTTACATTTTGTCCATTAGATTAGGTATGTTGAAAAATAAAAGGATTTTTAAGCAAACTATTCACAATAACACCTGCAGTTCTAAGTCGTTCAGTTGAATTCGCACTATGTAAAACACACTTATTTCAACGCAGGACATTAAGGCAAAGATTTCATACAAAGGGCACCAACATGACACTATCACTTCGAATTTTTTTTATAACCATAAGTGCAATGACACTTGCTGGTTGCCAAGGTCTTTACCAACAAAGCGCAGATGGAACGCCTTGTACTACTGTCGCTCCTTGTAACGGCAACGTAATAGGAAACGGCTCGTCAGCCTATGTACAGAATGGTGCCTTAAACGCAAACAACACGATTGCTGTTATCAAGCAAGAACCAATCATTGTTACCGCCACAGGTTACGCAGCAATGATGTCTAATAGACGCTTAACAAAATCTCAAGCCCGCATTATGACTATGCGCAGCTCTATGTTAGATGCTTATAGAAACTTATCAGAACGAGTCTATGGTTTGAAAATTGATGGCTCAAGTTCATTAAGCAACATGGTCATGCAAAACGATGAGTTAAGAACCTATGTTGATGCTTACCTAGTTGGAGCGAAAGTCGTTTCTCAACGTGAACATGAAGACGGCACATTCGAAACGGTTGTTGAAATGGCATTACAAGAGAATTTTCGTCAATGTTTAGGCTCCAACAACATACAATCCGATCCAAATTGTAAAATTCAACCAGGTTATCGCGCCGTGAATGTTCAAAATACAACGCCAACGACCAACTTTTACAGCATTGAATAACAGATGTTACTTTTGAAACGCTTACCAATCATAGCCATCACGCTTTTATTATCAACAGCCAGTTTTGCGAAAAGCATTACCGCTGTCGGTGAAGCCGTTATTTATAATAATGATATTGCTGACGCTCGCTATAGAGCCACTCAACAAGCTATAAAACAAGCCGTTTTAGAATCTGGATCCAGAGTTAATATAAAAGATGAACTCTATAATGGTGAACTCGAATCTAATTTAGAAATACGTAGTTCAGGCTATGTACAAAAAGCTAGAATTCTTTCTGAGGAGCAAAACGGAGACTTCCTCACTATTGTAGCTCGCGTAGATGTCACGCCAGATTCACAGTGCAGCACAGGGCCAACAAGCTACTACAAGAAAACAGTTGGTGTGACAGGATTTGAATTACAAGTTCCTCAACAAGCAAGATTGGGAGAGCTCAGTAATATTTCCAGAGAGCTTCCAAAAGATTTAGCTGATGAAATAAACAAACAAGGCTACTTAAGAGCCTTAACAGCAACTAACATTGCAATTTATCCTGACCTCATAAACGCACCATCCTCTACCAATTATGACGGCTCCCTGACAAATGTCACAAGAATCAGTGAACAACTAGGCGTTCAATATATTGTCAGCGGCGTTATTAGAGACATCGGGGAGCTATACCTAAGGCATCCAGATGATAAGAAAGCCAAAGACCTATTAGATGAAAACATTGATAAAGAAAGAAACTTTGTGGTCGATATCTATATTTATGATGGCTTCAGTGGCGCCTTATTGTTCGAACATAGATACAATGAAGTAGGTAATTGGGATATATCAGATCACGCAAGGATAGGTTTTGGTAGTGCAAAATTTTGGACAGTACATTATGGTAAAGTTGTTCAGCAGGCACTCAAAGAAAGCGCATTAGATACTAGTGAACAACTGCGTTGCCAACCCTTCATAGCAAATATTTTTCGCACAGAAGGCAATAGAATACATATAGCAGCAGGATCATTAGCCGGAATTAAACAAGGAGATAAATTCAACGTTTATCGACGTTACGAGGTTTTCAATCAGCTGCAATCTGCTCAAACTCAGCTGAATAATGCAAACATCAGTGTTACAATAAAACAGGTGCAACCTAACTTTTCAGTTGGAGAGCTCGTTGTTGACTCTCATATATTAAACGTGCAACAACAGGATGTCGTGATTGCCTGGTAATTTTATACAACTACGCCCATACACAAACGGCGATTTTTATTTTTTAGGACAGATACAATGAATAACGAACTACTACACCACCTAGAACAACGTATTAACGAAGCAGTAGAAGAAATGGGCTCATTACGTAAACGTATAGCCGAATTAGAAATGCAAAACTACGAGCTTAGCGAAGAAAAAAGTGAAATCCAAAACACACTAACTCAAACCAAAGAGCAACAGTCAAATTGGGAATCATCTCTTTCCCAAATGCTAAATCGCTTAAATCAAATGGACGACAAACAATGAAATCGATTCTACTTGCAGCTTTAGTTCTAGTGAGTGCCAACGCATCAGCAGAAGGTCAAATTGCGAGTTTGGTAAGTTTTTCATCAACAGCGGCGCGACCAACAACCCCTGAAGGAGAGACAAATGTCACCTCCATTATAGATGCATCAATGGAGTACACTCTGCCAGAAAATATTTCTTTTTATGGTGGTTTGTCATTTGTCACAGGCGAAGAATTCGAGAATTCCATCTCTTTAGGATCTCGTTATTATAGCGCAACACCCGCACTTCAAATTTTGCCTGGCATCCCAATGTGGTCATTTATAGGAGGTGGCGTGTCATTTCTTGACAGTACCGTCTATTATCCAGAAGCAGGTTTTCGTATTGGGATATCAGATGTATCACGATTAGATATATTCGTAAGAGTACTAAACAGCAGCGGTGACACCTACGACAGACACGTCATGGTTGGCGCAGGACTTACTTTCTGAGTAAGATGAAATTATTACCCATTTTCATTGCTAGTTTTTTAATAACAATGACTTACGTTTGGTGGCAGAAAGGTAGCAATATTTCCATTACCCTACCAAACGAGGATCAGCGAAAAGAAATGATTGGCACAAGCAATACACCAAGTATTCCGCTGACTCCAATAAAAAATTGAGCCTTGTGTCTTTATGGAACAACTTATCGCTAAACTCGAAGCAAGGATTAACTGGCTAACCAAGCAGTTAGAAAGTGCCAACGAGGAAATACAAAGATTAAAAGAAAAGAACGATCCTTCCATTGAGTACAGCGCCTCAATGGATCTATTGCAACATATGGCAGATCGCTCAACTGAAGACCAATTGCAGCTTTATATTGAAGACTCTCTTGACCTTTTAAATGACGCATCTACCTCTGAGAAAGTAATAAAATCAAACGCGGTTGAATATCAACTCAACTTTGATTTATTACACGAGCATGCTGAAAGCAGCACCACAACCACGACAACAGAACAGATTGATTACATGACCACACAACAACCTGAGCTTAACGGCTTGCAAGAAGACGACAAACTAGTCGATACCGACATTAGCGTACCAGAAGCAAGTGACAGCACCACAGAGACAGCGACTCTGACGCCTGAACAAAAAAAGCGTCAAAAGAATCAGAAAAATAATCGCCGTCTGATCAAAATGCTTGAAGACCGTTATCCCAAAGCGTTTGACTGGAATCAACCTAAGCCTCTAAAGGTCGGTATAGACAAAGACATGGTGCTGGACGATGACTTCAATGCCAGCAAGCAAAAACGCGCCCTAGCCGCTTATACGCGCTCAGACAGATACAAGAAATGCCTATTGTCTGGTCAGCCACGTATAGACCTAGAAGGCGTCGCTGTTAATAACGAGCCAGCTTTACCTGAATCAATGATTCCTAAAAAAGCAAAAACAGCAACCAATAATAGACCAGCGAAAGAAAGACCTTCACTGCCCGCTCGCAGCAAACCAAAAACACAAGCCAAAAACAAAGCAAACTCAAAACCTAAACCAGCTCAAAACGCACCTAAACAAGAAGATATTTATGACAACCTATCTCCTGAAGAGCGTATGAAAGCGAAATTAGCACTATTGTTAAATAAATCTTAAAAAACTGTTTACATAGTAAGGCGCGATGTATATTATACGTCGCGCTGCTGTGGAGGGGTTCCCGAGTGGCCAAAGGGAGCAGATTGTAAATCTGCCACGAAAGTTTCGGTGGTTCGAATCCACCTCCCTCCACCATTAGCAGTTTCTACCTAAGATTCAATATCTTACATCCTGCAATATAAAAATCGTCTTACAAAACTCCACCCATCCGCTTTATCAAAAACAAAACACCACCTTATTAACAATTTTATCCACAAGAAAAATCACTTAAGAACCAACACACCTCCACCTATACAAGCTTCGTACCAATACACACAAAACACATCACCCAAAATCAGAGCAACAACCCTCCATTAACCACAACACATCCAAAACTACCAATATAATCAACCACAACACCACTATCAAAAACTACCCCAAAAGCCCCCACATACAGCACAAGACAGAAACACAACACCCCTTGAGCGGAAAACTTATACACATAAAAAACACCCACACTCCACACCTAGCGACACACACCCAAGAGATAAACACGATAGACGATAGACGATAGACGATAGACGATAGACGATAGACGATAGACGATAGACGATAGACGATAGACGATAGACGATAGACGATAGACGATAGACGATAGACGATAGACGATAGACGATAGACGATAGACGATAGACGATAGACGATAGACGATAGACGATAGACGATAGACGATAGACGATTTTGAAGCTATCTAGATAAATATCAAGGAATATGTGCGAAATGCAGGAAGATTATGAGAGAAATGGTGGGTCGTACTGGATTCGAACCAGTGACCAATTGATTAAAAGTCAACTGCTCTACCAACTGAGCTAACGACCCGCTCATAATTTTTTTAAACTTGAATAACTAATGGTCGGAGTAGAGAGATTCGAACTCCCGACATCCTGCTCCCAAAGCAGGCGCGCTACCAGACTGCGCTATACTCCGATGGCTCCTCGAACTGGACTCGAACCAGTGACCCAATGATTAACAGTCATTTGCTCTACCAACTGAGCTATCGAGGAATTAATCAGACTAGAATTCTGTATAGGGATAGTTGGTGGGTCGTACTGGATTCGAACCAGTGACCAATTGATTAAAAGTCAACTGCTCTACCAACTGAGCTAACGACCCAACTATCAAGTAATGGGGTGGACGATGGGGCTTGAACCCACGACCGCCGGAATCACAATCCGGAGCTCTACCAACTGAGCTACGCCCACCATTACCAATGGTGATGATAAAATATAATGGTCGGAGTAGAGGGATTCGAACCCCCGACATCCTGCTCCCAAAGCAGGCGCGCTACCAGACTGCGCTATACTCCGATGGCTCCTCGAACTGGACTCGAACCAGTGACCCAATGATTAACAGTCATTTGCTCTACCAACTGAGCTATCGAGGAACTAATATTTTATCTTGTTCACAACAACCATCTTTATAAGATGGCGGAGGAGGAGAGATTCGAACTCTCGGTAGGCTATTAACCTACGCCAGTTTTCAAGACTGGTGCATTAAACCGCTCTGCCACCCCTCCGTTGCGAGCGAGGTGTATAATACTGATTTGAAATTTCAGTGCAACCTCTTTTTTAAAAAACTTTAACTTTTTTCACTCACATAGCCCTGATCAGGAGAAGAACGGATCCAAACATTGGAATACCAGTAATAATGCTTGCCTAAATTGTCTGGCATCGTGCAGTTAATACGGCCACGACCAACGCCGAATGGTTTCTCAGCAGTCGCCGTTACTTCTGTATCAGATACCCAATCTAGCTTAGCTTTGCCTTGGCCTGCTACATAACAGGTTAAGTCTTTCAAACGGTACTGACCTTCTTTAAAGGTCAAGCTAATCGAAACAGGCTGATCTGTTGCATAATCCCCACCAGTCTTTTCAGACAACAAAGGCATTGGCTTGGCATTTAATTTCGTTTTTAACGTAGATAACTTGGCATAATCGCCAGAGGCAGGAAAACGCGGCAAGTTTTCGAAATCAGATTCCGCACTCACTACACCAGACTGTTGCCCGAATGCCATAATCCCCCGCTCTTTCATCATGCCTCGGATCTGTCCATTAGACTCGCCATAGGGATAAGCCAACATTTTTGGAGAATGGCCAAGGTTTTTCTCTAGTAAACCTTCAACTGTATCTACTTCTTTTGTCATACGAGACAACCAAGCCTCATCAGACTCACCCTTCTCTTTACGCAACATATAAGGATGACTAATGGTGTGATTAGCAAATACACCACCAGACTGTTCCATTTCTTTCATCTGCTCCCAAGTTAAGAAGCTACGACTTTTACGTTCAACAGGTTCTGTATTAATAAACACTGTAAAGGGAAAGTTTCTCTCTTTAAGGATTGGAAAGCCTGCTTGGTAAATACTGCGGTAAGCATCATCAAACGAAATAGCGACCGCTTTTTCAGGTAATGGTTTATTGGCTTTTAAATCATCCAACGCAGAACGCAAATCCACAACCTGAAAGCCTGCGTTTTTCAAATAGTCCATTTGCTCGGTAAACTGCTCAGGAGTAACAGAAGTCGATTTCGGTGAACTAGCACTTACATGATGATATTGAAGTACAGGCAAGTAATCTTGAGCTTGCAACGCTGCACTAGTACTTAATGCCCCCAAAAAAATGCCGTAATGAACCTTTGACAACATGTCGTTTCCTCTTTGCTTAATATTCACACGCATTCTACGGACGAACAGAGGGGATGACCAGCTCATCACCAAGGCAAAACTGTTATGCCCATTTTACTATGTCACTGCATCTACTCATATTGAAGCCGCCCTCCTACACTCAAGAGACATCAAGGAGCTTTCAGCAAAAGGAAGACCTATCTCCACAAGAGGAAAAATCATGAGTAAATCCGCTTTTTACAAAAAATTGGACAAGCAACTTCAAACACTTAAAGAAGAAGGCCTCTATAAAATAGAGCGCCCACTTATCACGCCACAAGCCAGCCAAATTACTACAGCTGACAAAACACCTTTAATTAACCTTTGTGCAAACAACTATCTTGGACTGGCAAATGATAGCCAAGTCACAAAAGCCGCTCATCAGGCGCTAGATGATTACGGCTACGGCATGGCTTCTGTTCGCTTTATTTGTGGTACACAAAGCATACACACCCGATTAGAAAAAAGCCTTAGTGATTTTCTACAAATGGAAGACACCATACTCTACTCTTCTTGTTTTGATGCCAACGGCGGCTTATTTGAAACACTGCTTAATGATGAAGATGCTGTCATCAGTGATGCGCTCAACCACGCCAGCATTATTGACGGCATTCGTTTATGCAAAGCCAAGCGCTACCGCTACGCCAACAATGACATGAGTGAGCTAGAAACCAAACTGCAACAAGCCGATAAAGACGGTGCGAAAACCAAGCTGATTGTAACCGACGGTGTCTTCTCCATGGACGGCATCATCGCCGACCTTAAGTCAGTTTGCGACCTTGCCGACAAATACGATGCGTTAGTCATGGTAGACGATTCTCATGCGGTAGGTTTTTTGGGCGAAAATGGCCGCGGTAGCCATGAATATTGTGGTGTACTCGGTCGTATCGACATAATCACTGGCACATTGGGTAAAGCCCTTGGCGGCGCTTCTGGTGGCTACACCAGCGCTTCTAAAAGCATTGTCGACTGGTTACGCCAACGTTCTCGCCCTTACTTGTTTTCAAACTCACTGGCGCCCGTCATTACTGCCACCAGCTTACAAATTATCGAGGCTCTCAAACAAGGTGATTCAGCCCGCAAGCAACTAAAAACAAACAGCCAATATTTTCGTACCAAAATGAGCGCTTTAGGCTTTAACCTAGTCCCTGGTGATCATCCTATTATTCCTGTCATTTTAGGGGACGCAAAGCTCGCACAAGAGATGGCAAATGCGTTATATAAGGAAGGGATTTTTGTGACGGGATTTGCTTACCCAGTTGTACCAATGGGCAAAGCCAGAATTCGCACACAGATGTCAGCGTCACTAACAACGGAACAACTTGATCGCGCCATAGACGCCTTTACCAAAGTAGGCCGCGAGATGGGCGTCATTGAAGGAAGGAAATAAATAATGAAAACGCTTGCGAAGCTTCACGCTGAAAAAGGCATTTGGATGACGGACGTCCCTCACCCCGAATGCGGACATAATGATGTTGTCATAAAAATACGCAAAACCGCGATCTGCGGAACAGACATGCACATTTATCAATGGGATGACTGGGCACAAAATACCATTCCGGTACCCATGACTGTCGGCCATGAGTTTATTGGTGAAATTGCCGAAGTTGGCCCTGAAGTGACAGGCTTTAAGATAGGTGATCGAGTATCTGGTGAAGGTCATATTACTTGTAGCCTTTGTCGAAATTGTCGTGCTGGACGTCGTCACCTTTGCCGAAAAACCCTCGGGGTTGGTGTTAACCGAACCGGTGCATTCGCAGAATATTTAGTCATTCCTGCTAGCAACGCTTTCAAGATCCCCGACAATATTAGCGACGACATAGCAGCGATTTTTGATCCGTTTGGTAACGCGACTCATACAGCTTTGTCATTCGATTTAATCGGCGAAGACGTTTTAATCACAGGTGCAGGCCCAATTGGCGCCATGGCAGCCGCCATTGCTAAACACGTAGGCGCACGCAATGTGGTAATAACCGATGTGAACGACTTCCGCCTTGATCTGGCAAAAAAGATGGGGGCAACTCGTACCGTCAACGTTAGTCGTGAATCATTAAAAGACGTCATGAGTGAGCTTGGCATGCACGAAGGCTTTGACGTTGGTATGGAAATGTCTGGCAATGACATGGCCTTCCGCTCAATGCTGGAATGCATGAACCACGGCGGAAAAATTGCCATGCTAGGTATTCCCGGCAAAGACACGCTCATTGATTGGAACCAAGTCATCTTTAAAGGCCTAATCATCAAAGGTATTTATGGCCGAGAAATGTACGAAACGTGGTACAAAATGGTCGCCATGTTGCAATCTGGTTTAGACATTAGCCCAATCATTACCCATCGTTTTAAAGTTGATGATTTTCAACAAGGTTTTGACACTATGGGATCAGGTAAATCAGGAAAAGTCATTCTAGATTGGAATTAAATCTGTCTAGCTTATTGCGTCTAGAAGATGATCGCGTTAGCGTAATTCTTTTAGACGCAAACAGAGCAATTACATGTTAGACATTGGCATTCAAAACCATCCGCTTCCTCACCAAGATGCGCTCTATATATTGCTATACCGAAATCAAGTACTAATAGAGTCAGATAATCAATTTCTTACGCCCTTTACGCATTTCCAACCTAACGCAAATATGAGCGCTGTTTATTGCGGTCAATGGCATGGGCAAGATATCTTTGTCTGTCGCTTTGAATCTATTCCTAAAGGCTTTACAGAAATTGGGCTAAGAGAGTTACTCTTCCTACAAGATCGACACAATTACATTTTATTAAGTCGTGCTCATCAGTTGTCTACGTGGGATAGAGATCATCAATTTTGTGGACGCTGTGGTACCGCGATGAGAGAAAAACACGCAGCAGAACATACAAAAATCTGTCCATCTTGCAATCTGCGACACTACCCTCGAATTTCACCTTGCATCATTGTCTCGATCCGCAAAGATGATCAGATACTACTGGCCCGTGGCCCATTAGCGCCAAAAGATAGATACAGTAATATTGCAGGCTTTGTTGAAGCTGGCGAAACCCTAGAGCAAGCAGTTGCACGGGAAGTAAGAGAAGAAGTTGGCCTAGAAGTTACCAACATACGCTATGTTGATAGCCAGCCTTGGTCCTTTCCACACCAACTAATGGTCGGCTTTTTTGCCGATTATGCCGGAGGTGAAATCACGCCCGCACCTGGTGAAATAGAAGAAGCCAACTGGTACCCAATCGATAATTTACCGAATATACCCAACAACGCGACCATATCAGGACAACTGATTAATCTACACGTAGAACATATAAGAGAAACAAAAGCGTCATAACGGCTTCCCTCTTGCTTTTCAAACACACCAAGAATTCAAATGGGGTGTTTGAAAAGCAGCCTTATTCGCCAAATCCCCCCTTTATCTCTAGAAATCTTTAGGTAAATACCTATACTAGCCACCCATCAAGCTCAACCATTCACTTCCCATAAAATAAAACTGAGAACCACGTGGAAGATTTACTGCATTCAATTGAACAAAAAGTAAAACCATTAATCGGTTTAGGCAAAGTCGCTGACTACATACCCGCATTGGCCAATGTCGATCCGAATCAATTTGGCATCGCCATCTATAGCAACGATGGTGAGCTGTATCATGCAGGCCAAGCCTATACAGACTTCTCTATCCAGAGTATTTCTAAAGTCTTTAGCTTAACCTTGGCTATCAAACATTATGGCGAGGACATGTGGCAACGGGTTGGACGTGAGCCTTCTGGCAATCCGTTTAATTCACTCGTACAGTTAGAATACGAAGCGGGCGTACCGCGTAACCCCTTCATAAATGCTGGTGCTTTGGTAATCAGCGACATGAATCAGTCACGTTTTGCCTCACCCCATTACGCCATGCGAGAGTTCATTCGTCGCTTAGCCGATAACCCGTTACTTAACTCAGATAAAGTCGTTGCCAGCTCAGAATACGAATTTCGCGCACGCAATGCGTCTATGGCGTATTTGATGAAAGCCTTTGGCAATTTTGAAAACGACGTCGAAGACGTGCTGCACAGCTACTTTGATAACTGCGCCATGCGCATGAACTGTGTAGATTTAGCCAAGGCCTTTAGTTTCCTTGCCAACAAGGGCTACTCACAGCTTAGTGGTGAGCAAGTGCTTAGTGCGCGAGAAACGACTCAGGTAAACGGTCTACTCGCCACCAGCGGCTTATACGACGAAGCGGGTAACTTTGCTTATCGTGTTGGGCTACCAGGAAAAAGCGGTGTTGGAGGTGGTATTCTAGCCATCGTCCCAAATCGTTTTTCAGTTTGTGTTTGGTCGCCCGAACTCAATAAATCGGGCAACTCACTAGCAGGCATGGCAGCGCTTGAAGCCCTGTCAGAAAGCATAGGCTGGTCGGTATTTGGTTAGGCTTAACCATAAAAACAGAAAAGGGCTTCACGAGAAGCCCTTTTTTAGTATCACTGCACTTAACGAAGTATTTGGCGAGCGCAGTAGCCATCCAACTAATCTGTGATCACCTTATAACACGGCACATAAGCACTGCCCGGCAACTTCATCCGTTGTTGACGAACAAAGGCTTGTAACAAGGCATCCAGTTTCGCCAATAAGGCTTTGTCACCATGAATTTCGAACGGCCCAAACTCTTTGATGTACGCCACACCTTGCGCTTTCACGTTGCCGGCAACGATAGACGAAAAGGCACGACGCAAATCCGCGGCAAGCAAATGCGTCTCTTGATTGAAATGCAGATTTAGCTCACGCACTTTTTCATGCGTTGGTTCAAATGGATGCTGGAACTCTTCTGGAATATGCAGCTTCCAATTGTAGTAAAACGCATCTTGATGAGCTTTACGATATTGGCGAACTTCTTCCATACCTTGCTTCATGGCACGAGCTACTTCCACTTCATCTTCAATAATGATGCGGTATTTATTCTGCGCTTCCGCGCCTAGTACATCGCCAATGAAGGCATGAATTTGCTCAAAATAATCCGCACTTTCTTTTGGTCCAGTAAATACCAAAGGAAATGGTACATCAGCATTTTTCGGGTGTAATAAGATACCCAAAATATACAAAATCTCTTCTGCCGTTCCGGCACCACCAGGGAAGACAACAATACCGTGTCCAGCACGAACAAAGGCTTCAAGACGCTTCTCGATGTCTGGCATGATCACCAGCTGATTGACGATAGGGTTTGGTGATTCAGCAGCAATAATGCCTGGCTCTGTTAAACCTAAATACACACCGTTTTTGATACGTTGTTTAGCATGCGCAATGGCGGCGCCTTTCATCGGCCCTTTCATTGCCCCTGGTCCACAACCGGTACAAATATTTAACTCACGTAAGCCCAGTTCATGACCTACACGCTTGGTATAATCGTACTCGTGACGCGCAATAGAATGGCCGCCCCAACAAACAATCATATCTGGGTTTTGAATACGGCGGAAAACATTGGCATTACGTAATAATTCAAACACCACATTGGTTAATTTGTCTGAACTGGCGTTTTCTAAACCACGAGCAAGAATGTATTCGTGCTGAGTGAAAATAATGTCGCGCAATACGCTAAATAACATTTCACGCACACTGCTAATCATCTTGCCGTCGACAAAGGCACTACCAGGTGCATTTTTCAGCTGCAGTTTCACGCCTCGTTCTTGTTGTACGATGCGGATTTCAAAATCTTTAAATTCTTCCATGGCTGCTTGCGGATCATCAGAATCGCTGCCGCAGTTCAAAATAGCTAAGGCGCAACGGTGGAATAGGTCATGAAGCGGACCTGTTTCTTCTGACAAACGAGAAATCTCATCTTGAGACAACATTTCTAACGAACCTTTTGGTGCGACTAACGCATCAACGCGATCTTCATACTGCATGATCGCCCTCCTTATTGTCATTTTATTAATGTCTTTAAATATAGTGGTCGCGCATTCTGGTTTTATCAAGCTTTTACGAAAAACTTAGCAAAAATAGTCAGAATGAAATCAACCATTTAACCCGTCTATTTGGTCAATAAAGCTTGCCCGCAATTCCTATTCGCAACGCTTGATAGTAATGGGATTTCATTTCAATTAAACGACTATAAGTGCGGCGAAACTCAAACAACAATGAACCGTTTAAATACAAGCTATCCAAAGGCACGTCAGCGTTTAATAATAAAACCACCTGATGGTCATAACACTCGTCTACCAAGCTGATAAAACGACGTACGGCATCGTCATTTACACTCAATGACACCGCACGATCACCGGTCTGACCTGAACCAATAGCGCCGTCTTCTGTGCCACGAGCCTTGATGTGTTCGAAAGGCTCACTGCTTAGTTCAGGAATTCCTGTCAGCATTATCATCGGATAAGTTCGCGCCAGTTCAATGTAATCTAACGACGACCTTGGGCCATCACACAAAGCATAAAAATCAAACCAAGCAATGTTATCCGCTGACTCAATCACCTTAATCGCACGACGACAGATTTGCAGCGGCTGCTGGCTCACTTCCCCTTGCCCAAGCTGCTTAAACAAAGCCGACATATCTTGCTCATGTTTAACAAAATAAATCGGCGAAAAGCCTGTATGACGTAGTCGGTGATCTTCTTCGCCACCAAGATGAATGCTATTCAAGTGCGCTTGCAACAAGGCAATAGCTGGAGCGAAGCGTTCTTTTTGTAACTGATTTTGAAACAAGTTTTCCACCGCAATATTCGATGTTGCTACCAGCGCCACTCCTTCTTCAAACAAGGCTTCAACCAACCCCCTCAGCAACATCGCATCGCCAATATCAGAGACAAAAAACTCGTCAAAACACAGCACGCGGCATTCTGATGCCAAGCGTTTCGCAATGCTTTTTAAGGGATTTTTCTGGCCGAAGGCAAGATTCAACTCTCGGTGTAAACGCGCCATAAAATGATGAAAATGCAGTCTTAACGCCATTCCATCAGGCAAACAGTCGTAAAACAAATCCATCAAAAACGTCTTACCACGACCCACATCGCCCCAAAGATAAACCCCTTTGATTGATTCTAACGCGTCGCCATTTGATAGGTTCGACAGTAACAATTGATAAACTCGTTCTAACTCATTTAACGCGGGCTGCTGGTTCTCATCAAACGTCACTTCGTTCTGCTTTAGACGAGTCTGATAGACTTGCAAGGGTGTCATATTTCATTTCCTTTTAAATCTTGGCCCTGCATTTAAATTGAATGATCGACAGAATACTGATGAATCGCGATCTTAATCAAATCAAGCACAGGCTGCGAAGTAAATTTTCGCGGCATAGTAATGGCATAGAAGTTTTCAAACGCTTGAGGAATGCTTTCATAGTCCTGTAGCACTTTCGATTGAATCTCATCTTTTACCACCACAGGCGGCAATACAGATAAGTAACCACTGTCCCTTGCTAATAATCGTAACATCGCCATATCGTCCACTTCCGCCTTGATATCTGGCTGGTATTGATGAGTGGCACAAAAGGACTCGAATGACGAACGAATATCGGTATTTTTTCCTGGCACCACCCATTTCTTGTCTTCATAGCCTTGTGGAAAAGGCGTCTCGGGCTTTTTGCCATAGGGCCCAACAATCGCCACAGCTTGTCTAGCAACCAACTGATTTCGCCATGTCGTATCATGACCTTCGCTCAAAATAGCACGATTGGTCAGCGCCAAATCTAATTCATGATTGACGAGTCCATTGAGCAAATCCGTCATGCCTCTTGATGAAAGCGAAAAATCCACGTTCTCGCTTTTTAACAAAGGCGCAATAAAGCTCTCGATAAAATTCCTCGACAAATTACTCTGCACGCCGATGGTAATATGCTGAACCTGCGTGGCGCTGTCTTTCTGGATAAACTTCTCTAACTCTTCACCGGTATTAAAAATATCTTGCGCATAAGCCAACACCCGACGCCCAACATCGGTCAGTACCAGCTTACGCCCTTGGCGAATAAACAATGCCACATCTAAGCTCTGCTCCAGCTGCTTGATCTGCGCCGACAGAGCAGACTGAGAGATATGCAAGGTTTCCGCCGCTTCCGTCAGGCTTGGGCTCCTAGCGACTCGCCAAAAATAATACAGATGATGATAATTCAATCGACTCATTGCCTATCATCCTTTAAATATATAACTAAAAGTGAACGTTAAATAACAATATATGTATTTTTATTAACAAAATAAAGACTTCATAATCGCCCCAATTTATTAAATCCCATAAACGTAGGTTGTGTATGTCCTTAGTCGTGTTAAGTTTCTTACCGATTTTCATTCCCTTTACGCTGTTTTTTGGCGGCTGGTATCTCGGCCGTGAGAAAACCAAATACGTGGCACAAAAAGCGTCTCGATTAAGCTTTATCTTGCTGATTATCTTTCTCGCTACCTTTCCGGTCAGTTACTTTTTCACCGATGCTTGGCAATCCTCTATCTTAATTCGCCACACGGCACTCAATCAGATCATGCTTGGCCTCGTGACTGTTATGGGCTGGGTGTTGATCAGTTTTTCTCGTAATTACATGGCGGGACAAGCTAATCTAAATCGCTACTATCGTTGGTTGATGTTTACCTTAGCCTCTGTAGCTATCACAGTCACCACCAACCATTTGGTGATTTTTTGGCTAGGTTGGTTAGGCATTAGTTTGTCACTCAACAATTTATTAACCTTTTATGCGGATCGTCCGCGAGCCATTCTTGCTGCGCACAAAAAATTTATGCTGGCGCGAGTCGCCGAACTGTCTTTGTTTGCCGCCTTTGCCTTGCTTTACCAGCAATACGACAGTCTATACATCAACACCATTATCGATACCGCTGTTGCCCAATCTAGCGCCGGCTTGGCATTACACTGGCAAGAGCAAGTGGCGGCTTGTTTGATTGCCTTGGCGGCATTAATCAAATGCGCTCAGCTCCCCTTTCATGGCTGGTTAATACAAGTAGTAGAATCACCAACCACCGTTAGCGCCTTGTTGCACGCCGGCGTGATTAACTTAGGTGGCTATCTACTGCTTTTGTTTACGCCAGTGGTTGCGCAAAGTTCTGTCGCTATCTGGTTGTTATTGGTTGTGGCAGGGCTTTCGACTCTCGCCAGTGCTTTGATAATGACCACTAGAATCAGCGTAAAAGTTCGCCTTGCTTGGTCGACTTGTGCTCAGATGGGTCTGATGCTGTTAGAGTTCGCCTTAGGTTTGTACGAATTAGTCTTGCTGCATTTGCTCGCCCATTCGTTTTACAAAGCCTACTCATTCCTCAACTCCGGCAACGCGGTGAATGACGCCATTAGATTGCGCCTTTCTAGCGCGGCAAAAAACAATACTCAGTCTTCACCGACGAACAAAGCCGTCGTGCCTAACGCGCAAACTTGGCTACTTGCCCTTGGTTTAAGTACTGCGATTGTGGTGATTGTGCGAATCTTATTTGGCTTCGACAGCGCGTTTAGTACTTGGTGGTTATTTGCTCTCGCGCTCACTGTCCTTATCGTACAATGGCGCACGTGCGAGCACTCGCCTTCGGTTGTTTACACCTTCGCGATGGGCGTGTTTTTGTGTGTGATTTATGCCGCATTAAAATACGCCACGCACTACGCATTGCCGACCTATTCAACCCATACGGTTCAGGCTTTTTCCCTAGCCGATATCTGGGCCATGGTTTTATTTAGCCTGCTCTTCCTCTTGAGTGCGCTATTGCATTATCAAGTACGCTGGCGTGCTGTTCGTCGCTTATCAATCGCATTGTTCGCAGGGCTTTATCTGGATGAATGGCTAACACGTCTGGTACTGAAATTCTGGCCAGTCACTTTACCCGCTAGAACCAAGCAACAGCATCACGAAACAACCAATAATCAACCGTCGCTAAAACCTTAGGAGAATCGCATGACTATCAAGGCCACAAATACGTTAAGCATGCTGCAAAAAGACCTATTGCTTGATGCGGCCAGTACCATCGCGCCCCACTGGCCGCTGGATAAACTGATCGCGGTGAATCCGCTCTGGTCATTGGTAAATAAACCCTTTGATGAAACCTCAGATGAATTATCTGCCTTGGCGGGCATTAAAACCTACCTACCCATTTCTTCTTATCGAGCCTGGTTTGATGAAGGGCGGATTTCACAAGATTGCCTTGTCAGAGCGGCAAGACAATATGAGATCAACTTAGCGCCGAAAGACTTACTTGAGCATCTATCCAATCCAAATAAGCAGCCTTCTCCATGGCGCAATATTGCTGATCTTACAGATCAACAACGCTCCGCCCATAAAATGTCTTGGCACGACGAAATCACTCACCAAGTAAGCCAGTTTTGCGCGGCCCATTATCAACAGCAAAGCCCCACTCTGAGACAACAAAACATCGACAGCGAACTCGATCTTTACAGCCATTGGCTAGAAGTCACCAATGAAGACAAAGGCCTAAGTATTATCATGGCCGAATCCAAGCTAATCGATTTCTTTCATCACTTACCCAGCGATAAAGAAGCCTTGTTTGCCCTCGCTATCGAAGAATTGGCCTTGGACGATCAAGCGCTGCACTTCTATGCCCAAGCGTTATTGCTGGATATTAATGGTTGGAGCAGCTACTTGGCTTACCTGAATTGGTCCAAAGGAGATAACAACGAAAACTTAGCAAAAGAAAACCATGTAGAGTCTTTACTTGCCATCAAAATGGCCTGGGAATTAGTTGTTTGGCGTTACCTAAAACACACATCGATACCATTACACGCCGCGATAGAAACAAAATGGTCAGCACAAAAAAATGCCATTCCACAATTGATTGAAGCCCATCAAGACGCTCTATTAACGCCTAAAGTATGGGCCTTAGCACTGGAATACAGTGAACAAAAAAACCTACATAAAACACTAACAACGGAACAACCTGTTCCAGCACTGTCAACTAGACCTGAACTCCAAGCGATTTTCTGCATCGACGTTCGTTCTGAAGTGTTTCGCCGCGCGCTGGAAAAGCAGTCCGATACGATTCAGACCCTTGGCTTTGCCGGCTTCTTTGGCTTACCTATCGAATACAAAGCGCAAGACAGCCACTATGAACGTCCGCAGCTTCCTGGTTTGCTGCAAGCCTCCATCACTGCAACCGAATGTAAAAGTGATAAAAATCACGTTCACCACCAGCAAAAAGAAGCCCGCTGGCATCGTTGGGGGCACGCAGCGCCTGCATCGTTTTCCATGGTGGAATCCATGGGTTGGTGGTACGCCTTTAAAATGTTCAAACAAACCCTCTTCTCCAAGCGACAAGAACACCCAGCCAATCGTTTAGCACCAAATACCCATTGGCAATTGACCCAACAAGGCGTGGCTTTAACCGACCAAGATAAAGCCAATTTGGCAAAGGGGATTTTAGACACCATCAAGCTAACAACTTACGCGCCTCTTGTCATGCTCGTTGGTCACGGTAGCCATACCAGCAATAACCTTCATGCAGCAGGACTAGAATGTGGCGCTTGCGGCGGCCAAAGTGGCGAAGTTAACGTGAGAGTGTTGGCTTCACTATTAAATGATGACAAGGTACGCGCCTTACTAAACGACATGGGGATGAAGATTCCTAGTGACACGCAATTTGTCCCTGCGTTACATAACACCACCACAGACCAATTAACTTGCTTTGATACCACAGAAGGCTCGAAAGACCTCAACAGCAAAATAACGCGCTGGTTTGAAAATGCACAGTTTCTCGCCCAGCAAGAACGCGCAGCAAAATTAGATGCCTCCTTGCTGAATGTTTCAGACAAACAACGTTCGAAGGCCTTTACCAAACGTGCCAACGACTGGTCACAAGTGAACCCAGAATGGGGACTCGCCAACAACCATTCCTTTATCATCGCGCCACGCCAGCAGACTCGACACCTTGACTTACAAGGCCGCAGTTTTCTGCACGACTATGATCAACACCATGACCCCGATTTCAGCATCTTAGAACGCATTTTAACGGCGCCCATGCTGGTGACTCACTGGATCAACATGCAATACAACTTATCGGTGACGGATAACTTCAAATTCGGCTGTGGTAATAAAGTGCTGCACAATGCCGTGGGTGGCAACATTGGTGTATTTGAAGGCAACGGTGGGGACTTGCGCATAGGTTTGTCTATGCAATCACTAAGCGATGGTGAGAAATGGATGCACACGCCGGTCCGACTTGCGGTCTACATTGCCGCCCCAAAAGCCGAGATCGAGAAAATCGCTGCAAAGCATGACATTGTCAGGCAATTGATCGATAACGGCTGGCTGTATTTGTTTCAATGGGAGGGTGACAAAGTTGAGCGTTTTTACCAACAACAATGGCAAGCACAAGGATAAGAGACCTCAAGCTACAGCGGCACGAAGACGTGCCACTGGGCGCTCATCAATCAAGATATGAATACCATTTTTTACAACCTTAAAGAACAATACCTGTAGTTAGTTAGCCTAGGAAGTCCATTTGCCCCGTAAGTGGTTTCTAGGATAGAATTGCTAACAAATATCAACAGATTTTGATTATTTGGAAAAGTATTTCCCCAAAAAATATAAAGGACTTATGTATGTCGGATTTTGATAGTTTCAATGCCTCACTATCTCCTGTTAGCCCGCTTTTCAAGCCTGTGATATATACAGTTAAGCAAGGAGACACGTTAAGTCAGATTATCTCTAATTTTTACGATGTAACTTACGGTAGCGACCTTACAAATCTGCTCTAGCGCTTGTTTCATATCATAATAAGCAAATAACTAATCCAAACTTACTCCAACCTAAACAAGTTATTCGCCTTATGCCAATGACACCTAACTCGGTTGGCATGTGCTTAGCATCAGATGAAAATAAAAAAGTTCTCGCTGAATTCAGTAATAGAAGTAACCAGTTCCACCCAACATTGGGAGACGGTTTAGACAAATATAAAATGCACATACCAATAGATACTCAAGAACAAGAAATGCTTTGGGCTTTATCTTGGCTACAGGATAATTATGATATCTTAGCGACCAGCTCAGGAGCGGCGCTAAATTCTATGGGGGGCTTAGTTAACCAGCAAAATACTGCCCTGATTCAAGAAGTAGAAAGACTGTATAACCAATACAAGAAAGGCACCCTAACCAAAGGGCAATATGATTACCGCAGACAAAAAGCCCTAAAAGCGTTTGCCCAGCGTCTTGGCCCATTTGAAAAAGTGCTGCTAAAAGGACAAACAGCAAGACAAGCCCTACAGATTTCTCGCTCTAAAGCCATCCCCGCCACAGCCAATGTCACCAACCACTTAGATCGTTTGGGGAGATTATCCAAACTCGCTACTCATGGCGGGGTGGTATTGACCGCTGCCGGCGTTGGCATGGGGTGCTATAACATCGCAACCGCCCAATCCCGACAAGAGAAAAACGAGATTCTTGTAGAGACTATTGCTGGCAGTTTAGTGAGCGCTGGTACAGGCCTTGCGCTTAGTATTTTTTTAGCATCAACCCCTGTGGGCTGGGCCACCATATTAGTTCTGGGAAGCGCCGCAGCCATTGGCAGCTATGCTGCTGGGAAAGCGTTTAGAGAGGTGTATACCATTTCGGGAACAAAAGCAGATTTAGTTTCTCTATCTGGGGTCGACAAACTATGCAAATAAGCCAACCAACTTATGAGTTTCTTTTTTTGATTGCATTCTTCACAGCCATGGGAGGGCTAGTATGGATACCTACTCTCTGGTCTCTGTTGACCTTCTTTACCCCCAAAAAACTGCTGGACACCTATTTTAAAGAACCACACTTCACGCAAACCGAACTCATTTTTATGAGTCGGTTTCCGATTTCTCTGTTTAGAACCGCTGTGTTTGGTTGGATTGTGGTACTGCCTTTTTTAGATAGGGTCCGAAAAATACGACATTGCCATGAAGTCATGCCAATTTGGTATAAATTGGCATTACAAATTTTTATAATAAGCTCCATGCTGATCATGGCTATATTCTTAGGAATACTGTTTTTTTTACTCTCAGTAAATATCGCCTAACACATCATAAACACCAGTTAGGAACCGTTATCATGGCGAGTAATTATGGTGAAGCAGATCTAGTGTCTTTATCTGGGGTCGACAGCATATGCAAATAACCCAAGACACATTTGATTATCTTTTTTTAGTGATGATGTTCACGGTCATGGTAGGACTTCTATGGACGCCTACGCTATGGTCTTTGTTGACCTTCTTTACCCCTAAAAAACTGATGGACAGCTATTTTAAAGAACCGCATTTTACGCAAACCGAACTCATTTTTATGAGCCGATTTCCAATTTCCCTGTTTAGAACCGCTGTGTTTGGTTGGGTTGTCGTATTGCCTTTTTTAGATAGAGTCCGAAAGATACGACATTGCCATGAAGTCATGCCCTTTTGGTATAAATTGGCATTAAGAGTTTTTATCATAAGCTCCATGCTGATGTTTATAATGATCTTAGGAATAATGTTTTTTTTATTCTCAGTGAATATTACCTAACACATAATAAACACCAGCTAGGAGCAATTATTGTGGCGAGTAATGATGGTGAGGCAGACCTAGTGTCTCTATCTGGGGTCGACAAACTATGCAAATAAGCCAACCAACTTATGAGTTTCTTTTTTTGATTGCATTCTTCACAGCCATGGGAGGGCTAATATGGATACCTACTCTCTGGTCTCTGTTAACCTTATTTACCCCTAAAAAACTGATGGATAGCTATTTTAAAGAGCCGCATTTTACACAAACCGAACTCATTTTTATGAGTCGGTTTCCGGTTTCTTTATTGAGAACGGCCATGTTTGGCTCGGTTTTACTTTTTCCTTTTTTAGATAAAACTCGAGAAATACGACATTGCCATGAAGTCATGCCGATTTGGTATAATTTAGCATTAAAACTTCTAACCATAAGTGTCATTGTAGTTATGACCATATTCTTAGGAATACTGTTTTTTTTACTCTCAGTGAATATTATCTAACACATCATAAACACCAGCTAGGAGCAATTATTGTGGCGAGCAATGATGGTGAAGCAGATCTAGTGTCTTTATCTGGGGTCGATAAACTATGCAAATAACTCAAGACACATTTGATTATCTTTTTTTAGTAATGATGTTCACAGCCATGGGAGGGCTAATATGGATACCTACTCTCTGGTCTCTGTTAACCTTATTTACCCCTAAAAAACTGATGGATAGCTATTTTAAAGAGCCGCATTTTACACAAACCGAACTCATTTTTATGAGTCGGTTTCCGGTTTCTTTATTGAGAACGGCCATGTTTGGCTCGGTTTTACTTTTTCCTTTTTTAGATAAAACTCGAAAAATACGACACTGCCATGAAGTCATGCCGATTTGGTATAATTTAGCATTAAAACTTCTAACCATAAGTGTCATTGTAGTTATGACCATATTCTTAGGAATACTGTTTTTTTTACTTTCTGTTGAAAAAATATAACTTTTAAATAATCCATTAGTAGAAGTAGAAGCTCAAGCCACAGTGGCACGAAGACGTGCCACTGGGCGCTCGTCGATTAAGATATGAATCAATGCCGTAATCAAAGCAATAATACAGGCTGCCCACCAAACAACATCGTAAGACCCCGTTTTGTCGTATAGATAACCGCCTAACCAAACGCCGCTAAACGAGCCAAGTTGATGGCCTAAAAAGACGATGCCGTAAAGCAAGCCCATGTAACGTAGGCCAAACATTTGCGCGACTAATCCCGATGTCGGCGGCACAGTCGCTAGCCAAAGCAAACCAGTGACTATAGAAAACACATAGACCGATATTTCTGTCATCGGCAATGTCATAAACAAGGCAATCGCCAAGGCTCTTAGCGCATAAATAATGGTGAGTAATTTTTTCTTCGAGTACTTTCCTGCCCAACTGCCAGACAATAAACAGCCAAAAATATTAAACAGCCCAATCAGAGCCAAACTTGCTACAGCAATATCTGGGGAAAAACCTTGGTCAGATAAAAACGCAGGCATGTGAACTGTGATAAAGGCTAATTGAAAACCACACACAAAAAAGCCAACCACCAACAACCAGTAATGCGAATAAGCACTGGCTTCGCGCAATGCTTCTTTCATGGTTTGCGCCACATCTGTCGCATTAGAATTAGCATTCATACCGTCTTTTTCATGGCGAAACGGACTAGACAACAACACCATCATCAAAGCGCCCAAAGCCAAAAGAAGCAAAGCATTGCTCCAACCATACCCTGCGATAAACTCTTGCGCCACTGGAATAACCAATAGCTGCCCAGCAGAACCCGCAGCACTGCCTAAACCCAAAGCAAAGGAACGTTTTTCAGGCGATACCATACGTGCCATCGCTGGCAAGACCACACCAAAACCTGTCGCCGCTATACCCATGCCCATCAGTACGCCTGCGCCCATATTGAGTCCTAGCACGCCATCAGCACCCGCGGTTACATACAAACCCAATGCATATAACGCGGCACCAATGAACAAGGTTTTCAAGGTGCCGTAACGATCGGCAAAGGCGCCAGCAATAGGCTGAAATAATCCCCAACATAAGTTTTGTAGCGCCAGAGCAAAGGCAAACACTTCTCGCCCATAGCCAAACTCTTGGGAAATGGGCGCCATAAAAAAGCCCATTGATGAACGCAAACCAAAGTTCAATGCCAACAAGAGACAGATAAGAGCGATAGACACGCTGAGTAATTTCACGGGACGCGACATGCATGCTTTCCTTACCAAAACAGCTAACTAAGACAAATTCACAGAATAATGACTTTCATAGTATTCATGACGCTCTAATAAGTCGAGCAACAAGCTTAGTTCCACAAATATATAATCAGAAAAGATTTCCCAATAAAAATGCCCAACAATATCACTGTTGGGCATTTGATTTTTGTAGGTTCGTTATCTAAATACCTAATCCAAAGGACGATACAAACCGATTACCCTATCGCTAAAAGTTAATGTATCGACCAAGTTTTTTAGTTTTTCCAATGTTAAACCTGATGTCAATTCATCCATTTCACCCAAATAGCGAGCATCACCATACAGGGTTTCGCTCAATTCAAGACGATGTGATAAGGTGGCATCAAAAGCTTTTTCCAAACGGTTCTGCTCAACATCTTTAAACGCGTCATGTATTTCATTCGCCCAATCTTCTGTAACCATGCTTGGTAAATCAGACAACACAGCTTTCGTCATGTCAGCCAAGTCATCTAAGCGTGCTGGTGAACTCGAATATTGAATTTTAAGTTCAGCACGATTGGTATCTTTGTTTAGATCCAAACCTACTCTTACGCTGTAAACACCTTGAACTTCACTACGTAGACGCTGTTTTAACTGCGCCTCTAAACGCTCACCTAAATAAGTCAACTGAAGCGCAGCAATAGGTGACCAAGGAATAGATTGATACGCATACATCCTATATTCAGCTTTCGGCTCTGTATTTAATGAAACATCAACAATCACTTGACCTGCTTGTTGTACAACTGCAGTGGTATTATCCATTTGCGCATTCAAGTCACGTGGAATATTAGCTAGGTACAAAGTAACTAAGTCTTTAATATCCTCTTCAGGCAAACGAGACACCATAAAATAATGAACAGGCAACACCGCTTGCTTGTAACGCGTTTGCTGTATTACTTCTAACGACAAAGGCGCTAAATTAGATAAGCTAACCGTTAACTCTCTTTTACCGAAGCGTGCCTGCGCTAGACGACGGGAAAACACCTCGATAGGACGCTCTACCTTAATGCTGGCACTTCTTTTCAAATTTCTTATTATGCTGTCGTAAACATCAGCATCAATTTGGGGGTTAACTTGGTTAATATGATAAAGCCCCAATAGCTTATCTAACTTTTCATCATCAATCGCTCCGCGATACGCAAGACTTTGTTCCTTTTGCTTAGATGACAAAAACACACTATTCTCTTTTCGCCATTGCTGGAACTCTTCATCACTCCAACCATATATCCCAGTCGCATCAGACATTTGCGCAGCGATTTGTTCTGCCCAAACAGAGCCTTTTTTTACGTTATAACCCGCAGCAGAGAGGGCCGTAAAATAAGTTTTATTATCTTCCTCGGACTTATCTATTTGATAATGCTCGGCCAACACACTGGGATCGAGCAGTGTGAGTTTATCGCCATTTGATAATGACCAATTTGATATACCCAATTCTGCGCTTCTCGATGTAAGCAACACCGAACCGCTTTTAGTAACCGCAGGTAATGTTTTTACCACTACAGTTTTTTCTTTTTCTAAGGCTCCAAGCTGTCGAGACTTCATTTCTTTAAAAATAGCTTCAACGGATTCCGCTGTGCCTATATCAATATTTTTTCCTCCAACAGCTTGCGTATACAGAATACGATCTGGCGAAGATAGCCATTGCCTCAAACGAGCATTCACATCGTCCAATGAAATGGTTTTTACCAGCTGCAACAGACGATCGTTACTTTCTTTAGGGTCATACAGCACTTTATTAGAAGTCACCGCATCCACCATTTTAACCGCCCAAATAGTACCTCGACTTTTCGCTGCGTCTTTATTGCGCTCTGCTGTATCAATGACTTTTTGATAAACCTGATCAAAGTCTTGCTGATAAAAGCCATGCGCATTGATGCGTTCTAGCTCTTGGATTAACGTTTTCAAACCGAGCGCGTGGTGCCCCTCATCAACATTCACCGAAAAACCCAGAATATCCACATTGGGCGAAACAGAACCTTTGGTACTGGATAACACTCGTACATGGTCTGGCAATACTTCTTTTTGTCGGCGAATTTGATCGGTTAACAAATTTCGTGTCATGTAATCAATCAAACCATCACGACGACTCTCATCCGTGTTGGACTGCTCATTTTTAAAACGGTACAAAAACGCCACTCGGTTCATTTTACTGCCAGGATCAGTCAGTTGACCTATCTTAAGATCAGCATCTAAAACGGGGTCTTTAGTGTGGCGTTTAGGCAAGATTCGTTTCGGTTCCTCGCCAAATGTACGTTTAATTTGTTTCTCTAGTTCCACACTATCGACAGGCGCATAAATTACCAGAGCCATATTATTGGGTGCATACCAATCTTGGTAAAAATTACGAAGCTCACTTGCCTGAGTATTTCTTATGGTTGCTTGTGTGCCAATAACGGGGCGCTCAGGATACAAAGAACCAACCCGCAATAAGGCTTTTTTTTCATCATTGACTCGAGAACGATGACTCAACTTGCCACGCCACTCTTCTTGAATAATTAAGCGCTCTTTGTCCAATGATGACGCTTTGATCTTGGCATGAAAGGCGATTTGCTGATAAATCCCTAACACAGTATTCAACTGTTCTGCGGTGGTATTTTTCAAATTCACCATGTAGCGAGTATTTTCGCTATTCGTCATGGCATTAAAATCACGACCTTGTTTTAACCCCATATCGGTCAAAGCTTTTCGCACACCATTCGGTAATGCATCACTCTCGTGGAACACCATGTGTTCCACCATGTGCGCGACCCCCAGCTGGTTTTCTTCTTCATCAATGGCTCCAGAAAGCACCACCAAATTCGCTAACGTCAGCCCTTTTGGTGCGTCTTTTTCTTGGCGTGAATCAAACAGGTAATAGCGAAAACCATTATCCAAG
Organism: Marinomonas sp. A3A; assembly: GCF_018336955.1. Taxonomy (NCBI): domain Bacteria; kingdom Pseudomonadati; phylum Pseudomonadota; class Gammaproteobacteria; order Oceanospirillales; family Oceanospirillaceae; genus Marinomonas; species Marinomonas sp. A3A. Next base: position 3,809,987 of record NZ_CP025532.1, read on the forward strand.
GTACCTTGTACTACTCGCTTATCCCAAGGTAAAGCGTTGTCGTCTGCATGCACTTGGGCCGTCAGAGCAAACAAACAAATCACCCCAGCAATACTCAGAAATTTCTGTAAAAAAAGCATAAAACAGCTCACAAAGAAGTTATTTAAAAACAGCCATAAACAAATGCTGGAGAGAGCACTTGTTTACAAGAAAAGAAAGGAGATAAAAGGAACATCTGCTTAAAAGCGCATACCAACCTCTATACTGGTCGAGCGGCCTAAAGTATAAGAATAGCTTCCTGAGCTAGTAGATTTATCAATATAATCATCAAACACATTGTTTATAGAAAGTTTAAAATAACCTTCTACTTCTTTGAAGACAACCGGCTTCCATTCAAATGACGTATCTAAAGTAATTAAACTATTAAATTCGAGATCATCATAAATATCATAATTGCCGGATAGATCTGTATAATTATCTCCTGTATCCTGAGCTATTTTACCGCCAGATTCGACATTAATTCGATTAGCCCAAACTAGATTCCAATCTGGAATAGCCGTTGAAGTAGAGAATGCTATACTAAACGGAATATTGAAGTCAGACTTAGGTAATTGTGAGTTATAAATAACATTGCCTTTATAATAAATTTGATTAGAGTTAATTTCATCCTCATAAGATACATCTGACAACGCATTTGTTTCACTTTCTTGGTAACTAATAGAAAATTCACCATCAGTCTTTGTTCCACCGAACTCAAAAGGTTTTCGAGTTGTTAACTTTAAAGAAATAGTATCGGTAGAGCTACGGCCAAAATTTGAATAGTAATTCAATCCTGATGCAGTCTTAGAACGAGTTACCATGTCACGAGTTTCACGGTTCACATACTTTACAGTAACATCAACATTACCTACTTGCTGAATTACACCAAATACCAGCTCATCAGAGTAAGGCGTATCAAGATCATAATCATAAAAAGAGTTATCAGAATAAGAGGTAAACCGGTTAAGTGTACCATCAGTATTATATCGATAAGTCGTACGCCAAGAGCGCAACTGGCTATTAACCTCATATTGGAAAAAATCTCGTCCGTAATAACGGTTTGCCCCAGTGATTAAACGGGTTTTATTATCACTAAATACATCCCATTGAACATTGACTCGCGGCGAGAAGTTTAAATTTTCTAAAGTAGACTCATAATCCGCACGTAATCCTAAGTAATAAGTCCAATCTCCATTTTCAATAGTATCAGATAAGTAAACACCTTCTGAATGAGATGATTTTTCCAGCTTATTTGCATCAACAATGTTAAGGATACGAAGATATTCATCATCATAGTCAATAACACCATCACTATTTGTATCACCGCAGCCACTAATTACACACTGATAGTTTTCACTGACAATTTGATCTTCTACTTGATAAAACTGTTTTTTTCGGTTCAATTCAGCACCGACTTTAAAGGTGTGTTTAAAAGAGCCTACATCAAATGCTTTGTGTAGCCAGTCGAATTTAAGAGTAGTCGTATTCTGTTGCTGATTTATGTTTCCATAACCACCGGTATAAGGCCACAGTCCATTATAATAATCGGTATAGTGATATATATATTCTGAATCATCGGAAGACAAAGTGTCTCTTGCCTCATCGTAAGACAATGTCGTCGTCAATGTTCCAGAGTCTGTTTTATATATCACTTCAGAGCTAATACCTGATGCTTTATGTGATTTTATAAATGCAGAGTCATATGAGGCATTAGTCACTCCATCATGGTAACGATTTGCATAAAGGATAGACACACCAATATCTAAATTTTGATTAGCTTTATAGTCAAATCTAGCCATTAAGTTATCAATAGTATCATCGTAAGAAATACCTTGTTTTCCATAAACAGTTCTACCAATATTTCTTACATAGCTTTGATCAAAATTAGAGTTCGCACGAGAAGCAGTAAATGTCATACCAAGCTTGTCTGTAATTCCTTGCGCACCGGTCAATGTATAGGTCTGCTTTAAGTACTCTGGCGTATACTCTCCTTCTAATGAATCACCATCAGCCATATCTTCCTCTAAAGATTCATCAGCGTGCATTTCATCCCACTCATCCCTAGAGATAGCATATTTTACTGACAAATAATCTTCGCCATCATATCGCTTTAATTTTGCGGAAATAACCCCCCCCAGAAAGCCGCCAAATTCGACTGGAATATTAGAATCATAAACAGTAACTGACTCCACAGCATCAGGGTCAATATAATAACTTTGAGATGAACTGCCGGACAGCATGCTCAAATTACTCGGATTAATCGGATTGGAATAAGTATCTTCGGAGTTTCCAGGATTTAAATCATTATTAGCAGACATCCCGTCGATAACAAACGAGTTTTGATAATGTGACTGACCATGAATAGAAACTTCGTCAGGACGCATGCTTGCGCTACTTGCTGAAGTGCTCGAAGAACGACTATAACGAACCGCACCATTCCCACGAAGTAAGTCAGTAAGATTTCCAGTCTCTCCTGCCATACTCTCGATTTCACTCGCACTTAATATGCTCGTACCTAAGGTGGTTACAACTTTATCTTCACGAACCAACAATGGCGCCATGGTTATGCCGTCGGCACTTTTGGAGATAGAACTAGAATCCACTAAAACAATGCTTTTATCGTCACCAATATCATAAGAAAGACCTGTGCCTGCGAGCAACAAATCCAATGCCTGTCCTGGTGTGTATTCACCGTCAAAACCGAGTGTTTTCTTGTTTTTAAGAAGCGCCCCATTACCACCTAAATACATACCCGATACAGCGGCGAAAGTATTAACGGCTTGTGATAAAGGTCCTGCAGGAATGTTGTAGTAACGCTTTTCAACAGCAGCTGATTCGGCATAAGCAAGGGATGTCATCGTCAACGCTACGCCACTGGCGAGAAGCGTATTTATAGCAAGCAGAGAAGCGGTTGTACGCTGCTTGAATCTCTGTCTTGGTAATCGGAAAAAGGCCATAGAAACTCCGTAATAATAATACTTCTTATTACTATTACCGAATGTAAGCGAAGAAAGGGACATGAAAAAAAATGTTTTTTTAAAATACTTTGAAAATAAATTCCAGTGAACGTTAAGCTGCGGAAATACTAATCCACCAAGGCAATGGATGCTTTGTACGTATAGGAAAAGATTTAGATAACATAGAAAGCACAAGATCCATATCGTGAGTAGGAAAAGTCCCCACAACACGTAAGTCCGCTACACTAGGATCAAGATTAATATGGCCATAGTGATAACGCCCTATTTCCGCCATAAAATTTGCTAGCGGCATATCTTCAACAATTAATAATCCATTACGCCAAGACTCATAAAGCAGAGAAGCTGGCTGAGTCTCGTCCATAGCGTTAGCGGTAAAAGCCACTGCTTGACCAGCGAAAAACGTCTTAGATAGCGTTGAATTCAAAGGCGTAAGAGAAACGGCCCCTTCGTAAACGGCTAAAATAGCCTGTTTATTTGATAGCTGACGCACGCAAAAGCGGGCTAAATCACGACCGGAATTAACAATGCCATGATCACAGGAAACAGACAAAACTCGGCTGTCAGAAGATGCTTGAGTTTGCACCAACATCTCGCCCGTCACGAGAGACAGACCTAGATAATTACGGCCATAGGATCGGTTCATCGCACTATTCGTATTCAGCCAGACCTTAGCGCCATCCTCTAAATCGTAAGCCTCCACTTGCCCGACTTGCGTATGGAAATCAGCCATCCATGCAGACGCCATTCTAGGCAATGGTGTTTCATTCCAACCAATCCAACCTAATGCCGCAACACCAGTAACTCCTAACACGCCTTTCATCAACTGACGACGACTCATTGAGCTACCACTTTCTAACACATAACTCGCCGACTGCTGTGCGTTACTGTCTTGAATAGAAGAGAACATTACGCCAATCGATTCCACTTGTTGCCATGCTTTACGGTGCGCTTCGTTTTCGTTTAACCACTGCTGCCAAGCACGTCGATCGGCTTCTGAAATCGGCTTATCAGATAACACAGCAAACCATTCTGAAGCGGCTTCCAGATGAACATAGTTAGATGGTTTAGAAGATGACATAAGATTAAAGTGACTGATCGGATTTGAATAAAAGACATTGCAGCATGGCTTGCGCCATATAGCGCTTTATCATACGTTCGGAAACAGACAAGCGTTCTGCTATTTCTCGGTAGGTCAAACCATGGAGTTGAGACAAAATAAGCGTATTTGCTACCTTTTTAGGCAGCTTAGCGATCATCGCATCTAGCTCACAAAGCAACTCAATCATAGCTGCTGAATGTTCTGCCGATGGCACAAATTCTTCTTCACAATGCGCCAAGGATTCTAACCAAGCTTGCTCGACTTGCTTACGACGCCAATGATCAATATACAGTCCTTTAGCAATCGTACTTAAAAAGGCTCGAGCTTCGCCCATATTAGAAAAATATTTCGGCTTTTTAAGTAATCGTACAAAAGTATCTTGTGCAATATCTGCTGCCAATTCATGACAACCTAGGCGATTTCGAATCCATCCTGTTAACCATCGGCTATGTTCAACATAAAGCTCACCAACATTTTGGGACGCTTGACACTCAGGACTCATTGATCCGCTCAACCTCATTAAAATGGAAATATTGCAAAGAGAGTGCAAAAATACACTTAATGAGAACGAATATCAATAAATAGAATAAAAATCAAACACCAAACTGAGATTAATCAACAAACCATCAGCTTGGTGCAGGAAGCCCCCTAAAAAAAGCCCATTACAAGGTTGTGAAAGCTCCGCCTTTTGCTAACGCTTGTTGGTAAGCTGGAACAGACTCTACCTGCTTGATAAAACGAGCAATATTGGGATATTTAGTCAAATCCATACGTGTACTCGACGCTTGCAATGGAAAACTCATCTGAATGTCTGCAGCGGTTAATTTGTCACCAACCAACCAAGTATGCTCACCCAGAGTTTTTTCAATAAACTGCATCTGCGGATTAATGCGCGGCATAATGAATTTTTCTTGGACCTTACTGCTCAAAGCCTTGGCGATCGGTTTTACAAAAAACGGCATTGGACTTTGTGGCACCTTCATCATCACAAGCTTCATTAGCAGCAAAGGCATCAGAGAACCTTCCGCAAAGTGCAACCAATAACGGTAATCCAATAGTGCCTTGCCATCCGTTGGTCTCAAGCGTTTTTCCGTGTCGTATTGGTCTAACAAATACTCAATAATCGCCCCAGACTCAGCCACGGTTAAATCACCATCAGTAATCACTGGGGATTTACCCAGCGGGTGCACTTTTTTCAACGATTCTGGTCCAGAAGCCGTTTCAGGATCACGCTTGTATTCCACAATCTCGTACTCAAGCCCTAACTCCTCCAACAACCATAAAATACGCTGGGAGCGGGAATTCTCTAAATGATGAACCGTAATCATATAATCTCCTTATTGTTTTATCGGGAACGAATATTGTTATATTTTTACACTACAAACTATACGCAATAAAACAAAAAAGAGATGACTGATTCGTACAAAAAGGCGACAACAAATGGTTATTCGCTCAAATAACGCTAAGCCATACCATCCTGTCAGTTTCTTACTTCTTTTGATAAGCAGAGAAATCAATGACATTGTCTTTGTGTTTAACGTCTTTTTGCTTAACGCCTTGTTTTTTTCCAGAACTGGAGTTGGTGTTTTTTGGCTTGGTATTTTTTTGACTCAATGAGCCTTCACCCAAATGCGCCACGCCAGCTGGCAAGGATTTGAGCAATTCGTCGAGCGCAGCTTCAGCGGTTTTGTCATCCGAATCGTCTTCTGACAGACCGTCTAGTGAGAAGTGTTGAAAATAGCTTTTTGCTTCCAGTAAATTCGGTGTGATGGTTTTTTCTGGGTCAGAAGAATACGCGTTGAGCCATTGCAGTAAAAAGGCCTGAACCGGATAGAAGTGACCTTTTTGGCCTTTCACGCTACGTATTATTCTACCAGTAAAGAGGTTAAAATCGAGTAAGTCTTCTTCCTCTTCGAGTATAAAGTCTTCGTAGCAATGGCGCTGCAAATGCCAAGACACGTCATTGATATGAGCTTGCGCACTGCGATCGCTGCGTTGGTAAAACACCGCACCGTTGCCGAGTTCATGGCACGCTTCTAACGATTCAGCGATGTCTTTTACAACCATATTATGCGGTGCAGTAATGCCCATAATATTCAGATACAAATGCCCTTCAAAATCGTTTAAAAAACTAGCGACATCACCTTTTTTCGGAGCCAACATGGTCATGCAATAACGCGTATTGTAGTCCATCACCAGCAAGTATTTTTGGCGTTTCACCGAAATACAATGCACCAACCAATGCCAATCCGTATCGTACACATCGGTTAGTCCTAAACGATTAGGAAACACTACACCATCTCTTGCCTGTTCAATGGCTTCGGTAATGGTTTTGTGTGGCGGCGTTTCCACACAAGTACGTTTTTCACCTTTTACCTTAGTGGTAAATAATTCCACTGCGGCTTTCGTACAGTTAAACACCCACATGGATTCCTCTCAGCTGCTTAGTTTTTACTTTTCGACTTCCAACACAACGCGACGTTTGCCCGTTAGCAATTTCTGCATTAAGGCTTTTTTTATTTTCTCTAATGCGCCAGTTAAGATTGTAAAGCATCGATACTTCAGACGCATCGACAAACTGATTGGTGCACGCCCATAATATACTTTAAAAACAAAAAGGCTTCTCAGTGGAAGCCTTTTTGTCGATAAAACACAGCGTTTTAGATAGCTTAATAACGCTTAGCCATTACGATAAATATAGCTATAACCATTAATAGCAGGAACACCGCCAAGATGAGCGTAAAGCACTTTTGAGCCTTCTGGGAAGAAGCCTTTTTTAGACAAGTCGATCAAGCCTTGCATGGATTTCCCCTCATAAACGGGATCTGTCATCATGCCTTCTAAACGCGCGACCAAGCGAATCGCGTCATTTGTTTCATTAGATGGGACACCATAAGCTGGGTAAGCGTAATCTTCATTGATAACAATGTCGTCAGCGGTCATTTCACGACCAAGTTCAACCAACTCTGCAGTTTTTTGTGCGATAGAAAGCACTTGCGCACGGGTTTGCTCTGGCGTACCAGACGCATCAATACCAATAACATTTTTTGAACGTCCATCTGCCGCGAAACCCACAGCCATACCAGCATGAGTAGAACCCGTTACGGTACACACTACGATGTAGTCGAATTTGAATCCTAGCTCTTTCTCTTGCTCACGCACTTCTTCAGCAAAGCCCACATAACCCAAGCCACCAAATTTATGCACAGACGCACCTGCTGGAATTGGGTACGGAATCCCGCCTTTGGCTTTTACATCTTCAATGGCGTTTTTCCAACTTTCACGAATACCAATGTCAAAACCATCATTCACAAGATCGATTTCTGCGCCCATCACACGGCTCATCAAAATGTTACCAACGCGGTCATAAACCGCATCTTCAAATGGCACCCAGCTTTCTTGTACCAAGCGACATTTCATGCCAATTTTAGCGGCTGTCGCGGTAACCAAACGAGTATGATTAGATTGCACACCACCAATACTCACCAAGGTATCCGCACCGGATGCAATGGCATCTGGCACTATGTATTCCAGTTTACGAAGTTTGTTACCACCTAAGGCCAAACCTGAGTTGCAGTCTTCACGTTTCGCGTAAACTTCAATATTGCCTAAGTGATCAGATAGACGTTGTAGCTTTTCAATTGGCGTTGGTCCAAATGTAAGTGGGTAACGTTCAAATTTTTTCAGGTTCATAGTCGTCGTTCCTTATCAGTTTAAAGTTTGTCGATTTAAGCTCTTCGTTGTAAGCAGTTCGTTTTAACTTATAAACAGACTACCGAACAAACTATGAAAGGTGCTTTCTAATATCAATTATTTTAGAAAAATAAAAACAACATAAACCAATAAAATGACAAATAAATAGTCAAAAAAACTATAAATACGAAATATAATTTCATCAGTAAAAACACATTATTCTCTCCTATAAAGCACCAATCTAGCGAAGATATTGAACGAGAAAAAAGCGTAATTTAAAGCAAAAAAAGACCGCTTTTACATACTGAAAAAGCGGTCTAAGGGAGGTATGAAACCATTATTGAGAATTAGAAGTATGAAGAACTAAAAATTGATCAAGTAACAGCAAGCGACCAAACTGGATCTGGAATCATCATAATGGCTTCCACTTGCATCTTGGCATCCATTGGCAATGCACTTACCGAGACAACTGCTCTTGCAGGAAGTGGCGAACTAAGGTGATTAATCATTTCCTTATTGAATTCAGCTAGATTCGCCATATCTTTAAGATAAATGGTCAGCTTCACCACATGTTCAAGTGAACCACCAGAGGCCGTTGCTATAGCACTCAAGTTATGAAAAACCTGAGCGGTTTGTTCGGCAATCGAGCCTTGCAACAATGCATTAGTTTCAGCTATGAGAGGAATCTGTCCAGATAAAAACGCCCAGTTTCCAGACTTTATTGCTTGTGAACAAACATCAGATTCAGATGGTGCTAATTCGGTTTCAATTGGGTGAAGCATAACGCTCTCCTTATAGAAGCCTTTATGGCAAAAGCAATACATAGAAGCCTTTATGGCAAAAGCAATACACTTTTCGCTACAGCTTGAGTACGAGGAACAAAGGTATCCAGCAAACAAAGCTCGCCTTCGGTGTGCATTTTCGCGCCCACAGGCCCAGTTCCACACAAAGTCGGAACTCCCATCGACGAAGTAAAACCGGCATCCGAACACCCGCCGGTAAATTCCCCTTCAACGGAAAACCCTAGCGACTCGACCTGCGTTTGATAATGCGCCAATAACGCATCACTCATGCTTGATTCAAACGGATGAAACGCCGATATCAATCGCACCGAAGCCGTCACACCATGCAATCTAGGCATATCAATAATGGCCTGAATGGCGTCCATTGCATCGACCATTTGCTCTTTGGTAATGTAACGTAAATCCAAACGTGCCTTGGCTTCTGCCGCAACTGTGTTAGAAGACATACCACCGCTGATTAAACCAATGTTGGTCGTGACACCGCTTTCGTAATCGGTCAACGCATGCAGCTCCGTGATGATTAAGGCCAAGCCACCAATAGCGCTGGCACCATCGGCGTGATTTACGCCAGAGTGAGCGGCTTTGCCTTTGACAACAATCTCAAAGCTCGCACCACCTTTTCGAGCCGATACCACATTGCCACTGATACGACCAGGTTCGGCATTAAATACCGCTTTCGCGCCCTTCACCATTTGCTGAATAACATGGCGACCTTCTGGCGAACCAATTTCTTCATCGCCAGTAAATAAGCCAACAACGGGGTGAGGCAATTCGTCAATATCAGAGTTATTCAACAAATGCTGCAAACCTCTTAACACAAAACAATTCAGCACCAAGCCAGATTTCATGTCCGCCACGCCTGGCCCAAACGCCGTCATACCGTCACGCGTAAAACCTCGTGTTACAACAGTGCCTTTAGGGAAAACCGTGTCTCTATGTCCCATCAGAAAGATGGCCGGCTGAGAATCTTTTTTATCAAATCCAGAGCCAATACGTGCTTCCAATACATCACCAGAACTATCTGATTTATGCCAATGACATTCGATACCGTCGGCTTCTAACCAAGACGCCATTAACTTTCCAGCCGCATCAACGCCTTCTTTATCATAGCTGTTTGAGTCGGTATCAACTAATTCTTGCAGACACTGAATCATCTCGTCCTCTTGAGTGGCTAGCCAATCACAAAGTAAATCCGCATAGGGCGCAAGCCCGCTATTGCTTACCTTTTTTACTGTCGCTAATGTCATGTCGTTCTCCTTAACGTTTTGCCTGAATCGATGAACCTTGTTCTGATAAATCCCAAAAAAGCCCCGTCATAATCTGCAACGCCTCACGACACACTGGCGCTAATACGTGTTCATTTGGCGCATGTTGACTACAAGCTGGATAAGAGTGAGGCACCCAAACGGTGGGTAAATTGAGAATATTGGCAAACACATCATTTGGTAATGAGCCGCCTAGATTAGGCAATAACACTGGTTTCTTTCCCGTTGTTTGCGCAAGAGAACCCAAGGCCCACTCCACCCAAGGGTCCTCTGGATCAAGGCGTGTCGCCTCCATCGTATGGCCGCTATCAGTGACTTCAACATCACTAAAACCATGTAGATCCAAATGATCTCGAATGTGTTTTAAGAAGTTTTGGCTGTCGCTTTCGACCACAAAACGCAGCTGACAATGGGCGCTGGCGTAACCGGGAATTGCATTGACAGGCATCTCTGGATTGCCGGTTTTACAGGCCAATATTTCTAAAGTGTTCCACGCAAAAACCCGCTCTGCTGGGGTTAAATCGGGCTCACCCCAATTAGGATCAATGGCTGGGCTGTTTACTCCTTCTCCCACGGGAATGTCTTTTAAAGCAACACGTACAGATTCAGGCAAACGCGCAGGTAATAAGCCTTTAACGAGAATCTTGCCTTTGGCATCCACCATAGACGCCCAAGCATGGGCCAAGCGCGTACCAGCGTTACTCAATAAACCGCCCCAATTACCAGAATGATGAGCGCCATCGCGCAACAACACTTTCATATCAAAATTAAAACCACCTCGCGATCCAAGGAAAATGGTCGGATGCTCAGCATTTAATCGTGGGCCGTCAGAGGCAATAAACAAATCCGCCGCAAGCTCCTCTTTATGAAGCTCACAAAGCTCTGCTAACCCTGGTGATCCAGCTTCTTCACCCATTTCTAGAATCACTTTGACGTTGAATCCTAGCTTGCCATCTTTCGCATCAATCACCTGTTTTAATGCTGCAAAGTTAATGGTGTGCTGACCTTTGTTATCCGCTGTTCCTCGGCCATACCAACGGTCGCCATCCACCACTACTTTCCAAGGTGACAATCCAGCTTTCCATTGATCATCATAACCGCGTACTACGTCGCCATGACCATAAGTCAGCAGCGTTAGTTGAGCTGGATCCTCGATTCGTTCCGCAATCAAAAATGGCCAAGAACCCGGTTGATTTGCTTCGGTAACTGGATTGGCAACAATGCGTGATTGAAAGCCCAAAGAAGCAAGCTCGGGCATAATAATGTCTTGCAAATAAGCGTGTAACTGATCAAAAGCTTCGTAATTTTGGCTCTCACTATGAACGCTAACACGCTGTTCTAACGCCGAAAAAAAAGCACCGGAATCAAAATAAAACTCCGCACCTTGAATGGTCGATTGACGACTCATGCTGTCTCCTTAAAAAAATAAAAGCTAGGCTAAAAGGTAAAATCAAACCGATTAAGAAGCACGATCCCACGCGCTAGAATCCAACACCTCAGGCAAGCCCAAAGCAGGTTCAGGTGTTAAAACAGAAGACAACAAGGCTTGAGTATAAGGGTGTTGAGCATTTTGAAAGATCTCTTCCCGTGTACCCTGCTCGACAATTTTGCCGCGATACATCACCGCCACTCGATCCACCAAATGTTCCACCACGCCAAGGTTATGGCTGATAAATAAATACGTTAGTCCTAGCTCTTTTTTCAAATCCATCAATAGGTTAAGAATTTGTGCCTGCACAGACACATCCAGCGCCGAAGTCGGCTCATCACACACCAAGATGTTAGGTTTTAGAATCAAGGCACGAGCAATAGCAACCCGCTGACGTTGACCACCTGATAATTGCCCTGGATAATTTTTTAACAAGCGCTCAGGCAAACCTACCAAATCACTGATGTCTTGCACGGCTTTTTGCTGACTTTTAGCGTCACCAATTTTATGCAACTGCAAGGGCAAACGAATGATTTGTTCGATGGTTTTTCGTGGATTCAAAGACGAATAAGGATCCTGAAAAATCGGTTGTAGCTGACGAGACATCGACAAACGAGAGCTTGCGCCTCGCATCTTGTCATTAATCAACACATCACCATCGGTCGGTTCTAATAAACCTAGAATCATTTTCGCCAAGGTGCTTTTCCCGCAGCCAGATTCGCCAACCAAACCCAAGGTTTCACCGGGACGAATGCGCAACGAAATACCGTCCACCGCTTTTAGCAATGTAGGTTCTTTAAATGCGCCATTTTTAAGATAAAAATGACGGGACAAATTCGATAGTTCCAAAGCGTATTCAGCCATTACACCGCCTCCTGAAATGACGCCGTCGCAACAGGACAACGTACTTGATGAGCCTCTGAGCCTAGATGATTTTCCAAACTAGGCGAACGGTAACAACACTCGCCAATCGAGGCACTGCAACGGTTTTCAAACGCACAACCTTTAAGCTCGCCAATCAAGCTCGGCACCACGCCCGGAATAGACTCTAGATGACTGCCCGGTAAGGTTTTACCTGGGATAGGAATGCAGTTGAGCAAGCCCTTGGTATAAGGATGTTGTGGATCGGCAAACAAATCTTGCGCGGAAGCGGTTTCCACTACTTGTCCGGCGTACATCACCGCCACACGATCGGCAATACGCGCTACCACACCAAGGTCATGAGTAATAAAAATAACGGCGGTGCCGAACTCTTGCTGAAGCTCACGAATCAATCGCAATATTTGCGCTTGAATCGTCACGTCTAATGCCGTAGTTGGCTCATCCGCGATAATCAAGTCTGGTTCACACATCAACGCCATGGCGATCATCACCCGTTGACGCAAACCGCCCGATAATTGATGCGGATACTGATCTAAGCGCTTTTCTGGATACGGCACACCAGCACGCTCCAATAAATACACTGCGCGTTTTTTGGCCTCGTCTTTGCTTACTTTTTTGTGCTTGATAATGCCTTCGCAAAGCTGATTACCCAAGGTATAAGAAGGATTCAGCGAGGTCATCGGCTCTTGAAAAATCATCGACATACGCATGCCGCGCACTTGATTTCGCTCTTTTTTCGATAAGGACAATAAATCCATACCGTCAAATTGCATTGCCTCGGCGGTCACTTCAGCTCGCTTCGGCAATAAGCCCATCAGCGCCATAGACGTCATGGATTTACCACACCCAGATTCCCCTACGATGCAGAGCATTTCGCCTTTATTCACATGCAAATCAATACCACGTACCGCACGTAAATTGCCATTTGGCGTTGGCAGACTGACTTGTAAATTTTTTACGTCGAGTATTCGTTTCATGATGTCTCCTCTGGCCTCAATTCCGGCCTTCTGGCGCGTTCATATCACGCAAACCGTCGCCAACTAAGTTAATCGCCAATACCAACACCATTAATGCAATGCCAGGAATCGCAATAACCCAAGTTTTGAAAAACATGTACGCCTTGCCTTCCGAAATCATTAATCCCCAAGAGGGCATTGGCGGCTGAACGCCCAAGCCTAAAAAGGACAAGGTCGCTTCCAGCAAGATGGCATGAGCCATTTCCAAGGTCATCACTACAATTAACGCACTTAAAATATTGGGTAATAATTCACGCACTAAAATATAAGTCGTTGATGCACCCAACACTTTTGCCGAAGCAATGAACTCAGCATCGCGTAATTGCTGAGTCGTGGAACGAGCCACCACGGCGAATCGATCCCATAACAGCAAGCCCAATAAGATGATTACCATTTGTAAGGAGCCGCCGACTAAAGCCGACATCGCCAACGCCACAAGAACAACCGGCATGGCCAAACGCGTGGTAATGATATAACTGATCACCGCATCGACTCGACCACCGAAATAACCCGCCAGCACACCCAATGTCGTGCCAATCAGCCCAGAAATAAGCGCGGCGGACAAACCAATCGTCAGCGAAATTCGTGCTCCGTAAAGCAAGCGACTTAGGTAATCTCGCCCCAATTTATCGGTGCCAAAAACATGTTCCCACGAGCCCTTTTCATGCCAAACGGGTGGAATCATGCGCTGTGAAATATTTTGTAGATAAGGATCATGAGGCGCCAACCAAGGTGCTAAAATCGCCAGTACCACGATCAGTCCCAGAATAATCGACCCCATTAACAAACCACGGTGACCCAAGAAGCGATTCATCATGCGGCGCCACTCGGGAACCTCTGGTAAAAAAGTGCTGGCGCTCGCAGCCGTTGAAACAGTAGAAGTAGAATCAGACATAGTAGACACCTCAGCGGACACGCAAACGTGGATCAAGCATGGCGTTGATCACATCCGCTAGAAAAGTTAACAGGATATAAAACACCGCAATAATCAACACCACGGCTTGCACCACTGGATAGTCATTACGGGTAATCGCATCCCACGCGAGCTGGCCCAAACCTTTTAAAGAAAACACCGATTCGATGACCACCGAACCACCTAACATAAAACCCAGTTCAACCGCAGCTAAAGCCACCACAGGAATCACCGCATTGCGCAGTGCATGTTTAAAAATGACAGACGATTCATTCAAACCTTTAGAGCGAGCAGTACGAATGTAATCGGAATTCAAAACTTCCAGCATGCCAGTACGCGTTAAACGCATCATGGCTGGCATGGCGTAATAACCCAGCGCAATAGCAGGTAAAACAAAATGCTGCCATGTCTCATTACCGCCCGCAGGTAACCAATGCAAATTCACCGCGAAAATTACGATTAAGGTTAAACCGAACCAAAAACTTGGCATGGCTTGACCAATAACCGCGATGGTTAACGCCAAACGATCAATCCAAGTATCCTGCTTGATAGCAGCAATCACGCCAAGAGGAATGGCAATCACAGTTGCCAATGCTAATGCCAAACCGCCCAAAGTCAGTGTCACCGGCAAACGATCACTAATCAGTGACATCACGGTATCTTGAAAATAATAAGAACGACCAAAATCCAATTGAACTGCCGACCACAGCCAATCAAAGTATTGATAGACCATGGGTTTATCCAAGCCAAAATCGATACGAATTTGCTCTACCTGTTCTGCAGTAGATTCTGGACCCGCTATAGAAATGGCCAAATCGCCTGACAAATGCAGCAACATAAAACTCACGATAGATACAGTAATCGCCACACTAAACGCCACCAGTAATCGACGAAATATAAATACCAACATAACCTCTCCCCAAAAACGCCTAGATGCCTTTGAACATTAGGCACCTAAGCGCAAACTAGGACGCTTACGCACAGCAGTAAGCGTCTTACTCATTACTTCCAGCTTGATTCTACAAAGCGAGGTAATTCATCAGGATAAGCGGTGAAATTCAGCTCCTTACTGAAGGCGTAGTTACTTGAATAAGAAAACATGGGCGCCCAATAAGCCGCTTCTGTGATTTTCTTAATCGCTTCACTGTAGTTTTTCTTACGAATTTCAGGGTCTACATTGGTATCCGCAGCATCCAATAAAGCCATCACTTCTTTGTCATGATTGATATCGTCTGCCCCCCCATTAAAATAAACACTGGTCATGGCTGATGCGTCGTTTACAGAGTAAGAACCCCATGTTTGGAAAGCCAAAGGCACGTTTCCTGATCGCTGCTCTTTACGCAATGCCGCATAGGTCAACATGTGCATTTTAGAAGTGATACCAACCGCGCGAAGATCACCTAAAACAGCCTCGGCTAAATCCATGTCTCGATAAGCATAAAAATCGGTTTGAAAACCATTTGGATAACCCGCCTCAGCGAGCAAAGCCTTCGCTTTTGTAGGGTCGTACTCGAATTTTTTCCCAGCAGACACGTCGCAACCAAACTGAGAAGGGAAACATGGTGTATAAATCGCACGGCTACCGCCACGTACCAATTCGTTCGCTAGCGCGTCACGATTAATCGCATAATTCACTGCTTCACGTACCAACTTATTACGAAATGGCGAATCCTTTAAGGCCTCGCTGCTGGTATCCATTGCTAAATAGCCCACTCGCATAGTTTCGGAGCTAATCACTTCTAGGTTTGGCATCATTTTCATTTCATCTGCCTGATCAGAGGGCACGCGCCAAGTCCAATCAACGCCGCCTGTCATCAGCTGAGCAAGACGAGCATCTGGGTCAGGAATGACTCTAAATTGAATTTTACCGATGGCAGGCTTTTTAATTGGACCACCTTCAAAATAGCCTTCATACCGCTCTAAATTCGCCCCTTCACCACTTAGCACCTCGGTGATTTTATAAGGGCCAGTACCAATTGGCGCTTTGGCATAGCCTTCAATGCCAACGGATTTAAAATATTTTTCAGGGAAAATAGGCGTTGGACCAGATAAATATTCCAATGCCGCTGGGAAAGGCTGTTTCAGCACCAAGCGCACTGTGTACTCGTCAACTTGTTCCGCATGATCAATCCAATCGACGTTTTGGCGGGTGACGATTTTAGACTCAGGTGACGTTACATAATTAAAGGTGAAAGCCACATCCGCTGCACTAAAAGCATCGCCGTTTTGAAAAGTGACGCCTTTACGCAAAGTGAAAAGCAAATGAGTCGGATCTTCCCACTTCCAGCTGGTTGCCAACAAAGGCTGATACTCGCCTGTTTCCATGTCTCGATAAATCAAGGTATCCCAAGCAAGATGCGACAAAATAATCCCTTCCCGCACATTGTTGTGATAAGGACTGACGTTTTCTGGCTCAAGTCCCACGGCATACACCAAGGTATCATTCGCTTTATTAGCAAGTGCTGGCGCAGCCGCACCCACTAGAGAACATGCAATAAGAGCGCTGACAAAAGTTCTACGTGGAGCGCGGTCTAATACTGGTAATAGAGCAAACTTATTCTGACTGAGTTTTTTCATCGTTTCGTTCCTTTTAAGCCCTTAAATTTGATATTCATGTAATGCAACTTTCATTCACACTATGCAAAAACAACCATTGCCACAATTAAAAAAAATGCAAAGAATCGTTGCCAAAAAAGCATGACTATGGCGAAATGACAGAATTATCAAAATGCTATAAAAAACCGCCAATATTCACTAAAATGCAGGAAAAACACGATGAAAGCCGCATTACGTTTACAAGACACGGCTCTGCGTTACTTTTTAGAGGTCGCTAGATATGGTTCTATTAGTGAGGCATCATTGCACCTAAATGTAGCAGCGAGCGCTATAAGTAGGCAGATAAATAGCCTAGAAGATATTCTTGGTACAACCCTGTTTGAACGCCGCCCTCGCGGCATGGAATTGAGTGCAGCTGGTGAAATGTTAGCCGTGTATGCACGTAAGAACGCACTAGAATCGGACAGAGTTGTGTCCGAAATTGCCGCTTTGGAAGGTCTAAATCGAGGTCATGTAAACATCTCGTGTTCGGAAGGTTTTGCGATGGAATTCTTACCACGTAACATTGCAAATTTTCGAAAAAAACATGAAGGTATTCATTTTCATATCAATGTCAGCTCACCTGCGGAAGTATCGCGGCGTGTTAGTCATGGGGATGCTGACATAGGCGTTACTTTAAATTTGTCTCCTGCCAAAGACATCCAAGTCGCCTATCGACAGCCCTCACCCGTCGTTGCTGTTGTCCATCCAAACCACCCATTGGCCAACAAAAAAACCGTCACTCTCGCGCAATTACAACCCTATCCGATTGCCTTACCAGAAGAAAACACCACAGTAAGACAGCTGTTTGATATCTGTTGCAGTCGTTTAAATCTGTTATTCGATCCCGTTTTGGTATCCAACAACATGGCGACATTAAATCGCTTTACGACCTATGAAGGCGGCGTGCATCTTGCGGGAGAAATATCTATGCGCCACCAACTGGCTGCCAACGAACTGGTCGCTATCCCAATTCGTGACCGAGGCATGGACATTCGCAATATTGAAGTACAAACCCTATCTGGCCGCACCTTACCTGCAGCAGTGAGAGTATTTTTAGATTACATGATCGAAAAAATGCAGCATGAAGAGAACATTGAGGATATAAACTTGGTACTGTCGTAAAAGCACCGCTGCGTCGCTATTAAAGAGAAAAAATAGAGAGGAAAAAAAGAGCCAAAGTATTACTTTTGGCTCTTTC
Source organism: Marinomonas sp. A3A (assembly GCF_018336955.1). Taxonomy (NCBI): domain Bacteria; kingdom Pseudomonadati; phylum Pseudomonadota; class Gammaproteobacteria; order Oceanospirillales; family Oceanospirillaceae; genus Marinomonas; species Marinomonas sp. A3A. The sequence goes on from NZ_CP025532.1 coordinate 3,827,879, forward strand.
ATTAAGACAAATGTACTTTAAGACAGCAAGGCTTGGCCTTTTTCATAATAAGCTTTTCTTTCTTCTTCCGGCACCATGTCGCCACCGGTTGCCCAGATGATATGTGTTGCTTGCGACATTTTATCGCCGAGCTGGTGAGCCGTTACGTAATCAGCTCCCTCAGTTAACACTCGCAGTACGCCACTTACACCGGCTGCGCCAGAGGGTTCCACCGGAATACTTTCTGCATCCACCAGCATGGCCAAATGACGATACATATTATCATCAGAAACCGTATAAATACCGCTGAGCAGCGAATCCATCATAGGGCCAACAAAAGCAGAAGGTCGGCCAACTGCCAAGCCATCAGCACAGGTTTGATTATCAATGCCCAGCTCTTGCACTGAGATGCCATTATGCAAACCCGTTTCCATACCTAATACCATGCAAGGAGAATGCGTAGGCTCAGCAAAGAAACAATGCACATGATCAGAAAATACTTGTTTTAAGCCAAAAGTAATACCGCCAGGTGCGCCACCAACACCGCAAGGCAAGTAGACAAACAAGGGATGGTCCTTATCGACAACAATGCCCTGCTCGACTAGCTGTTTTTGTAGTCGTAACGCCGCTACGCTGTAGCCTAAAAACAGCGAAGTGGAATCTTCGTCATCGATAAAATACGCCGTGTCTTTTTGCATGGCTTCCTGTCGTCCTTGCTCTACAGCAACGCCATAATCAGCAGTATGTTCAACGACATTGACGCCTTTACTTCTCAGCAAAGCTTTTTTCCATTCACGGGCATCAGACGACATATGAACCGTGACATCAAAGCCCAATTTAGCACTCATAATGCCAATGCTTAAGCCAAGGTTCCCAGTTGATCCGACGACGATCTGATGCTTGGCAAACAGCGCTCGAAAATGCTCTGAATCCAATACTCGATAATCGTCAGTGGTTTGCAATAAGCCATTCTCTAGCGCCAAACGCTCAGCATACAACAAGACTTCATAAATTCCTCCGCGAGCTTTGATGGAGCCTGCAATCGGCAATTGATTGTCGCACTTCATCAATAAACGACCGAGGACTTCTAGATTCATCGAATCCGACAAGGCATGCTGCATAGCAGGAATGGCCTTTAATTCAGATTCGATGATGCCGTTAGTGACAGCTGTTTCTGGAAACACTTGAGCAAGGTAAGGCGCAAAACGCGAGAGTCGATCCGACGCATCTAGCATGTCTGACATTTGCAGAGACAGCTTGGATTGAACCTCATCAAAACGCACTTTTTTCGGATTGACCCAAGTAATTTCCTGCAATGCAATGAGCGACTGCACAACAGGGGTAGAAATATAGTCAGTCACTTAAATACTCCATGAAAGCTTTCGATAAATTAGAATCCCATAAAACCGTCTGTATTTTTCAACGCTGGCAAACCAGACAACATAGCAATATCGACTCTTGGGCGCGCTAGATCGGGCGTTTTTTCTAACAAGGCTTCTAACGCTTTAGCAAACGCCAAGGTAGATAAATCATCACCGCGTCGGCCAATAATCTGTAAACCAAACGGCATGTTGTTTTTGTCTCGCCCAACAGGCAAAGTCACAGACGGATGACCCGTTAAGGTCGATGCATAGGCCATAGAAAGCCAGTGATAATAACTTTGTGTCGGCTTGCCATCAATCTGCTCTGGGTAAAGTTCATGCCAATCTCGTGGGCTAATGGTCGTGGTTGGCGCAAGGATAAAGTCATATTCTTCGAAAAACATCTGCCACTCTCGATACATGACGGTTTGTTTGTTCAGCGCACTCACCACATCTAATGCGCTGTATGACTCGCCTTCTTCAATATTCATCAGAATATTTGGCCCCATTTGATCAGGGTATTTGCGAGACAAATCACGATGATGTCCCGAAAAATTAAGCGCTCTTAGAACGGCAAAAATATGATCGGCGTTCTCACAGCTAGGATGCGCATTGTCACATTGGGCGAATACAGCACCAAACTTGTCGATTTTTTCTTGGAAGGATTCTTTAATCAGTTTTTCCGTCATGGCAAAACCAAAGTCGTTGGTAAACGCCACTTTCGCGCTGCTCAAATCAAAGTCTGGAAAATGACGATAAGCATCGGCGTTATGTTGCCCAACGCCTTCCACTATAGAAACCCAAGGGTCTCGACGATCAGGGCGAATCATCTGCGATAACATCAAACCAACATCTTCGACAGAACGCGCCATTGGTCCATTGGTTGATATAGGAATTAAGCCAATTGGCCGACTGTGTCCCGGCACCACGCCCGGTGACGGACGAAAGCCAACCACGCCACAAAAGGCCGCAGGATTACGCAAGCTACCACCAGTATCCGATCCGGTTGCTAATGGCGTCATGCCACAAGCCAAAGCCACCGCCGAGCCGCCAGACGAACCAGCTGCCGAGCGCGTCACATCAAATGGGTTCGCCGTTGCACCATAAACCGCATTGCGTGTATTACCGCCCGCACTCCATTCTGGATTATTGGCTTTGCCTAATGGCAAGGCACCAGCTTGGCGTAACTGCGCGACCATTGGGTCATCGGATGTAGCCATATTATCTTTGTAAATTGTGCTACCGAATGTTGTTGGGAACCCCTTAAGGTCAACCATGTCTTTTACGCTCAGAGGCAAACCATGTAACGCACCCAGCGGCTCGCCTTTATCAATGGCTTTTTGAGCTTGCTTTGCTTGAGTCATCAAATCGTCTGGATCACAAGCAACAATTGCATTCACCGCATGATTCACCGCATTCATTCGTGCAATACAACTTTGCGCCAACTCCATAACAGACAATGACTTTTGCGCCATCAAGCGGCGCGCTTCAGCTGCGTTTAGATCACATGCTTCCATCCATACCTTCTTAGTGAGTTCTTCACATTGTCATTAGAATGGAACGATGTTAAGCCGCAAAAAGGCATCGAAAAAGCGGAATAATTCGAAGGTATCCATGCATTTTAGGCAAAGCAAAATCAAGAGCTAACCTTAGGATCAGAAAAGCAGCCCTACCTTTTCAACAAAATATAACGATATTTTTATATCACATTGCCATCCAGTGCTTAATTTCCAAGAGTTTTCTTAAAAATCCTTAAGAAAACTCTGTTTTTGAAGAGATCAACACATCTTAAAAAGACTAAAAATCAAACATAACCCAATGAAAATAAATGCTTTTTTCTTGATAAATGAACGGTGAAATTAATTTGTCAATATTAATAAATTAATGATTAGGCATAAGGTTTTCTTAATCCTAGGCCTTTAATCTGAAGCTATACAAATTGAGGGGGTTTCCATTATGCAGCATTCAGATTCAGTACATACCGACACCATGCGAACCAAAGTCGCTACCCCAACTATGCCCTATGAGTTTGTTGCTGCAAATGCAGACGGTTGCGCTAGACGGGATTTAGAAATCTTTGTTAAAGACGGGTTTGCAAAAAAATATCAAGCCGATGTAAACACTTTCATGCCGATTCTGCTTGGCATTAAAGCGCAAGGGTTAAGAGCAGTGATGGGCGTTCGTCGCGGCACTCAGCCACTATTTGTCGAACAGTATTTGCCTATGTCGATTACCGAGAGCTTACAAGAACACGGCATCTGGACAGAACGCGCCAGTGTTGCAGAATTGGGGAATCTTTATAGCCAAAACCAACGCTTTACCTTGCCGTTATTAATGACAGTCGTAATGGGTTTGTATCTATCTGATGTGAATTATTTGGTTTTTGCCGGAACAGATAAAGTTCGCCAACTACTTGGCAAGCTGAAATTGCCACTGACCTTTTTAGCAGATGCGAATCCAAACCTACTAAAAAATGACGAAACACAATGGGGAAGCTATTACGACAACAACCCTAAAGTAATGTTTTTGGATGTAAAAAAAGCAGTCGCACTAGCGCTGCAACAACCTGAACTTGAAGCCTTAATGGATCTTGTACAAGCGAATTTTCAACACTTATTGCAGCAGCTAAGGAACGCATGATGTGGTATTTCTCTTCTCCAGAATGGGCCAATAAAGTCGCCCTAATACAACAAGACAAACAGCTCACTTATCAAGCATTAGCCGATGCCGTAACTGCTCGTAAAAACTGGTTAATGGAGCAACAAGTGTCTCGTGTCGCCATCGCCATGGACAACACCATTGAATGGGTTTTATTTGATCTAGCCTGCCAAGCCGCAGAGCTTTGTTGTGTGCCAGTGCCGAGCTTTTTTAGCCCGCAACAAACCACACACTTGTTAAATGAAAGCGGCATCGAATTGATGCTGACACAAGACAACAATATTCCCAGTAACAGGAACAGCTCAGCTAACCATGACGCAACAGACAGCCCATTTGAAGGGGTTTATGTTACTCGTTTAACAGTACAGCACGAACCACGAATTCCAACGGGCACCAACAAGATCACTTTTACATCTGGCACAACAGGCAGCCCGAAAGGCGTTTGTTTGAGTAACGAATCCCAGCTAAATGTCGCCCATTCCATTGCTGATGCCGTGGCATTACAAGATGTTCGTCACTTGTGTTTATTGCCTTTGGCGACCTTGTTAGAAAATATCACAGGGATTTATTCGCCTCTTTTGGTCGGCGGAACCATCATTCTGGCAAGCCAAGAAGAGCGCGGCTTTAGTGGTAGCCGTTTGACTCAGCCACAGCAGTTACTGACATTAATCAGCCAGCAGCAGCCAACCAGTTTAATTTTAGTGCCAGAGTTACTTTCTTTATTTGTTGGCGCCTGCCAACAAGGTTGGAAGCCGCCTAAATCTTTGCAGTTTATCGCGGTTGGCGGCGGTAAAGTTGCGGCTGGTTTGGTACAAAAAGCGCATGCTCTTGGTTTGCCTGTTTACCAAGGTTACGGCTTATCTGAATGCGCGTCTGTGGTGTCATTAAATACACCTGCGCAACAGGACCAAGCTTCCGCTGGTGCCGTGTTGCCTCACAATCAACTACACATTGAGCAAGGTGAATTGGTGATCACTGGCAACCTATTCCTTGGTTACCTCAATCAACCCGACAGTTTTTATCCACAAGAAGTACGCACTGGCGATTTGGTCAGTCTAACCAATGGTTTTCTGAATATTGATGGTCGCCAGAAGAACATCATCATTAACTCTTTTGGTCGCAACTTATCACCAGAATGGGTAGAAGCTGAACTTATGGCGACAGGGTATTTCCGCGAAGCATTAGTGTTTGGTGAAGCAAAACCTTATTGCGGGGCATTACTCAGCCCTGCAGCAGCAAACATCACCGAAGAACAAATTCAACAGGTGGTTTCCATGGTGAATCAACAGTTGCCAGATTACGCCCGCATTAGTACTTGGCTCCCACTGGCGCAGCCATTGATGACAATTCCTGGCATGGTCACCGCTACTGGAAAACCGATTCGCGACAAAATTCTGGCACGCTTTACAGACCAAATTGAACTTTTATACCAAGACAAGTTTTCACAATTAAATACCGTATATGGAGAATCCCTATGACACTTTACCAACGCCTACAACAAGAAACCCTAGCTGAAAGACAATACTTGGTGACATCACCTATTATCCAACGTTGTTTTCATGGCCAAATTACCTTAGAAAACTACGTCGACTTTTTGACTCAGGCTTATCACCACGTCAAACACACAGTGCCATTATTGATGGCGGTGGGTAGTCGTTTACCAGAAGAAAAAGAATGGCTACGTGAAGCCGTTGGCGAATACATTGAAGAAGAAATGGGTCATCAAGAATGGATCCTAAACGACATCGCTGCCTGCGGTGCAGATAAAGAAACAGTACGCAAAAGCCAACCAGCATCAGCAACGGAATTGATGGTGGCGTACGCCTATGATGCGGTCAATCGCATTAATCCATTGCGTTTTTTCGGTATGGTTTTCGTACTGGAAGGCACCAGCATTGCCTTGGCAGATAACGCCGCAGAGCAAATCAAAAACAAACTCGGCCTGCCAGCGAATGCCTTTAGCTACTTACGTTCGCATGGTTCATTGGATCAAGAACACATCGTCTTCTTTGAAAATCTGATGAATAAAATCACCGATAAAAACGAGCAAGATCAGATCATTCATAGTGCGAAAATGTTTTTCAAATTGTACGCCAACATTTTCCGTGAGCTAGATGGCGCAGCTCAAGCCGACGCGGCATAGGAGAAGCATGATGCAATGGCAACAACAAACCTGTTTATTAACTGGTGCGACGGGCGGCATAGGCCAAGCCATCGCGAAAGCCTTAGCTAACAAAGGCGTAAGCTTGATTCTGCAAGGTCGAAGTGAATCGCGTCTGCAAGAGCTTAGCGACTCTTTGACTGGCGAACACAAGATACTCGTCGCAGACATCAGCACACTGCAGGGCCGTGAAAAAACCTGCCTCGTAGCTGAATTGAATGCCATCAGTATGCTGATTAATAACGCAGGTATTGGGCAGTTCTCCTTGTTGGAAGACACAGAAGAAGCCGTCATTGTAGACACCTTAGAAACCAATTTATTAGCACCGATTCTACTCACTCAAGAATTGCTACCTTTATTACAAAAAGCCGGTTTACAGCAACCAGCACCGTCCTACTTGGTCAATGTAGGATCGACCTTTGGCAGCATAGGTTTCGCCGGACAATCGATTTATTGTGCTAGCAAATTTGGCCTACGCGGTTTTACCGAAGCCTTGTACCGTGAATTAGCAGATACCAATGTTCATGTTAGTTACTTTGCACCACGAGCAACCGCTACCAGCATTAACAGCGATCAAGCCATGGCGATGAACAAAGCCTTGGGCAATAACGTAGATTCACCAGAAAGCGTTGCCAATGCGCTAATTCAGCAACTTGAAACAGGTCACGCCAGACAGTTTGTCGGTTTTCCTGAAAAGCTCTTTGTCAAAATCAACGGTGCTTTCCCACACATTGTGGACAAGGCGTTGTTTAAAAAACTTCCTATTATTAAACGTTTTCTACGTCGTGAAAAAGACGTCGAACAAACCGCACAAGAGGCATTATCATGAAATCATTTATCACTGCTAGCCTACTCACTCTAGGATTAGTTTCCTCTACTTGGGCCGCTGACACCTCTAGCTTGTTAGAGATTCAACAGCGTTGGGCACAAATTAATTACCAAATAGAAGGCGACGACGCCAAAGAAGCGGCCTTTAACGATCTTGCGATCAAGGCGCAAGAATTAGTTAATGCTGATCCTAAAAACCCAGATGATCTAATTTGGCTTGGTATTATTCAATCGAGCACAGCGGGTGCAAAAGGCGGATTGGGTGCGTTATCTTTAGCAAAAGCGGCGAAGAAGTCCTTCGAAGACGCAATTACCATTAACCCTAGCGCGTTATCTGGTTCCGCTATGACAAGTTTAGGCGTGCTTTATCATAAAGTACCAGGCTGGCCGATTGGCTTTGGTAGCGACAAAAAAGCCAAAGAACTGCTAGTGCAATCTTACAAAATGAACCCAACCAGCATCGACACTAACTACTTCCTTGCTGAGTTTTTATACGACGACGGTGACTATGAAGGCGCGAAACAACACCTAGACATCGCAAAAAAAGCAGCGCCTAGACCAAACCGTCCGATTGCTGATATGGGCCGTCACAAAGAAGTGGACGCCTTGATGGAAAAGGTAAATCAGAAGCTATAACAGATATTCTTACCAACCAATAAATTGACAGCAAAATCATCACAGCCAATATTCAATCTCACACTGGAATATTGGCTGTTTTATACTGACAACAACTGACAGAGGCTAGCGATAAGGTTACTCTTTCAGCCATCACTCAGGAAGATAGGCATATGACAGAACCTTTTAAAAACCTCTTCAATATCAGCGTTATCGGCAATATGGCGGAGCACTTTCAACGCCATTGGCAAGACTTCGATCAACAAGGGTTTCTTGATGCCGCTTCTTATCAGCTTGAAACACTGGAACTAAAAGCTCGCTCACAACAAATCACTGCTGCTATGAGCCGTTATTTACCTGACAATTTCGAACAAGCAGGACATATCCTACTTGCTTCTTTGGCTCCAGAATCAAAAGAAGCAGCGCCTGAGCTTCAGCAAGAAGTATCAATTGGAAGTAACGGAATTTCAGGCTGGGCTGTTATGCCCATTGGGGATTATGTGGGGCTTCACGGTCTTGCACATCATGATCTTTCCATGAGCTTGCTGAACGCCATGACTCGGCGCTTTACATCTGAGTTTAGCATTCGCTTTTTCTTATTGGCTTCTCCTGAAGAAACACTCAACGCTCTCAAAAGCTGGCTTAAAGACGATAACAAACATGTGCGACGTTTGATTTCCGAAGGCACTCGACCACGCTTACCTTGGGCGATGCAGTTACCGAGTTTTATTCAGGATCCTGCACCGGTGATTGAATTGCTTGAAGCTCTAAAAGACGATCAAGAAGAATACGTACGCCGCTCCGTAGCAAATAACCTCAATGATATTGCCAAAGATCACCCCGATCTTGTGGCAGATATCGCAGAAAAATGGATGCAAGACGCAGATGCAAATCGCCAAAAGCTGATTCGCCATGCTTGTCGTACCTTGTTAAAACAAGGCAACCGTAAGGCTCTTGACGTATTTGGTTATGCCCAGCCAAAGTTAGACAATATTAAGCTAGAAATACATGATGAACAGGTAAGGTTGAATAATCATCTAGAGTTTTCATTGTTGTTTGAATCCACCAGCAAGGAAGATCAAACCTTAATGATTGACTATGTAATTCATCATCAGAAGAAAAACGGCAAAATAACACCCAAGGTATTTAAGTGGAAAAAAGCGACGTTGGCCGCTGGTAAGCAAGTCTCTATGAGCAAGAAACACCCTTTCAAAACCATCACTACACGAGTCTACTACGCTGGGTTACATGAAGTAGAGATTCTCGTAAACGGTCAATCCATTGCCAAAAGTGGCTTTTTTTTATCAACCAACTAGCCGGCTATAACACAATTACGTCCAGCGCCTTTGGCTTCATAAAGCAAAACATCGGCACGTTTGACAATACGAACTTGATCATCAAAATCTTGATAATCAGTCACGCCCAAACTAATGCTGAATGGCGGCATGCCGCTTTCATCCAGAGCTGCAACTTTCTTGCGTAACTGCTCTGCAAGTATTTTGGCGTCTTCAAGATTGGTATCTCTTAGTAATATGGCAAATTCTTCACCACCAATTCTGAATAGTATGTCAGTTTCACGCAGGCGTTTTCGTAATGTGTTAACCAACAATTTGAGTACATTATCGCCTACATCATGACCGTGGGAGTCGTTAATTTTTTTGAAATAATCAACATCTAACAAGATCAAGCTGAAATGATGACCGCGGTTAGCGAGCGCGATTTCATCTTTAATTTGTTCATCCCATTTATGGCGATTAAATACACCTGTCAGTTTATCCCTGGTCGCCAATTCTAGAAGTTGGGTTTCAACTTCATCGCGGTTATCTTGCTCCAACGAGAAGCGCGCCATCAAAATTTTTAAATCTCGTCCCAACTCGTCCAGTTCATCAGAGCCTTTATTACGCAAAGCATTACGGCTTTCATCAGGAGAAATGGAACGATGTAGAGAGTCTATTTGGCCTCGCAGCGAACCCACTTTCCGACGAAAAGACAAAATTGTATGGAGCGTTAAATAACCACCAATAGCAAAGGCTGAAAAGCCTAATAGAGCATTGATGATCATAAAGTCACGTTCTTGCTTTTCTACTGTGGCGGCAACTTTTGTTGTAAGTTGTTCAATATTTACTAGCAATATATCAGCTTGATCAGCTAATTCACTGTCTTGCTGCTCCAGTAAAGGCCAAGCAGTTGAAAAGCCTTGTTGATCTTGTGCTAGAAACTCGTCCACAAGGAGATCAAAATTCATTCGATGTTGATGCAGCAGGTTGATCTGTTGAATCAATGCCTTATGATCCATCAATTTGATTCTCACGCTGCCAAACCCAAGCCCTGTTCGAAGTATTTCCATAGACTTATCAAGCTGGGCTGCAAGTTGTGAGCTAAATTCATCAAAGCCTTTTATGCTTTTCTCTTGCATCGACTTATTAGCAAAGAAGGCATCTCCCTGCTGACGAATGCCTTCCATTAATAAGTGTTGTTTAAGCTGCAACATGTCCATGTCAGCCATAACTTCAAAAAGCGGCACATCAATTTTTGCCACTTCATGCATTTCTTTATAAATCTTCTGTGTTTGATACGCAGAATAAAGAATCACCACGAAAAGAAACGACAAAAGAACAAATGAAAGACTACTGATTTTTCTGGTCATAGAGACATTCAACCAATTAAACATAAAGATTCTTGATAGGTATCAGATAAATAGCTAAAGGCTAGCCTGCCATAACGCAATTGCGTCCTGCGTCTTTAGCTTCATAAAGTAAAACATCTGCACGTTTTACGATGCGACTCTGATCATCGACGTCTTGATAATCAGTTACTCCCAAACTAATGGTGAATGATGGAATACCGTTTTCATTCAAAGTTTCGACTCTTTTACGTAACTGCTCTGCAAGCACTCTAGCATCGTCAAGATTGGTATCTCTAAGTAATATGGCAAACTCTTCACCACCGATTCTGAATAGTATGTCAGTTTCACGCAGACGTTTTCTCAGGGTACTAACCAGCAGCTTGAGCACATTATCCCCCACGTCATGGCCGCGAGAATCGTTAATTTTTTTGAAATGATCAACATCCAATAAGATCAAGCTAAAGTGATGTCCGCGATTGGCTAACGCGATTTCATCCTTAATCTGTTCATCCCATTTATGTCGATTAAACACTCCCGTCAGTTTATCTTTTGTCGCAAGCTCCATTAGTTGGGTTTCGACTTCATCGCGGTTATCTTGTTCCAACGAGAAGCGCGCCACCAGAATTTTTAAATCCTTTTCTAACTGATCCAATTCATCCGTGCCTTTGCTTCGCAATGTATTGCTGCTCTCATCAGAAGAAATAGAACGATGTAGCGATTCTATCTGGCCACGCAAGGAACCTACTTTCCGACGAAAAGACAAAATCGTAAATAGGGTTAAGTAACCACCAATGGCAAAGGCTGAAAAACCTAATATGGCGTTTACGATCATAAAGTCACGCTCTTGCTTTTCTACTGTCGCAGCGACTTTAGTTGTGAGTTGTTCAATATTTATAAGTAACTTTTCGGATTGCGCATCCAGTAAACCACTCTGCTTTTCTAGCCTCTCCCAAGAATCTAAATCATGCTTTTCTCTTTTACCTAAAAAGCGTGAAAATGAATTTTCAAAACCGATTCTATGACTGTGCAGGGCATTAATTTGTTGGATCAAAGATTGGTGGTCGGCCACGTTGATGCGAATAGTGCCGAATTTCATACCTGAGTGAAGTATGTTAATACTTTTATCAAGCTGTAAGGATAGTTGCAGACTAAACTCTTCAAAGCCTTTGACGCTTTTTTTCTGTAATACCTCATCAGCAAAGAAAGCATCCCCTTGCAGGCGAATACTCTCCATCAATAAATGCTGCTTAAGCTGTAGTATTTCGATATCCGCGATGACTTCGGTGAGAGGAATATCAATCTCAGCAACTTCTTGCATTTCTTTGTAGATTTTTTGTGTTTGATACGTCGAATAAAGAATCACCACAAAAAGGAACGACAAAAGAATAAATGAAAGACTACTGACTTTCCGTGTCATAGAGACATTAAACCAATTAAACATAGAAGGATCTTATTAAGTCACACTAAAGACATACAAAATTCAGGCGTAATATCAGCTACCTGTTTCATGCACCTTAACACATATGAACTTAATATCTTTATCAAGATAGGATAACGAACCATATTCATCATCCTAAATAATAAACAAAAAAGAACATTTACTCTGCAGATTTTTTAATCCGTTTTAATAGCGTCAAAATCACTGCTAAAGCACAAAAACCTAGTAAAGCACCAGTAAAACCAACACTACCCAAGCCGACAAGTTGTATGACCTGACCACCAATTAGAGCCCCTGCACCAATCCCCAAATTTATAATGCCTGAATACAAAGACATAATAATATCAGCGGCTGTATCGTCTACTTTCAGCACTCGTATCTGCATGCTCAAACCAATAATCATCAGCGACGCCCCCCATAAAAGAATACTAGTAATCAGCATGGACACAGTGGGGGCTACAAAATACAAAACACTCATGCATAAGGATGCAATAATGACGCTTGAAATCAACATCAGGGCATTCGCTCTTTCACCAAAATAGCTAAACAGCAAACTACCAAAAATCCCAGCCATACCAAATAACAATAGTACTAATGTGGTGAAGTGCCCACTGGCTGCGCCAATTTCTTTTAAGAAAGGCTCTATGTAGCTGTAAGCCGTGTAATGAGCTGAGAAAATTACGAAGATAAACAAATACATACCTAACAATACTTTATTACGAAGTACTTCTGGTACCTTGCTAAGAGACCCCGAAAACAAGCTAGGCAAACTAGGCAATAAACGGTACATGGCTAACATGATGATTAATGCCACAATCGCGATAAAAGCAAACGTCGTACGCCAGCCAAACAACTGACCGATGATACGACCGACAGGTACGCCAAGCACCATAGCTAAACCGGTTCCTGTTGCCAGCACACTCAATGCAAAAGTATGTTTTCCTTGCGGCGCAACACGAATGGCAATAGACGCCGTAATCGACCAGAACACTGCATGGGCAAAGGCAATGCCGATTCGGCTGATCAATAGGACAGTGAAATCCCACGCCACCACAGACAAGATATGACTCGCGATAAACAAAGCAAATAGACCTAGCAGTAATGTTTTACGCTCTAACTTACGCGTCAATAACATCATTGGCAGCGACATAAGCGCCACAATCCAAGCATAAACAGTCAACATCCAACCGACATGAGCTGGTGAAACCGAAAAGCTTTGCGCGATGTCCGTCAATAATCCGACCGGAACAAACTCCGTGGTGTTAAAAATAAAGGCGCTAAAGCCCAGCACAAAAACGCGCAAGTATTGAACACGACGAGAAGCCGTATCCTCAGAAGAGGGGATTGATATCATGATGACCTGCAGGAATGTGAGCGATAAGAAAGACCGCTATTGTCCACTTTTTTGAGCGTAACGGAATAGCGAAATATGAATGTTTATTGACAGTTATCTTATTACTGACTCTGATCCATTCAGAAAACCTAAACATGCCCGCTCCCATACTAAATAATCTTTCTTTCATAAGAATTGCTTTGATTTTTCATGAAAAATGCCATACAAACTACGCACTAAAACGATGCAAAAAATCGCACTAATATAACGCAAAACAATCACTGAACGTTGAAGGAACCGACATGAACAACCTATCCGTCAAGGCAAAATTTATTACCCTCATTTTATCCATCATCATTATATTTTTGATGGCACTGAGTTTAATAAAAGCAAAAAGTACAGAATTAGCAAATCGCTTTGACCGATTCTATGAAGAAAACCATAACGTCTCACTTAATTTGGAACGAGTGAAAGAAGCACAAGTCAATATAGTGCTCAATGTGCGAGGTTTGCAGATTGCCTATCTACTATCACTCGATAAGCAAATCCCCGATTACTTACAAGCCATTTCAGAGAGTTACAACACCACACCGTCTCTAATTAATGAGCTTAATAAAGGCCTTTCAAAGCAGTCTGACGAATCGAGAAAGCTTATAACGCTCGTCAACGACTTCCAAAGCAAGAGCAAAACCTTCGTAAGCGCAATGGAAAACTCAACGGACAACAAAGCACCCTTTCCAGTATTCTCTGCCTTCATCGGTTCATACAATGACTTAATGAAATACTTCGCTGCTCTCACCGACAAAACAAACAGAGAAGTGATAGAGGCAAAACAACAAACAGAAAGTCTTATTGCAGAAATTGAAATTGGTTTCTGGCTCTCTATTTTAATCGCGATTGTTATCTCCATCACACTCAGCTATTTGATATCGAATAACATAGTCCGAGGTATTTTGGCGGTTCGTAACGCAGCACAAAATATGGCACAAGGTCATCTCAACAAACCCGTTAAAGTATCAGGAACTGATGAAATTGCCGAACTTGGCAATGCCATCAATAAGTCTGCTGAAAACCTACGTTCAGTCATTGCGGGCGTACTTAGTTCGGTAGAGAAGGTTAATGAAAACAGCCAAGAGGTATTAAAAGTAAACCAAGAAGTCGGCGAATATTCTGTCCATATTATGGACAACACCACACAAGTAGTTGTGGCACTTGATCAAATGTCAGCGAATAACCGTACTATTGCTGACAATACTCAACAATCAGCAGATGCTGCCAGCGACATTCGCACTGTCGCGCAAAATAGTTTAACCACAGCAAATGGCACCCTAGACGCAATAAATCAGCTGGTTAACTCCTTAAAAGAAACAGGAACTGTTGTTACTCAACTACGCCAAGAAACAACCAATATAGAAACCATTTTAGACGTTATTCGTAGTATCGCAGAGCAAACTAATCTACTGGCTCTTAACGCCGCAATAGAGGCAGCTCGTGCAGGGGAACAAGGCCGAGGCTTTGCGGTTGTTGCCGACGAAGTTCGAACGCTAGCACAGCGCTCACAAGACAGCGTAAATGAAATTGAAACACTCTTGGCACAACTTAGTACGGCCAGTGGGCAAGCCGTTAATCGCATGGAAGTGAGTTTAAAATTGGTTGAATCATCAAAAGACCAAGTCGAAAAAACCAACGAGTTAACCAGTAACATTTTAGTTGGCATTGAGCGAGTGTCAGAGCAAGCCCAACACATTGCTCAATCAATAGAAGAGCAAACCGAGGTGTCCGAAGACATCACCAAGAAAATGCACTCTGTGCAAAGCTTAACAAAACAAAGTGCAGAAATGGCAAAACACTCGGGGCTTAACATGGCTCAAAGCAGTGTCGACGTGCAGCAGCAATTAAGCTTTTTTAAACTTTAATCTTGATAATAGAAAGCCTTCTTGCGCCGATTTATTAATCAAATAATTGAGCGTGAGAGGCTGTTTTATTTCCCCTGTTCCCATCATGAAAAAACAACATGAAACACACATAGCTTATTAAAATCCCTACACTTTTTTACACAACTACCTTTCAAGCTATGAGACGATATTGATTAATAAACAAACGATCATGGATACTAATGATTCCTTCTATTTTATATTTTTCTCCACTGTTAGCATCATGGAAGACGCAATTAGATACACGGCTATCAACTTATGGAAAAACTATCGAATGGCGAGCTGTACAAGATATTGATCAGTCTCCGGCGCTATCAACAATATTACTTGCAGAAAACGATATAGCAGTATCAGATTGGCCTCTTCTAGCATCTAGAAAAGCTATTATCATTGTCGACGAATGGAGCTTAGAAAGCAGCGTAAAATGGATACAAAGAGGCGCTGAAAATTGCTTTGCTCGTGATGACGAACACCTTACAGCATGGCTAATATCTGAACTGTCAAAATTTGTTTTGAATCGCTTCCATCGAACGGAAGATGACATCTTACAAGTCATTATAGATGCTATTCCAGCACCTATTTTTTTCAAAGATCACCTACACATCTATCGAGGGTGTAACACTGCATTTTGCCAGTTTATAGGACATTCTCGAGAAGAGGTGATTGGGCATTCAGTCTACGATATCGCCCCCAAACACCTTGCAGACAAATATTATGAAGCCGATTGCCAATTATTAGCCCAAGGCGGTACTCAACGCTATGAGGCAGAAGTACTACTTTGCGATGGCTCTCTTCATGAGATCGAATTCAATAAAGCGGTCTTCACCGGATCAAAGCAACAACCCCTTGGTCAAGTAGGCGTCATGCTAGACGTTACTGAACGCAACCAA
Source organism: Marinomonas sp. A3A (assembly GCF_018336955.1). Taxonomy (NCBI): domain Bacteria; kingdom Pseudomonadati; phylum Pseudomonadota; class Gammaproteobacteria; order Oceanospirillales; family Oceanospirillaceae; genus Marinomonas; species Marinomonas sp. A3A. Next base: position 3,843,702 of record NZ_CP025532.1, read on the forward strand.
CTTATTCGTCAGTTAGATAAAGCCACTCGTACAGATCCGTTAACCGGAGCGTCCAATCGTAGAGAGTTTAATCTGATCATTCACAATGAATTCGAAAAACGAAAACATTCAGAGAAAAAACTCAGTTTAATGACCCTAGACGTGGATTTTTTCAAAAAAATTAACGACAAATTTGGCCATGGCGGAGGCGATCAAGCACTGCAATTAATCACCAACTGGTTACAAAGCCAATTACGCTCCTCAGATACTTTGTTTCGTGTTGGTGGCGAAGAGTTTTATATTTTAATGCGAGATACCGATATACAAAACGCATTCAAAATTGCCGAGCAATTATGCAAAGACATGGCGACTCATAGCTTTTTAATCAACCAGAAAACCGTGCATATCACACTCTCTGCAGGCGTTATTGAATTAGATCCAATAGCAGATCTAGAAGACACCCTCGACATGGTAGATAAAGCATTATATGAAGCAAAATCAAACGGTCGAAACTGCGTGTGTCCGGTATACCCGTAAATAACAAACACTTTAAAGAAATAGTAAACTGGAACGATTTTCATTATTTTCTGTCTATAATAAAAGTTATTCATGAACCAAATGAATTTTATCTCATAGAAAGGTACTCGAAATGAAACGTTCAACAATAAAAACGTCACTCTTCACCTTAGCTGGTGCTACCTCAATACTCGCTTTTAGTAGCACATCTGTTCACGCCAGTGGCGAGGTCAATGTCTACTCTGCTCGCAGCGAAGCACTCATCGCACCTCTGCTCGATCTTTATTCAAAAGCGAATAACGTCAAGGTCAACCTAATTACAGGCAGCGCTGACGCTTTATTGAGTCGCCTACAATCAGAAGGTGACGCCAGCCCAGCGGATGTATTTATCACTGTGGATGCAGGACGTTTATATCGAGCAAAAGAAGCTGGCGTGCTTCAGCCGTTTGAAACTAGCAACCTAAACGATGTTATACCTGAGCATCTAAAAGATCGCGATGGATACTGGTATGGTTTGTCTCAACGTGCTCGCGTTATATTTTATAATCCTGAAACCGTGTCTGCTGCTGACTTGTCAACCTACGAAGATCTAGCCGATCCAAAATGGAAAGGCAAAATTTGCATTCGCTCTTCTAGCAATATATACAACCAATCCATGGTTGCTTCCATGATTGATGCAGACGGAGAAGAGCAAACCCTAGAATGGATTAAAGGCTTGGTTGCTAACTTTGCTCGCCCACCAGCTGGAGGCGACACGGATCAGCTAAAAGCGGTTGCGGCGGGTGTTTGTGACATCGCTGTAGCAAATACTTATTACTTTGGCCGTTTAGGTTTGAGTAACAAGCCTGATGAGCGCGCTGTCTTTGACAAGCTAAAATTGTTATGGCCAAACCAAGCCAACAACCAACGCGGCGCGCATATGAATGTCAGCGGTATCGGCATTACGAAATCTTCTAAAAACACAGACAACGCCAAACAATTAGTCGACTTCCTAACTAACCAGCAAAGCCAACAATGGTACGCCAACGTGAACAACGAATACGCGGTTATTGAAGGCGTCGCACCTCCAGAAAGCTTAGCGACTTTTGGTGAGTTCAAAGCCGATCAAGTGTCTTTGAGTGTCTTGGGTGAAAACAACCGTCAAGCGGTTAAATTAATGGACCAGGGCGGTTGGAAATAAGTTAAGCTTTTCACCTCAAACAGCAAAAAAGAGAAGAGGCGCTACAACGCCTCTTCTTCCATCAAGTTCCAAAAGGCTTCAACCAGCGGGTTCTTCAAGCTTTTCTTCAATGTAAACAAACCAATATCATATGGTTCCAACTCAGGTTGCACGTCTAGCACCTTTATACGGTCCACCAACGGGCTGTTATCCAAGACGATTTTTGGCACTACACCAATTCCAAAACCTAAGCTCACCATACTCACGATCGCCTCGTTACCTGTGACTTGTGCATAAATCCGTGGCGCGATATCATGCTGGCGAAACCATTCATCGACACGCGTTCGAGACACACCACTTTCCGAAAGAATCATTGGAATATTTGACCACTCTTCTGGCGTAGTTGGCGTATTTGTTGGCACATTCGGCACTTGTTGTTCAAGGGGCGCAATAAACAACAAAGGCGAGATAGCGATAGGTTTAAAGGCTAATCCACGAGGCAAGTTAGTTGGACGTGCAGCAAGACTAATGTCTTCTTTACCATCGAGAACATGGGCTATAGCGTGTTCTGGATCACCCGTGCGCAGTTTGATTTCAATAGCAGGATAGGCAATACGAAAACGCCGCAGCAACTCATACAAAAAACTGTAACTCGCCGTTACCGAGCCATATAGGCTGATTTCACCGCTAAGCTGGTCGGAATTATCCGTCAGTTCATGACGAATTAAGTTCCATTGTCGGCTGGTATCACGCGCATACTTGAGAAATTTCTGCCCTTCTTGGGTCAATGCCACGGTGCGATTGTCGCGGTTGAACAGCGCCACACCAAGCTCATCCTCTAAGTGCCGAATGTTACGCGACATGGCAGAAATACTGATATGGCATTCGTCACTGGCGCGTCCGAAGTTCAATGTTTCCGCCAAGGCGAGGAACTGTTTAAGCGTCTTAATATTCATCATGAAACCTTCGCACGATTAGTGTCCGTTCATCATAAAACATGTTTGCAAAAAATGGGACGCTATATTGCGAATATATCAATTTACGAAAAGGTTCCACTACGTTAGATTAACCCTACTCGCAGGACGTCAGGAAAATCATTGCTTGGCGACTGTGTAATCCATTTTTAATATCAGCGTGTTTTTATCGTTGATACATTAATCAAATCTATAGGATGTGTATAACATGGCTAACTACTTCAATACTTTGCCGCTACGCGAGCAACTAGCTCAATTAGCAAAATGTCGCTTCATGGACAGCTCTGAATTTGCAGATGGCGTAGAAGCGCTTAAAGGCAAAAAAATGGTTGTTATCGGTTGTGGTGCACAAGGTCTTAACCAAGGCTTGAACCTACGCGATTCTGGCCTAGACGTTTCTTATGCTTTGCGTCCTGAAGCCATTGCACAAAAACGTCAATCTTGGAAAAACGCAACTGAAAACGGTTTTGTTGTTGGCACTTACGAAGATTTGATCCCAACGGCTGATGTTGTTTTGAACCTTACTCCTGACAAGCAACACACGCCTGTTGTTAAAGCAGTTATGCCTCTTATGAAAGAAGGTGCTTGCCTATCTTACTCTCACGGTTTCAACATCGTAGAAGAAGGCATGCAAATCCGTGAAGATTTGACTGTAATCATGGTTGCTCCTAAGTGCCCAGGTTCTGAAGTTCGCGCTGAATACGTTCGTGGTTTCGGTGTTCCAACTCTAATCGCTGTTCACGAAGACAACGATCCTAAAGGCGAAGGTCTTGCACTAGCGAAAGCTTACGCAGTTGGTACTGGCGGTCACAAAGCAGGCGTATTGATGTCTTCTTTCATCGCAGAAGTAAAATCTGACCTTATGGGCGAGCAAACTATCCTTTGTGGTATGTTGCAAACAGGTTCGATCCTTTGCTTCGACAAAATGGTTGAAGAAGGCATCGACACTGGTTACGCATCTCGTTTGATCCAATTCGGTTGGGAAACTATCACTGAAGCATTGAAATACGGCGGCGTGACCAACATGCTAGATCGTCTTTCTAACCCAGCTAAGATCAAAGCATTCGATCTTTCTGAAGAGCTAAAAGTGATCATGCGTCCTTTGTACAACAAGCACCAAGACGACATCATCAGCGGTCACTTCTCTCAAACTATGATGGAAGATTGGGCGAACGATGATAAAAATCTTCTTCAATGGCGTGCAGACACAGCAGAAACTAACTTCGAGAAAACACCTGCTGGCGATGTAGAAATTTCTGAACAAGAATTCTTCGACAACGGTATCTTGATGGTTGCTATGGTTAAAGCGGGCGTTGAGCTAGCATTCGAAACAATGACTGCTGCTGGCATCATTGCTGAATCGGCTTACTACGAGTCTCTACACGAAACGCCACTAATCGCGAACACTATTGCTCGTAAGAAATTGTACGAAATGAACGCGACAATCTCTGATACAGCAGAATACGGTTGCTACCTATACAACCACGCATGTGTTCCACTATTGGCTGACTTCATGAAAGACATCAAAACCGACGTTATCGGTAAAGGTCTTTCTGTAGAAGACAACGGCGTAGACAATGCTCGCTTGATCGAAGTTAATACAGCGCTTCGTTCACACCCAGTAGAAGCAGTTGGCGCGGTATTGCGTGGTCACATGGCGGACATGAAAAAAATCGTTTAATACGATTATTGCGCTCGCCAATACTTTGTTAAAAATAGACTCGAAATGCTCATTTATACTTATAAACTCTGCTTTCTCGTCTATTTTTGCCTCGTCTTGGCTTCGCTCATGACATCGTAATGTTTATATAAAAAGCCGAGATTGTTTCTATAAATAATCTCGGCTTTTTTGTCTCTACTGGTTCTAAACAAAACATTAGGAAATACCATGGACAGCATCCGCTTAGACAACATCCTCCTCAACAAAGTAACAGTGAACTTTGATGATCGCTTTACCCTAAGCGAGATTAACTGGACCATAGAGCCCAACCAGCATTGGGTGATTACAGGCACTAATGGTGCCGGTAAGTCCGCTTTGGCAGCAGTCTTAGCCGGAGTGGGCGATATTGAAAACGGTTCGATTTCAGGATTACCGAAAAATGTGGGATTAGTCTCCTTTGAGGCCCAAGCCGAATTGATCGCTAAAGAACTGAAAAAAGACGACGCAGATATCATGGACGTCATTTCTCTTGGCACGCCCGTGCGGGAAATGATCTTCGATCAATGCGCCGATCCAAACCTAGCATCAAAGTTAGTGGAAAAGTTTGGTATTTATCCACTGCTGGATCGCGCCTTTCGTAAACTTTCCACAGGCGAAACCCGCAAAGTCATGCTGATTCGCGCTTTGTCTAGCAAACCCGATTTATTAATACTCGACGAACCGTTCGACGGTTTAGACGTCGACACTCTAGCCATGTTACAAACTCATCTTGCTTCCATCATAGACACCACGCCTATGATCTTAGTGCTCAACCGCTTTGATGAAATGCCGACCTTCATCACTCATATCGCCTATGTAGATAAGGGCGAACTGGCGCTAACAGTAGACAAAAAAGACGAAAGTGCCTTTAACGAGCTGTATCAGTTACTGCATTTAAAAACCACAGACCTACAAGTACCTGAAGCTGATCCAGCCAACACCTTGCCAGCACTCGACCCAAACCAACCGCTGGTCAGACTTAACCAAGCCACCATCAAATACGGCGATACCGTGATTGTTGATAAGCTAGATTGGACCATAGAACGCGGCCAACATTGGCAACTCAGCGGCCCCAATGGCAGCGGCAAAACAGGCGTTTTATCTTTGATCACCGGCGATCATCCGCAATGTTATACCAACGATATTTTCGTCTTTGGTTTCCAGCGCGGCAACGGCGAAAGTATTTGGCAAATCAAACAATTTATCGGCTACGTTTCTACGGCACTGCAATGGGAATATCGCGTCAGCACCAGCTGTAAAAACGTCATTATTTCCGGCTTCTACGACAGCATCGGTATGTACAGCAAATCCACCGATAACCAAAAGCAAATCGCCGACCAATGGCTTGCACTGCTAGGCATGGCAGACCGCGCCGACCAACCATTTAACAAGCTTTCCTACGGCGACCAGCGTTTATTACTCATCGCCCGTGCCATGGTGAAACACCCACCATTATTGATCCTAGACGAACCCTGCCTTGGCCTAGACGACATGAACCGCCAACTCGTCCTCGCGCTGATCGAGAAAATTTGTGAAGGAAAAGAAACCACCGTGCTTTACGTCAACCACCACGCGGAAGACCAGATCAAAGGGATAGAGAACTACTTGGGGTTGAAGAAGAACAACTAAACTTTTAGTGGACTCTTTGCCTCAGACAGAAAACCGTGTGACGCTTCATACTCGAAACTGACGCCTACCTCATATGAAGCGTCACACTTGTTTTCAATACTAAGTCTATTCTTGATAATGCGGGAGCGCATTAGAGATGTAGAGCTTTTTAATTTGATCTAATTGTAAATGAGGTTTAGCTGTAATGATTATTTTCGTATGCATATCTAATGCAGTTGAATATACGTTATGAGGGAGTTCTAATACAGGATCACTGATTTTTCCATTCACAATACCTTCAATGTCCTTAATTTTTAATTTGCAAAGGCCTGTAGATACATCTAAACCAGTAATTTGCTCGCAAACATAGTCTTGAATATCACCTACTGTTAGCTCTTTTTTCGAACGAATTGCATCGGCATCAGCCTCTGTGGTTAAAAGCCCACCTTCAAATTGCTGGAGTGATTTACAATCTGGTCCGACAGGAGCTACAAGCGACTTCAAAGGTCCACGATTATCGAGTGCCACTCTAGACAGAATTTCAATAAGAGCCTTTTGATTATCAATAGCTCCCTGAGCTAATATTTGACTAACTTCTGGATTTTCTTTTGATGCCTTAATTATTTCATCCGCTACTTTTTTAGCATCACCTCTACCAGTTGCATCATTATGAATAAAACCAACCATCTTAGAGATAAGCCACTTATAAACATCCATATTCTGGGATAAAAATAAATCCGAATGAGCACCTACAGTGCTTAAAAGAACTCCTATTTCATAACACCCAGAGCCACTCTCAGATGCTTCAACTCTCACTAATGGCTTAGCCCTTGGTTGCAAAAGTTCCCCTGTAAATAAAAGGTGTGCAACTGATGAATATAACTTCCCAACACCTTTAAGCGACTCCCCAAAGCGAATAGCATCAATGACATGTCGATCTGTCTGCCCTCCTTCGTATTTAAGAATCAACTTGTCATCACTTTTCATATGATGCTCCTATTTAGGCCATGAATAAGTACATTAATTGTTAAGCTATCAGCTTAACAATATCACTTTTTTATGAAATCAAAACTAGTTTGACCATCTAATCATGGGTGTTAGTTAAGATTGCTTATTCAATAAAGCGCTCCGCGCTACCTAATATATCGACGACTTTCTCTCAAAGTACACATTTATTAATTTTTGGATTTCCAGTTTGGCACTAAACAAGATGATAGAAAGTCATATATTTTAGAGATAAGATACGCAAGTCACTAACAATGAAACCGATAGGGAACAATGTGAACCATACTTTACACTCGATAACTGTTGCACTGGCTTGTGTCGCTAGCTTGTCTGCTAACGCGGATCCAAAAACACCAGGTACTCATAAAGGCTATTCCACTATCGATATGACGACTGCAGGTACTCCAGCAGATGTGAAGATGATTTCTGTTGCGGATATCAAGAAGGAACTGCAAGGCAAAGCGCCTTTTGCGGTTGGTTTTGATATCGATGATACGACCTTGTTTAGCACGCCAGTTTTTTATCGTGGTCAGCAAGAATTTTCACCAAATGGTTACTCTTACCTATCGAATCAAGACTTTTGGGATAAAGCAAACTGTGGTTGGGATGCATTCAGCATGCCTAAAAATATTGCTAAAGAATTAATTGCTATGCACCAAGAACGTGGTGATAGCATTTATTTCATCACTGGTCGTACCGGTTCTGACTGTAACTTCACCACGGAATATTTGAAAAAGGCGTTTGATATCAAAGATATGCACGATGTCATTTTTGCAGGATCAAGCCGTACTGAATACACAAAAACCAAGTACATCAAGGAGAATGACATCAAGATGTATTATGGTGATGCAGATGGTGACATTATTTCTGCCCGTGACGCTGGTGCAGAAGGGATTCGTGTAATGCGCGCAGCGAACTCTAGCTACAAGCCGATTCCGAAAAATGGCATCTATGGCGAACGAGTGTTAAAAGACTCTCAGTACTAATACTAATACTCATACTCATACTAATACTAATACTAATACTAATACTAATACTCATACCACTTAGTAGAAAAGCAGAAAGCCGAAAATCATTGGATTTTCGGCTTTCTGCTTTTCTACTCTTACGCTACAAACTCTATCTCAACGCTATCTGGTTGCAGACATAATCTCTCACTGGTTGAATTGCTATCGCTTAACGGAAAACCGCCAACTGCCTGAGCAATCCATTCTGCAGCATTGGGAATGATCTCGATAAGTTGAGGAAGGTCATTAACGCATAAAAATTTAATGCTAGGATCTGTCGCTCTACTCAGTATCGCTAAAGTGTCGGCAGGAGGCTGACCTTTTCCATATCCACTTGAGATGTGAAGGTGATCATCTGACGTGTTGATCTTGGCCTCTTTGTCAATGATACAAGCGTGATTATGTAGACCCTGTGGAAAAAATTGCTCCAAGTTCCGAAATCTATACTTGATGTTATTTAGAAAGCAATCAGGAAACCGAGCAAACAACTCCGCCATTTTTGAACGTCGAAATGGATGGACAACATGAGCGGCGGAATACAACTCTGATGCTGAAAAGCCCAACATTTTAGCAGCATTCACCTGCATAAAGTAATGGAATTTCGCAGGGTCAACACGTGCTTTACTGCCGCTAATTTGATCACTAAAATCAGTCCATTTGCCTCGCAAAACAGGCGCTAGACCATCAAACACATCAGTCGGTTTTAAAGGTGCAGCCAAGAATACATCGTCGTTAAAGTAGATGAATCGCTCACTCAGCCCCTCAATTCGCCACAACATACTTTCAATGGTCAAAGAGTTGAATGTGGGTAACACATGCGTGAATCCGTCAAAAATTTCCGCATGATAGGCAAGATGTATCTTAGCTCTAATGCTTTCTGAGAGGCTTGATAAATCTGGGCCTTCTTCATCGACAACTATCCAGATTTTACCTATCCACGGCGCATGGTTTTCGATCGATTGTATGCAGTATAAGATTTCATCGTTACACATCCACCTATGAGGATTCGACGCATTTTCATGTAGTGGCAGAGACTCCATTGCCATATATTTTTGTCGTTTCTGACGGTGTTTCACAGCATTTCCATCGACCCAAGTGATAACAGCATCAATTGGGTCAAGCTGGAGTTCAGTTGTATTACTTAGCATTTCAGTAGATGTCTCTTAGCTGATGGCAACGGTGACTCAAGTTCACCGTTGAATTAGTCAATTCTAGATGGGGCAGTATTCAATGAGTTTACCTCACAGTAAGCTCATCTCTTTAGTCTACAACAATTCAAAAGGTATGCAGGTCGGCCTTACGCGACTTTTACAACGAGACTTTATACTTGCTAAGAAGAGCTCGCTCTTTTTCACCCCTCATCGCTAAGCGACCTTGGTTCCAAATATTGATCAATTCTTGTCTTTTTTCGATGGGGATTTTTTTTGAAAAGATAGGCATTTCAACTAGGTTTTTCTCTAAACCTGGACGCACGACTATGAGGTCATTGTTCAAGTTCAACTGGTTTAAAACATACTGCAGGACAAGCTCGTTATCTGCATATAAATCGACGCGATTTTCTTTAATCATCTGAAAGATACGATCAACGACATCATCATAACCCGCGATGACTTCAACAAAGTTAGCGTTTTTCGGGTCATCGATATAGTTTTGATAGCTAGCACTCATCGAGCTGTAATCCCAACCAGGACCCGTTGCGATTCGTTTGCCTTTTAAAGATTGAACCCCTTGATAACGCCAAGAATCATTCCTTCGAACAACAAAAGCGGTGACGTATGAAAAAGTTGCTTCATCGGCGTAGCTAAAGCCTTTCTCTGAATTCTTCGAATAGAGATATTCTGGCAACATATCACATAACCCTTCGGCCACCATGTCCAACCCTCTTGCTAGAGGTACTTCAAAGTATTCGAGGGCATATCCTTTTGAAGAGTATATTTGCTCAACCATGTCGATGACGACACCACGCTCAGGAGCTTCTTTTGTTGGGAATATGGTCATCGGTGGCCATTGGTCGTAACACACTTTTAGTGTCTTCGCATGGCTAACACTCGACACGCCAGCTACCAAGGCAAACATAAGGAAGGATAGCATTCTTAGTTTATTACCTTTCAACACGATCTCTCCCCTTATCTTTCGCTCCGTAGAGCTTCAAATCGGCACGTTTAAACAGTTCATCAATTGACTGATCTTCAGGCTCCGATGATTCAACACCAAGGCTTACAGTATAAGTGACTGTCTTATCTTCCACTTCTAACGCAGCATCACTTATAGTTTGACGTATTTTATCAGCAAGCTGGCAGGCAGCATCCAATCCGGTATCTGGAAGAAATATAGCGAACTCTTCGCCGCCCACTCTACCAAGAAGGTCTGATTTTCTTAAAAAGCCCTGAAGTGTTTGGGTAAAGTGGATGAGTACTTTGTCCCCGATAAAATGACCATAAGTATCATTGATACGCTTAAAAAAATCTAAATCCATCAGGACAAAAGACGCTGTCGATTTTTGACGCTGGGAAAGCACCAACAACTGTTGGGCTGTTTCAAAAAAGCTTCCTCGATTTAAGACATCCGTCAAAGAATCCCTTGTTGCGAGGTATTTGAGTTTTTCATTGAGAATTTGTAGGTCTTCGGTACGTTTTGCCACGGCATTCTCTAACCAATCTCGCTTGGCTTGCTCGTCTTCTAACAATCGCTCTCTGTCCGAAGACATAGCGGAAAGCATATTATTCATATGTTCTTGAAGCTGACTAAGTTCGTTATTTTCAGCGTTCGATAAATGAATGCGCTTACTGATACTTGTGCTTAACTGCACCTCATTCACTTGCGACATTAGCTCTCTTAAAGGTGTTGCTAAATAGCGGTCAAAGGCCCAAATAAACAGCCAGAATAAGACAGTTAACTTGATGAATGCGGTAATAGCAATCAAAGCAAAGCCGAACCAAACTCGTTCTAGCACCACACCTGAGGATGAATAAAGTACCAGCGTACCAAGAGGTATGCTTTCGCCATTTAGAGTCCAGCTTAATGCTGATGTCGAATCAAAAATAGACAGTGGAACAGAGCTAGAGTCGTAGAATCTTTTCGATATTATACTTTGCGAATTTTGGTCTAAAACATCCACACCTTCAATAATTGGCATTTGAATCAGCCCCGAGGTAAGCGAATCTAACTGGTTGCGGTTGTACTGCCACAAGCTAGTAGAAATAGGACCCCGAACCGTTGCTTCCAATTGCTGTAATTCGCAGACAATAGCATCCTGCGTTTTCAGATATTCGCTCAAAAACTGTAAACTTGTGATTAGAAGGGTAACAACCAAATAAATGGAAAAAATCACACGCATCATTTTTTGGGAGAGATTGTTTGGACGCAGGAACCTTACAAACATTAAAAATGGACCTTTCCAGCAAACTTTAAGCTAAAGTTTACCTTAGATGATTCCCGTGCTAAATGAAATCTACTTATCTACAACAAAGAAAAACCTCTGCTTACATATTTTGTATTTTTCGCAGCTATTTTATTCTTGTATTTTTCTCAAAACGAAAAAGCCAACTCGTCGAGAGGTGTGAAGAAATCTCGACGAGTTGGCTTTTCAAGAAAGCATGTGACAGTTTGCCCATTCTATCTATACTCGGCTCTAAAACGCTTGAGTTCAGCAGCTAACCAGTCACTGCTTTTCACTACCTTGTTCCCCTCACAATGAATGAGATACTGCTTTCCAGATATCGCGCTTTTGCTAGCAGAATAATCGATAAAATCCTCTGCCGATTTGATTTTATCCTGATAATAATCGTACTTGCGTTGTATATGATCAAACGCCTCCTTACCATTATACATGGAACCATTTCTTTCATATTGGCAATTTGTTTTTTCGACATACTCCAATAGATGATTTATTTCATCTTGTGTCGAAGCAAAGACACTTGTTGTTAATATAGTCATAATTAGAAAAAATAGTATTTTCAATAGTACATTTCCTCTTATTGATTATCAGATTTAACATTATTAAAAAAAATAGTTTGACCATTTTTCTGCGCTATAAATTCTTTTGGATCAAGTTTTTCAGCAGCCAGTTCCTTGGCTAAATCCATCACGGGATCATCAATACCCTCATCGGTCAATTGAAACGTACCAAAATGCATTCCCACGCTTAATTTAGACTTAAGATCTAGGTGAGCCTGAACCGCTTCTGCAGGATTCATATGCTGATTTTTCATAAACCAACGTGGCTCATAAGCACCAATAGGCAAAATACTCAGATCCATTGGCCCCATTTTTTCTTGCACTTCTTTAAACTGACGATTGTAAGCGGTGTCCCCTGCAAATAAGACTTTTAAATCTGAGGACTCAATGACATATCCTCCCCAAAGCGCTTCAAAGCGATCGAATAGCCCTCGGGTAGACCAGTGCTGCATTGGAGTAAGTGTAATAATAGAACCATCTTTTGATGAATAGTTTTGCCACCAGTCGAGCTCTACAACATTTTTAATGCCTTTATCTTCGAGGTATTTTTTATTCCCTAAAGGCACAATAAAGGTGGGATGATCTTTCTTGTTGATAGCGACTAATGAATCAAGATCCATATGGTCGTAATGATTATGGCTAATAATAACGACATCCACTTTTGGCAATGCTTCTATAGAAGCCCCCGGACTTCTGTGTCGTTTCGGCCCTATCCATGAAAATGGACTGGCTCTCTCGGAAAAAATAGGATCAGTTAATACGGTAAGACGTTCAAATTGAACAAGCTCTGTTGCATGATTAATAAAAGTAACCATGCCTTCACCCGGCATAAGGGGCTGAGTAAAATTAGGTTTCCAATTATCATCAACGAATTCAGGCCATGGCTCGGCATCGCCCCATAGTTTCCACTTAATTACGTCAAAAAGACTCTTCCCGACCTCAGCCGTACGGTCTTCATTATAGAAAATCTTTCCATCACTATGATCCGATACAGGAATACGATTACCGGAGCATGCTGCAAGGGATATTCCGCTTATTATGAATAACAGAACCTTTGATAATGATATAGGCATGCAGTTCAGCATAGAATCCTCACCATGATATAAATAGAAACCTTTATATCAGCAGAATAAGATTGGAGACACTGATCAAGCAAGACGCAAATAAGGTTATTCAAATCAAATTTTGCGTTTCTCAATAAAAACTAATTAGCCCTTTATCTATTTATAAAGGGCTGATGTTTTTTATAACTCTTCATCTCTGATACATGTCGAACGATTTGTCGGGAAAATAATTTTATCGGCTGGCACAGCAGGAGAAAAATAGTAGCCTTGTATGATCTCGCACCCTTTTGATTGTAAATAATCAAATTGAGCTTGAGTTTCCACACCCTCAACCACGATGACTAAATCCATATTGCTAGCGAGCTGTAGAATTGTATCTGTCATTTGGCGTTGTGCTTTGTCTTCGGGTAGACGATTGATAAAGCTACGATCAATTTTTAACGTATCCCAAGGCAATATAGCAACATAGGAAAGTGAAGAATATCCTGTACCAAAGTCATCGATTGCTAACTGAATACCCAAGGCTTTTAGCGCAACAAGTTGAGGAATGACGTCTTGCTCACGCTCAATAAACGAGGACTCCGTTAACTCAAGTTGTAACATCGAAGCAGGTAAGCGACTTTTTAACAAAGTATGTTTGACCGTATTCATAAATTGACCAAAACGCAGCTGATGAGCGGACACATTCACCGACATTTTAATATCCTTTATACCGCTATCAAGCCAAGCTTTACCCTGCTTACAGGCGGTCAACAAAACCCATTCGCCAAGCTTTTCAATTAAGCCCATTTCTTCTGCGACTGGGATAAACTCATCCGGTCCAATCCACCCTAGCTCGGCATCATACCAACGCACTAAAGCCTCAACACCAACAATTTTCTTCGTGGCGCTGGCGTATTGAGGTTGGTAGAAAACTTGTAATTGTTCGGCTTCAAGTGCCTGCTTTAGCTTCACACTCAACTGTATTTTTCTCTGGCTAACACTGGTTAACTTTTCTTCATAATAGCCAATACTGCCTCGTCCCTCACTTTTAGCTGCATACAAAGCAGAATCAGCTTTTTGTAATATATCTCCTTTATCACTAGGGCCTTGAAAACTAACGCCTAAGGTTGCAGATACATAAATTTCACTTCCTTGTGGAAGCGTTATCACTGACTTGCAAGCACCTTGAATAGTTTGGCTTAATTGATCAATCACCTCTTTATCTGATGTAACAATCAAGACCGCAAATTCATCACCACCTGTTCGGCACACATGAGCCGTAAATGTCGGAATACTACTTAACGTGCCCAACAATCGCTGGCCAACCACAGACAACACCATGTCACCTGCACCATGCCCATAACTGTCATTTACGTCTTTAAAATGATCGAGATCGACAACAATCAAACATATGCTCTCTGCAGAAAGGTCGGTGATTATCTCATCCAATACACGCCTATTCTCTAAGCCTGTTAATGGGTCATGGCGCGCTAAGTAAAAAAGTTCATTTTGTGTTTCCTTCAGCTCATCTATGTTTACTAATGAATAAACATAGGTTTCAGCCTGACTAGATTCAGCGCCAACAGGTGTAATTGTCAATAATCCTTGAGAAGCCTTACCAAACTTAACCTCGCCACGCCAATGACCACTTTTATCAATAGGGTGCATATCTGAATCTGCGGATGAAAAGAGTGTATGAATAGGTGTCACGCCAGGAATTAACCCTTTAGATAGACCAACCATAGAACAAAACGCAGGATTCGCCTTGATAATCAGACCACTTGTATCAACAACTGCAAGACCTTCTTTTACGTTATTAAACACGGTAGCGGCTTGCTTCAGGCCATAATTTTTCTCGGATAATTCACGTTTCAGCTGACGGTTAATCGTAAATAATGAAGACCATTTTACCGTGTCGTTTGCTAGGTAAGCAGACAAAGAACGATGGCCTATGATGGCAAAAAAGATGAGAGGAATACTAAAGGAACAAGCCATGACTATTTTGCCACTCAATCCGCCGATAACAATATCAAGCACGACAGGATTGATGCCGAAAGCAATAAATGGGAACAGCACACCATCTAGACACAAGGTAAAAATAAACAGCAAAATATAAACAGCAGTCGTCACTGGATAAGACCATTGACGTTTTTTCACTGCATCAAAGCAATAAAACAGAAACAGCAGCTCCGCAATAATCAGCGAGCCACCTAATATAATAAAAGCAATAGAGACATCAAATAATGCTGCAGAAATACTGTGAGGGTTGATGATGCCTGGTGTCGTAAGAATTTTGCCCACCAGCAAGGACAGCGATACATTGAACACATTAACCAACACAACAAGGCGTACTAAATGGCGAAGTATAAAAATGTCTCGTTCAACAAACACAAACAGAACAGATGCCATCATAAAAGCACCGTAACAAAGATTTCCGCCAGAAATATTAATCTTTTCTGTAATTGGAAGGCTGTACACATTGCCAAAAAAGCCACCAATTAGCAGTACTAAAGCAATGTAAGTATAAAAAGATGTGCGCCGTAAGCTACCGCTAAGAAAAGAAAAATACAGAGGAAAAATAGAAAATAGAATTACCTGAGCAAGAAGCAGTACGACCATAAAAGCATAACCTTGTATTAGAACGGTAAAGTCTATCCTAAAACCATAGAAGTGATTAGCACGTATAACGAAAAACAACCTACACCTGAAAAAGCATAGTCTATGAGCTTCTAAAAAACATTGCTCACAATAAATTATCAAAGGAGTTTAATAAAATTAAACTGCTCAGACTTACATTGCGATGCAATTCCTTACAGTCTTAATCTTGTTTCTTATCTGCCCAAAGTCGACTATCTCATAGTAGTCGATATATTAATCAATAAGAGGCCGTCCCAAAATGAAGAAAAACTTACACCCTTTAGATAGAGCGATTCGAGGTGTTGTTGGGATTGTGTTTACTGGTTTTGCTGTTTTCAACGGCGACTATCTACAGGAACCCATTTTAGAAGTACTCATAGGTATATTTGGCGCCCTCAATTTGATATCTCTACTGTTTGGATGGTGTCCCGTCTACCATTTTGCAGGTATTAGTACTGACAAAAGTAAAAAATAAAAATACGCTTATCTTTCAAGGTTTTTATGCCACCACTATCAGAATTGCAAAGAGATAAATCTTTTCGCTTAAAGTTGATAATGATTTGTCTGAGTGTTGCGTTATCTGTCTCTACAATTTATGTGGTTGTATCTTATCGCCTTGCCGCTGACTTAGGATTAAAAACAGAACTGGATTCACTGCACCGCCAAGCCATGCTACTGCAAGGCGAACTTCTATTAACAGATAAAGAAGATTCAAAAGAACGGGTATCTGAGCTTATCGAACTGGTGTATTTCAATGATAATTTAGACTCATCAGAATTTTACTTAAACCTCTCCGGCCCGAATTTACAGTGGTCTATTACTAATAAAATATCCCCCTTTCAGTTAGAACGTTTGATGCCAGCATTAGCATCACATACCTACAAGCGTATGCCTATGAAAGATATGCCGAACGGTGTGGAAGTATTGGACGATAAGCAATTTATTTGGCAGATGATTCTAGGAGAGCAATACCAAATCACCATTATTAAGACCTCGAAAAATATCGATGACACGCTAAATTTTGTCATGAAACGCCTAATCATTACCTCCATTATCGTCTTCTGGTTAGCGACTTGGTTCGCCCTCACCCTATCATCGTGGATGAATAAACGTGTTCAAGGCAAAAACGATACACTTGCTCATTTGGCCACTCATGATTCGTTAACAGGCCTACCTAACAGACTATTTCTGACCAATATGATGCAAAACGTCATCCCCAACCCAATAGACACAAAACCGTTAAAATCAGGTTATATTGACAAATTAGCGCTTCAGCAAGCTAGCCTCTTCGTTATTGATTTGGATAAATTCAAAGAAGTAAACGACTCATTTGGGCATGCGGCGGGGGACACGCTATTGATAAAAGTAGCGCAGAAACTAAAGCAAGCGCTAAATGAAACACAAACTCTTGTTCGTATTGGCGGCGATGAATTTATTATTTGGTCTCCTGAATTAAGCATAGAAGAAGCCTATAAATTGGTTCAGAAGTTAATACTTATCTGCAATGAGCCGGTTATGGTAAACAATCTTTCAATCAGTACAGGAGCCAGCATAGGTTTTTCACACTACCCAAGCCACGCAATAGATGCTGAATCCCTAATCATTTGCGCGGATACCGCCATGCATGAAGCAAAGCAAAAACGCAGTGGTTGGAGTATGTTTAGTGAAAGTAATAAAAAGTGCGGTCGCCAACGTTTAAAATTGCGTGCGGATCTCGATAATGCATTATCAGACAGACAAATTAAACTGCACTATCAGCCAAAAGTGTCACTTAAAAATGGCCATATTATTGGCGTAGAAGCATTAGCTCGTTGGCATCATCCCACCGATGGACTTCTTGCTCCAATACACTTTATTGACCTTATAGAGCAAAGTGGACGCGTTCAAGAGTTTGGACGCTATGTAATTCTAAATGCCATTGAACAACTTGATATTTGGCACACTCAGGGCATATTGACACCAATCGCGATCAACCTATCACCATACAATTTACTTGACCCAAGTCTATTAGAATTCACCATTACGCTGCTTAAAAAGCATAAAATTGATCCACGTAAACTAGAAATAGAACTAATCGAATCCTCTACCAGCATTAACATAGATGACATATCGAGTCGTTTAAGTGACTTTAAAAATGCTGGAATCAAATTGGCCATAGACGATTTTGGGACAGGTATGAGCTCTCTGTCTTATATCAGCAATCTCAATGTAAACCACATAAAAATTGATCGCTCTTTTACCAATGGCATCGAACAAGATTCTAAAAAACAAGCTGTTGTATCTACTGCCATCATGCTGGCGAATTCTTTTGGCAGCGAAGCTATTGCAGAAGGCATCGAGAATAAAACTCAAGCCGATATACTGATCAAAATGGGTTGTCTTTACGGACAGGGCTATTATTACGCCAAACCAATGACGGCAGATAACATACAAGCCATGTTACAAGCTAATGCCATCCTGCCACTCTAATTAATAGCAATTTCTAACAAAATACGCTATTCACTCAATCAAATGCGATTAAGCAAATCCGTTTTTTTAGAATTGTATTCGTTGTCTGAAATAGCCCCCATATCACGTAACTTCGCTAATTTTTCAATCAACTGGATAACTTCATCGACCGATGCTGTATTCGTCAAGTTCTGAGGCGTTTGCATTGCAGGAGCCTGCGTAAACGCCATTGGCGCAGGCGCAGCCACAAAGTTATTCTGTGGTGTTAGGTTTTGTTGTGATGATTGATTGCTCGTATTTGAGTTATTAGAACCTGCCCCCGAAACAATAGGTAAGGTATTAACCGGAATCGTGCCATATTGGCTGGAAAAAGTCAGCGATGAGTTACCGCCCTGCTGCTGGCTGATGCCACCGATGTTATTGTCTAACGTATCGTAAACCGTCACATTGCCGTTCACTTCAACCGCAAGGCGATTCGGAAAAATAGCATAACGAGTGCTGTTTTGTGCACCGCTGCTAAAAGGCTGGCCAAGATCGCCCGGCCACCATTGATTACTGGATTTCGAGCCCTTTGGTAACGGCATGAACACCTGCATATTGGCAAGGCCATTAGCCAATTCATTACACAAGTTATCCACTGTCGATTTCAAACCATAGTTGAACATATCTCCAACCATGGTCATTCCGCCACGCATCCACTGACCGCCACCGCCTAGCTCAGGGCAGTTGAACTGTGCCATAGAACCACTACCGTTGTTTACGGCAATCAGCATGTGCATCACGGCATCAAAGCTTAGGTTGTAACGACGGGAAAGGGAATTAACTAGGTTTTGTCCATCTTGCGTTAAATTTTGCATGGTAAAGCTCTCTAAATAAGACGTAGAGCTGTTCTCTTTTATCTAGCCGCTGCAAAAAAAAGGCAAACATCGCCTAGTACATGGACACAAACAAAGAGTAGGTTGCAGCATCATGCTGGCCAACAGGTTTCGTAGACCTCTACTCTAACACAGACACGTCTTACAAAATCGTGACAAGCAGCAGAAGAGACGTAAATAACTGTTTATTTTTCGAACACATCTTATTTGTCGCCAATAAAAAAAAGAGGCAAGTCATTTGATGACTTGCCTCTTAGTATAAATGCGCCATTACAGGTTTATATTTTACTCAATAAGACCGTCGAAATCAGTGGCATCGTGACGCTCTTGAAGCTTAACTCCATCACCAAAAGCTTTATTTACAATTCGACCGCGCTGTACCGCTGGGCGCTGCTCAATCGCTTTTGCCCAACGCAAGACATTCTTATAACTAGCAACGTCTAAGAACTCAGCCGCGCTGTACAAATTACCTAACACTAAATTGCCATACCAAGGCCAAATCGCGATATCAGCGATAGAATACTCTTCGCCAGCCATATAAGTGTTATTCGCTAGCTGCTTATCTAAAACATCTAACTGACGCTTGGTTTCCATGGTAAAACGGTCAATAGGATACTGCATCTTGGTCGGTGCGTAAGCGTAGAAGTGCCCAAATCCACCGCCTAAATATGGCGCAGAACCCATTTGCCAGAACAACCAGTTACGACACTCCGCTTTTGCAGCTAAGTCTTTTGGCACCAAGGCATCAAACTTTTCAGCCAAGTATTGCAGGATTGAACCTGATTCAAATACTCGCGTAGGTGGCGTAGTACTATGATCCATCAAGGCAGGGATTTTGGAGTTAGGATTGATCTCAACAAAACCTGAACCAAACTGATCGCCTTCACCAATGTTAATCAAGTAAGCATCGAATTCTGCTGCACTGATTCCCATAGCCAAAAGTTCTTCCAGCATGATAGTAACTTTTTGGCCATTCGGTGTCGCCAAGGAGTGTAGCTGTAATGAATGCTTACCCACTGGCAGGACTTTTTCGTGCGTCGCACCTGCTATTGGACGGTTAGTACTGGCAAATTTACCGCCATTTTCAGCATCCCATGTCCAAACCTTCGGAGGAACGTAATCTTGATTCGATTTGGTATCAGAACTCATAAAATCTCCTAAAATTATTTGTCAACGAGAACATCTCTCGCTATTAATGTTCGACAAACGCTCGCTCAATAACATAATCCCCTGGCACACCGATTTTTGGTGATTCTTTAAAACCAAGCTCATCAAGCAAAGCGGACGTGTCTTTTAACATACTTGGACTACCGCAAATCATGGCTCTGTCATGAGCAGGATTTAATTGAGGCAAACCAATATCTTCGGCCAATTTGCCACTGCGAATCAAATCGGTCAGGCGGCCTTGATTGCGGAACGGTTCACGCGTCACAGTTGGGTAATAGATTAGCTTGTCTCTTACTTGCTCGCCAAAAAATTCATTTTCAGGCAGTTCTTTTTCAATAAAGTCTGCATAAGCCAATTCACTCACATGGCGAACACCGTGAACCAGCACAATTTTTTCGTACTGCTCGTAGGCATCAAAGTCTTGGATCACACTTAAAAAAGGCGCTAAACCTGTGCCAGTAGATAACAAATACAAGTTTTTGCCGGGGTGTAAATCACGAGTTACCAAAGTGCCAGTCGGTTTACGGCTTACTAAAACATCGTCGCCAACTTTTAAATGCTGCAAACGCGACGTTAACGGACCATTAGGTACTTTTATACTAAAAAACTCTAAATGCTCTTCATAGTTAGGGCTAGCAATACTGTAAGCACGCATCAAAGGACGAGTTTCCGTTTCCAAGCCAATCATAACAAATTGACCATTATCGAAACGTAAGCTTGGATTGCGTGTGGTTTTGAAGCTGAATAAATTTTCATCCCAGTGGTGAACGCTTAAAACGCGCTCAGTAACAAATGCACTCATGACTACCCCATAAAAATTTGTAACAAAGAATATTTCTTTTCAAACCTCAAACCGCACAGTGGTAAAACTAGCTTACCTATCAGTACTAGCTAGCAGTGATCGTATCCATGAACAGGAGAGTTGAATTGACTGATAAACATACTATAAGACAACTCTATATTTGTTTAATTGATTATCTAGATGTCTTTAATATGCTCAGCATATATACAGTCGAACAGCGACTAACCTTAGATGTCCAACTAGTCTGACATTCAAATGTACAAAAAATAGGTCATTAAGTAGGAAGATAACGTATTAAATTGGCTATTGCCTTAACTAGCATTCAAAATCTTCATCTCCTTAACTGTTTACTTCTACTATATAAGCGTAAGAAAAATAGAAATAAGAAATACATAAGTGTAAGAAAAGCATTCCCCAGAACGTCAAAGTACGACGTAACATCTTTCTTATGACCAAAGGACATACTAAATGATTATCCGAAACGCACTCATCAGCGCCTTAGGTTTGCTACTTCTTTCTGGAGTAACAGCTTTTAGTAGCGCGTCGCAAGCCGCACCACAAACCATGATCGTCGCTGGTGGTTGTTTTTGGTGTGTAGAATCTGATTTTGAATTGGTTCAAGGCGTCAGCGATGTTATCTCTGGCTATACAGGAGGTCACACTGAAAATCCCACTTACAAACAAGTCTCTTCAGGAAAAACTGGACACTTCGAGGCTGTCGAAATTCACTTTGATGATGACGTGGTTTCATTAAAAGCGTTAGCAGACTATTACTGGAAAACCATCGACCCTACGGACGCTGAAGGCCAATTTTGTGATAAAGGCTCTCCTTATAAAACAGCAATGTTTTACCAAAACGATCAACAAAAAGCGGTTTTTGAAGCATCGTTAGCCAAGATCAAAGAAACCAAGCCCTTTAAAAAAGACGTTGTAACCGAGATTATCCCTGCCACTCCCTTTTACCCTGCCGAGGAATATCATCAAAGTTACTATACAAAAAATCCCATTCGTTACGCTTACTATCGCGCCAGCTGCGGTCGAGATAATCGAATAGAAAGTCTATGGGGAGAAATTGCTAGTCATCAATATCATTAAACGCCACCAATAAAGACCGCTTAACGGCTCTTAAGCGACAAAGCATAAGAGACTAAAAAAATGCCAGCCCTACTTTCAAAGCTGGCATTTTTCGTTTTTGAAGAACACTTTCTTTCAAGTGATCCCCATCTGAAGTATCAGTAAAGCGTCTTATATCTAGGCTTAACGCATAGAAAATGAAGCAAATAGGTAACTCACACCGAAAACCTAGCCATTCTGAAATCGATGTACCAGAGTAGTAACTCAACTCGCGAAGTTCTCAATTAAGTAACTAAAAGGAGTTATACAATGAAAAAGTTTATTCCAGTAATCGCAGGTAGTATCGCTATAGCCTCATTCAGCGCAGCAGTAAAAGCAGAAGACATGGCAGCTGAAAACAACAGTGGCTTTTATGTTGGCGGTAATTACGGTTACCTTAAAGTGGAAAACGATGATGACTTTGATGACGACAACGATGTAGCACAAGGGATTGTCGGTTACCGATTCAACTCTTTTCTTGCCTTAGAAGGTAGCTACATTGACTTTGGTAGCTATGGCAACAGTGCTGCCAGTGCAGAAACAACGGGTTACACCGCTGCGCTGAAAGGTACGATTCCTATCACGCAAACAGTTGAGATCTTTGCGAAAGCAGGTCAACTTTGGCACGATACCGACTATAACATCGCTTCCGTTAAAGGCAGTTCAGACGACAAAAGTTTATTTGCAGGCGCAGGTGTTAACTTTAAAGTTACAGAAAACTTACTTGTTAATGCTCAGTACACCTGGTACGACGTTGATCTAGACGCAGACAATGTGGATTCTGATTCAGACTTCGACTCTGACTTCCAACAAGCCAGTGTTGGTGCTGAATACCGCTTCTAAACAATTGCTTCACCTGCACATAGCAAGGCTTGCCCATTTGGGTAAGCCTTTTCTTTAAATCTCCTTTTTGTAAGCTCCAAGCACTTTGACCCATAACCATTAAGCCTCTAGTATCTACGCATCTCATTTTTAAAAGATGTTAACTATGAACCCAATTCTTCAAGCTCAGTCAAATCACAAGTCAATTCGTCAATACACAAACAAAGCCATTGATGAAACATTACTTAAGCAACTAATCCAGTGTGCACAAGGTGCAGCCTCTTCAAGCTTTATTCAGGCCTATTCCCTTGTCCAAGTCTCTAACAAAGAAAACCGTCAGAAAATTGCGACGCTGGCTGGCGGCCAAAAATGGGTCGAATCTGCGCCAGAGTTTTTTGTTATTTGTGCAGACCTTACCCGTGTTGAATATTGCAGCTTAGAGCAAGGTTTAGGTGAGTTAGAAGGTAACGCGGAACACTTTATTGCAGCGACAACCGATGCAACGTTTTTTGCACAAAATCTAATGCTTGGTGCAGAATCTGTTGGCCTTGGTGCCGTGTTTATCGGTGGTATTCGCAACGATCCAGAACAAGTTGCTGAAATCTTAAATCTTCCTGATCAAGTCTATCCAATCTTCGGCCTTTGTCTTGGTTATCCTGACGCACAGCCTGATTTAAAACCACGACTACCTGTTGATGTCATCCTTCACAAAGACAGCTACGACAGCAGCCGTTGTGCAGAAGATGTTAAAGCATATGATGCGCAGATGCAGGCTTACTACCAAAGCCGTGGAGATAATCAGAAAAGCAGCAATTGGTCAGAGCAAACTGCGGCCGCTGTACAGAAAAAGAAACGCGAACATATGCTAAGCTTCTTACAGAAACGCGGTTTTTTGAAACGCTAATACGCAAGAATACTAATTATTAACCTAAAGAAAAGGAAAACACATGATCACTAATGTACCTAATGTTGTCTTTAAAACCCGTATTCGTAACGAAGAACTAGGTGGACCAAACCCATTTGAATGGAAAGATGTTACTACTGCAGACTTGTTCAACAACAAAAAAGTCGTTGTTTTTTCTTTGCCTGGCGCATTCACTCCAACTTGCTCAACATCTCACTTACCACGCTACGAAGAGCTTTACGAAGAATTCAAAGCACAAGGCGTTGATGCAGTAATTTGTATTTCTGTGAACGATGCGTTTGTTATGTTCCAGTGGGGCAAAAGCCAAAACGCGAAAAACGTTTTCCTTCTACCCGACGGCAACGGTGACTTCACTCGCCAAATGGGTATGCTTGTCAAAAAAGACAACCTAGGTTTTGGCATGCGTAGCTGGCGTTATTCTATGCTGGTTGAAAACGGTGAGATCAAGAAAATGTTCTCTGAAGCGGGCTACCAAGACGATGCACCAAGCGATCCGTTCGAAGTGTCTGATGCTGACACTATGCTCAACTACTTGAAAAGCAACTAATTCAAGGCGCTAATGAATTGGTCAATAAAAAGCAGACGTTTTCACAAACTCTGCTTTTTTTGTTTTTACTTTTTTTTCTTTAGATTGATTACAAACGATTAACTGGCGCAAGCGCTTCTAGTAACTCACTAGATTCGCCATCTATTGCTTGAATCAACAACTCTGACGTTGTTGGCCCAAGCGTGAAACCTTGATGCCCATGACCAAAGTGAAACCATAAGCCTTTATGATTTGGCGCTTCACCGACAAGTGGCAACATGTCAGGCATGCAAGGACGAGTTCCCATCCATTGCGGCTCTTCCACTTGCTCGCCTAAATCAATAATTTCATTCAATGCGAGAGCTCCACGTTTAAGCTGGCTAGTATCAATAGCAGAATTAAGCGGCACCAAAGCGGCACCAGTAGTAACTCTTAAACCTTTAACCATGGGCGCTGCCAGCACACCATTTGCCACGTCCAGAAAAGGACGCTGAAGCGTTTTAGGTGCGAGAAAATGTCCATGATAACCACGCTTGTACACCATCGGAATTCGATAACCAAAGCGCTTTAATAACTCTGGTGACCAAGGCCCAAGTGCTACGACCACTTGCTCGACCTTCAACTCGCCATCACTGGTGAGAATCTGCCAACCTGAAATAGTATGTTGCAAGGTACTTGCGTCACCCGTGACAAAGCGACCACCTCGTTTGACGAATAAATCACAATAGGACTTGGTTAAATCTCCCGGAGAAGAACAACTCCAACTTTGCGTATAATGCACAGCACCCGCTGGCGCTTTCTTCAAGGCAGGCTCTTTTTGTTGGTAGCTTTTGCCATCAAAAATATCAGACGTAACACCATATTCTTTCATGAGGAATTCAGCTTTTTTCGAGGCTTTCTCAAATTCCTTTTCGTCTCGATGCAGCATGACAAGTCCACAATGAGTGATCAAATGCTCAGACTCGGAATCGCGAATCAACGGCTCATGATCAGCCGTAGACCGAAAAGTTAGTTGAGAATGAACACGAGAAATCTTAGCGTGTTTTTCTGGTAAAGAATGGCAAAAATATGACCATAAAGCTGGCGCCATTTGTAGCGCACCGTTCACCTTCCAAGTCACATCATTGCTAATTTCAAGCGCGTATTTAAATAAGGTTACCATGTCCCTTGGCAACGCATAGGGCTCAGCCGCCTCGACTTGGATCATGCCCGCATTACCATAACTGGTTTCACGACCGGCACCAGTACGATCAACAATGGTTACTTGATGGCCACGAGCTTGTAGCGCCAGTGCACTACTCACACCAACCATGCCTGCACCTAAAACAAGAAAATCCGCCATATCCCTACCTCGACATCATTCCAATGGAAAAACAATTGATTCTCATCACTATAGCAACTCACGTGACATTTTGATCAACTGAATTAACCCCTTTATATCAAGATCAACAAGTGAGTGTTTTTTATAAACCAAGCCAATTTCACGCTGTATATTATGATCGCCGAGTTTTAACGCTTTGACAGACTTAGGCCAAGTTCGATGTTCTTCTGTTTGCGGCACAATGGCAACGCCAACACCTAACTCTACCAGCTTAACAATCGCACCTATCTCATCAACTTCACACCTTTCATCAAGATCAAAAGGCAGATGCTGTAGCAACTTATCCACTTGCCGCCCACCAAACGAGGTTCGATCGTAACGAATAAAGGGGGATTGCTTGAGCGCAATTTGCCAATCATTAACGTCATAACTACGAGGAACGATTAGGACAAACGGCTCCTCTATCAAGGCCTCCCATACCAAATCAGAATGCACCACGAAAGTAGGTTTAATCATTACAGCAAGATCCAACTCTCCTGAATCTACTTGATCCAACAACGCCATCGAAACACCGGGGGAAATTCGAGTTCGACAATGAGTATGTTGCTGATGAAATTGCGCTAGAGCTGCAGGTAAAAGCGTTCTTTGTATCGAAGTAATCGCACCAACATTAATGAGCTTAACGCCTTCCGATGCTTGCGGCGTAGTGCCTAATTGACGACAACGCTCTACGATATCTTTCGCCTGTTCTAATACAGACAATCCTGCATGATTAAGATGAGCAGAACGCCCTACTCGATCGAACAAAGCCAAGCCTAACTCATTTTCCAATCGTTGTATTTGAGCACTAACCGCCGCTTGTGTTAGACCAATTTTATTACCCGCTGCTGCGAACGTCCCTTCCTCTGCCACGGTAATCAGTGTTTTGAGCTCTTTAATCATTGATCAATTTTTCTTATCAATTATAAAAATATTCATTGATATTATTGTTCTATTTGTCGATTTACAATATTTAAAATCAGTCGAGACCTTTGCAGGAGATAAAAATGAGTGTACAACCTTTCCACCTTGCCATTCCCGTTTACGATGTTCCGCTAGCACGGGCATTTTATCGTGATGTTTTCGGTTTAGAAGAAGGACGATCCGCCGAGGCTTGGGTAGATTTCAATTTCTTTGGTCATCAACTGGTGATCCATCATCACCCAAAAATGCCATATCAGGAAGCTGCTGGCACGAACTCAGTGGATGGACATGATGTACCGGTTCCGCACTTTGGTGTGGTATTAACTTGGGAGCAATGGGAAGCATTAGCGAAGCGACTTAAGGCAGCTGAGACAGATTTTATTATTGAACCTTATATTCGATTTAAAGGCCAAGTGGGTGAACAAGCCACCATGTTCTTCCTTGATCCGTGTGGCAATGCTCTAGAATTCAAAGCGTTTAAAGATATGAAGCAACTGTTTGCAAAATAACATTGATGACTAAAAACAGATAAAAAAAGGGCCGTGATTCCTCACAGCCCTTGCGCTTAATAAACGATTTTTGCTTAAGCTACTTTAGACTTACTTTCGCTCGAGCCTTCTTTATGATGTTCAAGTACACCATTGCTTGCTTGATTAATGGCAATACTTCTTGGCTTCATTGCCTCCGGAATTTCTTTAACCAAACTAATGGTAAGCAGCCCATTTTTTAGCTTGGCATCCGTCACCTCAACATAGTCAGCAAGATTAAACTTGCGTTCAAACGAGCGGTTTGCAATGCCTTGATGGAGATATCTGCGCTCACCAGAATCCGCTTTCTCACCACGGACTGTTAACACATTTTTTTCCACCTTAATATCTAGATCGCTTTCTTCAAAACCTGCTAAAGCAAGCGAAATGGCGTAGCGGTTATCATCGACTACTTCGATATTATAAGGTGGATAACCAGCTGACACATTGTCCGTTGTTAGGGCGTTGTCGAGTAAAGATGCCAAACGGTCAAAACCAATGCTGCTGCGATAAAGTGGGGTAAAATCAATTGAGTTCATAATAAGTCCTCCTAATTGAAGCAAAATACTAATCATCAAAAGACGTAACAGAAGTTCTCTTTAAACTAGACGAACCTGTTACATTGCTAAAAATAGGATCACCAAGCAAATTTTCAAGTACTTTTTTTAGAAAAAAAGTCCTATTTAAATAAGCATTTTTTATAAAACATGCCGCAAAGAAGGGCATTTAATCCTCTAGTACACTTTGCTCTAACAGCCCTTTATCTACCAATTGAGTTAAAAGCCCCCTGGTGCGCTCTCGAAACATATCTCGCAAAAGGCGCACTGTTGGCGTAATAGATTGACGACTCGGACTAATTAACCAAAGTTCACCTTGAGGGATTTTATAGTCCGGCATCAGCGATACTATACGACCAGTAAGCAAGTCATTGGCAATATCCAGCGAGGACTTTATTGCCACGCCTTTCCCAGCCACGCACCAACGCCGAACCAAATCACCATCGTTCGCTGCACAATAAGCTTTGGGCTTAATTTTATAAGAGCGCTCTGCACCAGGATTTTCATCTAACTCTTTACATGTGAAGTGCCAGGTATCGTTCAAGATATTTTGTAGCTGATAAAACAAACCTTGATGATTGAGCAAGTCTTTAGGATGTTCTGGTGTACCGTGTGATTCAAGATAACTTGGACTCGCCACTAATAATCGAGGCACATTACAAATTTTAAAACCGTATAAATTTGAATCTGCAGGCGCGCCATAACGCAGGGCAATATCCAACGCATCACGATAGAAATCAATATTGCTGTCGCTAACATGTACTCTTAAGGTTACTTGTGGATACTGCTCCATAAAATCATCCACCCAAGGAATCGCGATATTTCGCCCCAAATCAGACGAAACAGCTAAACGAATCTCGCCACTAATGATATCCAAATCATTGTGAATAGTTTGTTTGGCTTGATCCAACATAGACATGGCGGCAATACATTGTGGCAAATAGCGTTCACCGGCACTGGAAAGACGCAAGTGACGTGTTGTACGCACAAACAGCTCAACACCAAGTGCAGCCTCTATTCGCTTAACGGCCGCGCTTGCTGTCGCCATTTGCATATCTAAATGTGTTGCAGCAGCCGTGATGCTACGAAACTCTGCGACTTTCAGAACGACCCGAAGATCTTCAAGTTGCATGACTTAGCCCTTATCAAAAAAGAAAGTTACTACCCATTATCAAATAATATTTGAGAATAATTCAATAAAAACCCTGTTCTTCATTTAATAAAGTCTCGCTACTATAGCGCCATTATTTTTAGCGCTTCTAGTTTCATAGAGCGCCAAACACTTTTACTTATTGTGGAGATAGAAGATGTCACACCAGATTATTGCCGACTTAGAAAAGCGTCATACAGCAAAACAATACGACGCTTCAAAGAAAATTTCTCAGGCCGACCTAGAGGTTATTTATGAAGCAATGCGCCTATCGCCTTCTTCTATTAACTCTCAACCATGGAAATTTATCGTGATTGAAAGTGAGAAAGCAAAACAACGCTTTCACGATACTTTTGCGAACAAGTTTCAGTTCAACCAAAAGCACGCCAAAGATGCATCGCACATCATCTTATTTGCTCACAAAACCCATTACAGCCGAGAAGACTACGCAAAAGTTGTCGATAAAGGTATTGAGGATGGTCGCACCAAGCCTGAAAACAGAGAGCAGGCATTTGGTGGTTTTGCTTTCGCAGAAATGAACATGGATAAGAGTGGTAACAATGCTGCGTGGACAAAAGCGCAAACCTACATAGCCCTTGGCAATGTCATGCACACCGCAGCTCGCCTAGGTATTGACTCCACACCGATGGAAGGTGTTGATCCAGAACTAATTGGTGAAATTTTCAATGCAGAACTTGAGGGTTACCAGTGCGACGTAGCACTCGCTATCGGTTATCACCACAAAGACGAAGATTACAACGCAGCCTTGCCTAAATCACGTCTAGCAATCGAAGATGTGCTAACAGTACTATAAAATCTAAATAACCGCTTACAGAATCAGATAACCTTTATCTGATTCTGTAAATTAAAACATCATTTTCGCTTATGCGACTCTCGCACAACTAACTTGCCTTTCATAACGGTCCGTTGAACATCATCTCTAAGCATGGCTTGTACAGTTAACCCAATCAGCTCAGTCACTGGCGGCGCATAGGTTGTTAAATTGTAGGAAGGACTTTTTGCAAAAGAAATATCATCAAATCCAACAACCGCAATAGATCCTAAGCAGTTATGAACTCTTAACGCATCAATTACACCGAAAGCAATTGTGTCATTTTCACAGAAAATAGCGTCAATTCTGTCTTTTTTAGCTGTTCTTTCTAGATAATCACAGAAAACGTCATAAGCAATAAATTGATCATAATTTGTCGCACTCAAGATGAGATTAAGCGTAAAGCCATTTTCCTTTAAATGACTTTCGTAGCCTTCGCGACGATTGACGCGGGTAGATATACCAGAAGGCCCTGCAATATAACCAAAACTTAATGCACCTTCATTGATCAATAGCTCAGATATTTCCCTGCCAGCCATATAATCATCTGTATTGAGCACCAATGGTTCAGGTAAATTACAGTCACGAAAGCTAATCACAAGCGGGATTCTTTTAATTCTACTGGCTAACGAAACAAAATCTCCGGTTAGTGTTGCACCCAGAAAAATAACCCCATCTGTTTGTAGTTGATCGGCATGTTCAACCAGATCCGCAACACTGTCTTCATCCATGACATTAATCAGCAATGCCCTCAACCCATGCTTTTGTAACTCGACCGTTAATTGGTCGAGTAGCTTCATCACATTATAGTTTTGGAATGTATCAACAACGACAGCGATAACACCTGTTTTATGAGTAGAAAGGCTTCGAGCCAACAAATTAGGTTTATACCCGAGCTGCTCTGCAGCAAGAAGAACCCGTTGGCGTGCCTCTTCAGAAATAGGTTTATCTGAAGTAAAAGCACGAGACACAGTCCAACGTGAAACACCAGCTAACTCAGCTACTTCTACCGAAGTGACTTTTGAAGACTTAATTTTATTATTTTTCATGCGGTTACGACTTAATGAATATTCATTCTATTTTGTCATTGAATCCCTAGGACTGCCATCCAAATCATGCATAAAAAATATTTTATTTCTTTTTTTAACAATTTGAAAAAAACATTCCAAATACTATTGACGCCTTTCTGCACTCGGGTGCATACTCATCACCACTGACTCTGCACGCGAGAGCAAATTCAGCAAAAACACACTAGGAGAATAAAAATATGAAAAAGCTAGTAACTATCGCCTTATCATCCAGCATCACTTTAGGTGCCACTTTCTTGAGCCCTACAGTCCTTGCTGAGAATTTGCGAATAGGTGTCTCTATGGCAACCTATGATGACAACTTCCTCACCCTACTACGTACAGCTATTGAAGCGCGTGGAAAATCCATAGATGACGTGGACTTACAAATCGAAGATGCCAAAAACCAAGTTGGCACTCAACTCAACCAAGTTCAAAACTTTATCGCTTCAGGTGTTGATGCCATCATTATCAGCCCTGTTGATACAGACGCCACCGTGTCAATCAGTGATGACGCTCAAGCCGCAGATATTCCTCTTGTTTACGTTAACCGCCAGCCAATCAACATAGACCTTCTCCCTGATAATCAAGCATTTATCGCCTCTAATGAAGTTGATTCAGGAACCTTGCAAACTAAAGAAGTTTGTCGACTACTTGGTGGCAAAGGCGAAATAGCCGTTTTAATGGGCGCCTTAACCGACCAAACAGGCATCCAACGTACTCAAGACATTTACGATGTAATAGATACACCTGAGTGCAAAGGCATGAAAGTCGTTATCAAAGACACTGGCCTATGGCAGCGCTCTGTTGCGAACAACATCATGACCAACTGGCTTTCTGCAGGCACTAAATTTGATGCCCTTATTGCTAACAACGACGAAATGGCAATCGGTGCTATTCAGGCTATGAAGGCAATCGGTATGGACATGGATAAAGTGGTAGTAGCTGGCGTTGATGCAACACAAGATGCACTGCAAGCAATGCGCGAAGGCGATTTAGATGTCACCGTTTTCCAAGATGCAAAAGCACAAGGCGCTGGCTCAGTTGACGTAGCGATTAAACTCGCAAGAGGCGAGGAAGTGCCACAAAAAGTGTGGGTTCCATTTAAATTAGTCACTCCAGCAAATATGGAAGAGTTCGCTAATCTAAATTAACCCTAAAGAATCTATCAAACTAGTGGTTTTTTATCGGAATTGATCACTTTTTTGATGGATATGTCAGATAAATATTCTCTGACTGTATTTTCTCGAAACTTTTTGCAGCGGTAATTTCAAGCCGCTGCGTTTTTTCGAACTACTTATTCAAATAAAAATCCCATGTTTTTTTCCAGCCCCTTTAAAGAGGTCATAGTCATGTCTACATTTTCGCTTTCCTGCTGCGCAGAAACCTTATTTACCGAACTTCCTATCGCTGAACGCGTACAAAAAATTGCCGGCTTAGGATTCTTACCAGAACTTTGGGATTGGACTAAACACGACATAGATGCGTTAGTTGCAACAGGTGTCGAATTCTCCTCTATGACAGGCTACATCGAGGGCGACTTTATAGAAAATAAAGATAAGCTCATCGCCACCATCCATGAGTCCGTTGCGGTTGCAAAACGTCTTGGCGTACCACGCTTAAACCTACATGGAACAGGCTTAGATAATAAAGGTTTACCGGTGAACCCTCGCCCGATTGTATCTGGACGCGATTGGCTTCAAGCCTACAAAACACTGTCTGAAATAGCGCAAATTGGCGCCGACAACAACGTTATGTTTGTACTAGAAAACCTTAATCGTAAAGTGGATCACCCTGGGGTTCCATTTGCCACTGCAGAAGATGTCTACACACTAATTTCTGAAGTTAATCACCCGAATCTAAAAATGATGCTGGACCTTTACCACCAGCAAATTGATGAAGGTAACCTAATAGAATCACTTACTCGTTACCTGCCTCATATTGGTGAAATCCAAGTAGCAGATGTTCCAGGCCGACAAGAACCTAGCACTGGAGAAATGAACTATCCAGCCATCTCTGCCCACCTTGAAAATATAGGCTACCAAGGCGTCATTGGCTTTGAAGGTTTCCCTGAAAGCGACTCAGAACTTGCTCTTACTCGTTTTCGCAACGCATTTTCTCAAAAAAAATAACAAAGGACTCAACATCATGACAACAAAACCTGTCAACCTAGTACTGGTAGGCGCTGGGCGCATGGGTTCTCACCATGCAGAAAACATCGCATTTAATATCAGCAACGCGAATTTATTCGGTATTTTCGACCAGAACCTAGAAGGCGCCAAAAAGCTAGGCGAAAAACTAGGTTGCGATTTCATTACTGATAACATCGACGAAGTTGCCAACCACCCAGATATAGATGGCGTCGTTATTGCCGCCCCTGCACGTTTTCACGCTAATCTTTCAAAATATTTTCTGGAGCGAGGTAAAGCGGTATTCTGCGAGAAACCAGCAGGTTTAACACTTGCAGAAATCGATGAAGTATCTGCCGCAGCTGAAGCCGCTGGCCTTCCTTATCAAATCGGTTTTAACCGTCGCTGGGATAGAGCGTTTGCCGATGCAAAAGCGAAGATTCAAGAAGGCGTTATTGGTACGCCTCAGCAACTACGTTCATTGACTCGTGATCCTGGCCCTTGGGGTGGTGATCCGTTCAAAATCCCTACATGGACAATTTTTTACGAAACACTAATTCACGATTTTGATACCCTACTTTGGTTGAACGAAGGTGCCAATGTCACTGAAGTTCGCGCAATTGCTGATGCGCTTGTACGTCCAGACGCAAAGTCTCATGGCCATCTAGACGTAGCAACCGTCACGCTACGCTTTGACAACGGCGCTATCGCTGTAGCAGAAGCAAACTTCTGTGCCATGTATGGTTATGACGTGCGAGCTGAAGTACTGGGTTCTTTAGGCATGGTTCAAATGGGTGATGTTCGTAAAACCAACATGACCTGTTTCGACAAAGATGGCGCCAAAGATGATACTTGGCGTATGGACTCTCATATTTTTGCTAGCGGCTACACAGCCCAAGTTCGTGCTTTTGCAGATGCCATCCAAAGCGGCAAACAAACGGGACCAAATGGTCGAGACGCTCATCGAGCACTGGCTATCTCTCTTGCCTGTATCGAATCCATCGAATCTGGAACAGAAGTTAAGACCAACATCTAACACTTAAATTTCAGATCAACCCTACAAAACCTACATTAGCCTTTAGCAGCGTCTAATGTAGGTTTTTCTTTAAGACCTCTACCTGACCAATTCATTAGATGAAATGGCTGAGATCTTGACACCGAAGCTCGCTATATTCGGCAAAGTAGCATTGTGATGCGCTCTAATCTGCTCGGCACTTGCATGAGGTTTATCATGCGTTGTATGAGCATCCGAGACCAGTTCAACTGAATAGCCCAAGCCTGCAGCGCGTCTAATTGTAGTATCGACACAAAACTCAGAGGCATACCCACAAACAATCAAGTGTTCAACGCTATGCTGCTTTAACAAAGCTTCAAGATCAGTTCGCAAAAAAGAATCCGGTGTTGTCTTGCGAATAAACTCATCACCCTCTTCTACCTTTAACCCCGCCTGTAACTGCCAACCAGCAGAGCCAAATTCGATCACAGAACCTGCTTTTTCATGCTGCACATGGATCACCAAAACATCACTCGCTCGCGCCCAAGACGTAACACGGTTTATCCGCTCAACAGCAAGATCCGCCTCAAAAGGACGAGGAACAGAATGGCGGATTTCATACAATCTTGTTTAAGTGTTTGTTTAAGCTAAATTTATACTGTTTGCTCTATAGAAACTGACGCTCTTACTTTAATTTCATTCTCAACTTCACTATAGATATCAATATCGACCTCAGGCACTGAAAGCGAAACGACTAGTGCATATCTTACCCTTGAATTATAACGTTCGTGAGAGGCACGAGTTTTCCACCAGCCATTTGCAGGATAAATCGCTATTTGACCTCGTTCAGCAAGATCTGCCGCCGAACCTCGCCAAATATCTTTATGTATTGAGCCTTTATGTCGATTATCAGTTCCAATCAACCAATTCGGATCTTCTGTTTTATTTGGTTTATCTTCTTTATTTGCCCGACTAGCTTTGTTCATACGCTTTTGAAAATCAGTGTCAGACTCTAACGGTCGCTTAACATCAAAACGGAGTTGATGGCTCGCATAACCATACTTATTTAACACATTTCGACTCGAAGGGTTTGGCTCAACAAAGTAAGAAAGCGTTACCGTTAGCTCAACACTCGCTTCCCCTATACTCTGCAAAGTCTCTTTCGGCCAAGGTAAATCATATAAATTCATTTTATAGGTTTTAACTTTACTACCATCTTTACAAAAAGGCTGTAACTCATCTTGAACAACCAAAGACAATGAATTGTTAGCACTTTTTATCGCCTCATCTAAATTTGGCACACCAAAACCAACCATCCTTGTTAACTTAGCTGCCTGGCTTTTCTGAATATTTTCACGAGTACAATCGACCGAAATTAAGTTATACATTTCCTCAGTCCAATCAGCAGAGTGAATCATTAAAGCGCGGACAGTTTCTGGCCATAAATCTGGGTATTCAACCTTCACTTGTGCGGCAAAACGAGCCGCTAAGGCTGTCGCTGCACTAGTGGCATTAGTCGTTTGAAAATATCGTTGAGAAAAATCACTATTAGTACTCAATAAACTCAAGTCATGCATTCCAGTACAGCCAAACAGGTCTCTGCCAATATTTCCACCTTCAAAAACAATATCGGGCTTAATGGGCGTATTCTTTTTATCCCATATAGTTGATGTCGTACTATAAGGCGATAAACCACCAGATTTTGCTAAGGGCTGGTAATCTCCAGACTCAGTAAGTGTTATCTTATTTGTGTATGCCCCAACAGTAATAACATTCCAAGCTTGAGCTGGGTCATGTATATCCTGTAGTTGAGTATAATAATCAGGGTAATCCATTAAAAAAGTTTTATCTGTATTGCCTGCACACACTGTAAATAATCTCGGATATTTTCGTTCGCCTAAATAGTCAGAAGCTAGAGAGTCTAGTGCACTTGACCAAGATGAGGCTCTACCTTTTTCTGTACCTGTATTGGCAGATAGCGACATTGAGAAAATACGATCACGAGAAGAGTCTGTATTTTCGGCTTCAGCAACTGCATCAGCAGTTACTAGACCAAGAGGTTTATCTTTATTATCACCGTTGTGATTTAGTACTTTAACGGACTCTAGTCTATGACTAATATCTAATGCATCATTTGTGGCAAGCGCATCAGTTAAATCCCCCCACATAGCCAGCCCCGCCATTCCTGTGCCATGACCATTCTTATCCATTGGGTCTTCGTCTAGAGTTATCGTCAACTGGTTATTAGTACCTGTAAAAGGCTTTAGCAATGGGTGCTCAATATTGACACCGGTATCAATAATACAAATGTAAGGTTCGTTGCCATTATCCGTTTTATTCAAACGCTCTAATAACTCTTTAGACCACTCTTCTTGCTCTTCACTTGGCATAACATCAAAAAACTCGGCTGTCACTTTAGGCGCTCTAATTTCTGCGACACGATTTAAGAGTAATGAGCTACTTGAAAGTTGATTCTGACTGGCGCTAACTTGAAGGACTGTATGCTCAGGGAAGAGCAATTTATGAGGAGAGACTTTTATTTCTAACTGGTTGGCAATTTTAGTAAAGTCGGACACAATTTCTTTACTAAAATTATTAATTCCCGCTTTTTTAGGTTTATTTCTATTTGGTGTAGACAGCCATATTTCCCACAAAATTGAAGCATCTTTATCTTCAGGTAAAAGATCTTTACCATCCGACCATATAGCGGAGAATACAGCTCTACGTATTGACTGAATCGAATCAATAAGCTTCTGGTTATCTCTGGGTTTACCGTTTATATCTTTATCTTCATTAAAATAACTTGCTATTTTTTGCTCAAGATAAGCTAACTGTCCATCAGGAATAAAAACAGTAGCCATAGTTTTTTCATGCTCACCACTAATAACTGTTTTGACATTGAGTAGATCAATTTTTTTACGTTCATCCGCAAGACTTTCTACAGCCAATTCGATGTCAGGAAAACTTTCGAATTCAACTTGAATACCTACTTCCATCTCTAATGAAGTAGCAGCAATATCATGCTTGAGTGAATCCAAATCTGCTGAAATGGTAACTAAATCACCACGCAGTTTTCTACTATGTAAAAAACGGTTTTGGGCCGGTGTCAGCTTAGGGTCTCCACCACCTCCAGAAGGTGGCACGGTGTAATTTTTTGGAATGGCGGTAAAGCTTAAGAAAAAATGTGGCTTATCAAAATCGTTATTCGCCATTTATATTCCTTATTAAATGGTGAAATGCTTACTCATATTTAATCTATCTTGGATGGCGTAATTAAGCATTTCTAGTGAAATTGCAGGATAATCATGAATGAGCATTTCTTTGATCGCATCGTTGGCAACGAGGGTTACTTCCGCATTACTTAGACCTTGAGCAGACGAGGCTAATTTTTTCCAAGCGAAATTCTTAGCAACATATGAACGCAAACGAGACTTAAAAAGCAGAACAATTTCATCTTCTGTTGGTAACTCATATCGGATAACGTCATCAAAGCGGCGGAATAACGCATGATCGAGCGCCTCAATATGGTTAGTCGCACAGACAATAACGCTATTTGAGTCATCTTGCTCAATCATTTGTAGAAAGCTGTTCAATATACGCCTTGCTTCACCGACATCATTATTTGATCCACGATGCGAACCAAGAGCATCAAACTCATCGAAAAAATAGACCCCCCTGACATCTCTAATAGCATCAAAAATCTGGCGTAACTTAGTAGAAGACTCCCCAAGATACTTTGTAATAACAGCATCAAGGCGGACTTCAAATAATGGATAGTTCAACTCCCCAGCTAGAACGGAAGCCGTATAGGTTTTACCTGTTCCAGGTTTTCCTGCCAGCAACAACTTTCGTCTAGGTGAGAGGCCATGATTTTTAAGCGTGACTAAATGCTTCTGCTCTTTGACTAAACGCTCTAATCGTCCCTTCACTTCTGAGGAGACAATCAGGTCACTAAAACGAAGCTTAGGATGGCTTGTCGATAATAATCCTGTAGAGTCTTTAATACTGCTTGCAATGGATACAGGAAGGTTTGCGCGACTTTTTTTCTTAGCTTTATCAACAAGTAATTTTAACTCTTGAGCAAGCTTGTCATGACCACTTCTCGCTTCATGCGCGGCAACCTGAAGCGCGATAGATAAAAACCTATCGTCATCTTGGTCGATATGCGACTGCATTAAAGCTTTAATTTGAGTTGAACTGGCCATGATATCCACACTTATTTGATGTTCATTTTTCAACCGTGAGTATAGATGAAATGAACTGCTAATTCATTAATGCACCGCCCCAATAGATAAAATATAGTTTACTGTTTTCTAACCATGCAGCGCTTTTAGCGCATATTCTGGATCAACATCAACGATTTTAAGTAAGGCGCGTGCTGGCCCCGTTGGGTGACGACGGCCTTGCTCCCAGTTTTCTAACGTACGTTTACTTACACCAAGCAAGTTAGCAAAACGACTTTGACTTAGGCCTGTTTTGGTGCGAATGGCTTTCACTTCTGGGTCTGCAAATTCTGTGATTCGTGCTGCCGTGGCTTGGCCTTTTATGATGCTATCGGCTTGTTGTACGCTTTCTAGCAATTCATTGAACATGTCGTCATTCATTGTGACCACCTTTCTACTATTTGTCTTAGCGCTTTGGTTTG
Organism: Marinomonas sp. A3A; assembly: GCF_018336955.1. NCBI lineage: Bacteria > Pseudomonadati > Pseudomonadota > Gammaproteobacteria > Oceanospirillales > Oceanospirillaceae > Marinomonas > Marinomonas sp. A3A. Next base: position 3,882,152 of record NZ_CP025532.1, read on the forward strand.
CGCATCGGTTAAATTCTCTTGAGTGCTTTTGGGAAAAATATACATCATGTAAAGTTGCTCATTCTCTGTCATCCAGTAATAGATGATTCGTACGCCGCCCCTTTTTCCACGACCATCCACAGACCAGCGAATTTTCCTTAAGCCGCCACTGTTTTTAATCAATACACCAAGATCGGGCTTTATAACCAAAGCCTCCTGCAACTCTTTATATTCATCGTCGCTCATTATTTCATTAATGAGTTTGGTAAAAATAGGCGTTTCAACAATTACCATGACACCTCCAAATTATACGCCAATGGCGTGATTTGTCGATTAATAATTGAGCAACGATTGATAACAGCAGAAGACGCTAAAAAATAGCCTTTGAACATATAAGAATTCCTTTTCCTATGAAGTTTGATGTAACAACGATGACGCTACGTGACACTACCGTCAAGAAAAAAGAGACTAGATATAGCATCAAAAAAAAATCCCCATGCTGCTTTCACAACATGAGGACTCTTAAACTATAAAACAGCTGATTTTATAAACTAAGGTGCTGACAAGCCTCAATCACGTCTTTCAGCTGTTGTATAATCAATGGCTGTTTCTTTTCATCCAATTGATATTCTGACTGTTTTGCCAACTCATCATTTAAATACGTTGCTTGAGAAAGTTCGAGTTGGATCGCGTGAATGTTGTTATCAGGCTGGCCGAAATGACGAGTAATGTAGCCGCCTTTAAAACGTCCATTGAGTACTTGCGTGTAGTGTGGTCGCAGTATTTGCGTGACGGCATTGGCGATTGTCTCGTCACAAGCTTTGCCTTCGTTTGTCCCCCAGTTGAAATCAGGAAGTTTCCCATCAAACAACATAGGCACTTCAGCTGCAATGCTATGAGCATCAAACAAAATCGCGTAACCGAACTTGGCTTTTAATCGCGCGAGTTCTTGCTCAATCGTGCCGTGATAGGGTTTCCAAATATGCTCTTTACAAAAGGTTTTATGCTCGTCACTTGGTGCTTTGCCTTCAGCAAAAACAGGCGTGTCTTCAAATAAAATGTCGGGGAACAAGCCCGTGGTTTTCGTCGCGTAAAGTGGCTTGTCATCATAGGGACGATTAAGGTCGATGACATAACGAGAGTAGTTAGCCTTAATAAAACCCACACCCAACGATTCTAAAAAATCATAAAGCTCAGGGATAAACCAATCGGTATCGGGCAGTTTTTTAGCTTGATCTGTCAATCCTGCTTGTACCTCAGCCGTTAAGTTCAAACCAGAATGCGGCATGCTGACCAGCAAAGGCGAATCGCCCTGAATAAAATCAAATGCCGGTACGGTTAATACGTCATGCGTTGTCATTATGTTTCCTCTTAACTACTTTTGCCTTCATAGATTCTATTTTTTACTAGGTTGCCGCCAAGCCAATAGCTTAACTCGCCAGGGCTTTCTACATCCCAGCACACAAAATCGGCAACTTTCCCGATTTCTAAACTACCATGAGTATCTGCTATACCCAATGCTTTTGCTGCATGAATTGTCGCACCCGCCAACGACTCTTCTGGCGTCAGTGCGAACAAGGTACACGCCATGTTCATCATCAGTCGAAGCGATAACGCGGGCGATGTTCCTGGGTTGGCATCCGTGGCAATCGCCATCGGCACGCCATATTGGCGCAGCAAGGCGATCGGCGGACGTTGGGTTTCTTTTAGTGTAAAAAACGCCCCCGGCAATAACACAGCCACCGTGCCGGACTCTGCCATAGCTTTTACATCAGACTCTTCGATAAATTCAATATGATCCGCCGACAAGGCTTTGAAAGACGATGCCATAGAAGTTCCACCTAAAGAAGACAATTGCTCCGCATGGATTTTCACTGGCAAGCCCAATAACTCTGCGGTTTTAAAATAGCGCGCCACTTGCTCGGTGCTAAAGGCAATGCCTTCGCAAAAAGCATCCACCGCATCAGCCACGCCAAGCTCAGCCACTTTTGGTAGAACCGTGTCACATAGGTAATCAATATAAGCGTCTTTATCGTCATATTCTGGCGGCATGGCATGTGCAGCCAAACAAGTACGTTTTACCGTCACGGGAAATTGCTTTCCTAGTTCCGTCGCTACGCTAAGCATTTTCAATTCTGAATCGAGGGACAGACCATAGCCAGATTTGATCTCAACTGTGGTCACACCATCGGCTATTAAGCTTTTCAGACGACGAGAAGCGCTAGCGATTAACTCCACTTCGCTGGCGTCACGAGTTGCCTTCACAGAGGAAGCGATACCGCCGCCCTGCTTGGCGATTTCTTGATAACTTACGCCATTCAACCGTTGTTCGAATTCACCTGCGCGATTACCACCAAACACAAGGTGCGTGTGGCAATCAATCAACCCCGGCGTGATCCATCCGCCGCCCAGATCGTGTTCGTTTCGAGTGTCGTAGTTTAGTAATTCTTGAGCTTCACCAATCCAAACGATACGGCCGCCGACGACGCCTATCGCTGCGTTTTCAATCACGCTATACAGGCCATCTTCCATGGTGGCGATATGAGCGCCGCGCCATAGGCTGTCTAACTTCATTGGAGTATCGTTTGTCATAGCTTTTCCTTTTCTTAAACCACTAAACTTGGCTATTTAATACTAGGCAATAGCCCTTCTGGCATCGTCTCGTTATGCACCGCTTCTAATAGCAATTCATTGGCCTTTTCGATATCTGGCGCGAAATAACGATCTTTATCGTAGAAAGGCACACGAGCGCGCAATGTCGCACGAGCGTTTTCTAGACGTTTGCTGGATTTCAATGGTGCGCGGAAGTCCAAGCCTTGTACCGCAGACAAAATCTCAACCGCCAAAATACCGCGTGTATTTTCCGCCATATCTTTCAAACGGCGCGCAGCGAAGGTCGCCATAGAAACGTGGTCTTCTTGGTTCGCTGATGTTGGCAAACTGTCTACTGACGCTGGGTGCGCGTAGCTTTTGTTTTCGCTCGCCAATGCCGCCGCCGTTACTTGCGCAATCATGAAACCAGAGTTTACACCGCCGTTGTCCACCAAGAATGGCGGTAATTTACTTAGGTTACTGTCGATCAGCAAAGCCATACGACGCTCAGACAAACTACCAATTTCAGCAATCGCCAAAGCAAGGTTATCCGCTGCCATAGCGACAGGTTCTGCGTGGAAATTACCACCAGAAATGATGTCGCCTTCCGCGGCGAATACTAATGGGTTATCGGATACGGAATTGGCTTCAACACACAAGACTTTTGCGGTGCTGCGAATTTGCTCTAGGCATGCGCCCATCACTTGCGGCTGACAACGCAGAGAATACGGATCTTGGACTTTCTCACAGCCTTGGTGAGAATCGCCCAACTCTGATGTTTCGCCTAATAGATGACGATACGCTGCCGCTGCATCGATTTGCGTTTGATGACCGCGTACTTCATGGATTCGCGCGTCAAATGGACTACGGCTACCAAGCGCAGCTTCCACAGACAAAGAACCACAGACAATCGCGGAAGCAAATAGATCTTCTGCTTCAAACAGTCCCTCTAATGCAAACGCTGTAGAGGCTTGAGTACCGTTCAATAGCGCTAGACCTTCTTTTGGCGCAAGAGCAATTGGCTCTAATCCAGCGATAGACAAGGCCGCTTGACCAGAAATCACTTCGCCACGATAACGGGCTTTACCTTCACCTAATAACACAGTACTCATGTGAGCCAATGGTGCTAAATCACCCGATGCGCCTACAGAGCCTTTTTTCGGAATACATGGATACACTTCTTTGTTAATCAAGGTCAGCAAAGCTTGAATCACTTCAAGGCGAATACCAGAGAATCCACGGGCAAGGCTGTTTACTTTCAGCGCCATAATCAGTTTGACGGTTTTGTCTTCCATCAAAGCACCAATACCCGCCGCATGAGACAACACAATGCTGCGCTGTAACTCATCCAAATCTTCTGGTGCAATACGCGTATTCGCCAACAAACCAAAGCCAGTGTTAATACCATACACAGTGCGATTTTCTGCAATTACATCATTAACAACTTGTGTACTGGCGTGAATCGCGGGGAAAGCGCTTTCGTCTAGCGTCAGCTTAACGTGACGACGGCTAATTTGACGCAATTCGTTTAGAGTCAATTGACCTGGTTTTATGGTTAATTCAAACATAGTGTTCCTTAATCTTTTTATTCTCAAATCAAAACGCCGGATAACGGTCGTTCCTCCCTCATCCGGCCTACAAATTTTCCATCAACAGCGGATTATTTCGCTTGAGCACCAGTGATCATAGGTAAATTTAACCCCTGCTCTTTCGCGCAATCGATAGCAATATCATAACCTGCGTCCGCATGACGCATCACACCAGTCGCTGGATCGTTATGAAGAACACGAGCAATACGCGCTGCCGCATCGTCACTACCGTCACACACAATTACCATGCCGGAATGCTGAGAGAAGCCCATACCTACGCCACCGCCGTGGTGTAAAGATACCCAAGTCGCACCAGATGCTGTGTTCAACAAGGCATTCAATAGAGGCCAATCTGATACGGCATCTGAGCCATCTTTCATGCCTTCCGTTTCGCGGTTCGGGCTAGATACAGAACCAGAGTCAAGATGGTCACGACCGATAACGATTGGCGCAGACAATTCACCGCTACGCACCATTTCATTAAAAGCTAAGCCAAGTTTGGCACGTTGGCCAAGACCGACCCAACAAATACGCGCTGGCAAACCTTGGAATTGAATACGCTCACGAGCCATGTCTAACCAACGGTGTAAATGCTCATCATCAGGAATCAACTCTTTTACTTTGGCATCGGTTTTATAAATATCTTCTGGATCACCAGACAAAGCCGCCCAACGGAAAGGCCCAATACCACGGCAGAACAACGGACGAATATAAGCAGGTACGAAACCTGGGAAATCAAAGGCGTTTTCGACACCTTCTTCCATCGCCATTTGACGAATGTTGTTACCATAATCAAACGTTGGCACACCCATTTTTTGGAAATCCAACATGGCTTGAACATGTTTCACCATGGATTTTTTCGCAGCAGTTACGATTTCTTTTGGCTGAGTTTGTGCTTTCTCGCGGTACTCTTCCCAGCTCATACCTAGTGGTAAGTAGCCGTTTAATGGATCGTGAGCCGATGTTTGGTCTGTCACCATATCTGGGCGAATACCACGTTTTACCATTTCAGGTAGAATTTCTGCAGCGTTACCGCAAAGCGCGATAGACACCGCCTTGCCTTCCGCTGTGTATTTTTTAATGCGCGCCATGGCATCGTCTAAATCAGTCGCTTGCTCATCCACATAGCGAGTACGTAGACGGAAATCTATACGGCTTTGCTGACATTCAATATTCAATGAACACGCGCCAGCCAAGGTTGCTGCTAGTGGCTGAGCACCACCCATGCCACCAAGACCCGCCGTTAATACCCAGCGACCAGCCAATTTACCATCGTAATGCTGACGACCTGCTTCAACAAAGGTTTCGTAAGTGCCTTGTACAATGCCTTGGCTACCGATGTAAATCCAAGAGCCCGCTGTCATTTGGCCGTACATCGCCAAGCCTTTCGCGTCTAGCTCGTTAAAATGTTCCCAGTTGGCCCAATGTGGCACTAGGTTTGAGTTAGCGATTAATACACGAGGTGCGTTGCTATGGGTTTTGAATACACCCACTGGCTTACCTGATTGCACCAACAAGGTTTCGTCTTCTTCTAGCTCTTTTAGGGATTCAACAATCTTGTCATAACATTCCCAATCACGCGCCGCACGACCAATACCACCGTAAACCACCAATTCTTCTGGGTTTTCCGCTACATCAGGATCCAGGTTGTTCATCAACATACGCATTGGCGCTTCAGTGAACCAAGATTTAGCTGTCAATGTTGTTCCAGTTGCTGCTTTTACGACACCTGCGCGGTAACGTTTTTGAGCGAGTGTTTGCTTAGTCATTTTTTCACCTATCAAAGAATGTCTTTTGATTCTGATTAAAAGGAAGATTTAACGAACATGTATATACAATTCATCTAAAGATAAAATCTAATTTTTCTAGATGCAAGCCATTTTTGAAAATAAATCCAACGAATTCAAATTAAAAAGGACAAGTGACACACACTAAAAAGCAAAAAAACCTTAACAATCAAGCACGACATAAGTGAATCACCGGATGAAAAAGAAACTCATAAAAAACACACTTGTATATACATTATATTTTCCATTACACTCAAAGCATCAATATTCATTAGGACAGGACTTGTGACTAGCCATAACCCCACTCATTGCGATAGCACTCAATACTATTTTGCGCAACGCGCTTTGCTCTCTTCTGGCTGGGCGAAAGATGTGCTTTTTTCTGTTCAAAATGGTCAATTTCACTCTTTTTCAGCAGACAGCGTGCCAACAACAGACTGCCATGTTTTATCTGGCCCCGTCTTACCAACACTTGCCAACGTGCATTCTCATGCCTTTCAGCGAGTAATGGCGGGAGCCGCAGAAGTCAGCTTAAATCCGAATGATAGTTTTTGGAGTTGGCGCGATTTGATGTACAAGATCGTGCAAAAACTTACGCCAGATGATGCTCATATCATTGCCAAACAGCTTTATATCGACATGCTAAAAGCCGGTTATACACAAGTCGGGGAATTCCACTATCTACACCACGATGTTGGCGGAAAGCATTATGGCCAGCTCGGAGAAATGTCGAATCAGATCATCGCTGCAGCAGACGAGTCTGGGCTAGGCTTAACGTTGCTACCTGTGCTGTATTCTCACTCTGGTTTTGGAGGACAAGCACCGAACGCCGGACAAGCGCGCTTCATCAACAGCACAGATTCTTATTTGGCGTTACATCAAGCCTGCGATAAAGCATTAGCAAATCATCCTCGCCATAAATTGGGGATCTGTTTTCACTCGCTGCGCGCTGTGACCAAACCACAAATTGAAACTGTACTTTCTGCGTTAAAACAAGACGTTCCGATACACATTCATATCGCCGAGCAACAAAAAGAAGTGCAAGACAGCTTAGCTTTCAGCGGGCAACGTCCAGTGGAATGGCTACATAATGAAGTCGGCCTAAATGGTCGCTGGTGCTTAGTTCACGCCACTCATCTAACCGATACAGAACGCCAAGCCATCGCCAGCAACCAAGCGGTAGCAGGGCTTTGCCCGACGACAGAAGCAAATTTAGGCGATGGCATTTTCCCAGGTGTAGCGTTCGAACAAGACGGAGGCCGTTGGGGTATTGGCTCAGACAGCCATGTGAGCTTGTCGATTGTCGAAGAATTACGAACTTACGAATACGGGCAGCGCCTACGCGACCAACAACGCAATCGTTTATATCGTGCCGACCAAACCAGTATTGGTGACAACCTTTATCAGCAAGCTTTGTTGGGTGGCAATCAAGCCTGCGATGTGTCATTAGGGTTAATTCAAGGTAACCGAGCAGACTTTATAGTGCTCGACGAATCTCATCCTTTTATCGCCGCAAGTGAAGCAAAAGACCTACTCAATCGCTGGCTATTCGCCACTAATGAAAACCTTGTGAAAGACGTTTTTGTCGCTGGCAAACACACTATAAAAGACTTCCACCACCAGCATGAAGACAGCAGCCGTCTGGCCTTTACTCAAGTCATTAAAAAGGCCATGTACCATGCCTAATTTCATTATTATCGAGCAATCACAATACTTGCGAATGCCATGGAAAAACGGCCTTGGCGAAACCCTAGAGATTCAACGTCATGAAGATGAAATAGGCCTACGTTTTCGTATCAGCCAGGCTTCGGTTGTGGAAAACGGCATGTTTTCCGATTTCAGCGGATTGCATCGCACCTTGGTGTTGTTATCTGGTGAAGGCATGACACTCGAACACACAGATAGCAGCAGCAAAAGCAGTCATATTTTAAACAAGCTACTAGACATAGCGCGCTTCTCAGGTGGTGATGAAACTTATGCCACACTGAAAAGTGGCAAAATTGAAGACCTGAATATCATGGTGCGAGACACCGACACTCAAGCAAAAGTAGAAGCATACTCAGCACCTTGCTCGGTATTACTTTCAAATAACGATACCTCGATCTCAACTAGTGACACCTTGTTCAGTGGTTTTTATGCTGCTGAGGACACTGTGATGGATATAGAGAGCGCAACTCCTTTGCTAATCAAAGCACACAGCATGGTAATTTTTTCAGAAGAAACCAATGCGACATTGGCTCAAGGAAACGGCATATTGATAAAAGTGACCGCGATTTAACGCTTCACTCGGACAAGCATACACTTTAAAAAAGTACTCCCTTGACCCTTTCAACCAATCTAAGTTGAAAGGGTCTTTTTTTAGAGCGACTTTCTTACTATTGAATATTACTGAACATCCGCAAAATGCGTTGCTAGCAACGCGTTACTGCGAACCAACAGACTACTTTTTTCGATTTCTGGTGCTAACCAGCGATCTTCATCATAAGAAGGAATACTTTCACGAATCAGCTCCCACGCTTTAAAAGTTCCCTCTCCCATGCTGCCAGGTTCAATAAACTCACAGGCTTGGGCGGCACAAAGGTACTCGATCGCTAAGATTTTGTTAGTGTTTTCCAGTACGGTTAATAACTTAAGCGCAGCCATGGTGCCCATACTCAAATGATCTTCCTGCAAGGCAGAAGTCACATAATTATCTGTCACTGCAGGTACCGCAAAGCGTTTGTTCTCGGCACACAAAGAAGCAGCCACATATTGAACAATCATCATGCCAGAGTTCACACCTGGTTCAGACACCAAGTAGGCAGGTAAACCGCTGACCAATGGATTCACCAGTCGATCCAAGCGGCGTTCAGAAATGCCTCCTAACTCAGCAATGCTGATGGCCATCAAATCCGCCGCAATGGCCACACTCTCACCGTGAGGATTGGCTTGCGAGACCACACGATAATTTTCCGGCGTGCCAAGCACCAACGGATTGTCAGTAGCCGAACTAAGCTCCGTATTTACTTGCATAGCAACATGCTTAAGTTGATCTCTTACCGCGCCATGCACTTGAGGAATAGAGCGAACACTTAAGGCATCCTGAGTGCGAATGCCGTGATGACTCGTTAGATTTTCACTACCTTTGAGCAGACCTCGTAAATTACGTCCAACCGTTTGTACACCTTCATAAGGCTTTAACGATAAGACTTCTGGGTCGAGTGCATCTTGCTGGCCTTCTAATGCCTCAAAACTTAACGCACTAATAACATCTGCCCATTTGGTTAAGCGCCATGCGTCATCTATCGCAAGACAAGATAACCCTGTCATACATGGCGTGCCGTTCACTAGACTTAAACCGTCTTTTGCACCCAATCTAATTGGCTCCAACCCTTCCGCCAAAAAAGCATCGGTGGTTGGTACTACCTTGCCTTGATAAGAAACGGTTCCGATACCTAATAAGCAAACACCAATATGCGCCATATGCGTTAAATAACCGACTGATCCCTGGCTAGGCACCTGAGGTGTTATTCCACGATTCAAGAAATCCAATAAGCCTTGAACCAGATTGCGGTGAATACCAGATTTTCCCTTACTGTAATTCACCACCGCCGCGCACATAATGGCGCGGCACTGCTCATCGGGTAAGATTGGCCCAACGCCACAAGCATGGCTGAGCAAGGTGTTACGAGACAACTTACTCAGTTGCTCTGCCGTCAAACTCACACTACAAAGCGACCCTAAACCTGTGTTAATGCCATAAGCATTTTTGCCACTTTTAACAATGCATTGAACAATAAGCTGGGCATTATCAATTTTCTCCCAAATAGAGTCCGATAACTCTAGCAAGGCGCCATAACGTGCTACTTGCACAACGTCCTGCCAGTAAATAGCTTGCTCAGTAATGATCACAGTTTCTTTATTGTTCATGATTTAACTCATTTCTCACACTGTCGCAGCGCGACGCTGAACAAAGCGGTCTACGTATTCGTCCGCTGGATTATTCAAAATATCATGGGGAGTACCAACTTGAATAAGCTGTCCGTCTTTCATGATGGCGATGCGGTTACCAATGCGTAGCGCTTCATCCAAATCATGGGTAATAAATACGATGGTCTTGTGAAGCGTACTTTGCAATGTTAAAAGCTGATCCTGCATTTCAGTACGAATAAGCGGATCTAAGGCACTAAACGCCTCATCCATCAAAATAATATCGGTATCCGCAGCTAACGCACGCGCCAAGCCTACACGCTGACGCATCCCGCCAGATAATTGTGCAGGATAACGAGATTCATAACCTTTCAGGCCAACCGTGTCTATCCAATAATTGGCTTTTTCTTCTTGGTACGCTTTGGTTTCACCGCGTACTTTTAAACCGTAACCAACATTGTCCAATACGGTTTTGTGAGGCAATAAACCAAAGCTTTGAAACACCATACTGATTTTATTACGGCGGAACTGACGTAGTTGATTTGAGTTGTATTGCAGGATGTCTTCACCGTCTACGTAAATATGACCACTTGTCGGGTCAATAAGACGATTAAAGTGGCGTACTAAGGTCGACTTTCCTGAACCAGACAACCCCATGATGACAAAAATCTCGCCAGAGTCGATGCTCATTGAAATGTCATTTACGCCAACCACACAACCGGTTTTGGCCAAAATATCACTTTTTGATTCAGCGCTTTCGATCAGTTTTATTGCAGCGGGAACATTGTCGCCAAATACCTTAAATACGTTTTCGATTACTATTTTTTGCTTTGAAGAGGTCATACTTATGCTCCGTATTTTGGCTTGCCATAGGCTTGTGTGATTCGGTCAAACACCACAGCTAAAATAACAATGGCCAATCCAGCTTCGAGCCCACGCCCAACGTTCAATGTCTGAATACCAATAAGAACGTCCTCACCCAATCCTCGAGCACCAATCATAGAAGCAATCACAACCATAGAAAGAGCCATCATGGTCGTCTGGTTAATACCCGCCATAATGCTAGGCAAGGACAAAGGCAACTGCACACCAAAGAGCAGCTGAGAACGTGTCACACCAAAAGAATGCACAGCTTCAATAACTTCTTTATCCACTTGGCGAATACCCAGATCTGTTAACCGTATAAGAGGTGGCACAGCATAAATAACTGTCGCAAAAATAGCAGGCACTTTCCCTAAGCCAAACAACATAAGCACAGGAATCAAATACACAAAGCTAGGCATGGTTTGCATGATATCCAGCATCGGCATAAGTACTTTTCGCAACCTATCACTGCGCGCAGAAAGTATTCCCATCGGTATACCAATCAATACCGAAATAAAGGTGGAAATTAGCATCAGCGCCAAGGTTTGCATGAGTTTATCCCACAAGCCAACCGCTCCGACAAAAAAGAGCAAGCCTGTAAGAATCACCGTTGGCAAAATTTTTCTAGTCGCATGAAAAGCAATGACCGCCACAAATATAAGCATCATCCACCAGGGTACAAAGCGGAGAAACTTTTCAAGATTCACGATGGAAATTAAAAGGACATCAGAAATATGTCGAAAGACATCACCGTAATTGGTTACAAGATCATCAACCCAAGCGTTGATCCAATTAGCGGTTGTAAAAGTAAACTGCTGTGGAAACATATCAGTACCTAATTTTTATTCGAAAAATGCGCCTTCTCTGCATTTCCTTTAAGAGAAGGCGTCATGATTAAAGACCGCTTTGAATGTTTTTCGCCGCGTTAGCACTCACCCACGTCGTCCAAATCTCAGGCTTTTCTTTTAAGAAAGTTTTGGCAAGTTCAGGCGCATCAATATGCTCTACGCTCATACGCGCTAAATAGGTATTTAACAGATCAATAGGGATATTTACTTTCGAAAGCACATTCACAAGCTCAGGCGCTTCATCGTGAAAGGTTTTAGATAGTCCAACTTGAATAGTAACGCTTTTGTCTACGCCCGGTTTTTCCTCTAATTTGATTACATCAACACGACCTAAAAGCGCGGTTGGTGACCAGTAATAGAATAAAATAGGTTCTTTACGTTTATAGCTAGACAGTACTGCTGCATCTAAGGCAGGGCCCGTGCCGGATCGGAAATTCGTATAGCTGTTTTCTAAACCATAATCTTTTAGCATTTCTGTGTTTTCTGTTTCACATGTCCAGCCAGCAGGACAGTTATAGAAGCGACCTTTAGAGGGCTCTTCTTGATCTCGAAAAATAGCAGAGTACTGAGCGAGATCGGCAATATTTTTTAAATTAGGAGCGCTGGCTTTAATACCACGAGAAGCATCCCCTTCAACCACAAAACGTGGTACGTACCAACCTTCTACCGCGCCGACTACTGGCGCTCCAACACCTACGACTTTGCCCGCTTCAGCCGCTTTATTCCACACTTCACTTCGGCCTACCCACTCTTCCGCAAACACTTGAATATCATTGGTGCTAAGAGCATTTTCCATTGAGATAGAGTTACCAGGTAAGCTATCTACTTTACAGCCATAACCTTCTTTTAAAAGTGTTTGCATGATCTCAGTTAGCAGCATGCCACTTTCCCAATTCAGTCCTGCAAATTTCACCGCTTTACCTGAATCGCACCAATCACTGGCAAAACTGGCATTTGCGCCAGCAGTTAAAGCAAGGCCCACAGCAACACATTTTACTTTGCTCATTACTTTCATGTGATCGTTCCTCATGTTCGTTTTTTTAATTTGGCCACAAGTTATCGATGCGCCTCAGCTAACCCACACCTAATGGAATTAATTGCATCAATAATATTTTATACAACAACTGGTAGTAACATGTATATACAAGCAAGCCATATGCCAACATTTTTTTTCAAACTAATCGCGAGAGAAATAAAGGAAAATAAGAAAAGATAGGTCGTACAGCACATAAAAAAGCCCTTTCTATGCACTAAAAAGGGCTTCGACGCACCAAAATAAAACAAAAAAACTAACGACCAAAATGTCCGAATAGTTGAAAACGCGAACCAGGGTGTAATAGGCGAGCAGCCGTGACGATATCATCGCCCGCCCAAGTACGACGTTTGATTTGTAAACAAGGTTCTGATGCTTGAATTTGTAGGCGTTCGCATTCGACAGCATTAGGCAAGACAGCTTCCACTAAATGCTCGCCTTCCGTCATCGGTGCTACGCTCATCAGGTATTCATAAGGCGTGTGTCTGGCAAAATCTTGTTTATCGTAATCTGGTGCTAACGTTGCATTAACAATTCGTTCTTCTATTTGAATAGGTAAATCGTTTTCGAAGTGCAAAACCACAGAGCGAAAAATGCCATGATTTGTACGAACGCCGAGCGTCATTGCCTCTTCCATGGAGGCTTTGGCAGATTCCAGTACTAATAATTCAGAACGATGTTTATGGCCACGAGCAGCAACCTCTTCCGCTATGTTATGAACTTCAAATAACGCTGAATGAGCTTTTTTCTCCGCAACAAACGTACCTAAGCCTTGGTGACGAACAAGGTAGCCTTCTGCCGTTAATTCACGTAATGCACGATTCACCGTCATACGACTCACACCCAATGCCTTAACGACTTCCGCCTCCGAAGGTATACGTTGATTCGTTTGCCACTCACCCGATGAAATTTTTAACGAGATAGCCTGTTTTAGTTTGGCATAAATAGGCTGTGGTGCATCTGGTAAATCATCGAACAAGTTAGCTAAATTGGGAGCGGTTACGTCAGACACTAGAGATTCCATATGTTCATGAATTTAAGGGGAAATTATATCGTGAGTCGGCAAGAACAAACAATAAACTTGTCTATACACTACTAAATAGGTGCCAGCCAGAGTGCAGCTAACCACGAAAGCCCCATCAATAAAGAAAAGATCACGCCCCAGCGGGGCGTCTTCACCTCAACAGGAGCCGCTTCAATAGATGTCGCTGTGTGATGCTTTTTTCGACCAAGAATCATAGCTTCAATTAGACGCTCTTTGAGGCATAGCTCATGATATAACACAGCCAACACATGCACAGCGACCAGCCCAAGTAGGACGTTAGGTAAGAAGTGATGAATCGACGCTAATTGGCTAGCTAAATCTTCTGAAATTAAAGAATTAAATGGGCCGAACCAAAACACTTCATCACTGGTAAACAGTCCTGTACCCCACTGTACTGAAAGCGCGAGTAACAAAACCACCACCATTAATGCACCGATCGGGTTATGACCTAAATATTTTTTGGGTCGACCAGACAGCAGCGACATAGCAAAGCGAAAAGCGGCTTTTGGCCCTTTCACAAATTGACTAAAACGCGCGTAATAAGAGCCATAAAAACCATAAAGAACACGAGCAATAATCACCGCAGACAAACCATAGCCCATATAAAAATGGTACTGAATATAATCACCGTCTGATTTCCCTGTCACAATCAAACCTGTAAACAAAAGCACCATCAGCCAATGGCTAATGCGCACAGGCCAATCCCACACTAATGTTGATTTCATCTTTATGATCTCCTGCCAATATTCAGCGCCCGATTTCATTCTTGTGCAAAAAACATGCTCTTGCTAAAAGGTGACATTAAACACTATGCTGTGAAAAGCAAGATTCTGATTGCCTATTTTCAGCACTTAGCAGATAAACGCGTATCTCTGAGCATTATCAACATTCGACGGATAGGGCAAAAATATGATTGTCATTGTATTCCTGATTACATTTTGCACCACAGTATTGTTAGCGTATCTATTTTTATTTAATGGTCGCTTTTTTAGTCGGCAAAATGCAGTCATCGGTGTACCTATTGAGGTGATAGCAGAAGATTTAAGCGACCTTACCAACTGGAAAACCTGGTTACCTTGGCTTATTTATGAACCTAAAGCTTATGTTGACTATGAATACTTAAACTCAGGCATTCATTCAGTTTTACCTACTTGCTTAGTTTGGCAAGGTAAACTCATTAAAGATGGCTATATTACTCTAGAGCCATCTCGCTCTAGCGCTCATTACTTTCATACACTATTAGAAGCACCAGCTTTTTATCCAAACGATGTGCATTTCAATATTGATCTAACCAAACAAAAAGACCGCACCTTAGTCACCATCCAGATTACTGGTAAACTGCCTTTTTTCAGCCGTTGGAAACAAAGAAACTACGGCCTCCGCGCAGATAAAGACACAGAACTCGCGCTACTAAAATTATTGGCTTACCTAAACAAATACAGCAAAGCATCAAGCCATGAATACAACGCTCCCGCCTTTGAGTGGCTCGAACGAACCAGGCTGGATAATGTGGATGCGGTGACTCGACCTTTTGTGGTAAGTAACCAGCCAATGTCACAAAAAATGGATCAAGGTTTCCACGATTTAATTACCGAGCTTGGTCCAGAAAATCCACCTGCAGGCCCATGTTTCGCCTTGTACAAAAAAGCTGACATCGCCCACCATTATTTTTCTGGGCGATTAGGCATTCCCGTTCAAAACCTTGTACCGTGTGAACTCTACCCAGAGCGTATTGTCTTACGAGGTAGTTATTTACATCTACGCTATATGGGAAGTTACCAAAACCTTTCTTTGGGGTGGCATGTTTTATACAGTTTTATGAGGCTACACCATCTGAAACCTCATCGACGACGCTATGGTGTGGAAGTTTTTGAAGTGGGGCCATTACAAACCAACCACTCAAAAGACTTTGTCACATCAGTATATTTACCCATCAAATAATAGACTTAGCTGTTTTATGGGAAAATATTTTTTCAACCCATTTCTTTATAAGGAAATACAACACTATGGTTACCTCCCCCAAAGTTATGCAATTGGTCGAGAGTCTTTTGCGCATTATTTTAACGATTGTATTTTTCTATGCTTTTAAAGCCTTGTTTGATGTAGAAAATGATTTATTGTTGGCGTTCTTTTCTGTACTTTGTGCGTTCATCTTATTCAAAGGGTTAGTACTGGGTTTCAATAGAATCACAGCCAAAAAATAGTGCCAATCCGCGCTAAACTTAGCGTATCCTAATGGTTTATATCCCCCTGAATACAAAATGCAGATTGAATGGATACAAGCCTGCATTCTAGCTAACACTTGCAGATAAACATGAGCCCTTCTATGACGACACTCTATCAAGAACATCTTGCCGTTCTCAGTAATCGATATGAAAACGCCATGACACATTTTGGCCTAGACGCCATTGTTTTAGCCTCAGGGGAAAAAAGCTATTATTTCCAGGATGATCACACCCATCCTTTTCATGCCTATTCTGGCGCACAGCAATGGTTACCTTTTACTCTAGGTGCAGAAACCTATGTTGTACTAAAAACGGGCGAAAAGCCGACCTTAATATGGCCTATTCGTGATGATTTTTGGCACGCTCCAAACCCCGTTCCGAGCGGCGATTGGCAACACGATTGGAACATTGTTACCGCACGAAAAGCAGATAAATGGTTTGCAGACTTACCTAAACAAACCGCTTGGCTTGGCCCACAATCGATGCCATTCGCTGTGGCCTGTGAAGGCTTAAAAGCCTATGTAGATTTTGCCAAAGCGGTAAAAACTGATTTCGAAATTCAAGCCATGCGCCAAGCAAGCATGCGCGGCTCTGCCGGTCATATCGCAGCAAAAGAAGCCTTCTTAGCAGGCGGGAGCGAACTAGAAATTCATCTCGCCTTCTTAAAAGCCAGCCAGCAAAGCGCTTTTCAAGAACCCTATCCAGGCATTGTCGGTTTAAACGAGCACGCTGCAGTGCTGCATTATGAACATAAATCCATAGAGCAAATGACGAATTCTCGTACACTGCTTATTGATGCAGGTGCCAACGAGCATGGTTATGCCAGTGACATTACGCGTACCTTTACCCGCCACGATGATGACTTTAACGCCTTGATCAATGACCTCGATACGATGGAGCAAAAGCTTTGCCGCAGCGCCATGTCTGGTGTTAGCTTCCGAGATTTGCATCAAGACACA
Source organism: Marinomonas sp. A3A (assembly GCF_018336955.1). Classification (NCBI taxonomy): domain Bacteria; kingdom Pseudomonadati; phylum Pseudomonadota; class Gammaproteobacteria; order Oceanospirillales; family Oceanospirillaceae; genus Marinomonas; species Marinomonas sp. A3A. Next base: position 3,898,982 of record NZ_CP025532.1, read on the forward strand.
CTAGTGGGTATTGCGACGTTACTTCTTGAGCATAAGATTTGCTCGTTAAGTGTTGAGGAGCAGTTAACCAAGCGCATTCCACAAGTTTTCTTTCCCCATGGTTTGGGTCACTTGCTTGGCTTGCAGGTTCACGATGTGGGCGGTCATCAAATTGATCAAGCGGGTACATTAAGCAAGCCAGACGATAGTGCTCCATTCTTGCGCCTCACCAGAACATTAGAGAAAAATATGGTGATCACCATAGAGCCTGGCTTATATTTTATTCCAATGCTGATCGACAAGATGAAGGCAGAGGTATCAAATCACGGTTGCGATATGGCACGTATTCAGCACTTCATGCCTTATGGCGGCATCCGTATTGAAGACAATGTTGTGGTGAAAAACGACCAGCCAGAAAACCTCACTCGCATCGCTTTTTCCAATCAAGCCTAAGCAAAATCGTTTACTTCTTCATCAATATCAAAGGATTGATATTGATGAAGCCTACAATCTTACTTTTTTCTGGCCGAATCTCCCGTAATTTACATATTTAAACTTAGTCATCTATAACTAAAAGACAATAAAATGAGTAAAATATGGAATACATATAGTATTTATCAATAATCACTCATCGGCTAAGGTTACAACGGTTGCAAAATATCTGTTTAAGGATTAATCAGGTATTTATAGACGATAATAAAAAAAACACTAACCAAGCCAAAACCATCGCAAGATGGACGCTACAGAGGCCCCTAATGAAAAAAACAACAATTGCGTTACTAGCAGCACTATCCCTTACTTCCAGTCTAACTCTCGCTGATTATCCTACCAAAGACATTCAAGGCATTATCCAATGGGGAGCCGGTGGCTCAACTGATACAGTTATGCGCTCTATTGCCCCACACGTTGAAAAAGAGCTTGGCGGCGATATCATCCTGACCAACAAAACTGGCGGCGTTGGTGCTATTGCGACTAAATATGTCAATGCAAAAAAAGCCGACGGTTACACCCTTCTGATGGGCGCCGAAAATCCTCAGATGTATAAAATCCTAGGGCTTTCCAATATCGACTACAGCGATATGATTGCAATAAATGTATTGGCTCGTGGAACGCCAATTATTGTGGCAAACAACGACGCACCATTTAACACCATGCAAGAACTCATCGAGTATACAAAAGCTCATCCAGGCGAAGTAAAATTCGGCTCTACAGGCCCTGGCGGATTAACCTCTATTGTGACTGCCATGCTGGATTCTCAAGTCAAACTAAACTACATCAGCATTCCGTACAATGGTGATGGTCCAGCGTTAACAGCACTACAAGGTGGTGCTATTGATGTAATGCCTGCTGTATTAGGCGCGACCATCGAACAAATTAAAGCGGGCCGAATGAAAGCCATCAGCCTTGTCGACGTGGAGTCAAATAAGCTACTTCCTGACCTTGCGCCTATTACCGATGCATTACCAGGTATGAAATCTTACTTACCATGGGGACCTTTCTTTGGCGTGTTCGTAAAAAAAGGCACACCAGATGAAGCCGTAGAAAAACTACAAGCGGCCTTCCAAAAAGCTGCTTACAACAAGGACTTTGTTGACCTAATGCAAAAGCGCGGTTTTACCATCATGAATATTTCTGGTAAAGAAGCTGATTACTTCCTAGAAGCTTACCGTTCAACGTCTTCTTGGCTAGTACATGACGCTGGTTTTAGTAAGTTCTCACCAGAAGAGTTTGGCATCCGTAAACCATAAGGCAGTCACTCCTTTTTGATCCTAGACGCGACTTACTCACTGTAAGCGCGTCCCATCTTTTGTTTTATCTGGAGTTACAATGTCCAGTCAATCTCCTTCATTAACAACTCGCAAACCCGGCGAGCGTATTTTTTGTTTTCTGCTGGTTTTAGGAAGTGTTTATCTGTTTTGGCAAGCTTATAAAATTTCAGGCTTCAGCTCGTTAAGCTCTCCTGGCGCTTTTCCACTTGCCGCCTCCGCTGCCATGGTACTGGCATCCTGCGTGACGTTTTTGAATACGCTGAAAGCACCAGCCGCAGAAGATGTTCGTTTCGTTTATCACTGCTTCCCGCCAGTAGTGGCGTTTATTATGGCGTTGATTCTCATCTATTCAGTGGTTTTAGAAAGTCTAGGATTCGTTCTGACAAGCTTTGTTTTTCTGTTTATTTCCATCCAGTTTTTATATCGACGCAGTCCACTCACGACGCTCGCTATTACATTGCTATCACTGATTGTTGTGTACATTATTTTCCGCCTCGTTTTTCAAGTCGTGCTTCCCGAAGGCATAATGCCTGAGCGCGAAATTCTATCCTCAATAACATCTTTGTGGAGATAGTCATCTTATGGATGCTTTTAATTATTTCGCCATGTCTTGGCTGTCCCCAGAATTACTAGGCTTAACAGCGCTAGGTACTTTCTTAGGGATTTATGTCGGCGCGATTCCCGGCTTATCGGTCACTATGGCCGTTTCTATTTTGATCTCGTTTACGTTCTCATGGGACGTGAATTACGCACTGTGTCTTATGGTTGGCGTCTATATGGGCGGAGTTTATGGTGGTTCTCGTACCGCTATATTACTCAATATCCCAGGCGCACCTTCCGCGATTGCTACGGCATTAGACGGTTACCCGTTGGCGAAAAAAGGCTTAGCTGGGGAAGCCATTGGTTTGTCTACGGTTATGTCCGTGGTCGGTGGTTTTGTCGGCATTATCGTCTTGGCGATTGCGGCACCGACAGTGAGTGAGTTTGCCATCACCTTTCAACCACGTGATTACATGATGTTGGGCATACTCGGCATTATGTTAGTAGGCTCTTTGTCTGGTAGCAGTTTGGCACGAGGTATTTTTGCGGGCGCTCTTGGACTATTGATAGGTACCGTTGGTCTAGACCCTATGACAGCTGAGGAGCGCTTTACGTTTGGCGTGGTCGAGCTTTGGGATGGCATTAACCCTGTTGCGGTGATGATTGGTATGTTTGGTATCTCTGAAGCCTTGCATCAGTTACACCATATGAACAAAGCCGTAGTGAAGCAGAAGATATCTCGCATCATTCCGAAATGGTCAGACATTAAAAAGTACATGCCACTTAGTCTACAAACCTCTTTCATTGGTGTGATTGTGGGAGCGCTGCCGGGAACCGGCGGTGATATTGCCGCTCTGATGGCTTACGACCACGCTAAACGCGTTACCAAAAATCCAAAAGTTCCATTTGGAGAAGGCGCTAAAGAAGGCTTGATCGCACCAGAATCGGCGAATAACGCCGCAGTCGGTGGTGCTTATATTCCAATGTTAACTTTGGGAATTCCTGGCGACGCAGTAACCGCGGTATTCATTGGCGCCTTGTTTATACATGGTTTGAATCCAGGTCCTTTGCTGTTAGTCGAACAACCTCACATGTTCTGGTTTACCGTCGGCAACCTAACATTAGCCAATATTTTCGTGCTGATCTTTGGCTTAACTGGCATCAAACTATTCTCGAAAATCGTCGAATGCCCTAAAGGCATTTTGATTCCGCTGATTTTCCTTTTATCTATTGTTGGCGCTTATGCAATTAACAATGCCATTACAGATATTTGGTGGATGTTAGCCTTTGGCGTGTTTGGCTACTTTATGCGCCTCTATGGTTTTCCGGTTGGCCCTGTAATCTTAGGTGTAATTCTGAGTTCACTAACCGATGAAAACTGGCGTCGTGCCATTCTGACGGAGCGCGGCAGCGTAAGCGATTTGTTTATCAATATGCTCCATAGCCCACTATCAACCGTATTGTTCAGCGTGATTGTATTGATCCTCTTTACTAAATCTCCTATTTGGACGAAATGGTTAAAACGGAAAGTTTTTCGCCCATCTGCATAGCTTTTTATTAGCAATAAACAAACACCGGCTGTCTCGTTTAATCAATGACACAGCCGGTTTTTTTAGGCTCCACCATTCAAAAATACTTATTATTGATTCTTGGCTAATCCTTCAATTTACATCTGAAAGCGCCATATTGTTGATTCTTATCGCCAAAACGAACCAATCTGGAGCAATAAAAACCATAAAAAAACCAATACGGTGCAAGCCTAAAATATCAAGATTAAATAAAACACTGTTTTATTCTTTATATCCAGTCGAATTATAATGTCACTTTATAAGTTTGCAGTACATCAAACTAAAGTTTTAAATTGAGAAAACAATGGCAAAAAAATTGCTTTTTTAAAGCTCCCCTAAGCGCCTGCAACGAAGTAGTGCTTAACGCAATGGAGCGATATAGACATGAGTTTGAAAAGCAATCAGATGTTACTTTCAGCAAAAGAACGTCGTTGGTTACCTTGGTTTGGCAATACTGGTCGACTCTCTCTTTTTTGGTCATGCTACTTAAATAAAGAAACCTATCCTAATATCGAAAAAACCTTTGAAAGCATTGCCAACACAAGGGTAAAACTACTCAATACTTGGGTAAATAATCAATGGTCGCAGTTGGATGTTTTGTTAGAAATCATCACCGGCTCATTCCCATATATTGAACAAGAAGCGCTAGAAGAACGCCTAAACATAGTGCCTGATGTATCCGAATATTTTGTGATTGATACTCAAGGCAAAGTGCTCAAATCCACATACAAAGATCGCGTTAATAAAATAGACTTACAAGCTAAAGCAGTAGAAGCTGGCTTAAATCATCAGTTCCTCCATGGACCTTATGTGGACCAAAACACGCTAAGCATTGGTGCTTCCAGCTCAAAATTCCATGATGCAGTGACCCTGATGTTCTATCTGCCAATTAAACAAAACGGTGTCAGCGTAGGTGCCATTTGCGCTCGTGTTCCCAATGATGTTGTTGGCGACCTGATTCAGCGCGAAGCCGGACATATTTATAAAGAATCCGGCGACAACTATTTGTTCATGGTGAAATCTGAGTTCGACAAATCCCTACTACCCGGAACAGCGCTTTCCCGTTCACGTTTTGAAGACAATACCTTCAGCCATGGAGAGAATCTAAAAGGCGGAATCACAACAAATTGGGGAGCTGTAAAAGTTCAACAGCATACCGAATTTGAAATCCGCTTTACTGACCCAGCAACAAAAGAATTGCATCCAGGGGTACGAGAAACCATTAAAAACGGTCAGAATCTTTTTGTAACTTACCCAGGCTATTCTGACTATCGACACATTCCCGTTATCGGTAAAGGCGTCACCTTTCAGTTAAAAGGCAGCCCAGACACATGGGGAATGATGTGTGAAAGCGATTTGGAAGAAGTCTATCGTCGTCGCTCTATCAATCTAAAATTAATGAAAAGCTACCTAATGGCCTCCAGTGTTCCTCTTGTCGTTAGTACCTCATTACAAGCCTACACCAATTTATCCATCGTCTTGACCAGCGTGGCGGCTTTCGCCAGCTTAGGCGTTGCTGGGCTGCTGTTTAATAGGCTCAGCACCAAAAAAATAAGCAATAGCATGAGCCAAATGACAGAAGTGATTCAAACCATCGCCGAAGGTGAAGGCAACCTTAAACAACGCCTTGACGACGACCTCGCTAATGACGAAACCGGCGATATGGGACGCTGGATGAACAGCTTTATCGATAACCTAGATACCACCATGGGACAAGTTATCTCTGCCAGCACCAACGTTAAAAAGTCTAATGACTTTATGGTTCGTACTAATGAAGAAGCTAGCCAAGCCTCACATTATCTCGAGTCCACCGTAGAAAGCATGCTTAACGTATTTCAACAACAAATAAACGAAGTGCAAAACGCATCGAAAACCGCGGATGATTTGAAGCAAGCGATGAATCAAGTAGCAGCAGAAACACAATCTCGCTTGCTAGACGCCAAAAAAGGCACACAAGAAATACGCGATGTAGTACGTGCCACGGCGGAATCAGTAAAGTCACTAGATCAAAAAACCAATGAAGTTGCCGGTATCATTACCACCATCTCGGACATCACCAACCAAACTAATTTATTGGCATTAAACGCCGCTATTGAGGCCGCAAGAGCGGGCGAACATGGACGTGGATTTTCCGTGGTGGCCGATGAAGTACGCAGTCTAGCGTCCAAAACAGCCGCCGCTGCAGAAGAAATACAATCCATGCTAGAAGGTATTCAGGAAGAAACACGCAGTGCGGTGAGTTTTATGGAAAAAGGCGCAGAAAATGTCGATAAAAATCTCATGGCAAACGAACAAACCAACACTGGCGACAGTGCCTTGTATGCCTTAGTCGACACCATGTTTGAGACTATTTTATTGCTCAATGAAAGCAACAAAGAAAATGCAAAAACTGCCCATGAAATGGGTGCAGCGACAGAACAAATGCAACGCTCGATTGCTGCACTACAAAGACGCTCGTCCCGCGTTGGATTGTCAGCATTAAAACTCAACTCGCTGGTTGGTCAGTTCCAAGTAACCGCCAAATAACAAAAAGACGCAACTGTCTTTTTCACTTTATTAAAGCAAAAAAAACCGGAGGAAGTTTCCTTCCTCCGGCATAGTTTCCTCACAAAAGGATACGCCTAAAATACATCATTCCCCGCAATGACAATGATTTATTTTTTCTCTTGGCGCGCCTGTGAGGCAAGACGGACAAATGCATTCGCTTCGCCATAACGGCTGTAATTACCAACTCGTTGTACAACTTCAAAAAAGACGCCATGCACTTCTTCTGTATAAAAATGGAAGAATTCACCTTCGTCATTTTGGTCATACATGATGTTGTGTGACTGCAATTTTTTAATCATCTCTGCAGGCAAGCCAAAGCGCGCTTCAATATCACGATAATAGTTCTGTGGGATTGGCAGCTGTTTTTCGCTATCAATGTTTTTTGCCGCAGCAAAAATATCATCACAAGCAAACGCAATTTGATGCACACCAGAACCTTTTGATTTCTGAATAAAACGCTGCGCCGACGCGCCACGAGCGTTGGTCATATTCAATGGAATACGTACACGCTTGTCTTTACTTAGCGCGGTACGACTCACGACCAACCCATGAATGTCCGGCAAGTCTTGACTGGCATCGATATCGAAGCCAAACAAGGACTTATAAAAGAAAGTCGCCGATAGAAAATCGGTATTGGAAACCGTTTGGCCAATGTGATCAAAGCGGGTTAAGCCAACGCCTGTTTCGCCTTGAATGCCCTGAATCGGTTTGAAATCCACTTCGAAAAAACGCACTGCAGCATCTGCTGAAACAAGGTACACCAAGCTATCACCAATACCGCGAAGCGCTGGGATATTTAATTCGCCAGGGCCTGCCTGATTATCAAAACGCTCAACTCGATAGCGCTCTGCAAGAGACAAGGTCGCTTTGACGTTTTCAGAGGCAAACGCCATAGCACAAACAGATACTCCATGCTTTTGGAAATGCTCGTGAGCTTGGCTTTTCGGCTCGCGATTAAGGATCAGGTTAATATTGCCCTGGCGCATCAAACTGACGTTTTTAGAACGATGCTTGTGTGTTTCATGGAAACCCAGCTGAGCCAAGGTATTGGTCAGCGCTTCTCCGCTTTCACCTTCAATCGCAAATTCAATAAACTCAACATCGCTCACTTGTGGCGCCACAATCGGAGTGGTTTTTTCTTCACGCTTACTCACTGTTTGGTCATCGAGCCAAATCAATGAACGCATGCCATCAATGGCTTTTTCCAGTGGAGAAGAAGAGCGGAATTCGTCGTTGAAAATTTCATGAGACAAATAGTCATCAAACCCTTTGTCTTTCAAAACTTGTAGAAACTCGACCACTGGCATGTCGCCTTGGCCAGGGAAACAACGGAAATGTCGACTGTATTGCAACACGTCCATCTGTAGACTTGGCGCATCAGCCACTTGCACCAGCGCAATCTTGTTTAAAGGAATGTCATCACGCAGAACATCTAGCGTGTTGCCACGGGAAAACATGTGGAAGGTATCTAAAATTATCCCCAAGTTCGGATGATCAACACGCTTCACTAAATCCCATGCTTCATGATAATCAGCAATATGGAAACCCCAAGCTAGGGCTTCATAACCCAGCATGATGCCTTCTTTTTTAGCTATTTCAGCCAGAGCAAATAAGTCCGCCGCGCAAACATCACGATCCGCAGAAGAATAAGGCTGCACGTTACTGCAAAACAACAAACGATTCGTACCCAGCTCATGAGCAACATCTATTTTGTGTTGCAACATCTTTGCCTTTTGCGAGCGCATTGGCTCAGGCATGCCTTCCATATCGCGGAATGGTTGCAAAGCAATAATTTCCAAGCCTAGATCTTGCGCCATACGGCGCACATCTTTTGGCGAACCATCGAACTGAGTTAAGTCATTCTCGAAGATTTCCACACCTTGGAAGCCAGCTTTTGCCGCCGCTTCGAATTTTTCTCTCAGCGTGCCAGATATGGTTACGGTTGCGAGTGCTGTTTTCATTCTTACGCCCTGACTGTCTACATTTCATAACGAAAACGATATATGAGAAACAAACCTGTTTTTTGCTTCTATATTTACTAATATTGATGCTAGCACAAGACTTTGAAATTGAACGTCATCTTAAGAATGAAATAAAGCGCCAAAAATATATCGAAAAAGGAATACATAGCATCTTTCCAAAAACGTGACATAGGAGTGTAATATAGGAAAATCATTCCCTTATTAGCGCTTGTAATGAGCCTGATTCCTTAGTGTTTCTTACTTAGTGGCTGACTACCTAATAACCAATTAGCAGCGACTGAAACCATGCGTGTACGATGGGAGACTTTTTATGTTAGAAAACCGTATTAAATATCGCCACCTTCAATGTTTTTTAGAAGTCACTCGCCAAGGCAGCGTTGTTCGCGCCGCCGATGTATTAGCTCTCACCCAACCAGCTGTATCAAAAAAACTGAAAGAATTGGAAGACATTTTAGGCGTCAGGCTCTTAGAGCGCAGTAAAAAAGGCGTTGAGTTGACTCCATTCGGCAATGTATTTCTGGAGCACGCTAGCACCAGTGTTGCCGCATTACGAGAAGGCACCGAACGCGTTGTTCAAGCACAACAAAAAGGCATCAGCCGAATCAGTATTGGTGTTTTACCAACCGTTGCGACCAGTATTTTACCGGAATCCGTGAAGCGCTTTCGCACTGGTGGTATTGATGTTCGTCTGCATTTGGTCTCTGGCCCCAACGCCTTATTAATGAGCCAACTAAGAGTTGGCGAATTGGATTTAGTAGTTGGCCGCTTAGGCGTTCCAGAAGCCATGTCTGGCTTGTCATTCCAACATTTGTATTCTGAACAGGTAACTTTTACCGTTCGCCCCAATCACCCATTGTTAACAAAAGAAAACTTCCAAATCGGCGATATTGCCAATTACACCGTGCTCTACCCGCCAAAAGGTTCCATTACCGCACCTTATGTAGATCGTTTTTTATTATCCCAAGGGGTTAGCACTCTCACCGATAGAATCGACACCGTATCAGATTCATTTGGTAAGGAGTTTATTCGCAACAACGATGCAGTGTGGATCATTTCCCGTGGCGTAGTAGCGCGAGAAATTTCGGATGGCGAACTGGATGAATTGCCTATCGACACAAAAGAAACGCTAGGGGCGGTTGGTTTAACAACACGAGCGGACTCGGTGCCGTCTATGGCGCTTAAACTCTTTATGAATGCCATTCGAGATACGGCACAAACCTTAGACAGCTACTACAAACCGATTGATCATCACCATAAAGATGGCCCAGCCATTTAAACTGCTCTTTTAGTTACAAAAACAGGAACCTTAGATGCTGACTATTGTTGCGATCACTACTCCAATTTTTATCATGATTATGTTGGGGTACTTTGCGGTTCGCGTTAAGTTGGTTCCTGGTGACACCATTGCGGGCATGGCGAAAATCGTCATGTATTTCACGCTTCCTGCATTGATTTTTAGCACCTTGGCCAGAATGGAATTTAATGAGGTTATTGTCCCAACCTATCTTGCCACATACGCCATTGGTTCAATCTTAACCCTTCTTATTGGAATGGTGATTAGCTTAAAAATAATGGGGCGTTCTTTAATAGAGAGTACGTTGAAAGGCGCGGGAATGTCCTGTTCAAACTCGGCATTTTTCGCTTATCCTGTGATGTTACTGGCCTTTAGTGATCCCCCAACGGCAGCATTTGCCATGTCATTAATCATAGAAAACATTCTGGTTCTGCCAATCACCTTTGTGATTCTAGAAATAAGCGCTTCCAGAGGACAAGGCTTAAAACCCTCCTACATGCTCTATACCGTGGTAAAAAGGTTGATCAAAAATCCGTTGATTCTGGCCGTCACTGGCGGTGTATTAGCCTCGACCTTTCATCTAGAATTGCCTGCTGTGATTGATCGAGTATTGGTCATGCTATCCGGAGCATCTGCCACACTCGCACTCATTGTACTTGGTGGTTCATTAGTCGGAACCAGCCTAGCAGGCAATGCCAAAGATATTTGCTTTGTCACCACAGGAAAACTAGTACTACATCCATTGATGATTGCTGTCGTGGCACTCTTTATGCCAGAAATGGACCGTAACCTGCTGCTCGGTGGTATCTTGATTGCGGCCGTTCCTATGATGAGTATTTATCCCATTATCGGTAGCCAGTATGGATTCCGTTCTCTTTGTGCAAGTATTTTATTGATCACCACACTGGCGTCATTCGTCACGCTTGCCGTTATTTTGTCTCTGATGGGCTTAAGCTAAGACCATCAGAAAGACAAAAATGGATTATAAATGAGTATTTTGAATCTGTTTTTAACAAAGTATTAGCAAGCACTAAGCTTTGATCTTATGCACTAAGCCCTGAATCCCCAACACATACCCTTGAACGCCCATACCAACGACAATTCCCGTTGCTGCAGGGGAAATATAAGAATGATGACGGAAGGCTTCACGAGCGTGTACATTGGAAATGTGGACTTCAATCACTGGCACATCCGCGCCTTTTATCGCATCGTGAAGCGCAACAGATGTATGAGTATAAGCACCTGGATTGAATACCACACCCAATACTTCGCCCGCTTTAATACGACGTCCCGCTTCATGAATGAGGTCAATCAAAACACCTTCATGGTTAGATTGATGGCATTCCACCTCATGACCTAATGATGCCGCCGCTTCACGACACATAGCTTCAACATCAGCGAGCGTCTCGTAACCATAAGTTGCTGGCTCACGAGTGCCAAGTAAATTTAAATTTGGACCGTTTAATACCATGATGGTAGACATAATAATTGCTCCTATAAATCAATATAAATATTCAAACAAACTGGGGGATGGTCTTACTCTTATACAAAGAATCGCAATAAGACGCTCAAGGTAAAAAATGACAACACAGTGGTTATTAACAAAGTGCTGGCGCAAAAACTGCGCGCGCCATATGCCCCGCAAACAATGGGATAAGTGCTAAACATAGGCACTGAAGCGAATATAATTACCGCGATTTTGAATTCGTTTGCCATGTTAGGTGTAAGCAACAAGAACAAGGTAACCAGCACTGGAAACAGCACTAACTTACCAGCAGCCACCAGCAAAATAGGGCTTAGTTGACCTTTAATAGATACGCCAACTAAAGAGCCGCCAATCACAATAAGCGCAGCTGCAGAAGCCGATGCAGCCAGTAAATCCAAGCCTTTGCCAATAAAGTTCGGCAAACCTAGTTCAAAAATAGAAAACGTTAGGCCAGCGACTAACGCAATTAATAATGGATTAGTCGAGATGCGCTTTAAAACAACAATGAAAAGCGCTTTACCACTGCTTTCACTCTTACCCAACACTGTTTCTATAAAAATTAAGCAAATTGGCAGAAAGATAATATTTTCGACCATCAACGACATCACAAATGCCTGCGTCAAAGGAGGATCAAAAAACTGTAATAGGACAGGAAAGCCAATAAAAGCACTGTTTGACATGGTTGCCCCAACACCTCTTACGCCAGCATCAACCAAACCACTTTTAAGCAATCGCCAGCTCAGCAACACAGTAATAAAAAAAGTCGCTAAACCACTCGCTGCATACACAGCAAGATAGTCAAAATGCAGGACTTCTTTCAGCTCCATGCTTGATAATTTCATAAAAATCAAAGCAGGCAAGGCAAGATACAAAACAAAACGACTTAACCCAGGAATTGCAGCTTGCGGCAGAAAGGAATATCGAACACAGATAAATCCCACAAATATCAAAAAAAAGATCGGTGCTGTGATGTTTATTACGGCTTCCATGTCACCATATCCTCGTGGTTTATTGCGTTATATGCTTTTAACTCGGCTAGAGTTTTCATCATAGAAATCATATCGAATGAGCGTTAAGCGATAGCTTTAGATTTTGTATTGAGCGATATTTTTTCAGGATCTGGTAGGACCAACCCTTTCTGAATATGCGAATCTAAGATAGTCAATACTGACTCAATTTCATCATCAAGAAGGTGTTTAAGCAGTTTCTGATGCTCTTCTACAGAAGCTTGGCCGCGAAATGGCCGGCGGTGTAACGCCAACACCTGATAACGCATATAAAGCTCAATCACTGATGCGTGGTAACGAATCAACTGCTGCGAACCACAATGAGACACCATGGTAACGTGAAAGTCTCGGTCAGCTTTTTCCCATGCCTGAACATGGCTACCTTCATCTTCCATCATCAGCTTTTCAACACAGTTCAAACGAAAATGCGCGCTGATCAAAGCGGACTTCCATTCCATATGACCTATTTTATTTTCCATTGATTTGCGTACTGCCGACAACTCCAACATTTGTCTCAGCTCTAATAATTCACGCAAATCGGCGGTAGAAACGGGTTTTACCGTAAAACCTTTTTGATCTACAAATAGTACAAAACCATCTGATACTAAGCGCATCAAGGTTTCACGTAAGGTATTAACACTGGCACTGTAACGAATACGCAAAGCGTTTAATTTAAGCTTTTCACCTGGAGAAAGCTTACCCGTTACGATATCTGAACGTAGCTGCTCATAAACAGATTGCCCAACCAATTTACGGTCATCGGAGTTAATCATAGAAAATTTTAAAGGCCTTTTCTTTTTCTTGTAAGACCTCTGCACTATATCACGAGCAAAGTTATCTTAGTGGATAAACCAAACTAGAAGACGCCATTTGGCGTCTTCTCTTCATCACTCATTCTATGAATTTATTTAGTTACCAACAATCTCTCTAGATCAATGAGCTCACTACATCGTATTTTTCACGGAATTGATCCCAAACAGGTTTAACATCCGTTACTTCCTGACCAGTGAAGATTTCGAAAGCATCGATTCCTTGATAAAAGAACAAATCAAAGCCTGACACAATTTGCAGACCTTTTTTATTCGCTTCCACTAAGAATTCAGTATCCATTGGGGTGTAAACCGCATCAAATGCCCATTTCTGCACTTGAATCAACTCTGCCGCCAATGGCATGCCAGGGCTTTTCAAATGACCTACAGGCGTGCAGTTTACCAAACCATCAACTTCAGCTGCCGCTTCAGCAATGTCTTCTTTGGCAACAACGCGTGCTTTGTAACCTGCTTCATTAATAGCATCAACCAAAGATTGCGCGCTGCGTTCGCTCAAATCGGTGACCAACACTTCTGTCGCACCCACTTCAAACAAGGCAAAACCAATCGCTCGGCCCACACCACCAGCGCCAATCATCAGTACTTTACCTGCTGGCAAATCCCCAACTCGGCCTTTATAGCCTCGGATAAAGCCCGTGTAATCAGTATTAAAAGCACAGACTTTGCCGTCTTTTAGTAACAAGGTATTGCTGGCGCCAACTTTCTTCACCGCGTCGTTTACTTCATCCGCACTGTCAATGGCAATTTGTTTATAGGGAAAAGTCACATTCGTACCGACAAAGCCTAAAGCACGAATTTCAGCAAGCTTGGCGTTAAAGGATTCAGCCGTTTCATCTTCTGGCACTTGCAACTGGTAATCCACTGGCAACTGCTTTAGTTCACCCAACATCATGTGTAGAGAAGGAGATCGAGAAGCGGCAATAGCCTGACCAATTAGACCTAAATGTAACATTGTAATTGCCTCCAACGTATTCCAAAAAAGAATGTCATAGCGTTAATAATTGAGAATTAGAAGATAAAAAAACGCTGCTACTAACAGTGTGTTAATGCTCTATTAAGGAGTCCTTCTGGAACGAAACCCCTTGTTAAGTCTTACGTAAGCAACACAGGTCACTGATACAAAAACGCTTCTTTTATCAAAGATAGAAGAAGCGTATACCAAAACTCGTGTTTTGTTGTATGACAATTTGACATGTATTTTGAGTGAAAAAATTATATCAGCATTACCTGTATCAAACAGCAGGCATCAAAACAAACGAACAATAAAAAAGTTGTACCCAAATCTATTATTACCATTTGAAAAATAGAACGCATTATTTCCATGTATTCTAGATGATCAGGCCATTCTGGTTGCATATATCAAACAATCAGAGATTAATCTTAATCCTTGATTCCTTTGATATTCATTTTTGATATAGTTTATAAAAAACTAAGGAGGTCTCATGGAGATAGCAATTCCCAACTTACGGCATTTACGGGTATTTCTAGCAGTCGCAGAACTAAAAAGCATCACCCGAGCTTCTGAACATATCTTTTTATCTCAGCCAGCTATCACGCAAGCCATCGCCAAGCTAGAAGGCTTATTAGGTGCACCGCTTTTTGAGCGCCATTCAGATGGCATGTATCCCACACCGTCAGGCGAGGTATGGCAAAACCGTGTTAGTCGCGCCATAGATTACATTCAAACCGCCACACAAGAAATCGTTAAAGACGCGACTCAAAAAGAACGTACACCTAAAAATCTCATCGCCTTAATTAGCACCACACAATTAAGAGCTTTAATTGCTGTGAGCGAAGCGCAAAACTTCAGCATTGCGAGCCGAAATCTAGCTGTGTCGCAGTCTTCAGTGCATCGTGCGGCTCGTGACTTAGAGCGCCTGCTCGGCGTTATATTATTCGAAAAAAACAGCTTAGGCACCAGCGCAACCAAAGCAGCTCAAATCTTAGCAAAAGCAACAAAATTGGCCTTCAGCGAATTACGCCAAGGCATTTACGAGATCAACGCCTTACAGTTTAAAGATGTCAGTACTATCACAATAGGCAGCATGCCTTTGGCACGTATGACCATTTTGCCAAAATCGATTTTACAGTTTAACGAGCGTCATCCTGATGTGAACATCAATGTAACCGAAGGTCCGTATGCGGATTTGCTTCATCACCTACGCCAAGGCGACATCGACATTATATTAGGTGCCTTACGTCATCCAACACCGGCGGATGATGTGGTTCAGGAAGAATTATGGGCGCCACCATTGTCGGTAGTGGCTCGTAAAGATCATCCATTAATGAGCAAAAGCACCATCAGCGCACAAGACCTCGCCGAGTTTGCTTGGGTCGTTCCCGCCAAAGGCACACCGACTAGGCAAGCTTTCGAAGACATTTTCAAAGACGCTGGTATCGCCTTACCAACACGATTGGTTGAATCCAGTTCACAGATACTTATTCGTGAGCTATTAATCGAAAGCGATCGGTTGACTCTCATCTCGGCACACCAAGTGGAGCGAGAAATTAATATTGAATTGCTCAATGTCATCAACTTTCCGTTGGACCATACACGCCGACCAATTGGGCTTTGTGTGCGAAAAAGCTGGCTTCCGACCGTCACTCAATCCCACTTTCTGAGTTTATTACGAGATATCTCAGAACATTTTCGGTGAAAGCTAAAAACTGTCATTGCAAAAAATGAATAGCTTATGCGGTTAATGGATTACCCCCAAGAGGCGACGAATGTTAGATTCTTTAATAATATCAAAGCCTAATTTTTTAAAATAACAGACTCATATTTACAGGAGCTGACTAATGAGAATTTGTATCGCTGGTGCATCAGGCGCTTTCGGCATGAAACACATGGACGCCATTAAGGCGATTGAAGGTGCAGAAGTCGTTTCTGTGGTTGGCACAAAAATCGATGCGATTAAAGCCTTCGCTGAAGAGCGCGGTGTTCATCACTACACAACGGATCTAGCAGAAAGCCTAGCTCGTGATGACGTTGATGCGGTAATCCTAGCTACCCCAACTCAAATGCACGCAGCACAAACGATTCAATGCCTAGAAGCTGGCAAACATGTTATGTCTGAAATTCCAATGGCAGACAACATTGAAGACGCTCGCAAAGTGGTTGAAGTACAAAAGAAAACTGGCCTAGTTGCCATGGCAGGACACACTCGTCGCTTCAATCCTTCGCACCAGTGGATTCATAACAAGATAATGGCTGGCGAATTAAACGTTCAACAAATGGACGTGCAAACCTACTTTTTCCGCCGTTCCAACAAAAACGCCCTTGGCCAAGCACGTTCTTGGACTGACCACCTTCTATGGCACCATGCTTGCCACACTGTGGATTTGTTCCAGTACCAAACTGGCGAAACAGCAAGCAAGGTTCAAGCACTTCAAGGTCCGATCCATCCTGAACTGAGCATCGCCATGGACATGAGCATTGGTATGAAAGTGCCTAACGGTGCAATCTGTACGCTATCTTTGTCCTTCAATAACGACGGTCCATTCGGTACTTTCTTCCGTTATATTTGCGATAATGGCACTTATATCGCGCGCTACGACGATCTATTCGACGGCAGCGAAAACAAGATTGACCTATCTGGCGTAGCGGTTTCAAATAACGGCATCGAACTACAAGACAGAGAATTCATTGCAGCGATTCAAGAAGGTCGTGCACCAAACTCTTGTGTGACTCAAGCCATTGAAGCGATGGAAACCCTACATCGCTTAGAAGAATGCCTAGAAGCCTAGGTCGCAATAGTCTAAAGTGACAAGACTCTAAAGTGACTCAACAACACTCAAACGGGGAGCTTCGGCTCCCTGTTTTTATTAAGGATATTGTTATGTCAAAACACCCTCACTTAGCCAGCCCCAAAATCGGCTTAGGCTGCATGAACCTATCCCATGCTTATGGCTCACCGGTTGAAGAAGATCAAGCTATCAAGGCACTTCATCAAGCTTTTGAAATGGGCTATCGCCATTTTGATACCGCGACTTTATATGGCGGCGGCAACAATGAGCTTTTGGTTGGCAAAGCGCTAAAAGATCGCCGAGATGAAATCTTCCTCGCCAGCAAATGTGGCATGGCGATGGTGGATGGCAAAAAAGAGATTAACGGCCGACCAGAAAACATCCGTAAGCAATGCGAAGACAGCCTAAAACGCCTGCAAACAGAGCATATCGATTTGTATTATTTGCATCGCTTGGACTTCAATGTGCCCATCGAAGAAAGCGCAGGCGCACTGGGTGAGCTAGTAAAAGAAGGCAAAATTGGAGCCATTGGTTTATCCGAAGTGTCCGCCGAAACCTTAACCCGTGCCCATAGCGAATACCCTATTAGCGCCCTTCAGTCCGAATACTCTTTATGGACACGCAATCCAGAAATCGCGGTTTTAGAAGCCTGTAAAAAATTAGATATTACTTTTGTCGCTTTCAGCCCAGTAGCACGCGGGTTCTTAACCGGTACTCTGAAAGACATCGCCGATTTAGAAGCCAAAGATATTCGTAATAACATGCCACGCTTTAACGCCGAGCATTACCCGAATAATCTTGCCTTGTTGAACGATTACTTTGCCCTTGCCAAAGACATCGGCTGTACTCCAGCGCAACTGGCTTTGGCTTGGCTCACCGCAAAAGATGAAAATATTGTCCCTATTCCGGGCACTCGTTCGGTTAACCATATGAGAGACAATTTTGAAGCGGCGCAATTAAAGCTAGATGCCAAACAAGTCAGCTTGCTAGACGAGATGATTAATCAAAATAACGTCCACGGCACGCGATATACCGCAGCCCAACAAGCCGAAATCGATACAGAAGAGTTTTAACCTTAGCAAACCTGCTCAGCCAATAAAAAGCCCCTTTGTCGATAACAAAGGGGCTTTGTTTTTAAAGCGTTTTCTAGGGTATTAACCGAACCTAGGTTTACGCAATCTCAATCAGCATTTCACCCGGGGTAACTCGGTCGCCTTTCTTAACGAAAACGCCTTTTACCGTACCCGCCACATTGGCATGCACTTCGGTTTCCATCTTCATCGCTTCAGTGACGAGTACAGCTTGACCCGCTGTTACCGTGTCGCCTTCTTTGACCAAGACATCAATGATATTACCTGGCATTGCTGCGCTAACATGGCCTGGTTCTGTGGCACGAGAGCGACCCGCACCACCTTCAGCAACGTATTCGTTCAGAGATTCGAACACCACTTCTTCTGGCATACCGTCCAAAGACAAGTACAACTTGCGCTTGCCAACCCCAAAGTCACCCACGCCGGTGATTTCCACATTGTAGACTTCACCATGCACATCGATCTTGAACTCGGTAGCTAAGCCACCCGCTGCTGCACCTTGGCCAGCCTGCTCTGGCGGTAGCAAGACTTCTGGAACCAAGGTTCCGTCAGCACGTTGCTGTAAAAACTCACGGCCTAGTTCAGGGAACATAGCAAAGGTCAGTACGTCCTCTTCTGATTTCGCTAACTCGCCGATTTCTTTGCGCAGCTTATAAAGCTCTGGAGACAATGAATCTGCAGGACGAGCATCGTTAACCGATTCATTACCTACGGCTTTTTTCTGCACGTCTGGATTGACTGCCGCTGGCGGTTGGCCGTAGCCACCCAACAAGTAACGTTTCACTTCATTGGTGATGGTTTTATAACGCTGACCTGCCAATACGTTATAAACCGCCTGTGTACCAACGATTTGCGAGGTAGGCGTTACCAAAGGCGGATAACCTAAGTCAGCACGAACACGAGGAATCTCGGCAAACACCTCACGAATCTTGTCTAAGGCATTTTGCTCTTTTAACTGGTTCGCCAAGTTGGACATCATGCCGCCCGGTACTTGGTTAACCTGAACAGACACATCTTCGCGAGTAAATTCACTTTCAAATTGATGATACTTTTTACGAACATCACGGAAGTAATCGGCAATCTCTGACAACAAGGCCAAATCTAAACCCGTGTCGTAATCGGTATCTTTCAAAGCCGCCACTTGAGTCTCAGTCGCTGGGTGGCTGGTGCCACTGGCAAAGGATGAAATCGCGGTATCAATACGGTCGGCACCCGCTTCGATGGCTTTAAGCTGACACAAAGGCGCCAAACCTGAGGTTGAGTGGCTGTGTACGACCAAAGGCAAGTCGACTGCTTCTTTGATGGCTTTCACCAGATCATAAGTCGCATAAGGTGTTAACAATCCCGCCATATCTTTAATGGCAATAGAGTCCGCGCCCATGGCTTGCATGGCTTTGGCTTGCTCGACAAACAAGGCTGGCGTATGCACTGGGCTGGTCGTATAACAAATCGTACCTTGAGCATGTTTACCGGCTTTTTTCACCGCTTTCATAGCCGTTTCAATGTTGCGCAGATCATTTAGCGCATCAAACACACGGAAAACATCAATACCATTGTCTGCGGCTTTTTGCACAAAAGCTTCCACAACATCGTCAGCATAATGGCGATAACCCAAAAGGTTTTGACCACGCAGCAGCATTTGCAAACGAGTATTAGGCAAAGCCGCACGAAGCTGACGCAAACGCTCCCAAGGGTCTTCTTTCAAAAAGCGTACGCAGGCATCAAAAGTTGCGCCGCCCCACACTTCCAAAGACCAAAAGCCTACTTGGTCGAGTTTCTCACAAATAGGTAGCATGTCTTCCGTACGCATACGTGTAGCAATAAGTGATTGGTGAGCATCACGCAAGGTGACATCTGTCACTTCTATTTTTTGTTTAACTTGACTCATTTTCCTTCCTCCTGCGGATTATCGACCAACATGCGCTGCAATAGCGGCTGCCAACACCAAAGCGATATCACTTGGATGGCGTCTAACGGAATAATTTAATAATTCAGGGTGCGCTGGAACAAATCCAGTATTGAATTTCCCTTTGATGAAATCTGGATGTTTTAGAATTTGCTGATAATAATTGGCCGTGGTTTTGATACCATGCAAACGCATATCGTCAATAGCCCGACGACCGCGCGCCACCATCTCATCCCAGGTCAGCGCCCACACCACCAACTTCAAACACATGGAATCAAAGTAAGGTGGAATCTCGTAACCAGTATAAATCGCCGTATCCACACGAACCCCCGGTCCACCCGGTGCGTAGTAGTGAGTAATACGCCCAAAGCTGGGTAAGAAATCGTTCTTTGGATCTTCCGCGTTAATACGGAACTGCATCGCATAACCACGATAACTAATGTCTTCTTGGCGGAAGCTGAGCGGCGAACCAGCCGCGATACGAAGCTGTTCACGCACAATATCGACACCGGTGATTTGCTCGGTAATCGTGTGCTCAACCTGAACTCGCGTATTCATTTCCATAAAATACACTTCATTACCAGACAATAAGAACTCCACTGTACCCGCGTTGACATAGCCTACTGCTTTGGCTGCTCGCACCGCGAGATCACAAATGTATTGGCGTTGTTCTGGAGTGAGTTGTGGGCTTGGTGCAATCTCTATGAGCTTTTGGTTACGACGTTGAATCGAGCAATCACGTTCATACAAATGAATCGCATCACCTTGGGAATCCGCCAAAATTTGCACTTCAATATGACAAGGGTCAACAATGCATTTCTCTAAAAACACTTCAGCTGAACCAAAGGCTTTGGTCGCTTCTGAAATAACACGAGGATATTGGGAGGTTAATTCTTCTGGTGTATCGCAGCGGCGAATGCCTCGACCGCCACCACCAGAGGTTGCCTTGATCATCACCGGATAACCCACTTTCCCAGCTAAGGCAAGCGCCTCTTCAAGGTTCGCTAAATTCCCCTCTGAGCCAGGTGTAATTGGAATACCTGCAGCACGCATACTGTCCCGCGCTTGGGTTTTATCGCCCATTTTATGAATGACAGAAGAATGAGGCCCAATAAAGGTAACGCCTTTTTGCTCACACAGCTCTGCAAAATGCGCATTTTCAGACAAAAAACCATAACCTGGGTGAATCGCATCACAACCTGTTTCTATGGCTAAGTTCACTAGACGCAAAGGGTCTAAGTAACCGGCAAGTGGATCATCGCCTAACGAGTAAGACTCGTCTGCACGTTTGACATGCAACGCATATCGATCCGGTTCCGTAAATATCGCGACAGAGCGAATCCCAGCCTCTGAGCAAGCGCGAATGATACGAACCGCAATTTCACCTCGGTTAGCGATCAACACTTTTTTTAACATGAGTCACTCCTTTCTTGTTTGAAGAGATCACTGCACAACGTAGCCAGCACAACTTTTGTACAAATATCTCTGAATATTCAGACTACTCAAATACCAACCAAAGTAAAAATTGATATTACGACATTTATGTATAAGCTATTCCTGATAGATAAGAAAAAATAGATAAACCAAGGGGAAATAAAAACAATGCCTCAAAGTGTACAAAGTTTAGTCAGCCGACTCACTTTTAGACAGTTGCAAGTATTTAAGAGCGTTTATGAATTAAGCAGCTACAGCCGAGCTGGCGATATGTTGGGTCTTAGTCAGCCTGCCGTTAGCAACCAAATACGACAACTTGAACAAGCACTGGAACAACCACTGTTTGAATACGTTGGTCGCCAGCTTTACAGCACTGCGACGGCGAAGCGATTAGCTCAATGCATTCAGGCCATGTTTGATGAAATACAACGTTTTCAAGATGACTTATCAGAAGAAGCGGGGCTGATATCTGGTGAGTTAACCTTGGTTGCTGTGAGTACAGCGCAATATGTGGTGCCTTACTTACTTCGGGCTTATACCAGCCTGCATCCAAACGTCACCATAAATGTGAAAGTCATGAACCGCGCGGCGGCCATTGAACGACTCAACGAAAACCATGATGAATTAGCAATAATGGGCATGGTACAGAATGATAAGCCTATGTTTAGCATACCTTTTTTGAACAATGAGTTAATCGCTGTCGTACCACAAAACCACCCTCTTCTCACTCTAGAAGAGACCTCATTAAGTACCTTTTTAGAAAACAATTTACTACTTCGAGAAGCGGGTTCAGGCAGTCGATTAGCACTAGAACTGCATTGCCAAAAACAACGCATTCGCCTGCAAGCAGAAATGGAAATTGGCTCCAATGATGCCATAAAACACGCTGTTATTGCAGGGCTTGGTGTGGCTGTATTGCCCAGACTATGCATTCTCTCTGAATTAACTCTTGGCACCTTAATCGAAGTACCGATCAAAGACTTTCCCCTTCGCCGATCTTGGTGTTTAATCCATCAACAAGGACGTCACCCAACCCCAGCGATGCGTTCTTTTATTGACTATATCCAACAGAATATCGGTCAGTTTGAAACCATGTTTTCTCGAATGACTGAAAAATAATTTATTCAGGCCCTTTAGAGAAGGCTAACTTCCTTATCTACAGGGCCACTCATAGCTAATCATTTTTTCTTCCCCAAAAGACAACATCTATTCACACAGTGTTACTCAGTATTAGTGAACCACTAACAAACATCACACGTATATGACACTTATCACACATTAAAGCCAAGCATTACAGTGTAAAATTCAACCAATTCTGTAGGAATATGCCTACACGAAATCAGGGGGATACTGCTGTCTTACTGACGAAACATCCCAAGCGAGGAACTGTAATGTTTTTTACGAAACAAAAGAAAGCTAACGAAGAAATCATACCTAAGAACGAAGATTCGGCTTTCATCAAAGCGATGGAAAAGTTTTGTGCAACTATTAATTTTTTACCTGACGGCACAGTGTTAGACGCTAATTCATTATTCCTCAATACCGTGGGATATTCACTGGCAGAGATTCAAGGTCAAAAACATGCTCTATTTTGCCCAACTGAAGTTATATCCAGTCAAGATTACAAATATTTTTGGTCAGATTTAGCCGCTGGTAAAAGTAAACAAGGCACTTTTTTACGTAAGCATAAAGACGGTTCAGACATTTGGCTTGAAGCCACTTATTTTCCAATCGAAGTCGATGGAAAAATAGTCAAAGTGGTTAAAATTGCTTCCGATGTTACGCAAAATAAAATCATTACTGATAGCCAAAGTGCTGTCTATAACGCTATTGATAGATCCTCAGCAACCATAGAATTTATGCCTGACGGCACTATTATCACGGCTAATGATAATTTCATTTCTACTATGGGGTACCGTTCTCGAAAAGACATTATTGGTCAACATCACCGTCAATTTTGCACACCTGAATTTTATCAAGAAAATCCTAAATTCTGGGCAGAGTTAGCTCATGGTGATTTCAAAACAGGACAATTCAAACGTATAAACAAACAAGGCAAAACAATTTGGCTCGAAGCTAGCTACAACCCAATTTTCGACCAATTTGGCAAAGTTATTAAGATTCTTAAAGTCGCTTCAGACATTACAGAACGAGTAAATACGCAACTAGCAATTCAGCACGCTGCTGAAGTGGCAAACTCAACATCGTTACAAACCGCCAAAGTGTCTGAAAATGGCGCAGATATATTACGCCGTACCGTTAATACCTCTGACAAAATCGTAGCAGATATTCAAGTATCTACCGATCTGATTGAGCAGCTAAATCACCAATCGCAAAGCATCGCCAAAATAGTCTCCACCATTGGCTCGATTGCCGATCAAACCAACTTGTTAGCGCTAAATGCGGCGATAGAAGCCGCCCGTGCAGGAGAAAATGGCAGAGGTTTTGCTGTTGTCGCTGATGAAGTTCGTACGCTCGCCGCCAGAACAAGTAAATCCACGGTCGAAATTGAAGACATGGTCAAACAAAATAGTAATTTAACCCTTCAAGCAAAAAATAGCATGAGTAAAGTAAGTGAACGCTCAAGCGAAAACGCACAACTAATTAATGAAGCATCAGACATCATTGATGAGATTTTAAAAGGCGCTAAACACGTTTCAAATACAGTAAGTACATTGCTGTATACAGAAAAGTAATTACCTTAACCTACAAAAAATCTACCTAACCATTACATTTCTGGACATTTTAACGACAGCTTAAACTATAAACACTCTTTATAGTTTGATCATAAATCAAGCAGAAAAAACTAAAAGAAAATTACTTTTGGGAGAGTCACCAGATGTTTTTCAGTAAAAAACAGACCGAATATAAACCAGTTCAATCTGTCGATAGTGCAGCAATAGAAGCAATGAGCAAATTTTGCGCTACTATCAGTTTTTTACCTGATGGCACCGTACTAGAAGCAAATCCCCTATTTCTTAATGCGGTTGGCTACTCTCTTGAAGAAGTTCAAGGACAAAAGCACGCCCTATTCTGCCCGACTCAAATCACATCTAGCCTAGATTACAAAAATTTCTGGCCAGACCTAGCGACAGGAAAAAGCAAAGAAGGTACCTTTTTGCGCAAGCACAAAGACGGCTCGGATATTTGGCTTGAGGCGACTTATTTTCCTGTTGAAATAGATGGCATAGTAGTGAAAGTAATAAAGATTGCTTCCGATGTGACCAAGGCTAAACTTATAGCAGACAGTCAGCTAGCCGTTTACAACGCTATTGACCGCTCTTCTGCCACCATTGAATTTACACCAGACGGCACTGTAATTAGCGCAAATGACAATTTTTTAATGGCATTAGGTTATCAGTCAAAAAAAGACATAATTGGCCAGCATCACCGTAAATTTTGTACTGAACAATTTTATCAGGACAACCCAGACTTTTGGACAGAGCTTGCTAATGGCGACTTCAAAACTGGCCAATTTGAGCGTGTTGGTAAACAAGGACAAACTGTATGGTTAGAAGCCAGTTACAACCCTATTTTCGACCAATTTGGTAAAGTCGTTAAAGTACTTAAAGTAGCCTCTGATATTACTGATAGGGTTAATACTCAACTCGCCATTCAACATGCTGCCGAAGTGGCTCATTCAACTTCTGTAGAAACCGCGCAAGTTTCAGAAAATGGCGCACAAATTTTGCGCCGTACTGTCGAAACATCAGACAAAATCGTTGCTGATGTTGAAGTCTCTACAGACCTTATTGAACAGCTTAATCATCAGTCTGAAAGCATCGCAAAAATAGTAACTACCATTGGCTCAATTGCTGACCAAACTAACTTATTGGCGCTTAACGCCGCGATAGAAGCAGCCCGCGCAGGCGAACATGGCCGTGGTTTTGCTGTAGTAGCGGATGAAGTGAGAACTCTAGCCTCTCGCACTAGTAAATCTACTATTGAAATTGAAGACATGGTTGCACAAAACAGCAACCTAACCCGCCAAGCCAAAACAAGCATGAGCAAAGTAAGCGAACGCTCCAAAGAGAACGCACAATTAATAGACGAAGCGTCTGGCATCATAGATGAGATATTGAAAGGCGCGATACACGTTTCTAATACGGTTAATAATCTTTTGAATATCGAGAAGTAAAAAATCCGCCATCTACTTTGTAGATAGCGGATATATTGGTCTTAACAACAACCGTCTATTCAAGCAGGTTTGTTATTTTGGCGATTCATTCTCTAGCAACATCAAGCCAGAGCCAGTATTCGAAATTGGCGCATGATAGTTACGATGCAATTCTGTCACTTTACCCAACAAGGTTCCACGCATAGCAATCAACATATTTAGCTCAACAGCTTGCGCTCCACCTTGCTCAACAAGATCAATATTAGAGTATTTCGTTAAGGCTTCAGGGTCAGTAACCAACTTATCAAGGCAATCGATATCAAATGCACGATTGATAAAGCCCGCACGTTCGCCATCCAGCTGATGAGACATGCCGCCAGTTCCAAAGACAACCACATTGATGTCTTTTTCGTAAGATTCCACAGCACGGCCAATCGCTCTGCCCAGCTCAAACGTGCGTTTAGGTTGAGGCATTGGGTACTGTTCACAGTTGATACATACTGGAATAACTTTTACATGACCATATTTATGACCTGGCCACATAAGGTTCAGTGGAACCGTTAAACCATGATCAACCTTCATTTCTTGGCAGATCGTCATATCAAAGCCTTCGTCGACAATGCTGTTAGCAATGTGCCAAGACAAATCAGACTCACCAGTCACTGGTGGAATCGTCGGAATACCCCAGCCTTCATCAGAGTTGTAATACTCATCTGCAACCCCCATTGCAAACGTTGGCTTTTTATCGATAAAAAACTCTAAGCCGTGGTCGTTGTAAAACAAGATGATGACATCAGGCTTTTTCTCATTTAGCCAATCTCGCACTGGTGGATAACCATCAAAAAATGGTTTCCAGTATGGCGTTTCTTCCAACCCATTTGCCATTGCGTTCGCAATCGCAGGGATATGAGAAGTCGTTACTGCACCAATAATTTTAGCCATTAGACTTCTCCTCGCCCATTTTTTTCTAGCATTGCTTTGAATTCATCAGTGCTCATGCCTGTTTGCAATCCACCAATATCTTGCATGTTTAGCTTTAGCAAACCAGTAAACTTTGCTAAATAATAAATACTGCCACCTTCACGCAAAAGCCCAATCACATCTCTATTACGAATGGCTTCTTTTTGCGCTTCTGTGAGTTTGAACTTTTCACAGTAAGCTTCTGGGTCGGCGTTAAATTCGTCACGTGCCACTTGATCATTAAACGAGTAACACATTTTATTTAAGCCATAGCCTTTTTTGGCCATTTGACCATCAAAAAGGTACGTACCTTGGAACTGTCGATCTGTGTAGTTACTAGCCATGTTGGTAACCTCTATTTTTATACTTCGCGGCTGAGTTTGGATTATTCCCAATACAGACGCATTGGATTATCCACCAGCAACGCTTGCTGTAGCTCTTGCGTCGGCGCGATATGAGGAATCACATCTACAAGGTGGCCATCATTTGGCGCTTCGACTTTCATGTTAGGATGCGGCCAATCCGTTCCCCACAATACACGATCGGAGAATTTTTCCACCAACATACGAGCAAAAGGATAAACATCTGAATAATCAGGTGCGTGCTGTGTTAAACGCTCAGGGCAACTAACCTTGCACCAAACATTGTCATTATCCGCCATGAAGTTAACAAAACGCTGGAAATCTGGATGATCCACGCCATTGGCAACATTTGGCGTTCCCATGTGGTCAACCACAATAGTGGTATTCAATTCTTTCAAGAAAGGAATCAAGTCTTCTAGATCCGCGGCTTCAAAGTACACCACAATGTGCCAACCGAAAGGACGGATTTTGTCAGCAATTGAGAAAAACACTTCTCTTGGCGTACTGTCTACAAGACGTTTAACAAAGTTAAAACGCACCCCACGAACACCCGCCGCGTGCATTTTTTCAAGTTCTTCGTGGGTAATGGAATCATCCACAAACGCGACGCCTCGAGCCAAGTCGCCAGCGGCTTCTAACGCATCGATCAAAGCCGAGTTATCGGTACTGTGGCAAGACGCTTGAACAATTACGTTGCGAGAAAAACCTAGATGATCACGCAAGGCAAACAACTGCTCTTTTGACGCATCGCAAGGCGTGTATTTACGTTTTGGATGGTAGGGAAATTTATCCGCTGGACCAAAAACGTGGCAATGCGCATCTACCGCGCCTGCTGGCGCTTTGAAAGCGGGTTTGCTTGGAGCAGGATGAAATGGAATATAATCTTTGTCCATCATGTTCAAATACCTATTTTTTATAATTCGTTTTACTATCAATTAAAATCGCGCATCTATAAACCATTGCCATGGGCAAATACTTGCCCGTCAAATAGCTTTCTTGCGGTACGTAAAATGGCGGCAGAACCGACATCGCCGTTCTCATCTTGATCTAAAATCACCGTCATCGCGCCAATCGGATGCTCAACATCCAAAGTCATACGAGCACTTGACTTAAACTTAGCTACTTCATTAGCAGGAGAGCCTTTCAGAACCGCCGCTGTTGCCACACTGACTGCGCCTAATACGCCAATAGAGGCATGGCAGCGATGAGGAATAAACGTACGCGTCGAGATCGCTCCACCATTTGTTGCAGCGCTCACCATGGTCATCTTAGGCACGGATTTCTCTTTCACGTCACCCAGATTCATCATAGGACCAACTTGCAAACGAATGGATTCTAGCTTCGCACGCAGTTCGTCATTGGCTTCAAGCTCTTCACGAGATTCAGTACCAGTAATCCCCATATCAACAGCACGGATGATCACAACAGGCATACCGTTATCGATGCAAGTTACTTCAATGCCATCAATCACATCGACTACGTTACCCGTTGGCAACAAAGCACCACAGCTCGATCCAGCGGTATCTTGGAAAATGATCGGCACCGCAGCAGAGAAACCAGGCACGCCATCAATACGAGCATCGCCTTCGTATTGCACTTCGCCGTCTTTGACTAACACACGTGCTACTGCGATTTGACCTGTGTTTTCCATGAAAATACGTACGGAGGTTTCGCCCTCTTGTGCTTCGACCAAGCCTCGCTCAATGGCAAATGGCGCAATCCCCGCTAAAATATTGCCGCAGTTTTGCGCATCGGTCACAATCGCTTGATCAACAAACACCTGCAAGAATAAATAGTCCACATCGGCATCGTCACGTGCAGACTTTTTCACCACAGCGACTTTTGATGCCAATGGATCTGCACCACCGATGCCGTCGATCTGACGTTCATCTGGCGAGCCCATCACGCGCAATAAAAACTGCGCACGCGCATCAACATCAGCAGGTAAATCTTCCGCTAAGAAATACGCCCCTTTTGATGTGCCGCCACGCATCCACATACAAGGCGCACTCTTTATAACGCCTGAATGTTTAGACATACTTTAAGCCTTTCTCTTTTAGACGTGGGCGCATTTCATAAATGTCTAAGCCCAATTCGCCATTCGCCATACGTACGCGTTTTGCTTCTTCGTTTGCCATACGTTTACGAGACAATTCTAATACTTCAGCAGCATTCTCACGGCGCACGACAACCACACCGTCATCGTCAGCCACAATCACATCACCTGGGTTAACTAATGCATCAGCGCAAACCATAGGCACGTTCACAGAACCAACAGTCTCTTTAATTGTACCTTCAGCAAACACGGCTTTTGACCAAACAGGGAAGTTCATTTGGCGAAGATCGCGAGTATCACGAACGCCCCCTTCGATAATCAAGCCAACCACACCACGAGATTGCGCTGATGTTGCTAACAAATCCCCAAAGAAGCCGTGATTCGAAGGAGACGTTGGCGCAAACACCATCACGTCACCCGCTTTGCACTGTTCAATCGCCACGTGCATCATCCAATTATCACCAGCGGCGCCAGAAATAGTGACAGCAGAACCAGCAATGGTTTTATCCATCTGGATTGGACGCATGTAATGCGCCAATAGACCAACACGGCCTTGAGATTCATGAATCGTCGCTACACCGCACTCAGCTAAACCATCGATTACAGCTTGGTCGGCACGTTCAATATTTTGTACTACTACATTGTTTCGCATGATTTTTTATCCCTTTTTAATCGAAAGTCTTACGCCTTAAGTCTGGAAAAAACACGACGAGCGTTGCCTTCAAAAATAGCTTGTTTCTGCTCTGCGGATAGCACTGTGTTGTTGTCGATATAACGTTTCGTGTCATCAAAATAATGACCTGTTTCTGGGTCAATACCACGTACAGCACCGATCATCTCAGAAGCAAACAAAATGTTCTTAGTAGGAATAATATCAAGAAGTAGATCGATACCACGTTGATGATAAACACAAGTATCAAAGTAGATGTTATTCAACACACGTTCAGCAAGATCAAAACCTTGGTCTTGTGCCATGCCACGGAAACGTCCCCAGTGATAAGGAACGGCACCGCCACCATGAGGGATGATGATTTTTAGCTCAGGAAAATCCTTAAAGACATCGGACATCATCAATTGCTGGAAACCAGTAGTATCTGCGCCTAAATAATGCGATCCAGTGGTGTGGAAACAGTCATTACATGCCGCGCTTACATGGATCATCGCAGGGATGTCGTATTCGCACATTTTTTCATAGATAGGATAAAAAGAACGATCTGCCAAAGACTTATCTTGCCAATAACCGCCACTTGGATCTGGGTTCAAGTTGATACCAATAAAGCCCATTTCTTCAACTGTACGAACAATCTCAGCAACTGACTTGCCTGGGTCAACACCTGGTGATTGTGGTAATTGTGCAACAGGAGCAAAGTTCTCAGGAAAAAGATCACAAACGCGGCGAATCAAATCGTTTTGGTGTTCGGTCCAATATTGGCTGGTGTACTCATTACCAATATGGTGTCCCATCCAGCTAGCACGAGGAGAGAAAATAGTTAAGTCAGTACCACGCTCTTGCTGTAAACGCAGTTGATTATTGATAATGCTGTCGCGAATTTCGTCATCCGAAACAATGACTTTACCTTTTTCACCAACAAAAGCAGGGTCTTTAGCAACCTGAGCTTTTTGCTTATCGCGGTATTCACCAACACCAGGTGGTGTCGTCGTGTAATGTCCATGGCAATCTATAATCATGTTACTACTCTCTATTCTTATTTAAGGCGTTGTTTTTATTTGAGACACTGCTTTCATTTAAGGCAATTGCTGTGGAATAGAAGATTAGGCGTCTACTTTTATGTTCCTTACCTTTTTTATTTGAACAGTCATTCAATCCCAATATGTTCAGAGTATTCTTTAAGTGTAGACAATTTGGCTATTTCAATTTGGCCGAAAGGGTATTGCATTTTGAGATAGCTGTTTTTAAATACAGGTGTCATATCTACTCATTTCAGATATTTATTCTGGTGGAATTCGTTTTTTTGTAGGCCTGCCCTATACTAAAAACTAAGCCACCACATTGATATATATAGACTTTATAAAAAACATGCAGACAAAAAATGTTTTTGTATTCCTTTTTCGATATATAAGAGTCATAAAAAATTCATTTCTAAAAATGCAAAAATTACGACATTTTGATGGTGTTGCTTAGCAAAGCAGGCCAACAAGCGAATATCGAGAATTATGCAAAGACACTACATTTACGTGTTTGTCGGTCTTTAGGAAAAAATATAGGGTATTTTTGGAATGATCCTATATTATTTAAAAGCGTAAAAATGTGAATTGCGAATACAGGACAGCCTGACTTACGACAAAGTAAGACAGAAAATACAAAAATAATACGACCGGGACACACGATCCCGAGCTTGGAGACGTAAAAATGAATCTAACAAAAAAAATCACACTTGGTTTACTTGCAGCTGGGGCAGTAAGTAGCGTTAGCGCAGCAGACCTAACTTTGACTATTGGCCACGTAGATCCTCAAGATTGGACGACCTCTAAAAAAGGCGCTGCAACTGAAGTTTTCAAAAACTTAGTGGAAGCAGAGTCTGGTGGTCGTATTGAAGTCAATGTTTACCCTTCTGGCCAGCTTGGCGGCGAAACGGATCTTGTTCAGTCTACTCAAGAAGGCACATTGAGCATGACAATGGTATCTGGCGCCTTTGCTAAAGTTTGTAAAGAAGCAGCGGTTCTAGAAATTCCTTACCTATTCCCATCAGCCCCTGTGGCCTGGGAAGTTCTAGACGGCGAATTCGGTAAAGCATTGTCTGAGCATTGCTTAAAAGAAAGCGGACTACGCACTCTTGCCTATGGCGAAACAGGCTTCCGTAACTTCACTAACTCTAAACGTCCTGTTGCAGAACCAAAAGATTTGAATGGTTTGAAAATCCGCGTTCAAACATTGCCTCTGTACGTAGAAATGGTAAAAGCGATGGGCGCAGAACCTACACCAATCGCATGGCCTGAAGTGCCATCTGCATTAACAACTGGCGTGGTTGACGGACAAGAA
This sequence comes from Marinomonas sp. A3A, assembly GCF_018336955.1. Classification (NCBI taxonomy): domain Bacteria; kingdom Pseudomonadati; phylum Pseudomonadota; class Gammaproteobacteria; order Oceanospirillales; family Oceanospirillaceae; genus Marinomonas; species Marinomonas sp. A3A. The sequence continues at coordinate 3,930,658 of NZ_CP025532.1, forward strand.
AACCCTGTTAGTGTTATTGAAGCGAACAAATTCTATGAGTTCCAAAAATACCTAACACTAGACGGTCACGTTTACGGCACAGATTTCTTGCTAATCAACGAAGATCTTTATCAATCATTGAGCGATGAAGACCGCGCTATTATTGACCGCGCAGCTAAAGTAGCAGGAACCTTAGGTCGTGCAGTACAGCAATTTAACTCTGCTAAAGGCTTAAAGTCTCTTGCAGCAAACGGCATGCAAATCACCACGCCAACACCTGCTCAACTAGCTAAGTTCCGCGATATTGCGCAACCAGCTGTTATAAACTGGTTGAAAGGTGAAGTGCAACCAGAGTGGATCGAACGTGCTCAAATGTCTGTAAAAGTCGTTAGCAATTCGCAATAAGTTCAGTATTTGAAATCAGGTAACCGAAAACTTTGCTTATGGTTTTCGGTTACTTTTCCTTTGTCACAACCCGGAAAGCTCACCATGAAGCGCCTCTATAAAAATACTCTCGCAATTTTAACTGGTACATCCCTATTCGTTATCTTTGGCGTTGTTTTAGTTAGTAGCTTGAGTCGCTACTTATTTAACTCACCGATCCAATGGAGCGAGGAAGTCGCAAAATACGCCATGATCTACGGCACTATGTTTGGGATGGCATTGTGTTATTTAGAAGGCATTCACATTCGTTTTACTTTTTTAGAAGACTTGGTCTCAGCCAAAATTCGTCATGCTCTACATTTTATATCTGACGTTATCGCACTAGTAAGCGGCTGCGTACTGACCTATTCCGGCTACATTTTCATGATGAAGCGAGGTGCAATACAAGCTCCTGGCACAGGCATTCAGATGTATTATTTTCAAGTCGCCATGGTTATTGGTGGCGTGTGTCTAACTATTGCCGCACTCATTCGTCTAATCGACTATTTTCAATCAACAACGTTAGAGAAAGGACAGTAATCATGCTAGGTCTTGGGATTCTTATTGTTCTTTTGATTATTGGCAGCCCTATTGCGTTCGCCATTTTACTAGGCGTTGTAGGTCATGTTTACACATTACCTTTTAATGTCAGTCTCGTCGCCCAACGTATTTTCAGCGGCTTAGACTCTTTTTCTATTTTAGCGATTCCACTTTTTGTTCTGGCTGGCGAGCTAATGAATGAAAGTGGTATTACAGGCCGAATTATCAACTTTGCTAACGCTTTAGTTGGTCATATGAAAGCAGGCCTTGCCCATGTAAACATCTGGGCATCTGTCATTTTTGCCGGATTATCTGGTTCAGCTGTTGCCGATACCTCGGCACTTGGACGTGTTTTTATTCCGACGATGGAAAAAGAAGGTTATCCGCGCTCTTTTGCTGCGGCATTAACCGCCGCATCGTCTGTTATCGGGCCGATGATTCCGCCAAGTATTCCAGTGATTATTTATGCTTTGATCACTACCGGTGTTTCTGTCCCTGCACTCTTTCTTGCGGGCGTAACACCTGGACTATTTCTAGCTATTGGTTTATCTATCTATGTTTACTTTTTTGCGGGTCATTACGCGCCTTTAAAAGCAAAACTGTCCATGAAAGAGCGCTGGAAAGCCTTCGTTGAAGCTTGGATTCCGCTATTCATGCCAATTTTCATTGTGGGCTCAATCCTTACCGGCATTGTGACACCAACGGAAGCTGCTGCCTTTGCTGCTGCTTATGCTTTATTGGCAGGTATATTCATCCTGAAAAGCCTGAAAGTATCGAGTTTGCCACGCATTTTCATTCGAGCCATGCGTGACTCGTCTGTAATCCTAATCGTGATTGGCGTTGTTGCTGCAGCGAACTGGTTATTAACTTTCTCAAGAGTGCCACAAACGGTTAGCCAAATGGTACTAGAGCAAGTATCTAGTCCTTGGATGTTCCTAATCCTAGTCAACGTAATTTTACTGGTTGTCGGTCTATTCCTGGAAGGGATCGCAGCGATGTTAATATTGCTACCGATTCTGCATCCTATTGCGATGAGTCTTGGTATCGATCCAGTACATTTTGGTATTGTGGTGATTTTCAACCTGATGATCGGCCTTGTCACACCACCAATGGGAATTTGTTTATTCGTGTCTAACTCGATTGCTAACGTAGGTATTGCAGCTATATCAAGACAAATCATGCCACTCTTCTTAGTTGAGCTGGCAGTACTAATCTTGATTACCTTTGTGCCAAGTACGGTAACCTTCTTACCAACCTTATTTGGTTATTAACCAATAATGAACGAAGCATAAAGATGAGATATAAAAAAACGACGCTCGGTGCGTCGTTTTTTTTGCCTGACTAATAAGGCTAAACAAAAAGCTTATAGCTGAGACAAAACATATTCAGCTGAACTCACTTTGTATTCACCAGGCTCATCCAACCATAACTGCTGAACAATGCCATTGGTCACTAACATGGCATATCGACGGCTACGAATGCCCATTTTAGCGGCGGAAATATCCAGCTCTAATCCCATAGAGCAAGTAAACTCAGCCAGACCGTCAGCGGCCATTATCAGGTTTTCAGCGTTATTTGCCTTACCCCAAGCATTCATAACAAAAACGTCATTCACAGAAAGACAAACAATGTCGTCTATCCCTTTTTCTTTTAAAGCATCAAAGTGCACAACAAAGCCAGGTAAGTGGCTAGCACTACAAGTTGGAGTGAAAGCACCCGGTACGGCAAACATCAACACAGTTTTGCCAGAGAAGAATTCAGTGACATCTACTGTCTCTGGACCCTCTTCTCCCATCACCTGAAACGCACCATGAGGTAACATATCACCCATAAGAATCGACATGAACTTTATCTCCAGAGAATTAAGTTACCCCAATATTAACGCAACCTATCTTAGAAAAACCATCAAACAATCTTAAATTGACTAAGTAGTTGCTTCTGATGAGATGCCAGTTTAGACAATCCTTCGCTGTCTTTCTCGCTCTGATCAGACCCCAATGCTGCTTGTTCAGACATCTCAGATATTTCTAATACATTTTGTTTTATTTCTTGTGCCACGGCAGATTGCTCTTCGGCGGCGGTGGCAATTTGCATACTCAAGTCTCGAATCTCAGCCATACTGCTTTGCAATTCAACCAGTGATAATCCGACTGTGCGGGCTTCCTCAACACTAGAAGTTGCGCTTTTACGACTATCCTCCATACTAGCAACGGTTTTTGTCACGCCTTGCTGTAATTGTGCGATAACGTGCTGAATCTCTTCAGTGGAGCTGTGCGTTCGAGTCGCCAAAGTACGAACCTCATCTGCTACCACGGCAAAGCCTCGACCTTGCTCTCCAGCACGAGCCGCTTCTATCGCCGCGTTCAATGCCAATAAGTTCGTCTGCTCCGCAATACCTTGGATCACCTCCAAAATACGATCTATACTCTTCGAATGCTCATCCAGTTCATTCACAACCGAAGTCGACTCTTCTATTTGATCGAGAAGATGTTCGATCTTATGAATGTTGGTATCCATTTGTTCGCGGTTTTGATTAGCTCTTTGATCAACTGATTGAATCTGATGCAAAATAATTTCTGAGCTTTTTGCCACCTGATCTACCGTAGATACCATTTCTGACATGGACGAAGCCACTTCTGTGGTTCTTTCATTCTGTGCACCCATCAAGCGTTTAGAATCACTCGCTAAACGAACATTACTGCCCGCAGACTCAGCCACTTCATTAGACGCCTGATCAATTTCAGACATGACCTTCTGTAACTTCGCCACCAACCCATTTACCCAAGCGGATAACTCACCAAACTCATCTTTGGTTTTCACTTTACTCCGCTGAGTAAAATCCCCATCCGAAATCTCGCCTAATACTGTCATCACTTCTTTCAATGGAAGGCGAATACTTCTACTCACCCATAAAGTCACCAGCACAGCAATGACTATAGATATCACCAACACTACTTCAATAATAAGGGTAGATAATGACGCTGCATTCGTCGCTTCTGCTTTAGCACTAGCACCCATCAAAGTTGCTTCAGACAATAACTGTTGCACAGACGCATTAACCAACTCCATGCTATCTGACAGCTGTTTCGCAAGTACTTCAGATTCTTGCACCAGACGAGCATTCTCGTAAAATTTCGCCACCACACCATCGTCAGATATCACACTGATTTCTATTTCACTCACTAAATCATTGATATTGTCATCATTTAAATAAGATTGTTTGTCTTTTAGACTAGAAATTATAGATGCCATGCCCTCGCGCAATTCCTGCATTTTATCTAGGCTACGTACATCAAAATAATCATTAATGGATACTTGAAGACTTTCTATTTGACTGTGCATATAAGAAGCAGCAAATTGAATTTCAGAGGTATCGCCATCCGTCACTAGTATGCCCAAGTCTTCAGCTGCAAAATTAATGGCATCTTTTAGATCAAGTTTCTCATCTGGCACCACAGCCTGCAGTTGCAGCATCGTTTTATGGTTAGAAAAAGCCACATCGGTGTAACCAAAAAATTTGGCAACTTCTACATTGATGCTTTCTAAAGCTTGATTCATCACAGGAAGGTCCTGAAGTTGCGCAGACAACTGCTCAGACACTTCACTAAATTCCTGTTTATGCTTCAAAAAACGTGCGGATAAATCTTCTAACGAATCGGGGGTTTTACTAAGTAAGTACTGTAAAACCGCAGCGTTGGCTAAGCTCACATCTTCTTTAAGTGCATTACTGGTAGATGAAATATCTGCCACTTTCCCTGTCACAACATTTAATCTATCTTCAATTTTGTTGATGCCAACAAATCCAGATGCAGCAATCATCAACAAAAGCAGCAGTAAAATACCAAAGCCAAATAAAATCCTTTGAATAACGGACAACGACATAATCGACCTCTAAATTAAAATCTGCACTAAATTTTTTATTTGCCTATCTTAAGGCAAGACATTCGAGTTTACGGAAATCTGACCAAATATACAGGAATACCATAACACTTTGTTTACAATTAGTGTCCATTCCAGAGCGGCAAAAAATGCTACTTAGCATGCTGATCTCTAACACCATCTAAACAGCATAGATTTCTTTCAATCCGCCAATCTGGTAGATTGAGTACCTCTCATTTTGAATGCGACCTGCACTTTATGGATTGCCCCTTATACGAAAAAATCGCCAACCAAATTGAACACCAAGTTCATGAAGGTATTTTCTTACCAGGCGCAAAGATCCCATCAGTTCGTAAATCCAGCAAACAAATGGAAGTCAGTGTCGCCACCGTACTACAAGCTTACAGCTTGCTAGAAGATCGAGGAGTCATAAAAGCACGTCCTCAGAAAGGCTATTTCGTTCAAGAAAACCAATTACAGCCTAAAGAGCCTGCAAAAATTGAACCGACTAAGAATGATGGCACCATACATGCGCTGCTGCGACGCTTACTGCACGCTTCGCAGGACGGCAATATCATTCAATTTGGCGCGGCCATACCCAAAAGCCAGTTCTTACCAATAAGACAGTTACAGCGCTCTGTAGGCCGCCTGATGCGCTTAGAACCTGAAATATGCGCAGCTTATGAGTTCACGCCAGGATCACTTAGCTTGCGCCGACAGATTGCCATCCGCATGCTCGATAGCGGCTGCCAATTACAACCCGACGACATAACCATTACTCTGGGTTGTCAAAACGCCTTGATGCTTTCATTACAAGCGGTTGCAAAAGCTGGCGATACTATCGCCATCGAAAGCCCTGCTTATCATGGTGTATTACAAATCATTGAAGTGTTGAACTTAAAGGCAGTTGAAATTCCATGTTCTGCGGGAACAGGCATAGACTTAGATATTCTAGAAAACGCCGCCAAAGAATGGAGTATAAAGGCGTGCGTGGTGACACCTAATAATCAAAACCCAATTGGCGCCACACTCAACCACCAAGCAAGGCAACGTATTATTAATCAATCCGTTCAATACGGTTTCACTCTGATTGAAGACGATGTATACGGAGAGTTGAGTTATAAAGACAAGCGAGAAAGGTCTCTAAAAGCAGACGACAAACATAACACCGTTATTTACTGTAGCTCTTTTTCCAAAAGTATTGCGCCTGGGTTTCGCATTGGTTGGATTGTTGGTGGCCCTTTTCAAACTCAGATTGAACATTACGCTTATGTTCAATCCCTGGCGATTCCCACATTAACGCAAACAGCTATCGCCAATTTTCTAGAAAACGGCGCGTATGATCGTCATTTACGAAAAACCCGACAATCTTATCAAGACAACTTAGCTCGCTGTCAGGCGCTCATTCAGGATCACTTTCCTGCAGGTACTCAAACCTCTACCCCAAAGGGTGGATTTTTATTATGGGTCACTTTACCAGACACGGTAAACGCGATGACACTTCATGCTCAAGCGTTAGAGATTAGCATTGGCTTACTACCGGGCTTAGCCTTCAGCTTAACAGCACAATTTAGCCATCATTTTCGTCTAAATTACGCACTAAATTGGGATAATAAAACCGACGCCGCACTAAAAGAGCTCGGTAAACTTTGCCAACAACAAATAAGCTGATCTAAGCTAGTCATATGAGCTTAGTGTTACTAAATGCACAGCATTGCGTAAGGCATTTCTACATATAAGTAGAAGTTATGATTTTGTTCTCAGACATCCTAAAATTCGTCTGTACAGACAGGGCAAAAAGCGTACAATTCGCATTCTTTTTTAAACACTCTGCCTTCTTGGCCGATAACATGAATATCTGAAATAGTAGCTGGCTTGTTGCGATGGAATTTGTTGCACATCCGAGAGACCTTCCGTTAGACATTACGCTAATAGAAGATCAGCCCTTTCCTCAAATTACTGAAGATAGAGCTGGGTTTGTCGGTATCACATATGTCACCCTTCGTCCTTTTGACAATGGACGCTCGGTAAGAATTACATTGGAAGAGATTGACCCAAACTTTTGCGTGTCTGGCCGTATCGTTTGGTGCAATAAAGAGACTGACGGCTATCGTATTGCCATTGAATTCCCAACCAAAGAAGAGTGTTACTGTGTTCGCATGATCGAGCAGCTCTCTCAGATAGAACATTACCGACGCCAAGCTAAAATCGAAGGCCGACGACTCAACTACAATGAAGCCGCCGCTGAATGGATACAAAAATTCGCTGCCAGCTTCCCTGCGTTTACTATTTAATTCTTCTCTTGTAGAAGACACGATTCAATAAGACACTATGACAACAACACTTTCTCAGCGTGATATCGATATCATCACCGCACAGCTCGGACGTACTCCAAGCGGCATTAGCGCCATTGCACATTATTCACCTAACGGTATTCCTCAAGTATTAGAAATGGAAACTTGGGTTTTCGAGCAACCATTTCCTACTCTTTATTGGCTTTCCAGCAAAGCTATCGACAAAGCTTTGGCAAAAATAGAAAGCCATGGTGTTGTAAAAGAGCTTGAACAGCGCATAAAAGACGACGAAACATTACGAGAAGCACATCATGCTTCTCACCGCGATTACATCGCAAGGCGTTGGGAAGTCATGAGCGCTGAGCACAAAGCCATTATTGAAGAAAAAGGCTTCAAGCCTTTATTTGATAAGCTGGGAATTGGCGGCATTGCAAATTGGGATCAAGTTCGATGCCTACATATGCAATATGCTCATCATTTGGCAGGTAACAACATTATTGGTCGTATTCTCGACGAAGAATATGGCATGAAAGCCATCGCTGACGCTGAATAACTTCAATTAAAAAACGCACATAAAAAAGGGGAATGACCTATCATGTCACTCCCCTTTTTGTAAGTACGAAGCTTAAAGCAACGATTTATTTCAAGCTCTTTAGAGTAGCTCTTAATTCTTCTGCAGTTGTTACCTTTGGCAAGACTTCACGGATACGATTGAACGCAGCCTGAGCAACAGCAGCACGCTGTGCATAAGTAGTTAATGCACCACCAGTCCAACCTGCCAACTTAACCATTTCATTTTTGAAATGATTACCACCAACACCATGCCCGCCTAGCGACATCAATGCATCTTCGATCTCTAAATAGCTTGGACGCTCACCACCAAACTTCATAAAATCATCTTGCTGTACTTCGGCAAACTGTTTCGACATTCTCTAAACCCTTTGTGAATAAACATCCTTTGTTAAAGTTAGCCATATTTGCCTTATCACACAAGACAAAGCATGTATCAAATCGTAAAAAGCTAGTCTCGAGTGCGAACACGATCCACGGCTTTTTGCCAACCTTGATACAACTTATCACCTGTGCCTTCTGCCATTGTGGGTTCAAAACATTTATCTGCTTTCCACAAGGCTTCAACCTCATTAAGAGACTGATAAAGACCAATCTGCAAACCCGCCAAAAATGCAGCGCCCAATGCTGTCGTTTCTGTGACGCAAGGACGTTCCACCGTAATTTCTAACAAATCACTTAAGAACTGCACCATCACATCATTTATTACCATTCCACCATCGACACGTAAAGAGCTAAATGTTGCGCCATCTTGTGCCATGGCACCTACTAGGTCTTTTGTCTGATAACACACAGAACGCAAACCAGCGCTAACGATATCCGCAACACTAGTATCACGCGTTAATCCAATCATAGCGCCACGGGCATCTGGATCCCAATATGGTGCACCCAAGCCAGTAAAGGCTGGCACTAAATAAACAGAATCATCATTCAATGCTTGCTGCGCGAGACTTTGTGTTTCCTTGGCATCAGAAAATAGCTTCAAGCCATCTCGCAACCATTGAATCGCCGCACCAGCCACAAAGATACTACCTTCAAGCGCATACGTGACTTTTCCGTTTAAACGATAACCTACAGTCGTAAGTAGCTTATGTTCAGATCGAATAGCTTTATCGCCAGTATTCAAAATCATGAAACAGCCAGTACCATAAGTACTTTTTACCATACCCGGCGTAAAACATGCTTGCCCAACTAAGGCGGCTTGCTGATCACCAGCAACACCATTCACAGGAATTTCAGCCCCCAACCAAGAAGCATCAATAACACCAAAGTCTGCGCTACAGTCCAATACTTCAGGGAACAATACATCACCGATTCCTAGCAGCTCGATCAGTTCGTCATCCCATTCTTGAGTATGAATGTTGAATGCCATAGTACGAGCCGCATTGGTCGCATCAGTTTTATGAGATTTTCCGTTAGTTAATCGCCACAATAAAAAACTGTCGACCGTACCAAAAGCCAAACGCCCTGCTTGGGCTTTTTCACGCGCACCATCAACATTATCTAAAATCCAACGAATTTTGGTGGCAGAAAAATATGGATCGATTAATAATCCGGTCTTTTCTTGTACTTTTTCACCTAAACCTTTATCGCTTAATGACTGACAGAATCCACTAGTACGTCTATCTTGCCAAACAATCGCGTTATAAACCGGCTTGCCTGTTTCGGTATCCCATAAAATGGTAGTTTCACGTTGATTAGTGATACCTATGGTTGCTATCGCTTGCGCATCGATGCCTGTATCCTTGAGAACAGAGCGACACACAGCTAAAGTAGATGACCATATATCCTCTGGATCGTGCTCAACCCAGCCATCATCAGGGAAAATTTGCGGAAACTCTTGTTGAGATTGGCCAACACGAGTGCCTTTTTCATCAAATAAAATAGCCCGAGAACTGGTGGTGCCTTGATCAATAGCAAGAATATAATGCGTCATGGTGAATTCTCTTTGAAATCACAGCCACTCAAAAGTAAGCGACTTAATTGTTGTTTTGTTTTTTGAACATGAATATTCAAATACGAATATTCTCTATTAAAAACCAATGCACACTCATTTAGCAAGCCTCGCTTAACAAGTAATGTCTTTTATTAGGAGAAGAAAACAATATGGGCCAACTCTCTCGCCAAGACAATATTGTCGCCATAGTGAAAGAAAAGGGTTATGTGACCATCGATGAACTGGCCAGCCAATTCGCCGTTACACCGCAAACCATTCGTCGCGATATTAATGAGCTGGCTAAAGCTGGGCAAATACGCCGACACCATGGTGGAGCAAGCTACGACTCCAGTACTACCAATGTGGCTTATGCCACTCGACAAATTTTGCAACTTCCAGCAAAAGAAAAAATCGCCAAACGAATCGCTGCAGAAATCCCCAATCATGCTTCCTTGTTTATCAACATTGGCACCACAACCGAAACCGTTGCACGGGAGTTGTTGAATCATCAAGGCCTGCAAGTTATCACCAATAACCTTAACGTTGCCGCCATTTTAAGCGGAAAAGAAGACTTTACTGTTATTATTGCAGGCGGTACCGTTCGTGCTCGAGACGGTGGTGTTATGGGTGAAGCCACTATAGACTTCATCAATCAATTCCGTGTGGACTTTGGCATCATAGGTATCAGTGGTATTGATCCTAACGATGGCTCACTATTGGATTACGATTACCAAGAGGTTCGAGTAGCTCAAAGTATTATCAATAATTCTCGTACCGTTTTTCTGGCTGCTGACAGCGCGAAGTTCGGTCGTAATGCTGTCGTTAGATTAGGCAACATCACCCAAGTCGACAGGTTGTTTACTGACGAACAACCACCAAAAGCCATTATGAAATTGATGAAAGAACATAAAGTTCGATTAGAACTTTGCACGCCTAAGTAATCCTTAGGCGTCGCACCACGCCTCAAATTCAACGCAATAAACAGCCATTTCGACTCTTCTTCAGACCAAAAAAAGATTAAATATTCACCAAAACTTCACAAAGCGTTATTGTCATAATAGGTTTAGAGGTTTAATATCGAAAACAAATGTTCATTTTCGAACATAAACATTCGTATTTTAATCGTGAGGCTTAGCATGAATCACTCCCATTTTGACCTATTTGTTGTTGGCGGCGGCATTAACGGCACTGGAATAGCCGCCGATGCAGCAGGACGAGGCCTAGATGTTGGCCTTTGTGAAATGGGAGATTTGGCTCATGCCACGTCATCATCGAGCAGCAAGTTAATCCACGGCGGTTTACGCTATTTAGAGCATTACGAGTTTCGCCTAGTAAAAGAAGCCCTAACAGAACGCGAAGTATTACTCAAAGTCGCGCCTCATCTTGTCACACCAATGCGCTTTCAAATGCCTCATAGACCGCACCTACGTCCAGCTTGGCTGATACGTATTGGCTTATTTCTATATGACAACTTAGGTAAACGCGAAACACTGTTAGGCTCTAAAGGCGTCAAATACGGCGCAGACAGCCCATTAAAAAATGATATTACACAAGGTTTCGAATACTCAGATTGCTGGGTGGACGATGCACGCTTGGTAGTGACCAATGCACTGAGCGCTCAACAAAATGGCGCTTCTATTTTTGCTCGCACTCGCTGCACTTCTGCTAAACGTATCGACAACCAATGGCATATCTGTCTAGAAGATCAAATCACCAAAGAAACTCATGAAATAACAGCCAAAGCCTTGGTAAACGCAGCGGGCCCTTGGGTGTCTTCGTTCATAGAAACGAAACTAGAACAAAAAGCCCCTTACGGCATTCGTATGATCAAAGGCAGCCATATTGTTGTGCCAAAACTGTATCAACACTCCAACGCCTTCATTATGCAAAACACCGACAAGCGTATCGTTTTTGCAATCCCTTACCGCGAACACTACACATTGTTAGGTACAACTGATGTCGAATACAAAGGTGACCCGAACGATGTTGCTATTTCAGAAAATGAAACGCAGTACATATTGAAAGTGGCAAACGATCATTTCAAAAAGGCACTCACGCCTACGGATGTTGTCTGGAGCTATTCTGGCGTAAGACCGTTGTTAGAAGACGAGTCTTCTGATCCGTCTGCCGTGACTCGTGACTACACACTGCACCTTGACGACCAAAATCATAAGGCACCGTTGCTAAGTATTTTTGGCGGGAAGATCACTACCTACCGTAAACTAGCGTTGTCTGCGATGAAGAAGCTTACGCCCTACTTTGATAGCCTTGGAGACGAATGGACTCATAGCAAACCGTTGCCAGGCGGTGACTTAGGCATGTCTCTAGATGGTTTTGCAATGAAGTTACAGCAAGATTATCCCTTTATAGGTGCACAGCTTGCTCATAGATTTGCTAATAGCTACGGCTCACTAGCCCACATATTATTAAATAAAACCAATTCAGAGAGCGATCTTGGCCAACACTTCGGTAATCAGCTCTATCAAGTGGAAGTGGATTATTTGATCAACCATGAATGGGCTCATTCGGCAGAAGACATTCTTTGGCGCCGCACTAAACTTGGTCTTGAATTCACACCAGATCAAGTAAACGCACTTGAAAGCTACATACAGACCAAAATTTAATCTAGCCCAATAGAAAACTCGATAATTACTACTCTTTAGCCTGTCCAAACGATTGTTTGGACAGGCTTTTTTTGATCTACTAAAAAGCATCAAGCCCGCACCTAACAGGAACCTAAACTCAATGGACTTTGTTTTTTTCGATATCTCTATTTGGATCTACCTTGCTCTCTTTGCTGCCGCTTTTTTTGCAGGTGTCATTGATGCTATTGCAGGCGGTGGTGGTTTAATTACTGTGCCGGTTTTATTAGCGGCAGGGCTGTCACCAGCCGAAGCACTTGCTACCAATAAGTTACAAGGCTGCGCGGGTACAGTATCGGCGTCTTATCACTTTATAAAAAAAGGCCAAGTGAAACTGTCTGATATGTGGCTACCTATTATAATGACGGCAATTGGTGCTACTTGCGGCGCGCTATTGGTGTCTTATTTAGACAGCAGCCTGCTACTCAAAGCGGTTCCAATTATCTTAATTGCAGTGGCTATTTTCTTTTTCTTCTTACCCAAGGTTCAGCCTTACATTGCCAGTAAATTTTCACTTACTCATATACAGTTTGCAGTGATTATCGGCACTAGTATTGGTTTTTATGATGGCTTGATTGGACCAGGAACAGGCGCCTTCTTTTCAACTGCGTATTTGTGTTTGATGGGGCTTACAGTCGTGTCAGCAACGGCACATACCAAGGTACTTAACGCGACCAGCAACCTAGCCTCTCTAGCCATGTTTGCCTTTAGTGGCCACCTTATTTGGGCGTTAGGTATCGTAATGGGAATTGGAGGATGGTTTGGTGCACAAATTGGCTCACGCCTCGTCATCACCAAAGGTGCGAAACTTATTCGCCCAATGGTGATTATTATGTGCTTGGCAATTTCGGTTAAATTACTATTAGATAACTAATTTTCATGAAATCAGATCATCGGGCGTCGTCAAAGCATCCTCTTGTGAGTATTCGTAGCACTGCGCTACTAACCAACTAAGCAACTGCTGAACTGGCTCTCGTTGACGCTGCATTTCAGGACACACAAACAAATACGCATGCCCTTCATCCAATATTTCTGCAAACGGCATTATCAATCGCCCATGCTGAATATCATCCATGACTAAAGGTGTTCTACCTAAAGCAACACCTTGCCCAGCAATAGCGGCCTGCACGGCAAGATCGCCTCGGTTAAAACTGATACCACGAGAAGGTTTAATACCTTTTGCATTAGCGAGTAGCAGCCATTTTTCCCATTCCGCGTAAGGGCTAGAAAAACGCCATTCAGAGTCATCATTTAATAAAGGCACTTGTGCTAATTGACTAGGTTCAGCTAACGATCTCAGCTCTGCAAATGCGGGACTACAAACTGGAAACACCTTATCTTTCATCAAAGGAACAATATGCCCTTTTGAGCTATGGACATGACTATGCACTATCGCCACATCAATTCTGTCGCGCTGAAAGTTCACCTCTCTATCATTAGCCTGAATACGAAGCTGTAAATCAGGGTAAGCTTCTTGCAAACTACCTAATCGAGGAATCAGCCACTTGGTTGCAAAGGACGGCATAACAGAAACCGACAAAATATTAGACGTTTCTTCTTCCTGTAATTCTAGAACCAAGTCATTAATTTCAGTAAAACTATGATTCAACTGCACGGCCAAACGCGCACCCGCCACCGTCAACTCAAGACGTCGATGATAACGGACAAACAAAGTCAGCTTTAAACGCTCTTCTAACTGCCGAATTTTCTGGCTCACAGCGCCTTGTGTAAGGTGCATTTCTTGCGCGGCTTTTGTAAAACTCAAATGTCTTGCCGCGATGGCAAAGGTACCTAACCCTGCTAATGGAACAGACTTCATAAAACAATCACCATAAGACGATCTCAGCTACTGCAAAATTTAAAAAACGCAAAATCAAAAAAAGAATGAAAATAAGCCAAAAACAGCGAAAAGCGTATAACCAACTATAGATAAATACATATAAAACAACAATTTAACAAAAACAGACTCTCATTTTTTAATAACAAAGACTGCATTTATTAAATAGATCGGGTATTTTGCATTAATTTGTCTAATCCAACAAATCAATTTATATCGTTTGTAACACACAAGCAAAAATATAAAATATTCGCATCTCTTAGGTTGAACAGCGACCTAATATTTATCGATACAGCCCTAACTGTATTGCCTCTAAAACTTGTCCCACAGTCATGTTTTAGATGAATATCACCATTCCCCACAGGATGATGTTATTCGCAACTGCTAGTTACTTTTGTTGAAGCCGGACCTTGTCCGGCTTTTTTTTTGCTTAAAATCTCAAATTACACAGAGTTAAAGCAAAAAAAACGGCGACCCAAAGGGTCGCCGTTAAATAACAAACACGTAATGTGTCCGGTCATTTCTTAAGCTGCTTTTGCTTTACTCTCAAGCAATTCAACCTTGGTAAAATTTGCCTGTGCAAGTTTCTCCATCAAACGCACAACCTGACAGCTGTAGCCGTATTCGTTATCATACCAAACATATAGAGTCGCTTGATTACCACGAACTTTCGTAGACAAGGAATCTAGAATGCCTGCTTGCTGAGAGCCAATAAAGTCGGAGCTAACCGCATCACATTCTTCACTGTAACCAATCTGACCTGTTAATTCAGCGCTATTTGATGCAGATTTTAACAACTGGTTAATGGCTTCAACCGACGCTGCAGACTTCAAATTCAGACTCAAAACAGCGATAGAAACGTTGATAACAGGAACTCGGATTGCGCTGCCACTCAACTTACCTTCTAAAGAAGGAATCGCTTTTGATACTGCTTTTGCTGCACCCGTTTCAGTCATTACCATGTTCATGCCCGCAGCACGACCACGGCGATCACCTTTATGGATATTATCGATTAGGTTTTGGTCATTCGTGTAAGCATGAACAGTTTCTACGTGACCAGACTCAATGCCGAATGTTTTTTCTAGTACTGACAAAATAGGTGTAATCGCGTTTGTCGTACAAGAGGCAGCAGAAACAATACGATCAGCGTCTGTTACATCATTATCGTTTACACCAAAAACGATGTTTTTCATTTCTTTACCAGGAGCCGTTAGGACAACACGCTCAATGCCTGGACGATTCAAGTGAACACTCAAACCGTCATGATCGCGCCAGCGCCCTGTGTTATCAACAAGCAAAGCGTTGTTAATACCATGGGCTTGGTAATCAACTTCAGCAGGATCAGAAGCATAAATCACTTTAACTGGCGAACCATTGATGATCAGAGCTTGATTCTCTTCATCCACTTTTACTAAACCGTCATATACACCATGAACAGAATCGTACTTCAGCAAGCTAGCACGTTTAGAAAGGTCGTTGTCGCACGCTTTACGTACCACAATCGCTGCCAATGCCATGCCTGGAGTGGTATGACCAAGTGTACACATACGACGTGCAAGCAAACGACCAATACGACCAAATCCGTATAAGACAACCGGCGTTTCAGTACCATCATTTGGCTGAGCAGCCAATACAGATTCAACATCCGCTTCAGCAATCAAAGACTCTAGTTCTACAACGGTATGAGCGGTATCACTTGCCAACACTTGCTCTAACACTTGATAAACTTGGACAAGGTCTAATTCAGGATGCTGATCAAACGCAGCCATTAACCCAGTTACAGAATCCGCCATCAAGGTGTTTCCTGCCAACTGAACTTTTACCGCTTTTTCACGACCAAGTTTACCTAAAAGAGGAATCATAGATTCTGCTTGTGAAAGTGCTTGTAACCAAGTGCTTGTCATTTTCTGCCCCCGAAAAAAGACTCTGTTGTATCAATATGAGCGCAGTCTAACGGCAGATCAGGACAAAAACAAATTGTAAGAAGACTACAAAAAACCTTTAAAATCGGGCATTTAGAGTATTTTTTTATAGAAATAACGAAATAAAAAAGAAGGTCTAGAAACTTTACTACATAATCACACAAATACTCGAAGGATCTACGTAAATAGCATGATTATGTTGTAATTTGGCAACGAAACCTGACAGGAAATTTCATGAATTATTTTATAAATGACGCTTTCTTTCAGCTAAAACGCCCAAAAGACAGAAGCAAAATACAATCAGCGCTGGACGATAAACCAAATCCACTCGGGTAATCCCCCAATAAACTAATGGCTGACCCCATAAGGTTAAGAGCCCATAACCAAAAGTACACATCAAAATAAACGCTATTACTCGAGCAAGAAACACCCAAGAAGATACCAAGTTTTTAAGAAAGCCATTCACCTTATCCCCATAAACCACCAAACAGGTCGCTACCAAAGCTAAAGAGATATCCTGAAGATAAGGCTGGAGAAAGTGCGCAAAACGAAGATTGAGATCAAGAATAAACATAAATAATTAACTACACGATAAACAAACTAGAGGATTATTGATTTTTACGAGACAAGGCCTCAACATCAATTTGACCAGAACGAGTCGCCACTTTTGGATTTTCATCAACGTACATAAGAGATACGTCATAAGTCGTATTATGAAGCTCAATCATGGTGCCATCTTGAAACAACCATTTTGAACGTCCAATACCATTATTAAGAAAACCTTCACTAGGCTTACCGTATTTTCGCGCAAGCAACTCCCCTAGCGCCTTACGCTTTTCACTGCTCTCCACAACCCCAGATAACAGCGCCTGACGAACATAGCCCGACCCGTTTGAATAAATTGTCGCACTGGTTACACCCAAAATACCTTCAGGCCCTAAACTATAACTTACTACACCATCTTTATAAGATGGATAGCTATGCATCCCCATACTATTAAGCTGCTTCTCTAGCCGAGATACGCTTAAATCATTCAATGGCAAACCAAACAATTCCGCTATATTAGATCGCGCAGGAACGCTACTCTCTTCAGCCTTAGCTAACGTCGCAGCCCCCATGGAAAGACCAAAAATAAATATAATCAACGCTGAGGCAACTTTAGTAGGCATTAATCCTTCCTTTGAGATGTCATGCACTAGTTTGACGGGCAAAAATGATCAAACCTGATATATAATACAACATTATAAACTCCTTAAACTCAAGGAGCATCAAAACTTTATTTTCTGAGGTAATACATGGCTCTTGTTATTGGCATCACAGGCGTTTCCGGCAGCGGAAAAAGCCGACTTTGTTCTTTATTAGCGGAAGGTCAAGGTGACAAAATCACCGTCCTATGCCAAGACAGTTTCTACAATGGATGCGGCAGTATTGATCCAGACGTTTATAACTTTGACGATCTAAGCTCACTAGATATTGAAAGCCTCACTCTAGCGATTCATAACTGCAAAAACCGCCAGCAGCCTAATGAAATTCCAGTTTACGATCATTCGCAACACAGACGCATTGGCTACCGCAATCTAGATCCAACACATGTCGTTCTCGTGGAAGGTCACATGATGTTCCAGGATCCAGGTATTCGCGATGCGGTTGATTACCTTCTATATGTCGATACCGATATGGACATTGCCATTGTGCGACGCTTGAAACGCGACATTGCAGAACGCGGACGTGACGTCAATGAAGTCACCAGCCGCTACATGCGTCATGTACGTCAAGCATCACTAAAAACCATCGATATTCGTAACAAAGCAGATTTCATTATTCCGAACAATAAAAGCTTCACCAATGCCGCGAGTTTATTACGCAACCACATTGATTACTTACTAAAAGAAAAAGGCGCCAAATAGGCGCCTTTTTCTTTTATATTGCCGAAACAACAAAGTTTTATTTCTTAATATCGTCAAAGAAGCGCTTCACACCATCAAACCAGCTTTTCTGCTTAGGTGAATGATCAGTTCCTTCACCCATACTTTCAGCCAATTCAGTGAACAATTCTTTTTGGCGAGAAGTCAGATTTACTGGCGTTTCAACAACAACCTTGCAAATCAAATCACCTACTGGACCGCCACGAACAGGCTTCACACCTTTATTACGCAGGCGGAACAACTTGCCAGACTGACATTCTGCAGTCACTTTCAAACGCACACGACCATCTAGGGTCGGCACATCAATTTCGCCACCTAATGCCGCTGTTGTGAAGCTAATTGGCACTTCACAATAGAGGTTAGCGCCATCGCGCTCAAAAATGCTGTGCGGTTTAACAGAGACTTGAACAAACAAATCGCCCGCTGGACCGCCATGAGTTCCTGCCTCACCCTCACCAGACAAACGAATACGATCGCCTGTATCTACGCCAGCAGGAATTTTTACATTAAGCGTTTTGTATTCTTGAACACGACCTTGGCCATGACAATCTCTACAAGGATCACTGATCACTTGACCAGCACCGTGACATTCTGGACAAGCCTGCTGAACCGAGAAGAAGCCTTGTGACATACGTACTTGACCAGCACCGCCACAGGTTCCACATGTCTTAGGTGTTGAACCTTTCTTAGCACCAGAGCCATCACAGGTATTACAGTTCACCAAAGTTGGAATGCGGATTTTTTCTTCACATCCCCAAACGGCTTGCTCAAGGTCAAGCTCTAAAGTGTAACGTAAATCGGAACCGCGACGAGTTCGGCTTTGACCGCCACCACCACCGCCAAAAATATCACCGAATACATCACCAAAAATATCACTAAAACCACCAGCTCCAGCACCGCCGCCATAGCCACCTGCTTGACCATTTACGCCGTCATGACCGAATCGGTCGTAGGCTGCGCGCTTGTCATCAGAAGACAGTATTTCATAGGCTTCAGCCAGCTCTTTGAATTTATCAAGTGCTTCTGGATTGTCTGGGTTCTTATCTGGGTGGTACTTATTCGCCAAAGAACGATAAGCTTTTTTAATGTCTTTCTTATCCGCGTCTTTGGCCACCCCAAGAACGTCGTAATAGTCTCTTTTGCTCATCGCAAGCATTCCTGAATTGAAAAGTCTGAATTAAAAAGTCTAAATCTAAAAAAACTAAATTTTAAAAATCGTCAATCTTATATTTTGCAAATAGCAAAGCACGGTCTAAAACCGTGCTCGCTATAAACAACCCCATTATTAATGGGAAAATAAGTGCTTAGCGCTTATTTTTTATCTTCTTTCACTTCCTCGAATTCTGCGTCAACCGCATCATCCTGAGATTTAGCTTGCTCACCTTCAGCTGGTTGTGCACCAGCAGCGTCAGCTTCTGCATACATCTTCTGAGCCAAAGTACCAGATGCTTGAGTCAACGCATTGGTTTTCTCTTCAATCTTCTCTTTGTCGTTAGACGTTAGCGCTTCTTCAAGTTCAGTGATCGCAGTTTCAATCGCTTCTTTCTCTTCAGCCGTTGCTTTATCGCCAGCATCAGTCAAGGTTTTACGAGTTGCGTGGATCATGCCGTCAGCAGTGTTGCGAACCTGTACAAGCTCTTCGAACTTACGGTCTTCTTCCGCATTCGCTTCAGCGTCTTGAACCATTTTTTCAACTTCTTCATCGCTCAAACCAGAAGAAGATTTGATAACGATAGATTGTTCTTTACCAGTCGCCTTGTCTTTCGCAGACACACTCAAGATACCGTTGGCATCAATGTCAAAGCTTACTTCGATTTGTGGCACACCACGTGGAGCTGGTGGAATGTCAGCCAAGTCGAAACGACCTAGAGATTTGTTCTGAGACGCTTGTTTACGCTCACCCTGCAATGCGTGGATAGTTACCGCATTTTGATTGTCTTCTGCTGTAGAGAAAGTCTGAGATTTCTTAGTAGGAATCGTCGTGTTTTTCTCGATCAATGCTGTCATAACACCACCCATTGTCTCGATACCTAGAGACAGTGGAGTAACGTCTAGAAGAAGAACGTCTTTCACATCACCAGAAAGTACCGCACCTTGGATAGACGCACCGATTGCAACCGCTTCATCTGGGTTCACGTCTTTACGTGGCTCTTTACCGAAGAATTCAGTTACTTTCGCTTGAACTAGTGGCATACGAGTCTGACCGCCGACCAAGATAACTTCGTCGATATCAGAAGCAGTCAAATCAGCATCTTTCAATGCTTGACGGCAAGGCTCAAGAGATTTCAATACTAGCTCTTCAACCAAAGACTCCAACTTAGAACGAGTCAATTTTACGTTCAAGTGTTTAGGCCCAGTCGCATCTGCAGTGATGTAAGGCAAGTTAACTTCTGTTTGAGAAGAAGAAGACAACTCAACTTTCGCTTTCTCACCGGCTTCTTTCAAACGTTGTAGCGCTAGTGGATCATTGTGTAGATCGATGCCAGACTGTTTTTTGAATTCAGCTGCCAAGTATTCGATAACACGCATATCGAAATCTTCACCACCTAGGAAAGTATCACCGTTTGTAGACAATACTTCGAATTGTTTCTCGCCATCTACGTCAGCGATTTCGATGATAGAAATATCGAATGTACCACCACCAAGGTCATAAACCGCGATAGTAGAGTCGCCAGAGCTCTTGTCTAGGCCGTAAGCCAAGGCAGCCGCTGTTGGCTCGTTGATAATACGCTTAACTTCTAGACCAGCGATTTTACCCGCATCTTTCGTTGCTTGACGCTGAGAGTCGTTGAAGTAAGCAGGAACAGTAATAACCGCTTCTGTTACTTTCTCGCCTAGGTAGTCTTCTGCTGTTTTCTTCATTTTCTTAAGAACTTCAGCAGAGATTTGTGGTGGCGCTTTTTTGTCGCCTTTTACTTCTACCCACGCATCGCCATTATCTGCAGCAATAATTTTGTAAGGCACCATAGAGATGTCTTTTTGAACCACGTCGTCTTTAAATTTACGACCGATCAAACGCTTAACCGCGAACAAAGTATTTGTTGGGTTTGTTACCGCTTGACGTTTAGCTGATTGACCAACCAGTACTTCGCCATCTTCCGCAAATGCGACAATGGAAGGTGTGGTGCGATCACCTTCAGCGTTTTCAATAACGCGAGCTTTTTCGCCATCCAATACGGCAACACAAGAGTTCGTTGTACCTAAGTCAATACCAATGATTCTACCCATGGTTTGTATCTCCAATAAATTCGTTTATGACGATGATAATTCTGTATTTGGGTACGCTTAAAAGTATTTCAAGCGTCCAGTGTCAAAAAAATGACAGTATTTTTTAAGCTGCGCTTGAAACCACTACCATTGCAGGACGTAATAAGCGGCCATTAATGGTGTAACCCTTCTGCACAACATCCATAACGGTGTTCGCTTCTAGTTCAGGGTTTGGCACCATAGTGATGGCTTGATGCAACTCAGGGTTGAATGGTTCGCCATGTGGATCAACCACTTTCACCTCAAAACGAGCCAAAGTCTCAAGCAAATCTTTTAGCGTTAGCTCAACACCTTCACGTACAGGGTCAGATTCACCTGTGTCTGGCGCAGAAGCCAAAGCACGCTCTAGATTGTCCGCCACGTTCACAATGGATTTAGCAAACTTTTCTAAACCAAATTTGTGCGCTTTCTCGACATCTTGTTCTGCACGACGACGTACGTTTTGAGCATCTGCATGAGCGCGAAGTGCCGCTTCTTTATACTGAGCGACTTCTTCCAATGCTTTTGCAAGCTCATCATTTGCAGTAACTTCTTCTAAAGTCTCTACTTCAGGCTCTAAAAGTTCTTCTACTGTTTCGTTTTGCGTTTCGCTTTTCAAATCATGCTCCGCGTCTAGATTAGGATTTTTTTGCTGCTCACTCATTTTCAACTCCAAATAACAGAAACAATGCTTCCTATGTGCAGGGTATATGGGGTCAGCTTTTGACCTTTCAACACTAAAGCCGCATTAATTTCATGGGAATTAAATTTACTAACTAGACTTGTCAAAAAACAACCAAGTACTGTATAAATAACCATATAAATATTTTCTCTTTCTTGGAGCACTCTATGCTGACCAGCATCGCTATTTCCAACTTCGCCATTGTTGAATCTCTAGAATTAGAATTCAAAAAAGGCATGACCGTGATTTCAGGTGAAACAGGGGCAGGTAAATCCATCATGGTGGATGCCTTGTCACTTTGTTTAGGTGATCGTACCGATGCCGCTGTCGTAAGACATGGGCAAAAAAAAGCCGACATCAGCGCCAGCTTCGATATTCAACACTATCCACACGTACACAAATGGCTGGAAGAAAGAGATTTAGAACACGATCAACATTGTATATTGCGCCGTGTTATCAGCAAAGAAGGTCGCTCCAAGGCTTACATCAATGGTCGCCCTTGCACATTAAGCGATCTAAAAGACGTTGGCAGTCAGCTGGTTGATATCCACGGACAGCACGAACACCAATCGTTACTTAAAAAGAACGCCCAAAGACAACAACTCGACGAGTATGGACGTCTGACTGACTTGAGTAAAAAAGTCAGTCAGCAATATTCAATATGGCGACAACTCAAAGAAGAACTGTCTGCTCAGCAGAATCGCTCCTCGGAACAAGATGCCAAGATCCAGCTACTATCTTACCAAGCACAAGAGCTACAACAGCTTGATCTAAAAGAAGGCGAAATCGAAGAGTTAGAAAACGAGCAAGCTTTCTTGTCGAACATTGCCGACTCACAATTTAAAGCCTATCAAGCCAGCGGTATTTTGATCGACAGCGACGAAGGCAATGTTTGCTCTTTATTACACCAAGCAATCAATAGCGCTAGCCAAATTCGTCCAGCCACCAAAGAATTGGAAAATGCATTAGAAATGATGAATGTCGCTTTAATACAGGCACAGGAAGCGGCCGACAGCCTACATCATTATCAAGACACGCTAGAACAAAATCCCGAGCGCCTCATGGATATAGAGCAACGCTTATCGGACATTTATGATACGGCTCGCAAGCACCGAACCTTGCCAGAAGGCCTTTTATCCTTACGAGAGAGTGTCGAAGCAGAACTAGACAGCTTACAAGGTAGTGAAGAAAGCCTAGAGTCACTAAAAGAAAAAGAAGAGCAAGCCTATGAAAAACTCACCGCGCTTGCCACCACATTGACAGAAAAGCGCATTACCGCCAAAGATGAGCTAGCGCAGAAAGTCGAAGAACAAATACATGGATTGGGCATGCCACATGCGCGCTTCTTTATTCAATGTCAGCCACTTACACAAGTTTCGGCAAATGGTTTTGAAGACATCGAATACATGATCGCTTCCAACCCAGGACAACCCGCTCAGCCATTACGTAAAGTCGCCTCAGGTGGTGAGTTGTCACGTATTAGTTTAGGTATTCAAGTAGTGACCGCTCACACATCAATTATCCCAACATTGGTGTTTGATGAAGTAGACGTAGGCATCAGCGGTGGTATCGCGGAAGTCGTTGGTCGTATGCTGCGCTCTGTGGGCAAACGAGGCCAAGTCTTTTGCGTTACTCACCTTGCGCAAGTGGCAGCTCAAGGCAATCAGCATCTACGAGTCAGTAAACTGGTTGAAGATGAAGCAACCTCCTCTCAGGTCGAGCTACTTAAGGATCAAGATCGAACACAAGAAATTGCACGCCTACTCGGTGGATTAGAACTGACCGAGCAAACCCTAGCTCATGCTCGTGAAATGCTTGGCAACGTTCAACTGCAATAGCATTATAGTAAAAATGGCATCGTCAAAACATTGCCACCAGAAGTAAAAATAAAAAAAGGGCCTAAATTCTGCGATTTAGGCCCTTCCCATTCATCCCCCTTAGGTAAACGAATATTTATTTTTTCTTTGGACGCACGTAGATAATCAAGCTGTGATCTTCAATATCAAAACCATGCTCTTCCGCGATTTCACGCTGACGTTTTTCAATAATTGGATCTACGAATTCAATGACTTTGCCAGTTTCTAGACAAATCATGTGATCGTGGTGATCACCCTTCGCCAACTCAAAAACAGCTGTTCCTGCTTCGAAATGGTGACGTTGCACCAAACCTGCAGTTTCAAACTGAGTTAGCACACGGTAAACTGTCGCCAAACCAACATCTTCACCTTGATCAAGCAGAGTGCGATAGACATCATCAGCACTCATGTGGCGGTCACCCGCACCTTCAAGAATTTGTAAAATTTTCACTCGTGGTAGAGTTACCTTGAGTCCCGCTTTCTTTAGCTCTTGATTTTCGCTAGTCATGAGTCATTCTCTATTCGATCTTGTTGATAATTACTTTATCATTAGCACACCAGAGTAAGGATAATACAAATGAAAAAATCAGTTTTAATATTATGCGCAGCACTTTCACTTAGCGCATGCAGTTTATTTCCACCACCTTACAAGGTTCCAGTAACACAAGGAAATCTTGTAACGAAGGAACAACTATCACAGTTACAAATTGGCATGTCTGAATCTCAGGTCACTTACCTACTGGGTACTCCCATGCTAAGAGACACTTTCAAGCCAAACGAATGGCATTACCTATATACAGCTCTATACGCAACACCAGATACCAAGAAAAGTGATGCAAACGACCTGGTGCTAATTTTTAGCGACGGCGTTTTAACACAAATCAAAAACAACTAATCCTTTGTTGTTTTCGCTGCACGGTTGGCCCTAGCTTGCTTTGGGTCAACCTTCAGCTCACGATACAACTCGACTCGCTCGCCTTCTTTTAATTCTTGCTCTTCCGCATTTCGCACTGCTTTACCGAAAATGCCAACTTTTACTGTCTCGACATCCACATCAGGAAAAAAAACATGAATATTAGAACGGCGTACTGCATCACGCACGGTACAACCTTCTTCAACCTCTAAAGCAATAATTTTTTGCTTCTCAGGTAAAGCGTACGCTACTTCAACTCTCATACTATTCACCGTATACTACTTTTGCACGCTTGCTAAAAGAATCCACCATCGTATTGGCAATTTGACTAAACACGCCACCAAAAGCGAACTTCAGCATACCGCTTAATTCAAACTCAATACTCAGCATAATTTTGCAACTTGTCGGAGATAACTCCGTGAAAGTCCATATGCCGTGCAAACTCTTAAATGGCCCTTTCACCAAGGTCATTTCAATTCGACTAAAATCTTCCAAAAAATTCTTTGTCGTAAACGATTGTCGCACTGGCCCTTTGCCTACTTCCAAAGACGCCACAATTTCCGTTGGCGTTTTTGAAATTAATGTAGAATTCAAACACCCAGGTAAAAACTCAGGATAACCATCAATATCGTTTACCAAAGCAAACATTTGCTCGCAACTGTAGTTAACATGTGCGAAGCGTTCTATATGACTCAAACTACACTCCTATCCAGCCAGCAAGAGTAATCACAATCATTGCTGGAATACTTATGTATTTCAATGTCTTATACCACCATTGAAAATGATTTGCTTGTTTTGTAATCATCTCATTTTGCAACATGGAATGTGGAATAAACCAAGCCACCAAAACAGACAGCAAAATAGCCCCCACAGGCAAAAGAATCAAAGACGTAAATTCATCTAACAATTCAAAGAAATTCAATCCGAAGACAATTTTGCTGTCCCAATGATTAAAAGACAAAAGCACCGCAATACCAACAAACCAAACGGCAATCCCCATCAATAGAGCAGCTTTCAAGCGGGCGATATAAAATTTTTCATGCAGCCAAGCAACAAACAATTCTAACATGGATATGGCCGACGTAAGAGCCGCAACTACCAACAATAAAAAGAACACGCCCGCGAAAAATTGACCACCAGGCAAGCCACCAAAAATGATAGGCAGGGATACAAAGGTCAAACTTGGTCCAGCTTGTACATCAATATTAAATGAAAACACCAATGGAAAAATGACCAAACCAGCTAAAATAGCCACCAGCAAATCCACTCCCACAACGATGCTACATGCGCGAGCAATCGACATACGCTTGCTCATATAAGCACCATAGGCAAACATGGCGCCCATTCCCACACTCAAACTAAACAAAGCTAGCCCAACAGCAGACAAGACAACTTCAAAGGTAATATCCTGCCAAGACCAACGAAACATAAAGTCCAGCGCTGCATTCATATTACCAATGCTCATAGAATAAAACGCCAGCAACAATAACGTCACTACCAACACTGGCAATAAAATCCGTACCACGGCAGACAAACCACGAGTAACCGACTGCCCAACCGTTAATACCACTAATGCCATAAATACAGAATGCCACAACAGCATTTCTGTTGGTGTCGCTAATAAAGTATCAAACATGCTGGATGCGCCAACTTGCGTAATGTCTTTAAAATCACCAGACACAGCACGATCTAAATAAGCCAGAGACCAGCCCGCAATTACGCTGTAAAAAGTAAGAATTAAAAAGCCCGTTATACCAGCTAACCAAGGCACAAACACCCAAGCTGGGTGAACAATACGACGCTCACTTAAATCGTTTACCGTATCAATAGGATTAGAACGAACCGTACGGCCCAAAGCTACTTCAGCCATCAATACAGGCAAGCCGACCAGCAACAAACACAAGCAATACACAAACAAAAATGCACCGCCGCCGTTTTGCCCGAGCACATAAGGAAACTTCCAAATGTTCCCCAATCCCACCGCCGACCCACTGGCCGCAAAAATAAATATCCACGGACTTGACCAGATACCTTGTAAACATCGACTTTCAGGCATAAATTTAGGCTCTAAATACACAAGATGTGTTTAAGGATAGGAATAAAACGCATACGTGGCCAACACATAAGCGCTACCTAACCAGACAAATTAATTAACAAGTGCGAATTTTCCAACATTCAGGCGCATACCTCAAGAAAAGCATAGGTTTTTGCCACTATCGACCGTATAATTTCCAACTATGAGTAAAGTAAAGAAAAAATCCAGCAGCACGGGCACCATCGCGCTTAACAAACGTGCAAAATACGACTACTTTGTCGACCAGAAGTTCGAAGCCGGTTTGGTTTTATCTGGTTGGGAAGTAAAAAGCCTGCGCGAAGGCAAAGCCCAATTAGTAGACTCCTTCGTTATCATTCACCAAAACGAAGCGTGGCTCGTCGGTGCGCGTATTACGCCACTGCTTAGCGCCTCAACGCATGTCGTTTGTGAACCGATGCGACAACGCAAGCTTTTGCTGAATCGCAAAGAACTTGACCGGATCATCCAAGTCACCGAGCAAAAAGGCAAAACCTGTGCGGCCATGGCGCTGTACTGGAAAGGCAACAAGATAAAATGCGAAGTCGCCTTGGTAACCGGTAAAAAAGAACACGATAAACGTGATACCGAGCGTGATCGTGATTGGTCAAGAGACAAAGAACGACTAATGAAACACAGTGCTTAGTCTTTAAGATTCATAGGCTATACTTAATACGGTATGAATATGAACACACTAAGCATTTCAGCGTTATCTCTAGCGTAAGCACATTGTTTGCGATAGACTAGCGTTACCTTTTTGGGGGCGACATGGTTTCGACGTCGGTTACAAACCCAAAGGTGCATGTCGAGAGTGATGCGTGATCTCGTTAATCCCCCGCATCAATTTTATAGTCGCAAACGACGAAAACTACGCTTTAGCAGCCTAAACCGCTGCTAGTGTGCTGCCCTCAGGTTGCTTGTAGCCAGAGATTCTGCAGTATCATAAATTACAAGATGCTAACTGATGCCCCGCCTAGGGATAAGGTTCTAAGACTAAGTAGGCTCGCCATTAACACCCTGTCCTTCGGGCGGTTCGTGGTCAAATAATAGAAGTGACTATGCATGTAGAGCCGATGGCAGAGGACTGACGGACGGGGGTTCGACCCCCCCCGCCTCCACCAACTGCAAAAGGCGGTCAGATTTCCATATTTTTCAACAACTTATGGACTGGCCGCCTTTTTATTTCCCCCACGTTTTTCCCCCACATAATTCCCGAACACCTAATTCTATACAAGTCATCTGTAAAAGTGTTTTCACAGATGCTCTATAAAAGTTTCATCGCAAAGATGATCCTTATAGAGTGTTAGTGCGCCGAATTTCTCAGAATTAGCTATATTCCAAGAGCTAATCAATTGTTTCTTCAATTGCTCATCCATAGTAGAACTGTTAATACCATCGTAAATTCCAGAAGCCCTACCCATTGTGTACCCTTTCACCATCTCAACTGCCATTCTTTGGTACAATAAGAGAGACCTCATAGCCTCATCATTACTCATATCGGAGGATTTAAAGTTGATAAGAGATATCTTTACCAAGAGTTCAGCTTTTATTTTCCACCCTACTTGATTAGCAAAACCAAAGCATTTAGCAGCAAGCCCTGCTTTAGCAAGCATCTCACTAAAGTCTGGCTCAGTTTTAAAATCATCTAAGGAATATTTTTTATCTACTGCAAAAGCAATAGAACTTGATATCAAAAAATAAATAACGACTAACCTAACCACTTTAATCACAGCCTATCCTCCTGACGCACCTAGAAACAACGAACTGTCACCTTAAATGTAGTGGAAATGTAATGCTATGGGGCGTACCTGTATCAAGATACACCCATAAGGAAGATACACCTTGAGTCCAACTAGAAGTCAAACTCTTCGAGATCATCAACGCTATATTGAAGATATTCTGTCACATCTCTAAGTAGCTTCTGAGAGTACATCCCTAGTGCATCAATGAACACTTCGGGTTGTGCTATAAGTTTCCTTCCAAAAGTAGTGCTAAGTCTTTTAGCCCAATCTTTTGCTTGAGCTCTCTGCCAGTCATCATCATATGACTTTTCCTTATGAGGATAATCAATAGCTTCCGCCCAAGTCATCTCTAGAGCAACTTCATGCCAGTCATCAGGATGGTACTGTTGAACCTCCCTCAGCTTCTTTCTCATACGTCCAACGGTGGCAGTGCTAACCTTACAGACTTTAGATATAGAGCCTTTAGATAGACCTTCAGCCCTCAAAGCCACAAATTTCCATGCTCTATTGCTCTTATCATCCTTGGTCATCGCTAGCTTATCCTTTGAGTTCAGCCTTGTAGCTTCACCCATTGCTTGCACTAAACTCCCATTGAAGGCTTTCACAGGGATCATCACCTTCATCAGTTCCTTTTCTTTAGCAAACTCTCTATAGGCAGCTAAACGATGATGTCCATCCAATACATACCACATTGAGCCTGACCACCAGACAACGATAGGATCGAGTCGGTTAGTTGGCTCATTACGGATAGCCCCAAGAAGGTTCTGAATGTGCTGCTCCTTGGATGAAACATCTGTATGTATGTCTCTTGGTTGGAACACTAAGAGAGCTTCATGTATTTCATTAAGTTCAAGACTTCCATTGATCTTAGGGGCTTCTTTGCCCTGTTTAAGATCATTCTCAAGGCAGCTATAGGTTTCTAGAAATGTTTCATTTAAATCAGTCATTATCATTCTCCGATATTCATATAGGTTAGTGAATGGAGTATTACTCCAATACTGACCCCTAATTGAATAACGAATATCATCCAAACAATAAAAGGCAAAAGCAGTCTACTTAGGTAACCGATAAGTCATTAAAAAATAAATAACCAATGAAAAGCTGTAAGATCAAACCTCATTAAGCTCGATCACTTCCACTCCAACCTCTTCAAATATTGCTGCCATGCTGTCAGAAAGGTTTGAAACAAATGCTTGTCCTTCATCTGAGTAAGGTTGTGCGTGGACAAGTAACCTTGCCTGATCTCCCTTTTCAGTTAAAAAGTCTTCATACTTTTCACAAAATACATCTATAAGTTTATCAAGCAGATACCAACTTAACCCTTTCCCTCGAAACTCTTTTAGAATAATCACACCTTCAATGTGGAGCTCTACTCCCACACCGGGTATTTCTTTATTAGGTTCACCAACGTTAACCCTGAATGACACCAGACCAATACACTTAGCCTCGCACCAGAGTTCAATACGATCTAGCCCTTCAGCTAAAAAATGGTTTTCCTTAAAATGAAGACCGTCGTGTTCGCTGTTAAATTCCTTAATGCATCCCAAGCACTCTTTCTTGGAGGTTTGATTCAAAGTAGTTGAAAAATTAAAAGCAGTTGAATGGCTCATAATAACTCCACAAATCATTCTTTTTTTCAAAGGTAACTTATTGTAAAACAATGTCTTTTAGCATATTTAATAAAGGGTCTATTTTTATCTCCCCCCCCCAAAACTGTCCCTTAATATTAGAACCATCTAAACTAACTGGCGACCTTTCTACATGCTCTCTTAACGGATGCTGTTGATATCTTGAAATACTCAGCTGTGGCCTTGATTGAAGCTTGGTTTGAAGCTCTCCATGAAGCCACAGATTCATCATTAATGACTTTATCTCTCCCTAAGTTTTTTCCTTCAGACCTAGCTTTTTCAATGCCAGCCATCTGTCGAGCTTTAATGTTTGATCTCTCTAGCTCCGCGACTGCTGATAGCATTGTTAGCATGGCTTTTCCTATCGGTGTTGATAGGTCAAACCCCTCTCTCAAAGACACCACTGAGACGCTCTGAGACTGCATTAGGGAGACGGTCTCAAGAACATCTATCGTATCCCTACCTAAACGATCAATTGCGCTGACAATCACTGTATCGCCTTCTCGAACATAAGCTAAGAGTGCCTTCATTCCCTCCCTTTGAGATGACTTCACCACACCTGAGACAGCTTCATCAATGAACCATTTATCAATAGAGTAAAGCTCACTGATTTTATATTGCTGACTCTCTGTAGACTGTCCATCAGAACTAACACGAACATAAGCGACTACGGCCATAAATACTCCACAAATAGATCAAAAGGTATGGATCATTATATTAATGTGGATCATAGTCTTGTCAACAGCTTTGAGCCATTTATTAGGTAGGATCTTTAGGGTGGGTCAAAAGGTATACCCTTTGAGCTAACAATAAAGATTATGCGATTTGTTCAATCCACGAGTGCTTCAAACAAAGAGTCTTATAAAGGCACATATTATAAGTTAGTAGTCATAAACACAGATATAGGATAGTGATCACTGACACTAAGCCATTCTCCACAAGGCATTTCCATACTTGATGCGCTCAAAATATCTTCCGAAAGAAAGACATAATCTATGTGGTAAGTCTTTATGAGATTTCGGTGAAGGTGAAAAGTAGGCCGAGATTCACCACCCTGCTCCTCACCATAGAAGTGATGATACAAACTTTGAACTCCAAGCTCACCTAGCTCAACTACTACATCAGAGTGATTCCACCATCTATCAGGCTTATCCCATCTTGCATTGCTATTGAAATCACCAGCAATTATAGTTTTTTGTCCCGAAAGCTTGTCTCTATGGATCTGCAAATATTTCCAGAACTGCCCCATGTAACCAAAGACATCACTTTCCTTACCTCCCTTTGTCCATACACCTAGCAACGTATACTCTTCATTGATCAAGACTGGTAGGAAAAGTCTAAGCTCTTTTGAGCTCCACTCTAGTGCTTTACTCTTACTAACAAGCCCTTTCATTGTAAACATACCAGTCCATTCCAGTGATTGGACGGAATATCCATTCTTAGAAAAAATTCCAATCCCTTTGTTTTTAGACTCTCCCTTCCAGATGTAGTTGTTACCTGCCCAGTCTTGATATGCTTTCGATGACTGTGACGGGTCTTCACACTCTTGTATGACTAAGATATCAGCTTCAAGTTGATCTATATGTTCAAGCTTATTCCTAAAGCCTCCATTGCAGTTCCATGTAACAATCTTCATAAGTGCTTCCAATTGAGTATCGTGACTTAGCATGAACATAGAGGTTCATACTATTTAGTTTGACCCGCCCATACCCACAAGTTAACCGAGAAGACAGGGCTAAGGGGGAAAAGTGCTTTGTACTTATTACGTATCTAGGCTCAAAAATTTATTCTGAAAATTTCCAGTTATCCTCCACTATGAGCTATGCTTTATCGTAAGGCTAATCTAACAATCAGCCCGACTAATTTGAAGCTCATAAGTTCAAGGAGGAACACAATGAACAGACTCGAAAACCTATTATCTACGCTTCTTACAGTTCGTATCGAAGACATTTCTCAAGTACCAACCGAAGAACAGCACCTTTTAGTAAACAACATTGAAGAGCTACAAGATCAACTAAAAACAATACTCAGTGAACCTTGTTTTTCAGATGACTCTGCAATGCTCGCGCCTTCTAAGCCCCAATAAATAACTAGACTCTGAGTGTGTACAGGTGGTTCATCTGTAAAACCTCTGTGCGCACTCTTAACTTACTTTGAGTGCTCCAATCGATTACACTCTATCCATCACTTATGGATCATTGTGAGCGCCACGAAATGCAATTCATGAAGACACTACTAACATCACTTCTACTTCTATGCCTACTCCAACCAGCTTGGGCTGTTCAACCAATAAAGAAGTCTAAATCTTCCATATGTCACAGACCAAACACAGAGTATTACTCTCGAACAAAGAACTTTACAGCTTATGAGACGATTGAAGCCTGTCTTGGTAGTGGGGGGAGATTACCTAAAGGCCAATCCTTAACTCCTTCTCAGAATCCCTCTAAAGCATCTACAACAAGTAATTCTAAGGCTGAAAAATATAGCCGCAATCAGTTCGGTAATGGTTGGGATGATGAAGATAAAGACTGTCAGAACACTCGCCAAGAAGTTCTCATTTCAATGTCCACAAACCCAGTGAGATTCGCAGATGACCGGCAATGTCGTGTGACATTTGGGCGTTGGATCTCAATGTACTCGGGAGAAGTTATCTTTGACGCATCTAAGTTAGATATTGATCATATAGTTCCACTGAAATGGGCATGGGAACATGGAGCTCAGTCTTGGAGTAAGACTAAGCGAGAACAATTTGCTAACGATCCGGTCAACCTTGTTGCTGTAGAAGCATCATTAAATCGGCAGAAAGGTGCTAAAGGATTAGACGAATGGTTACCCCCAAAGAATCGGGAGCAGTACAAAGCACGATTTCAAAGGGTGACCTTGAAATATGGCTTAAAATAGCTCAGGAAGCTTTTCAGGCATACCTTCTGTATTATTAAATCATAGAGGATCTCTAACAATAGCAAGGACATACACCAGTATATCTTTTGCCTGTTTATGAATTATTTGTCACCATTTAATGCAGTTCAATCACATCAACTTCTGATCCATTAGCTTAAAGCCGTCATAGAGCTTACTGCTCCCCCAGAGCGATTGTAGCAGGCCTAAACCAATAATCAGCTTTGACCACAGATTGATTTTCAATAAGTGGCTTTTCTAAGCTAGTTTTTCGTGTTTTAGTACACTTGAAATCAAATGAATAATGTCAGATCAATTCTTATTTGCACAAATAATGGGCTCTACTAGGGCTTAGAAGAGCTCAACACATGTGACAGAACAAAGCAGAAGAACAAAAAAACCTTTAAGCTAAATTTTCTTTCAGATATGCAGAAAGCTCTCGATCAACACAATATATGTATGCCCCCTTCATGCCCCGAAGAATTAGGGTTTTATATGCGTTCTTAACTACCTCATCCAAGGTCACACCCTCTTCTGTACCTACTATCGGTTTCGCTTTAGTATCTTTAAAATTTTCACCAACAACCTCAACTCTCCCTGTCTGTTTTGAATACTGTAGGTCTGACCCAATAATAAGACCAACGTAATTAAGGTCGTATCCCTGAAGCGTATGAATGCATCCTATTTCATTCACTGCACCTTTAGAATTAACCCAATCGATATTAGTCGTATTCCATTTAAAGCTATATCCACCAATAGAGATGTCGTTTACTTCTTTATCACTCTTATTCCAAGGCCAAGCGAAGCCTGCAACAGTCCGGCATAAACCATGCTCCTCATCACGCGCTTTGATAGCTTGAACCATTTCGTTAACGTCATCAAAAACCTTGAAGTCGTAATTTTCAAGTTTATAGTTTCCACAACCTTGAAGATCGCCATTAAAAAGGTCTTGTACGAATTTTATGAAATCCCCCCCACCTTGAACTCGCATTTGCTGTAGTAATGATAAAGGGGGACGCTCTTTCATTAAGTCTTTAAACCTTTCTTTAGGCAGATCAGATGCTTTGACTGTTTGCGCATGATCATAAAATAAAACTTTCTTCTTGGACTTAACATTTAGAACATCTAGCTCATCATGCGCACCGACAGTAAGACCACTCCTAATTAATGCATCGTCATATGCTTTATAGCCCGTGATCTTAGTTCTTCTCTTTAATCGATGAGCTTCATCAACTACTAAAATATCGTAGGGTTCCTTTGACTTTGAAACATCTACTGGAGCAAGAACCATATCAGCACTTAGCCCGCTAATTTTTCTAAATGCTTTCTTTAATGTCTCTCTTAATGGTGCAACAGGTACAACAATTGCTGCCCGAATACCGTTAGTATACTTGGCTCTAACAGCGACAATCTTCATTAAAATTTCATGAGATAGCTCTGTATTAAAAACTTCAAACTCATCTTTGGAGTCAGCTAATAGCTTGATTAGATAAATTGCTAATATGGATTTACCTGTTCCAGCACCACCTCTCACAATTTGATTCGGATCTTTACTCAAAATAAAATCAAGGATATCGCCAAGAGCCTCAAATTGATCTTCGTTTAGAGACTTGTAAGGAGAAAACTTGAAAAAATCCATATTCTCGATTTCAGCAAGTGTTTGCTTAAATGAAAACTCAAGCTTTATATATCTCCAGCAATCATGAAATAGCTCTTCATATAGATCCTCTTTCTGATAATAGTCATGATTAACAACGCCAAGATTACCGTTCATGAACTTCCCATCAAAGATTGGAGAAATATACCTGATAAACTTTGACTCATAATCCAAAGCAGCTGACTTATTAAATCTATCTTCTAGGATAAGATATATTTTTTTGAAACCACATTCTGACTTATTTTTAAGGTGAGACCTCATTCTAGAAAGAACACGAGTAGTTTCTCCAACATAAAATGATTTAGTTCCAACAAGAAAATAAACAACTGGCCTGTTTTCAAATTTTCCAATTGAGTTCTTCAGTGCTTCTAAAGAGTCAAAGGAAAATGGAAAAGATTTTAATTCCATTTTAAATGTCCGTATATTTTTTATAAGAGCCTTTTGACTGTGAAATAGGATACTTCTCAGCGTTTAATTGAATCTTTTTTTCAACAATATCAAAAACATCAAGATCAAACCTATCTGCAATCAGAAGTGCATAGCAAAATACATCTGCGAGCTCCTCTTTGACTTTTTCAAGATTGGCTTCTTCTGGGTCTTTCCATAAAAATACTTCAAGCAATTCGCTTGTTTCAATATTCAAGGCAATTGCCAGATCTTTGGGGTTATGAAATTGTGCCCAGTCCCTCTCATCTCGAAAAGCTCTCAACTTCTCGATCAGGTGTTCAATTCTTTTAGTTTCCATAAGTATTAGGCTCTAATTTAATTGCATCGCTTTTTGTAAGCTTTGCTCTTTTGTGCGCATCATGAATAACATACTTATTGATGATTGATCTTACTATTCCAAAGACTTCTTTCAACCATCAATAATAGAGTTCACTTGACATTGAGTCAGCACGTTAAAAGTTTCTTAAGCTACAACTGTAACACTAGCTAAAAGTCTACTCCAAGATTTGGAGGCCTTCTCAGGATAACCTTGCTCTTTGTAAGATCAAGTGTGATTTCACCCTCAAGCTCATAAGTATCAAAGGTCAGTGTTTAAAGCCTTTTTAGAGCTCCTCAAAAGCCATAGCAACGAGTTTTTCTAAAGCAACTAAGTACAACCTTGATAAGTTCGAGCATAGCTGGGTTGATAAAGACAAAGAATGTCAAAACACACGCAAACTAATACTAGCCTTCTCTCCTAGTTATTTCTCGAATGGATAGTCAATTTTTAATACTGCCTCAAGTTTTGCCTCATAGGTGTAGCCACCCGAGTAGAGCCCATAAGTTAACGTATCATGATCATGACCAATAATCTGTGCGGATAGGTTCTCAGGAACATTAGCATTCTCCAAGAGAGTAGCTACTGTTTTACGAATTGAGTGAAATACTTTCGCACCATCAAATCCCATACGCTTTTTAAGCCTACCAAACCTCTTACCTATAGCACTTGACCTATCACCTGTACTTGGGGGAGCTTTAAGACCTGATAGTACGTAACTATCTTGCGACTCGTTCAAAAGCCGCTTAATTAAAGGGCTGAGCTTCGGATGTACTGGTATATCTCTATATCCAGCTTTTGTCTTACTGCTTGTTACCTTTAGAAGCTTCTCACTGCATGAGTCCACTTTTAACTGACATAACTCCTCAATTCGACAACCAGTGAACATCCCCAAAAATATCAAATCAGCTAGCTGCTGGTCTTTCTTAGACGCTTCCTTCCAAATCGAAACAAGCTCATGAGACTCAAAAGGGAGACGCTCTTCGGTGCGCCCTTTGTTTTTAAGAAGCATTGCTCTTTTTTTCTTCTCTTCCTCAGCAACAAACCGCGGCATTTTGAAAGGGCAGGAGTCTAAAGGTACAAGGTCGCGATACTCCAAATAATTCCAAAAGTTTCTAGCAGCTTTAAACCTTCTATCGATACTGGATTTTGAAAGAGGCTCTGGATAATACTCTCTCCCCTCAACCATCAGTCTAGCCCAGTTCCTTACTCCTTTAGCTGTGATTGAGCCTACTGTTGGGAAAAAGTGCATGACTTCTCGACCAACACTTGCGTAAGAACTTCGAGTTTTCACCTTAGTTGTTTTTATCGAAGCGACCCAGTCATGATAGTGTTCCGAGAGAATTATATCTTTACCAAAAGCTATACCCGCTATTTTCTCAGCTTTAGCCTCCTTTCCTTGCATTCTCAGCTTATCAACTATGTCAAAAACAACTTCATGTATCACCAGAGGATCGTCATTATGTTTAGTTGGATTCTCTAGTTCTTTTCGTAGACTTAAGGCAAACATCGTGTCCTGATCAAACGATATCCTTCTTGCTGTTTCTATTTGCCTCTTCCAGTCAGAGACATAACCCATCGCGATATTAGTGGCTTTTCGTTTGTCTGCTTCACCAGTACTCTTCGAGAATTTGGTCTTGCCGAAGTGCTCATGTAGCTCTTTAGGAATTTTTAGAACTGCATAATATAGATTTCGTTTTTTCTCTAAATAGCCCATCTTGATATACCTAAAATAAACCAATTACCCCCACGTATTACCCCCACATTTTTATAAGATAATCCATAAAAATCAACACTTTCAGTAGGTTAAAACGGTATAGTTTAGATCCCCCCCGCCTCCACCAATTAAAGGCTTGATTTTAAAAGGGTTTGCACTTTTTAAAATGAAGTCGACACACAAACGACACACTGTTTGTAGGTCAAATATTAAAGGGAAGCCTAGCGGTTTCCCTTTTTTATTGCTCAAAATCCGCGATCACCTTTTATCTATTCAACCAATATACGAACACCCCGTTATAAGTCTGCATCGAAATAGCGACTCCCGCCAAGAAAACCTTTACACTTTTGAACTAAATAAAACACTACGCAAATAGCGAAACGGCTTGATTATAGAACTACCGAGACATGACCATACCCGTTCAATACTTGAGCAAACTTAAAATAATTAGCACAGCGTGTGGTCTGGTCTGGTCATCCGATGATTTAGGGAGAGCTTCATGGAAGATAAAAAGAAAGATTGGCGATTTTGGGTATTTCTAATTCTATCTATTATTTGGAGTATCAGAGTTTCCTGGCTCCTAATCGAAGATCAATATTTCTCAGGCTTTAGTGGTTCAATGCCATTAAATGAAGTAGGTGACTTTCTAGCTGGTTCTTTTAGCCCTCTTGCATTTGCATGGCTCGCTTATGGCTATTGGATGCAAAATAAAGAATTGAAAAGCAACACTGCAGAATCACAAAAAGCATACAATTTAGCTAGCGATCAACTTAAATTTCAAAAAATAATTTATGAGAAAGAACTAGACGACAGAAAAAGAAAACTAATGCCAATATTTGTTCAATCAGACTTCAAAATAATAGGCAGCCACTCTTTAAAAGTAACTATGAAAAACATTGGAGCAAGTGTTAAAGAGGTGTCTACTTTAAACATTAATAAATTTAGTTTTCTTGACTTTGGAGCAAGTTCAATCATAGAAAAGTGGCCTAATTCAGAAAGAGAGGCTATTACAGTAACAACAGAAACAGACCTTTATACACTAGAGGCAAGAGCTATAAGCATAACAGCTGAAAACTTTGAACATGTAGAAATCGCTAAGAAAATTACTTTACGCTTTATAGATAATGAGAATTCTCAGTGGAAAGTAACAGCTTCCATTCTAGGAGCACTGCATAATAACATACTGACAATTGATATTGATTTTGATCAAAAAAATGGATACCTAAATGCTCATAGAATAGGGGAAGAAATGTGAGCATAAAAAAGTATCTACGGGCTAAGAAGTCCCCTTTCGAGTTAATAGTCGCGGTAGTCGTTAGCACAAGCTAGTCTTTTCTACTAAGACCGAGTAAGAGCGGTTCCAACGTTAACCATTGCCCAGCTTGTAACCCAATCCGATGTAAACCATTAGTTTCTAAAGCCATGGTAGCCTTATAAAAACAACCATGGGATACTCGCTTTTATCGCAAATAATCTATTTTAAGGAAAAAGTAGATTGAATCTCTTGTCTGCCTATTAAGGAAAATACACTTTAATGTCTAAGCGCGACAAATCACAGTCCCAATGGAATGAGCTAGGACTAGATGACCTTAGATCGCTAGAATCCGAGCAACGCCTTCCTTGCCCAGGGCTGATAGATGCAGCTCAAGATTTTGACTCCGCCTTTCAGATTTTACTGGAAGCCTTTAGTCTAGAAGGCCGATCAGATTCAATTAAGCTGGAGACTCAACACATTGGCTTAGTTGATATAAAAGGCAACGATTTAAAGCACATAGTCGAAAAAAGAAGTGATGCAAGAGAGCGCTTCGTTCATTACGCTTTGACGACTATCCACGACCCTTTCGAAATCTGGCTATCAGAATATGAAGATAAAACCCAACGTTTTCAGTTTATTGGCAGCTTCAAAACTAAAGCCCAAATGCTTGTGGTCATTGCCAAATATGAAAATCAAACACTATGGAACTTCATGCATACAGACGCTAAGAAGTTGAACAAACACAGATGTGGAAAGCTAATTTACCAAAGAAAAAGGGTAACAGAATGAACTGCTACCCTTTTAAAATCTAAGCCCTAATTATCCATGGGCAATGGAGAAAGGTCGCACCCTAACACAGATACTTACCTATCTATGGGGTTCTTCCACAAGTTATGGGCAGTAAGGCCAACTCGCTTCTCGCTTTCGATATTAATGATAGTACGAACACCAAAAAATTGAAATTGATATTTCCTATTAGTGTACAAAACGGCATTAGCAGTGCAAATACAGGCACCAAATCACACTTTTAAACAGTAAAAAATCGTCACCCAGAAAACGTCATTCAGATTCCAAAACACGAATATAACCTGCTTCAATACCATCGCATTACTGCCACTTTAAAGTAAGGTTTTTGAAAAATACGTAAAAGGCGAAGGACATATCTCGGTTTTACTCTCTATCTATGTTTTCATGTCTGTTGGATAATTGTTTTTTGATACGCAATGGAGAACGCGACTATGAGACTTTTCACTTTTTTTGTGCTGTTTTCGGCTCTTCTCTCGGGCTGCTCATCCAATGTGAAGTTGGCAGGACAAAATGTTAGTAATGTTGACTCAAATGTAGATATTGATAAATCCGCTACGATTGCTGTGGTTCCAAGCAAAGAAGGCGATGATCTGACGAATAAGCGATACATCCCCGATATTATCAATGCATTGAAAGAGCGCGGCTTTACTAATGTCTCGGATTCTCAAAACAATCCTGACTATCACCTATCGGTTAACTTTACGTCAGAAGAAACCACAGAAACCAAGAAGGTTCCTGTGTTTAATAACGAGCGAAATATTCCTTATACTGTTTGCCGTAGAAACCCAAGCACAGACGCACGAACCTGTGTTACACGCTACCGTCAATTTATGGAGCCTATTGTTAGCGGTTACGATAAGGTAGATACACCGACTAAAGTTTATACATTTCAGTACAAGCTGACGGATAAGAAAAACAAGTTAATTTTAGATTCTAGCAATACTGTGGTTCACCCAACTTGTTCGAAATGGAAAATGTTCGAGTTCTTGGCAAAAGAAACAATTGCCAGAGCCAATTTCAATGACCCTGTCGACAAACCTTATGCAGTTGAAATGAAAGAAGACTATAACTGCCAATAAAAGTTATCTAGAAACAACAAGCTAGGTGCGGCTCACCTAGCTTGTTGAGTTTATTATTTATCTATTTCTCCATCTACTGTGCTTTCCTGCTCGTTCCGTTTACTACTAAATAGTCTGAGCAACTGAGTACTTATAAAAAAACGTTATCATCTTTTCAGTCTATTTCTGCGTATCCATCTATACTGTATATAAGCCACTTTTGTTTGGGCGTGGCTGTATCAGGACTTTTTCCAAATCCATTATGCTCACGTTGTGAGACAGGGGGAATCCATGATCAATCATGTTTGGGGTCTTATTCATCATCCAGATAAAGAGTGGCGCGAAATAAATAAGGAGCATGAGTCAGTAAGCCATCTGTACTTACATCATGTTCTTTGGATGGCGGCCATTCCTGTTGTCAGTACCTTTATTGGGACGACACAGTTTGGTTGGACGTTCGGAGGTGACGAAGCCATCAAGGTGTCTTTTATGGATGGCCTTGGTTTAGGCGTACTGTTTTATGCTCTGATTCTTGTCGCTGTAGCGATGGTCGGTAGTCTAATTCACTGGATGGCGCGAAACTTCCCGAATCGCCCTCCTCGTCAAGAATGTATAGTGTTTGCGGGGTATATTGCTACACCCATGTTTTTAAGCGGTATCTTTGCTATTTATCCAATCATTTGGCTATGTTTGCTCGCTTGTGTGACAGGTGTCGCTTATACAGGTTACCTATTGTATCGCGGCACGCCGAGCTTCTTGGGCATCAGCCATAAACAAGGTTTTATTCTTTCTAGTACCACGCTTGGTATAGGGGTTTTAGTGTTAGAGGCTTTGTTGGCTGCTGTGGTACTACTTTGGAGTCTCGGTTCTGAACACAGCATTGTGTGGAGCTTCTTCCAATAACGACTCTTTATTTAGTCTGATAGGCAGACAAAACCAGCGCCTTTCTTTAGCAAGCAGCGGAACTTTTTCTGCTGCTTGCTTTCTTATGCTTACTTATTGTTGTCACTAATTTATGAT
This sequence comes from Marinomonas sp. A3A, assembly GCF_018336955.1. Lineage (NCBI taxonomy): Bacteria > Pseudomonadati > Pseudomonadota > Gammaproteobacteria > Oceanospirillales > Oceanospirillaceae > Marinomonas > Marinomonas sp. A3A. The sequence continues at coordinate 3,971,918 of NZ_CP025532.1, forward strand.
ACTTTTCATATGCCAGTGGTTTTAGGCTATTGATTAGATTGATAAAAGGCTATGCTTACAGGATCATTACTCTTCTTATTTGTAGAATGAACCCTGTTAAATAATCACATTTAGAGAACGATTGTTAGGACAACAACCATGCTCGCACAGTACATTCAAACTATATTGCCGCTCACTAGAAAGGAGTTTTGCCCTTGAGCTCACTTATTTGGCTACCTTTTCTTCCTTTATTAGGTACGTTAATCCCGCTTATTACCGCTCGCTTTAGTCGCACCGCTTGTGCGTTTATGACAGCTGCATTACCTGCTTTAACTCTCTTTTTAGTCCTTACTCATGCTGGTGATATTTTCCAAGGGGAACGTTTTCTCGCGGCAATTCCTTGGATACCAGCCATCGGATTAGAGCTGGCCTTCCGTTTGGATGGCTTGGCGCTGTTATTCTCTATTTTGATTCTGGGCATTGGTTTACTGGTTATTCTGTATGCCCGCTATTATTTATCAGCGAAAGATTCCATTGGTAAGTTTTACTCTTACCTAATCCTTTTTATGTTCGCCATGCTCGGTGTGGTGCTGTCTGATAACTTGATTCAGCTGTGGTTTTTCTGGGAATTAACAAGCATTAGTTCCTTCTTGTTGATCAGCTTCTGGGGACACAAAACGGAAGCGCGAAAAGGCGCTAGAATGGCGCTGACGGTTACTGGCGCTGGGGGCTTGGCTTTATTAGCCGGCTTGCTGATTCTTGGTAATACGGTTGGCAGTTTTAGCCTTCAAGATGTTTTAGACAATGGAGAATTAATTAAAGCCAGCGCTAATTACCCAATTATTGTTGTTTTGGTTTTACTTGGTGCTTTCACTAAGTCTGCGCAGTTTCCATTCCACTTCTGGTTACCTAATGCCATGGCTGCACCAACACCAGTAAGTGCGTACCTACATTCTGCCACAATGGTAAAAGCAGGTATTTTCTTGATGGCGCGGTTTTATCCAGCGCTGGCGGATACTGACCTTTGGTTCTTGATCGTGAGCCTTACTGGTCTTGCTACTTTCCTTGTCGGCGCTTACATCGCGATATTCCAACATGATTTAAAAGGGCTGTTGGCTAACTCGACCATCAGTCATTTAGGTTTGATTACCTTATTACTCGGCATGGGGACAGACCTTGCCGCCGTAGCGGCCATCTTCCATATTATCAACCACGCCATTTTTAAAGCGTCTTTATTTATGGCGGCAGGTATTATTGATCATGAATCTGGCTCCCGCGATATGCGTCAGTTAAATGGTCTCTGGAAATACATGCCTTATACGGCGACTTTGGCTATGGTGGCATCTGCATCCATGGCTGGCGTGCCATTGATGAATGGCTTCTTGTCGAAGGAGATGTTCTTCACTGAAACCTTGCATCAGGCATCGCTTGGCTCTTTGTCTTGGTTTATTCCAGTACTGGCGACTTTAGGCGGCGTATTTGCCGTTGCTTACTCAATGCGCTTTATTCACGATGTGTTCTTTAATGGTGAGCCAATTAACTTACCTAAAACCCCTCATGAGCCACCACGTTACATGCGCGTACCAGTAGAGATCTTGGTCGCCCTTTGCTTAGTAGTCGGCATTTTCCCAAGTTTAGTTGTTGGCGACCTATTGTTTGCGGCGGCAAGTGCGACGCTTAATGGGCCAGCACCAAGCTACAGCCTTGCTATTTGGCATGGTTTTAACTTCCCATTATTGATGAGTGTCATCGCGTTGGCTGGCGGCTTGTACATGTATCACAACCGTGCTCATATGTTTAAGTTCCAAGCGCAGTTTCCAACCAGTGATCCTAAGCTGGTGTTTGAGGGGATAATCCAATACCTGACTAATAAAGCCAGTCGCATTATTACTTTCACAGAAAATGGCTCGCTGCAGCGCTATATTTTCTTTGTCTTAGCTTTCGCCATCGTGATGACGGCATCGACCTTGATGAAGCTAAATACAACTGCAGGACAACGTCCTGAGATACCTCTTGATGCATTGTCTATCACTTGCGCTGTGCTTCTATGCGTTTCCGCTTTAGCTACCGTGGTATGGCACAGAAGACGGGTTATCGCTTTGCTCACCCTGTCTGTTGTAGGTTTGATTGTTTCGTTAGCATTCGCTCAGTTTTCAGCCCCTGATTTGGCGCTTACTCAGCTTTCGGTTGAAGTTGTGACGGTGATCTTATTGATTTTGGCGCTGTTCTTTTTGCCACAAAATACACCAAAAGAATCCTCTCCTCGTCGCGTCGTTCGCGACTTGAGTCTCGCGTCGTTAATTGGTGGCGTGGTCGGTACTATTTCTTATGCCTTGATGACTCGCCCTCTCGATACGATTTCGACCTTTTTTACCGAGAACAGTAAAACTGGTGGCGGTGGGACCAATATTGTAAACGTGATTTTGGTGGATTTCCGTGGCTTTGATACCCTTGGTGAAATAACCGTATTGGGGATTGCCGCACTAGGGATTTACAAGTTAATCGCTAAAATGCGTCTTTATATGCCTTCTAGCAACGATAATGGCTTGGCTTGGTCGGAAGATCGCTACCCGATTCTTTTAGCTGTGATTTCACAGAGTTTGTTGCCATTAGCACTTTTAGTATCTGCGTATATTTTCTTACGCGGGCACAACATGCCGGGGGGTGGCTTTATCGCCGGTTTAATTACATCGGTTGCCATTATTCAGCAGTATGTGGCGCACGGCGTTGACTGGATTAAGACTCGTCTCAAGCTGGATTATCAAATCATGATTGGTTCAGGCATTGGTATCGCAACCCTAAGTGGTTTGGGTAGCTGGGTCTTTGGTCATACTTTCTTGTCATCTTGGTTTGATTACTTCTACTTACCAGTGATTGGCAAATTCGAATTAGCCAGTGCCATGGTTTTTGATCTTGGTGTTTTCCTTACTGTGGTTGGTGCAACTATGTTGATTCTTGCCAATCTAGGTCAATTGACCACCAGTGAGCGTCCTATTCAAAAGGAGCATGATTAATGGAAGGTTTATACGCGTTTTGCGTTGGCTTATTAACAGCCTGCGGAATCTTTCTTGCATTACGAGGCCGCACTTTTTCCGTCGTTATCGGCTTAACTCTATTGTCTTACGCAGTGAACTTGTTCTTGTTTGCCAGCGGCAGACTAAAACTCAATGCCGCAGCTGTTCTGGGCGAGTCTGAGCAATACAGCGACCCACTTCCTCAGGCGTTAGTGCTAACGGCTATTGTTATTGGTTTTGCGATGACAGCCTTTGCAGTGATTTTAGCAATGCGTGCTCGTGCTGATTTAGGCAATGACCATGTTGATGGCACTTTGCCAGCACAACCCGGCGATGCTTCGCAAAAATCAGGAGGAAACCAATAAATGCAGCACTTGAGCATTTTTCCAATTCTGATTCCTTTGCTATTTGGCGCCATCATGCTGTTGCCGCCAATATCTCGGGATATCAATTCACAACGTATCACATCGATTGTCGGCACCTTATTTTTACTGATTTCATCAGCCGCTTTGCTTTATCAAATAAATACCGAAGGAGTTCAGCTTTATGCCCTAGGTGGCTGGCAAGCGCCTTTTGGTATTGCATTAGTTGCAGACAAAGTTTCTAGCCTTCTTGTGCTATTAACTGCTTTTTTGGCTTTCTGCGTGATGCTTTATTCAGTAGCAGGACAAGACAAAGGCGGTGCGTATTTTCATCCTTTGTTTATGTTCCAAATCATGGGCATCAACGGTGCTTTCTTAACGGGCGACATCTTTAACTTATTCGTCTTTTTCGAAGTCCTGTTAATCGCTTCCTATGCACTATTAATCCATGCTGGTGGCAAGCAGAAAACTCAAGCCGCTCTGCACTATGTCATTCTTAACCTTGTTGGTTCTAGCCTATTCTTGTTCGGTCTTGGCATTTTATATGGCACGCTTGGAACACTGAATATGGCAGACATGGCAATCAAAGTCGGCCAACTGCAAGGTGAAACCGCGACATTAGCAAAAACCGGTGCATTGTTATTATTAGTTGTATTTGGCTTAAAAGCGGCCATGTTACCAATGCATTTTTGGTTACCGAAAACTTACGCTAGCGCTAGTGCGCCAGTCGCGGCGCTATTTGCCATTATGACTAAGGTGGGGATTTACAGCATTTTCCGTGTCTACACAGTGATTTTTGGCGACGATGCTGGCGAATTAGCCAATATTGCCACTCCTTGGTTATGGCCAATGGCTTTGTTAACTATCACCATTGGTACCATAGGTGTATTCGCAAGTCCTGGAATCAAAACGCTTAGCGCAAATTTAGTTATTATCTCCAGTGGCAGTTTGCTTGCTTGTGCTGCAATCAATTCTGAAGCCGCAACCTCTGCGGCTCTGTATTACATGGTGCACAGCACCTTAGCATCAGCAGGATTATTTTTACTAGCCGATGTTATGTCTCGCCAACGCGGCAAAGCTGAAGACCGTTTTGTTCGATCTCGTCCTTTTATTCAACCTAGATTACTAGGCTTTGCGTTTGCAATTTCTGCCTTAGCGTTAATAGGTATGCCACCATTATCTGGGTTTGTTGGCAAAATTATGATACTGCAAGCAACACAGTCTTCGGCGCAAACTATGTGGGTTTGGCCGTTGATTCTAATTGGTAGCTTGGCAGCATTGATTACTTTCTCAAGAGCTGGCACAACGCTATTCTGGCGTCACAATGGCAATGTAGCTGCAGAAGCAGAACCTGCTAAAACCACTGAAATAATGGGTATCGGATTATTGTTACTAGCGTCTCCAATTCTGGTTATATTTGGTGACGATATCAGTGAATTCACTCAACAAGCAGCACATTATCTTCACGACATCCAAGCTTCTGCTTATGCTTTATTACCAGGAGTAGCACAATGAAGTTATTCCCTATGCCATTCCACAGCCTACTACTGTTTGTAGTTTGGCTGTTATTGAACAATTCGGTTAGTGCTGGCCATATGGTGCTGGCGGTTTTCTTTGCGATCACCATTCCGTTACTAGTAAACAGTATGCGTGATGAACACCCAAAGATTCTTAAACCTTGGCTGGCGATTCGTTATGTACTCATGGTGTTAAAAGATATTTTGACCGCCAATGTGCAAGTGGCGTTACTGATTATTGGCCCAATCAAGAAACTAACACCTGGCTTTGTCGCGATTCCGATCAATATCGATTCAGACTTAGGCATCACAATTTTAGCCAGTACCGTGTCTCTTACACCAGGAACCGTGAGCGCAGAAGTATCGAAAGACAAAGCGTGGCTATATGTCCATTCACTTCACCTAGATGACGAAGCTGAACTGATTAAATCGGTTAAGCAACGCTATGAGAAGCCAATCAAGGAGATATTTGGATGCTAAAGATAACCATCACCATAGTGGCGGTGTGTATTTGCATCGCGTTGATTTTGAATTTATGGCGCCTCTTAAAAGGCCCAACTTTATCAGACAGGATTTTGGCGCTAGATACCATGTATATAAACGCTATTGCTTTGATTTTGCTCTACGGCATTTATGTAGAAAGCGCATTGTATTTTGAAGCGGCGCTATTAATTGCCATGCTAGGGTTTGTCAGTACAGCAGCTCTATGTAAATACTTACTTCGCGGCGACATTATAGAATAAGGATCAGTTATGCCTTTTTATCTCGAAATTATCATCTGTGTGTCTTTACTTATTGGCGGTGCGTTTCTTTTGATTGGTTCATACGGGCTTGCTCGTTTGCCTGATATATATATGCGTTTGCACAGTCCAACAAAAGCATCAACATTGGGAATTACTGGTGTTTTGGTAGCCTCGATGATTTTTCAAAGCCACTTGAAAGGATTCCTATCCATCCAAGAGTTTTTGATTACTTTATTTCTGCTAATTACAGCACCTGTAGCGGCAAATATGATAGCTAAGACAGCGCTGCACTATCGTATTAACCCCATTGAAAAAACTCGAAACCAAGAGCTTATGGAAACGATCCGCGACCGAGAAACACCTAAAGCGCCGCAGGATCAACCATAAGAAGTTTGGCAATATCTGAACTTATCATGGGCTTATGATAGTAGTAACCCTGAAAGATCTCACATCCTAAAGATTTCAACATCTCAGCTTGCGGAGCGGTTTCAACACCTTCCGCAACAATCACTAGTTCTAAACTACGCGCCAAATGAATAATGGTTTCGCAGATCTTAGCATCTTCGGTATGAGTATCGCATTCGTCAACGAATGATTGGTCAATTTTCAAAATATCCAGTGGTAAGCGCTTCAAATAACTGAGCGATGAATACCCTGTGCCAAAATCATCCACTGAGATTCTGATGTCTAGTGCTTTCAGCTCTGCCATTACTTCAATACAACGCTGAATATCCTGCAGCAGAACCCCTTCGGTAATTTCAATCTCTAGTAAAGATCCATCAATACCGTAATCGCTCAGCTTCTGTGAGATATAAGGCACGAGAGACTCGGACACCAGATGGCGACCAGAAAGATTCACCGCAATAGGGACAATCAGCAAACTTTGGTCACGCCATGCTTTTTGCTGCTGTAACGCTTGGTCAATCACCCATTCATCAATTCTAGAGATCAAGTTAGATTCTTCCGCCATTGGAATAAAGTCAGCGGGAGAAATAAGGCCTTTGGTCGGATGATTCCAACGGATCAGCGCCTCCAAACCAAGGATGTTAGTTTTCTCCATAAAGACTTTGGGTTGAAAAACCAAAGAAAACTGCTCAGATGCAAGCGCATCATTAATTTCTTTCTCGAAGCCAAATTTTTTCGTAACGATATTGGCCATTTCAGGAGTAAAGAATTGTGCATTATCACGGCCTTTTTCCTTCGCCCAATACATAGCGATGTCGGCTTGCTGAATAAGCTTGTCGGCATCCAAACTTTGCTCGCCGGTATAGGCAATACCGATACTCGTTGGGATCGTGAAATATTGCTCGTTCAAATGTACAGGAGCTCGCATGGCCTCTAAAATTTGTTGCGCTCGCTTCGCCAAACGACTTTCGGTGACATCTTCCGTCATCATAAAGACAAATTCGTCGCCGCCCCAACGAGCAATAACATCAAACTGATCAGACACTGCAATTAAACGCCTTGCCACTTCACACAACAACTCATCACCCGCTTTATGCCCTAACGTATCATTAATAATCTTGAAATTATCCAAATCTAAAAACAGCAATCCAACGGACGTTTTCTGCTTAGTTGCAAAGAGCAAAGCGCTAATAAGGGAATCCATTAAATAAGTTCGATTATATAAACTGGTCAAAGGATCGCTGTACGCTAGAAACTTCAAGCGCTCCTGTAACTTTACATGACGAGTCATGTCCCTAATATGAAGTGTGTACTCACTTTCTTGTGAAGAGTCTGCATTCGCCTTAGTAATCGCAATTTCAGCTGGAAAATCATTGCTAGGACTTCGCTGTAATCGAAATGGATTTCGTCGATTAAGAATCAAGCCATTTGACGTTGAGAAGCCGGAGTTCAAGCTCTCAAAAATCTTTTTCCTATCTTCTTCACGGACAAAAAGACCAATAAAGCTCTTACCCTCAACTTGTTTTTTGAGACAGCCAAATGTTCGTTCTGCCGCTGGATTAAATTCCATGACAGAGCCAAAACGGTTAATGGTCACGATACAATCCATCGAAGAATTCAATATTGCAGACTTACGCATTTCACTTTCTTGAAAGCGCATCAAAGCATCGTCTCGTTGTGCAATTTCGGTGCTTACTCGGTCGATAACTTGATTGTATTTTCGAGCAATCTGGCCTACTTCCGTAAAAGGCTCTTCTGGTACAGGTGTAGAAAAATCCGCATTATTTTGTTGGTATTGCATGGAGGTCAATAAATCAAATAGCTCAGTTGTCGCCCTATGCTCTGCGACGTTCAAACCTTGCTCTTCTTGCTCTTTGCTTGCTCGTAGCGGCATAAAGCGATTTAGCAACCACATACAGGCATAACCCACCACAAAGCAGTAGATACCAATAACAACAATACCTAATGCTTGCACCCCAAGCTGTTCTACAAACCCTAATCCATTATCAATTTTATCTGCTTGACCAAACAGAGCGACACTCAAAGTCCCCCATACACCCGCAAACAAATGTGCAGGAACCACATCGAGAGCATCATCTAAGCGACAGCGCTCCATCAATACACTACCGAAATACACCACCACACCAGAAACAGCGCCAATAACAACAGACGCCCCAGGTGAAACGACATGACAAGAAGCGGTAATACCTACCAAACCGGCAATAGTTCCGTTCAGCACAAAGCCGACTTCAATGTAACCATCACGGAAATAATTAATACCTGCGGCAATAAGAGCGCCCCAAGCAGCAGAAATAAAGGTATTTAGTATGATCATTGGCACGGCATCCGTTAGCGCTAATGTGCTACCACCATTAAAGCCAATCCAACCAAACCAAATTAGTAATGTACCTAGAGCAGATAACGGGAGATTATTACCCGGCGGTAAACGGATGCCTTCTTCAAAACGCCCCATGCGAGGCCCTATAATGATAATCGCAGCCAATGCAACCCAACCACCAACAGAGTGCACTACGGTAGAGCCAGCGAAATCGATAAAGCCAAGTACTTCAAGCCACCCCTGCGGCCCTGCTGAAGGATAAACACCAGACCAAGCCCAATGCCCGACAATCGGATAAATAAACGCACTTAATACTACAGTAATCGCCAAATAGCCGATAAATGTCATGCGCTCAGCAACCGCTCCAGAAGTGAGCGTCGCAGCGGTACCACAGAACATCATCTGAAAAATAAAGAAGCTTATTTCCCAAGGCGTGTGCTGATCATCAAAAAAGAAATCGCTAGCGCCAAATAGCCCTGCAACAGAGTCACCAAACATGATGCCAAAGCCAAACAACCAAAATAACGTCGTCGATATAATAAAATCAGATATGTTTTTTGCGGCAACGTTAATGCTGTTTTTACTGCGGATACGGCCACTTTCTAAGCACAAAAAGCCAGCTTGCATCATAAATACAAACGCAGAGGCCACCAACAACCAATAGTATTCTGCCATATACATCCTAAACAGTTAAAACCGCACCAAAAAGACTCATGCTAAATAACGTGGGGCAAATAACGCACACCATACAAGGGCACAAGAACAAAATCGTAAAGACAAGCAACAAAAATAAAAGCGCTAACTTAGTCATTCAATAGTTAAGCCAACTATTGAAAATACCAAATCATAAAAAAACAGGACGACAAAAAAAGGCTACTCAAATGTTCATTGAGCAGCCTTTCCAAACAACCATCAGTATGTAGGTTCTCTAAACGAAATTAACCATTTAGCGTAAGAACATTGGTTTTGCTGATGCGATGACGATAAATTTCACGAAGATATTTGATCGCATTTTTAACGTTATTTATATCCAGACGAATATCGTTAATAGAGACAAAACGTTGGTTATTATCAATCAGTTCACGGTACTTTTTCTCGTACATAGGTTTAATTGCATACCAGTTTGTGTCTAGAATTTTCGCTGGATTTTCATAAGTCGTAAAGAACTTATCTACCAAGGCGTCATCAAAATCATCATCTTGAATCATTTTAATAATCGCTTTGTCTATTTCATCCGTGTATCGGTAATCATCACGAGCAAAACAACGCTTCATATAAGCGACCATTAGCGTTAAAAAGTCATCGCTTAAACATGGGCTTTTAGCAATAAGTGTCGTTAATGACAAGTTTGCTGATGCACCAATAACAAGCGCGTAACGCTTTAATGTTGTATTTGGACATAAACGGTTCAAGTGCATTTTTAAGCGATTCAATGCGGTGAAAGACAGTTTGTAGTCTCTAGGCAATGAAATAATAGAAACGATAGACGAACAGTTCTTAAAGAAATGCAGATGGTTCAATGCCGTCGCATCATAACCACTTTTACGATAGTTCTTAATCGCTTCTCGGTATCGATCCGATTCAACAGGCAACACACTGACACCTTCAATCGCGGATGTGTCGTTATTAAAGTGTGGTAACTCAATTGAGCGACAGAACAAGTCATCAATATCAACACTATCCTGACGTGTCCCTTCGTTCACCACGCTTTCGGCGTAAGCCACAGCAACAGGGCCAGCTAAACTCATAAATAAGTCATTAGCGTCCAAACGAATAGTTTCAGCAATATCGATGCCAGCACGACGGAAGTAGTCTTCGTCATAATCTGTTGTGACAGCTTGTGCAGTCAAGATGTTAAAAATTTGCTGAGAAATATACTGGTTAGCGTATTTCTCCATAGTATTCACATCAATGTTATCAGAATCTCCGCCGTTCTCTTCCTCTGCATAACGCATAATATCGTTGGATATCAACATCATAGAATTCCACGGGCGAATACGTTCCATCACATCAGCAGGTACTTCGTCGTCTTCACGTTCTTCGTTGTACGAGAAATTCCATTCTTCTGAAATGTATTTGGTCAGCAAACGACCAGCGTTGATGTGTAATGCTTCCGAAATCTCAACATTTTTCCCTGAGATGTTCGGCAAAATACAAATGCCAGAAGTAAAAATAGGCTCAAAAACAAAGCTATGACGTTTATCCGCCATTTGACTCTGGTCGGAACGATAATCAAAGGTTTTACTTAGGTAAGAGAATTGTTGTGCTAAACCAAACTCAGACGCCATACCAGAACCGGTACCGCCACCAGCACTAAAAATATAAAAATAAAGGCGCGATTGATTGGCCTTAATGCCACAAGAATCAACCAAATAAGAATGCATCTGCTTCCAGTTTTCGTTACGGAATGTCGTCGCATCTTTATTTAAAATAATTTTCGCGAGATATTGCCCTAAAATCGGAGCATTACCCGCACCACCAGCATGGACTTCAGATAAATCCATTATTTGTAATTTGGTGTATTCTTCTAAAAACTTCGTTCTACCTTCTTGATTAGAAAAACGAATCCTTCCTTCAATATCTTTATCTAAATCACCAAGTAAAACGATAGGCTCAATCAAAAAAACTGGCTTAAATCCGTCCTTACTTTCGAGTGGCAAATGCTTACGAATCCAGCGCATAGGTCGAAATTCATGCTCACTATCTAGTATTTCTTGGTTTTCTACTTCTCGCATATAATTTGTTCTAGCATCGTATACTAGAGATGCGACATCCAATGCGATATTAGAACCACAACGTCCCAAACCAATTAGACATACAGATGGAAACACCTGTTCATTTACGCCTTCTTCGTCTGTCGTTTGTGGATGTATTCGATTACGAACTACGTCCAAATTTTCTAAGATCTGTTCTAGGTTTGTCTCAGTAAAATAAAGATGTTCTATTGGGAGATTTTCTTGGCTCATGCGGCATCCTTTTTGAAGCAAATAACTACAACAGATAATCATTCACGTTATCAACCAAACAACATGATATTAAAGCAGAAGGTTCACCTGTTAAATGCACTATTTAATTAATTTTATTGCTGATAGACATTGTGCAAACAATATCATCCTTACATAACAATGACACTAATATGGTGAATGCGTGCACAAAATAAATAGGAAAATGGTTACTTTGAAACGCTCTTGAGAGAGATCAACTGGCTATTTAGCGATATAAAAAGTTATTTCCTGAACTCACGATGCGTTGTGGATAATACTGAGAAGAAACATACACACAGATCATTTTTTGTACTATTCTATAAAGTATCTCAAATAACATATCTCAGGTGGATGTTTTGTCGATCTCATCTGTATCTAGCAAACCTTTGTATCTGCCTAGCGTCACAACGTCGGCGGATGTTTCTGTGCGCCAAGATTCACCGCGGCAACAAGACCCAGTTCAACTGTCAGATCGTGCTAAACAGCTACTAACCGCACAACTAGATCCAGAAAAATCGGAAGAAAAAGACAATGAAGGGAAAGAGTCTGTGCAAATTTCGTCCAGTATTGGACGACTATCGCGAGTAACAGGGCTTCAGCGAGAAGAAGTCGCTGCTTTGTATAGATCTATTGATAAACTAACCTAAACCAAAGCAGCGCTTTTTTCACTCAGCTAAAAGTAAGAGTATACCCATCGGAAACGAGCGATTCAGCCTCTCTCTGGAGATTGGCCAAAGTCAAAGGTCTACTATCTAACCATTCAGGTAAGAACTCAGCATGAAGACTTTTGTTATCCGCTTTTAAAGTAAAAATAGGCATGTCGCCTTCTTTTCGGTCGTGGTGCAATAAAATCGATAATCTTAGCAAAATAGACAAGCGGTCTAAGTCCTGCTGATCACTTTTCGTAAAGCGGTAATCTAAAGACTGAGTAAACTTGCGTCGATGACGAAGAATTAAATTCGCCAACGCTTGTTGCTCTTGCTGAGAAAAGCCTGGCATGTCCGATTCACGGATAATGTAAGCGCCATGTTTATGATATCTGCTGTGCGAAATACCTGCCCCGACCTCATGAAGTAGACCTGCCCAACGCAATAAATCTTCGCTGGAAATACTGTTTAAATTCCAATCATCTTTCACTTGGGCTAATGCAGATAATGCGGTATGCGTGACGAGTTTTGCCTGCTCTGTATCGATATGATATTGGTTCAACATATAGTTAACGGTACGCTCACGGATATCGGTTTCAGCGTAACGCCCCATAATGTCATACAGAACACCTTCCCTTAATGCACCGTTCGAAAAATCCATTTGCTTAATATCAAAGCATTCAAATACAGCAGTCAATATGGCAATACCAGCGGCAAAGGTGCTTTTTCGCTCAGGTTTTAGACCAGGCAAATCGATATTGTCAGCATGCCCTGCAGCAAACAACGCTTTTTGAATTTGTTTCAGCGCTTTTAACGTAACCCCCTTCTTACTCCAATTATTTTCCTTAACAATATTGAAAGCCGCTTTAACTGTACCTGACGAACCAATCGCCACATCCCATGTTTCATCAAGGTAATCGTCTTGGATGCTAAGTAACTCTAGACGAGCTGCAGTGACTGCTTTTTGAAAGTTAGACTTATTGATGACACCATCATCAAAAAAGCGCTGTTTAAAACTCACACAGCCCATGTGAAGACTTTCCGTTAATATTGGCTCTAACTGCTTACCGATAATAAACTCGGTGCTGCCGCCACCAATATCAACCACCAAACGTTTTGCATCGCCATGATCCATTGTTCTGGATACACCCACGTAAATCAAACGCGCTTCTTCTCGACCCGCAATAATTTCAACAGGATGACTCATGATATCCATCGCTTTACCGATGAAGTCATAGCGATTTTTGGCAACCCTTAAGGCATTGGTACCAACAACACGAACAGAGCCAGGCGGCATGTCTTCGATGACTTGCGCGAACTGTGCTAAACAATCTAAGCCCCGCTGTTGGGAAGCTTCATCCAAATGGCCATTAACCAAACCAGCGGCCAACTGAACCTTTTCTCCAAACTCTCCAGTGATTCTTAACTGCCCATGAGTAACTTGGGCGACAACCATATGAAAGCTGTTTGAGCCTAAGTCTATGGCCGCAATTTTTTCAAATGGGAAGTCATGAGATTGTTGCAAAAAGAGTGATTGCATTCAAAAAGCCTTATGATGCCGAAGTCTTAATAAGGACAAGAGTATATCAGTTACTGATCGATGTCATTGGCAACAAAACCCCAAAAACAACGAAGTATTTGATGAATTTTTTATAAAATTTAGCGCCTTTTAATGAAAAGCAAGGCCTATTAATGACTTAATTCAAAAAAACCGCCTAGCTGAGGCCGCGAAAAGCCTGAGTTTGATCAAAAAATTACCAGAAAGTGTTTTTTTCCTGAGTTTCACTATAGACCTCGCCTTTAAGTCGAACTATAGTATGGATGGTCTTGATAGTGATAAATCAGTAATCAGATCACATTTAGATCCCAATCAAATTGTTTCGCGCTGTATTGGCTTTTGCCCTATCCGGGCTTGTTTAAACCTGAACAAAAATTTAACCATCTTGTTCTGTGTTTTTGGTGCCGAGTAGCTGATACATTGTAAAATACTTCCAGACACAAATTATTGTTACTAATTGATTAACTCTAATTCCGTCAATTTTCCTCAAATGAGCTAATACAAAACCCGTTTATGAACCTTACCGACTTAAAACAGAAATCAGTACACGAACTTTTAGAAATCGCAGCAGAAATGGGCCTAGAAAACATGGCTCGTTCTCGCAAGCAAGATGTTATTTTCTCAATCCTAAAGCGTCATGCAAAAGGTGGGGAAGACATTTATGGCGACGGTATCTTAGAGATTCTACAAGATGGCTTTGGCTTCCTTCGTTCACCTGACTGCTCATACTTAGCAGGTCCAGACGATATTTATGTATCACCAAGCCAAATCAGACGCTTTAATTTACGTACTGGCGATACTATTGCCGGAAAAATTCGTCCACCAAAAGATGGCGAGCGTTACTTTGCTCTACTAAAAGTCAGCGAAATCAACTTTGACAAGCCAGAAAGCGTTCGTAACAAAATTCTTTTTGAAAACTTAACACCCTTATTCCCTGATGAACGCCTATTGATGGAAGCTGGTAACGGCTCTACTGAAGACGTGACATCTCGTATCATTGACCTTGTTGCCCCAATGGGTAAAGGTCAACGTGCATTGGTTGTTTCGCCGCCGAAAGCTGGTAAGACGTTTATGTTACAAAACATCGCCAATGCCATTACTCGTAACAATCCAGAATGTCATTTGATTGTGTTACTGATTGACGAACGTCCAGAAGAAGTAACCGAAATGTCTCGTACCGTTCGCGGAGAAGTGGTTGCCTCTACATTCGATGAACCACCAACTCGCCACGTTCAAGTAGCTGAAATGGTACTCGAAAAAGCAAAACGTCTAGTGGAGCATAAACGTGATGTTGTTATCCTATTGGATTCCATCACACGCTTGGCACGTGCCTACAACACTGTTATCCCTTCATCAGGCAAGGTATTGACTGGTGGTGTGGATGCAAACGCACTAGAACGCCCAAAACGCTTCTTTGGTGCGGCACGTAACATCGAAGAAGGCGGTAGCTTAACTATTATCGCAACGGCGCTTGTTGATACAGGTTCTAAAATGGATGAAGTTATCTTTGAAGAATTCAAAGGTACAGGTAACTCCGAATTGCACCTAGACCGTAAAATTGCTGAGAAACGTACTTTCCCTGCAATCAATATTCGTCGTTCAGGTACTCGCCGTGAAGACTTACTGACATCTGAAGATGAACTACAACGTATGTGGATTCTTCGTAAACTACTGAATCCGATGGAAGACGTTGCAGCAACAGAATTTTTGATTGACCGTCTAAAAGTAACTCAAACTAATGATGAGTTCTTTGAGTCAATGAAAGGCAAAAATAAATAAGTAGATACTTCTGCAGCGAGAAGTCTGCGGTAGAAAAGCCACTTTACGAAGTGGCTTTTTTTTACTTACATAATCAACCAAATTCCGCCGCTACCATCTTTAGGGAGCGTGACTAATATTGGAGTCGTTTAAATGAAAGAAATTACCGCGACGGTAAGTGCTGTTGAATCAATCAACCAAAATGTATATCAGATTACCTTAAAGGTAGATGATCTAACATTTGAAGCTGGCCAATATCTAATGGTGGCACTACCAACAGGCGAGCAAGTTCCTTATTCCATCGGTAGTGCACCGCATGAGCTGCCATTTTTGACACTATATATTCTTGTTTCAGATTCTGCATCTCTTGCCAGTAAAGTCGTTGAACACATTAAGTCCAACAATAGCATTACAATAAAAGCACCAGGTGGAGACTGTCATATTGCCAATGGCGTTCTAGATTCTAATCCAGAAAATATCTTATTGATTGCTGGTGGAACGGGGTTTGCTCAAATAAAAAGCCTGTACAGCCATTTGGTCGAGCAAAATTTTACTGGTAATGTGTCATTCTACTGGGGGCTAAGAACCTCAGAAGATGTCTTTGCTCAGGGCTGGCTAGAAGAAGCACACAAGTACACACCTTTTACATTAGATGTCATAGTGAATGAGAAAGGCGATGAATGGCACGGACGAAGCGGCTGGTTATACGAAGCGGTTTTAGCTGATCATCCAGATCTCAGTAAAAGCGCAGCTTTTATCAGCGGATCTGTTGGCATGGTGTATGGCACGCTTGACCAGTTGGAACTAAAAGGTCTTAGCAAAGAAAACTGCTTTTCTGACGTTTTTGCATATGCACCACACCCAGATAAACCAGTACTCTAATACTATTTATTGATATAAAAAGTGATGGATAGCAAAAGGGAGCAGCCAGCTTATTTGGTGCTCCCTTTTTATTATTCAAGCAGAGGCAATAAACTATTAAGCCGCTGTGGAAATTACTGTTTCCCACAATGCTTTAATGTTTTCTTGATCACCGTCTGTTACGCCTTCGGCTTCCAGTGTATCTTGTAAGACTCCAGTGAAAGCATGATCAAACTCTTCTCGCCCTTCTCCTTCTGTACTACTATGCAAGCCCAAAAGCCCTAGAAGATAAGCGCAGTAAAATAGCTGATCACCTTCTTCTGCTTGATGCTCCATGTCTCGCAATCTGTCACACAACTGATCTGCGCGGTCAGCAAAGGTTATTGTCATATTCAATCTCACAATGGTGGTATTAATTTAATCTACAAAAAAGCTGGGGATTCCCAGCTTTTGAAAAATGTATTCTATCAAGGTAAGTTACGTTAAGGCTTTAATTTTAGAGTCTCTAATGTGTTCGCTCGAATAGAAAGAAGTAAGTCGGTATTTTCTACCAATGATTCACCGTAAGAAGGCACCATTTCTTTCATTTTCGCTTGCCATTCAGGCGACTCGACACGCTCAGGGAAACAACGTTCTAGAATACCAATCATGGTATTCACTGTTGTTGAAGCTCCAGGAGAAGCACCTAACAAAGCGGCAAGAGAACCATCTTGAGTCGTAATTGCTTCGGTTCCGAATTCTAGCTTACCGCCTAGTTTCTCGTCTTTCTTAATGATCTGAACTCGTTGCCCAGCGTACGCAAGCTCCCAATCTTCATCCTTTGCATCAGGAAAAAACTGACGCAATGAGTTACAGCGGTCTTTATGAGATTGCATAACTTCACTAATCAAGTAGCGAGTCAGGTCCATGTTGTTTTTACCAACGCTTAACATTGGTTTGATATTGTCGAAGCGAACACTCTTCGGCAAATCAAAAAATGAACCTGTTTTTAGAAATTTCGTCGTAAAGCCAGCAAATGGACCAAACAAGATAGCTTTTTTGCCATCAATGATACGTGTATCCAAGTGCGGTACAGACATAGGTGGTGCACCAATAGGCGCAGCGCCATAGACTTTGGCAAAATGCTGTTCAACCAATTCCGGTTTTTCACACACTAGCCACTGACCGCTAACAGGGAAACCACCAAAACCTTTGCCTTCCTGCACTTCTGCTTTTTGCAACAAAGGCAAAGCACCACCGCCGGCACCTAGGAAGACAAATTTTGCGTCGATGGTTTTGCGAGCGCCATTCTGCTCAATCTCAACGTCCCAGCGGCCGTCAGATCGTTTTTGTAAATCTTTAACTTCACAATTAAGGTTTAACTCGAAGTTGTCCAAGCCTTCTAAATGCTTACTCATATTACGAGCAATAGCACCAAAGTTTACATCAGCACCATGTTCAACACGTGTTGCAGCAAGTGGTTCACTGTCATTACGGTTATTCATAATAAGAGGCATCCATTCTCTCATTTTTTCACGGTCTTCCGTATATTGCATTTCTCTAAAAGCAGGATGTGCACTCATTGCAGCATGGCGAGCTTTTAGCATGTCGACGTTACGCTGCCCCCATACAAAACTTTGATGTGGCACACGATGAATAAACTCCTGAGGCGCTGGCATCAAACCTTGTTTTACAAGATAAGACCAAAACTGAAGACTGATTTCAAAGGCAGCGTTAATAGTGACAGCTTTATCAATATTGACAGAGCCATCAGTATTTTCAGAAGTATAATTAAGTTCGCAGTATGCAGCATGGCCCGTACCAGCATTATTCCAGCCATCGGTACTTTCCTTTGCAATACTCCCTAAACGCTCAACCATTAATATGGTCATGCTAGGGTCCAGTTGCTTTAGTAACACTCCTAGGGTGGTACTCATGGCACCACCCCCGACTAGTAAAACGTCTACAGAATTTGAGGTCATATGATTTCGCCGTGTCATAGCCAATTGTGAATTTGAGAGTGATGCAGAAAAAGGGCTTTTGACCAGCAGCAGTATGTCAGAACACACGACTTTACTTTCTCCACCCTCTCATCAGAACGCCTTTGCTCGTATGCCGAAAGTACATAGAAAATCAGCTTAATAAGGGATTCTGAGCAGGTGTAAATCAATTATACGGATTTTAAAAATAATGTCTTGAGACCTTAGTATAAGAATGTAGATATATTCACATTTTCACTTTCACGATAATGCTCATTTTATTGACTTTAGCGACAAGAAAGACGATGTTAACAACATTAAGAAAAAACATGCTTCGATTTCGCTGTTATATTAAAAAAATAATGTTCAGTATAAATATACTAAATTCTATATTTTATGTACTGAGGGAGTGTGCCTATGAAAGCACAAGATATCATGGTGAAGAATGTCATCTGTGTCGAAATGGATGAGCGCTTACCTAATGTCAGACAAATCATGGAAACGAATGGTTTTCATCACCTACCAGTAGTTGAAAAAGGCAAACTGGTTGGCATCATTTCAGATAGGGATCTGTTGCGCCTAATCAGCCCTTTTATTGATAGCGTTTCAGAGCAACCTAGAGACTTAGATACGTTAAACCGAGCTGCCCATCAAGTAATGACACGACAACCGATTGCGGTCAAAGCAGAAACGCCTATTGAAGACATTGTTGCTTGGCTAAAACGAGTAGACATTTCCTGTCTTCCAGTGACGGACGACGAAGATCATGTCATTGGTATTATTTCGTGGCGTGACCTTGTCAATCACGCCACATTTTAGTTTTAGCGTCTATTGTATTTTAAATTAATGGGTTTTGGCTTGATCACCCAGTAAATCAACCAAATCGTCTTCAGTAAATTCATACTTTTCTGCACAGAACTGGCAGTCGACCTTCACGCTACCTTGTTCGATAAGAAGCTCGCGAATCTCTTCAGTGCCTAAAGACATAACAGCGTCTAAAGTACGCTGACGAGAACAAGAACAACCAAACTGCATTACTTTTGTATCGTACAAGCGAACTTCTTCTTCGTGGTACAAACGATGCAGCAACTCGCCTGTTTCAAGGCCAAGTAATTCATCTTCTTTCACGGTAGAAGCTAAATGAGTCAAACGTTCCCAAGCATCTTCGTCGCCTTCTTTTGCCTGCTCTTCTGGCAAACGCTGCAAAAACAAACCACCACATTGTGCACCATTAGCCGCCAACCAAACGCGACTTGGTAACTGTTCAGACTGAGAGAAGTACTGCTCAAGGCATTCAGACAAAGTATCACCAACAATTTCTACAATACCTTGATAACGCTGACCATTACGTGGTTGGATAGTAATTGCCAAGTAACCGCCTTTAAGCACATCTTTTAAAGAAATAGTCTCAGGCACTTCTTGGTTGTCATCCCATTGAGCAATACCACGAAGGTTTTGCTGCTCGTCACATTCCGTCATCAAGGTCGACAGAAAGCCGTTGCCTTTGGCTTGAATAGACAATACTCCATCTATTTTGACGATGTCTCTTAATAGCGCAATCGCAGCAACAAACTCACCAAGAAGTTTTTCAAGCGCTAGAGGGTATTCTTTACGTTTGATGATTTCTTGATAAGCGTCATTCAGTAACACTCGTTCACCACGAACATTACTATTATCAAAGGAAAAACGCTGTATTTCATTGATGGTTACATTGTTCACAAAGCACACCTTGTTCAGGCTCAAAGCCTGACTAAAAGAATTCAAATTAATATTACAGCCATTTTACCCTTGAGCTGATCAATCATCCACTTTAAAACCGTCATTAACTGGGGATATGTAATGGGAATATGCACGCTTGCTATTTCGTTTAGTCTAGCAGCACTCTAAAATGTTCAGCATTACGTTTTCTATTGAAACGACGATTAAAACGGCCAACATCATTTCTCATTAATTAGAGATAAGAGATTCCTAGTTTTTATGATCCAATTTACTGAAGTTAGTTTACAGCGCGGCACTCAGTTCCTACTTGAAGATGCCAGCCTCACCATTTTTGAAGGCCAGAAAGTCGGCCTCATTGGTGCCAATGGCGCAGGCAAATCCTCCTTATTCGCCATGATCAAAGGCGAGCTACATGCAGACACCGGCGAAGTTGTTTTACCAGGGCAACGACGTATAGCCTTTATGGCTCAGGAAGTGGAAGAAACACAACGCAGCGCATTGGATTATTGCCTAGATGGTGATGACAGACTCAGAGAAATAGAACGAAATATTGCAAAAGCACAAGCAAGCGGAGACGATCACGCTCACGCCAGCTGGTTAGGTGAATATGAAAACGCTCATGGCTACACGGCGCAATCAAGAGGCGAAACACTTCTTCAAGGTCTAGGCTTCAAAATGACAGACATGCAAAGACCCGTGTCTGACTTTTCTGGTGGCTGGCGAATTCGCCTTAACCTTGCCAAAGCTTTAATGTGCCCTTCCGATGTACTCTTGCTCGACGAGCCAACCAACCATTTGGATTTGGACGCTGTCATGTGGCTGGAGAACTGGTTGCGCCAATACCCCGGCACCTTATTATTAATTTCCCATGACCGCGATTTTTTAGATGGTATTTGTAGTCACATAGTTCATCTCTATCAAAAGCAATTGGTGCTTTATAAAGGTAACTACTCGGATTACGAACGCCAACGCGCTGAACACTTGGCACAACAACAAGCTAACTACGAAAAACAACAAGAGAAACGCGCTCATCTACAACAGTATGTAGACCGCTTTCGCTATAAAGCCGATAAAGCCAAGCAAGCTCAGAGCCGCTTAAAAATGCTCGAAAAGATGGAAATTATCGGCCCAGCCCATATCGACTCGCAATTTGAGTTTACGATTCCGGTTGCCGAAAAAACCTCTCAGCTGTTGGTTAATTTATCACAAGCTGATTTGGGTTATACATCCGAATCTGGCGCAAAAACCATTCAGCTTGGTAATACCAACTTTGCCCTTCGAGATGGGCAACGCATTGGTTTACTTGGCCCGAATGGCGCAGGTAAATCGACTCTAATCAAATCCATTGTTGGCGAAATCAGCATTTTGGCTGGTGATCGCATCTTGGGAGAAAACCTAAAAATCGGTTATTTCTCACAGCATCAACTCAGCGCCCTCGACTTAGAAGCTTCGCCGTTACTGCATATTCAACGACTCACACCAAAAGTACTTGAAAACGATATTCGTCGTTATTTAGGTGGCTTTGGGTTTATTGGTGACGATGCATTGCGTGCGGTAAAAGGCTTTTCAGGCGGCGAAAAAGCGCGTTTAGCCCTGTCGTTAATCTCTTGGACCAAACCAAACTTATTGGTACTCGATGAGCCAACTAACCATTTAGACATCGAAATGCGTCAAGCATTAACAGAAGCCTTGCAAGAGTTCCCTGGCTCCATTTTATTGGTATCTCACGATAGACATTTGCTTAACAGTACCGTCGATGAATTTTACCTTGTTGCTGACCATCAAATCCAAGCGTTCGATGGTGACTTGCCGACTTATCATGCATGGTTACAAGCAAGACAAGCCAGCGCAGCACAACTTGAAAAAGGCGAGCTAGCAGGAGACAAACTCGATAAAGTGGATCGCAAGGAAGAACGACGTAAAGCCGCTGAAATGCGCGAAAAATTACGTCCGCTTCACAAGCAGATCGAGAAGTATGAAAAGGCGGTTCAAGCAGCACAAGAACACCTTGATCGCATTGCTGAAGCGATGGCTGACCCCAGTCTTTATGAAGCCGATCAAAGAGAAAAATTACAAAGCTTGTTAAGCGACGAGGCGAAATGGAAAAAAGCTCAAGCGGAAAGTGAAGAAGCTTGGTTCGAGGCACAAGAAGAATTGGAAGAAGCCGAGGCGCAACTCATCTAAACTCAAACAAAAAAAGAACGGATAAACAAAGACTAAGTGCTATAAATCCGTAAAGTTTTGTCTTAACACAAAGCTTTTAATCTGGCACTGACTTAATATTGTAACAATACTAAAGTACATTCATACACAGCGAAAAGGAGAGATATTGGATGACATTTCCATACACTCGTATGCGTCGCATGCGTAAAAATGATTTTTCTCGCCGCCTGATGCGCGAACATCGCCTTACTGCAGACGATTTAATCTACCCAATGTTTATTATCGAAGGCAATAATGTGCGTGAAGCCATTCCTTCCATGCCAAACATTGAACGCCTTTCTATCGACCTACTTTTAGAAGAAGCCAAAGAACTTGTCGAATTGGGCATTCCTACGATCGCACTCTTTCCCGTTGTAGAAAATGATAAAAAGTCCTTGCTAGCCGAGGAAGCTTATAATCCAAATGGTTTGGTACAACGTGCTGTTCGTGCCTTAAAAGAATCTTTTCCAGAACTTGGTGTACTAACAGATGTTGCGCTAGATCCTTATACCACTCACGGTCAAGACGGCATTATTGATGAGTCAGGCTACGTGCTGAATGACATCACCGTCGACACTTTAGTTAAGCAAGCGCTTTCACATGCCCAAGCTGGCGCAGACATAGTTGCACCATCTGACATGATGGACGGGCGCATTGGTGAAATCCGTGATGAACTTGAAGCCGAAGGCTTTATTAACACGCTTATCATGGCATACGCCGCCAAATACGCTTCGGCATATTATGGTCCATTCCGTGACGCGATCGGCTCAAGCGGCAACCTTGGCAAAGGCAATAAATTTACGTATCAGATTGACCCGGCTAACTCCAACGAAGCCATCCGCGAAGTGATGCTAGATATAGAGGAAGGCGCGGATATGGTCATGGTAAAACCTGGTATGCCTTATTTAGACATCGTACGCCGAGTAAAAACAGAACTTAAAGTACCAACGTTTGCTTATCAAGTAAGCGGAGAGTACGCGATGCACATGGCCGCCTTTCAAAATGGCTGGCTAGATAAAGATACGGTAATGATGGAATCACTCCTAGCATTCAAACGCGCTGGTGCAGATGGCATCCTGACTTACTTTGCAAAAGATGCAGCACGCCTGCTGAAAACTAAAAGCTAACGGCTTTTAGTAAAAATAAACACACAGAATCGGTGACCAGCAGGCTGCGTTGGTGTAATTTGTTAGTATATGCCTACATACTGTAGGCAAAGGAACAATGATACCAACAACACAATAAAACGGTATTTAGAGAGAATTAAAGCGCATGTCTGAGCAGTCGGTGAACGAAATAGATAAAAAAGAAACCATTCCTAGTCCACCTTTAGAGTTGGACGCAGAGCTTGTTTTAGAACCCATTCCGGAACAACCACAAGATCCCAATAAGGTTGCGATTGAAGAGCGCCTACCTGAAGAGATTGATCTAGCTGATCCAGAACTCTACTTCAACCGCGAGTTAAGTCACTTACAATTTAACGCGCGCGTTCTTGAACAAGCCATGGATGAAAACCACCCAATTTTAAACCGACTGATGTTTCTGTGTATCTTCAGCTCAAACATGGACGAATTCTTCGAAATACGCGTCGCAGGTTTAAAAAGCCAATTAGAATACAGCCGTGAAAAGAATGGCCCTGACGGCATGCACCCTAAAAAAGTGCTTGGCTTAATTAGCGAACACGCTCATAAATTAGTACGTCGTCAATACCGCATTCTCAACGACATTATTTTGCCCAAACTGGCAAATGAAAACGTTAAGTTTATTCGTCGTACTGTATGGAATGAAAAACAAGCCGCTTGGGTAAAACGCTACTTCCGTGACAATGTATTGCCCATCATCAGCCCTATCGGCCTCGATCCGGCACATCCGTTCCCAAGACTAGCGAACAAGACCTTCAACTTTGTTGTTGAACTGGAAGGTCGTGATGCCTTTGGCCGCGAAAATGGCCTTGCTATTGTTCCGGCACCAAGCTCGCTACCGCGCTTGGTAAAACTACCAGATGACGTTTGTGAAGGGGGAGATAATCTAGTTTTTCTTTCTTCTATCATTCATGCCCATGCTGATCAATTATTCCCAGGCATGACAGTCAAAGGCTGTTTCCAATTCCGCCTTACCCGTAATGCCGATTTAGAAGTAGACTCCGACGATATTGGTGTTGACTTGGCTGGTGCATTACGCACAGAGTTACAGAGTCGTCATTACGGCAGCTCAGTGCGATTAGAAATCGCCGAAAACTGCCCACTTCATATCGTCGATTCTTTGCTTAAGCAATTTGATTTAGAACAGCAAGATTTGTATCGGATAGATGGTCCTGTAAACCTTAGCCGTCTTATGGCAGTGCTAGAACTCGTTGACCGTCCCGACCTGATGTACCCTCCTTTTTCACCAGGTTTGCCAAGAAAACTCGCTAGCTCTGGTGGATTATTCGAGGCTATTCGTCAGCGCGATTATCTACTGATGCACCCGTTTGAAAGTTTTTCGCCTGTTATCGACTTATTAAGTGAAGCAGCGAAGGACCCAAGCGTTGTTGCCATTCGTCAGACGCTATACAGAACTGGGTCACGCTCACCGATTGCCAACGCATTGGTTGAAGCTGCCCGTAACGGCAAAGAAGTCACCGTGGTCATCGAATTACGTGCACGCTTTGACGAAGCTGAGAACTTAGCCTTAGCAAGCCGCCTACAAGACGCTGGTGCCATTGTTGTCTATGGTGTCGTAAGACATAAAACCCATGCGAAAATGATCCTGATCGTCCGTAGAGAAGGCGCAGACCTGACTCGCTATGTTCATCTAGGAACTGGGAACTACCACGCAGGTAATGCCCGTCTTTATACCGATTATAGCTTTATGACCTGTGATAAAGAGATTGGCGACGATGTACATCGCGTATTCCAACAACTCACTGGCATGAGCAAAGAACTGAAGGTCAAAAAACTATTACATGCTCCATTCACCCTTCGCGATCGCTTGCTGGAAATGATTAATAGAGAAGCGGAAAATGCCCTCAATGGTGACCCTTCTCGCATCATCATTAAAGTGAACTCTTTAACTGAGCAGAGACTTGTTCAATCACTCTATAAAGCATCCCAAGCGGGCGTAAAAATAGATTTAATTGTTCGTGGAATCTGTACATTACGTCCAGGTATCAAAGGCATATCGTCTAATATTAGGGTACGAAGCATCATAGGACGGTTCCTAGAGCACACTCGTGTGTATTACTTCTATAACAACCGCAATCCACAGGTTTATCTATCTAGTGCTGATGGCATGGACAGGAACTTAAATAATCGCATTGAAGTAGCCTTTCCTCTTCAGGACTATAAACAAACGCGCCGAGTGAAAAAGGAACTTGAATATTACCTAACAGATAATACTCAAAGCTGGATTTTACAAAGCGACGGCTCATACCAGCTATCCAAACCTAGAAAAGGCGAATACCGCAGCGCACAACGAGCATTACTTAGTGAATTAGCCGATAATACTCGATAATCCACAAAGCGCTCATATACATAAAGCCCAGCATCAGACTGGGCTTTTTTGTGCATAAAAATAGAGTTTATCCCCAAGTATTACGAAACACCGAC
Source organism: Marinomonas sp. A3A (assembly GCF_018336955.1). Lineage (NCBI taxonomy): Bacteria > Pseudomonadati > Pseudomonadota > Gammaproteobacteria > Oceanospirillales > Oceanospirillaceae > Marinomonas > Marinomonas sp. A3A. Next base: position 3,997,550 of record NZ_CP025532.1, read on the forward strand.
ACTATCAAGCCTTCACATACTGTCACTTTAATAGAGTGATAATCATTTTTCTTGTCTGTCTGTGAATACGACCATCCTCTATCTATTCACGACAACTGTATATAGAATAATCAAAAATGTGCATAGAATGAGTTAAAATCATACAAAAGAGGCACTCTTATGAAAAAGATCCAAAAGTTCTTTTCAGCTTTAATTATTGCACTCCCTCTTACAGCACAAGCCCAAACAGTAGAACTAACGACAATGAACTGGCCACCATTCTATGCAGAAAGTTTAGAGAAAGGCGGCTTCATTACAGCTATTGTAGAAGAAGCACTTGCTGAATCAGGTTATGACTCTACAATCGAATTCACAGGCTGGCAAAACGCATTGGACAACGCAAAAAACGGTGACAAAGACGCTATTGTCGGCGGCTACTATTCCGAGGAAAGAGCGAAAGAATATTATTTTTCAATCCCCATCTACACGGTTCTAGCAGGTTTAATCAAAAAGCCTGACTTCCCTCTTACTAATTATTCTTCATTTGAAGAGCTTGATCAGTACACTATTGCAAAGTTGAAAGGCACTGTAATCGGAGAATCATTTGATAACTTCCCATTTACAAACCTTAAAGAATACGCAGAAGTTTCTGATGCAATTAAAGCATTAGATTCTGATGAAGTTCAGCTGTACGCAGACAGTTTAGCCGTCGCAAAAGAAGCAGCTAAAGCCGCAGGCATTGATGGTTCCCAGCTACAGATACTTCTTCCCCCTCTAGAAGAAAATGATCTATACCTATTGATAGCAAAGTCAGCACCAAACGCGGAAGAACTTCGTGATGCTTTTAATAAAGGCTTAATATCACTTCAAGCTTCTGGACGTTACGACGAAATCTTAACGGAATTCAATCAGCAGTAAGATGCTTACCTGATATCCAACAAGCCCTAACAGCATAGCTATCAGGGCTCCAAACGACCTGAAGTGACCCCCAATAGTTGGACAACCAATATTGGGGGTTCTTTTTTTATGTCAAAGTACAGTCGCACTTTTAAAATTGCATTAGCTCAACAATGTCTTGATGGTGTTTCATCACCAAGGGTTCTTGGAAAACAGCTATCCATTCCATATAGTCAGATTCGCTATTGGAGCAAGGTCTATAGCTTCAATGGTGAAGAATCGTTTCTACCGCCAAAATTTCCTCGTACCGCTAAAAATAAGGCTGATATCCTTAAAAGAATGTGGTCAGAAAATTGGTCATTAACTTACACAAGTGCCT
>NZ_CP025532.1:3998904-4200483 GCF_018336955.1 Marinomonas sp. A3A
CCAACTAGCTAATCTTACGCAGGCTCATCTAATAGCGGAAGGCTCCGAAAAGTCCCCTCCTTTCCCCCTTAGGGCGTATGCGGTATTAGCATGCGTTTCCACATGTTGTCCCCCTCTACTAGGTAGATTCCTACGCGTTACTCACCCGTCCGCCGCTCGTCAGCAGGAGCAAGCTCCCCTGTTACCGCTCGACTTGCATGTGTTAAGCCTGCCGCCAGCGTTCAATCTGAGCCATGATCAAACTCTTCAGTTAAAAAGTTTGCTTACTCAAAATCTATTACACTAACAATAACTTAATCGACTCACTGCTCCGAAGAACAACAAGCCAACATAAAGCGAATTGACGTGTTAGACGTTTCGCAAGACTTCAATTTTTTTTGATCATCTCGAACCAGTTAAAAACCAATCCGGACAATCTTCTGAAGCCTCCAGCGAGCGCCCACACAAATTATCTGATTATCTATTTTAAAGAGCGTCTGATCTTACGTTCAACTCTCTTACCTAAGTAAGTGGCAAACTCTTGTTTGCGTCGTTGTCCGTGTCAGTGGGTGCGTATAATACATTCCAAAATTTTATGTGCAACCTCTTTTTTGAAATTCTTTTAATTATTTTAGTTTGCTGCCTTTTTTGTTCAAAAAACACTCAGAACAAAGCAAGGCTGCTTATTTATCAAACAATCCAAATCAATAACCATAAAAAAAGCCCCTAATCTTTCGATTAGAGGCTTTATGGTTTGCTATTAAAGCAACTAGATTAACCTAGCCACTTTCTCGCATTCTGGAACAAACGTAACCATGGCGCTTGCTCTTGCCATTCGCTTGGATGCCAGCTGTGCTGAACCGTACGATAAACACGCTCTGGGTGAGGCATCATAATAGTCACTCGACCATCTTCAGATGTTAAACCCGTTACACCTTGCGCAGAACCATTTGGGTTAAATGGATAACGTTCAGTTGCTTGACCGTAGTTATCTACATAACGCAATGCAATTTGGTTTGCTGTAGCAAGTGCAGCCATGTCTTGATCATCACGGTATTCCGTTTGACCTTCGCCATGAGCAACGGCAATCGGCATACGAGAACCTTCCATGCCGGCAAGCAAGATAGAGTTCGACTTTTGCACTTCTACCTGAACCAAACGAGCCTCAAACTGAGAAGATTGGTTACGAACAAACTTCGGCCAATGACCTGCACCAGGAATCAATTCGTATAAATTCGACAACATCTGACAACCATTACACACGCCAAGCGTGAAAGTATCAGGACGATTGAAGAAAGCTTCGAATTGCTCACGAGCAACTGGGTTGAAAAGGATAGACTTTGCCCAACCTTCACCAGCCCCCAATACGTCACCGTATGAGAAACCGCCACAAGCTACCAAACCACTAAACAGATCCAGCGTCGTACGACCAGACAAGATATCACTCATATGAACATCTACTGGAGTGAAACCGGCCTTATGGAAAGCGGCTGCCATTTCAACTTGGCCATTTACACCTTGCTCGCGTAGTACGGCAATCTTAGGTTTAACGCCAGACGCAATGAAGGCTGCAACAATATCTTCATTTTGATCAAAACGAACGTCAGCAGATAGACCTGGGTCTTTCGCATCCAACAGGCTATCAAATTCTTGCTGTGCTGAATCAGGATTATCACGCAATGCTTGAATACGGTAACTGGTTTCAGACCAAACACGCTGCCAATTAATACGCGTTTCTTCTAGCAATGTTTCACCAGCAAAACAAACACGGATCGAATCATCACCGGACAATGTTGCAATCGGAGTCGTCGTAACACCAGCGTTTGCATAAGCAGAAATAACTTCCGTTACATCAGACTCATTAACTTGGATGACTGCCCCCAACTCTTCATTAAATAAAGCTGGCGCCACTTGCATGCGATTAGTAATGGTTTCATCAAGATCAATATTCAACCCTAAATGACTCGCAAATGACATCTCAACTAAAGTAGCAAACGCACCGCCATCAGAACGGTCATGGTAAGCTAACAATTTACCTTCAGCATTTAATGCTTGAGTCGTATCGAAAAAGCCAGCCAATGCTGCTGCATCATCTACATCTGGCGCTTGCTGGCCCAGCTTATTATAAACCTGAGCAATAACAGAACCGCCAAGACGATTTTTACCCGCACCCAAGTCAATCAATAACAAACGCGTATCAGCTTTATTTTGCAGTTCAGGCGTAAGTGTTTTACGAACATCCGTAACTGGAGCAAAGGCTGAGATAACCAAAGACAAAGGTGAAGTAACAGCTTTTTCTTTGCCATCTTCTTTCCATACGGTCTTCATCGACATGGAGTCTTTACCCACTGGAATAGCAATATCCAATGCTGGACACAACTCCATACCGACAGCTTTTACCGTTTGATAGAGTTTTTCATCTTCGCCTTCATGGCCAGCAGCCGCCATCCAGTTTGCAGACAACTTAATGCTACTACGTTTAGTAATGTGTGCTGCAGCCAAGTTAGTTAACGCTTCACCAACCGCCATACGACCCGATGCTGGCGCATCCAATAAAGCAATAGGCGTACGCTCGCCCATCGTCATAGCTTCGCCGGTGTAGCTTTCTAAAGAAGACGTTGTTACCGCCACATCCGCTACAGGCACTTGCCATGGACCCACCATTTGATCGCGAGCAACCATACCCGTGATTGAGCGATCACCAATAGTGATCAAGAAGTTCTTGCTCGCTACCGTAGGCAAACTCAATACGCGATTTGCAGCCTCCGCAAGATCTACTTCTACCGCCGTGAAATTATCACCAGCAATAATCGATTTGGTTGCTTCACGGTGCATCTTAGGCGGTTTGCCAAATAAAACAGACATTGGCAAATCAACAGGATTATTACCAAAATGTTCATCTGCTACTTGCAAATGCATTTCTTCTTTCGCTTCACCAACGATGGCAAAAGGACAACGTTCACGCTCACAAATCGCCGTAAATTCTGCGACACGATCTGGAGAAACTGCCATAACATAACGCTCTTGCGATTCGTTACACCAGATTTCTAGTGGAGACATGCCCGGCTCATCATTAAGCACCTTACGCAAATCAAAGTTACCACCGCGTTCGCCGTCTTTTACTAGTTCAGGCAAAGCGTTAGACAAACCACCAGCGCCCACATCATGGATAAAGCTGATTGGGTTTTTATCGCCAAGCTGCCAGCAACGGTCGATCACTTCCTGACAACGACGCTCCATTTCTGGGTTACCACGTTGTACAGAAGCAAAATCAAGATCTTCGTTACCATCGGCAGATGCCATAGAAGACGCTGCGCCGCCGCCAAGACCAATCAACATCGCAGGACCACCAAGTACGATTAACTTAGCGCCAACTTTGATCTCTTGTTTTTCAACATGCTCACGACGAATGTTACCGATACCGCCCGCCAACATGATTGGCTTGTGATAACCACGCACTTCTTCTTGAGACGCGCCTTGGATGGTTTGTTCGTAAGTACGGAAGTAACCCAATAGGTTTGGACGACCAAACTCATTATTAAATGCGGCGCCACCAATAGGCCCTTCGATCATAATGTCCAAAGGCGTTACGATACGAGATGGTTTGCCATAGTAGCTTTCCCATGGCTGTTCAAAACCTGGGATTTTAAGATCAGATACTGTGTAACCGCTCAAACCTGCTTTTGGTTTAGAACCAATACCTGTCGCGCCTTCATCACGGATCTCACCACCAGAACCTGTTGCTGCGCCAGAAAATGGTGAAATGGCCGTTGGGTGGTTGTGGGTTTCTACCTTCATCAAAATATCGATGTGTTCATGACTGAAATCGTATTCACGTGTTTCTGCCGACGGGAAGAAACGACCACCAAAGTGACCTTCCATCACAGCAGCGTTGTCTTTATAAGCAGACAAGGTGCCATGTGGATTATGTTCGTGAGTGTTCTTGATCATTTTAAACAAAGAGCGCTCTTGCTCTTCGCCATCAATGGTCCAAGACGCATTAAAGATTTTATGACGACAATGTTCAGAGTTTGCTTGAGCAAACATCATTAGCTCAACATCGATTGGGTTACGACCCAACTCAATGAAAGACTCAACAAGATAATCAATTTCGTCATCAGCAAGGGCAAGACCGAGCGTTTGGTTTGCCTCAACCAAGGCTGCACGGCCGCCACCTAGAACATCAACACTTGTCATTGGTGCCGGTTCTGCATGAGAGAACATGTCAGTCGCGTCGCTCAATGCCGGAAGCACGCTTTCTGTCATGCGGTCATGCAACATAGCAGACAACAAATCTAGCTCTTCAAGCGCCAATGGCACCGAGCTATGGATAAAGTATTCCACGCCACGTTCAACGCGGGATACGGCCGCAAGGCCACAGTTATGAAGGATATCGGTTGCTTTCGATGACCAAGGTGAAATCGTTCCTAAACGAGGAACCACTAAAACACTTTGATCAGATGAACTGACTTGGGAGGATTTAGGACCGTAGGCCAAAGCGCGTTGTAGAACAGTTTCCTGTTCAGCAGTAAGCGTTTGATTATCAACCAGCTCCACAAAATGGAGAAATTGAGCATCAACATCTGTGACAGATGGGATAGATGCTTGCATATTGGCTAATAACTTTGCCTTGCGAAACGCTGATAGCGCTGCGGAACCATGCAGAGTTAGCATGTTGAGTATTGCCTCACTTGGTAGTTTTGGGGAAATGGTGCGGGTATTTTAAATCAATGAAGCAAATAGAGGCTAGCAGAGTATGAAATTTCTACACAAAATGACGGAATTAATCACCTAAATCGCCTTTTTTGCCTGTTCCTTGAGCTTCTTTTTTTGTTCGCGACGATATTGAAAGAACTGAGTAAGCTGACTAGAAGCTATTTCGGCCAATACACCAGACTCAACTTTCACCTTGTGATTAAGAAATGGCGCTTCAAAGAATTGTCCCTGACTTTCTACAATACCGCTTTTGGGTTCCGTCGCTGCATAAACCACTCTATCAATACGCGCATGAACCATAGCGCCAGCGCACATAGAGCAAGGCTCCAATGTTACATATAAAGTAGCATCGGGCAGACGATAATTATTCATGGTTTTACAGGCCATACGAATCGCTTGAATTTCTGCATGGGCAGTTGGGTCACAAAGAGAAATTGGCCCGTTGTAGCCCTCACCGATAATTTCGTCATTAAGCACGACAATAGCGCCCACTGGGATTTCATTTTCTGATGCCGCTTTTGCAGCCAGCGCTATCGCGCGTTCCATCCATTCTTGATCTGTCATTATTGATCTACCTCAAGGCCGCTATACTTTTTCTAATACACAGTTGCCTTGTAAGACATAATTGCCTTTCATACTTAATACGCTCTACACTGAACCTTACTGTCAAAATAAACACGCTGAAATAGACATATGGAGACTGATTCATGCGCACTGTAGCCGACTTAATGATTACTAACTTAATTACATTAAGAGAAAATGATTCTTTGGCAAAAGCCAAAGCATTGATGCAAGAAAAAAACATTAGGAACATCCCAATCGTCAATGACGCAGGGGAATGTGTTGGCATGCTCACGCAGCGAGAATACTTACGTCACGCCTTCCATCTTGTTAGTCAGTTTGGCACCCAGCAGCTTTCAAAAAAAGAGCAGCAAACTCCCATCACTAATGCGATGAATAAAGACATACTTACCGTAAGCCCTGACACAGATTTGGACATGGCCGCAGAGTTTTTCATTGAAAACAAATACGGCTGCCTACCAGTAACTCAAGACAACAAACTCGTTGGTATCATTACGCCAGTCGACTTCGTCAAACTCGCGCACAAGATGCTAACAGAATCTAAATAAACTAAGCACTTTCAAGCTGTTGATTAGAGTCAGAGGATGCAACTTGCGCCTCTTTTTCTAAACGCACTTCCATCGCTTGCAAGCCAAAATCAGTTTCAGATAAAAGAAAACTAACCGACTGCCCTTTTCTCAGGCTTTTGTGTCCATCACAAACAATCGACTTGTAATGCACAAACACATCGCTGTCGTCTTCTCTCTTAATAAAACCCACGCCTTTAGCGTCGTTAAACCACTTAACTTTTCCAGTTAATCTTTCCATTACTATCTCGCCTCTTTTTTATTTTTATTAAGTAAGCGTAAGGTCAGAAACCAAAACAGACTTCCGACCTTATGTTTTTACAACGCGTATTTACAAAGATTCAATACTGATCTTTTGCTCTTCTAACTTACCGACCGCCAACTGCAAGTCATCACACTTAGCGCGCTCTTTCTCAACCACTTCAACAGGCGCTTTCGCCACAAAACTGTCGTTGGAAAGTTTGCCTTGGATGCGTTGCAATTCTTTTGACGCTTTATCGATTTCTTTTTGCAAACGAGCAAGTTCAGCTTCTTTATCAATCAAGCCAGCCATTGGTACAAGCACTTCCATATCACCCACTAACGCAGTGGCTGACATTGGCGCTTCATCGCCCGCATTCAACCAAGTTACAGACTCTAATTTAGCCAGCGTTTGCAAGAAGGTTAAGTTCGCATCCAAACGAGCCTGATCTTGCTCAGAACCATTACGGAAAAAAATAGTAAGCGGCTTAGAAGGAGAAATATTCATTTCACCACGGATATTACGAATGCCTTCGATAACACCTTTCAGCCATTCAACGTCTGCTTCTGCTTGCGCGTCTTTTTTCGCTTCATCAGCCGCTGGGTATTTACCCAACATAACGGTTTCGCCTTCGATGCCAGCTAGCGGTGCAACACGCTGCCAAATTTCTTCGGTCAAGAATGGCATCATTGGATGAGCAAGACGAAGGAAAGCTTCCAATACGCGAACCAAGGTACGACGAGTACCCGTCAATTGCGCTGCTGTGGCACTTTCGTCCCAAAGTACAGGCTTAGACAATTCCAAATACCAATCACAGTATTCGTGCCACATAAATTCGTACAATGCTTGAGAAGCCAAATCGAAACGATGCGTATCGAAAGCACGATTTACTGCGTCTTCAGCATGTTGCAAGCGAGAAATAATCCACTTGTCGGCAAGAGACAGCTCAACCTCAGCGCCATTCTGCCCACAGTCTTGATCTTCAGTATTCATCAAGACATAACGCGTCGCGTTCCAAATCTTGTTACAGAAGTTACGGTAACCTTCAAGACGATTAAGATCGAACTTAATATCTCGACCACCAGACGCCAATGAACAAAGCGTAAAGCGCAGTGCATCAGTACCGTAGGCTTGAATACCTTCTGGGTAGGTTTCACGAGTATTCTTTTCGACTTTTTCAGCCAAGCGCGGCTGCATCATGCCGTAAGTACGTTTCGCAACCAAAGATTCGATATCAATACCATTAATCAAATCCAGTGGATCGATAACATTACCTTTGGATTTCGACATTTTATCACCGCGCTCATCACGAATAAGGCCAGTGATATAAACCGTTTTAAACGGTACTTTGTCGGTAAACTTCAATGTCATCATAATCATTCTGGCAACCCAGAAGAAAATGATATCAAAGCCGGTTACCAACACATCCGACTCACTAAACTCAGCAAAATCTTGTGTTTCTTCTGGCCAGCCTTGTGTAGCAAAGGTCCAAAGAGCGGAAGAGAACCAAGTATCTAGCACGTCTTCATCTTGAGTTAGCCCAACATCAGCACCTAGGCTGTATTTTGCGCGAACTTCCTCTTCATTTTTACCAACGTAGTGTTTGCCATCCGCATCATACCAGGCTGGAATCTGATGCCCCCACCAAAGCTGACGAGAAATACACCAATCCTGAAGGTCACGCATCCAAGCAAAATAAGTGTTTTCCCATTGCTTAGGCACAAATTGGATATCGCCATTTTCAACAGCTTCGATCGCAGGCTTAGCCAATGATTCAACCGCGACATACCACTGCTGTGTTAGATAAGGTTCAATAACCGTATTGCCACGTTCACCACGTGGTACTTTTAATTTGTGATCAACAACTTTCTCAAGCAAGCCAAGCGCATCAAAATCAGCAACAACCGCTTTTCGAGCGTCAAAACGATCCATACCACGATATTTTTCAGGCGCTACGTCGTTGATCGCCGCATCGTCGGTCAAAATATTGATCAATGGCATGTCGTGGCGCTTGCCTACTTCATAGTCATTGAAATCGTGAGCGGGCGTAATTTTCACACAACCCGTACCAAATTCTTTATCTACATATTCGTCAGCAACGATTGGAATACGACGACCAACCAATGGCAATTCAACAAATTTACCAACAAGATCTGTAAAGCGCTCGTCATCCAATGCAACCGCAACAGCAGCGTCACCGAACATAGTTTCAGGACGTGTCGTTGCTACAACGATGTGATCTTTGCCATCAGTTGTTTTCACACCATCAGCAAGTGGGTAACGGAAGTACCACATGAAGCCATTTTCTTCTTCAGAAACGACTTCAAGATCAGAAATTGCCGTATGCAACACTGGATCCCAGTTTACAAGACGCTGACCACGGTAAATGATGCCTTCGTCAAATAAACGTACAAACACTTCCTGAACCGCAGCCGACATGCCCGGATCCATAGTGAAACGTTCTTTATCCCAAGCAACAGAATCACCTAAAACGCGCATCTGATCAGAAATAGTACCGCCAGATTCACCCTTCCATTCCCAGACTTTTTCAAGGAACTTTTCACGACCAAGATCATGACGAGTAATATTCTGAGCGGCTAATTGGCGTTCAACCACCATTTGAGTCGCGATACCCGCATGGTCACAACCCGGCTGCCACAAAGTACGGCTACCTTTCATGCGTTCACGGCGAATCATCGCATCCATCAAGGTATGCTGAAAAGCATGCCCCATGTGCAAACTACCGGTGACGTTTGGTGGTGGAATCATGATAGAGAATGGAGAACCGTTGCCTTGAGGGGAAAAATATCCACCCTCTTCCCAACGTTTATAAATAGGCTGTTCAATACTCTGAGGTTGGTAGGTCTTTTCCATTATGATGTCTTAAGGCTCTTATGTAGCGATCAATTGTAAGTTGAAGAATTATAACGTGTCATAACAAGATAAAGAATAACACGTGGGTAATTAAGCCGTCTGCAGATACGTAAAACGACTATTGATTTGTATTACTCTTCTTGAATTGTATTACCATTCTGGACTGCCCTAGCAGACTGCAATGCTTGCATCACTTCCGATACCAACTCTGGCAAACGTTTTTCAAGTACTTCCGCAATGGTTTTGGCAATAAGTTCTTGGGATAAAACAGAATCAGTAACAACATTATCTGGTGTCGCTGTATCTAAAGAATGATCAAAGAGATCATTTTGAGAAGCTTCTTGTTGAACACTTTCACTAACAGCTTCTTCTTTTAATTCTTCATCCATTAAAGGGTCATCAAAAGAGTGCGCCAAGTGCTCTTCCTGACTTACGGAAAAAGCCGTTTTCTCGACGTCGACTCTCTCAGCGACAATATCCATCAAAATAGGAATGTCATCTTGATTCCGTAAAGCGGAAATCAAGGTTTCTTCATCTGGCTCAAAAACACCATCATCATACTGAGTGGCTAAATCTGACATAGGAAAAACCAATATTAAGAAGGCAAAATACAAGGATTAAGCAATATTATTCGCTTAACCCATCATTTGAAGCCCTCAACTTTCGCATTGAAGAACACAAAAGTCCACCCTCTCCAAATGAAGATAATAGACTCAACCTAGCCCGAAAAAAAATAACACCTTGATCAGACTAATCTTTCCTTTTAAAAGACTGAATAAAAAAAAGCAGCAACCATTAATGATTGCTGCTTTTAATAAACGCTATGCGTCAGTAATAGAGCGAGTTAGTTACGCTTTACCAAGCAAATAGCGTGTCAACAAAGCCACTGGACGACCACTTGCTCCTTTGGCTGCACCACCAGCCCAAGCTGTGCCGGCAATATCCAAATGCGCCCAAGGATAAGAACCAGTAAAGCGAGACAAGAAACACGCAGCAGTAACAGATCCCGCTTCTGGACCACCAATATTACCAATGTCTGCAAAATTACTATCAAGCTGCTGCTGATATTCTTCGTCTAGCGGCATTTGCCAAATCTTATCGGCAGAAACTTGGCTTGCTGTTTTCAATTCTGATGCTAGATCATCATTGTTCGCGTACATACCTGAGTTAACGCTACCCAAAGCAACCACACAAGCACCCGTAAGAGTGGCAATATCAACAACTGATTTCGGTTTGAAGCGCTCAATGTAAGTCAAAGCATCACAAAGCACTAAACGACCTTCGGCATCGGTATTTAAAATCTCTACCGTTTGACCAGACATGGTTTTCACAATATCGCCTGGCTTAGTTGCACGACCACTTGGCATATTCTCAGCGGCTGCAATAACAGCCGTGAAGTTCAATTTTGGTTTTAACTCACAAATCGCTTTCATCGTACCGAAAACGCTAGCAGCACCACACATATCGTATTTCATCTCGTCCATTTTCGGACCAGGCTTCAAGGAAATACCACCGGTATCGAAAGTAATACCTTTACCCAGAAGAACGTGAGGCGCCTCGCCTTCCTCTCCACCACGATAGTTCATTACAATCAAATAACTTGGCTGATCACTACCATGACCTACAGACAACAAGCAATGCATGCCTAGCTCATCCATTTTACTTTCGTCTAGTAACTCAACACCGATACTGTACTCTTCACCTAGCTGCTGCGCTTTAGATGCTAAGTAACTTGGCGTACACACGTTACCAGGAAGATTTCCTAGTTGACGAGCAAAAGCAGAACCTTTCGCCGTAGCCGTACCAATTGCCAAAGCCGCTTCATCTGTGCCCTCTAACAATAAGGACGTAACTTTTGTCGCTTTCTCAGCATCGTCTTTTTTAAAGCCAAGGAAGTTGTAAAAGCCTTCATTTAACCATTGAGCAACCAGAGCGAGCACATCAGCCTGAGAACGATTTTTCAGCACTAACCCAGCGCTTGCGACCGCAACTGATGCGAATGGCAAACCTTTAATTTGAGCTGCTACGGCGGCAATGACTTTACGAGCTTGCATATCACTCAACTGAGCATCTTTACCAATGCCAACTAACAACACCGCCTGTGCGAAATCTTGTGATACACCAGGTAGCAATAGCGTTTGTGCCACGCCACCTTTAAATACACCTGTTTCACGTAATTGAGAGACTTGCCCATTGGCACTCTCATCAATCCAAGACGTTGACTCCGGAAAGTCACCCTCACTTGGAACAAATGCAACAAGCAAATCCGCTTGAACTGTGGATAAGCGATCAAATAACGCCATATTCATGAAAAAACCCTCAATAAAATAACTTCAAGACATTTACACAAGGCCACCAGCGAAGCAAAGACAAAGCAAAAACACGATTTATTTGTCATAAATCGGCATTTTTAAGCCATTTTCAAACACCCTATTTGCCAGCAGTGTTGTCGTGCAAAGGTCTCATTTTAAAAAAAACTGGATAATATACTTCTTACCACGAGATAATGGGGGCTTTAGATATGTAATCAACTCTACGCTTAAAAAGCAGAATCCATCCAGAGGTGACTTTGAGACTATTCCGATACTTAGCGAAAGAAGTGCTTGTGTCAACTGTTGGCGTAACTCTTATTTTACTGCTCGTTATTCTAAGTGGTCGAATTTCCACCTACTTAGGCCGTATTGCCGACGGAAGAATGACCTTCGAATTTTTATTCGTCATTCTCGGCTACCATGTTCCTAGTTTCGTACAGATGATTCTGCCGCTGGCTTTTTTCTTGGCCTTGCTACTTTCGTTTGGTCGTCTTTATATAGAAAACGAAATGTCTGTGCTCTTTTCCAGCGGCATTAGTAAACTAAAACTTGCCGGTTACACTCTTGGCATTGCCTTTATTGTCGGCTCGGTCAGCGCTTCTGTGAATTTTTGGCTCGCGCCATACAGCGAATATAAAGCAGCAGAAGCCTCTCAGGCGCAAGACCAACTATCTGCCTTTGACTTTCTCATCCCCGGACGCTTTGAAGGCAGCGGCCAACGCACAAGCTACATAGATAGCTTTACTGAAGAAGGCTGGATGAATCAAATATTCCTTTCTGATGTCGTGCGCAAAAAAGACACTAATATTCCAATACAAACATTTGCAGCTTATGCAGAACAAATCCGCATTAGCTCTGAAGGCAATCAAAACTATCTTGTCTTCAAGAATGGCACACGTTACGAAGGCAAACCTGGCACTGCGAACTACAGCATTACACAATTTGATACCTACGCAGTGCGCATGGAAAGTAAAGATGAGAGCATCATTGATGATCCATATACAAAAACCACTTTTAGCTTAATAAACAGCGATAATCTTTTAGAAAAAGTCGAGCTCCAATGGCGTATTTCATTGGTTATTATTATTCCTATCCTTGCCATCATTGGACTTTCGCTAAGCCAGGTAAATCCAAGACAAGGCCGTTTTTTCAAAATGCTACCTGCTATCCTGTTGATGATATTCTATATCGCCCTTCTCATTTGGGGACGTACAGGCCTCGAAAAAGGCAGGCTCCCTATTCAACTCGGTTTATGGTGGATACATGGCATGTTCATACTCATCGCTGCAGTGCTTTTTGCGCAGTACAATCAAGTCTTTGAGCGCCGCAAAGCCAGACTTCCCAACGCAGCGGACTCAAACGAGTAACCAATATGACTAAAATAGATAAATACATTGCCAGCAGCGTTTTATGGGCATTTTTAATTGTCGCCGTGGTACTGCTTGGATTAGATTTTGCGCTAACTTTTATAGAGCAAATCAAAAAAGTAAATGATAACTACACCATTCAATCTCTGTTACAGGTGATCATGTTCCGCCTGCCTGGAAAATTAGCAGAATACATTCCAGTGGCCTCATTGATTGGCACCCTAATGGGCTTAGGCACATTAGCTGCGACATCAGAATTAACCGTTATGCGTGCCGCGGGAATGCCAATCTGGCGCATTGGTATTGCAGCATGCCAACCAATCCTATTTGTTTCCCTGCTAGGCATGGGGATTTCAGAATTTGTTGCCCCTGTTGCAGAGCAAAAAGCGAACCTAATAGAAAAATTCAAAGGCCAAGAAAGTGGAACTTTCTCACTAACAGGAGGCGTCTGGCTAAAAGCCGACAATACTTTTGTTTACATTGATGCTGCGGACGATATGGGCAAGCTATATGGTATACAAATTTTCTCGCCTGATGGCCAGAAATTGAAAAACATAATAACGGCAAGCAGCGCACAACATACTGAAGGCTCTCAATGGCAATTAAATAACGTAACAGAAACAGTCTTCGCCTCCGATCATGTAGAGAAAAAAAGCATGGAGCACGCGAACTGGAACGTTAGCATCACACCAGAACACTTGTTTTTAGCATCACAAGAACCCGACGCTTTGTCTTTAAGTCAGCTTAAAAACTACCAAACTTACTTAAAGCAGCAAAAACTCGATGGCGCCCAGTATGAATTGGAGTTTTGGATTACCGCACTGCGACCAATCGCCTCGTTAGCACTCGTGCTTGTTGCACTATCAAGCGTCTTCGGACCACTTAGGTCTTCCACAATGGGCGGTCGAATATTTACAGGGGTCATAATAGGCTTGGCATTTCAAAATGCGCTCAACCTATTTGGCCGTATGAGTGTCGCCATTAACTTCCCACCAGTCATCGGCGTTAGCATTCCAATTGTTATCTGCTTACTAGCAGGTTTCATATTAGTAAGGCGCAGAGGGTAGACTCTGCACCTTACTCTTAAATAACAAATCAAACCGCCATATCTACAACTAAGAAGCCATGAAACGAGCAATCCTTTCTAAGGCTTTTTGCAACCTCTGTTCATCGCAGGTATAAGCAAACCGCACGTACTTATGTGCGTCCTTGACACCAAAATCCGCACCTGGCGTGAGCGCTACTTTTTCTTGCTCAAGTAACTCTAAACACCAAGTCATAGCATCCTGCGTCACGCTCGACACATCAACATAGATATAAAAAGCCCCATGCGCCGGCGCAACTACTGGCAAACCTATCACCTCCAAGCCTTCCAATAAAACCAATCGGCGAGCGTTCAATGTTTGCCGACGCACTTCACACTCGGCGAATACATCTGGCGAAAACGCTCGCACCGCCGCATATTGAGCCACACTTGATGCCGCGATAAATAAGTTTTGCGCTAGCTTAGTCGCGCCTTCAATTGCCCATTCAGGCACAACTAACCAACCCAATCGCCAGCCTGTCATGGCAAAATATTTCGAGAAACTATTAACAACAAAAATATCATCAGAAATAGAAAGAGCAGAAAAGTCATCACCCTCATAAACCAAACCTTGGTAGATTTCATCCACCAGCAAATGGCCGCCAAATTCACTTACCTTTTCCCAAGCCTGCGAAATATAAGATTTACTAAGCACCGCACCTGTCGGATTAGATGGAGAAGCAAGCCAAAGCCCAGATGTATTTTTATCCCAATGGTCGGATAACGTATTCAGATCCAGCTCAAAACCCTCTTCAGGCTTTGTCTCAACCAGCTTTGCTGTCGCGCCAGCCTGAATTAAAAAATGTCTATTACATGGATAACATGGGTCAGGCATCACCACTTCTTCGCCAGCGTTCACCATCAGCGACGCCATTAGTAACAAAGCCCCTGATGCACCTGGCGTAACAATAATTCGTTCTGGCGAGACGGTTACCTGATAGCGACTAAGATAATAATCACTAATAGCACGCTTAAGCTCAGGCAAACCCGTTGCCGAGGTATAACCTGTTTTACCTTGCTGAATAGCTTCCACACCAGCGTTAGCAACCGCTTCTACAGCAACAAAATCTGGCTCACCAACCTCAAGATGAATAACGTCTTCACCTTGAGATTGCAGCTGTTTGGCTCGAGCCAATACTTCCATCACCTGAAACGGCGAAATTTGCTCAACTCTGGTTGCTAACTTATGCTTTTCCATCCCGTTTTCTCTACCTTTATCAACTCGTTTCAAAAATATCGCGACATTTTGCGCAAAAAATGTGGTTAACAGCCACATTATCTGGTAAGTTTCCGCCCGAAAATAAATCACCTAATTTTATTGGTTACAGGCTACCACAATGGAAACCTGCGAAGTGAGGCAATGCGTATGCCAAATATGAACCCTGAATCATTAATGAAAGACTTCACTCCTTATGTTGCTAAGGATGGCGAAGAATACATGAACGAAAACCAGTTGGCGCACTTTAAAAGCATTCTACTCAACTGGAAGCAAAATCTTATGGAAGAGGTTGATCGCACCGTTCACCACCTTAAAGAAGAGGCTGTGAACTATGCTGATCCAAATGACCGAGCTAGCCAAGAAGAAGAATTTAGCCTAGAACTTCGCGCTCGAGATCGCGAACGTAAATTGGTTAAAAAAATCTCTCAAACGATTGAGCTTATCGATGCTGACGATTATGGCTTCTGCGAAGAGTGCGGTATCGAAATCGGCATTCGTCGTTTAGAAGCTCGTCCGACAGCGACCATGTGTATTGATTGCAAAACACTGGCTGAAATCAAAGAGAAACAAATCGGCGGCTAACACTGGTGTCTCACCACACTAACCCCGAACAAACTCTCTATCGTGGCCGTTTTGCACCTTCGCCAACCGGCCCACTCCACTTTGGCTCGCTAGTCAGCGCATTAGCGAGCTATTTGGATGCAAAAAAACAGCACGGCAGCTGGATCATTCGCATTGAAGATGTGGATGGCACACGCTGCAAATCCAGCTTCACCGAACAAATCACCAAGACTCTCGATAGTTACCAGCTTTTTTCCGACGAATCTATTCGAGTTCAAAGCCAGCACATTAATATTTACGAACAACAGCTGTCTGAATTAAAAAAACAACAGATCGTATTTCCATGCAATTGCACACGCCAGTCTCTTGCTAAATACAGCGGCAATCACCCAACTGAATGTCCAAGCACGCTAAACACCCCCCATTCATGGCGACTAAAAACCAGTTCGAAGATTTATCAATGCCAAGACAGTATTCAAGGCACTTTATTATTTACTGAAGATCTCAAAAATAATTGCCCAGTTTTAAAAAGAAAAGACGGCTTTTTTTCCTACCAACTTGCGGTTGTCGTCGACGACCACTTCCAAAATATTAGCCACTTAGTTAGGGGCGCAGATCTAATTGAAACCACCGCTCAACAGCTTCACCTCTATGATTTATTTGGATGGATACCGCCGAACATTTGCCACATCCCACTCATCACCAATCACTCTGGCGATAAAATAAGCAAACAAAATCATGCCAAGCCAATTAAAAACGGCCACCTTCCTACACTCTTGCGCGCACTACACTATCTTAAGATTGATCTGCTAGAACCATCTTCGATTACAGAGGCCCTATCGCTAGCCATCGAAGCGTGGGATGCAAGTAAACTAAAAGAAATCAAAAACCTTCCACTGGAAGAGCAAGACCTGCATTTCATCTAAGTTTTTTGTCAACTCAATTCTCCTTAATTCAACTCAAGTCCATCTCGACCAAACAGCCTTCATGTGTATAATCGTTACATTAGTTACAAGAGGTGACACTTTATGCACAGCATTATGATCATTTGCCCAGACAACTCCCCACTTAAAGAATCAGAAAAGTGGCTGTCTCGATATGGCTTTCAAGTAAACACCAGCAGTACGTTTGAACAAGCCAATAGATATTATGAACTGTCTGAATTTCACCTATTGCTGATTGACCAAGAAGCCATCAACCATCTCGCCGAAAGCAACACAGAACTCCCTAGCGTGCCAAATCGCATCGTACTTGATGCAAAGGCCAGCCTAAGCACAGGCGTCAGCAGCATGGCACAGGGGGCGCTTTACTACCTACCCCTGCCGACAGACTCTGAAACACTACTTAAGCATGTTGTGAATGCCCTAGAACAAAAAGATCGCCCCACACCAATCTCAGAAGCAACAGCTCAATCCCACCAATCCAATACTGAAGAAGAATCCATCACTCTAGGCTCTGCCGGAAGTGGCATTATCGGCCAGTGCCCACCAATGCAAGAACTCTTCAGCGACATGCGTAAGATCGCAGAAACCCATGTCACTGTCCTTATCCGAGGAGAGTCTGGAACAGGCAAAGAATTGGTTGCCAAAGCACTTCACAACTTAAGTCAACGTCACAACCATCCAATTATTAGCGTCAACTGCGCCGCCATTCCAGAAAACCTAATAGAATCAGAGCTTTTCGGTCATGAAAAAGGCGCTTTCACCGGAGCAAACGCCTCACATGACGGCCTAATTTTTGCTGCTGATAAAGGTACGCTCTTCTTAGATGAAATTGGCGAACTACCACTAGAAGCACAAGCAAGACTATTACGAGTATTACAAGAAGGCGAAATACGCAGGGTGGGTGCCACACAATCAACCAAAGTAAATATTCGATTAATTACCGCCACCCACAGAAACCTAATAGAAATGGTTAAGCAAGGACTTTTCCGAGAAGACTTATACTATCGACTTTACGTGATGGAGCTCCTCCTGCCGCCACTGAGGGACAGGGGAGATGATATTTCCATGCTTGCGCAAATACTTCTCGAAAACGCCTGTAAAAAACACAACAAGCCAATATACAAATACAATCAAACATTCGATAAAGCCATACGTGCACACAACTGGCCTGGAAATGTACGAGAACTGGAAAATGCCATCGAAAGAGCGGTTATTTTGAGCCCGCCAGAAAGAGTTGAAGCAGCTAATCTCAAACTCGCCAGCCAGCAAAACAAGCCCAATAGCACTAATATTTCGCTATCAACAAAACAAGATTTAATGACAGGAACAACGCTGGACGATTACTTCAAACACTTTGTCCTTACGCACCAACACAAGATGACCGAGACACAACTTGCACATTCCTTGGGCATATCAAGAAAAAGCTTATGGGAAAGACGACAGAAACTAGCTATACCCAAAAAAGTAACAACCGAAAAGTAACACTTGCTACCAAAATACCCAAAAAATAAACACAAAACTGTAAAGAAAGTGTACAAAAATATGCCAAAACCCAACAAAATCAGCACTTTATTGTTTTTGGCACAACAAATGCCTTATATATGACACAACGATAAGAAGATTGACCAAGAATAAAAATAAGTTAATCGTCGTATGTAGGTTCTTAAAAATAACAATAAAAACTAGGAACACCGTAGCCTCTTCAAATAAAAATAAAAATTTGAGGCTATGGATGGAAAATCGCTTTGGATAATTGATCTTTTTAGATATACAAGCCTTCGGGCAATGAAAACGATGCAATAATAAAAATAAAACCTGAGTAGAACTGCAGAAGCAGCACCCACTTTGTTTTCGGAACTAGTATCTTCATGTATCCAAAGCGATTATTTTATTTACTGATTAGTAAATAAGCAATCGCTTCTGTTATCTCTTCTATATCGACATACCCATTTTGCTCAAACAATACCATTATCCGTGTAACTTTAGTTCATCACGTGTAGAATGTCCTTTTCGTTAACTTTAAAATTTGTTGTCTAATGCTTACAGGATTAAAATCTCTGGTACGTAAAGCTACCTCACTGTTTGCCTCTCCAAAGGCACAGACTTACCCTATTATTATCCCTCGCAGCGATCACAGCTTATCTCGACAAGACTTAAGCCCAAATGCCGTCAAAGTATTGTATCGCCTAAATAAAGCTGGCTACGATGCATTTCTTGTTGGTGGCTGCGTTCGAGACCATCTTATTGGCATAGAGCCAAAAGATTTTGACGTTGTTACCAACGCCACTCCCGAAGAAGTTCACACCATTTTCTCAAACTCAAGACTCATTGGCCGCCGATTCAAATTGGTCCATGTGACGTTTGGGCGCGAAATCATTGAAGTATCAACATTTAGAGCCAACTCTGCTCAAGATGACAGTGATGACACCGCAGAAGAAAGCACAACTCAAAAATCCCTGAAAGGCAAAGACTCTGCTCGCTCTGCCCACGGCATCGTATTGCGTGACAATGTCTATGGCAATATTGAAGAAGACGCCGAACGCCGCGACTTCACTTTTAACGCTTTGTATTACAATGTTAAGGACTTCAGTATTCACGATTACTGTGGCGGCCTAAAAGACATTGAAAGCAAACAGATTCGTATCATTGGTGACGCTCGTCAGCGTTATCAAGAAGATCCAGTTCGTATGCTGCGTGCGATTCGTTTTGCCGGCAAACTAGGATTCGAACTAGAAGCCGAAACCGCTGCACCGATCAAAGAAATGGCTCACCTGCTAGATCACATTCCACCAGCACGCCTATTTGAAGAAGTGTTAAAACTGCTTGGTAGCGGCAATGGCATTGATACGTTCCATTTGTTGCGCCAGTACGGCTTGTTCCGTTATTTATTTCCAGATACTGACGCTTTACTGCAAAGCGGCTGGAAACGTAATGACATCGATCCTGAAGCCTTCATACTTCAAGGTCTAAAAAACACCGACGACCGCATCCAAAGCGGTAAAACCACAGCGCCCTACTTCTTATACGCTGTACTGCTTTGGCCAAGCGTGGCACTTCGTCATGAAGAGTTCCAAACGCAAGGCATGCCAGCAACACCAGCATTGCACCAAGCTGCCAATATGGTATTAGACAACCAAGTGGCATCGACCGCTATTCCACGACGATTCTCTACGCCAATGCGTGAAATCTGGGATATGCAGTACCGACTACCAAAACGCTACGGCAAACGTGCTTTCTTATTGCTTGAACATCCTCGCTTCCGTGCTGGTTTCGATTTTTTACTGATTCGTGAACTTAGCGGAACCAACTTAGATGGATTAGGCGATTGGTGGGAAAAATTCCAGCATGGCACAGAAAGCCAGCAAAGAGATCTAATTAAAAGCATCGACTCGTTCACTAAAGACAACGAAGGTCCTAAAAAACGCCGCCCACGTCGTCGCAGAAAGAGCAATGGCAATACCGCTAACACAGCTCCACAAAGTGAAGCCTTTGACGAGTAAGAGGATGCGTCTTGATACACGCTTATATTGGCCTCGGCAGTAATCTTGAAAATCCAGTGGCGCAACTTGATCGCGCCATTGACGCCCTAAAGAAACACGACGATCTAAAAAATCTTCGTGTTTCTTCTATTTATGGCAGCAAACCCGTTGGTCCACAGGATCAACCGGACTATATTAACGCTGTCGCCAAATTCGACACCGCTCTCTCCCCTATCGAATTACTCGATTTATTACAAAGCATCGAACAATCGCAACGTCGAGTAAGAGAACGTCATTGGGGACCGCGCACCCTAGACTTAGATCTGTTATTGTACGGACAACAAACAATACAGTTACCAAGGCTAACCGTGCCACATCCCTTCATGCTAGAACGAGGGTTTGTTATAAAGCCGCTTAGCGACCTAGCGCCTGATATGCTCTTAGCAAATGGAAAAACCGTTACCGAGCAATTACAGCAACTTGATACCAGCGATTTGGTCTTTATCAAAGAAGAATGAATTATGTATTCAGATAACTCACAAAGAAAACTCACCAAACCAGTCACTTTATCCACACTCAAAAAAATGAAAGCGGCTAAAGAAAAAATCACCTGCCTAACAAGCTATGACGCATCGTTTACTAACGTCATGAACGTCGCGGGTGTTGAAACTATCTTGGTTGGGGATTCTCTAGGCATGGTCATACAAGGCCAAGACAGTACATTACCCGTTACCATCGAAGATATGTGCTACCACACCGCGGCAGTAAAACGAGGCAATACCAATGCCTTCATCCTCGCGGATATGTCTTTTATGAGTTACAGCAAGCCAGAACAAGCGCTTGATAACGCAGCAAAGCTAATGCAAGCTGGCGCCAATATGGTCAAACTTGAAGGTGGCAGCTGGTTAGCAGATACAGTAAAACTACTAAGCCAACGCGGCATTCCTGTTTGCGCACACTTAGGTCTGACACCACAGTCCGTGCATAAGTTTGGTGGCTACAAAGTACAAGGCAAAAGCCAAGACGCAGCCGACTTATTACTGCAAGAATCTCTAGACCTTGTTGCTGCTGGAGCCGATATCCTTCTGTACGAATGCATACCAACAGAACTGGGCAAAACACTGACAGAAGCCGTTCCTGTACCGACAATCGGCATTGGCGCCGGACACCATACCGATGGCCAAGTTCTGGTTATGCACGACATGCTCGGCATTAATCTAGGTCATACTCCTAAATTCGTTAAAAACTTTTTAACTGACGGTCGAAATGTCACTGAAGCCTTTGAAGCCTACGTACAAGAAGTTAAAGACGTCACATTTCCAGGACCTGAGCACGGATTCAAATCATGAAAACATTCCACACCGTGGCAGAGCTTCGTACCGCACTTAAAATAGAACGTTTGAAAGACAAAAGTATTGTGTTTGTACCCACCATGGGCAACCTCCATGACGGCCACATGTCACTGATTCGCAAAGCAAAAGAAGAAGGTGAAATCATTGTCTCTTCTATCTTCGTCAACCCAATGCAGTTTTCGGATCAAAGTGATTTAGAACGTTACCCAAAAACCTTGGAAGAAGACAAACGCGTTCTTGAAGCCAATGGCTGCAATTACCTATTTGCACCAGATGCACTAGAAATGTACCCAGACGGCAAACGCAGTCAAACACAAATCGAAGTGGTCGGCATTTCTGACATTCTTTGTGGCGCTTCTCGCCCAGGGCATTTTGTTGGCGTTTCTACCGTAGTAACAAAATTATTTAATATTGTTCAGCCAGACTGTGCCATATTTGGTAACAAAGATTTCCAACAACTTAAAGTCATCCAAGACATGGTACGTGACCTAAGTTCTAACGTACGTATTATAGGTGTTGATACCGCGCGCAACGAAGATGGCCTTGCCATGAGTTCGCGCAATGGTTACTTAACAGAAGAAGAAAGACGCATCGCCCCAACAATTTATCAAACCTTGTTATGGGCAAAAGAAGCGCTAATTGAAAACCGTGCGAGTCACGAGGACATTTGCGAACAAGCTCAGCAGAAGCTTGAAGCGGCTGGTTTCCGTCGTGATTATTTCGAAATCCGCGCACAAGAAAATTTACAAACACCATCAGAAGAAGAGAAGCGCCTCGTCATATTGACGGCGGCATATCTAGGTAAAGCACGCTTAATTGATAACCTGCGTGTAGAACTAGATTCACTTTCAACAAACTAGGTGAGATCTTTGCACGATGTCACGAGCAAAACCAAGACGAGGCAAAAACAGACGAGAAAGCGGAGTTTATGGGTTATAAATGAGCATTTTGAGTCTGTTTTTAACAAAGTATTGGTGAGCACAGTAGTCGTGAAAAGGTCTCTAGGGAGATTATAATGAGCTCACCCACAAAATTAACTGCTTGGCAGAAACTAACAGAGCACAAACAAGAAATGGCATCTGTTAGCATGAAAAGCCTGTTTGAAGCAGACCCCAAACGTGCCGAGAAATACACCACTCAAGCGGCAGGTTGGACATTGGATTACGCAAAAAACCGCACCAATGAAAAAACTCTTGGGCTACTAACAGACTTAGTAAAAGAAGCGGGCTTAGAAAAAGCAATTAAAGGCATGTTCAGCGGTGCGCACATCAACAACACCGAAGACCGCTCTGTATTGCACATCGCCCTACGCGCTAGCCAAGCACAAGATTCCCTTATGGTTGATGGTGTTAACGTACTAGAAGAAGTTCGCAGCACTCTTAAGCAAATGGAAAAATTTGTTGCACAACTACACAGCGGTGAATGGAAAGGCTACACAGGCAAACGCATCACCGATGTCATCTCAATCGGTATTGGCGGATCTTACCTTGGGCCAAAAGTTGTCGCTGAAGCCTTAACGCCGTACGAAAAAGACGGCATTAAAGTCCATTTTGTGGCGAACATCGATGGTTCAGACATCACAGGCAAACTGAAGCTAGTGAATCCTGAAACCACCGTTTTTGTGATCTCGTCTAAAACTTTCGGTACCTTAGAAACCTTATCTAACGCTAACGCAGCGCGTGATTGGTTCCTAAGCAACGGCGGCTCACAAAGTGACGTCAGCAAACACTTCGCTGCCGTGAGCTCCAATGTGAAAAAAGCCGTCGACTTCGGCATGGCGGAAGAAAATATATTCCCTATGTGGGATTGGGTTGGCGGACGCTATTCACTTTGGTCAGCTATTGGCTTACCTGTTGCCATTGCTGTTGGCATGGACAACTTCTACGAATTGCTAGACGGTGCTCACCAAATGGACGAGCATTTCCGCACCGCACCATTTGAAGAAAATCTACCGGTTATCATGGGCGCATTAGGCGTGTGGTACATCAACTTCCACAACGCACAAACTCACGCCTTGATTCCTTACGATCATTACCTACGCGCCATGCCTGCTCACATCCAGCAGCTAGACATGGAAAGTAACGGTAAATCGACGCTATTGAATGGCGATGGAGTAGAAACAGACACAGGCCCAATCATCTGGGGTGGCGCTGGCACCAACGGCCAACACGCTTACCACCAGTTATTGCATCAAGGCACACGTCTTGTCCCTGTGGACCTTATCGTGCCATTGGCGTCTCACAACCCAATTGGCGAACACCACGCACAATTATTTGCTAACTGCTTAAGCCAGTCACAAGCCTTGATGGTTGGCAAAACACTTGAGCAAGCGCAGCAAGAACTTCGTGATTCAGGTGCGACAGACGAGCAGATCGCCGCTATCGCGCCACACAAAGTGATCAAAGGCAACCGCCCAAGCAACACCCTACTAACGGATAAAATGACACCCGCCACTGTTGGTGCCTTGATCGCCCTCTACGAGCACCGTACTTTTGTACAAGGCACAATTTGGGGAATCAACTCATTCGACCAATGGGGCGTAGAGCTCGGCAAAGTATTGGGAACAGACATCTACAACCGTCTAGTCAGCGACAGTGACAACAGCGCACTGGATGCTTCTACTCAAGCACTGATCAAAGCGTTCAAGAAAGCTCAGGCTTAACTAAAAAAGAGCGGCTTAGACTTTCTATCATTACATTAAAAACACCAGCCTCGGCTGGTGTTTTTGTTTTGCTATTCTCCGCTAAGAAAAAATGAATTCGCTTTAAAAGACTAACAACAAGGTTGAAATGACCTCAAGTTGACGTAAAATATCGTAACTTATTAGAAAAAGATCAAGGAATGAATCTATGATAGGCTTTATGACACCCTTCCAGCGCGACCAACTTAAGAAAAAAATAGAGTTGAATATCGATCTAAAAAAACTTTTTAATGAGATTGACAAAATATATGCGCTATCAGGTGCAGGAGTCAGATACATTGACTCCAACCTAAATATCATAGAACTCCGTCCCTTTAGCAATGTATGCAGACTAGATCCTATCTATGTAATTCTTCGTGAGCCTTATAAAAACATGTCACCTGAAGAGTTCGCCTCATATTTAAAGCAAAACCAAGATAATCCCAAAGAAAGAAATCTAGTCTTAGAAGTATCTGGTGCTGCCTTAAGCTGTGGAGCTGCTGCTTTGAGCTGGCTAGTAGTTATCGGCACTGCAGGAACTATCCCCCTAACAGCAGGAACAACTTCACCACTAACCTATTTATCAACATCAGCAGCTATTGCAAGCACTATACAGTGCGTAAACGGTGGATTAAGAACTTACAATGAAATTTCTGGGAACGCAGAAACAAATGATGAATTAGATTCCAATCAATGGTACGTGACTATGAGCTATGCTCTTGATGTAATTTCACTCGCAGGGGCTGGAACATCGTACGCAATGACAATAAAAGCAGCTAAATTAACTAAAAAAAGCACAGGTAAAAGCTATATTGATACCTTAAAAGGGTTAAATAGAGCCGACCGAAAAAGGCTCACAGAAGAAGTAATCCGCATGCAAAATCCTAACGTAAATAACACTCTTTTAAAAAAGTACATGCAATCAGGAACATACCCCAAACGTTATTCTAATTTTGGGATAAAAAGAACATATGTAAATCAATTAAAAGACGCTATAGGTGCAAGTCTATCTTTCACAGGCAGCGCCCTATCCGGCGCTGTAAATGGAATGACAATTGGTGTGTGGGAGAATGCTCATGACAAATAAGCTAAAAGCACATGACTCAGACTTCCTATCTCCTCTCCCTCCACTTAGGTTTACTGTATGTTTCCTAGCAGTAACAATATTTACTATAATAACTGCTTCATTAACTTCAGGAATGATACTCAAACACTTTAACTTAACAGCCACCGCTGAATATTTTATCACTATATTTTCAATAGTCCCGCTATTTATATTTGTAAATATGAAAATTGCATGGGGCAATCATTCTTATATTATAACTTTGAAAAAGATCAACGCTGTTGTATTTTTATTATTAGTATTTGAAATAATTTCAGGATTAACAACAAACACGTCCGTGAAAAATTCTTTGGGAGTTCAAATTATAGTTATATGTATGAATGCATTTAATTTATATCTCCTATATTCTGAGACCTACTTTAGCTTTGTTACTTATAAAAAAAATCATATTCGTGTTATGCATAAACTACGAGATGGGAAACCACTAGAAGAAATTGAGATCGAAGACTAAGTTGCATTCGATTAAATTATAAATATGAGACAATATTAGCTTCATTTTAATTCAATATTACTACCCAACCTAGCTGTATAAATACAAATAACCATAGGATCTTAATGAAAAAACTTACTCATGGAGGTCAGCCTAAAACGCATGATTCAGATTTCATAACCCCATACCCTCCATTAAAATATGTAACATATTTCCTAATTGTCACTATTTTAAGTATCTATTCCATATCAATTACATACTCTGAAATAGGAGAAAGCTTTAATATCGAGTCGGATATAGCCTTTATTGTAAGTATACTCATTGGAATACCCTGCTTTATGTTTTTCAACATAAAAATCATTTGGGGACATCACTCTTATATAACGGCATTAAAATACCTTCATGGCTTTCCTTTAATTCTGACAATAATAGCCGCAGGAATTGAATACGCTCAAACAACTCAACTATCTAGCACCCAGCACATAAGGTTTATATCTGCATCAGTAAGCATCATTGCACTTTTTATACTTTACTCTGAGACATACTTCGGCTTTGTCACCTATAGAAAGCATCATATCCGAGTAATGCATAGGCTACATGATGGCAAACCATTAGAAGAAATTAAGATAGAAGATTAATTTTACGATCTATGAGTCGAATAAATCGTTTATTCGGCTCATAGATCTATTCACGTAGGTTTTAACCTAAGAAACCGCCTTCACCAACCACTCTTTCATCTCTTCTAAATCGGCCTTATGGTCTGGATAGCTTTCAATGAGCGAGTCAATACAATCTGCAATGGCATCTGGTCGGTAAGTCACGCCAACCAGTTTTTCTGCAAGCAGTTCAATTGGATCAGGGAAAAGGCTGTCGGTGAAGGTTTTCGCGGCGGTAATTTTCGCGTTGTTCAGGTCGAGGTGAATTTCTACGCCGCCCCATTTGAAGCGTTCGTCTAACGTGTGGGTAAATTGCGGTGATTTACCAAAATTCCAATCCCAGCTTTGTTGCTGAGCGAATTTTTCCAAAAAGCCAGGTAAATCTGGAAAGGCTTCAGGGGAAATCTCTTCTATGACTGGTACTTCGCCGAAGTATTCACAAAACGCTTCGACAATGGCGTCACAGACGAGTTGATGATCAATAGCCGGATACAAGCTGTTTAGGTTGGTGACTCGTGAACGTACGGAAGTGATGCCTTTCGACTGGAGCTTTTTCAGATCTGGGTTTAGGTAATTGGCTAAGCGACTTAAATCTGCCACTACAAAAAGAATGAGGAGGTATACTTTGAAAAGGCGTTGCATTGTGGAAGGCTAACCTTCTCTTGGTTCATTTCTCTTTCTATTAACATAAATTTAGTATCATGTAGACAAGTACGTATTTCAATTAGCATAGAGTTCGTTAAGCATTATGACAATAAAGAAAAAGGGTCGCCCAAAAGCCAGTGAAGCGGGGTTATTTGAAGAAAAGATCTTAGCCTGTGCCACTGACCTATTCATGAGCCAGGGCTATGGTAGAACTTCGATTAGTCAGATTTTGAGTGTTTCAGATTGCGGTAAATCTGCTTTTTACCTGAGGTTTGGTGACAAAGAAAGTTTATTTTCTGCTGTGGTTCAACGTTCAATAAGAACATTGTTTACTGAATTAGGTGAAGCTCCAAAATATGGCAATCTTAACGATTGTCTTCAACAGGTTGGTGAGAAGCTTGCTGCTGGCATGCTCGCTGACAGATGTATTGCTTTTATCAGAATTACTGCGGCGGAAGCTCTTAATTTTCCGCAGCTGGCTCAAAAGGCCTATCAATCGAGCCTCACTGGCTCGGTAGATTACGTAGAATTCGCTCTCAAAACTTTCTTAGAAAGTCGCGATGATGAGCATCTCAGAGAAATTGCAGTAAGGTTTTGTGAGTTAGTAATTCAACCTTTATGCTTTCAAGCTGCTTTTGGCTGTCTCCCAGAAAACTCAAAAGAGCATATCTGTGACCATGTGTCAGATGTAATTGTTCTGTTAAATGCTAAAGGTTTGATTAATAGTCTCTAGGTTTGAATTGACAAAATCTGCAACAAACGACAAAATGGACTGAACAGTCCATTTTTCGGAGGCGTTGTGAATAAGTTGAATCAACAAGGGTTAGCATCAAGTACTGAAATTGCTCAAATCTATGAAATACTAAGCCAGACCTATCCTACGTTCGAGAACACAGATGATCCTTGGATGACAAATGGTTTGTCGAGCACTCCTTTTAGAAGTATTGTTTCTGGATGCCTATCAACTCTGACTATAACTAAAAGAGTCGTAAATGCTTGTGTCCCCTTGTATCAGAGAGTCTCTAATTTCGAAGAACTACTGGCACTTGATGATGAAGAACTAAGACAATTAATTAAGCCTGTAGCACACTACAACAGGAAAACAGTTAATCTCAAGGTGATGGCACGACAGATCCTCGAAGTTCACAATGGTAAGATTCCGGAAACTAGAGAAGAGCTGATGAAGCTCCGAGGTGTAGGCCGCAAAGTAACAGATTTAATGCTCAATTTTGTCTTTTCTAAGGACACGATAGCCGTAGATTCACACGTACTTCGTGTCCTGAATCGCTTAAACATTGTTGAGGCTAAGTCGGCTGAAGAGGCGTCTGTCAAGATCAATCTTGTTACACCGTCATTTTACAAAAAACATGCCCATGAATGGCTAATACAACACGGTATGCAAGTGTGTACAGCCAGAAAACCGAAGTGCTCCGAGTGTTGTGTAAATCAGCTTTGCAAACAATTCGATTCTTAAACAAGCCTTTTTCGACAGTTCAACCAGCCTCTTGTTGAAAGGGCTGGTCTTACTTTGTGGAGACTCCTGTTGCACAAGTTTATACACATAGACATGGACGCTTTCTTCGCGTCTGTAGAAATTCGAGACAGGCCTGAGATAAGTCATAATCCGGTGGCTGTTATTGGAACTGTCAGCAGGTCTCCGGTTCTTGCTACCTGCAACTATCCCGCTCGTGCTGCCGGGCTTCGTTCTGCAATGTTGCTCTCTGATGCTTTCATTATTTGTCCGGACTTAATTACTTTCCCTGCAAGGATGGAGCTTTACAGAAGCGTTAGTGCAGAGATGAAGGAGTTGCTCCTAAAGTACACAGATAAGATTGAAATGCCCTCCTTGGATGAAGCGTATCTCGATGTCTCTGACTCGACAATGTTTGGGGGAAGCGCTACAAAGTTAGCTCAAGCCATCACATTAGACATAAAAGAAAGTATAGGCCTATCGGTCTCCTCTGGGGTTGCACCACTTAAATTTCTGTCAAAAATTGCCTCTGATGTTTATAAACCCGGAGGACTTTGCGTGGTCCCGCCGAATGAAATAGGTGTTTTCATCAGCAGACTAACGTTGGATAAAATTCCTGGGGTCGGACCGTCAACATTAGCAAAACTGAAAGCAGTTGGTTTATTTACGGGGGCAGACATTCAAAGTGCTCCACTGCAACAACTAAAGGCGTTGTTCGGTCGCAATGGTGAGCTACTTTGGTGGAGGTGTCAGGGCGTTGATAGGGCACATGTGGTCGTTCAAAAAGAAAAGCAATCGGTAGGCATCGAACGAACATTACCTAAAAATTTATATGCAGTTGATAGGGCTGTGAATGTTTTGCTAAAAGATTTGCTACCTGAGTTGATGACCAGAGAATCTATTATTTTTTCGAAACGAAAGATTTCGAGGTTATCGGTAAAAGTCCGTTTTACCAATTTCCAAAGTGTCGAGCGTGAAGCAAAAGCAACTCACCTTTGTCATCAAAAACTTGCAGACTTAGTACATCGTTGTTGGGAAAGTGGTCACGGTTCACCAGTCCGCTTGATTGGTTTGTCTGTAGGTTTAACTGATGCCAGTGAAAATGAAGAGCAACTGAGCCTTTTTCATCACTAAGTCAAAATTTAGGATGCAGTGGAGCGGATGTTAGTTCGTCTAAGTGATTTTAAACGTCACAGTTATCAACCCTGATAGAAGAGGTAGTCAGCTTGAACTTACAGGTTGTTTGGTTTAAACGCGATTTGCGAGTTGTAGACCACGAAGCATTATCTCGTGCCAGCTTACTGGGGCCTGTGCTTTGTTTCTACCAGGTTGAACACGAGTACTGGCAATTGCCAGACACAAGTAATCGGCAATGGCTCTTCATTCGTGAATCTCTCTTCGACCTTGCCGAGCAGTTGCAGAATATCGGCGGTCGGCTGGTTCTTTTTGAAGGAAACGTTGAAGTTGCGTTAAAGCAAATTCTCTGCAACTTTGGCCATTTTACTCTACACAGCCACGAAGAAATCGGTAACTTGTGGACATTTGAAAGAGATCAGAAAGTTGCACGATGGTGCAGGCAAGAGCATGTTGATTGGAGAGAATACGCTCAGTTCGGGGTTGTAAGGCCTATTAGTAAAAGGAAGTCCAGATTTAAGGCACATTGGGATGAATGGATTTCCCGACCCCCATCTACGGTGTCTGACAATCCGTATTTCATCAACGCTGAATTACCCTCGGAATTAAAGCTATCAAATTTGCCAACGCTTGTGACCTACGACGAGTTGGATTGTCCGCTTAGACAATTGGGCGGCAGAACAAACGGTTTGCTTATTCTCGAAAGCTTCTTAAATCATCGTAGTGAACGTTACAGAGGATCGATCAGTTCTCCTCTAACGGCGGAAAGTGGATGTTCCAGGTTAAGCCCTTATTTAGCGAACGGATGCCTGAGTCTGAGGGAGATTGCCAATGCAGTGCTATTAGCCCAGAAAAAAGTGCAAAACAGTTTCTGGAAAAAAAGCTTACATGATTATTACACTCGCTTGTGGTGGCACTGCTACTTTATCCAGACTTTCGAGAGTAATCATCATATGGAACATGTAGCGCTTACATCCGCGATGGAAAAGCTTGATCGTCCTTTTGATGCCGATAAATTTGAAGCATGGAGAATGGGGCGAACAGGATGGCCTATGGTTGATGCTTGCATGCGCTGTCTGCACGCTCATGGTTGGATCAACTTTAGGATGAGGGCTATGCTGGTTTCCGTTGCAACCTTTTCTCTTTCCTTACCTTGGAGACCCGTGGCCGAGTGGCTGGCTAAGTTATTTGTAGACTTTGAACCAGGCATACATTATCCACAGATCCAGATGCATAGTGGAATGTCGGGAAATAAAACACTAAGGATTTATAACCCTGTAAATCAAGCGTTTGATCTCGATAGGTCTGGTATTTTTGTAAAAAGATGGATTCCTGAATTAAGGGATATCAGTCACACTTGGATTTTTGAACCTTGGAAAAGTAAAGGTTATTTGAAGACTGGCATTAAATCGGAAGGAGGATCTTTTTATCCTGCTCCCCTCGTAGATTTTGAAATTGTTCACAGAACAGCTAAAGCAAAAATCACAGAGTTAAGAGCGCAGCACAACATTATCGCTGCAAAAGGTTTTAATGAACAAAATCAAAAAAGATCACGCTCTAGCTCTAAGTCATCACGAAAGCGAAAAACGAATGATAATGAAGAAGGGAATCAGCTAAGTTTGTTTTAAATTAAATTAGACCTGACCTGACCTGACCTGACCTGACCTGACCTGACCTGACCTGACATATTGCCTTGAAAAGACAAGAGTGCAATAGCACACAGAACTTAGCCACCTGATCAAAGGCTACACACTGATTCCCGCTCATAGCTAACTGCTGGGGAAATTAGAATCTTTCCATTAAACTGTCAGAGCAGATGTGAGCCGAATAAATCATTTATTCGGCTCAAGGTTTTTATTTAGTTACCAGCGGAAGCTATCAAGACACAACGCCTGACTTTTCAATGCTATCTTTTCACTTAATAGATTCGTTTAAAAAGATTCAAAAACCACCAGAGCAATAAATTCACGGTCAGCATTAATAACAAGACAAATTCAAGAAGGAGCGTAAAGGATTAAAATGGTAGATTTTACAAATGGTAAATGGATTTTTGAGCCAAAATTGAATGAGGTGAGTATAGACTCAGTCTCTATAACAACTGAGCCGAACACGGATCTCTGGCAACGCAGTTACTATGGCTTTCGTAATGACAATGCTCCCGCATTGCAGATCGAATTTGGCGAAAACTTCACCTTTACCGCCAAAGCCAGTTTCACTTACCAAACTCAATTTGATCAATGTGGTCTTATTATCTATCTCGATAGTGAGAATTGGTTCAAAGCCTCAATTGAATACGAAAACCAAGCATTTTCAAGACTAGGAAGTGTCGTAACGAATTTTGGCTACTCAGACTGGGCCACCTCAGATATTCCCTTACCAAAAGAAATCTGGTATCGCTTAAGCCGTCGAGGGGCTGATTTCCTGATTGAATCATCATTTGATGGTATTGTTTTCAATCAAATGCGCGTATTTCATTTGCATCAGCTTGGTGAAACAACGGTCGAGATGGGCAAATGCAACCCACCACAACCCGCAGAGAAATCGGTAAAATTTGGTGTGTATGCGTGCAGCCCTCAGAATTCATCTTTTACCGCTACGTTCACCGATATGAGTTTAGAGCCTTGTAAGTGGCTAGCTCACTCCGCCTAAACCCAACGTCAAAGATAAAGCTTAGACAATCAGGATGTTGCCAACTGTCTTTCATCATGTGAGCCGATTAAGCGAATTATTCGGCTCACATGGGAATTGGTCTAAGAAACCGCCTTCACCAACCACTCTTTCATCTCTTCTAAATCGGCCTTATGGTCTGGATAGCTTTCAATGAGCGAGTCAATACAATCTGCAATGGCATCTGGTCGGTAAGTCACGCCAACCAGTTTTTCTGCAAGCAGTTCAATTGGATCTGGGAAAAGGCTGTCGGTGAAGGTTTTCGCGGCGGTAATTTGAGCGTTACTCAGGTCGAGGTGAATTTCTACGCCGCCCCATTTGAAGCGTGCGTCTAACGTGTGGGTAAATTGTGGCGATTTGCCAAAGTTCCAATCCCAGCTTTGTTGCTGGGCGAATTTTTCCACAAATCCAGGTAAGTCTGGAAAGGCTTCAGGGGAAATTTCTTCTATGACTGGCACTTCATCAAAGTATTCACAAAACGCTTCGACAATGGCGTCACAGACGAGTTGATGGTCAATAGCCGGATATAAGCTGTTTAGGTTGGTGACTCGTGAACGCACTGAGGTGATGCCTTTCGACTGAAGCTTTTTCACATCTGGGTTTAGGTAATTGGCTAAGCGACTTAAATCTGCATGTAGCAATAAAGTGCCATGGTGAAAACCGCGATCTTTGGTTTCTTTGTAGGCGGAGCCAGAGAATTTACGCATACCATCACCTTCTCCCACCACTAAATCGTTTCGGCCATTGGCGTAGCCTTCAATACCGAGCTTCTTCAAGCCTTGCAAAACAATCTCGGTGGAGACTTCTTTGTTGTATTCAGGTTTGCCCGCCATAAAGGTAAAGTTAGTATTGCCTAAATCATGAAATACCGCACCACCACCACTTTGACGACGAGCAAGGTGTATTTGGTCTTGCTCCATCTTGTTGATATTACATTCTTTCCACGGGTTCTGAGAACGGCCAATCACCACAGTTTCAGCATTTCGCCATAAAAACAACACGCGCTGATCCGCTGGCATAGAGCGAAAAATACAATCTTCCACCGCCAGGTTAAAATGAGGGTTATTAGAATGGGAGATTAGAATTCGGCTAGCCATGGCATTTTCTCGTATTACAAAAGGAATAAGCTTAAAAATCAGCTACCTTTATAACGTTTTCGCAGACATAAAAAAACCACGATGCTTTCACATCATGGTTTTTAGAGAGAAGTATCTAACACCTATTTATAGGTATTCAACTTTCTCGATTTCATAAACCACTTCACCACTAGGAACCTGAATGGCAACTTCGTCGCCTTCTTCTTTCCCAATAATGGCTTTCGCGATAGGTGAAGCGTAAGAGATTTTCTTCACTTTCACATCAGCTTCATCGTCGCCGACAATTTTGTAAGTGACAGTCTCTTCGGTATCAACATTGAACAAAGTCACTGTTGTACCAAAAATCACTTTGCCAGTTACTGGCAATGCTTTAACGTCAATCACTTGTGAATCTGCAAGTTTGCCTTCGATCTCTTTAATACGACCTTCAGCAAATCCCTGCTCTTCACGAGCCGCGTGATATTCTGCGTTTTCTTTTAAGTCGCCATGCTCACGCGCGGTTGCGATATCCGCAATCACGCGAGGACGGACGACAGTTTTCAAGTGATTAAGCTCTTCTCTAAGACGAGCTTCACCTTCTACTGTCATTGGTACTTTTTTCATTATTTCCCCAAGTGCAAATCTTGCAGTCTTCTAACTTTCGTTTCACCTGTTAGGCTAATCGCCATACTCGTTGCTTCAGCACCAGCCAATGTCGTAGTGTAACAAACCTTACGCTGTAAAGCTGTACGACGAATAACAGAAGAATCTGCAATCGCTTGAGTACCAGACGTCGTATTGATGATGTAATCAATTTCGCCATTTTTCATCATATCTACGATATGTGGACGACCTTCATTCACCTTGTTCACTTTACGAACTTCAACACCACGCTCAGTCAGGTATTTCGCTGTACCTTCGGTACCTACAAGGTCAAAGCCTAGTTCAGCCAAACGACGAGCGACGTCTACCGCGCCTTCTTTGTCCATATCGCGAACACTGATGAAAGCACGACCAGATGTTGGCAATTCCGTACCACCACCAAGAACCGCTTTACCGAATGCTTCAGCGAAGGTATCACCCACGCCCATCACTTCGCCCGTAGACTTCATTTCAGGCCCAAGGATCGGATCGACACCTTGGAACTTATTGAATGGGAAAACGGCTTCTTTCACGCTGTAATAAGAAGGAATGATTTCTTTAGTGAAACCAAGCTCTTCCAGTGTTTTACCTGCCATTACCAAGGCAGCAACTTGCGCCAAAGAACGACCGATACACTTAGAAACGAAAGGCACAGTACGTGATGCACGAGGGTTAACCTCGATCACATAAATTTCACCATCCTGAACCGCAAGCTGAGTATTCATCAAACCAACAACGCCAAGTTCTAGCGCCATGTTTGTGATCATCTCACGAATGTCATCTTGCACTTCTTTCGACAAAGAGTATGGAGGCAAAGAACACGCAGAGTCACCAGAGTGAACGCCCGCTTGTTCGATGTGCTGCATGATGCCGCCGATAACCACTTGATGACCATCACTGATACAGTCGATATCGATCTCAATCGCTGCATTCAAGAAGTGATCTAGCAAAACTGGGCTGTCGTTAGATACTTTCACCGCGCTGGTCATATAACGCATCAATTCTTTTTCGTTATAAACGATTTCCATCGCACGGCCACCCAATACATAGGATGGACGAACCACAAGTGGGTAGCCGATAAGTGCGGCTTTCGCTGCAGCTTGCTCAACGCTACGCACTGTCGCGTTATGAGGCTGTTTGTAACCCAAACGCTGGATCATGCTTTGGAAACGCTCGCGATCCTCTGCACGGTCGATAGACTCAGGCGTTGTACCAATGATTGGCACGCCTTCGTTTTGCAAAGCACGAGCGATTTTCAGTGGCGTTTGACCACCGAATTGAACGATCACGCCTTTTGGCTTTTCTTTGCGAACGATTTCTAACACGTCTTCAAGCGTTACTGGCTCGAAGTACAAGCGGTCAGACGTATCGTAGTCAGTCGATACGGTTTCAGGATTACAGTTCACCATGATGGTTTCGTAACCGTCTTCACGTAGACCTAGCGCTGCGTGTACACAGCAGTAGTCAAACTCGATACCTTGACCGATACGGTTTGGACCACCACCAAGGATGATAACTTTTTCACGATCCGTTGGTGCTGCTTCACACTCGTCTTCGTACGTTGAGTACATGTACGCTGTGTTAGTAGCAAATTCTGCCGCACAGGTATCAACACGCTTGTAAACTGGATGAACGTTCATTAAGTAACGACGCTCACGCATAGACTTTTCAGTCACGCTTAACAAGCTAGCCAGACGCGCATCAGAGAAACCTTTACGCTTCAAACGACGAATCACGTCGTAAGTCATGTCGATCAGACCTTTGTCTGCCAACGCAGCCTCTTCTTTGATCAAGTCTTCGATTTGCACCAAGAACCAATGATCAACACCAGTTGCTTCGTACACTTCATCAACCGTCATACCAGAACGGAAGGCATCACCAATGTACCAAATACGGTCAGAACCAGGAGATTGAAGCTCGTAAGCCAATTTCTCTTTGCTGTTTTCTTCAGCAAAATCCAACTGAGGATTGAAGCCATCAGAACCCACTTCTAAGCCGCGCAATGCTTTTTGCAAAGACTCTTGGAAAGTACGGCCAATCGCCATAACTTCACCAACCGACTTCATTTGCGTGGTTAGACGATCATTCGCTGTTGGGAATTTTTCGAACGTAAAACGAGGAATCTTAGTAACAACGTAGTCAATTGCAGGCTCGAAGCTCGCTGGCGTTTGACCACCAGTAATATCGTTTTGCAACTCATCAAGCGTGTAACCAATCGCCAATTTTGCTGCGATTTTCGCAATTGGGAAACCAGTTGCTTTCGATGCCAAAGCAGACGAACGAGATACACGAGGATTCATCTCGATAACAACAAGACGACCTGTTTTTGGATCCATACCGAACTGTACGTTGGAACCACCGGTTTCTACGCCGATCTCACGCAATACCGCCAAAGAAGCGTTACGCATGATTTGATATTCTTTATCCGTCAAAGTTTGTGCTGGCGCAACTGTAATGGAATCCCCCGTGTGAACCCCCATAGCGTCAAAGTTTTCAATCGCACAAACAATGATGCAGTTGTCTTTTTTGTCGCGGACAACTTCCATTTCATACTCTTTCCAACCGATCAAAGATTCATCGATTAGCAATTCGTTGGTTGGAGACAAATCCAAACCACGAGTACAGATTTCGTCGAATTCTTCCATGTTGTACGCGATACCACCACCGGTACCACCCATAGTGAAAGAAGGACGAATAATACAAGGGAAGCCTACTTCAGATTGAACTTTAAGCGCTTCTTCCATGTTGTGAGCAATACCCGCACGCGGACACTCAAGACCAATTGCGCGCATCGCTTTATCAAAACGACTACGATCTTCTGCTTTGTCGATAGCATCTGCTGTCGCACCAATCATCTCAACATTGTATTTTTCTAGAACACCGTGACGCTCAAGATCCAACGCACAGTTCAATGCTGTTTGGCCACCCATAGTCGGTAAAACCGCATCTGGGCGTTCTTTTTCAATGATTTTTTCTACTGTTTTCCATTCAACTGGTTCGATGTAAGTCGCATCAGCCATAACTGGGTCAGTCATGATAGTCGCTGGATTTGAGTTCACCAGAATAACGCGAATGCCTTCTTCACGAAGCGCTTTACACGCTTGCGCACCAGAATAGTCAAACTCACAAGCCTGACCGATAACAATAGGGCCTGCACCTAAAATTAAGACGCTTTTTATGTCAGTACGTTTTGGCATAATATTTCGCTCCGCTCCTACTTTTAGGCTTTAGTGGCTTTGATGTTTTCAATGAACTGATCGAACAACGGCGCAACATCGTGTGGCCCCGGGCTCGCTTCAGGGTGACCTTGGAAGCTGAATGCACTCTTATCTGTACGCGCGATGCCTTGCAAAGAACCATCGAACAAAGATTTGTGAGTCATCACAAGGTTAGCTGGCAAAGTGTCTTCATCTACCGCAAAACCGTGGTTTTGGCTGGTGATCATCA
This sequence comes from Marinomonas sp. A3A, assembly GCF_018336955.1. Taxonomy (NCBI): domain Bacteria; kingdom Pseudomonadati; phylum Pseudomonadota; class Gammaproteobacteria; order Oceanospirillales; family Oceanospirillaceae; genus Marinomonas; species Marinomonas sp. A3A. Next base: position 4,036,152 of record NZ_CP025532.1, read on the forward strand.
CTGTGCCTTTTTCAATAGCTTGTACCGGATGGTTTGCACCGTGGTGACCAAACTTCATTTTCTTGGTTTTCGCGCCAGAAGCCAAAGCCAAAAGCTGATGTCCAAGACAAATACCAAAGACAGGAATCTCTGTTTCTAGGATCTCTTTAATAGCTTGAATCGCGTAGTCACATGGCTCTGGGTCACCAGGTCCATTGGATAGGAATACGCCATCTGGATTCATCGCCAAAACGTCACTAGCTGGAGTTTTTGCTGGCACAACGGTTAAACGGCAACCGCGCTCAACCAACATACGAAGAATGTTACGTTTCACACCGAAGTCATAAGCAACCACGTGGAAGTCGAAAGATTCTGGCGTCGTGTGACCTTTCACAAGATCCCAAGTAGACTCAGTCCACTCATACGCTTTCTCAACCGTTACTTCTTTCGCTAGATCCATGCCTTTCAAGCCTGGGAACGCTTTGGCAGCAGCAACGGCAGCGGCTTCATCTAGGTTTTCACCTGCCATGATGCAACCCGCTAGCGCGCCTTTTTCACGAAGGATACGAGTCAATTTACGCGTATCGATGTCGGCAATACCAACCACACCTTTGCGCTTCAAGTAAGAATCTAAAGATTCTTGTGAACGCCAGCTGCTAGCAACCAAAGGAAGATCACGAATGATCAAACCTTCACACCACACTTTATCGGATTCTTCATCTTCAGAGTTAACGCCTGTATTCCCGATGTGGGGATAGGTCAAGGTGACCATTTGTCGAGCATAGGAAGGATCAGTAAGAATTTCTTGATAACCGGTCATTGAGGTGTTGAATACTACCTCGGCCGTTGAGGAGCCATCTGCTCCGATCGACACCCCTTTAAAAATCGTGCCGTCTTCCAGAGCCAGAATCGCTGATGTTGCCAAAGGAACCTCCCATTTAGAGACTATCAGGTTGCAAAAAAGCGAGATAAACCGGCGGCTCATCTCGCTTTTAAGAAATTGCGTTTTTGCCGTTCTTCCAATGATGGATAACCAATGGATCTCGCGTTCAAAAAATCTGCCTAATTCTACTCCGATACGACTTTTGCGTCCACCGAATTGCCGAGAAAACAGGCAAAAACACGGGATTTGAACGCATTTTTTCTTGACTTCTTAGTCAAGAATAAGCACAGGACAAAATAACCTCTCAACACAACAATCCATCAGCGACACTTTTAGCTGCATCGTAACCATTTAGGTTACCCAATACCGTCAAAGAAAAAACCATTGCTGCAGCAGGCCCTTTGCCAGTCAAAATGTTGCCATCCATCACCACAGGCTCATTCGCAATGTACTCAGCACCAATCAACCCATCTTCAAAACCTGGGTAACAAGTCGCTTGTTTATCCACCACAAAACCATGAGTACCAAACACTACAGCAGGCGACGCACAGATAGCCGCTAATAAAGCGTCTTGAATATCATGTTTTTCCAACATATCGATTAGCAACTCGCAGTCACGCAAATGCTCAGCACCTGGCATACCGCCAGCCAACACGACAGCATCAAAAATTTGATCCGCCACATCTGTTAATAAAACATCGGCTTCTAATTTAATGCCGTGTGCCATAACAACTTGCTTCGATTCATGAATACTCGCCACAGTAACTTCCACGCCACCGCGTCGCAACACATCGATAATCGTAATGGCTTCAATATCTTCATTGCCGTTAGCAATAGGAACCAATACCTTGCTCATACTTTACCTCTTTCAAATACATTAAATTCATAAAAGCGTTAAACAACAACTTCGTTTAAAGGCTTTCTATTTTCAGTGTAAACAAACAAGCCGCTTCGTGGCCTTGTTCTATTTGCCCTTTTTTTTCTATTTGATAGTAATTTTTTCGGCGACCAACCAATTCGAATCCTAACGATTCGTAAAGGGAAATGGCGCCTAGATTCGACTCACGCACTTCCAGCAGCAGCTCACTAACACCCAGCTGCGCGACCGTCTCTAACCAAACCATCATCAACTGTCTAGCTAGCCCCTGTCTACGGACAGAGGAATCAATCACAATTAATTCTAATTCGGACTGATCAAGCACCATCGACGCAGTTAACCAACCAACGATCGATTTCTGCGTCGCGTCTCCTAACTCAACCACCCAATTTTTGCGTGTCTGTAATGCATCAGCGACCAAGCTTTCCCCCCAAGGGTGAGGATTAGACAAGGCATCAAGTTGAATAATAGGAAGCAAATCTGACTCAACAGCCAGACGAATAGAAACAGAAGGAATCATAAAATTGAACGCCTCATTAAAGGCAAAAAGATTAACGGAAAAAGCTGGATTGCATCACTTGCCACGCATCTTTGCGCAGTTCAGGAATACGATACAATTCAGACAAACTTACGATGTGCGCAGTAGGATAGTGTTTTAACGGGCTTTCAGGCGGTAAATCTTCCACTAACTGCGTAATTTGCGCACCAGCCAGCACTAGCCATGGAGTTTCAGGGAAATCTTTTACCAAACGGCCCACATAGCTTTCTAACGCGCCAAACAGCCAATCGGTACGATTCAAGAAGTACGGATTGCGCAATTGCCCCGGCCAACTAAACGCACTGCCCTGCCATTCATCAATCGGCTGTTTTAACAAGGCTTGCCCCATTTTTAACGCCAAGCGCTCAATGTCTTCCGCTTGAGAAAATACTTGAGGGACATCGCTTAGAATCAAAAGTTTATTAGACAAAACATAAGCGTGAATATTCAGTCGCGTAATTTGAGTATTTAGCGTTGGATCTGGCTCAACCACAATATCGACAGCCAACTCTTCGATTGGCTGCAAATCTTCGACGATAATTTCCGGCCCAGCGTTTAACTGCTCTCGCAAGTTATGAACCAAAGGCTCTTTTTCTTCTGGCGATAATTTAGGTACTGGCGCTGGCTCGGCAGATCTAAACCCAGCTGAAGACTGATCACCATATGAGTCCGCGAAGGAACTTGACGGAACTGCCACATCAATAGGCCAAGGCTGAGGCGGCATAAAAACCGTGCCCGTCACACTGTCCGTAGCAGACTCACTTTTCTCAATAGGCAACCAGGACACCACGCCCATTTGCGCTAAGCAATGAGTCTGAAAAGCCTGTTGAGGTGGTAATTCGCGGGACATAATAACCTTAATCGCAGTCGTAAAAGTGCACATTCATCTAATTGAATATTGGTAAGCAAATATACTCGCTTACGCCAACAGATGCCACTTGATGGCCTAAAGCTTGCTAGAGATCTTTGCACCATGGCTGTGTATAATCGCAACCAATTTAAAGCAACTCCATAAAAGGTATGAAAACATGGTGTCTTTGTTATCTCGTTTGATGGTTATCGCTGCCGTTTCGATCAGCAGCTTCAGCTTTGCCGACAGCCTGCCAGACCTTAAAGGTCGCACGATTTTAGCTGTCACCGAAAATGCCTACACGCCACTTAACTTTGTCGACCCAGCAACAGGTGAAGGTATTGGTTGGGAATACGATGCCATGAACGAAATTGGCAAACGCTTAAACGCCAACATTGAATGGCACCTAAGCAGCTGGGACACCATGATCCAAGCCGTCAAACAAGGCCAATACGATGTCGGCATGGACGGTATTACTATTAATGAAGAGCGCGCCCAGCAAATTGACTTCACTATTCCTTACATGACTTCTCAACAGCTCATGTTAGTGCGTTCCGATGAAAAACGCTTTAACGATGCAAAATCCTTTGCCGCCAACCCAGACCTACAGTTTGGTGCGCAAGCAGGCACCACCAACTTTTATGTCGCCGTCTACGATGTGCTTGATGGCGATGAAAACAATCCTCGCATCACCTTATTGGACACCTTTGGCGCGTCAGTCCAAGCACTTAAATCTGGCGATGTGGACAGCGTATTAATGGACGCAGCCTCTGCTCGCGGTTATATCGGTGCCAATCCAGGTGCGTTCAAAATCGTTGGAGGCCCATTGGGATCTGAAGATTTTGGCTTCATTTTGGCTAAAGGCTCAGACCTTGTTAAGCCGATCAATGCTGCCATCGAAAGCATGAAAAAAGACGGCACATTAGAAGCCCTGAACAAAAAATGGTTCTTCGACTATAACCGCTAAAAAAACCAGTCAATAGAAACAACAAACTCACAGCAACGGATCTTATACTTTTATAGCGATCCGTTTTTTATTGTTAACCACCACGGAACGGTCTTGCTATGAATGTATTATGCCCTTTAAAAAATCCCTAGAACGCACGCCTTGGTGGCTCGTCACCATCATTATTATTGCTCTGGTTCTGCTATGGAACATGATTTCCGACCAAAGCTATCAACGCATCGCAGGCGCACTAAGCGAAGGATTGCTGACGACAATCGGCGTAACATTTACCGCCTTTATACTGGCAAGTTTTCTTGGGTTATTAATTGCACTAGCAGGATTTTCTCGTCATCGCATACTTCGTGAATTCGCCCGTTTTTATGTAGAAATATTTCGCGGCGTACCCGTTCTCGTACTACTGTTCTACATCGCCTTTGTCGGCGCACCAGAAATGGTAAAATTCTACAACTGGGCATTACAAATGCCGATTGAAGCGGGCTGGATAGAAAAAGCTCGCACACGAGATTTCACCCTACTCTGGCGCGCCATTATTGCCCTAGCCATCAGCTACAGCGCCTTCATTGCAGAAGTCTTCCGCGCAGGGATTCAAGAAGTTGGCAAAGGCCAAATCGAAGCCGCCAAAGCCTTAGGCTTATCCAACTGGCACCGCTTCCGTCTTATCACCCTACCCCAAGCCATGCGCAAAATCTTACCGCCCCTTGGCAACGACCTCGTCGCCATGATCAAAGACTCCGCACTCGTCTCGGTATTAGGCGTGCAAGACATCACCCAACTCGGCAAAGTATTCAGCTCCTCCACCTTTCAATTCTTCGAAACCTACAACGTCGTCGCCTTCATGTACCTCGTACTCACACTCAGCTTATCGCTAATGATACGAGCTTTTGAAAGCCATCTGAGGCGCAATGATCATCATTGATTAGAGACTAGCTCCCGCCCGCTGCTAAGGGGGAAGGGGTATTCTCTTCTTTGGGCTCCATTCAAACGCTTTGTATTCCCGACCTTTATTCCGCCCTGCTGGGCGTGTAACTTTTTGCTAGCGCCCAAAAACTTCAATTTAAAGAAAAGCAAAAATTCGCTTTAAGACCTTTAATGCCTGATTTTTTTCATAGGCGCATTATTGCTTCCTACGCGCCTTGTATCGTAAGGCATAGATTGTTTTTACTGCTATGGGAAAGGATATTTTTAACTGACTCTGAAACTCCATAAGGTCGCGCAATCGGGATTGCGTCGAAGTGACTTATTCGGGATTTCAAGTTCAGAAGGCTAAGTCAACTAATCACTAAATCATCTCCCCTTTATTCAAAGAAAGATGACATCTTGTATCGTAGACAAAAGGGGAAGGAACAAAGACATATCCGCTAACTCAAACACCATGAGCGAATAACATTTCGACGAGGGAGGCGGTAGTTTCGAGGAGAAATGTTATTCGGTCGATGACCGCAAGACATATCCGCTGACTCAAACATCACGAGCGAATAACATTCCGACGAGGGAGGCGGTAGTTTCGAGGAGAAATGTTATTCGGTCGATGACCGCAAAAACATATCCGCTGACTCAAATATCATGAGCGAATAACATTCCGACGAGGTAGGCGGTAGTTTCGAGGAGGAATGTTATTCGCTTATGATCAAAACAAATTAGCCATTAAACACGGGAATAATGTCTCTACCGTATTTGGCGATGATTTCTTCTTCGTCGCCGCTGTCTAGGTAGATGTTAAACTGCGTGGTTCCCGCCGCTTCTAGGTCTTTGATCTTAGCGATATGATCTTCGACGGTTCCCAATACACAGAAGCTTTTTACTATGTCTTCGGTGATGAAGTCCAAGAATGGATTGTCGCTTTGGCCGTGTTTGGAGTAATCGTAACCACGACGTTTTTCGATGTAATCCGTTAAGCTTTTTGGTACCAAACCCGAATCACTGCCGTATTGTTCAACAATATCTGCTACGTGGTTACCCACCATCGCAGGGAACCATTTAGTGTGCTCGATACAATAATCCATATCACCAAAGTAAGCTGGCGCAGCGGCTTGGACTTTGAAGTTAGACATATCACGGCCTGCGGCTTCACCCGCTGCAAGAGATTGATCTTTAAACCATTTTACCAAGTCTGGATCACCAATTTGCAAGATCAAACCATCGCCTACTTCGCCCGCTGTCGCCAAGGCTTTCGGGCCATAAGCGCCAATCCAAACTGGTAATTCATAGCCCGTCGCCCAAGGCAGTTTAACAGGCTCAGGGCATTCGCCGTATTCCACTTCGTCACCGCGCACCATGGCTTTTACCTTGGTAGTAAATTCCGCAAGGCGCGCCAAGGTCGCGGGTTTTTTACCCATTACTCGCATGGAAGAATCACCACGACCAAGACCGATGTCGAAACGACCATTACTTTGATGCGCCAAGCTCGCGTATAAGCTGGCCGACAAAGACCAGTCACGAATATTCGGGTTAGTCACACAAGGACCAAAACGCATAGTTTTGGTGTGCTCCATACACATTGCCATGGCCACAAATGACTCACGCCACAGGATATGTGAATCGTAAAACCAGCAGTAAGTGAAACCCGCCGCTTCCGCCTGACGAACAAGATTCCGCGCGCGATCTGGGCTGACGAAGCCTTTAAACGTAATGCCAAATTCCATAATGTGTTCCTCTTGTGATTATGCTTTTTAATATTTTTAAAAATTTGAAACTGTGATTAACAAAGTATTGGAGAGCGCAGTCGCCATAAACTAGTGTCCATCTGGGGGGCAGATACGAACTCCCGCATGAGAAAACGGCACCTCTTTCGACATGTTCAGACGAATCAAAATCGGCGTCAGCGCTTCTACGCAGCGAGCACTGTCTGCCAAACCAGCGTTGTAGGCTTTGGTGCCCATTTTTTCGATCAAATCCATGACACGCTTTTTCGCTTCAAGGTCATTACCGCACACCAAGATGTCGCAATTGATGGCACGAGATAAATCATTCAAGGTCACCGCCGACACGTTATGTAAGGCACCGATAACAGGGATGTCGTCGCCCAATAACAACTGCGCCGATTCTGTCACCGAGCCAGCTGCTGGCATCACCACAGCTTTTGGGTTACCCGGCGCCAATGGCACAACGATGTCGACCAAGGTTTTGCCAACGAGTAATGGTGCTAATGCGGTCAAAGTGGCATCGTGACCACTATAAGGAACTGATAAGATCACCATATCGTCTGCGGCTTTGGTCGCGTCTTCCATCGACAAGCCAGTAATGTCCGCCTGACAATCCTGTTCCGCCAAGGTGGCGATAAGCTGCTGTGCGGTTTCTGCTGCCTTGGCAGGATCACGAGAGCCCAATACCACGCTGACGCCAGCCAATGCTAAACGCAGGGCCAGTCCTTTCCCTTGCGGGCCGGTTCCGCCAATGATGGCGACTTTATTGTTTGCTTCGTCTTTCATCTAAAAAGATCCTCGTTGTGAGCACGAATCAGGTCTCGGCTCGAACTGTCGGTTTTTGGCCAAGATAGGCCGCGGAATACAATCACTGGCGACTTGGCTCTTTTTTCCATCAGTAACCCAGATGCTGCTGCCAGTTCATCAGCAAAGGCTGGCGCGGTGACACTCAAAGGTCGTCCAAAGGCATCCAACTCACCCAACATGTGCATCACGCCTGGCACATTCGCTAAGCCAATCGCCACGTTGGTTTGCCCCAATCGCCAAGGACGACCAAAGGTGTCGCTGATCACCACACCCAAATCACAGCCAAAATGTGCTTCTAATCTGTGACACAGTAATCGCGCACTTTTATCTGGGTCTTCGGGCAGTAAAATCAGTTGCCCGGGATGGTCGGCATTGGATTCATCCACCGCCGCATTAGCGCAGATGTAGCCATTTTTATGCTCGGCGATCAGCACGCCTTCTTCTTGATCTGGTCGCTTCATTGCTCGCACAATGCGCGTCGATTGCGAAAGAATAACTTCGACTTTACGTGGGTCTTTATTAACCGTTTTCGCCAACTCGATGGCCTCTTCGCTGGGCGTGATGTCATCTAGATAAGCAAATGCACCTTCGCTTTTCGACACCACTTTTTGCGCGATCACTAGAATGTCGCCAGCTACCAGCGTTTGATTTTGCGTAGTTAAGGTATCAATAATTTTTTGCGCTAAATCATCACCTTCCCGAAAGTTCGGTAAACCCATCAGACGAAACATGCTCATAGAATCAGGCATAGTGACGCTCCTTAATGTGCGATTTATTTATGAATAGCGGTCCACTGTCGCGCCATGCTTTGAAGCGTTCAGGTTGACGAATCACCGCTACTTGCAGGTCTTCGCTGTGATCAATATCCAACGCGAGATTGGCAAGATGCAGGCTGCGACAAACCAGTCGATTATTCATTGCATTGGCTTTATGGGCAGAGGCCGAATCGCAGCCATATTCAAAGTGAATCGCATCAGGTGGTGATGTTAATAACGCATTGGTGCCGCCATCCTTGGCAACGGCAATCACCACTGGCGCATCATGAGCCGCCTTCATCAATGCGATAATTTCCTCTGGGTCCAACGCCGCAATATCGCTAGGGACGATAAGTTGGCTATCGTATCCAGATTGCTTCACCCAATCGCAGGCAAAATCTAACGCGCCGTTTAGACCTTTCTCTCCATCATCAAATAAGGTGTTGGCTTCATAAGCCTGAGCAAGCGAAAGCACTTCAAGGGACTCGCTCACTACCAACACATCTAGCATGGGGAAATGGCGCTGAAAAAACGCCAAGGTGTTTTCAAACAAGGTCAAAGACAGCTTTTCACGGGCCGCATCCGACAAGCAGCCAACCAACCTTTGTTTGGAACGCTTGGGCGATTTCATCGGAATCACCACGCACAGCTTATCGATTAAGTGATAAATGCTTGGCGAATACGTTGCAGAATGATGTTTCATTAGGCCGCCCTCTGCTTTTTATAAGACAAGGCGAACTCGACCACTTGAGTGAGTAACGCCGTTTTCTCCTCAGGTGTTTTCATCAGAGTTGGCGTTACCAGTACATCCAGACCTTGCGCTTGCAACCATGCGGTGTCTTGCTGATCTACATCGTCAATCACCATGCCATGCAAAAATGAACTGTAACAGTCATAGATACCTTTTGAATCGATGCTTTTTCCTGCACTTTCGAGCATTTTATCCGCAGGGCCTTTTACCGTTTTTCCGCCAATTAAAGGTGAAACAGCAATGACATAAGCGCCACTTTTTTCCACTGCTTGCTGAATTTCCGGCACAGCGAGAATCGCGCCAATACTGACGATAGGATTGCTCGGCGCGATGATAATTAAGTCACTGTTAGCAATTTGCTCTAAGGCCTCAAGAGTCGGTTTGGCATCAGCGATACCTTGATATTCAATATCCAGCACGTCGGACTGACAATGCTCACGTACAAAAAACTCTTGGAAAGACAACCAGCCTTGAGGTGTCTTCACTCGGGTTTGCAGCACATCGTTGGTCGGCAACAAAATCGGCACGCTAACGCCATGACGTTTTGCCAAGCGTTCTGTTATTTCACTGGCGCTGACGCCTTGGTGCTTTAAATTCGTTCGGTAAATATGCGTGGCGAGATCCAAATCCCCCAGGGTCATCCAAGTGTCTTGCCCTAAGGCTTTTAGCTCGGTGAGTACTTGATGAGTTTCGTTTTTACGTCCCCAACCTTGCTGGCGGTCGATCTGATCGCCTAAGGAATAAATCAGCGTATCGATATCTGGCGAGACCCAAAGACCGTGAAACTCATCGTCGTCAGCAATGTTGCCAATGATCTTGGTCGAGCTGGCGTATTGGCTTTTTGCCAAACCTTCGGCGGCTTTCGCACCGCCTACGCCACCCGCCAACAAGGTGATATTTAAGCTGGTCATTAAGCCACTCCTTGAATCGCAATACGGTTCGTCAATGGCGCTTTGATGCTAGTGGCGGCTATTGGATAGTCTTTTACGACGTCATATTTGGTGCTGCGCTGTACTGCATGCAAACCTGCTGCATGAATATTGGACACCATGTCTTCTGGGAAGACTTCTTGACCATGCGTTGCCCCAGCCGCGCGAGAAATACTTTCGTTCATCAAGGTGCCGCCCAAATCATTAGCACCGGAACGTAGCATTCTCGCGGCCACATCAGGGCCCATTTTCACCCATGAGGCTTGGATGTTATCGATATGACCTTGCAGCATCAGGCGAGCAATGGCGTGCATTTTAAAATGCTCGTCTTGAGTTGGGCCAGGGCGAACCTTGTCTGGGTTGTCCTTGTATAAACGGGTTTCGTAATGGATAAAACCCAGCGGAACGAACTCGGTAAATCCACCGGTTTCTTTTTGAATATCGCGTAATAATTTGAGGTGATTTGCCCAATGAATCGGCTGATCAACATGACCGTACATGATGGTAGAAGTCGTCGGCACGCCAACAGAATGGGCGGCTTTAATAATGCGCACCCACTCTTCTGTAGTGAGTTTATTTTTAGTCAGTTGTTTACGTACTTCGGTGTCTAAAATCTCTGCCGCTGTGCCCGGCATAGATCCCAAACCAAGATTTTTTAACTCGGTCAAAAAGGCTTCTGGCTCAAGGCGACCTTTTTTGCAGCCATACCAAATTTCAAACGGAGAAAAGGCGTGAATATGAATCTCTGGCACACGATTTTTCACGGCGATAATAAGGTTACGGTAATAATCAGCGCCTATGTCTGGATGCAATCCACCTTGAATACAGACTTCTGTCGCACCGCGATTCCAAGCTTCTTCGGCTCGATCTGCGACTTGCTCAACGGTGAGAAATTCTGCTTCTTTGTCGCCTTTCTCTTTGGCGAAATTGCAAAATCGGCAGCCCATGTAACACACATTGGTAAAGTTGATATTGCGCGTAATCACAAAAGTTCCGACATTGCCGACGCGCTTTTCACGTACTTTGTCGGCGGTGTCTAATACAGCTTGGGCTTCTGCACCTTGCGTAGCAAATAACACACAAGCGTCTTCGACACTCAGCTCTTCGCCCAATAAAGACTTATGCAAAATCATTCGAACAGATTCGCTCACTTGGGCATTGTTTGACGTTAAAGGAAATAGGTTCATGCGATAACTCCTCCACTCACTTGAGCAGCACGGCTAACCAGCGACGCGACTCGTTGCGTTAAATTAGGTGTTAGATATTTATTGTCCTGATGCTGAAAGCGGTCATAAATGGTCAGACGTTCTGCCAGCGAATAACCCAAACCTTCACAAGCTTGCGCCACGCTACTGATCTGCGGCCATGCTCGTTCTGGGTTAATGAAGTCTTTGGTCAAAGGCGAAATACCGCCCCAATCGTTAATACCCGCATTGATGTAACTGCCGTATTCCACTTCCAAATTGGGTGGTGCTTGTATGCTGATGTCATCGGGTAAGATCAAACGGGCAACGGCGATGGTGCGCTTCATGTTGTCTAAATTGGGTTCTTGATAATCGGCCATTGCCGTGCCTGCTTTGGCGCGAAAGTTCTGAATGATGACTTCTTGGATGTGCCCATAGGCAAGATGGCGATCACGAATGGCGATAAGGCTGTTTACTCGGTCTGCCCAATTTTCACCAATGCCAATAAGGATTCCCGTAGTGAAGGCGATATCAAGTCGACCCGCTTGCTCTATGGTGTCGAGTCGACGTTTTGGCGTTTTGTCTGGGCAAGCATAATGAGCTTGGCCTTTCTTGAGTAAATTATTGGACACATTTTCAAGCATCATTCCCATGCTTGCGGAAACGGGTTTCAGGCGTTTCAGCTCGTCAAAAGACAAAGCACCCGCATTAACATGAGGTAATAAGCTGGTGTGAGTTAACACGCTTGCGCATTGGTCATGCAGATAATCTAAGGTGCTGTCGTAACCTAAATTAGCCAACATGTCGCGAGCCTTCTGATGACGTTCTTCTGGGCGCTCGCCCAAACTGAACAAAGCTTCTTTGCAATCTAATGCCGCGCCTTCTCGTGCGGTTTTTAACACTTGCTCCGGCGTCATATAGTTAGCGTGAGGCGAATCTGGCGATTGCACAAAAGTGCAATAACCGCAGGTATCACGACACATATTAGTCAAAGGTATAAAGACTTTTTTTGAATAAGTAAGCTGTTTGCCCCAAGCGTTATCACGCGCTTTAGCGGCTTCTTGGCAGAGTGCGTACAAGTCTGGCCCAGTAGCAAACTCATAAGATATGGCTTCAGAATCAGAGATCATATTCACTCCACGCTATTAGTGATTTGATGAGGTTAAATTAACTTTTTTACCATTTGGTATAAAAATTAATAGCAATCATTTTGCGCAGAGTAAATTGTTTTTATTAGTGCAAAACACGCACTAATAAAGGGCTAGCGGTCTAAAGTTTAGTTAAGTAATAAGTTAACCAAAAGGTTAAGATGATGAAAATTGGCGTTTTTTTACACAATTCAATTGGTCATAAAAAACGCCAGTTATGAAAATATCAGCAGGAAAATTCGATGAAATTATTTTTAATTATTTTTTTCGGCACCAAGAGCGCGCACAACAAAGTCGGTCACCGCTAATTCCGCTCGTTCAAAATCATCTTCATCTAAACGATGCTTGCCTAATAGCACTTCCATTTGCACCGAGAAATCCGCATAGGTTTGTGTCGCGGCCCAAATAGTAAAAAACAGATGTTCTGGATCTATATCGTCGACTAATCCTTTATTTATCCATGACTTAACCAACATAACATCTCGATCAAACTGAGGTTTTAAGTGGCTAATTAGGTACTCTTTTAAGACAGGTGCGCCACTGATAATCTCATGAGCAAAAACCTTAGAACCATTCGGATACATGCGTGAAAGCTGCATTTTTTCGCGCACATAACGACGAATAACTGCCTCAGGTGTGTCACCTTGAGTTTCTAGAAAAGACAGCTTTTCTATCCATATATCGAGCATCTCTTTTAACACACGTTTGTAGAGTAACTCTTTGTTTGGAAAGTAATAAATAAGATTTTGCTTAGAAATATTTGCCGTTACCGCAATCGCTTCCATAGAAGATCCGCTGTAACCTTTTTCTGCAAATAACACTTCGGCAGAACGTAATATACGTGACTCTAATTCTTCTCTATTAATTGATTGCTTTGTGCGTTTCGCTTTCTTCTCAACCAAAATCCAATCCGCCTTAAATAAAAAGTACATTCTTTTTTAATCTTATAAGACGCTGTTTTTATTAAACATTATCTTTTTTACAGGTTTTAAAATAGCACAGTCAGATGACTCTAACGAGCCTTTCTCAGCAAACTTGATTAAAACTTGGCCTACTTATTGCTGACCTAAAAGACAAGTTGTTGATGTTTTTTTATCGACATTTTTTACCTTTTGGTAAAGGTATTGGAAGCAGAAGTAGGAGCTAGTAATGCAAGACCTTCGTATCAACGAGCAACGCCTTTGGGACACCTTAATGGAAATGGGCGACATTGGCGGCACTGAAAAAGGCGGCTGCAATCGCCTTGCAGGAACAGACTTAGACAAGCAAGCCCGCGACCTTTTTGTTTCTTGGTGTGAAGCCTGCGGCTGTAGCGTTGAAGTCGATAAAATCGGCAATATCTTTGCTCGTCGCTCAGGCACAAACAATGATTTACCCGCTGTTGGAACAGGTAGCCACCTTGATACTCAACCTACTGGTGGCAAGTTCGACGGTGTCTTCGGCGTTCTTTCTGGCGTTGAAGTATTACGCACACTTCATGAAAACAACATTGAAACCCCCACTGCGATGGAATTTTCCGTTTGGACCAACGAAGAGGGCTCGCGCTTCCAACCCGCTATGCAAGGCTCAGGAACTTACGTCGGTCGCTTCGATCTGGAAACCGAATTAAACAAAACCGACGTCAATGGTATTCGTCTCGGTGACGAACTAGAACGTATTGGTTACTTGGGCGAGATGGAACTGGGCAGCCGGCACATGGGCGCATTTTTCGAAGCGCACATCGAACAAGGGCCGATTCTTGAAGACGAAGAAAAAGCCATCGGCATCGTCCGACTAGGCCAAGGTATTCGCTGGTACAACATTGAGGTAGTGGGTCGCCCTTCTCATTCTGGCACCACACCCATGCACCTTCGCAAAGATGCGATGTTAACGGCTACTGCCATTGTTACCGAAATGAATGCCATCGCACTTCGCCATGAAAATGGCTTGGGCACGGTGGGTTTTATGCAAGTCTGGCCAAATTCACGCAATACGATTCCGGGCAATGTGAAATTCAGCGCTGACCTTCGTAATCCTAAACCTGATGTATTGCTCACCATGCACGAAGAGCTATTGGCGTTTTGCAAAGAAATCGCTCTCGATCATGGTGTGGAAGTTAACGTCGATCCTTTTTGGTATTTCGCTCCAGTGGAGTTCAACGCTTCCGACGACGTAAAAGCCGCCACCGAAAAACTCGGTTATAGCCACATGGACATTTACGCCGGTGCGGGTCATGACGCCTGTTACATGGCGGATCTTGTACCAACGGGGATGATCTTTACGCCTTGTTTGAATGGCATCAGTCATAACGAAGCGGAATACAGTTCACCAGAAGAATGTGCGGCAGGCGCCAATGTGCTGCTGCACGCCATGCTCGAAGCCAGCGAACGCATAGCTAAAGAACATCAATAACTCATGATGACAAATAAATGAAGAAAACAAAGAACCATTGAATGAAACCTATAAATAATTGAAAAATAGAAGAGGTGGCAAAAATGACCAGCAAGTCTGTTAAACAAGGTGAGTTTTATGAGTTGGAGGTTGATAGCGACCTCCAACAAAGTTCAGCGTATAACGACGATTTAGCGCCAACCAAAGTAAAAGATCGTACTTGGAGCAAGTGGAATATCGCCGCGTTATGGGTCGGTATGTCTATTTGTGTGCCGACTTATACTTTGGGTGGAGTGTTGACCGCCTACTTCGGCTTGTCGGTGATGGAAGCCTTATTTACTATTCTTATCGCCAACATCATTTTGCTGGTTCCGCTAACTCTAAACGCCTACCCTGGCACCAAGTTCGGTATTCCTTTCCCTGTGTTATTGCGTTCATCATTCGGCATGATTGGATCAAACATCCCTTGCTTGATTCGTGCTCTGGTGGCCTGTGGCTGGTTTGGTATTCAAACTATGTTTGGCGGTTTGGCGATTCATTTGTTCTTGTCTGCCGTATCCGATGGTTGGGCAAGCTTGGGTGGCGTCGGCGAAGTGATCGGCTTCTTCATTTTCTGGGCGCTAAACATGTACGTGGTAATCCGTGGCGCAGAATCTATCAAATGGATGGAAACTTTATCTGCACCCTTGTTATTAATCGTTGCCATTGGACTGATGTTTTGGGCGAGCGACAAGGTATCTTTTACTGAGCTGCTTGCAACACCAGCAAGCCGTCCTGCCGACGCTGGCTTTATGGGCTACTTCCTTGGCGGTCTAACAGCTATGGTTGGTTTCTGGGCAACCTTATCATTGAACATTCCCGATTTTAGCCGTTATGCAAAATCGCAAAAAGATCAGGTTATTGGTCAAATCGTTGGTTTGCCTATCACCATGTTCTTCTTTGCAGCCTTAGGTGTTGTTCTAACCGCAGCCTCGACAACGCTGGTAGGCGAAACCATCTCCGATCCAATATCTTTGATTGGCAAAATCGACAGCCCATTTTGGGTTGCTGTTGCGATGATCTTGATCGTCATTGCCACGCTTTCAACGAATACTGCAGCTAACGTGGTTTCCCCAACTAATGACTTCCAAAACATCGCACCAAAACTGATTAATCATACTCGTGGCGCTTTGCTCACCGGCTTGATTGGTATTCTGCTAATGGGCTGGGAATTACTAAAAAAATTAGGTTTGTTGGAATCGGATGTCAGCGTAGAAGGCATGTATTCAAACTGGCTACTGGGTTATTCAAGTCTACTTGGTCCGATTGCTGGCATCATGATTGTCGATTACTTCTTAATCAAACGTCAGCATTTAGATTTGGTCGCACTTTATACACCAAATAGCCTTTATCCAGCGTTTAACAATGCGGGACTAATCGCCTTTGCTGTGCCTGTTGTCATTACCTTAATCGCGCTAAATATGCCGGCTCTTGGTTGGTTCTATAGCTACGGCTGGTTCACTGGTGCTTTCACTGGTGCCATCGTTTACTTCGTACTTGCCAATATGCAAACCGCTTCTGCGACTCAAACCGACGCACTGCAATCCTAAATTATTTTCACCGCGGCACTGCTTGGTGCCGCGTATACTTTACAACTAGAAAAGGACGACACATGAGTAGTCTATTTATTAAAGGTGGGACGATCGTCACCCACGAAGAAACCTTCAAAGCCGATATTCTTTGCAAGGACAATAAAATCGTCGAGATTGGCGACATCAGCGTGTTGCCAAAAGACGTTGAAACCATTGATGCCACAGGCAAACTCATCATGCCAGGCGGTATCGATCCACATACTCACATGCAATTACCTTTCATGGGCACAGTCGCAAAAGACGATTTTGCTTCGGGCACAGTGGCGGCGCTCGCTGGTGGCACCACGACCATTATCGATTTTGTCATTCCCAACCCTCAGCAGTCGTTACTAGATGCCTACCACCAATGGCGCGACTGGGCGAAACAAGCTCATTCTAACTACACCTTCCATGTCGCCATTACTTGGTGGGATGACACAGTAGCGGAAGAAATGAAAATACTGGTAAAAGACCATGGCGTGAATAGCTTCAAACATTTCATGGCCTACAAAAATGCCATCATGGCAACCGATGACATTCTGGTGGCTAGCTTCACCAAGTGTCTAGAGCTCGGTGCTATCCCAACCGTTCACGCAGAAAATGGTGAATTGGTTTATCACTTACAAAACAAACTCATGGCTGAAGGCATGACGGGACCAGAAGCCCATCCACTGTCGCGCCCCTCTTCTGTAGAAGGCGAAGCAGCTAACAGAGCGATTAGCATTGCCAATACGCTTGGCGCGCCAATTTATCTTGTGCATGTATCCACAGAAGAAGCCGTCGATGCCATTCGCTACGCCAAAGACCACGGCCAAACCGTATTTGGCGAAGTATTAGCAGGTCATCTCACGGTTGACGAAAGTGTGTATCAAAATCCAGATTGGGCCACAGCTGCGGCTCATGTTATGAGCCCTCCGTTTAGACCCAAACATCACCAAGATGCGTTATGGAAAGGTGTGCAAGGCGGTACCTTACAAACTACTGCTACCGATCATTGTGCCTTTTGTGCCGAACAAAAAGCCATGGGCAAAAACAACTTCACGCAAATTCCTAACGGCACAGCAGGCGTGGAAGAACGCATGATGGTGCTATGGGAAAAAGGCGTAAACGAAGGCAAAATCACCATGAATGAATTTGTCGCCTTAACCTCGACCAACACAGCCAAAATCTTCAACATGTATCCAAACAAAGGCTGTATTCGTGTCGGCGCAGACGCAGATTTGGTGATTTGGAACCCTGCCGCGACTAAAACGATTTCCGCAAAAACGCATCACTCGAAAATCGAACACAGTATTTTTGAAGGCATGGAAATCCACGGTGTGCCAGAAACCACTATTTGTAATGGCAAACTCGCTTGGCATGACAATGTACTGATGGTCGAATCTGGCGATGGAAAATACATTGATCGTCCAGCTTACGCGCCTTTCTACGAATCATTAAGAAAGCGTAAAGAACTGAATAAACCCAAAGCGGTTGTGCGTTAAAAGAGAGCACTATCACGACGTTATGAAGCTTCAAAAACCGCAGATAACGGATCATTTCGACACTGGCGCGAACACTACATGATCCGTTATCTGCGGTTTTTTATAGAGTTTTCGCAGAATAAGTATTTTCATATAACAGGAGTTAAAGTTAATCATTTTATTATAATCAAGATTCATCAAAAGTTTCACATATCAAGAAGAGGTGATGATCTCTGCATCCTTTTTACTGGATTTGTTAGAAAGATACTTTATTTTTTTCGGTACAGGGGTAAATTGAATTATATTTTTGCTAGCTTCTTGATAAAGAAATAAGTTGTCACCTAGTCTACCTATGTAAGTGTACTGGATGTTTTCGATAAGAACCTGATGATTATCAGAATCATTTTTCCTTGCATATGCATCTAAGAAACCTTTTGGATGAGACAAAAATATAACAACAACAGCCATATTGATGACAGAAAATCTTATCTCAGGGTTTTTAATAACACCCTCTAAAAAGCCCTGATTTCCAATCCATATTCCAATTATGGGAGCGAAGATTAGCGCTAAAGCATACATAGCAAGAGGTTTATCAGTGTATATTGCATACACAGCAAGAATTACAAATGGAAACGCTATCAACTTCCACCATTTATTTATAAATTTCCCCTCAGGAGTATATTTACCTTCACCAACTTTAAAAATATTTCCCAAGTATATGTAGCTCAGAAGTGAGCCGAGTGCGATAAAGCCAAAAGATGCAAGAATGGAGTTCAGTGCAACAACAGCCACTTCAGAAATAGTTATATACTCCAAATGATTAATACCAAACTCGGTCCAATATCCCATCAAGTAGAACGTAGAGACGACAATTATATAACCTGTGATAGCAGAGATAATCGATGTCATAGTACTCCTAACATTAAAACGTATATTAAATATCTGAATTTCTCGCTTTGGATAAAAGAGCTAAACGCTTTATTCTGCTTTTTTAAGCGGTTACAAGACAAATTCGATCAAAGCCTGCAGTACAACAAAAGACATAATGCCAGCCAAAATGTCGTCCAGCATGATGCCGAAGCCGCCGTGGATGTTTTTATCGACCCAAGAGATTGGCCAAGGTTTCAAGATATCGAATAGGCGAAACAACACAAAGCCCAGCACGATATAAAACCAACCCGCAGGCGCCAGCCACATGGTGATCCAGAAACCAACAAATTCGTCCCAGACGATACCAGCATGGTCATGTACGCCCATGTCTTTCGAGGTTTTACCACAAAGATAGATTCCCACCAGCGATGTCACTACCAGTACGATGAAGTACGCTGTGGCGGTTAAATCTTGTAGGAACCAGATAAACAGGGGCACAGCAGCAAGCGTACCAAAGGTTCCTGGTGCTTTTGGCGCGGCACCAGAGCCAAGACCAAACGCCAAAAAATGTATCGGATTACGCCATACCGACGCTGGGGCAGAGTTTGCCATGAAGCTTTACCTACTCGTTAAATAAAAAATTAGAAATGTTGCCAACCTGTTACTTCGCCATCATAGTTTTGGATCACAAAACCATTGTCGACAATTTCCCCCACCTTGGTACAAGGCAAGCTTAGGGTTTGCGTGATTAGCGCTATCTCAGTGACTTGAGCTTTTGATGCAGTAAAACATAACTCGTAATCATCGCCACCGGTTAACGCTAATGCCACCGCAGTTTCAGGTTGCCAACGACTTAACTCAGCGGAAATCGGCACACGACTCGCGTCGATATTTGCCCCGACGCCAGACGCTTTAAGTATATGCTGGATATCTTGAGCAAGGCCATCGGAAATATCCATCATGGAATGAACCACTCGCTTCAGCGCCATGCCAGCTATTAGCCTTGGCTGCGGACGCCAAAAACGATCATAAAAATAATCAAAGCGCTCACTGGATACTTGCAACTCGCCCGTGACAATCGGCACCGCGGCCGCGGCATCGCCTAGCAAACCGGTGACATAAATATCATCACCGAACTTTGCCCCGCTACGCTTTACCGCCATGTCTGGCTCTACATAACCATGCACTTGCAGCGTAATGGTCAACGGGCCTTTGGTGGTATCGCCGCCAACCAAGGCCAAGCCTATTGGCTCGGCCAGTTCCGCCATGCCTTGTGCCAAACCAGCTAACCATTGTGGATCAGATTCTGGAATAGTCAGTCCCAAGGTAAAAAACGCTGGTTTTGCGCCCATTGCCGCTAAATCGCTCACACAGCTTGCCACCGCGCGATAACCGATATCAACAGGATCTGCATCGAAAGGAAAATGTCGCCCTTCGACCAAGGTGTCCATGGAAAACACCAAACTCTGACCTTGCGGCACTTGCACCTGAGCACAATCATCACCAATGCCCAACAAAAGATCTCCACGTCCCTGTGTACTTGCCATCACAGACGCTTGAAAGATGTTTTGTATCAACTCGAATTCTTTCAACAGACTACCCTTCTATTATTTCGGACCTCACATACAGCACCGAAAACACTGGCAAAGCATACCGTATTAAACCGCCGATGTCAGAAGCAAAACAGGGCAGATTACGCTAGGTAATCTGCCCTGTTTTAATTGTACTTTTTAACGCCAAATTCGCGCTTAATCTTCTGAGCGTTTTGCACGCTGCTTTGGTGTTGGAATCACTTCTAGATAAAAAGTCTTCCAATGCTGGCTTTGCGCCGAGCTAATATTGGTATTGATATCACCTTCGTGAATTGAACGTGCCTTGTCTGCGACTTGACCAAATTTGCAGTTAAATCCCCAAAAATCCGCGCCATCTGGCAAGGCTTTATTACGCTCTGCTTTGATGTACTGCTTAACTTCGTTTTTCGCTTCTTCAATAAGACGCTGGTATGATTTTTTGGGGTGAGATAAAACAAAGTTCTTTTTCATTATGATCCTAAAAGTATTGAGTAAGGCAGCGTAACAGCCACCTTGATACTGCCTATGATAGCGGGTTCAGAATAAACCAGCCATCAATAAGAGAAATAAGATGTATTTTTACAATCCAGAAATGAGTCCCCTCTCGGTGCACTAAGCTTATGGGAAGCAGGAGGCGGTGTTGTTGAGATCAATTCCAACGCTTGTCGGCTAAATGCAATATCATTAATTTTCTCATTCTAGAATGTTGTGAAGCATAATTTTCCTTCCGAATAAATCCTACATCTTCCAATATATAAGCGATACGGTTAAGAAGGTTCAAATCAAAGCGTATAATTTCAAATTATCAGCTTCCACTGTGGTGCTGCCATTGAGTTTTCATATCGAATCTTTTGAATTAAAAATAGTTCTTCCAATTTCCTTGTCGCTTTTCGAATAGAATTCCTATTGCATTGCAATCGCTCAGCTAATTGTAATTCCGTACTAGGCCCATCTTTTAAAGCATCCAAAATCGAATTAGAAAGAGATGATAATACTTCAGATGAAATAACTTGGGATAACCTCTCTTTGACTGCATTTATCTCAATTTGACTGATGTTGTTTCCCTTTTTATTAATAGACTCAAACGCAAGATCTACCTGTTCATAAATCTTTTCACTAAGATTATTTGCTTCTAAATAATGATCCTGATTTTGATAATCACTGGGAGCATATAAAACAAAATTTTTGTGATACAAAATCCAGAAAAAAAGAAACACTATACAAGTAGGGAATGCCATTACGAAATACACAAAAACAATCTGTATTTCACTAGGCAATTGAACTAAAGCAACCGTAGCTAACGTTTCTGCTAATCCTGCAAAAACCGCAATTATTGTTAATGGATTACTTATTTTCATGAAAGCTTAGTCTCTCGAAGTTCGAAATAATATGAATATCATCGCATTTAAGCTTTATGCAATACAATCATCATATCTCAGCCAATATAGACAACCTTGCATCTCGCAATACAATCCAACAAATAACGACTTGTGGAGGTAGGCGATAGTTTCGAAACAAGTCGTTATTTGTTGGATTTAACCAAAGCTGGTGCGTAAAGACAAAGTAACCTCATCCTAACCTTCTCCTTGAAGAAAAGGGAAGGGACAGTACTTTTTTCAATATAAAGGCATAAAAAAGCCCCGTTATTAGCAAGTAATAACGGGGCTCTAGCTGTCTTTCAAGAATGCTTTCAGTAGTCTTTAAATAATCGTCTTTCGACTATTTGTTCGACTCTTTATTAGCATCTCGACGAGCGGCGATTTCTTCGCGGCGCACGCGTTGTGCAAGCTTGTCTAGAATGCCGTTTACGTATTTGTGACTTTCCGTCGCGCCGAAGCCTTTTGCTAGCTCTACACTTTCGTTGATCGCGACACGGTATGGCACGTCTAAACGTTGAGACAATTCAAATGCACCGATACGCATAACGGCCAATTCAATTGGGTCTAGTTCGCTTAATGGACGATCTAGTAATTCTTCAAACAAAGCGTCCAGTTTTTTCGCGCTGGCTGTTACACCTTGTAGCAATTCGCGGAAGTAGACTTTATCGCAAGAATCCATATCACGGTCTTGGTCTATAACGAATTGAGTTTCGATCTCGCTCACGGCAGATTGGTTCATCTGCCACTGATAGACCGCTTGTAATGCCAAACGACGAGAAGCACTGCGCAATTGCGAACGTGAAGGTTTTTTCTCTTTACGTTTTGGTGCTGGAGTTTGGTCGTTTGCTGTTTCCACTTCGCTCATTTTTTGCCTCAATTGTCCAGACTACGTCGCCTTATGGGCTGACGCTTTTGCCTATTTGGCTTTTGTCTGTTTGGCTTTTGTTTGTTTAAAAAATACCCTTGGTTGTTAAAGAGCTACTAGATACAGCCTTTAGACAGTATCTGAGTCATATCGACCAAAGGTACGAATATACGGGTTGTCTTGTGCGGCGATTATAGCAACATTTATTCTAGGTTTCTCGGCAAAGTTGGCGAAATATCAGCAAGAAAAAACGATTTTCAGGCTTTTCTTAAAAAAAGCCTGAAAAAGCAATGACTCAGCTTTTGGCTATTCGTCAAAATCGCCTTCAAAATCTTCATCGAGGTATTTTGGTATATAGACCAAACGCACATCTTGTCCAACTTGGCGAACCGATTTAAGTGTCAGATCAACCGCTTCGTCCATCGCCTCTAAAGGCAATTTAAATAATGGACGGGCACTGGAACCCAATAGTTTCGGTGCCATGTAAACCACGATTTCGTCGATCAGACCCGCTTCTAAAAAACCACCAGCCAATTCTGCGCCAGCTTCTAATAAAACTTCGTTAATGCCTGCATCGGCAAGTTGTTCCATTGCGTCCAGCAAGTCGAGTCGACCATCTTCGCCACGTGGAGCAAAGCGCACAGTTACGCCTTTTTTAGTGAGCACTTCTAAATGCTCTGCTTCGACCTCTTCTTCTACTGAAAATACCCAAGCTTGATTCGCTGGGTAAAGAATTTTCGCTTCAGGAAGAATCGACAACGCCGTGTCCATTACCACACGAATCGGCTGACGCACGCTTTTCGGATCGGCTTCTTGGTCATCGTTGTCAATGCGAACCGTCATGCTTGGGTTGTCTGCCAACACCGAGCCAATACCTGTGACAATAGCATCGCTTTGCGCGCGTAAACGCTGTACATCAAGACGCGCCGCTGAATCGGTAATCCATTGGCTTTCACCAGATTCCATTGCCGTGCGGCCATCCATGCTCATGGCAAGTTTCACTCGCACGTAGGGAAGTCCTTCGCGCATGCGTTTGATAAAACCGGGATTGAGCGCTTCGCAGTCCGATTCCAACACAGGACCGATGATTTCAATACCGGCTTTTTTGATTTTCGCTAAACCATTACCAGACACTTCAGGATTTGGGTCTTGCATACCGTAAACAACTCGCGCGACGCCAGCTTTGATCAAGGCATCGGCACAAGGCGGTGTTTTACCTTGGTGGCTGCAAGGCTCCAAAGTGACGTAAGCGGTTGCACCAACAGCATCTTGTTTCGCATCCGCCAAGGCATTGACTTCGGCGTGACCTTCTCCGGCTTTGACATGAAAACCTTGGCCAATGATTTGCTGATCTTTAACCAACACACAACCAACCCGTGGGTTCGGATGAGTGGTATAGCGGCCTTTTTTCGCTAGTTGAATGGCTTTTGCCATCCAGTATTCGTGATTATATGCTGTCATGCTTCGTCTTCTTTTTTCGATTCTGGGGCAGCCGTCTTATGGCTTTCTAGGCGGTCAATCGCTTCGCGAAATTCGCTAATATCTTTAAAGCTTCGATAAACGGAAGCAAAGCGAACGTAGGCCACTTGATCAAGACGCTGCAATTCTTCCATCACGGCTTCGCCAGTCCAACGAGAGGGTAATTCTCGCTCACCAGTGGCTTGCATTTTTTCTTTGATTCGAGTGATCGCAGTTTCTACTGCTTCAATGCTAACGGGACGTTTTTCAATAGCTTTGATAATGCCATTGCGCAACTTGTCCTCGTCAAACACTTCTCGACTTCCATCGCTTTTGATCAGCTTAGGCATTTGTAATTCGGCCACTTCAAAGGTGGTGAAGCGCTCTTGGCAATGGCTACAGGTACGACGGCGGCGAACTTGTGCGCCTTCAGAAACCAATCGAGAATCCACTACTTTAGTATCTTGAGTTCCACAAAAAGGGCATCGCATGGTGCTTCCAATATCGCTAATTTGGTGTAAGAATGCCTGAAAATTAGGCCATCGTGTGATGGGTGAAATCATACCAACCCCGCCATAATATAGCTACCGAGCTACTGTGTGCGCTTTTATCATTCTTCTGCATTAAAGAATGAATGAATTTATAAGGATTTATATGCCGTTCGCAGAATTATCAGGCTTGGTTGCTGCCTTGTGTTGGACTATTTCGAGCCTGATGGCGCCAAACTTAATTCAACGTTTTGGCACCATGCGCTTTAATACCTTTCGTATTGTTATTGCCAGCTCCATTCTTTTGGCAATTTGCTTAATCACCCAGCGCTTCAATTCAACCTTGTGGCAACATGCCGAGATAGTCATGCTGTCTGGTTTGTTAGGGATTTTCATTGGCGACACCATGCTGTTTACTGCGGTGCATCGCCTTGGCCCTCGACGCACTGGTGTGCTTTTTGCCACCAACGCGCCTATGTCGATTCTGTTAGGTTGGCTATTTTTAGGGGAAAACCTTTCTTTTAGTCAGCTATTTGCCTGCGGCTTGGTATTGATTGGCGTGGTGATTGCCATATTGTTTGGTCGCAGAAACAGCCTTCATGCTTGGGAACAAACTAAAGGCAAATTGAGCATGGGAATTTTACTCGCACTCGGTGCAGCGCTTGGTCAGGCCAGTGGCGCTCTACTTAGCAAACCTGCTTTGCTTGATGGTGCTGACCCAATTGCGGTGTCTGCGTTACGCGTGGGAACTGGCGCTCTCGCTCTAGTTCTGGCTTATGGTTTGTTTTATCGACACAAACAACCTGCTGACGCGATTCCCTTTGCTCAACTAACTCGTGTTGATTTCATGGGCATCGCTACCCTCGCCACCATTGGTATGGTTATCGGCATGAGCGTCCTAGTTTGGGGCGTCGGCAACGCTAATGTCGGTATTGTCACTACGCTATCAGCAGTTGTTCCCGTACTAATTTTACCGGGCTTGTGGATCACCACCGGCCAACGCCCTGCATTTGGCGCCTGGCTTGGTGCGATTTTCGTTGTGGCTGGCGCGGCTTTGATTATTCTGAAATAGCCTTGATTGTGCTATCCTTAACCCCACTAATTGCAATTGGCTCTCCATCGACTTGCCAGACTTTTTTGGCAACCCTCTGGAGCGTTTTAACGAAATTTATGCACGACATTAATAGTGCATGGATCTCCAATCATAGGATAAGTTGATTCTTTATGGCTCAGTTTGTATACAGCATGAACCGCGTAGGGAAAGTCGTACCCCCAAAACGCGAGATTCTAAAAGACATTTCTCTTTCATTCTTCCCTGGCGCTAAGATCGGTGTATTGGGTCTTAACGGTTCTGGTAAATCGACTCTACTTCGCATTATGGCGGGCGTTGATACCGAGCATAATGGTGAAGCACGTCCAATGCCGGGCATCAAAATCGGCTATTTGGAGCAAGAACCTCATCTTGATCCAGAAAAGAACGTGCGCGGCATTGTTGAAGAAGCGTTCGCTGACGTTATTGAAGCGATGGCGCGTTTGGATGCGGTTTACGCTGAATACGCTGAACCCGATGCGGACTTTGATGCGCTAGCAAAAGAACAAGGCCAACTTGAAGCCTTGATCGAAGCAAAAGAAGGCCACAACCTAGAGCGCGCCCTTGAAGTTGCAGCCGATGCTCTACGTCTTCCACACTGGGATGCGAAAGTAGAACACCTTTCTGGTGGTGAGCGTCGTCGTGTTGCCTTATGTCGTTTGTTGTTGAACAAGCCAGACATGATCCTACTGGACGAGCCAACAAACCATTTGGATGCGGAATCCGTTGCTTGGCTAGAGCGATTCCTAAAAGATTACCCAGGCACTGTTGTGGCGATTACCCATGACCGTTACTTCCTAGATAACGCCGCTGGCTGGATTCTGGAACTTGACCGTGGCCATGGTATTCCATACGAAGGCAACTACTCTTCTTGGTTAGAGCAAAAAGACGCGCGTCTACAAACCGAAGCGAAACAACAAGCCTCTCACCAAAAAGCCATTAAATCGGAACTTGAGTGGGTTCGCCAAAACGCCAAAGGTCGTCAATCTAAATCCAAGGCGCGTTTGGCTCGATTCGAAGAGATGAACTCACAAGAGTTCCAAGATCGTAACGAAACCAACGAATTGTACATTCCACCAGGACCTCGTCTTGGTTCTAAAGTCATCGAAATCGAAGGCGTTAGCAAAAGCTTCGAACACAAGATGCTACTAGAAGACTTCAACATGGTTGTGCCACAAGGTGCAATTGTCGGGGTTGTTGGTGGTAACGGTGCAGGTAAATCTACCCTATTCAAAATGATCGCAGGCATCGAAAAACCAGATACCGGCACAGTGACGTTGGGCGAGACAGTACAACTTGCTTACGTTGACCAAATGCGTGAACTAGACGGCGACAAAACCGTCTTTGAAGAAATCGCAGATGGCCTAGACATGATCACGGTTCACAACTACAAAGTGCCGTCTCGTGCTTACATTGGTCGCTTTAACTTCAAAGGGTCGGATCAACAAAAATTGGTTAAGCATTTGTCAGGTGGTGAGCGTAACCGTTTGCACCTTGCGAAACTGCTTAAAGAAGGTGGCAACGTATTGCTACTGGATGAGCCGACCAACGACCTTGACGTAGAAACTTTACGTGCACTGGAAGACGCACTACTGGCCTTCCCAGGCGCCGCGATTGTTATTTCCCACGACCGTTGGTTCCTAGACCGTATAGCAACACACATCCTTGCATACGAAGGCGATTCCAAAGCTGTCTTCTTCGAAGGGAACTACGCCGAATACGAAGCCGACTACAAAGCTCGTACTGGCAACGAAGCCACACCAACGCGTATCAAATACAAACGTATTGATGCGTAATTCTATTTAGTAGGATTGGTTGGTAAAGAATGGAAAGCCGCTTTCAGAGATGGAAGCGGTTTTTTAATGATCTTTAATCAAAAGCATTTCATTCTCTAAAACGGGATCATTTCTTCTGGGTCAGGCACTTCCTCGTACCCAGACACAACACCATTCACGTCTAAAACAGGCCTAATTCGACGTTTTTCTGTGTATAAACACTGTGAGAAATCTGATGACTCTTCTGTAAACTTCCTTTCTTCTATACGATATAGAGTAGTTTGTCTTTCTTGAAACGCTTTTGACAGGCAAAACTTTTCAAGACTCTGTAAGACGCTAAGCATTAAATAAAAATCATGCTGAAAACGACCATTTATATAACAGCCATTATATTCAAAAATAGATCGCCCACTCCTTCCTATAGTGATAGAGATGCCGCACCAAAGCCATCCAGTATTAAGGTTATCAGCAAGATGGAAAAACTTTCTTTCTTCACTGCCCGTTAATAGATTCCAGCACTTTATACGCTCATTCAATATAAAATAAACATAGTGAAAATGATTCTGAAAGTTATAAAACACCTGGTCATCATTCATTAACACTAACTCTTTGTTAAGAGCCATTTCATCTGCATAGTAAGCGAAGTGAATAAAGTCATTCTCACGGAATATTATTTCATATAAAAATTGTTTTTCTGTGAATTTAACGCCTAAAACCTTTTCTTGCTCTTCCAAATATGAAAAAAAAAGCTCTCTGTGCTTCACACAATTTTCAAATGAATTCTTTAATTGGGCCTGCTGAATTTGCTTGTCTGTTCTTTCTATTTGTATAGCCGTTTGAGCTGACCGATGATGTGAAGCAACAAGCGCCACCGCAGGGAAAATAAGAGCCATGATGGCAATGGGTAACTTCAAACGACCAATAGCATCGTTAATACAATCAGATGTCCAACACGCTTTCATAGACTCAACGGAAAAGAAGTCATGCCACGCAATAAACCCAGCGACTATAGCGCCAACAGCAAGTGGTGCAAAAAATGCTACTTTAAACCAGCCGAGCTGAGTCAGCGTTTTCCTATGTGACATTTAATATCCTTGCTTCGTATAAAAAGACCAGAGCCAATAATTATAAACCCAAAAGAAATAAGCCCCACTTTCTATTTTCCCTTGCAAGACACAAGGAAAAGAGACTAACTAGGCAATTACCTCAATACTTTTTTTCCACAAGAGACAGCATTTTCAGCGCAGCCTCTAGGTTTGCTCTCACTTGTTCCCATTTCTCGCTAACGTTCAGGTATTGCATATAAAAACATCATATAAGACTTTGTCTCTCATTTACTTAAAAAAATGAGAGACTAGTGAATTTGATGTACACGAGTGAGAGACAAGAAACGTACTACCTCATTTATTGCTGAAAGTGAGATACAAAGCTTTCTACAAGTTCAGGTTAATTGGGTAAGGCTAGGCAATAACCTCAATCCCTTTTCGCTCCACAAGAGACAGCATTTTCAGCGCTGCGCCTCTGGGTTTGCTTTCACCTTGCTCCCATTTTTTAACCAGCTTATCGCTGACATTTAAATATTGTGCGAAAACGGGTTGGGAAAGGTTGTTGGCGAGTCTTAGTTTTTTGACTTGTTCAGGCGTGAAGTCATGAATGGAGGTTAAGCATAAGGTATCAAACTGACGCATGGTGGTTTTATCAATCACACCCGCTTTTTTAAGGCCTTTGGCTGTCTTATGAACAGACTTTAAAATATCACTCATGGCGATCTCTTCAAGATTCTAAATGATTTATAAATATACCCTAATAGGGTATATTTATAAACTACTGGAACCTACCTCTTCTTAAAGATCCCGCTGGCGATAACGACACCGATGCTGACAAAGATGAGTCCGGCGATGGAGTCGTTTTCTAGATGTTCGCCAAATATGGGAATGGGAACCAGTAAGCTAAAAACGCTTAATTGTTCCATCGAAAAACTCAAAAAGCGCTACACAACATCTATACTAATTAACGTGCCATTTGATGCAATGACTTCGTTTTTGCCCAAGCATGAATCGGTTGCAATAAGTCCGTTAAGGCTGCCTGTCATGAAGAAAAAATCATCGATATAGCCTCGACGAACACATTCTTGTACGCCCTTCAACAGCACCGCCTTTTTCTGTTCGAAAAAATCGGGAGCGCTGGTCGAGTAATCGTAGGTTTGTCCGCTTTTGAGAGAAAAGTCACTTGCGATAGGTTGGCTCGAAACCAAGATGCCGAAGTTGTAATAAAAGTCACAAGATTGATAGCTCTTGTCATTAATTTTTGGACGCAAGACTTCAAGAGCCACCAGTGGCTGGGTATTGCTAACCGCGTACTCAATATCACTTGCTAAAAGCGGAACACTGCACTGATAGCAGATTTCCACTTCGATGCCAGATAATTCATCCTTAGGTAACTGAGCGCCCTTATTCTCAAAAATTTGAAAATCAAAAATAGGTGATAGGATAAAAACACCGGAATCCTCAACGACTTTCCAGCCTTTGATAACGGCACCTTTGCTGGTGAGTTCAGCGATCAACTGATCTTGTGCATGGCAAATATCGTCGTAGCTGTCTAGGATAGAAGTAAATACACCCTCTTTAAAAGCACTAAGAATGGTGGAATATTCTGTAAAATTCATCAATGATCCCTTAAAAAAGTTTCGCTATCAAATACCATTGCCGGAAGCCTGAGGACGAGCCCCACGGGTATTCAATCTAATACGATAAATGGAAGTAGAAGCAGTAATATACAAGGTCTCGCCTTTGTGATTAGAAGACCTGTCTGTCGCAAAAGTGCAGTTAGAGACTTTTTCTGGAACAAATATTTTGCCTAACAAGGTGCCGTCATCGTGATAAACTTGGATACTGTCTTCCGACGAAGTGTAGATCCAACCTTGTTGATCCACTCGAAAGCCATCGGCTAAACCCGGTGACACCACGGCAAACAACCTTTCGTTGCTTAGCTTGCGCCCCTGCTCGACATCAAATACTTTAATATGATGATTTCCCGAGCCATCTTCTCGTAATGCTGCAGAAGTGTCGGCGATATAGAGTTTTGATTCATCTGGTGAAAAAGCCAAGCCATTGGGCTCTTCAATGGTATGACAAACAACGGATAGCTCATCGTTAATAGGATCAAAACGATAGACGAAATTACCCTCTTGTTCAGACTCGGCTTTATAACCTTCTACATTAGATAAAATGCCGTAAGGTGGATCAGAAAACCAGATAGTACCGTCAGATTTCACAACCAAATCATTTGGCGAGTTCAAACGCTTACCAAGATATCGGTCGACTAACGTGATGGTTTCACCGGTTTGCAAGTAGGTTTTCTCAATAGATCGACCACCGTGACTGCAATGCAATAGGTTGCCCTGCAAATCTAGATAATGACCGTTGGTAAAGTTAGCAGGCGAACGCCATACCCTTAGCCCTTTCTCCTCGTTCCAACTTAATATTCGGTTGTTGGGAATATCACTCCACAACAAAGTTTGAGAAGCTTCTAACCAGACAGGACCTTCACTCCATGTCGCGCCTGTACAAACTTTTTCTAGAACAGAATCTGTTAATAAAATACGCTCAATTCTATTATCAAATTTTTCGACAGCTAACATATTCAATATCCAAAACATCATAAAAACTGAAATAAAGAGCCCCTTTTTTTAACATCTAAATAGAAAAAGGGGCTTTATTACTTATCAGAGACTATTTCCAAATCGCTTTATAATGCTCGCGATAATTGTTGTCTGGATCGAAAATATCGTTTTGACCACCGTCAAACTGAATATTCTCCGGGGTAACCAAATGTACCGGGGTCGCAAAGCCGCTATCAGCAACGCCCGCAAAGGCTCGGTTTAGTTCATCAACAACTTGCCAACCGTGCATATTAAGTGGCTCTGGTACTGTGCCTATTTGGTTGAAGTTAGAACGAATGCGTGAATAAGCCGATTGACTTCCATCGCCAGCCGAGATGTTACGAGGAAGTTTATCTGCAGGTAGACCAGAGGCATTTAATGCAGAACCTATGTAATCAAAATAAAGATCATTAATTCCCAAGGAGTAGGTCCACTTACCTTGATAGCGCTGCAACAAAGATGTTGTTAACTGAGGCATACGTGTAGAAGTATCTGATAACGGTGTATCCTCAACGGATATTAGAGTACAGCCACTACATTGCTTGATGACTTTAGCCATAGCATCCGATTTGGCAATCGCAACAGCATAAGCAGAATCAGTAAAGATAACGACTCCAGCTTTACCATCAGAACCTGCCACTGCAGCTAATGCTGCAATTTCAGCGACGTCATCAGCGCTAGTCGTAATGTTTGAGAATAAGTTCTTACTTGGAATAGGACCTGGATTTGGTGCAGAGTGCCACCCTACGACTTTAATACCCTGTTTCGTGGCTGTTTCAAGTGCGGCAGCTTGTTCATTAACATCAAAGCCCCCTAATATAATACCATCTGGCTTTAACGCTATCGCCTGATTAAACGCTGCGGTACGGCCAGATACTGTTCCTTGACCATCCAGCACACGAACCTTCCATTTTGTCCAAACTGCAGCTTCTTCTACGCCATTACTTACACCAAGCACACCACCATTTCGCATATCAGAAGCCAAAAAGACAATCGTTTTTCCAGACACAGCTTTTGGACCCGAGGTTGGACCGTCCCACTTATTATAAGGTGCTGTTGCTGCTTGAACCTTCGCTTTAGCTATATCTAAAAAATCATCTGCTTTAGCACTGCCTGTTCCTATGGCTAGCAATATAGATAAGCTTAAAGAACTATATTTTAAAATAGATTGATATTTTTTCATGGTAACCTCATCTGTGTTTTTTGTTTTTATATCTCGAAGTTAAATTACAAACTCATTCACTCATTTCAATTGGCTTGCTACTCACTCTTTTTCATAATTCGTTTTATGCGGCCACCTCGACGCTGGGCATAACCTGCAATACCTATGGATATCAATAAGGTTGCGCCATTGAACAATGGCTCAATGTAAAATGCCCCGCCTAACTGCTGAATACCTGAAATACCCACGGCCAGAATAGACACACCAATAATGGTGCCAAGCACATTGACTCGTCCGGGACGGATGGTCGTAGATCCTAGAAAAGCCCCAACCAAAGCAGGTAATAAAAACTCCAGACCAACATTTGCCTGACCAATTCGTAATTTTGCTGCTAAAAGCACGCCTGCAAAAGCAGTCAATAAACCAGAGGTAACAAACGCACCAATAACATACTTGCGTGCTGGAATACCATTCAGCGCAGCCGCTCTAGGGTTAGCGCCAATAGCATATAAGCAGCGCCCCAAAGGCAAACGCTCAGTGATAATCCACAACAAAATAGCAATCCCCAACACGTAAAATGCAGGCGCAGGCAAACCAAAGAAAAATGCATTCGAGAGTGAGTAGAAATCAGCATCTAGAGAGCCAATTACTTGACGCCCTCCGGTATACCAAAGTGCAACGGAATAGATAACAGTGCCAGTACCTAACGTAGCAATGAAAGAATCAATTTTAGCCATCTCAACTAAAAGACCATTAAGAAGGCCAAACAACATGCCACATACTAAAACGACGAATACCGCCATTTGCCAACTCATACCAAATTTAGTTTGAAGGCTGATTGCTAAAATATGCCAAAGTACAATGCCATAACCAACTGTCAGATCCATCTTGCCTGTTAACATAGGAACCATGGCAGCAAGCGCTAAAATCGCGATGATGGATTTATCGCTTAAAATAGAGCGTAAATTCAGCATGGTTGGAAAAGTATCCGGTAATAAAACAGAAAAGAACATGATCAATAGTAGGGTTAAAATAGGTAGACCATAAACTGGAAGATAGCGACCAACATGGGAAAAAAGCCCCTCGTTGGATGAATTTTTATCATTGTGATCCGGCTCTAATGCCGTGGATTTAATAGAAGTTGTCATTGTCTGCTACTCTCTATAATTTTTATTTTAGCTATTCAATAAGAAACACGTTTTCATTCGTTACGAACGAGCAACTCGGTAACTATTCACCATCCGCCGAAGCGACTTTCAGCATATTGGCAAAGGTCATTTCCTCCTCTGCTAACTCTTTATGAATATGCCCTTTGCTGAATACATAACAGCGATTACAAATCTTCTCTATCTCTTCAAAGTCAGTAGAAACTACTATCACTGTGAGTCCATTGCTCACTGCCGTTTTGAGCAAGTTGTATATTTCAGCCTTGGCACCTACATCTACCCCCGCTGTAGGCTCATCCAGAATCAAAACGCGCTTTTTCAAATTCAGCCAACGAGCCATAATGACTTTTTGCTGATTACCACCACTTAAGTTCTCAATAGTCTGATTAGGATCTCTAGGGCGAACGTCAAAGCGATCAATCAAGTCACTCGCTATATCTTGCTCTTTAGACAGAGCATTGAGCGACAAGAAAGGCGTTTCACCTAATAAAGGATTAATAAAAAGATTGTCTTGAACAGACATAGACATCGCGAGATTCTCTCCCCTCTCGCCCGCTACATAACCAATACCAGCATTAATGGCAGCAGAAGTAGAATCTAAGTGAAGCAATTGACCATCCAGTCGGACTTGGCCACTAAATATTGGATAGTCACCAAACAAAGCACGCCCCACTTCACCTTGACCGCCGCCACGTAAGCCAATTAGACCAAGGATTTCACCTTGTTTTACATGAAAGGAAACGGGTCCCACATTTCCGGCTTCAAAATCCGAGACATCAAGTACAGTAGGAGAGCTAGGAGCAACATTAAGTCGATGGAAGTCTTTTTGAGCATTACCAACGATAAGCTCAACAAGCTCTTTAGATTTCATACCTTCTGTTAGACATTCAGCAACCAACAAACCGTCTCGCATAATGACCATGCTGTCGGATATTTCCATTACTTCATCTAAACGGTGGGAAACATAAATCATGCCCACGCCCTTTTTACGAAGATCGCGAATGACTTCAAATAATCGTTCGACATCGGCAGCAGGTAAACTCGCAGTAGGTTCATCTAAAACAAGAATTTTGGCTTTGCAATAAACGGCACGAGCAATGGCAATCAAGGATTGTTCTGCGCGAGATAAGCGGAATACTCGAGTACGTGGGTCTATATCTGCATTGACGCTAGCGAGTGCGTCTGCGGCTCGAGCATCAGTCGCTGGCCAGTCGATTAAACCAAATTTCTTACAGTACCCCATAGCTAACGCCATGTTTTCTGACACTGTCATCCAATCAACTAGACCTAAATCCTGATGGATAAAGGCAATTTCATCATGATGTCTATTCTTCTGATCTAACGGTACACCTTGATAAACAATCTCACCTTGATCTTCTTGGTAAATACCCGCCAAAGTTTTGATCAAAGTCGATTTTCCAGCACCGTTCTCTCCCAATAAGGCCACTACAGAATGTGAACCTACATTAAAAGACACATCGTTCACTGCGATGCTATTACCAAATCTTTTAGTAATATTCTTAAACTGCAAAAGTGACGTTTCTGACTTTTTCAGCTCACTGGTTTCCAACATACCTCACCCCACTTACATTATTTTTATTGTTAAGTAATTGATGTCTATTAACGCTGGTATCTCTTAATATTACTGAGCAAGTTGTTGGATCTGACTCCAGATTTCAGGGTGAATATCGATACCGCCGGCTTTTTCATGCTTGTCGATAAAGGCTTGTATTCTTGATCCCGCGATCGACACTTCACCACTGTCAGCAGGCTCTGACGCCAGAACATAATCGCGAATACGCTGCATTTCGGTTGCAAACTGAGCTTTTTCTATGGTTTTGCTTAGATCAATAGCAATGAGAAATTGCGACACACCAAATTCGCCGTCTTGGTCTTCTGTAATGGCAGGAACAGAGCGTCCACCAGTAATAGCGGTCAGCATCATATCTAGAACAATAGACATGGAAGAACCTTTCCAGAAGCCCATTGGTAAGACACGTTTATTTTCCCAAATAATATGAGGGTCCTTGGTCAAATTACCTTCATCATCATAACCGCCCACAACAGGTAATTCTTTATCGGCTAGAACGTGATTTTGTAACTGACCATAAGAAAATTGAGACATTGAGCAGTCAACCAATACTGGTGGATCACCTGCTATCGCCATAATTAACGGATTGGTTCCAATACGGTGATCTTTCCCCCCCCAAGCAGGCATCACAGCAATAGAGTTGGTCGCCGCAATACCAGCAAAGCCTTGGCGAGCCATTTCTAATACGTAAGCTCCACCACGCATCCAATGATTTGAATTGCGCATACCGACCATGCCAATGCCATACTCACGTGCCAATTCCATCGCTCGATCCGCGCAAATCAACCCGTTCAAAACACCTGGACCATAATGACAATCCCACTGTTCCAAAGCGCCCATACTGTTAACGCACTCAGGGGTGACATTTAGTTGAATCTGCCCTTTGTCAACTTGACCAATAAAAACAGGAAAACGATTGATACCATGAGAGTAAACTCCTTCATTCGCCATATCAGCGAAACCTGCCGCTAAACGTTTGGCCATGTCAGACGCCATATCACGAGATAAGAGGATTTTTTCATACGTATTTTGAAGTTGTTCTACCGAAATGATAGGCATAATAAGCGCAACCTTAATTCCGCAATACGGAATATATTGTTATTGTATTTCCGTATAATGACACAAAGCCAGAATATGTGAAGCTTTTTTAATCAACTTTTATATTTTTTATTCACAGACAAAGCCAATCGCTTAATTTTCAAATAAAAATTAAGCGATTGAATATCGGGAAGGACATTTGGAAAAAAAGGGGGAAGAGACAACTAATCGTCAGTATTGCTCTTTGACAGAGCAAACGATTACTCTCTTAATGGACGCAACTAAAGCGCTAAGCCGGACTCATGAGCTATGCGTTCAAGTGTCGCTTTGGCCTGAACAATGTCTTCGTACCAATTGTCATTCTGCGCCCACATTTCAATCACAAATGGCGCAGCGTAATCTATCTCGACAAGGGTTTTAAAAATGGCATGAAAATCAACTTCACCTTCGCCAATAACCAGATCTCGAAACTGTCCTTTACTATCTGGAGATACTCGCAATGTATCCTTTAAATGGATCTGCACAATATGGTCTTGTCCTAACTTTAACTCAGTAGGTACATGATGATTCCAACCAGAGATATTACCAACATCTGGATAAGCCATGAAATATGGCGACGGAATTTCTCGCTTTAGTACCTCAAACTTGCTCAAAGAATTCAAGTAAGGAGTATCCATGATTTCTACACCAAGAAGAACGCCTGCTCGCTCGGCCATTTTGGTAGCTCGCTGCATACCAGCAACAAAACGCTGGTGTGTTTGTTCTGACTGGGGCTCGTAATACACATCATAACCCGCCATTTGAATACAACGGATACCGAGCTTGTAAGCGAGTGCTATGGCTTTCTCCATAATATCAAAGGCTCGCTCTCTAACTTTGTCATCCATGGAACCAAAAGGGTATTTACGATGCGCGCTCAGACACATTGACTGCAATGGCATATCAAGTTCTATGCAAAGATTTCTCAGGGTGTAAATTTCGTCATCAGACCAATCAAGGCGAGCTTGCCGATCTTCAGTTTCATCAACGGATATTTCTAGAAAATCAAACCCCAGCGCCTTGGCATTTTCTAGACGCTCACGCCAACTCAAGTCAGCTGGCAATGCCTTTTCATAAATACCTAAACGAAACGTCTTTGCAAAATGAATCATTACTTCACCTCAAAATAACTTTTCCTCAATTAGCTTGGCGGTCTTTGTAATTATGCCAGCTAGAGAGTCAAAGCCTAATCGAGCCATCTTCGGCGTCAATGAAGACACACTGATGGCATAAATGGGCATTCCGTCTTTATTAAAAACAGGAATGGCTACACAGGATATGCCGGCTTCGTTTTCTTCATCGTCAATAGCATAGCCACGCTCTTTTACCCGCTCTAGCTCCTTAAAAAAGGCACCTTTATCCAAGATGGTATTTTCCGTTAGCTGTCGCATTGTATTGTGATTGCGCTGCCAATAGGCTTCGCGTATCTGGTCTGAGGCGAAAGCTAAAAAACATTTACCCGCGGCCGAACAGTAAGCAGGCGAATGCAATCCAATATAGGTTCGAGTACGAAACGAAGCATTGCTTGGTTCTAACTTGTCCTTGAAAAGGATGTTATCCCCATCAAACGCCAAGAAATTTACCGTTTCATTAATGGCATCAAGCAATTGCGTTAAATAAGGTTTCACAAAACCAGTCACATCTGAATTTAACGCCACCTGCCCCACATGCAATAGCTTCATCGTTAGTCGATAGTCACGACCACTGGAGAGCTGAGAGACATAGCCCGCACTTTCATATGTTGAAAGAATGCGGTGAGCTGATGACTTGGTCATCCCTGTTTGCTTTGCAATGGTCTGCAATGATGCACCATTGGGAAATTGACCTAGAAACTCCAATACACTTAACGATTTCAGAAGTGACTTTATTTGTTCACTCATTAATACCTACCAATATTTTTCAATTTCATTATGGAAGGATTCAGCAATCGAACGTCCCTCAGCACTCACCAATGCACGGCCAGCAATAAAAGACTTTACTTTAAGATCTTTAAACAAATGTAGATCTTCGGGCACAATTCCACCCGTGATAGATAATTCGATTCCTAAATCAGATAACGCCTTCATTTTTGTTAAATCTTCTTCTGTCCACGTCACACCAGCTAATTCAGCATCACGTGAACGGTGATAAATAGCTTGTGTAATACCTATCTCGACCCAAGCTTTGGCATCGTCCAATGTCCAATGTCCATAGAGTTCAATTTGAATCTCTCCAGAGCATTCCTCAGCCACTTGATAAGCAGCCCGAATCGTCTCAATGTGTGCAGCAGCACTTACCGTTACCCAATTCGCCCCTTCTGCCAATGCAATTTTAGTTAAAATAGCACTGGCATCAGTAATTTTCATGTCGCAAACAATAACATGTTGAGGGTATTTTTCGCGTAGCAAACTGACACTTTTCACCCCATGTGCGAAAGCTAAGATAGTACCTATCTCGATAACGTCAACATAATCCGCAATATTCTCTACAGATGCTATTGCTGTCTGTATATCGGTTGCATCTAACGCAATCTGTAATAAAGGTTTGGTCATAACGTTTCCTTAAATATTTAAAGTTCAAACTCTGTCTCTTCAAAATCTTTGCTCTCAAATTCTTTGAATAGGCTCACCAATTTCAAATAACGCCGATACTTACGCTGGTAAGCATGATAATGAGCTGGATTCGGCTCAATGCGTTTCGCATCAATCGCCATAGCAGCGAGACCGGACTCAATACTTTCATATTGCCCAACGCCCACCATGGCAACTAAAGCAGCACCAAGAGACCCAGTTTCATCAAGACTAGGTATATCAACTGACATGCCTGTTAAATCAGCGAGCATCTGCATCCAGACTTCAGAAGTAGTTGTACCTCCTGTTACCCTCAGAACAGAAGCATTAGGGAAACGAGTACGCATTCGATCCAAATGAACATTATGACAAAATAGAATGCCTTCCCAAATCGCTTGAATTAGATGACCTTTAGTGTGATGGGACTGCATGCCATAAAAGCCGGCCTTAATACCCAACCCCATATTGGAACCATAAAGGAAAGGTACAAAAAATAACTCGCTAGCTGCAGCGGGCAACTCAGAGACCAGCTGTTGATTAGTCTGATGATCTATTTCACCATTTTTGCCCAAATAATCATGAAACCATTCGTAGTTACTAGCCGATGTAGGACTGGCATCATGAATGATGTATTGCTTATCCAAAACATAATGACCATATACGTAATTGTAATTCGACTCATTTATATCTGATTTTGAAGGAATACCAGTCGCAATACCTGAGGTCACAGCCCAAGTACCTGTAACATAATTAAGAGTATCCTCATTAGCATTAATACCAGAGCAAATCGCGGTAGAAACCACATCAAATAAGCCGCCAAACACTGGCGTGCCTGTTTCTAACCCAGTTTCTTCAGTAACTTTTTGGGTGACATAGCCCGCAAGCTCATCTGGTTTAATAATCGGGGGTAGCGCAGAGAAAACCTCTTCAATACCAAACACTCTCAGCAATTCGGGATCATATTCACCGCTAGTAGCATTAAAGAAGTTGCTCTCTGAAATGTTGGTTAACTCTGCAGCAATGTTACCAGTCAAGCGATAACGCAAATAATCATGCGCCATTAAAATTGACCCGATCTGTTGGTAATTTTGCGGCTCGTGATCTTTTAGCCAACGAACAATGGAAACAGGATGCCCTGTCCACAAGGTCTGTAAAGTAATTGGATAAATAGCTTCGGGGATTTTTTCTTCTTGCCATCTTTTAACGATGCTTAGTGAGCGGGAGTCTGAGGAGATAATTCCATTACGTAAGTTTTCTCCCTTTTTATCTAACAGATACACCCCTTTGCCTTGTGCTGAAATACTTAAACCTTTTATATCTGCCGCATCAATATCAACGGATTTAAGTAGCTTAATAAGCGCTGATTTCGCATCGCTCCATAAGTCATCTAGCTCGCGTTCCACCCAGCCCTGTTGCTCGTTTAGCACTTTGGCCGACACTTTTGCAATCGCTATTTGCTTACCATTACTGTCTAGCAAAGCGGCCTTCATGAAGGTGCCGCCTGAGTCTAAACCAATAAAATAATTCATTTGCTTTCTCCCTCGGTCAGAAAAAGCTGATCAATTAAGTCTGCTAAGGCAAAATCATCGTCATTAGTAGCTATTGTCACCCTATCTGCCAGTCGTTGAATATTTTCATCAGCATTAAGCATAGCGACGCCCATTCCAGCTAACGTCAGCATAGAGATATCATTATGGTGATCCCCTACCGCAACAATACGATCAGCACTAATACCTATTTTTTCGAGGTATTCTGTCAGCGCTGCGCCCTTAGTGTTCCCAATACGAGCAAAGTCGATGCGATTCGTCCAAGAATACTCCCCATTAAAGTGCTGCTGAATAAAAGGCGATGCAGCAAAGTGATCTACTTCTTTTCCCTCTAAAACAAATTTCCAAACGAAGGAGTGACGCTCAATCTCTTGATGAAAATTATCGACCTTATATATCTGTGGACGACTCCCTATTGGGAAGGTACTTGCCCATTCAGACAAAGCTTCAACATAAGGTAAAGGGCGATGTTTTGAATGCAACATGGCGTTAGTGACATACATAACAGCAGTCACATCGTGCTCTTCTGCTAGCGAAACAAACTGTTTAGCAACATCTTTTAACAAAGCGTTATGCTGGAGTACTTGCTCATTTTGATAGTCATAAACGTAAGCACCATTGCAGCAAATAATTGGTGTTTTCAAGCCAAGCTCTAAATAGTAAGGACGCGCCGTCGTATGATGGCGTCCAGTTACTATCATCACCGGAATACGTTCAGAAAGTTCGCGGATTTTGGCGATCAGAATAGGACTAATAGTACGATCTGATTTGAGTACAGTGCCGTCCAAATCGAGTGCTAATAATTCATACATAGAATTGCCTTATTTCTTCTGACCGTAGTACGCATTATCACCATGCTTACGCATATAGTGTTTATCCAGCAATTCATCCTGTACTTTGATCTGCTGATTCAAAGCTCGAGTTCCAATTGCCATCGCGGATATTTCTTCCAATACAACCGCATTGTGTACCGCATCAAAGGCATCTTTTCCCCAAGAAAAAGGCGCATGACCAGAAATAATCG
The DNA here is from genome assembly GCF_018336955.1 of Marinomonas sp. A3A. NCBI lineage: Bacteria > Pseudomonadati > Pseudomonadota > Gammaproteobacteria > Oceanospirillales > Oceanospirillaceae > Marinomonas > Marinomonas sp. A3A. The sequence continues at coordinate 4,077,178 of NZ_CP025532.1, forward strand.
TCCCAGGCACCGCTGTCTCACTGATTCCTCGCTTGCGAAATTCTTCAATAATCACGATGCCTGTGTTCTTCTCGTAATCTTTAGAGATTTCATCCGCACTCAACATTCTGGTGCAAGGAATATCACCATAAAAATAATCTGCGTGGGTGGTTCCTAATGCAGGAATATCTAAACCGGCTTGAGCCCATATCGTGGCATGGCGGGAGTGCGTATGCACAATGCCTCCAATACTTGGAAAGGCTTTATAAAGTTCAATATGAGTTGCTGTATCGCTAGAAGGGTTTAGCTTCCCTTCTACACAATTCCCATCAAAATCAATGACAACAATGTCATCTACCGTCATATCGGTGTATTTCACACCAGAAGGCTTAATGGCAATCACTTCTCTGTCACGATCAATTTCTGACACATTGCCCCATGTAAAGGTCACCAGACCATATTCAGGCAACTGCAAATTGGCCTTCAATACTCTTTCTTTTAATGTCTGATACATGATAATTCTCGACTAGTAATATCTGCTTATCATGGCTTTAACATGATAAGCAGATGAACAAAAAGTAATTTAAAAATAAAAACTGACACTCACTAATTACCGATAAGGTTCGAGTGCTAGAACTATTTAGAAGCCGCTAAAATGTCGTTCACCATCTTGTCACCATGCTCTTTGATAAATGCTTCCCAAACTGGTTTAACTGCTTCTTGAAATGCTGCGCCATCAACATCACGATTGACTTTCATGCCATCTTTTTCCAAGTCTGCAATCATTGAATCTTCTTTCTCTATACTCAGTTTACGCTGCATATCTACCGCATCTTTTGCTACCTGAGTAATAATCTCCTGATTAGCAGGACTCAATTTATTGAAAGATTTAAGATTCATCGTGAACGCAAGAGGAGAATAAGCATGCTGAGTTAAACTCAGGTATTTTTGCACCTCGTAAAATTTGAACGACAAGGTTACGCCAATAGGATGATCTTGAGCATCTACCACACCAGTTTCCAAGGCGGTATAAAGCTCTGAAACAGGAATCTGTGTTGGATTAGCACCTAAAAGGTTGAACATATCATTCAACGCTTTAGAGCCATTCACTCTCATACGCAGACCTTTCACATCGGCTGGTGTTCGAATTGGACCTCGACTATTGGTCATATTACGATAGCCATTTTCTGGATAACCTAGGCCTTTTAGATCAAAGGCCTCCATTTGTTTAGATACTGACTGCCCCACCTCGCCATCAAGCACCTTGTAAGCAGCACTGCGATTTGGGAACATAAAAGGTAAGGTAAAAGCAGCAGATTCAGGTAAAAGGCCAGAATAGTTATTCAGCCCAACAATAGAAAAATCAACTAAGCCGAAACGAGTACTCTGGATCATCTGTTGATCGTTACCAAGCTGACCTTGAGGAAAAATATTCACCTTAATATCACCATTGCTTCGAGCTTCCACTTCTTTTTTAAAGAACAGAGACATATCCTGCTGCAAATCAGATTCTGGGGCAGCATGAGCTAGCTTCAAAGTTGTTGCAGCTAGGGCCGAATTTGATAAAACAGCACACGAAACAACGGATACCAGACCAACACCTTTAAATAATCTTTTTATTGTTTTCATTATTTTCTCCTTGGGTTATCCAATAATAAATTTCATCGGGACAGTAATAATGCTGGGGAATACTATGAAGAGTATTAACAGAGCGACATAGGCTCCTATAAAAGGCAGAATTCCTTTCACAGAAGTAGAAATAGAAACTCGGGAAACACCACACACAACGTTTAAAACCGTGCCAACAGGTGGTGTAATCAAACCAATAGACGTGTTGATAACAAACATCAAACCAAAATAAACAGGGTCGATTCCTGCCATTTTGACGATGGGCATTAACAAAGGAACAAGAATCAAAATGGTAGGGCTTAAATCCATCACCATTCCGACTAGAAACACCAAGAGCATAATGATGGCCATCAGCAAACGAGGGCTGTCTATCATAGGCGCTAAAATCTCAGCCAATTGCTGAGGCAACTGAGCCACTGTAATCAGCCAAGCAGCAACCATGGCACACCCCACCAAAAACATGACCATCGCTGTGGAGCGCCCAGCACGACCAAGCACATAGTACAAACGTTTGAAATTCAGTTCTTTATAGATAAAAGACGACACAAGAATGGCGTACACTGCAGCGACAACTGCCGCTTCAGTTGGCGTAAATATGCCAAAACGAATCCCCCCTAAAATGATAATGGGTAAAAACAACGCCCAAATACCATCTTTTAACGCGGCCATTTTTTCCGAAAAAGTCGCTTTTTTCTCAATATCTAATTTTTCTTTTCGAACAATAAAGCCCCACATGAACACCAACGTCATGCCCATTAACAAACCTGGCACAATACCGCCAATAAATAGGTTCTTAATGGAAATACCACCAGCAACACCAATCAAAATTAGAGGAATAGAAGGCGGTATAACTGGAGCAATAATCCCACCAGACGCCAGTAAACCTATAGACGAACCCTCCGGATACTTAGCGTTTTTCATCATTGGATAAAGGATACTGACCAAGGCTGCAGCATCAGCCACTGCTGAGCCAGACAAGCCAGCCAATAAAATAGAAGTAAAAATAGCAACATAACCTAGCCCACCTTTTCGGTGACCTACAAAAGTATTAGCAAGACGAACAATGCGTTCAGACAATCCACCTGTTGCCATCACCTCACCAGCAATCAAAAAGAAAGGAATCGCCAATAAAGTAAAGCTATCAACACCACCGATCAGTGCTTGAGACAAAATGTTTGCACTAAACAAATCCATATGAAGCATCAACGCCATGGAAGACAACAACAAAGCAAAAGAAACCGGTAACCCGAGCAAAATAGAGGCGATCAATACCCCAAGAAAAATAGTCAGAGTCATTCGTCATTCTCCTGTTCCAATAACCAACTGGGATTAAATATTCGAACCAAAGAAATCAGCCCAATAAGCAGACCTGAAATCACACCCGCCAATGCAAATAGCGCAGTAGGAAGACCAGTTAAAGGAGAAATGTTATGCCAGTTTGCTAGGGTTTGATTCAACGCCCCAACAAACAACATGCTTGACGAGATGAGAATAACCAACCAAATAAATCGATTTAAAATAGGCACAGCCGAAGGGAAAAAACGTTCAGAAAATTCTGTCACCACAAGATGCTCGCCTCGACGCAATACCACAGCAGCACCCAGCAAAACAATCCATACCAGACCTAAACGAGACAGTTCAACAGAAGAGCGTATTCCAGAAGAAAAACCATATCGTAGAACGACATTGGTAAATACCAATACAACCATTACGGCAAGAATAACGGTGATCAACACATCAATACCTTGCCACATCCATTTTATTATTTTTTTCATGCTCTAAAACCTCTGTAAACTCTTTGGGAAAGCCCAATGGTTTCACTTTTTTATATTTATAAATGTCACTTCCTTGTGCTTTAAGATCACTAAAAAAAGAGACATTAAAAACACAATATTCCGCAATACGAAATACAAACAAACACTATTCCCGCATAATGACATAAAAACAAATAAAATGAAGCTTTTTTGCACAGTTTTTTTTAGAAAGTTATTTCGCCTGTAAATCTGAGCAAAAAAAACCGCCGACCTTCGAATCGAAGATAGGCGGTTAGATAAAACACACTACAATATTTACATCAGCAGCTATTCAAAACAATAAACCAACAAAACTACCGCTTTTTAAAGATCCCGCTGGCGATAACGACACCAACACTAACGAAGATTAGCCCCGCGATGGAGTAACCTTCGAGGTGTTCGCCAAGTACAGGGATGGCGATGAGCGCGGCGAGTACTGGGGTGAAGGCGCCGATGGCGGCCATGTTTTCCGCACCGAGTTTGTGGATAGCATAACCGTAGGAAAAGCCCGTCATGAGGCCGACGAGTAAGCTTTGCACGAGAATTTGTCCAGCTAACATGTCCCAAGAGGCATCAGCTAGTCCGCTAGAAGCTAGCCCACTTGCCCATAAAAACGCGAGTGCGATCAAGGATACTAAACCCATCAATGCCGTTGATACCAATGGAGGCAAACCTGCGATACGTAAACTGACGGTATACACCGCCCAAAAGAAGCTCGCAGCTAGCAGTAATAGATCACCTTTCCAGGTGTTTTCTGGCGCGGTTAGTAGTGACAAACTGAGCAGAACAATCACGCCAATACTGACTAGACTCAAGCCAATCTTACGTTCACGGCTGACTTTTTCTTGATAGAAAAGCACGGCCAGCAAGGTAACAAAGAAAGGAAAGGCACCAAGAATCAATAAACCTGCATGAGACGCTGGCGCGTATTTCAAACCTGTGGCACTGAGGTAGAAAAATGGCAGGCCTGCGCCACAAACAATACCTAACAAAAGTATGGGAGAAACCGCTTTTACTTGTGCTCTGGCTCGCCATAAAAAAGGAAACAGTAATAATGCTGGCGGAGAAAATCGTAAGATGCCCAAATCGAAAGCCGTCAAAGTATTGGTCATGCCGGCACGCATACTGACCAGCCAAGATGCCCAAATCAAAATACTCACAAAAGCAGCCAATAGACCAAGGCGAAAGCCCCAACCTGTGGCGTATTGTTTGTATTTTGGCAGCTCTTGAGCGGATATTGATGATGTGTGTTGTGTGACTGTTTGGGGCATAACCACCTCGCGGGAAATCGATAGCTTTATTATCTGCTCTCATCCGCGAGCATGTCCTTGCTATTTACCCTCAAGAAAGGCTACTTTTTAGCATATAACACTCAATTCAATTCTATAAAGTACTAAGTGTGCCAATATGAATAAAACAGACCTAGATATTCTCTCTCATCTGCAATCAGACGGACGTCTGACTAATGTCGCATTAGCGGAGGAAATTCATCTATCGCCCTCGCCTTGTTTACGTCGCGTGAAGCAATTGGAAGACACTGGTGTGATCGAGGGTTATCACGCACGCATTGATCGTCAAAAAGCCGGATTTTCCATGACGGTGTTTGTGGAAGTGCGTTTGAAAAGCCATGCTGGCGATAAGCATATTGTGTTTGAGAATGCGATTTTAGAGATGGAAGACATTATCAGCGCGCATCTTGTTTCTGGCATTGCGGATTATCGTCTAGAAGTGGTCGCAATGGATTTACCAGACTACGAGCGCATTCTAAAAGCTCTGCAGTCTTTGCCTCATGTCAAAGACATTCAAAGCCACTTTGCTATTCGCTCGGTCAAAACGGCGGCACCATTGCCATTAAAAAGAATGGCTTAAACGACTTACCTCAGACTATAAATAAAAAAAACGCTTATCTTTCGATAAACGGTTTTGGTTTACGTTCCGTGGTAGAACTAAACTTTAAAACTTCCAACTTGCTGATCAAGGTTTTGATACAGCTTAGTAATGTCTTTGGATTGCTGTTGGATAAGATCCGATACAGACTGAACAGAATCAGTTTGGTCTTTCAACGACACCATGTTTTGGTTGATGTCATTAGCAACAATTGATTGCTCTTCTGTTGCTTGTGCCGTTTGCGCTGCCATCTCTTGAACTTTTGCGAAAGATTCCTGCAAGCTATTGAACACCTTGGTTACTTCGTCAAAATTCTCCACAGTAAACCCAGCGTTATCACGGCTGTTCTGTATCGCTTTAGACGATTCTGCTACGTTGATTTTTAGTTTCTCAATCATAGACTCAATTTCATTGGTGCTGTCTTGAGTTCGCGTTGCTAAGGTACGAACCTCATCCGCGACCACTGCGAAACCACGACCTTGCTCGCCAGCACGCGCGGCTTCAATTGCGGCGTTCAATGCTAGCAAGTTGGTTTGTTCTGCAATGTTGCGAATCACTTCTAAGACAGAGGCTATGTTCTCAGAACTCTTTTGTAATTCATCAGAGCGCCCTAGTGCCAACTCTATATCAGAAACCAGTTCAGTAATCGCGTGCTGTGATTTATTGACTGCAGTCATACCATTTTGCGTCAAACTATTAGAAGTCTTCGCTTCTTCTGCAGTATCACGTGCTACCGTCGCCATTTGTTGGTTAGACATGTCCATTTCATGACCAGCGCTAACAATAGAGGCAGAGGCATTCGCTAATGCGGTCGTAATTCCAGAAGTTTTCATTGCGACGCTATTTAACTGACCTGTCATTTCTCCCAACGCATCAGACTGTTTATGAATATTAGCAATAATAACTCTTAGGCGACCGACAAAATCGTTAAATTCATTAGCAAGATCCCCCAATTCATCTTTAGTAGAAAATTCGATACGTTGAGTTAAATCGCCGTCGCCTTCCGATATTTCACGAATACGCTGTCCTAAATAACGCACTTGGTGAGCCAAGGTTTTAGGCGTTTTATAACTAAACCAAACGGCAATCAGCAAACCTACCGCAACAATAACAATGGCAACTTTTTCAAACGCTTTTTCTTCTTCTATTATGGCTTTTTTAGACATTTCTGCATGGTTATTTACCGCTTCGCCCGCTTTATCGAGGATACCTCTTAAAGCGCTAAAGTCTGCATTGGCTTTTTGCTCAGCGGCAGTAAAAGTTGAAGCATTTTTGTCTAATGCAACAAAGGCGTTAGAAGAGTTTAACCAAGTCGTAAAGGCTTTATCAAAGTCGCCCAGTGAATTATAAATCTGAGGTTCGGCGGATAAGTACTGACGAAATAAATTAAAACGATCTTTTACTTGTTGGGCATTTTCAACACGATCCTTTTCTTCGTCATCAAGCTTGCCCACACCAACCACAATACGTTGCTCAGCAAGCTTAGCTTGATAAAGATCTCGGTCCGCATTCAGAATAACTGCAGAGGCTTTTCCGTAAGAATCTGCTTGCGCATTAAGAGCAGCGCCTAACTGATTAACGATATACACCATTGAAGCTAAGGCCACAATAAAGGTAATACTCATCACAAGAACGGGTAAAGAGCTTTTCACCCTGATGGAATTAAAACGCATAATATTGTCTCCTAACAAAAATCACCGTGTCTAATGTATAACTCATAGTAGAGTGGTTTTGTACGATGAATCAATTCGATGTAACAATTACCTACATTTATACTGCATTTAATAACTTATAAATACTATCCTGTTGATATAGCTCAACAACATTAACATTAGACTTAATTAAAGATAGGTGACTGACCTTTGCCTTTATCAATAACATCAAGTAAAACAAAGTAATAAAGAGGACAATGGGTGCATACGAATCTATGAAAAGAGCAACGCGATAACATGACTTTCCCAACATTCAAAGCCAAACTCGCCCTAGCAGCTTGGTTAGAAACGCATACCGAGTTTCGATTGTCGACTCACGCAAGCGACCTAACTAGTGCGCTAAAAGAACTAGAAGCATCACCTAAATCCACCAGCTATCTAGCTCAGTTTACACGGCTAAAGCGTTACTTTAATCGTGGAATTTTAGGGTTGCTGATCGTTTCTTTGTTGCTGGGTTTTATGGCTGTGCCACCCGCTTTTGCGACAGGCCAATCCAATCAGGTGAATATTTTTTGGTTGTTCATTATCTTGCTGGGATTTCATGCGCTAAATTTTGTCGTTTGGTTTGTTACCATGATAGCCACCATGAAACAACACACAGAAAGTAAAGGTATATTGTTAAACCTGCTGATTTTTCTTAATCATAAGGTAAGTAAGCACTCACATATAAACACAGATGTGAGTGCGGCTTACATCCATTGGCAATGCCCTGCTCATTCGAATAAATGGTTAATCAGCAGTCTTTCTCATGGTGCATGGGGCTGTTATTTATTGGCAGGTTGGGTCATGACTCTGCTTTTGCTACTGACCAATCAAGTCAACTTTGTCTGGGAAACCACGCTATTAAGCGACGATGCTTTTATTCAACTGACGCAAACGCTCAGCGCGATTCCACAGTGGTTTGGTATTGCTCTTCCTAACCAATTAGACATTCTCGCCAGTCGCGTCGACCTTATTTCACAAACCGCTGCCACCAGACAGCATTGGGCGAACTTTCTACTCGCAAGTATTTTTATATACGGCGTGCTGCCGAGGCTAATTTTTACCGTCATCTGTTTGGGGATGTACCACTTTAAGCGAGCCATTCAGCCACTCAGTACGCAAGAAAAAATCATTCAGAATCGTTATCGCCAACAGGAAAGCCAGAGCCGCAATATCTTAGATGCAGACCATCATAAAGCCTCTCGCTCGCCGATGAATTCGGACGGTACAAATAATGATACTCTTGCAAACAGCGCCTTTTCTCAACATTGGGCTTTATTTGAATGGAGTCATGCTAAACCTGATTATTTAAATACTGCGCGTTCTGTCTCGCTACTAAACAGCCGAGAAGAACAAGATCAATTTTTAGCCTCATCCAAGGAAGAGCCTATTTATATTTTAGTCAACGCTGAACAAAGCCCAGATCGCGGCACACGACGATTTTTCACCCAAGCCAGCAAGGCGTACTCGACTTTGACCATGGTCATTGCAGAGCAAGGCAAGGCTAAATTTATCGAAGATTGGCAACGCCTAGCCAAAGAAGCGCACATTTACTCTACCCAACTCAAGCAGAAGGACTAAGCCGTGTCGATATCTCTCTTGGTCGTTGGCCACGCAAACACAGGCAAAACCTCGCTGATCCGTACCTTGTTGCGTAAGCAAGACTTTGGCGAAGTCAGCGATAGAGCTGGAACCACTCGCCACGTAGAAAGTGTAAAGATCAAAATCGGCCAACAATCAGCCATTACCTTAACCGACACACCAGGTTTTGAAGATTCCATTGGCCTTTGGCAAATCCGCCATTCAGAAGCATTCCGATCTTACCAAGGTGCAGACTGGTTACAGCCATTTTGTGAAAGCCACTTTGCACAAGACGAGTTTGAGCAAGAAGCGAAAATCCTTAAGCAATTAACCAAGGCAGATATCATCTTATACGTGATTGATATTCGCCAAGCACCTCTCGGCAAGTATCTAGATGAACTGGCGTTATTGGCCAGCGCGAATAAACCCATTATTCCTATCCTGAATTTTAGCGCGTCGCCAAGTGCTCATCTAGAAGCTTGGCGTAAAGTCTTAGCAGAACGCCATTTGCATGCGGTGATAAAATACGACACGGTGGCTTTTTATTTCGAGGATGAAAAACGTCTATATCAAAGTATTCAAAGCCTGATGCCGGAAGATTATGACGCCATCAAACACCTAATTGAATCACGAGAAGAAGCCGCACAATTACGCCTTACTATGGCTGCGAATCAATTAGCCGAATTAATACTAAAAGCGGCTTGTACTCGCATTGAGTGCTCAAACTACCCGCCAACAGCCAGCGAGTCATCAGCTTTCGAAGATAAGATTCGAGCATTGGAAAGCCGTTATATCGCCGGATTATTGCGCCTTTATGAGTTTCAAGAAGAAGACTTAAAAGCCACACCACTGGCGATTAAAAATGATCGCTGGCAACAAGATATTTTTGATACGGATACGTTAAAAGAATGGGGAATAGAAACCAGTACCAGCGCATTAACTGGCGCGGCAATTGGTGCAGGCATTGATGTGATGTCGGCAGGTTTAACACTAGGCACCGCGACGACAATTGGCGCTATTTTAGGTGCCACATGGAAAACAGGCCAACATTACAAAGACACACTAAAAAGCAAATTTACCAAGCGCTATTATCTGTGTCTTGATAAAGCTACGTTAACGCTTTTATGTCTTCGTGGTTTAACGGTGATTCACCATTTACATCAGCGTGGTCATGCTTCTCAGCAAGCTTACGAACTTGCTAATCAAGCCCAAGACGATGATCTGATTGACCAAATTAAACCTTATTGGAAACAAGCTCAACAACACCCAGAATGGGAAAAGCAAAGCTTGCCAGATACCCACTCAAGTAAACAAGGCTTACAAACCGTACTAGAAAAAATCCTTAACTCAGATAAAAGCTCTAATAAGAATCAAAGCTAGTTTTGTTGATTCAGAAGTTCCTGATCCAAACGCAACTGTGTTTCATGCATCTGCTTTTCACAAGACTCTAACAGGTTCATGACATCACTTTCATGTAGCCCTGTTGTGTCTATTGGCGGCAACATTTCAACAATGACTTTGCCATTATCCCAGCGATTCAAACCCACTTGCCCATGCGTACTGCTGCACACAACGGGGACAACAGGAACACCCGCTTGTACAGCAGCATGAAAAGCACCACGTTTAAAGGGTAACCAACCACGCCCGCGACTGCGTGTACCCTCAGGAAACATCCAAATAGATAAGCCAGTTTTTTTCATGCTAAAGACAATTTGATCTATGGTGGCAAGCGCCTGTTTACGATTTTCTCGATTTATCAAAAAATTACCACTGGCCCAATACAAAGCGCCAAAGAAAGGAATCCAACGTAAGCTGGTTTTACCTACTGTCACCACGCCTTTGGGAACGACGACAGCCAAGGTAAACAAATCAAAATTATTTTGATGGTTAGCAACGTAAACAGCTTGGGGAATATTTTTTGCAGATTCGGCCACTCGACCTTCGACCGATAACCCAAACAGAGGGCCAATTTGGGCAAACACTCGACCTAAATAGTACACGCGATTTTTAGACCATAAGGTAAGCAGACAAAACACAATACCTAATAGTGTTACGCCTACCACCAACAATAATAGCAATGCCATCCGTATCAAAAGCAACATATTGGAATAACCTCACGTTAGCGGCGTGTAAGATTGATCTCTTATTGTCATTTATCGTTTATGAAAAGCTTCACGCCATTTAAAGAACTCTTCTGCAACCAAAGGCTTAGAGAAAAAATAGCCTTGTATTTTATCACAATGATATTGTCTTAAAAGCGCCGTTCCCTCCGCATTCTCAGCGCCTTCAGCGGTTACCTGAAAGCCCAAACTGTGAGACAGCTCAATGGTCGCCTTGGTAATAAACTCGTCGCCTTTATTGCTATCAATAAATTGGATAAAAGCTCGATCGATTTTCACTTCATTCACCGGTAACTCACGCAAATAAGCTAATGATGACTGTCCCGTACCAAAATCATCAATAGCAAGGTGAACGCCCATTTCTTGCAAGGCCTTCAAGACATTAATAACTTTCGCTCGATCTTTCATTACGGCACTTTCTGTGACTTCTAGCGCCAAAGCACGAGTTGGTAAACGATTCGCTAGCAATGCTTCAGACACAATAAATGGCAATTGTTCGTCTAACAGATCATGAGCAGATAAATTGACTGCTACACGTATCTCAAGCCCTTCTGCCCACCATTTACTCAGTTGGGACAACACAGTATTCAGCACCCATTTTGTTAACTGTTGGATGCTGCCAGCGTGTTCTAACAAAGAAATAAACTCATCGGGTGGAAGAAAACCTAATTCGGGATGAATCCAGCGAATCAAAGCTTCAGCTTCATTGCAATCATTATCTGCTAAACCCACTTTAGGTTGATAAACAACAAACAGTTGGTTGCTCTTCAACGCACTAGGTAAATCTCGGATAATTGTCAGCTGACGACGGTGGTTTTCATCCTGACCGACTTCATAAAAAACACATAACTCGCTTGATTCTCGTGCTTCATCAGCCACAATATCCAAGCGGCGCATGGCGCTATTTACACTGGCCGTAGCATGTTCAAATGGCAATATAGCAATACTAATATCAAGACGAATTCCAGAGCCTTTTTCTACTTCAAACTCTTCACTAAACAGACATTTTAAATCGCTACAATCTTGCTCAGTTATTGGACGACCAAAAATCAGCAAAAACTTATCACCGCTTAATCGAGCCAACATATTGGCATCATGCCCCCATGTTTGAAGACGTTCCGCCACTTTTGAAAGCAAGGCATTGCCGACATCAAATCCCAACATATTATTGATATCTTTAAAGTGACGAATATTAACAAGCACTAAACCACCCTGTTCTTTGGGTAATGTGTCGCTTAAATACTGCTCTACTGCACTCTGATTGAACAAACCTGTGAGCTGATCATGGGAAGCTCGATAGGTCAGCTCTTCTTCCCTATTAATAATCGAGTCTTGCATTGTTTTCATGGTATGGGATAAAACGCCAAATTCGCCAACCATACCCGGCGCACTAATTTTTTCTTTATTACCACCCTGACCAATTTGCTTGGCGTAGTCGACCAAACGGCTAATCGGCTGAGTCATATTTCGGGCAAGAGCAATACCAAAAAGCAGCGCCAGCGCCAGTGCACCAGTAAAGATCAAAACTAACTGGTTACGAGTGTTGTTGTAACTCTGTAGCCAAGGACCGTAAGGCAGATGAATAATGCCCCATTGATTTGGCATCCCAAGATCTACACCGAGCGATAGATACTTTTCATCATTAGAAAAAACGGGAGATTTAAGAATACTTTCAACGTTACCAATATCCTTCAGTAGAGCATCTTTCTCTTCTAACGGCAGGGTCGATCCACCAGAAAGAGAGTGTTCATTATCAACTTCATAGACAAAACTGATGTCTAATCCTGTGACATTTTTAATCTGCTCAGCCAAAGCTTGATCTAGCAAAAAAGCCATCCCAACCCACGCCACTACATTGGGTGCTTTTATAGGCACCAAAACCAGCTGATAAGCACGATTATCAAAGGCAATCATAGTACTGATGGATGAACCACCTGAACGACGTGCGGCAAAAACTAGCTCTGCAATCGTATTGTTAATATTCAGCTCTTGAGTGGCCGTAATCAATTCACCTTGAGGGGAAACAAGAAGTGAGATATCCGCGTTTATTCGCGCACCATGATTTTGTAAAACAGAACGAATTGTGCCGGTTTCTCTGGTCGCTACCGCTTGCTTAAAACCAAAGTCAGAGGTCAATATTTCAACGCCTTTGGTTAACTGTTCTGCGCGTGCTTCTAAAAATAAATCGAAGACATTGCGTGATACGTCGATGGAATGAACGCCTTGCCTGTAGTTATCCTCTTTTAGAGACGACAATACAGCTAACGCCGTTCCTAATTGAACCAGCGCAAGTAACACTAAGACAAACATAATGAGTCGTGCTTGAAAGCTTTTTAACACCTTAAAACCTCTTTAATGCTAATGACCTAGCCTGCTTAGCTTAAATTCCAAAAACACAACGGATGATCAAGAATAATAGGGCTTATAACATGTTTATGCTATATCAGACCTAATACACTTGTATATCAACAAAAATTAACTTAAGTTATTTTTTTAAACTTCTGTTAGTGGTCATATGAAAGAGCAAACTTATCGCGTCTACGAAGCCATCAAATTAGATCCTCTAGCCTCACAACAAGCGATTGCCGATCGACTAGGTATGAGCAGAGAATCGGTTGCAGGGCATATAATGCAACTCACTCGACAGGGTTATATCCTAGGGAAAGGCTACTTACTCGCCGAACAAAACGCTTATGTTGTTCTCGGTGGTGCCAATGTCGATATCAATGGTCATAGCAACGCGACCTTAAAATTTGGTGATTCAAACCCAGGAACCATTAGCCAGAGCCCTGGCGGAGTCGGTCGAAATATCGCTGAAAACTTAGCTCGTCTGGGTGAACATGTACATTTGGTCGCCCCCATTGGACTGGATCAACGCGGAGATTGGCTTATTGAGCAAACTCGTTTAAGTGGCGTCGAAACCCATAACGTTTTACGTCATGACACCTTACCAACGGGTACTTACTTAGCCATCAACAATGATAATGGTCAGTTGCAAGCAGCGATTGCTGACATGCGCATCATTGACACACTAGATGAGCAAAAACTTAGTAGCAAGCAGGCATTATTACAAAGCGCTTACAGCATTATTATCGATGCGAATTTGTCAGCCGAGGTTATCGAATGGTTGGCAAAACAACCTCTGTCGGCACGCTTTATTGCCGATGCAGTGTCCACCGCAAAAGCGCCTAGATTACGCTCTATCTTGCCGCAATTGAGCCTATTAAAAGTCAATCAAGATGAAGCTAGAGCCATTCTTGATAGCAATGAAACAGAACCAGAAAAACTAGCAGAAGCCTTACTTAACGCTGGCGTTGAAGAAATATTGCTCAGCCTTGGTAGCCAAGGCGTGCTTTTTGCTAACGTAGAATACAGCCAACGCAAAGCTTGCCACCCAAGCTCATCAGTTAGCGACAGCGGTGCCGGTGACGCATTGTTGGCAGGTTATATAAGTGCTCGTCAGCAGAACAAAAACCTCGATCAGGCTCTATCTTTTGCTCTGGCTTGCGCCGCGATGACATTAGAAAGCCCTCACGCAAATCACCCAGAACTTACTGTTCAAAATGTAACTCAATGGATAGAAAAACTATGAATCAATACCTAGACATACACCCAGATGTTGCCGCAGCCATTGCGGCAGGAAAACCTGTTGTCGCCTTAGAAAGCACCATTATTTCTCATGGCATGCCGTGGCCACAAAATGCCGAAACTGCCAAGAAAGTAGAGCAAATCATCCGTGATAATGGCGCCGTTCCTGCGACTATCGCCATTATTGATGGCCGCCTGAAAGCGGGATTAAGTAATGATGAAATTGATACTTTGGCAAAAGCTGGCTTGTCTGTGACCAAATGCTCACGCCGTGATTTACCCTTTGTTGTCGCACAAAAACAACACGGTGCAACCACGGTTGCAGCGACAATGATTATTGCGGCAATGGCTGGTATTAAAGTATTTGCCACTGGTGGCATTGGTGGCGTTCACCGCGGCGCACAGCAAACCTTTGATATTTCAGCGGATTTACAGGAGTTGGCCAAAACTAATGTAGCCGTTGTCTGTGCCGGCGCAAAATCGATTCTTGATCTTGCTCTAACACGTGAATATTTGGAAACTCAAGGCGTGCCAGTATTAGGCTATAAAACCGATATGCTGCCTGCTTTTTATACTCGCGAAAGTGATCAAACAGTAGATTACAACATGCAGTCTGCTGGCGATATTGCCGACTTCATTAAGGCAAAATGGGGAATGCAATTGCACGGTGGAGCGATTATCGCGAACCCAATTCCGGAAGAGTTTGCGATGGATAAAGCGGCCATTGATGCTGCTATTAATCAGGCATTAACAGAGATGGAAGCACAAGGCGTAGCAGGTAAAGAGTCCACCCCCTTCTTGCTAGCACGCGTGGCGGAATTAACCGGTGGCGACAGTTTAGCCAGTAATATTCAGCTGGTGTTTAACAACGCTCGCCTTGCTGCCGAAATCGCCTCCGCACTTTAACCAAGCGAACTACATGGCAAACACCTACGTTTGTCATGTCTAACTAGCCTACAATTGGTTGATTTATATTGGTTTTTGTAGGTCGTGGCTTTAGCCCGACAAGACGTAATTTGTCGTGGTGAGTTTTTTGTCGGCATAAATGCGCGACCTACAAGATCAACGGAAGCCGTTTAGCCTCTCTTCGCGGGGAATTCACACTAAGAGATTAGCTTTGCCAATAATTGTCTTTCCAGTAGTCGATTTGATCGTCACCGAGGAAACTCCACGCGACAAATCGACTAATTTTCTGGCCTTGCGCCATTTCAATCGTTTTCACTTGGCGAGCACCGACTTCCTTTAATGTGCGATAAATCGCCTCTAAATTGCCCTGACGCGCCACTAAAGAGGTAAACCAAAAACAACGATCAGCGTACTGCACACTTTCTTTTACCATGCGCGAGACAAAGCCAGCTTCGCCGCCATCACACCATAATTCTGCGGCTGTGCCGCCAAAGTTCAGCACAGGCTTTTCCGTCGTCGTTGTTTTGCCTTTCACACCACGCCATTTTCGCTGAGATTCGTCAATCATTGCCGATTCGCTGGTATGAAATGGCGGATTACATAAGGTCAAATCAAAGCGATCTTTTTCCTTCCACACACCATCAAAAAGCTTAGTGGGTTGAGTTTGCAAGCGCGCACTAATCACGCCTTTGAGACAAGCGTTAGATTTCACAATGGTGTCACAGGTTGCCACAGCAACAGGATTCACATCGGAACCAACAAACTGCCAGCCATATTCTTGATGACCAATAATCGGATACACACAGTTTGCACCAACACCAACATCCAAAACTTTTATACCTTTGCCACGAGGAATCACGCCCTGATTACTGGCGGCGAGTAAATCAGCTAAATAATGAATGTAATCCGCTCGCCCAGGAATAGGTGGACAAAGATAACCCGGTGGAATATCCCAAAAAGCAACGCCATAGAAATGACTAAGCAAGGCACGGTTTAAGGTTTTCACCGCATCAGGATTAGCAAAGTCCACTGACTCATTACCGTATTGATTCAGTTGAATAAAACCAGACAATTCAGGGCAAGAATCCGCCAATAGGGCAAAATCGTAACGCGCACGATGCGGATTACGAGGATGAAGCTCTAGTTTATTGGTACGTTTGCTTTTCGTATTCTTGCTTTTTAAGACCACTGTGATGCCATTGTTTTAAACCAAAACTCGAGTATAACCGAATTTCCCAGATTGGACTAAATGCGCTGGAATGTCACGGTATTGGAAGGTCACGGCTCTGGATAAGGAATTAAGCTTTTTGCCACCTCTTCTGTGAGTTTTCTAAACCATTCAACAGCTGGGTCTCGTTCAATACTTTTTGGCCAGCTTAAAAAATATTTAGAATCAGGAAACTCAACGGGCAAAGGTTTCATTGTGAGGTTAAATTGTGCGCAAAATCGCTCCGCCAATAAACCGCTGGTACTAATTAACAACGAAGTACGCCCTACTGTTTCTAACGCAGACAAAAAGTACGGCGTACGAAATGCAAAACGCCGTTCATGGGCCCTGTCAGCCAAAACAAAATCACTCACCACGCGTCGAGTTCCGCCCATACTAACCAGCACATGGGAAAAGCTTAAATATTCATCAAGACTAATTTTGTCTTGCTTAGCAAGTGGGTGATTATTCGACATGATGCAGCGAAACTTTTCACGCCCCAACAAAACTTTGCGGTAGGTATTCGGAATCTCAATGTATTCACTACATAACACCACATCGACAGAATGCTCGGTTTGACTGACTAAACTGGTTTCAGTAATAGTCGTTGTTTCCAAAGAGGCGAATGGCGCTTCTTGGTAAAAGCGTTCCGCTATAGCTGGCACATAGGCTTGAGCCTGATAATGAGTGGTTTGTAAGCGGAAAACACGGTTGCTGCTTTGCGGTTGAAAGTCTGGAGGAGACTCCAGCCCCGCCATTTGTTCCAGCATTAACTTTAATGGCGCTTCTAGTGCTAATGCTTTTGATGTTGGCACCATGCCTTTTGAGGTACGAATAAACAAAGGATCATCAAAAGCGTCACGTAGTCGATTAAGCAATCGACTCATGGCTGATTGGCTTAAATACAGGCGATCAGCCGCCCGGCCAACGTTACGCTCTTCCAATAAATATAGAAGTCCAGTTAAGGATTTAAGATCCAAATGTTGTAGCGAACTAGGGATCATGACCAAATCTCGATTTATGCATAATGATTAGAACTATTATGCATTGGATTTAACAGAGGGGGGAAGCCATTATGGCATTTCTGGTTCACTTAATTTAAAAGGCTACTGCCATGTTAACTGCAAAACAGACTTTCTTGTACGGCCTCTTTTTTAGCTCTGTTACCGTGCTGTTTTGGGGAATGCTTCCTATTGCTCTTAAACTATCAGGTGGATTTTCCGATCCGATTACTCTGACTTGGCTACGCTTTTCTGTAGCGGGTATCATATTGGGCTTATGGCAATGGCAACGCGGCAAGCTAGGAGAATTTAAATCCTTGTCTAAAAATGACTGGCTACGTCTTTTCGCTGCAGGAACCTTTTTGATTATTAACTACACCAGCTTTGCGTGGAGCTTGAACTTTTTATTACCGGGTTCAGCGCAATTGAGTTTTCAAATTGCACCGTTGTTTCTCGCCTTAGGTGGTTTGTTCTTTCTGAAAGAAAACATTAACTGGCAACAATGGCTATGTTTTGTGGGAATAGGTCTAGGGATGTTGGTATTCTTCCACCCTATTTTTGGGCAAGGTGGTCAAGGCTCAATTTGGGTTGGTTTTGCTATTGTTCAAATGTCTGCCGCAGCGTGGTCTATGTATGCATTACTGCAAAAATCTTTGTTCAAACATCTAGCACCGTCCAATATTTTACTGGCGATATATATTTATGCCTTGATCGTTATGCTGCCATTTTCATCGCCAAGCGAGCTATTAAAGATGTCTTCTGATGATGCTTGGATTGCGGCATTTTGCTGTCTTAATACACTTATCGCTTATGGCGCTTTTGCGCAAGCCATGCGTTATTGGCAAACAGTGCAAGTAAGCGCGTCTGTTGCTTTGACGCCTGTAATGGCGTTTATACTGACCGAGCTTTGTGTCGCCTTTGGATGGTGGACGAGCAGTATTAGCTCATCTCATGCTGACTTGTTAAGTTTATTTGGAATGTTAATGGTTATCGTCAGTGCGATTAACGTGCAATTGATTAGTGCAAGAGTTCAGCGTAAAGCCGCGTTACTAACAAAGTCACTCAGTGAAGCGGCTTAATTTGATCTTCAAAGCTTTAGGCGGTTACAGCCATAACGTAAATGGAATAATTGAAATACCTAAAATAATCAACACGGCGATTAGAGTAAAAATTGCTTCCGTAGGATTCTGACGAGCGTGTTGTAAATAACCCAATATCCATTGCCCAAAAGTGATGGGACGCATGGTTTGAGCTCGGGCAATTTGGTCTTCTCGAATTAACTCTCTTGCTTTGATGGCTTGCTCTTTGTCTTTTACCCACAGACCAGCCATGGAAATTTGCCAGCGCCCTGCAGTGGTTTCGTAGAAGGCAATATCGTGGTCGGTTAATAGTTGACGAATATCGTCCGCTTCCTCATCAGGAACATATTTAAGCCGAAAAACCAGAGTTGCCATATTGTAAAAACCTTGAGCGTAGAAATTGAGCGGTAGAGGGTAAGAGAAGCGGACACATAATACAATCTAGTATCGCAATAGCGTCTTTATTTAATAGTGTTTTCTTCAAACCAGGCAATAACTTGCTCTTTCGGTAAAGGCCGGCAGAAGTAGTAACCTTGTACTCTGTCTACGCCAAGTTCTCGAACTGCGTTTAATTGGTCTTCTCGCTCAACACCTTCAGCCACCAGCTCCATGTTTAATTCTTTTGCCAGCTTAGTAACAGAGGTGAGCACCTGACGGGTAAATTGATCATCTTTCAAACTAGCAATAAAGACTTGATCCAACTTTAATGTGTCGTATGGGAAACGACGAAGAAAATCTAAACCTGCATAGCCCGTTCCAAAATCATCCACGGACAAACCGACACCCAAGGCTTTAATGTGTTCAAAACGACTCACCATCAAAGGCAACTCCACAGCGTTTAATGCACTGGTTTCAGTGACTTCCAGCCCTAGTCGACCTTTTAACTCTGGGTACTCTTCAAGAATAGTAGCCAAGGTGTCAGCAAAACCTTCTTTAAGTAAGCTGTGTCTATCAACATTGACAGCCGTTTTTATATTACGTAATTGCTCCGGATACTCTCTATAAAAGTCCCCAACTTTTCGAATTACCATCCAAGTAAGGTCATCAATCAGGCCAAGTCGATCTGCCATATCGACAATGACCAATGGCGAAACCTGACCATGGCGAAAGGAGCGCCAACGGATAAGCGCTTCCATTTCATGAAAGCAACCAGCATTAAGCGAAACAATAGGCTGGAAGTGTACTTCCATGGTCTCACTTTTAATCGCTCGTTTGATGCAGTGGCGCAAAGAACGACGATAATAAACCAGTACGAAATGCCCGATAAAAAATGCAGCTAACAACAGCGCCCAACAAATTAGCATAACCGGCAAGAGCGACCAGAAGTGCCGCCAGTATAGACTTGAAGGCAAAAGTACGACCAATGACATAGACCAATCAGCCAAAGACGCTTCTTGTTCAGCCATAACACTTGAATCAATACCTTCTCTATTGGAAGAAAGAATTTGCTTGCCCAGAGTCAACTCATAGAAATAATCAGGCAAGAGTATTATATCAACGCTGATAGCAATCCTATCTGGTGGAGCTAGCCCATTAGCACCAAGACCGTCGCTTCTTTGATAAAAAGCAAAAAAAGTCGACTCACTCAAGGTATTAGAGCGCATGAGTGAAACCGTTTTTCTATCTGCACTACCTTTAATACGAGAGATAATAGAGTCATATATCTTGATGTTAATAGGGCCTAGATTAGAGCAATAAACCTTAAAATTAGAGTTAAATAAGCCAATCTCTTTAAAGGTGGGCGAATAAAATGTTGCTCGACGTAACAGCTTGATATTATCCCTGTCACATGACAAATCAGCATCATCTGTAACCTGCTTTAGCTCAGTGAAAATGCCATCCATTCGCTCAGATAAAGCACGTTTAGCGGCTGTGGTTTTATTTTCTAAATCGTTTAATAAAGAAAGATAAAGCCCTAAAGTGAAAAGGGTCAGAATGAGAAGTAGGGATAGAAGGCCATAAAAAGAAAGTACTTTTTTTTTCGAGGGCATTAATGCACTGATATTTTTAAACACAAAGCCGCCTCCCTACATTTAATATCTAACCACATAAACATACTATTTATAGGGTCATGAAAATATCCGCATAATTACACAGATATTTAAAAGTACCAATAAAAAAGACCGCTTTAAAGCAGTCTTTTATACATAACCTAGAAGATAATCCTTACACTCACTACCTCTATCCAGCTTAGTAATAAAGTCTCTTAAGCATTATTCATTTCTGGGTAAAAAGTCAGAATATCACTAAATTACTCAGTACTGTTGAGGTGTTTTTTCAATAACAATAGTTAAGTAACCCACTTCGACCCCAAATTTTTTCATCACAGATTCGTTGATAACCACACCTTCTTTTACCATGTACATACGATCATCAACATTCACTTCGATTAAGTCACCATCATAGGGAACTTGTAAGACATAATTCATAAACAAGGCATTACCGGATATTTTAATGTCACCAGATCCAACTACATCATTCGCTGTTGCTGAGTATTCGCCCTGCTCATTTGGCGTCATAATCCAAGTTCTATGTTGGATTTCACCATCATCAAACACAAATTTCTCAGCTAATATGCCAACACCACCTTTCCAACGACCTTCTAACGTAGCATTGAAATAACGAGTCACTTCACCGCTACGATTTTTCAAAATGCCATGCGCAGTTAAAGGCCCAGTAAAGAAACTTTGTAAGTCAAACTTTGGCTCATTTTTAGCGTACAAAGACACATCAGACGTAGAGCATGCCGTAAGCAATAATACACACAGTAAAACAGTGAGTTTACCCGTAACAGATCGGAACAGATGTCTCATATTACTTACTTCTCCTAAGCTAACGTTGAAAATAAATTACATATAATGGTATTGAATATCGACTGTTTGATATTTACCTTGTTCATCACAAATATTTGCTCGACCAGTAAAGCGTAATAATCTTTTGTCTGCTGGGTCATAAGCAACCACAATAGGATCGACCGCCAATTTTACCAACCAAGATACTGGAGTAAGTGCGAAACACTGAGCGCCGTCCGCAGTACCTTCCACACAGGAGGCTTTGCTAAAACGGAAGGAAAAGGTTGTTTGTTTGCTGGGCACTAGATATTCAATATCCATGTTTTTACCTGCTTCTAAGGCATCCCAGTACTGTTTGATGAATGCATCAAAGCCAGCATCGACAATCATACCTGCCGCAAGTTTCACAGAGGCTTTTTCTTCTTTAGCAGCACGATTTTCTTGATAAACGATGTTTAATTTCCCACCAGACTGAGTGACTCCAATCTTTTCGCCATTACGCTCATTAACCTGAGAAAAGCTAGGTGTCATCTTCGACTGAGAAAAATCGAGTTTTTTATGCCCAAAAACACGACCATCAGGCTCTGAATATTCTACATTGTAAGCTTCGTCGCTGAGTTTCTCGTGAGTTTCTCTATACAACAAAGCACCTGTTTTCACACTATAAGCACTGCCTACTATTTTTGAAAAAGATGTATCGGCCAAACAGAAAGAGCTAAAGAAGAAGGCACAAAGGGCTGCTATAAAAAACCGCTGCTGCGGAAAAAATACGAAAGAACGCTTCATTTTCTTATCTATCCTCACTTTTTAACTAATGCTCTCTTTGAAACAAGGCCCATTTTTCACAAAGCCATACGCCCAACGGTAACACCAAAGACCAAATAATCGCTACTATAAAAAGAGTCAAGATCACAGGTTCTGCCAAGCTGATACCGGCTAAATTAGCACCAGCAAAATAACTCATCGTTGGCCCAACTACGCCCATTACAGCGCTCAAAACATAACGTGAGCGCAAAAAAGCCAAACTATGAGCAAATAAGGTACCGACGCAAACCCAAAGACAGAGCAACCAAATGGGCGGCAATGCTGTTTGTCCAAACAAGGTTACGTTCGATGAAAACACTCCGATTTGAAACAAAGTACCATCAATGACGACACCTAGTGCTAGGAAGGAAAACAGCAGACGCCATTCTCTACGAGAATGCATAAAATAGCGATCATGCAAAAAAAGATAAGCCAAAGTGGCGACCAATGCCCAAGCATTACCAGCAAGCAAGCAGACAAACCAAACGACTTGAAACAAAATGGCATTCATCAAAGGTTTCATGCCATTTACTCCATTTACTTAGTGCCAATCGACAAGCGATGATCCGGCTTAGCAAAAACAAACTGCCCTGTACTAATGGCTCGCTCTTTAAAACCACCTTCACAATAAGCTAGATAAAAGTCCCACATGCGACAAAACACATCATCGAATCCCATGTCGGTTACTTCACGACGTGCCGCATGAAAACGTGTACGCCAATCCGCAAGAGTTTTCGCGTAATGTTCAGTGATGTCTTCTAGCCCGACAATCTGCATGTCTGTTTTAGAAGCAATCTTGTGAGCAATCACTTGGTTGGATGGTAAACAACCACCAGGGAAAATATAACGCTGGATAAAGTCCACAGAGCTGCGTGCGTAATCATAGCGCTGATCAGCAATAGTGATAGCTTGAATCACCATGACACCGTGCGGTTTCAATAGCGCACTGCACTTAGAAAAATAACTGTCATAGTATTCGTGGCCGACCGCTTCTATCATTTCGATAGATACGAGTTTGTCGTATTGGCCTTGAAGATCACGATAATCTTCAAGCAACAAAGTGATCTTGTCTTGCAAACCTTCGGCTTCAACCCGCGCTTTGGCAAATTCGTACTGCTCTTTCGAGATAGTCGTAGTAGTCACTTGGCAACCATAATGCTTCGCGGCATGAATCGCCATCCCGCCCCAGCCTGTGCCAATTTCTAAAAGATGATCATCTTCACTAAGCTGAAGTTTTTGGCAAATACGATCCAGTTTATTCACCGACGCTTCTTCTAAAGAGGAGTTAATCTGAGGATAAACCGCGGAGGAATACATCATGGTTGGATCTAAAAACAAAGAGAAAAAGTCATTACCCAAATCATAATGAGCAGAAATATTGTCCTTTGAGCCTTTTTTAGTATTAGCATTTAACTTGTGTACAATTTTGGCACCGATACGGCTCCAGATTGGGCGTTTCGCGTCCATTTTATTGATTAAATTCAGGTTAGCGACCATCAAACGAATAACACCAACAACGTCTGAAGACGACCACCAGCCTTTCATATAAGCTTCGCCCGCACCGATACTGCTGTTTTGGAATACATCTCGGTAAGCATGAATATCGTGAACATGAATATGAGCAATGTATTGAGTATTATCTTTCGCTTCACCAAAGGAATAGGTTTCACCATTCTCTTCCAACGTAAGATGACCCACTTCCAATTTACCCAGCATAGTAAAGACCATTTTGCGGGCTAAATTATCAAACCATGTTGTTGTGCGATTTTTTCTCACTTTTTGATTATCCATACTGACGGAGTTCATACTTGTTAGTCTCCTAATGCATTTGTTCTACTTAATTTATTATTTCAATTTAGTAGTGGTAGACGATGAATTCGGATGTGAATAAAAAGGGACTTTCTTCATCCAAAGCTTAAGTGCTTGCC
Organism: Marinomonas sp. A3A; assembly: GCF_018336955.1. Classification (NCBI taxonomy): domain Bacteria; kingdom Pseudomonadati; phylum Pseudomonadota; class Gammaproteobacteria; order Oceanospirillales; family Oceanospirillaceae; genus Marinomonas; species Marinomonas sp. A3A. Next base: position 4,101,166 of record NZ_CP025532.1, read on the forward strand.
AATAAATACCGAATGCGACTTTCATCGTCATGACAGGATAATTAAACAGCACCCTAGCCATGGAGTTTGACGTTAGTGTCATTCGAGTCAGCGACAATGTGGCATCAAACACACATTGCTCACCCTCTAATTCTTTGTTCTGCATGTGTACAGCTAACTTCTTATTCGGAACATTGCTGCGCCAATCGTAAAAATGTTCCATCGGATGAAAAGGCGACACATGCATTGCCTTATTGAATTGAATACGCTGCATTTGATCGCTTGGATCACATTTTAAAACGTAAGGAATTTTCTCGTTCCAAGGCGTGTTCGTCACTTCAAGTAACATAGCTTGCAGCAGCTCTTCTTCATCGAAGCAGTAATAAATGGTAATGGGATTAATGATGAAACCGAAATAGCGACAATTGGTAAGCATGCGCACAGAACCTGATAAATTCAGCCCCAAACGCTCATTTACTTCAGACAAGACGGCTTGTTTGATTGACAGAGACTCATCCCCGAAATAATCCTTTCGAGAAAATCGAGCCAGTGACCAAGATCTCATCGACCACCACGGGCTCATCGCCAACACATCGCCCAACTCGTCTAAATCGAAATACATCATAAAGACGCGATAACGAAAGGCATGGGAACGCGGTGTAAAACGACGATGCCTCACCATGCCATGATAAATAGCGCTGTGCTTAGGAACAAAATCTACCATGAAATACCTAATCCATTCGCCACACGTACACCGCTCCAGCAACCATCTTCATGGAATCCGTTGCGCCAATAGGCACCACAAAACCATGTTTTGTTCACACCGTTAATATCCGACCAACGATCCTGAGCCTTGATGCCTTCCAAGGTAAAGGTAGGATGAGAATACTGAAAACGCCCAACTATTTTGTCTTCCGCGATCATATCCGTCTGATTCAAGGTCACCACATAAGTCGTATCGCTGGAAAAATGCTGCAGAATATTCATGTTGTAGCTAAGGGTTGCAGGTTTAGTTCGATCCGTGCCGAGGTGATAATTCCAGCTCGACCAAGCGAGTTTTTCCTTTGGCAATAGTCGTGTGTCTGTGTGCAGTACTACATCGTTATTTCGATAAGGAATCGCACCCAAAATGGCTTGCTCGTCTTGGGAGGGATCAGCTAACAAAGCCAAGGCTTCGTCACTGTGACAAGCGAATACCACTTGATCAAAAATCTGTGCAGAGCCATCACCAAAATGAAGGATGACTTTATCTTCAGAGCGATGCACTTGAGTAATATCTGCCCCAAGCTCGATTCTGTCTTTGAACTTTTCAACCAAAGGCTGTAAATACGCCGAAGAACCTCCTTCGATTACTCGCCATTGCGGGCGATCATTAACGCTCAATAAACCATGATTTTTAAAGAAACGAACGAAGAATACCAAAGGGAATTCCATCATTTCATCCAAGGTAGACGACCAAATAGCGCTTCCCATAGGAATCAAGTAATGGCTCGCAAAGCGGCTACCGTAACCCTTTTCTTTTAGATATTCGCCAAGCGTCACGCCTTCTTTTAACTGGCCGCTTTCTAGGTCAAAAATGGCTTCTTTATTAAAACGTAGGATGTCTTTTAACATGCCAATAAAAGAGAAGTTCAATAGGTTTCGACGCTGAGCAAACAAGGTGTTTAAGTTGTTTCCACCATACTCTAATCCACTACGCTGACAGCTGACGCTAAAGCTCATTTCTGTTGCTTTAGATTTCACACCTAACTCGTCCATCAAACGAATGAAGTTTGGGTAAGTCCAGTCATTAAAGACAATAAAGCCTGTATCAATTGCCCGAGTACTCCCTGCTTCTTCTACTTGTACGGTCGCAGTATGGCCGCCGATCCGCTCTGCAGATTCAAACACCGTCACATCATGTTGCTGCTGTAAAAGATAAGCGCTGGTTAGACCGGAAATCCCTGATCCAATAATGGCAATTTTCACTCATTGTCCCCTTAAAACATATTTTGTTATTACCAGCTGAACTGGTGTTTTTAGATTTGAAATCGTTATTTAGTTTTTGGCGCCAACATCGAAAGCCATAATTTAGGAAAATGTCTTCCTGCCCACAACATGGCCGTTAGCCGTTTTGGAAAGGCGTACTCGAATGGACGAGACTCTAACGCGTTAAACATTCGTTTTGCGGCATCATCCGGTGACATTAGAAACGGCATAGAAAAGGTGTTTTTCTGCGTCAAAGGCGTATCAACAAAACCAGGCAATAAACAGGTGACATCGACATTAAATTGCTTCAAATTCATTCGTAAAGAAGATAAGAAATATCGAATAGCGGCTTTACTTGCTCCATAGGCTTCAGCTTGCGGAAAGGCAGCCTGTACAGCTTGAGAACTCACACCCACCAAATGCGGACTTGATGCTTTTTTAAGCAAAGGCAAACACACTTCAACACTGTTCACTAGACCAAAGAAATTAACCGACATTATGCGATCCATCATTTTCCAATCTGGCTCATTAATATCTAAATATTCACAGGTTCCTGCATTCAATACAGCACAATCTAAATGAGCAGAATAAGAACTCAAAGTATCATGAACCGCTTCGATCTGACTGTCATCGGTCATGTCAAAGGGCACAAAGGTTAAGCTATCAAACGCTTCTAATAGATCCTCAAGCTCACCGGACTTTCTTGCGCTAGCTAACACTCGCCAGCCGTCTTCTAGATAACGCTTAGTTAAAGCAAGCCCTATACCAGAACTTGCTCCGGTTATCCAAACGACTTTTTTATCCATTGCCTGACTCATAGGACTCTCCTTAGTTCGCTAGGCGCTTTTTTAAGCCTTTTACCACAGCACCCAACAAAGGCACGTGCTCATAAATCAACTGACCAAGGTCATAAACATCTTCATGAAAATAGATACGCTCGTTAAATTGCACCTGGCTAATGCCGCGAACAGTAATGGTTTTATTGCCTAGTTTTGGATGTTTGAAATGCATATTCCATTTTATGTAGGCCGTATTATCGGACACAATTTGATCTAAATATTCGAAACGGCCACTGTGAACGTTGACACACATCTCTGACAAATAAGCATGCAAGTTTTCTGCACCACGTAGCTCATGGACAGGATCTTTAAACAATACATCTTCTGCATATACGTCATCTATTTTGTCTAGCTTTGGATGCTTTACATCAAGATAAAACGCTTTAAAACGCTCTATTAACAAAGAATTGGGATCCATTTTAGAGTCCGTCATGCCCATCACTTACCTTAGCCATCTTGATCTGGAGAATTGATCAAAATCAATTCGTTTCATTTATTTTCGTTAAACGTGTTCAAGCAAATTCTGGATCACTCTTTTTTAAATAGAGGGTCTGAAAAGTAAGATTTTTCACACCCTTATTTTTACCTATTTAAAAGTACAAATGTTTTTACTATTAAAAAAGACGAATGTGATCCATCCTTCTAATTAGCACGTATATTTGAGAAACGACATGTCAGCCTTCCTTTTGGAGCGATAAATGGAACGCGCAATACAAATAGAACCAGATGAACAACGCGTAGCAGATATGCTTGCTATTGCGGAACACAGAGATCAAACGGCACTCGTTCGTCTGTTTGATCACTATGTTCCGAAAGTAAGAGCTTTTTGCCTAGCGGCACAGCCTGGTGCCAATTTAATGGCCGATGATATTGCTCAAGAAGTGATGATTCGCATATGGAATAAGGCTCACACTTACAAGCCTGAATCCGCGTCTCTTAACACTTGGGTTTTTACTCTAGCTAGAAACGCACGTATTGATTATTTGCGTAAGAACAGTCGCCATCAATCAGATATTGACCCTGAGTATCTTTGGCAAAATGTGGTCGACGAAAATGCTGACCTATTCAAAGATGCGCAACAAAAAAGAGATCAGGAACGGATTCAACAAGGCTTAGACAAATTGCCTGCGGATCAAAAACAGGTTTTGGCCAAAGTCTATTTGGAAGGCAAAACTCATAAAGAAGCGGCAGAAGAGTTATCTCTTCCACTTGGGACGATTAAGTCTCGAGTTCGTCTAGCTTTGCACAAACTCACTATTTACGTTAAGAGGTAGTATCGATGATTCACTACCATCCATCGATTGAAATACTGACCGACTACGCTGCCGGCTCATTACCATTAGCACATTCTTTATGCGTATCTACACATCTAGAACGTTGCCATGAGTGCCAACAGCAAATCCGCAAGTTGGAAATGCTCGGCTCACATCTTTTTGATCAGACTAAGACCGACAGTCGTCAGCTTAGTAATTTAAAAGACAGCTTTTTCGAAAAGCTAAACGCACAAGCCGAGCAAAACAACAACAGTCTGAAGGTAGAAGAAGAGCCAACCGCGATTGATTGGGATAACTACGCGATTCCTAAGAGCCTGCGTCAATTTATTAAGAAAAATTACGATGACTTAAATTGGATGCGCTTATCACCGTCGTTTAAGATTGCCACCCTTTACAACGAAGAAGGCGGTGCTCAGATTGCGCTCACCAGAGTAAAAGCGGGCGCTCATATGCCAACTCACACGCATACTGGTGACGAAATAACTTTGGTATTGGAAGGCGCATTTTCTGATGAGAGCGGCGTCTATCGCCAAGGCGATTTTATTAATCGTGACGCCAGCCATAAACATAAGCCAATCGTCACCAAAGACGCGGAATGCATCTGTTTAACCGTATTAGACGCACCAATTGAATTTACTGGTTGGTTAACACGATTATTGAATCCAATTATTCGTCGATACCATCCACATTCGAGTTAATAAAAGCAGACTGTGCCTATCAGCAGAGCCAACGATAGGCACACGATAGCAGACGTTAGCCAATAACAAGCAAATTTTGTGAAAATCTGGTATAGTCCTTGTTCAAACTAAAAACAAGGACTATTTATCATGGCAACTAAGAAGAAACAGCCAGCAGCTTCGGAGACGTCTGAATCCATTGAAAAGCAAATGCAAGAGTTTCTAGCTCGCGGTGGACACATAGATAAAATCGATTCAGGAGTTAGTGGACAATCTCAACTAACAGGATCACGTCACATTTCCCTAGGAAATAGCAAAACGAAAGCACAATAAGCCTTCGTTTTATTCAGCTAAGACTAAGCTCATTAGTGAAAGAATAACGCAGACTTGGCTTCCTTTATCGAGCCTGAAGCCAGTCTAAGCGTTCTTTCTCTCTAGCTCATAAGCTAATCCAATCGATAATGCCTGCGCTAAGCAAAGCGAGGAAGACAAAGAACGAAAAGAGTCTATCTCAGCTTCTTTGACAACAAAACATACCGATGCAATAGAAGCCAACGGACTAATTTGATTATCCGTAATCACGATAAGAGGCACATTTTTCTCTGCCGCCGCTTTCGCAACACTTTGCGTTTCCTCAGCATAAGGGTGAAAGCTCACCGCAATAAGCACATCATTCTTGTCTAAAGCGCTAGCCTGTTCCTTGTACATCCCACCCACGCCATCGACCAAATACGCTTTTTGATCAATATGACGCAAGGCATAAGCAAAATAGCTGGCGACAACAAACGCCCGTCTTACTCCGACAATATGCGCCGCATGAGCTTGAGACAATATTTGTATCGCCTTATCCAAATCCTCTGCAGCTGTCGTTTCACCCAAATGCCCAAGGGCGATTGCATTAGCGTGTGAAAAACGAGTTAATAATTGAGACGGAGACTGCTGATTACTTTCTTCCCCAAACGCTTCTCTAGCTAAACGAATTCGATCTTGATAGCTAGGCGCTTCCTCCATCAAGTTCTGTTGGAATAACTTCTGCATTTCGCTAAAACCGCTAAAACCAAAAGCATTCGCAAATCGAACCCATGTAGAAGGATGCACTCCAGCATCTTTAGACAAGGTAGCAACGGTGCCAAAGGCAACTTCGCTTGGCGCATCTAATACAAACTCAGCCACCTGGCGTAGTCGTTTACTTAATTTTGAATAATGCTGTTTAATGATCTCTTTCAAATCTGTTAGCGATTCTGGAGCTAGGACGTCTGACATGAAATACTCTCTGTACTCAAAGTTCTCCCAAAAAACCAAGCATAGTCACATAGAGAAATAGTGAGCCTATAGAGAGAAGTAATTATTGCAATTTTAGAATAAAAATTCTAACTTAGTAATTACTAACATGTCTAGTATCAAAACGCCTAGACAAAGATACTTATTTAATAAAATAGGATATTTAAATTGAACGAAGCAGATCGTAAATTCTTCCGCCCTAAATGGCGTCGTGTTGCAGCTACCGTATTTTGTTTTGGCTGGACATTAGTCGAGTGGCTATCAGGAGAACCATTCTGGGGGATCATTGCTGCAGGTATTACTTTTTATTGTTTATGGCACTTTTTTTATAAATTCGATGAAAACCAAGACGCATAAGACATTAAATTCCACGCTAAGATATCAGCCCTAATAACAACTACGTACTGCATAATATCAGGTTATCTTCTATGTCTAAAAGACCGACTATTCACGATTTAGCGGATGCGGCAGGTGTTAGCATTGCCACTGTTGATAGAGTATTGAATAAGCGTTCCAAAGTGCGAGAATCGACCTCTCAGCGCGTTCTTATTGCTGCTGAAGATATTGGCTACCACGCGTCTGGTTTGCTCAAAAGACGCGTACGAGAATCCAAACCATTTAAGCATTTATCCATTTTGCTGCAACGCAGTAATGATGAGTTCTATGAAGGTTTAGGAGCAGCGATTCGCCAAGCTTGCGCCCAGGAAACACAATTCCAATTTGAAACAAAAGTGATCTTTATGGATGAAGTCACTCCTGAATACATCACCGAGCAAATAATCAAAGAAAGTAAGCATGCTGACGGTATTGCGCTAGTCGCTCTAGATGATCACATTCTTAATCGTCATATCGAACAACTGGTTGAAGAAAACACACCCGTTTTTACTATTTTATCGCCTCTATCTACTAATACCTGCACTGGACATATTGGTGTAGACAATAGAAAGGCCGGACGCACTGCCGCTTGGGCCATTTCTAGATTGGCTAAAACCGCTGGTAAAGTTGGCATATTGCTTGGTAGTCACCGCTATTTGAACCAAGATATTGCCGAGATCAGTTTTATTTCCTACTTTAGAGAAATTAAGCATAACTTCGATTTGCTTTCCCCGCTCACCAACCTAGATGATGAAACACTCGCATATCAAGCCACCAAAACACTGCTGACCGATTATCCGAACGATTTAACGGCTATTTACAGTGCCGGAGGTGGCGTAAAAGGCATTATTAAAGCCTTAAAAGAAGCGGGGAAAAGTCAGCAAATCACACTTATCTGCAATGAATTAACGTCTTATACACGCCTAGCGTTAAGCGATGGCACCATAGATATGATTATTGCTACGCCAGTTCAAAAACTAGCACATAGACTGTCAGACTTGTTTGCTGAATCTTTTAGCAGCAAACAATACCGACCTCTTGCACCAGTCCAACTTTCGGTCGAGCTGCATGTAGCGGAAAACTTATAAAGAGATTTATCGCTTACAGCCCTTCTCTTAATCCTCTCTGTTCATCCCCTCTCAGCTTGAATGTGGACTTGAAATCATTTCCACATCCAGATCTTATCAAAACAACAGCCTAACCTTACCTAAACAGTCCCAGCAACTTAAAATCCACGCATAAAAAAGCAGCTCGATGTATAACAAAGAGCTGCAATAGGGAGTTTAGATCCCCGACAGAGACAGTAGGTAACGCTATGTAGTCTTCTTACGCTTGTTCTGACGTTGTTGGTCAATAACAACCGCTACAACGATAATCGCGCCTTTGATAATGTCTTGGTAATAAGCATCGATTCGTAGGAAAGTAAAACCAGACAACATCACACCCAGAATCAGGGCACCAATTACCGTTCCTGCAATACGGCCTCGACCACCAGAGAGAGAAACACCACCGATAACAGCAGCGGCAATCGCATCTAACTCATACATCAAGCCCATACCAGCTTGAGCTGTTTTAATACGTGCAATTGCAACCATTGCAGCTAAACCAACAAGCAACCCAGCGATGGTATATACCTTGATTAAATGACGATCAATATTGATACCAGAGACACGTGCAGCCTGAGGGTTTGCACCAATTGCATAGGTGAACTTACCGAATCGTGTGTAGCGCATAACGATGTGAAAGATAATCGCGACAACGATGAAGATAACAACTGGCATCCAACGATCTAAGGCATTACCCAGCATAGCAAATTCTTTTGTGAAACCTGATACAGGACTACCATCAGTGTACCAACGAGCCACACCACGCGCCGAAACCATCATCCCTAACGTTGCAATAAATGGTGGTATTTTCGTCTTCGTAATTAACCAACCATTCACAAAACCAGCCATAGCACCGACAGCAAGACCAACAAGAATGGGGACAAAAAATGGTAAATCGGTCAAAGCAGGAGACAGTACTTTAGGCCAATTACTTGACTGAGCAAAGGTTGCCGCAATCATTGCGGACATCGCCACAACAGACCCAGAGGATAAATCTATCCCTCCGGTTATGATAACCATGGTCACCCCAATGGCGATAATCCCAATCACGGACACTTGCAAAACAATAATCTGTAGACGACTCATGTTCATCAAAAAGCTTTGACCAATAAACATCCAGCCAAGTATTTCAAACATAATAGAAATACCTACTAAAACAAGAAGAATACTCACCTCAGGAGGAATTCTTTTTGTTTTCTTGGCTCCCTGACTATCTTTAGCCGTTTTAATGGTGTCATTTAACGTAGTCATAAAAAAACCTCTTATTTTTCTAATTTTTTATACTATTGTGCGGCCAAATTCATTACAGATACTTGGTCTGCTTCAGAACGGTCCAAGATTCCAGTAACATGCCCTTCGTGCATAACAAGTACTCTATCGCTCATGCCCAGCACTTCAGGTAACTCGGAAGAAATCATAATAACGGCAACGCCTTTATGAGCGAGCTGTGTAACTAATGTGTGAATTTCGGACTTAGCTCCAACATCAATACCTCGTGTCGGCTCATCCAAAATTAAAATGCGCGGATGGGTAAGCAACCAACGACCTATTAATACTTTTTGTTGGTTACCACCTGAAAGGTTCTCAATGGACTCTTCCATATTTGGAGTTTTAACTCGTAATTTTCGGCATAACTCTTCGGATTCTTCATTCAATTTAGCTTGATCGACAAAGCCACCGCTATTAACAAAATTTTCATGCAAAACGGCAGATTGAATATTCTCTTGGATATCTAAGGAAAGAAAACAACCGGTTTCTTTACGATCTTCGGTTAAAAAAGCCATACCTTGCATAATGGCATCGTTTGGATTTTTGATATGAACTTCTTCGCCATTAATCCAAACCGTACCTGAATCTGCTGGTGTCACGCCGAAAATAGCTTCCGCGACGTTTGAGCGTCCAGAACCAACAAGACCTGCAAAACCCAAAATCTCACCCGCTCTAACGTCAAACGAAACATCGTGAAAAACACCTTCTAATGTTAGGTTTTTTACAGATAACAAGACATCGCCCAACTCAACTTCTTCTTTTGGAAACATCTGATCAACACTACGACCAACCATCATTTGAATGATGTCATCACGCGTCACATCACTAGATGCATGTGTTCCAATGTATTTTCCATCACGGAAAACCGAAAACTCGTCTGCAATTTCAAACAGCTCGTTCATTTTATGAGTAATATAAACAATACCAATGCCCTGTTTACGCAGACTGCGAATAATATCAAAAAGGTGAGCCACTTCCGTTTCGGTAATCGCCGAAGTTGGTTCATCCATAATCAAAACATCTGAGTTAAACGACACGGCTTTGGCTATTTCAACCATTTGACGGTTAGCTACCGATAGCGTGCTGATTTCAGCTTCAGGATCAAGTTGAATGTTTAGACGCTCAAATAGCTCCTCTGTCATTCTGTGCATTTCAGAATGGTCGATGAAACCAAAAGAATTGGTTGGCTCGCGTCGTATCCAAATATTTTCAGCGACAGTCATCTGGTTCATCAGCAGTAGCTCTTGATGAATCATGGCGATACCAGATTCCTGAGCTTTTAGTGGCGTCTCTAAAGTAATAGTCTCGCCTCTCAATCTAATTTCACCGCTATCAGGCTGATAAATACCAGCAATAACTTTCATTAGAGTTGATTTGCCAGCTCCGTTTTCTCCCATAAGTGCATGTACACTCCCTGGGCGAACTTTTAACATCACATCATCTAATGCCAGCACACCAGGAAATTCCTTGCGTACATGGTCAACTTCTAAAACATATTCGAACGATTGTTCTCGGGGAATTGCGCCATTAACAGGCACTGCTTCCTCAACTGCTGCGCTATTCATAACGCAATCCCTCCAATTTTTATTTTAATTTAATGGATTTCTAGTTTTTTAACCTTTAACTATTATTTCAAATAGTTATGAAGGTTTTCTGGTGTTACCAATTCAAATGGAACCCAAACTTTTTGGTCAACACTTTGACCTTTTGCCAATTTCATCGCGGCATCAACAGAGCCTCGACCTTGACCTTCCGCACTCTGGAAAACCGTTACATCAAGTTCCCCAGCTTTCATCGCTGCCAATGCATCTGTCGTTGCATCAATACCTGCAATGACAACATCATCCATTGACCGACCAGATGCTTTTAAAGCTTGAATAGCACCAATAGCCATTTCATCATTGTTAGCAATAACGGCGTCAAACTGAATACCTGCTGCGATCCAGTTGGTCATCAAATCATTGCCTTCAGTACGAGACCACTCAGCCGTTTGCTGCTCAACTACTTTAATGCCTGAACACTCTTTGGTTTCTAAAACATCATGAATATCTTGTGTTCGTTGTAACGCTGCTTGGTTTGTTAACTCTCCCATCATAACCACAACGTTACCTTTGCCTCCGAGTAGGCGGCACACCTCTTGTGTTTGTAGCGTCCCTGACACTCTCTCATCAGAAGCAACAAAAGCCTGATTGTCTGGTAGTAAATCGACATTTATCGGTTGACGATTCACATAAATAAGGGGAATACCAGCAGCTTGCGCGTCATCAGAAATAGACGTCGTAGCATCAGTATCAACAGGGTTAACGATAATCGCGTCTACACCTGATGCAATAAAGTTCTGAATTTGGTTTAACTGATTGCCAACGCCATTCTTAGCATCCTCAATCTGAACATCTACTCCGTTCTCTTTTGCGCCGGCTTGAATACCATTTCGCAGACTCGTTAAGAAATTGTCATCAAAAAGAGCCATAGATACGCCTATCTTTAGATCGGCTGCCGAAACAGAAGTTGCGATAACTGAAGAAGCTATAGCTGTAAGAATTAATTTTTTCATTGTGCGATTTCCTCGAAAATAAGCGTTTATACGCTCTAATTGTTTTTATTTTTTCCGGTAAAGCGCGTTTAGGAGATGGACAACTCAGCACATATAGAGATCCCTTTCTTCTAAACAATCGAATTGAACGTCTCATCGGTAACACGTTCAATTCGAATATATATATTCCATGGATAAACACATATGGAATATACATTCCAATTTGCTTGATGAGACTTATTTTGTCAAGCCTAAAATTACGATTTCATAGAGATTCATAATTCCCCAAAAATGATGTGATTTGATAGTTTATGAGTTAATCACAACATTCTTGATTGACGGTTTTTTTTCACCAGCAGTACTATGCCAAGGCAAAAATAATTCTAAAACCGCACTTTTGTATTGCTTGCTTTGCAATTTAAGAAGAAATACAAGGTACACATTAAAGGTATAAAAACATGTCTACATTACCGAAATTCGGTTTAAACCATATGGTTTGCCCATCCTATTCCTTGAAAGATTTTCTAACTCTTTCGTCTCAACTTAATGCAAAAACAGTTGAATTTAGGAACGATGTTGGCGAGAACAGCTTAACAGACTTAGCGACTGCAAAGATGGCTGGAAAGTTGGCTGATGAGCTCAATATCAAAGTTCTGTCGATAAATGCCCTTTACCCGTTTAATGTTTGGAATGATGAACGTGCCCAACAAGCCAGAGACATGGCGGAACTTGCAAAAGCTGCCAAGGCAGAAGGATTAGTGGTTTGCCCTTTAAATGATGGCAATGAGGTAAGTTTCGAAGACCTCAAATATGCGCTTTCAGAACTCGCAAAAATTTTAGAAGAATATGATCTTAAGGGTTTCGTAGAACCATTAGGCTTCCCAATTTCTTCACTTCGTTCTAAACGCGTGGCTATAGAAGCCATTGATGCGATTGGCCAGCAAGATAGATTCTCTCTAGTTCACGACACATTCCACCATAAAGGAGCTGGGGAAGATGAGTTTTTTCCAGAACGTACAGGCCTAATTCACATTTCCGGCTTAGAAGACAATATCACCTTTAATGACATGCTTGATGGCGACCGTGTTTTAGTTGGCCCAAATGATCGACTAGATAATGTCGAGCAGCTCCGTACTTTACTGGCAGCAGGTTATTCAGGCCCAGTGTCATTCGAACCTTTCTCTAAAAAAGTGTGGGATCTTCCAAACCCAAAACAAGCGGTTCAAGACAGCATTGATTTTGTGAACCAATCATTAGCTCAATAATCACTGACCGAATTCATTCTATAAAAATAAATAATAGGTTTTTATTATTATGAAAATTGCACTCGATCCCTACATGCACCGCCACCTTTCTTTAGAGGCGCTGTGCCGAGCCACTAAAGAAATGGGCTACGATCACATTGAATTGTCACCGCGAGCTGACTTTTTACAATGGTGGACTCGTCCTCGCGTTTACCCTGAGCGCTTGCAAAGCTTTAAAAAAGCCATGAAAGATCACGACGTTTCATTGTCCACTATCCAGCCCATGTATCGTTGGTCTAGTCCATACGAAGACGAATGGAAAATGGCCATGGACAACTGGAAGCGAACGATTGAGATCGCTGTCGAGCTGGATAATCCATTGCTTATTTCCGAGTTTGGTCGAGGCGGTTCGCCAGAACGTTCCAATGCTGATCGCCAAGGCATTCATACACCAGAAGCCTGCGAAAATGCCTTTTGGCGATCAATGGATGTCTTGGTTCCGTTACTTGAAAAGGAAGGCTTAACCTTGTGTGTAGAGCCGCACCCAGAAGATTGGGTGGAAGAGATGGCGCCTGCTATCGATATCATCAAAACCATTAATTCGTCGGCGGTTCAGTGCTCTTATATCGCGCCCCATTCTTTCTACTATGGGGATGATTTAGCCGAGACAATTCGCGCCACCAAAGGTGTTTTGCAGCATGCACGAGTAGCAGACACCTACAACCATAAAGGTTCGTCACAGCTACGTTATATCGTCAACCCACCTGGCTCTAATGCTCGCGTCCACCAGCATTTAGACATAGGAGAAGGCGAAATAGATTGGGACATATTCTTTAAAACCCTGCATGAAATTGGCTTTAATGGCGTGCTATCCAGCTGCGTCTTTGCATGGGATGAAAGAGCTGAACAGTCATCGCGCTTCATGCGTGATGAAATCCAACGCTATGTCGACAAATACTGGAAATAACAACCATTTATTGACGACAACCAACAACAAAAATAATGAAAAGGAAACCAACATGACACTTAAAATTGGCGTAATTGGCACGGGCGCTATCGGCGCAGACCACACTCGACGCATCACAAATACATTAACTGGTGCAGAAGTCATTGCTCTGACGGATGTAAACCAAGAACAGGCAGAAAAAGTAAAACAATCATTAGGCCTCAAGGCGACTATTTATAAAGATGGTCATGAGCTGATTGAAAAGAGCGGAGTAGATGCTGTCCTCGTAACATCTTGGGGCGGCACTCATGAAGAATATGTTCTAGCAGCCATCAAAGCCGGTAAATATGTATTCTGCGAAAAACCACTAGCAACTACAGCTCAAGGCTGTCAGAACATAGTGGACGCAGAAATGGCCGCAGGAAAACGCCTTGTACAAGTTGGCTTCATGCGCCCCTACGACTCTGGCTACAAAATGCTAAAAGAAGCCATTGACTCAGGTGCTATTGGTGAACCATTAATGATTCACGCGGCACACCGCAACCCAAGCGTACCAGAAATGTACATTACACCAATGGCTATTCATGACACGCTTATCCACGAATTGGACGTATTCCGCTGGTTACTAGATGACGAATATGTATCTGCACAAGTCGTTTTCCCTCGTAAATCAAAATACGCTCACAGCAAAGTTGCCGATCCACAAATCGTCATGCTGGAAACGAAGAAAGGCACTCGTATAGACGTGGAAGTGTTCGTCAATTGCCAATACGGCTACGACATCCAATGTTCAGTAGTGGGTGAAGAAGGTGTCGCGAATTTGCCTGAACCTCAAGCTCTTACCATGCGTAAAAACGCCAACTTAGGACAATCCATCCTAACTGATTGGAAAGACCGCTTTATAGAATCCTATGATGTTGAACTGCAAGACTTCATTAATGGCGTGCAAGCTGGCAAATTAACCGGTCCGTCATCATGGAATGGCCTAGCGGCTGCGGTATCTGGCGATGCCTGTGTGAAAGCACAAGAAAGTGGCTTAATCGAACCAATCAACTTGCCAGATCGCCCGGTATTTTACAGTTAAACATGATACGCAAATCCCGCCTTAAGTTAGATTAAGGTGGGATTCTTTTATTATTTCCAAATTAATAAATGACCAGTAGCGTTCATTTGGTCGTTATACATTTTATTGGAAGCAACCGAGTTCACACACCTAACAAGATATAGATTTGCCGCTTAAAACATAAAAAACGTTTTTTTTTGAAAAAATTAAAATATTTGTTTCATTTCGCTGGCATGAAAAGGCGATAAAAACACCAAATAAAACACCCAAGCATTTGTTTTTAAACAGCTTTTATATATTAAAATCAATATCGAATATTTCATTCTAATCTATTGAAAATATGGAATATATATTCTAATATCATCTCAGATATATTTAACAATAAAAAAAACAGCCACTTCATTTTCGACAAAGTACTAATTCACCTTGTTGTCATTTCGGCTGATATGGGAGATGAAGAACCATGCTCAAAGATAAAACGTTAGATCTTATTTGTCTTGGACGCGCAGCAGTCGATATGTATTCAGAGCAAATAGGCAGCCGTTTAGAAGACGTTAGCAGTTTTGCAAAATACCTTGGTGGCTCATCAGGCAACATGGCATTTGGTACAGCGCGTCTTGGCTTAAAAAGTGCTATGTTAACGCGCGTTGGTAATGAGCACATGGGGCGCTTCGTAAAAGAAGAATTAGCCCGCGCCGGTGTCGATACCAGCCACGTTATTACTGATCCAGAGCGCTTAACGGCCTTGGTAGTACTCGGCATTAAAGACCAAGACACTTTTCCATTAATTTTCTACCGCAATGATTGTGCCGACATGGCCGTCAGTAAAGACGACTTTGACGCTGATTTTATTGGCTCAGCAAAAGCGCTTGTTATTACTGGCACTCACTTCTCTACAGAAAGCACTTACGAAACCAGTAAACAAGCTATTGCCTACGCTAAACAAGCGGGCACAAAATGCGCTTTGGACATCGACTACCGTCCAGTTCTTTGGGGATTAACCAGCCCTGGCGATGGCGAAACACGTTTTATTTCCAATGAAAAAGTCTCTGCTCACTTACAAAGTATTTTGGCTGATTTTGATCTTATCGTTGGGACAGAAGAAGAAGTTCATATTGCAGGTGGCAGCACAGACACTATCACGGCCCTGAAAAAGATCCGTGAGCTAAGTAGTGCCACTATCGTACTTAAACTTGGTTCTCAAGGCTGTACAGTACTTGAAGGTACAATCCCTGACTCTATGGATGAATTTGAACTGCATGTTGGCGTTCGCGTAGATGTACTCAACGTGCTTGGTGCTGGCGATGCTTTCATGAGTGGTTTCTTGCGAGGCTGGATTCGAGGCGAGTCAGCAGAGCAATCTTGCACTTATGCAAATGCATGTGGCGCTTTGGTTGTATCTCGCCATGGTTGTGCTCCAGCGATTCCAAGTGCAGAAGAATTAGATAATTACATAGCTCGTGCAGCACAAATTAAACGCCCAGATTTAGATCGTGAACTAAATCATTTACATCGTGTCACCACAGAACGATTACCTTACGACTGGCAAGATCTATGTATTTTTGCCTTTGATCATCGTAAACAACTCTTTGATATGGCTCGTGAAGAAGGTGCAGATCCTTCTCGCATTAAAAGACTCAAACGTCTATTGGTTGATGCATTAGATGTTGGCGCTCGCGAGCTAGGCGGTAGCCAATACGGCGTATTAATCGACGACACTTATGGTCAAGATGCACTAAATGCCGTTACAGGTCGTGGCCTTTGGATTGGTCGCCCTGTCGAGTTGCCAAGCTCTCGTCCTATCGAATTAGAAGGTGGCCGCAGTATTGGCTCACGTCTAAAGAGCTGGCCAAAAGAACACATCGTAAAATGCCTTGTTTTCTATCACTCTCAAGATGAAATAGAAATGCGTGCCGCTCAAGAACGTCAAGTTGTAGAGTTGTATAAAGCCTGCTGTGCTTCTGGCCACGAACTCTTACTGGAAATTATTCCTCCACGCGACAAAGACTTCGACGACAGTCTATTCACTGACTCGATCAAACGCTTCTATCACTTAGATGTGCGCCCAGACTGGTGGAAACTACCACCTCAGTCTAAATCGAACTGGCAGGCCATTACAGACATTATTCATCATCATGACAAACACTGCCGTGGTGTAGTGATGTTGGGGCTGGATGCGCCAATGAACGAACTAAAAGAAGGTTTTGCTAACAGTGCAGGATTTAATATCTGCAAAGGCTTTGCCGTTGGTCGCTCTATTTTTAGTGAGCCAAGCCGTGCGTGGTTGGGCAATCGTTTTGATGACCAACAACTTATCGATGCCATCGTATCGAACTATTTGGAATTAGTGTCCTACTGGAAAGAACGCCACAACACTCAGCCACAACAGAAACAGGCTTAAAGGAAATCCACATGACAACAATAAAACTTACCATGGCCCAAGCCGTCGTCCGATTCATGATGGCGCAAAAAATAGAAACAGATAACGGCATCCAGCCTATGTTTGCAGGTGTATGGGGGATTTTTGGTCACGGCAACGTCGCAGGCCTTGGAGAAGCGCTTTATCAAGTAAAAGACAAACTTCCGACTTATCGCGCGCACAATGAACAAGGCATGGCACACGCTGCTATTGCTTATGCAAAAACGAAAAATCGCCAACAAATGATGGCCTGCACTGCATCTGCGGGCCCTGGTGCCGTAAACATGGTAACGGCTGCTGCTGTTGCCCATGTGAACCGTATTCCGGTTTTATTTCTTCCTGGCGATACTTTTGCTACTCGCATGCCTGACCCAGTATTACAGCAAGTAGAAAGCTTTCAGGATATGACCATCACATCGAATGATTGTTTCCGCCCAGTTAGCCGATTTTTCGATCGTATTACTCGTCCAGAACAACTAATCACAGCATTGCCACAAGCCATGCGTGTATTGACCGATCCAATTGAATGTGGCCCTGCAACGTTAGCATTACCGCAAGACGTTCAAACCATGGCGTTCGACTACCCAGTGAGTTTATTCGATGAAAAAATCCATCGTCTACGTCGCCAAACGCCTGATTTTTATGAGCTAAATGATGCTTTAAAACTAATTAGACAAGCTAAAAAGCCAGTCGTTATTGCTGGTGGTGGTCTTCATTATTCTAGTGCATTAAAAGAATTTGACGCATTTGTCAGTCAGTTCCAACTACCAGTTGGCGAAACACAAGCCGGCAAAGGTGCGCTTCCTTGGGACCACAAACACAACATGGGCAGCATAGGTGTAACTGGTGCTGCATCAACGAATAATCTATGCGCCGATGCAGATCTTATTATTGCGGTAGGCACACGCCTTGGGGATTTCACCTCAGGCTCTCGTTCTCTTATAAACCCAAATGCAAAAATAGTGAGCCTAAACGTGGCTTCCTTTGATGCGATCAAACATAAGAGCCAAGCATTAGTAGGTGACGCCAAATCAACGCTTCCTCTATTAAGTAAAGCTCTGCAAGGTTGGAAAATAGAACCATCTTGGATCAAAAAAGCCGAAGCAGAACGCGTTAATTGGCAACAGGTTGTCGACAAAGTGACAACTGATCGAGGAACGAGTTTACCAAGCGATGCCGAAGTTGTTGGAGCTGTAAACCGTGCCGCTGGCGAAAAAGACATGGTGGTTTGTGCAGCAGGAGGTTTGCCTGGTGAACTACAAAAACTGTGGCGTACTCGTTATAACCGCGGCTATCACATGGAATACGGTTATTCCTGCATGGGTTATGAATTAGCTGGCGGTTTAGGCGCAAAAATGGCGAGTCCAGAGTCCGAAGTTTTCGTTATGGTAGGCGATGGTTCTTACTTAATGCTGAACTCCGAAATAGCTACTTCGGTGATGTTAGGGAAAAAAATCATCGCCGTTGTATTGGATAACCGCGGTTTTGGCTGTATCCATCGCCTACAACAGTTTTGTGGTGGCCCTGGTTTTAACAATATGTTGGACGACTGCCTAACTACACCAGAAGGTGCACCAAAAACAGACTTTGCAGCTCATGCCAAAGCACTCGGTGCGAACTCAGAAAAAGTGAGTACTATTTCCGAGCTAGAAGCAGCTCTAGAGCGTGCAAAAGCATCGCCGATTAGCTACCTAATTACGCTCGATACCGATCCGACCATTGTCACAGAAGGTGGCGGTCATTGGTGGGATGTGGCTATACCAGAAGTGTCTGAGCGCGAGCAAGTCCGCCAAGCAAGAAAAAACTACGACGCTCATAAAGAACGCCAATTTAAAAATTTGTAACACTCAACATCATTTAGCATTTACTGATCGGAGAATAATAATATGAGCGTCAGAATCGGCATTAACCCATTAACATGGACAAACGACGATCTACCAACACTGGGAGCAGAAACCTCCCTTGAAACCTGTTTGACAGAAGGCAAACAAGCAGGCTTTAGCGGCTTCGAATTAGGCCAAAAATTCCCTCGCACGCCAGAAGTGCTTGGCCCTATCTTAAAAGCGCATGGTTTGGACTTGGTTTCAGGCTGGTTCAGCGGCGAATTATTAACTCGCAGTGTAGAAGAAGAGATCGAAGCCATTAAACCTCATCTTCACTTATTAAAATCCCTTGGTGCGAAAGCCATGGTGTACTGCGAAGTAACAGGCTGTATCCATGGACAAATAGAAACCCCATTGTCGCACCGCCCTATTATCAGCGAAGAAAAGATCGCTGAAATGAGTAAGAAGCTGACTCAAGTCGCAGACTACTGCCTATCTGAAGGCGTTCAAATTGCTTACCACCATCACATGGGAACCGTCATTGAAAGCCAACACGAAGTTGACTTGTTGATGAAATACACCGGCCCTTCTGTTGGCTTACTTTTAGATACGGGCCACATGACTTTTGCAGGCGGTAATCCATTAGAAGTTCAAGCAAAACACGCGGATCGTATCATTCACGTGCATTGCAAAGATCTCCGCCCTGAGATCTTAAAAGACGCTAAAAACCGCGATATAAGCTTCTTGAATGCGATGTTAAATGGCGTATTTACTGTACCTGGCGATGGCTTTATCGATTACAGCAGCTTGTTCAAACAACTTAAAGCCAGCAACTATTCAGGTTGGTTAGTGGTAGAAGCAGAACAAGATCCAGCCGTTGCGCACCCATTAACTTACGCAACGCTTGGAGCAAACAACCTAAAAGCGCTATGCGCTGAATCTGGGTTAGAAATCGTAAAATAATCGCCCTCTTTTATTCATGAGGCTAACGCTAGATGAATAGTGTTAGCCTCAACAAAAACACATGCAAACGTTAGGTATTCTCATGAAAACATTAGGTAACTACATTAACGGTCAGCAAATTGCCAGCCAAAGCGGCCGTACAGGTCCAGTCTACAATCCAGCAACTGGCGCACAAAGTCTTAGTGTTGCACTTTCTAGTGCCGACGAAACTCGCACTGCGATTGAATCAGCACAAGAAGCGTTCAAAACATGGAGCAAGGTCACACCACTTAATCGTGCTCGTGTCATGTTTAAATTTAAAGCATTGTTAGAACAACACGCAGACGAAATCGCAGAGATGATCACCAGCGAGCACGGTAAAGTATTTTCCGATGCCAAAGGTGAGTTAACCCGTGGTATCGAAGTAGTAGAATTTGCTTGTGGCATTCCACACCTACAAAAAGGCGAACATAGCCTAAACGTTGGTCGCGGTGTAGACAGCATGTCTTTGATGCAGCCTCTTGGCGTTTGTGCGGGCATTTCACCGTTCAACTTCCCAGCCATGGTTCCAATGTGGATGTTCCCTGTTGCCATTGCCAGCGGTAACACTTTTGTGATGAAACCATCAGAAAAAGACCCTTCTGTTCCTCTACGTTTGGCAGAGTTACTTACTGAAGCGGGTCTTCCTGACGGCGTTTTCAATATCGTTAATGGTGACAAAGAAGCGGTAGACGTTTTACTAACGGATGAACGAGTACAAGCGGTTAGTTTTGTCGGTTCCACACCTATTGCTGAATACATTTATGCAACGGCCTCTGCTCACGGTAAACGCGTGCAAGCGCTTGGCGGTGCCAAAAACCATATGATCGTCATGCCAGATGCAGATCCAAGCCAAGTCGTTGGTTCCCTAATGGGAGCAGCATACGGCTCAGCGGGGGAACGTTGTATGGCGATTTCTGTTGCTGTCTGTGTAGGCGATGACGTTGCCGATAATTTGATCGACAGCTTAAGTATCGAAATCGACGGAATGCGCGTCGGCCCAGGTGTCGGCTTGCCAGAAGAGGCTCACATGGGCCCAGTTATCTCCAAAGAGCATTGCGCAAAAATCAAAGACTACATAGGTATCGGGGTGGAAGAAGGCGCAACTTTGGTTCGTGATGGTCGCGATTTTGTCTATCCAGGCAATGAAAATGGTTACTTCGTCGGACCGACCTTGTTCGACAATGTGAAACAAGGCATGCGCATCTATAACGAAGAAATTTTTGGCCCTGTTTTATGTGTTGTTCGTGCTAGCAGTTACCAAGAAGCATTGGATATGATCAATGCCCACGAATATGGCAATGGCACGTCGATCTTCACTCGTGATGGCGATACCGCTCGTCAATTCTGTGAAGACGTTCAAGTGGGCATGGTTGGCGTGAATGTGCCAATTCCTGTGCCAATGGCATTCCATAGTTTTGGTGGCTGGAAACGCTCCTTGTTTGGCCCATTGCACATGCACGGTCCAGATGGCGTGCGCTTCTACACTCGCATGAAAACCATCACAGCACGCTGGCCAACAGGCCTTCGCGCTGGTGCAGAATTCTCAATGCCAACGATGAAGTAAGCATTTATAGACATAGTACCAAGCAAAGTTTTTCCCAATACTATTCTATGTAACGGGATCACCCTAGCTCAGTCGCAGATTGTTTATTGTCTAACTCTCTAGTAAGCGACTTTTTAGCCCACTTTTTGGTGGGCTTTTTTTTATCTCGTATTCATTAATATTTCAGGTCATATATCCGCCATACAAACGTCACGCTTCTGTCATATTAACGCTCTACTCTCATTAATAAGATATCTAAAACTTATTAGAGCGGAGCGTCACTGTGATACAAGTCGAGCAAATGATTGCCAGTAAATCCCCTCAGTTTTTCGATAAAAGCCCATTTATCACTCGCCCAACGTTAAGCGTGCTAAAGCGCTTATTCCACGAAAGTGAAGTAAACCAATTCCTGGAAAAAAACAACGGCTGTGTCGGCTTCGAATTTATTGATCGAGTACTGGATCACTTCAACTTTAGCTATCAAGTGAGCCAAGTTGATCGTCGAAATATCCCAGCTAGTGGACGGGTGATGATCATCGCCAATCACCCTCTTGGCGCCTTAGATGGTCTCGCTTTACTTCGATTAATCGGTGAAATCCGCCCAGATGTGAAAATTGTCGCCAATGATTTATTAATGGGCTTTGACGGTTTAAAGCAGCTGGTGCTGCCTGTCGATAACCTTGGTGGAAAAACCGGACGCCAACAGCTGAAAGCCATTATGAGCTGCTTACATAATGAAGAAGCGGTGATTATTTTCCCTGCCGGCGAAGTGTCTCGAATGTCGCCAAGCGGCGTAAAAGATCAGCACTGGAATCAGAACTATCTTAAGCTAGCGCAAAAAACCAACAGCCCCTTGTTACCGGTTCACATTGGCGGCCGAAATTCTATGCTGTTTTACACCAGCTCTATTTTGTATCGTCCGCTTTCCACAATACAGCTAGCTAACGAGATGTTCCGCCAACGAAATCGTAAAATCCCCATGCAAGTTGGCCAAGCCATTCCGATTCAAGAACTGGCAAAATTACCTTTAAGTGATAAAGAGAAAAACAAACTAGTAAAACGCCATTTGTACCGTATAGCCAAAGGCAAAAAGCCACTGTTAAAAACCGAAAAAACCGTTGAGCATCCGCAAAATAGACAGATGATCAAACAAGAGCTCAAAATAGCCGAGCATCTTGGCAGCACCAAAGACAACAAACAAATTTACTTGGTTGATTACGATCCGATGTCGATAACGATGAAAGAAATTGGTCGTTTGCGCGAAATCGCCTTCCGTAAAGTCGGTGAAGGCACAGGCGAGCGCTCTGATTTAGACAAGTTCGACCAATATTATCGTCATTTGATTTTATGGGATGAAGAAGAGCTCGAAATCGTTGGCGCTTATCGAATTGGCGAAGTCGCTAAATATATGAAATCAGACACGCCAAATCGTATCTACAGCGCCGAATTGTTCCAATACTCTTGCGATATGGAGCCCTACTTCGAACAAGGCATTGAACTTGGACGCAGCTTTATTCAACCAAAATATTGGGGCAAACGCAGCTTAGATTATTTGTGGTACGGTATTGGCGCATATTTAGACAGACACCCTGAAATCCGCTACATGTTTGGTCCTGTAAGTCTAAGCAACAGCTACCCACAAGTGGCAAAAGATTTCATCGTCTCCTTCTACAAACTCTATTATGCAGACAAGGAGCACTTGGCGCGTTCATTCACGCCTTATCAAGTAAACGCAGAGCACTCTGACATCATTTCAGGCATGTTCAGCGGCGATGACTATGAAGAAGACTTTAGAATACTCAAAGAACAGCTCAGCCACTTTGGCGCCAGCGTACCGACACTGTTCAAACAATATAGTGAGTTGTGCGAGACGGGCGGAGTTCGCTTCTTAGACTTTGGTGTCGATGCCGACTTTGGCTACTGCGTGGACGGTTTAGTCCTAGTAGACCTAAATACAGTCAAAGAAGCGAAAAACAAACGTTACCGAGGTCACAACGCTGGCAATCAACCCTAACTCTAACTATCGCGAATCATGGTGATGTCCACGATAGTGGCGACTATGGGCATGATGACCATGAGCGTGATGTCCATGTGAATGGTCGTCTTCTTGTTGCCCAGATCGTTTGAAGAAAACAAGATAAACAATCTTAATGATCAGCATTACACTTAATAGGATAAGAACGACTGTTTGAATTTCCATAAAAACACCTCGTTATTTTTGTTGGTGTTATTTGAGTATAGGACATGAAAACTGTCTAAAATGTGAATTTACTGTTTAAAACGCATACAGTTTTGTAAGCCCTGAAATAGCGCATCTAACATCATGTTAGACACTAAAATGGATCGGGGCAGATAAAACCCAAAGCAAGCAATCAAGATTTTTGTTTAAGAATTAATCAGTTATAAAATATGGCGTAAGCTTTGCTTTACGAATAAAAGAGCTTATTCAAAAAATCGTTTAAAAAACACGTTTCATCTACCCTCGGGCTTTTGCAGTAGCCTTACAAATTTGTCTATCGTTAGACCATGGAGCTGGAAATGATTGAGAAAACCTATTTAAAAACCAAACCTGAATGCAAAGTGAAATTCGCCTTACCTGCTGAAGCGATTGGTGATGCCAAAAGCGTCGCTGTCGTTGGTGACTTTAATAATTGGGACAGCACAGCCAACCCAATGAAAAAACAGAAGTCTGGTATTTTTGTGTCGACTCTTAACTTGGATATCGAAACCTCGTACCAATTTCGTTATGTTCTGGACGGCACAGAATGGCTAAACGATGACATGGCTGACGCCTATGTTCCAAGCCCTATCAGCTACGACACCAACGGCGTCATCAGCCTGTAGTAGCACTTCTTAGTTTCTATACTGCCACAAACAATGCGTCTCGATTTTAGACTTTAAGCCGAGACGTTTTGCCTCTCTCTGCCTTGCTTTGAGGGATGTCTTATGCCCAATATTCCCACATTCAATCAGTAATACTCTTCGTACCATAACGTCATCTTTTTGCCCCAAAACCACTAATTCATGGATTCAAGCTGCAATTTATAGTCAAAATATGTACAATTGTTTTTATTAAACGCGCGTTTAATAAAAACTCAAATATCTCAATGCCCTCCAAACAGAGCATTGAACAGACATAAAGAGGCACATCATGGCACATCAGCAGCAATACATTCATGGCCGCTACCATGCATCCACCAGCGGTGAACACTTTGAGACAATCAACCCTGCGACAGGCGAAGTGATTGCAACAGTAGAACACGCAGGACAAGCTGAACTAGATGCTGCTATTAAGTCTGCAAAACAAGGTCAAAAAGTGTGGGCCGCAATGAGCCCTGTTGAACGCGGACGCATCCTTAAAAAAGCCGCTGAGCTATTGCGTGAAAACAATGAAGAACTTGCACGTCTCGAAGTATTGGACACAGGCAAGCCACTTCAAGAAGCCATTTGCGTAGACATTCAAACGGGCGCTGACGTGATCGAATATTACGCAGGCCTAACCGATAAAATCCAAGGCGATTACCAAGACCTTGGCAATGGCAACTTCTTCTACACTCGTCGCGAGCCACTTGGTATTTGCGCTGGCATCGGCGCATGGAACTACCCTATTCAAATCGCTATGTGGAAATCTGGTCCTGCGCTGGCTGCGGGTAACGCGATGATCTTCAAACCATCAGAAGAAACACCACTTACTGCGCTTAAACTGGCTGAAATATACACCCAAGCAGGCTTGCCTGATGGTGTTTTCAACGTCATTCAAGGGGACGGTCGTACAGGTCAAATGATCACCAACCACCCAGACATCGACAAAGTCTCTTTCACTGGTGAAGTGGGAACAGGCAAAAAAGTCATGGCCGCTTCTGCGCAATCTTTGAAGCAGGTAACCATGGAACTTGGTGGTAAATCGCCAATGATCATCTTCCCAGACATGCCTGTCGATCAAGCAGTTTCTGCGGCGATGCTAGCCAACTTCTACACACAAGGCGAAGTTTGCACCAACGGTACTCGTGTATTCGTTCACGCTGACATGCTGGACGCTTTCACTAAAGAACTAAAAGAACGTACTGAAGCCATGATTATTGGCGATCCAATGGATATGAACACGCAAGTCGGCGCGTTGATTTCCAAAGACCACATGAAAAAAGTCTTGGGCTACATTCAAGCGGCGAAAGACGCTGGTGCGACCTTGTTATGCGGCGGTTATCAAGTCACTGAAAACGGCTTAGACAAAGGCGCCTTTGTTGCTCCGACTGTCTTCACTGATTGCACCGACGACATGCCACAGGTACGTGATGAAATCTTCGGCCCTGTGATGTCTGTGCTTAGCTTCACCGACGAAGACGAAGTTATTGCTCGCGCTAACGACACCAAACTTGGTTTGGCCGCTGGCGTCTTCACCAAAGACTTTGCTCGCGCCCATCGCGTTATCAGCCAAATGCAGGCTGGTATTTGCTGGATTAACGCATGGGGTTCTTCTCCTGCTGAAATGCCAGTGGGCGGTTACAAAGAGTCTGGTATCGGTCGTGAAAACGGCATCGAAACTTTGTACCACTACACACAAACCAAGAGTGTCTTTGTTGACCTAAACGACATTCAAAGCCCTTACTAAGCGAAGCGCTTAACTCTTAATAGATGAGAACAGTCATGGCAAACGAAACGTACGATTACATTATCGTCGGTGCTGGCTCCGCAGGCTGTGTGCTAGCCGATCGACTGACAGAAAGTGGCGAACACAAGGTGTTGCTATTGGAAATGGGCGGCTCAGACAAGAGCGTCTTTATCCAAATGCCAACCGCCTTGTCTTACCCAATGAACACGACAAAATACGCGTGGCAATTCCACACAGACAAAGAACCAGGTCTTGATGGCCGTGAAATGCATTGTCCACGCGGCAAAGTACTAGGCGGTTCATCGTCTATTAACGGCATGGTTTATGTGCGTGGTCATGCGTGTGATTTCGACCAGTGGGAAGAAAACGGCGCCAAAGGTTGGAACTACCAAACTTGCCTGCCTTACTTTAAAAAAGCCGAAACATGGAAAGGCGGCGCGGACTTATACCGTGGCGGCGACGGCCCATTGTCGACCAACAACGGCAACGACATGACCTACAACCCGCTTTACCAAGCCTTTATCGATGCAGGCGAAGAAGCCGGTTACGGCAAAACTGACGACTACAACGCGTTTCGTCAGGAAGGTTTTGGCCCAATGCACATGACGGTAAAAAATGGCGTGCGTGCTTCTACGTCTAACGCCTATTTACGTCGTGCTATGCAACGCCCTAACTTGACGCTAAAAACGGGCGTGCTAAGCCATAAAGTATTGTTCAATGGCAAAACCGCCACAGGCATTGAATTCAGCAAAAACGGTCAAACCCAACAAGCAACGGCCAGCAAAGAGGTCATTCTTTCAGCAGGCTCAGTTGGCTCACCTCAATTATTGCAACTGTCTGGCGTAGGTCCAAAAGACGTACTAGAAAAAGCTGGCGTTCCTGTGCTTCACGAATTACCAGGCGTGGGTGAAAACCTGCAAGATCATTTGGAAGTCTACTTCCAGTACTACTGCAAGAAGCCTGTGACGTTAAACAGCAAACTTGGCTTGATCAGCAAAGGCTTGATCGGTACCCGCTGGATGTTATTTAAAACGGGCCTTGGCGCAACCAACCACTTTGAATCCTGTGGTTTTATTCGCTCTCGTGCGGGTCTTAAATGGCCAAACATTCAATATCACTTCTTGCCAGCCGCCATGCGTTACGATGGTCAAGCAGCAGTTGAAGGTCATGGATTCCAAGTACACGTTGGCCCAAACAAGCCAGAAAGCCGTGGTAAGTTATGGATTGAATCTGCTAATCCAGCGGCGAAGCCGCGCATCTTGTTTAACTACATTTCTACCGAACAAGACAAGCAGGACTGGCGCGACACCATCCGCCTAACTCGTGAAGTGTTGCAACAATCCGCACTAGACGATTATCGTGGCGATGAAATTCAGCCAGGCATGAATATCCAGAGCGATGAAGAAATCGACCAATGGGTAAAAGAAAACGTGGAAAGTGCTTATCATCCATCTTGTACTTGTAAGATGGGCGACGACAACGACCCAATGGCCGTGTTAAACGAGCAGTGCCAAGTGCGAGGTCTCGAAAACCTACGAGTGGTGGATTCGTCTATTTTCCCGACTATCACCAACGGTAACTTGAATGCGCCGACTATCATGGTGGCAGAAAAAGCCGCCGACATGATTTTGGGCAAAGACGCCTTGCCAAGCCTAAACGCGCCCGTTTGGATTCACCCAGAGTTTGAAACCAAACAGCGTTAATAAAAGGCAAAAAAGCTCACAAAAAAACGCCTGCTAAATCCTAGCAGGCGTTTTTTTTGTTTAGGCGCTTCGTTCTATTTCAATAGCCGTTATTGCAACTCAGCTATTTCATCTGAGCTATTTCATCTGAGCTATTTGATCTGAAACACAGCAAAACCATTTTCATCTAAAGACTGATACATCATGTTTTTAGCCGCGGCTTCTTTTGCTTTTGGCGAGCTTGTAAACAAGACTTTTGCTTTGCCAAACTCGGTAAACGACCAATTGCCGTCAGCCGCTGGATTTATGGTTGTCTGGCTCAGTAAGTAATTTGCTACCACATCACGGTTTTTGTCTGGGGCATCAATCACGATGGTTTCACCATTCAGGTTAGGGAAATGACCGCCGCCGCCAGCGCGATAGTTATTGGTTGCTACCAAGAACTCATCTTTCATTCTTAATGGTTCGCCGTTAAACATCGCCTTGGTAATACGATGCGCGTCTTTATTCACCACTTCCCCATCTCCGTTGTAGCGAGCAGGCTGGGTGACATCGATCTTGTAAGAAATACCATCAATCACATCGAAGTTATAGGTTGGGAAAGACGCATTCACCAACTGTTGAGGCTCAGTTACATTAGGGTCGATCTGATTAAACTGCCCAGCAGCCGCTTCTAACCATTCCACCACTTGCGCACCAGTCAACTTCACCACTTTTAAATCGTTCGGGTAGATGTACAAATCACTGACGTTTTTCAGGGCGATATCGCCTTTTGGCACATCCGTGTAATAGTCTGGACCACCGCGACCACCAGCCTTAAACGGCGCTGCCGCAGATAAAATAGGCAAGCCTTCATAAGACGTACCACGAACAATGTTTTCCACATACCAAATCTGCGCATTGTTCACGATCTGAATGGATGGATCATCCTGCACGAGTGCAAAGAAGCTATTAATGTCTGCAGTGGATTCACCCACTTTGCGACGCATATAAGCCAAAGTACCTTCGTGTTCGGTTTTCACAGCGTCATTAATGCTCGCATCGGCTTCAACCAAAGCTACAGTAGTTCGGCCTTCACGGCGAGAGATGGCACGCACTTCGGCCTTGCCATCGGCAACTTTCCAACCATTACCCGCTGGCTCTAGTTTTAAATCAATCACCCCAAGGTGAGATCCCCAGAACCCAGGCATAGTGGCAGGCTTACCAAACACCGTGCCTTTTTCGCCATCCACACCTTCAAAAGCGTCTAATGCTTTGTCGCCAGGAAAAATGCGATGAGAGTGACCAAATAAAATCGCATCAATGCCGTCTACTTTTGCAAGATGATAAGACGCGTTTTCTTCGCCTTTCATGTAAGGCGAGTTCATCATGCCACTGTGTGGAATCGCAATAATCACATCCGCGCCTTTGGCTTTCATTTCAGGCACGTATTTATTAGCGGTTTCGATAATGTCTTTGGCAATAACTTTATGGGTTAAATTGTCTTTATCCCAGGTCATAATTTGCGGTGGTACAAAACCAATGTAACCGATTTTGACCGTTTGTTTTTTGCCGTCAGAATCGACGAAGGTTTTGTCTTTGATGATATAAGGTTGGAAGTAAGGCTGATCGTTAGACGCATCGTTATCGCCATCGTCCACATAGACATTCGAGTTAACGTAAGGGAAATTAGCGCCACTTAAACTCTTCATTAAAAAGTCTAAGCCATAGTTAAATTCGTGGTTACCGATATTACCCACATCGTAATCCAACAAATTCATCGCTTTAAACGCAGGATGCGTCTCACCAAAGCGCAGCACTCGACCTTTGGCAACATAATCGCCCAACGGCGTGCCCTGTAATAAGTCACCGTTATCCACCAACACAGAGTTCGTCACTTCCGCACGCGCCGCTTTTATCAAGGTCGCAACACGAGACAAACCAACCGCATCACTTTGCTTATCGCCGTAGTAATCGTAATCCACCAAATTCATGTGAATATCCGTGGTTTCCATGACCCGCAAGTCAATAGTAGAAGCCTGCGCCATCGCAGCAAACAACAAAGAAGAGGCGAAAAGCGTCGCGCCCTTAGGAACAAAAAACGTCATGCAAAAACTCCATTCATACAATCATCTGCGTATCAAAATACTAACCAAAAAGTCAGTTTTCATATTAAGACGATTTTATGCGAAGTTCATGCCTTTTTTATGACAGTTGTTTATCGATTTTGTGTGTATAAGAAGGTCAAATACGTCGGATTACGCTCGTGCCTCTCTCATCCGACCTACAAGGTTTAATGCATCCATACAATGAGAACCAAACGGCGTTTTGATGAGGTAGGCGTACTTTCCTTAAGTTAGAGAGTGAAGATAAACGCCGTTTGGTTCGAGTCTTGTGAGGACGTGATCTGTCGGCCTGAAGACGCGACTTACATCAACACGTCGGATTACGGTCGTGCCTCCCTCATCCGACCTACGAGGCGGAGTAAAGAAGGGAGTTAGCGTTTAAACCATCGCCACACGAAGAGTACTTTGATTAACGCAGCAGCGACGTAGGTCATGGCGCAGGCGGTTAAGATGCGTTTCACTTTGGGTAGATCTTCCTGTGGGATGTAGTTGCCTTCTCTCAATATGGGTAGTGCTTTGTTGAAGCTGGCGTCCCATTCTTCCGGCAGTATCGCGACTTGTACCAGCACGGCTAATAAACCTGACATGCCAACCACCAGCGCATGAAGCGCTACGGCGTAAGGCAAATGCAGCAGCACCGAAATCAGCGGCCAGCCGAGTAACAGCCCAGCGGTAATACGACGGGCAAAATGCGCCAAGGGTAAATAGCGAGAACTTAAATGAGAGATCTTTTGTTTCTTTTCATGAGCAATGGCGTGCCCTACTTCATGAGCAGCCACGGCGACAGCAGTTAATGAGCGACCATTAAGTACACTCGGGCTAAGGCGAACCGCATGTTGGCCAAAGTCGAAATGGTCTTGGCCTTCTTTTGCTGCTTCTACTTTTACGTCATTCAGCTCAAACCGTTTCACTAAGTGGGTCGCGAGTTCGCCACCTGTGCCCGCTAAATCGTCACGATCCGTGGCGTAGCGTTTTAAGGTAAATTTTACCCAAGCGCTTGGCCCAACAAATAATAAAAGAGCAATGACAATACCAATAATCCATAACATAACGTTGTCTTTCTACTATCCAAATTAACAAAAAATATCTG
This sequence comes from Marinomonas sp. A3A, assembly GCF_018336955.1. Lineage (NCBI taxonomy): Bacteria > Pseudomonadati > Pseudomonadota > Gammaproteobacteria > Oceanospirillales > Oceanospirillaceae > Marinomonas > Marinomonas sp. A3A. The sequence continues at coordinate 4,131,975 of NZ_CP025532.1, forward strand.
GCTCAACTTTGACCCTTTTTAGGTTCATCACATACACTGTAATAAATGCCTAAAGTATACGAGCTAGATATGAAAAATCCTTTAGTTGGTCCGATTCTCGCGATCCTAAAAAACCATCCAAATGGTATGAGTGAGTTTGACATACTAAAAGCGTTAAAAGATCAGCTACCAGAATTTAGCAAGCTTGCCGACGATGCCAACTTGCAGCTATTTCGCCAGCATTTTCTTATCATGAATGCTTTGTATCAATTACAAAGCAGCCTTTGGCAAGAAGAAAACCTGATGTTAAACATCAGTGCACTTCGAATCCATCTACTTAGCGCATCAGAGATCCAATTGTCTGCCAGTACCAGTTTAAACGACAGCGTAGACGCAAAGTTAGCTGCTTACTATTTAGACTGGGAGGAGTACGAAAAAACCGATGAAGATGAAGTTTCTCGCCTTCTCAATAGCTTCTACAAAGGCATTAGTTTACCTGGTAACCGAGACTCTGCACTCAAAACCCTACAAATCGACAGCAATAACCCAACCAAAGCAACAATAAAACAACAGTACCGCAAGCTGGCCCAAAAACATCATCCAGACAGAGGCGGCGACCAAGACATTTTCATTGGACTCAGGCAAGCCTACGAATACCTGATGTTCTAAACACTAACGCTGGGAAAGTGTAAAACTCCCCTTCAGTCATTGCTTTCATTTCTATAAAAATCCAAGATGAACCTCGCTCTTCTTGTGCGGTCAAAATGCTGCATATAGTTACTTTACCGATTCATTTTATAGAAATAGGGCTTATGATTTTTTCTTCTTTTTTACGACACCTTTTACCCTCTAAAACACATCGCCGCTTCCTAATCCGCCCACTTTGTCTCATTTCTTTTACTCTACTTAGTAGTTGCAGTGTAAACGAAATCGACAACTCCAATGACTTTGAAAACAATGGTCGAGACACCGCGGCACTAAAGCGTGACACCTTATATTTAAAGGAAAGTCTTCCACCTGGCTTGCCAATGCCAGATGCCAGTTTCGAAAGTGGCTTACAGCAACAACTAAAGTACTTGAACCGTATTGGCGATAAAGATTTCGTACTTGAAAATACACAAACCAGTGTGGCGGATTTGAAAATCGTTGCACAAGAAATTGGTAAATGGCTACACAATCCCGCACAGCAACCGCAATTAATTGCTCACCAATTAGCAGGGCAAGATCAAAGAGGCAACGTACAAATAACTGGCTACTATGTGCCTATTTTGCCAGTCCGACACTTACCAGATGAAGTTTACCGCTATCCGCTTTACCGTAAACCAGCACAACGAAATGCCGACGGAAAATACCCGTCTCGTGAACAGATAGATTTTGAAAATGCACTGGCCGGACAAGGATTGGAAATCGCCTATACATCCAGTTTAGTCGACAATTTTTTCTTGCACGTACAAGGTTCCGGCGTAGTCGAGTATGAAAATGGCGAACGCAAACTCTTATCTTGGGGCGGCGTTAACGGACATCCTTATCGAAGCTTAGGAAAAGTGCTTATTGAAAAAGGCGAGATTGACCGAGCCAATATTTCGGCTCAAAGCATTCGCCAATGGCTAAGTGATCACCCAGATCGTAATCGTGAAATTCTATCTACCAACCCAAGTTATTTGTTTTTTAGCGAAGGCCCTCAAAATCCTGTTGGCGCAGCTAACGTGCCATTAACACCTTTGTATTCTGCTGCAGTGGATCCAAAAGTCATTCCTCTTGGCTCTATTCTGTTGGCTCAAGTTCCTAAACTAGACGTTTATGGTAATTTAATCGGTCATGAGTTTCGTCTCTTGCTCGCCCAAGACAAAGGTGGCGCAATTAAAGGACCAGGGCATATCGATTGGTACCAAGGCGTAGGCGAGGAAGCGCACATTCATGCTGGTCAGTTAAAACATTTTGGCAAGGTTTGGTTATTGCTTCCAAAAAATCCAACACCTGAAAAGCTGATCGCACGCTAACCTTATTTCCAACAATGAAACGAAAACGCCGCGCTTTGATATTCAAAGCGCGGCGTTTCTTTGTTATCCAGCTCTTGATTTTATATTAGTTTGATCATCACATAAGGTCACTTAGCTTAAAGGACACGGGTAAGTTGATCCGTAACTCAGTTTCCGCCATTTCCTTTGAAAATTTAGGCAAAGGCGTAGAACGCTTTATCATATCCAATACCGCATTATCCAAACGTTTATGACCTGAACTCTCGGTGATCTTTACGTCTGATACAGAACCATCCGCGTGAGCAACAAAAGACAAGGAAACAACGCCCTCTTCATTGCGGCGACGGGATGCTCTTGGATAACGTTTATTCTGAGCAAATATCGATGTTAACTGTGTAAAATAGTTTGCCTTAGCGCCAGGATTACCGCCACTCGTTGCCGCGTTTGAGCTTCCTGTTGTTGCTTTTTGATTCGCCATTGATGGCGGTGCAACTTGTTTAGGAGCGGCTTTTACCACTGGCGCCGCTTTTTTCGGCTCTGGCTTTGGCTCAGGTTTCGATTTCGGTTTTGGCTCTGGTTTTGGCTCTGGTTTTGGCTTAGGCTCAGGCTTTTTAACTTCGATTGGTGATGCTTGCTTGATTTCAACAGGCTCTGGCTCTTTGATGATTTCTGGCTCAACAACAGGTTCTGGCTCAACGACTGGTTCTGGTTCAACCACAGGCTCTGGTTCAACCACAGGTTCAGGCTCAACCACAGGTTCAGGCTCGACTTCTGGTTCAACTTCTTCTTGAACCTCTTCAATCGGCTCTTCTACTGCTTCCTCAACCTCTTTTACTTCTTCTTGAGCAGCTGTATTTTGTGCCGCAGCACCAAGATCACCAACCATTCCCAAATCGAACTCAATGCCTTGATTACCTGCGGCCTGACTACCTGCTGTTGGGGCATAAAATACGGCATAGAAAGCGCCAGCGTGAACAGAGAGAGCCAGACCACCAGCAATAATCCAATGACGCTTGGAAATCATTTATTCCCTCGCTCAAGCTGTGTCGCCAAACTTACTTTTGTAAGACCCGCTAAACGCACCTGATTAAATATCGGTCGTAGCTTTTCTAGAGAAATAGCACCATCGGCTTTGATTTGTACCCAAAAGCCCTCTTTATCTGAAGCAGAAGCAAACTGCTGCTCTAGATAGGCTTGAACATCATCGATGGCAAACAGCTTGTCATCAACATAAAGACTATCATCGGCGCCCAATACAATTTCAATATTGGGATCTGTAACAGCGCGGTTATCATTAATAGATTGTGGAGGCATTACAGGAATAGGATCTGCTTTTTGAATTTGCCCCGCCACCATAAAAAACACCAACATCAGAAACACCACGTTAATCAGTGGCACCATGTTGTCGTCGCTGCTGGCGTTTCTCGCGGCGTATTTTTGACCTATTTTCATTTTGTCTCCGGCGGCATCGCAAAAGCATTCGCAATAGACACGGTTTTTGCGCCATTGAGTTTTAAGCGATCAGCAAGATGCATCAAGGTCTGTAAGGTCACTCCGTCTTCTGCTTTGATGATAAAAACACCCTCGTTATGATCTGTGACGAGTGTTTGAAAACGGGACTGATCGGAGAAACTAACTGCTTTTCCATCAACCCAAACCTGATCATCATTTTGCTTCAATGTCAGGATAAGGTTGTCTTTTTCTTGAGGCGGCGTTTGAACATCGGATGCCACAGATAACGGTGTATCAACGATGCGCCAAGGCACAAAACTTGAGGTCAACATAAAAAACAACAGCAAGATAAACACCACATCGATTAGTGGTGTTAGGCTAATTGCGTTTTTACGTTTGGGCTGAGAAAGGTTAAGCGGCATGCAACATCTCTTGGTTGGCCTTTTCGACTAGATGCTTAGCCTGCTTGCTAGTAAAAACCTGAGTAACAGCATCATTCATGTTGTGTGCAATACGTTCTACTTTTCGCTCTAACCAGCTTTGCAGTGTGACGACGGGAATCGCTACTGCCAAACCCACTGCGGTGGTTAACAGCGCCTGCCAAATACCACCAGATAATACGGAAGGATCAACTTGGTTTCCCGCACCTTCCATTTGCTGGAAAGCGGTGATCATACCCAATACGGTACCTAGCAGACCTAACAATGGGCTCAAGGTCGCAATAATTTCTAAAGGACGTAGAAAAGAGCGAAGTTGATTTAGCTGATTCATCGCTCGGCGCTCTACTTCCTCACGAATCAAATCGGCACTGGTATTCGCGGCTAACAAAGCGCGCATGGTATAACCTACTAAAGCATCGATAGGACGTTTTTCATCTAACTGCTCAAGCGCTTTTTCACCATTTTCGTCACTACGCCATTCATCTAAGGCTAAATTACTGGTTTTTAAACTCTCCGCGCGAAGTGAAGAAAACTGCCACAGTTTTAACAAAACAATTGTCAAAGCAACGACAGAAAATACCATCAGTATCCATACCACAGGTCCACCGACCTGCAAAAAGTCGACTATTTTCTGCTGTACTGAATCTTCCACGACACTCTCCAAAGAATAAAAAACATTAAACAAATGGTAGTCATTCTCAACCGCATTTTCAATAAGTAATTACTCAAATAAAAAGATATACAGGGCAGAAATGCACAGTAACTGTAAAGGCTAACAAGAAAAGCTGCATAACCATGTCAAACTCAACAAGATCATGCAGTTTTATAGAAGAAAGAAAATAAGCGGCTTACAACCAGCCGCGGTGTTTAAAATACCAATAAGGTGCAAATGCTGAAAACACCATCAAGCCTAACGCTGCCGGATAGCCGTAATCAAAGCCCAATTCAGGCATGATTTTAAAGTTCATCCCGTAAATACTGGCAACCAAAGTTGGCGGTAAAAACACCACCGAAGCGATAGAGAAAATCTTGATGATTTTATTCTGTTCAATGTTAATAAAACCCTGTGTCGAATCCATCAAGAAGTTGATTTTATCGAACAAGAAAGTCGTATGAGACATCAAGGTTTCCACGTCACGCATGACCTCACGAAGAGTTTCTGAATAGTCTTGTCGATTAGGTAAGTGACGCAGCAGAAAAGAAATATTGCGTTGCGTATCCATCAGACAAAGACGAATTTTGCCGTTACTGTCTTCTAAGCGCGCCAATTTTTCAATAATCGTATCCAGCTCTGTCTCGTCGTCTTCGAGTACAAGATGGCTCACACCTTCCAACTGACGATGATAATCTTCTAGCGTATCCGCGTGGTTCTCGACTTTATTTTCAAGTAAAGTCACCAACAAATGAGCGGCTGAATCCACCACAATGTGACCTCGTCGCGCACGCATACGTAACAACCTAAAATCAGCTAATTCTGTTTCACGAATGGTGATCAGCCTGCCTTGCTGCAAGATACAAGCAACGGTTGACGTTTTATGGCGCCCTTCCGTTTGATTTAAAAACAATGAGTGAACATGAATGCCTGCTTGGTCAACGAAGCAACGAGCGGACGCTTCAATCTCTTCGACATCATCGGATTCGGGAAGGTCTGTTCTCAATAACGCCTTAAGCTGTAATCGCTCATCGTCATCGGGTTCTGCGGCGTCAATCCAGTTCGCCTCTTTTTGAAGGGTGGCAAAATTCTCATCTTCTTTGGAAATTTCTTGAATCAATCCATTGCGGATTTTAAAAAATCTTAACATGCTACTTCCTCGATATGCTCGGCACCTTATTTCAGCCTAATCACGTAATTTGGCACGGCTCGCAACCTATAGAATAAACACTGGAGATGTGTGTTTTATGACGTTGAAATAGGTTTGTATGGTTGCAAGAGCACTTATTGTATCTCACGCAGGAAAGAAACAGCAGGACAAAAAAAGAGGCAATACAGTGTGAACTGAATTACCCCCAAAAAGACCTTTTCCCTGGGAGGAGATGGTCCACTTCTTATCGAGTTGGATAAGAAACTTTAAATTTCATTGCTAAAACCAAAAAAAATCAATGCGCTAAAATTTGATCCAAGAAAACTTTGGCCCGCTCTGTTTTTGGCTTCACGAAAAATTCTTCTGGCGGTGATATCTCAATTACACTGCCCGCTTCCATAAAGACAATTCGATCCGCGAATTCTTTGGCAAAACCCATTTCGTGAGTTACACAAATCATTGTCATACCGTCTTTCGACAATGAGCGCATAATTTCCAGCACTTCAGAAATCATTTCAGGATCAAGTGCTGAGGTTGGTTCATCAAATAACATAATGTCAGGAGACATAGTTAGCGCTCTGGCGATGGCAACACGCTGCTGCTGACCACCAGACAGTTGACCTGGATACTTCTGCTCTTGATCACCGATTTTCACTTTATCAAGCAAATCACGCGCGACTTCATTCGCCTGTGCCACTGACATACCCAACACATGACGTAAACCAAAAGTACAGTTATCTAGCACCGTCATATGGGGGAAAAGATTAAAGTGCTGAAACACCATCCCCGTATGACGACGAATTTTCTCAATGTCTTTAACATTGTCACGGATGGTGATATCGCAAATAGTGATATCTCCTTCGTCGTGTTGCTCTAAATTATTAAGGCAACGAATCAAGGTGGATTTCCCTGAACCAGAAGGTCCACAAATTACGATGGTTTCGCCTTTGGCTACTGCTAAATCGATATCGCGCAGCGCATGATATTTACCGTACCATTTATTAACTTGATCCAGCTTTACTACTGTTTGTTCAGACATAATGCATTCCAATTAATGTTTTGTGCGTTTGATACGTCGCTCTAGATGCGCGCCGTACTGTGCAATAGAAAAACAAGCGATGAAGAAAAACGCCGAAATAACGATTGGACCTTCTGCATGAAGACCAAGCCATTCCGCGTTATGAAAAGTCGCATTAATCGCGCCCATAACTTCTAATAAACCAAGAATCATCACCAAGGTGGTTTCTTTAAATAAACCAATGAAGTTAGTAATTAGCGCAGGGACTGAATTACGTAATGCTTGCGGCATAACTACATACGCCATAGTTTTCCAGTAGCCACAGCCCATCGCATAAGAGGCTTCAATTTGGCCTTTTGGCACAGCTTGGATCGCACCTCGAATGATCTCTGCTTTGTACACAGCCGAAACGAAAATCAGCACGAACAAGACTCGGAACAATACGTCGATAGATACGCCACTTGGCAAGAAAAGCTGCAACACTAAAGACGCCATGAACAAGAAGGTAATCACAGGTACAGAACGAATAATCTCGATGTAGCCGATGCAAGCCCAACGCAAGATAGGCAACTGTGAACGCCGGCCCAATGCTAAAAGAATGGCCACAGGCAATGATAAACACATGGCAATAATGCCCAAGAAGAAGGTCAGCGTCAGGCCACCCAACGCACTGGTTGAAATGTCTTCAAAGATAAAGCCACCTTTAAGCAACAACCAAAGCACAACAGGCAAAACGAGGATATAAACCACGATCCATTTTTGTGGAATTCGTTGGCTAAACAATAAAGGAAAGGCAAAAAGCCCCACGGCAAATGCCGAGTTCACTCGCCATTGCTCTGATTCAGGAAAAGGTCCGTAGATGTAATAATCCATGTATTGTCGGATCGGAATCCAACACGCAGCGCCCGGAGCACAATCCGCACGGCTTGTTCCACTAAAGGTGGCAGAGAAAAACAGCCAATCTAAAGCTTTTGGCAACAGTAAACACAAGAGTGCAATAATGGCCAAAGTGACTAAACTGTCTAGCCAAGTGTTGAAAAGGTTACGTTTTATCCACACAACAACTCGGCTAAAACTTAAAGGCGTCGATTTTTTTGCTCTCGCTTCAATCGGCTTACCGGTTATTTTTTCGATGCTCGCTTGATGATTCATCTTATCGCCCTTTCAACTGCATAGCTTTGTTGAAACGTCCCATAATGGCCGCCAGTATCAGATTCAAAATCCCATAACTCACCATCACGATCACGATGCACTCAATGGCTTGGCCTGTAATATTTAAACTACTCCCACCCATGGTGCCCATAATGTCCATAAAGCCAACCACCGAACCCAATGCAGCGGCTTTTAGTACGTTGATATAAATAGACGTCATTGGCGGAATAATAGAATGTAGAGCTTGCGGAATAATCACCTTATTCATCACCACATTAGGTTTAACGCCAAGCGCTAAACCGGCTTCCATTTGCCCTTTTGAAATAGCCAAAATACTGCCTCGAATGACTTCTGAACCATGCGCCGAAGAGTAAGTACTCACTGCGATTATAAGCATTATAAATTCTGGAGGAAGCGTCCAACCATGTTTGAAGTTAAAGCCAACTAATTTAGGTGAAGTAAAGCTAATAACTGGCGTAAATACGAGGCTTGCCAACACCACCAAAACGACGGTCATCAGCAGCACAGAGACAATACGTCGTCCTGCTGTAGAGACTCTTTTGTTGACCAAAAAGCACAATACAATCCATAACGCAGCAAACACTAAAGATGCCAGCAGACCGTAATTCCATTCAACACTAGGAATGGATAAACCACGATTTGAAAGAAACGATACATCTCCAAAATTAAACGCCTGACGCACACTTGGCAGCATCAGCGACAAGGTATACCAAACTGAAATATGCACCAAAATAGGTACGTTACGAACATATTCAACAAGGCAAAGAGACACTTTAGACAATAAGAAATTCTGCGACAAACGCATAATAGCCAAACACAAAGCAAGCACAGTTGTTAGCAAAATAGCCACAACGGCAAACGCAATCGTATTGACCATACCCGCTGCCCACGCCATTAAATGCGTAGAGGTTTTTGGATCATAGTGAATCAAGCTATAGCTAATATCGTAGCCTGCACGCTGAAAGAGAAAATCAAAGCCGCTAGTCAAACCCGCATCGCGCATATTGGTCGCAGCATTTAGGACAAGATAAGTAATCCCAAAACAAATGACTGCAAAAAATACGAGCTGTATCAGAGTGTCTCGAACTTTTCGGTTATATAAAAAAGAATGCATAAACAACTGCCATAGATGGTGCTTACAAGTGGAGCTTTCAAACGCTAATGACAATGAAAAGCCAGCTTACCTAAGGGTAAACTGGCTAAGATTATGATTAACGGAACGGGTAGGCGTATAACAGACCGCCTTTGGTATAAAGGTTATTTAAGCCGCGATCGAACTTAAGCGCGGAATCCTTACCTAAGTTACGATCAAAGATTTCGCCGTAGTTACCCACAGCCTTAATGGCGTTGTAAGCCCATTTATCATCCAAGCCAAAGTTCTTACCTAAACTACCTTCAGTGCCAAGTAAGCGCATAACATCAGGTTTTGTGCTTTTTAGTTTTTCGTCTATATTGCCTTGAGTAATGCCCATTTCTTCGGCTTCAATCAATGCCATAGCCGTCCAAGTCACTACTTGACGCCATTCATCATTGCCTTGTTTTACATAAGCACCAAGTGGTTCTTTGGAAATACGCTCAGGTAGAATGACGTTTGCTGATGGGTCTGGCATACCTTGGCGATCAGCCGCCAGTGCAGAAGCATCATTGGTCACAGCATCACAACGATTCGCTAGATAAGCCGCTGTAGATTCTGCGCTACCCTCTACGATGAGTGCTTTATAACTTAAACCACGCGACTCAAAGTAGTCGTTAATGTTTTTCTCGCTCGTCGTACCTGGGTAAGTACAAATAGTCGCGCCGTCTAATTCTTCAATCGAGTTCACACCCAATTCTTTTTTAACCATCAAGGCTTGGCCGTCATAGAACCAAGGTGTAGTGACATCAACACCATTCAAGCCATCACGCGTTGCGGTGAAAGTGGTAGAACGCGCCAACATATCAATTTCGTCTGTCACTAAAGCCGTCAAACGGTTACGCGAGTTCATTGTAATGAACTCAACTTTAGAGGCATCGCCAAATACAGCCGCAGCAACAGCTTTACAAAGCTCAACATCCAATCCAGTCCAATTACCTTTTGTATCAGGCGTTGAAAAACCCGCTTTACCAGGATGGATACCGCACTTCATAACACCACGTGCTTTTACTTCTTCTAGCTTGTCCGCTGCGTAAACAGAAGCACTAGCGGATAAAACCCCAGCACCAATGATCGCAGTCGCAATTAGTTTTTTCATTGTTGTAATCCTATATTGAGTTCCGATGTGACGAATAAAGAATACTTTGGATACATATTAAGAGTCAATAATGAATAAATGGATACATAAATTCAAGTTAATTACAAAATTTAGAACACACTTGACTCAAAATAAGATAAGGGTAAACCCAAATAAGGAGTATTGGCACAAGGAGTTTGGTAGATGAATAACAATGCCTTCCTAAAGAAAATCCCTAAGAAGACTATTGCAAAGGCCATTGAGAAAATACATGTAGTTGATACTGGAAGGTTTAAAGTGAAGCGGTTTGACGACGTTTTAATTGCTGTGCTTTTAACTGTTCGGCCAGTGCATAAGCACTCATCATGATATGGCTTTCCAGCGCGTAACAAGCGCCTTCTATGTCTTGCCGTTCACACCGATCTATCAATTCATCGTGTTCGCGCAATGAGCGCGGCGTATTACGGTGACTCAAAATAAAAGACTTTAAGCGCGCATAATGGCGATGATGTAGGTCTTTGATCACATTTTGCATCAAAGGACGATTGGCTGGTTTATATAAGACTTCATGGAACAGATAGTTCAATGGCGTCCACTCTTCAGGTGCGCATTTTTTCAGACTTTCATTGATTTCACGGGCTTTTGCAATATCTTCAGTGCCCATTAAAGGAATCGATAATTCTAGCAATTTTACTTCAATTAAAGCTCTAAGCTCACATTTTTCAAGGAAACTTTCCGGGGAAATTGTTGTAACCGTTGCCCTGCCTGTGTCACGAATCTCAACCAGCTCTTCTCCTGCTAGTATCTGCAAAGCTTCGCGCACTGGCGTGCGGCTAACTTGATAAGTGCTGGCAATATCCACTTGCGAAAGTGCCATTCCTTCAGGATAAGTACCATCCAAGATCTTAGCTCGTATGTCTTCCGTAACCGACAGTACTGCTTTTTGTTTGTTATTTTCGCTCATGAAAGCCTATCTAATTGAGATTAATGAAGTTTCTGAATAAAACCGCATAAAATATGAACAAGATTTTAACATAGAGTCGTTATATCTGCGACTGTAGACAAGAGAAATACAGACGATTGCAACTTGATTAATGTACCCATTTGATATAAAAATACCAACAAAATGTATCCATTATGGTTTTATATATGTTCACTCTCGTCAAAAATGCAAATGTGTATGCACCTGAGGCACTTGGTATCAAAGATATTTTGATCGCTGCGGGCAAAATTTTAAAGATAGAAAGCAAGATTGATATCACAGGCATCGCTGATATCGATATTATTGATGCACAAGAACAAACACTCATCCCTGGTTTTGTCGATGGTCATGTACACTTAATCGGTGGCGGTGGCGAAGGCGGCTATCACACTCGTACGCCCGAAGTGCTACTCAGTCATTTAACACGAGCAGGCATTACCACGGTTGTTGGTTTATTAGGAACTGACAGTGCAACGCGCCACAATGAAAGCCTGTACGCTAAAACAAAAGCCCTGACTACCGAAGGTGTAAGCGCCTATATGTTTACTGGCGGCTACAAGGTTCCAACCGAAACAATTACTCAATCAATTCAGCGAGATATTGTTTTTATCGACAGAGTCATTGGCTTAAAAACCGCCCTTTCCGACCATCGATCTTCACAACCAACAATCGAAGAACTATCTCGCATGGCTTCAGAAGCCCGCGTTGCGGGTCTTATTTCTGGAAAGTGTGGTCGCGTTGTCGTACATCTTGGCAATTCCCAGAAAGGCTTTGGACCGCTGTTTGAGGTAGTAGAACAGTCTGACATTCCAGTTTCTCAGTTCATCCCGACTCACGTCAATCGCACCGAATTACTGGCAGAGCAAGGTATGGAGTGGTTGAAGCAAGGTGGTTTTGTTGATTTGACCGCTGGCATCAACCCAGACAAAGGTGCGACAGGCAGCGTTAAAGTATCCACGTTCCTCACTCGCTGTAAAACACAAAACATTGATACTAGCCGAGTTTGCATTAGCTCAGACGGTAATGGCTCTGTGCCAATATTCAATGAAAAACGCGAGCTTATTGGTCTAAAAGTGGCGGGATTTGGCTCTTTACTCCATCAGCTAAAAGAAATGATTCAGGTCGAAAATATGTCGATCACTGACGCGGTTATTCCTTTCACTCAAGCACCAGCTCAATGCCTAGGATTGGCAAATGACAAAGGAGAAATATCGTTAGGAAAGGACGCTGACTTTTTGATCCTTGATGAAAACCTCGACATACAACACACCTTTGCTAAAGGCGTTTGCCATGTAAGAGGTGCGATAACTCAAATCAAAGGCACGTTTGAGGACTAAACAAAAAACTCCTTGCTCTTTTTTTTTGAGAGCAAGGAGTCTCCTACTCCCCCTCAGCGCTGTTCTTTTTTGCAGCTGCTAACTGAGGAGCAGCAATCAACTCTTTGATCAGAGTAAACACATTACCTTTGCCAACTTCGGCCTCAAAGCTGTCTTGCATGATGCCAAGGTCTTTGCGTAAATCATGAGACAGCGCGCTGAGTTTTTTACGCGTCTTATAACGCTCAAAACAACTAGAAAAATGCTTAAGTAACGCAATAATGATCATACCAATCCCCTAATCAAATAAACTGTCTGAGTGAGCAATGATAGATGGCTTAATACCAGCCAAACAGACGCAGACAGATCATTAAAAAGGCACACAGAATTCAATACAGACAATCTGTATTGTCATTTTTCACACATTCTGTGTGTTTTACGGATTAACAATAAATCGATAGGCAACATAGAATAGCAATAGCGCCATCACACGGTTAACCCACGCCATTACCTTGGGGTTCATCGCGGCTTTTTTAAGACAGGAACCGGCTGCTAAATAAACGCTCGGCGCCCCGCAAGCCATGACAGCCAGCCCAAATGACCATACAGCAATTTGCCCATCTGCAATCTGCTCTCGAGGAAATTGCACAGTGACAATAGGCACGATTGCGACTAAAGCTTTAGGATTACAAAGCTGTAATATCAGCCCTGTTTTAAAACTCACCTCTGTATTTTTAGCCTTCATCGTTGCAGACTGAAAGCTCGCTTGCAGGATTTTCCCACCAAGATAGGCGATATAAATTCCTCCCAATATGGCAATAACCGATTGGTATTCTTTGGGAATGATTTCGCCACCTACATAGCCAATAAGTAAGAACAAGATCAACATGGCAAGCCCTACGCCCACACAATACAAAAAAGCACGCCAACCCTGACCATTCACACCCGCAAAAAGCGCTAGCATATTAGCAGGGCCAGGACTGTACATAACGCCAAAGGCATAGATGAGTATTTCAAGCATAGGAATCCCTCAAATGGATATTTGATTAAAACAAAATATGGAAAAAGTGTGAGAGCTAGAGCGAGTGTTGCAGCTAGGTACGCAGCAAAGTACGCCTAAATTGATAAGGAGTGAGCCCAAACATGGGTTTGAATCGCCGGTTAAAGTAACTCAGATCCGTGAAGCCAAAGGTAAACGCCACATCAGCCAACGGCATACCCAATTCAAGCGCTTCTTTGGCGCGGTTAATACGATAATTTTGCCAATATTGATGAGGCGTCATACCGAAATAACCACGGAAGCAGCGCAATAAATGATACTTAGACATATGCGCCACTTGACTTAAGTCATCGAGAGACACTTCTTCCCCTACATGAGCATGTAGATAATCACGAACTCGCTCAAAGATAGGATCTTTCAATCGCGGCTTAGCTTCTATTTGGATGCCTTTTTGACGTGCCAAATATTCAGCAAATTCAAACAAGGCAGACGAGTATTCCAATGCAGACGTTGACGAACTTTCCACTAAAGCCGCCAAACGTAAAATATGTGTTTTGAGCACACTATCGTTTTGCACTGGATGTTCGATACGAAAGTCTCGTGCTCGGCGAACGCCAGCACTCTCAAGCATAGGACTTAATTGGTCAGGATGAACATAAAGCATTTTGTAATGAAGCGGATCGTCAGCACCAGAATGACCGTCGTGAGCGTCTTCTGGATTAAACACAATCACATTGCCAGCATGACTTTTGTGGTGTTCACCTAAAGCGAAGAAATCCTGACGACCCGATAAAGTTACGCCGAAAGAAAACTCCTCATGGGCATGAGTGCCATAGGAAAAATCGCTCATAGAAGCTTCCAGCAACATGACTTCATCAAGCACAGCGCTTTTTGCAAACTGAAAACGATTTTCTACTGACATAACAACCTCCCGAAACTAGCCTAAACCATAGTAATAGACTAGCGAAGAAAGACGATAAAAGATTGGACGATATTGCGGTATTAGGCCTTCCTGAGCGTTTTCTCCACCTGCTCAAGCGCTCTTCGATACATGTACCAAGCACAAATACCGGCAAGTATATTGCCAATCAGGACACCGAAGAAAAGTCCTTTGAGTCCAGCGAGTTCCGAGCCAACCCACAAGCAAGGTAAGAAGAAAGCAAACAAGCGCAATGCCGATATTGTTAGAGCTGTGTAGGATTTTCCTAAGGCGTTAGAGATAGACACCATCAACATACAGATGCCGAGTAGACCTAAGCTCACCGGCACTATCATCAAATGCCAATGCAAAATCGTCGAGACGTCTTCATCGCTGGTCATTAGGTTTGCCAATACGCCCGAGATAAAAAAAGTAATGACGGCGATCACTAACTGAAACGACAACACAAAACGACACGCCAAACGCACCACGTAACGCACATCATCCAAGCGACCTTCGCCTAATAATCGCCCTACCATGGGAGGCATAGACATAGTCAGCGCCAATACGGCCACAATGGAGAAAAATTCAAATCGCGAGCCCAGCGCCCAAGAAGCCACCGCGGCCGTACCAAACCCAGCAATTAACTTAGTGGCTAACATAGAAGACACAGGCGGCAACAACTGACTGACCATCGCAGGCCCCATAATATGACCAATCGATGCCAAGCTTTTGCCGATATTTAAGTCTTGCCAATCAAAGGTAATCCAATGCTTACGAGCGACTTGCGGCGCAACAATCAAAGTACCTAAAGCAAACGCCACCGTAGTTGCCATCGCGGCGCCATTCAAACCAAGATCAAAAGTGAAGATAAAAATTGGATCCAGCACCAAGTTAAGCACGCTGGTCACAATCATCATGATACCTGGCAACATGGTATTACCATTAGATCGACAAATGCTGTAATAAAAATAGATGAGCGCCCCGACCCAAGCGCTGAGTAACCAGTGAGGCCAGTAAGAATCAATAACAGGATAAACAGAATCCGGCGCACTCAATAACGCCAAAATAGGATGACGTGAGAACCAAATGATCACACTAAATAAAGCAATCCCCACGCTTCCCATCATTAATACCAAACCACCTAATTGCTTGGCATAACGCGTATTACCTGCCCCTAACGCACGAGAAATAATCGCCGTTGTTGCGATCCCTAACCCGACTTGCAGACCAATGACAACCATCTGAATGGGCAGAGTAAAACCCTGTGCAGCTAAGGGCAAAATACCCAATTGTCCGATAAAAGCACTGTCCACCAGCTGGAAACTCATCAACGACAAAATGCCAAACATCATCGGCCATGTCATGGAAAAAAGTTGCTTAGCTAAGGAATCAGATTGGGATATTTGGGATGACATAGAAATAGGTGTGCTCTTACTAAAAAACTGAGCTTATATTCTAACCTATTTTGGTGAACACAGGATGACACCCATCTTCACCAAACTAACTATGCGCTGAAAAACCTTATTCTTCAGTATGACGTTGGCTGTAATTGTATCCATACCTCAGCATGACTAAGGCAAGCATAGAAAAAAGTGCAAAACTGCTGGCCAAAGGAATAACCGTAAAGTTATAGAACTGCCCAGCGATGGTCGCCAACACGATGGCAATCAAGCTTGATAAAGACGAAATCAGTGATGCTCCAAGCCCAGCCACTGCCCCCAATGGCTCCATTGCCATGGCGTTCACATTGCCGAATACCATGCCGAGGCAAGAAAACATCACCATACCCAGCACCATGAAAAAAACAAAAGGCGGTACGCCAGCGAAAAATACCGCCACGACCAAAAGAACAAACGCTGTCGAACACATCACACTTAACGCGCCAACCACACAGCGTAGCATACCAACTCGCAGGACAATTTTGCCGTTTGAAAAATTGATAATAGAAGACCCTATCGCCAGCATGCCAAAAAACAAAGGAAAACGGTCGCCCGTATTATAGACATCCTGAAAAATAGACTGTGCCGTACTTATGTACAGCATCAAGGCACCAAAAATACAACCTAACAAAATGGTAAACGCCATCACATCTCGGCGGCTCAATATAAAACGTACATCCTTCATTAAACGCGTTCTATTCAATGGGACACGGTTGTCTTTTGATAATGTTTCAGGTTGACGTAACAAGAGCCAGCCACCAGCAACAGCGGCTTGTATCATTAATAACGCAAAAATCCAGCGCCAATCGGCCACTTTAATAACCAACTGCCCCAATGAAGGCGCAAGCATGGGGACAAGAATAAATACCATCATCACAAAGGACATAATGCGTGCCATAGCCGCGCCCTTGTACAAATCTCGAATCAAGGCGCGAGACGCAATTTTTGGCCCTGCAACACCAAATCCTTGGATAATACGCCCCAGTAAAAACACCTCGATGGACGACGCCAATAGCGCAATGATAGAGCCTACAATATAAATACTGATGCCAATTAAAATACTTTTTTTACGACCTATCGCGTCCGACAACGGACCAAAAACGATCTCACCAAACACCATACCCAGAATCATTGCCGAAACAATCCACTGAGTTTTTTGGTAATCCACAATCGCCAATGACTCAGCAATATTGGGAAACGCTGGCAACATGGCGTCCATGCTCAACGCTGTCAGCGACATCATTAAGGCAAACAACGCCACCAATTCTTTTTCGGCCAAGCGTTTTACTGACGATTCAATAGGTTGTGATGAATGAAAAAGCGACATCCCTTTCCTTAATGACGAATAAAATGGATCAATAGTTTACTCGCCTATTCAAGTATCTCGCAATTAATTAGATGGGGCTCTTGCCAATAATTCCAGCACCGCGGCTTTTACGTCATGAATTAACTCGGCTTCGTCCACTCCGAGCACTTGGCCGTTTTCAACCACTCGCTTACCGTTTACAAAGCTGTGTTTAATCAGCGCCGGTTCACCACATAAGATTGGCGTTTCTAACGGGCTGTGTACGCCAGAAAAGCGCGGTACATCAAGGGAATACAGCACCAAATCAGCAGCATAACCTTCGGCTATTTGCCCTGTTTTAAGCCCCAAAAGATCCGCGCCGTTTTGGGTTCCCCATTTAAGCACTTGCGCCACATTCGTGGCAGCTGGGCCGCCTTGAGTACGATGCAACAACCAAGCTAGATTCAACTCTTGTAGCATAGAAGCATTTTCACTTGATGCCGATCCATCAACACCAAGGGTAATAGGAATGCCGGCTTTTTCCATTGCAAGAACCGGTGCAATGCCGCTGCCTAGTCGGCAGTTTGATGTGGGGCAATGGGCGATTCGCGTCTTGGTCTGCGCCAATAATTCAATCGCATGAGCATCCGCTTGTACCAAGTGAGCAAACCACACATCGTCGCCTAACCAATCACAATGGGCGGCGTAATCAATGGCGCTCATACCAAAGTTTTGTTGCGCCATTTGCTCATCAAAAGACACTTCCAATAAATGTGAGTGGCGCAGCAGGTTTCGCTCTTTTGCCCACTGAGCATAAAGACGTAGGTCTTCTGCTGGCGATGTGTGAACCAAACTGGTCGGCGCGACGACCAAGCGTCGCATGCTGAATGGGCTGGCATCATGGTAGCGTTTGTAGGAAGCATCAAGACGATCTAATGACAGTTCTAATGATTCAGGAACAATGCCGCTGTCTTTCATGCCTTTATGACTGCCTTGCACCGTTGCGCCACCACGACATAAAACTAAGCGAATACCTAAATCTTCAGCAGCTCGCCAAACAGCGTCTTCCAATTCTGGTGATGTGCTCGCATGGTACAAATAATGATGATCTGCACAGGTCGTCACACCAGAACGCAATTGCTCGTACAGGCCTAATTTCGCTGCAATATACATTAAATCTGGCGTAATTTGTGGCCAAAATCGATACGGCACGCTTGCCAGCCATTCCCCTAAACCTTGGTTCAAACCAGCAGGAACGCCTTTTAGTATCGATTGAGCAAGATGATGGTGAGTATTCACAAAACCTGGGTAAACCACACAGTGAGAC
Organism: Marinomonas sp. A3A; assembly: GCF_018336955.1. Taxonomy (NCBI): domain Bacteria; kingdom Pseudomonadati; phylum Pseudomonadota; class Gammaproteobacteria; order Oceanospirillales; family Oceanospirillaceae; genus Marinomonas; species Marinomonas sp. A3A. Next base: position 4,150,299 of record NZ_CP025532.1, read on the forward strand.
GCGTCTATTAACTCGTCATCAGGCTCGCGATTTAGCGTCGGAGCAATGGCGGCAATCACGCCATCTTTAATACGAATATCTTGAGGAAGCTCATAACCTGCAACGGCTTTGGCTTGGCGGATTAAATACTGGGGCATAACACTCTCCTTTTTAGGAAAGAGCAATGTCCAGGCCAAAAGGCTTAACCGCTTCTACTCTTTAATTCACATACAATTTAACTAGACCAAGCAAACCTTGTACCAGTCTATGCAACGGCAATGAGCACACAGCAAGCACCAACCATTCATCATATTTCGCATGCTATTAATCATATTTATGGTGCGACGAGACTGCAACACGCCCAATTCAAGTGCAAAACAGAGCACTAACAACCGTATTATTGCTGAATTTATAGACGAGTGTATTTGGCCTGCTTGTTGCTTAGTCATTAGTAGCGCAAATAGTTTGCGTGACGCAATGAGTAGAAGCGGTCAAATTTGGTGTCGGGTTCCAACAAACCAAGTTCGGGCATTGCTCACTGCCTTGTCGACAACCCAAAGAGGATGTCGAAAGGGAAGTGACAGCCGTTTCTATCTTACTCGACTGTGTACCCAGCCCTCTCGCTCTTTCCTCATCTTGTTTTCTTTGTGGTTGTTTCAGTGACTGAGTTTGGTTTGCTTAAAAAAAGCAACGCCGAATCTATGATGAAGCATGGAGAAAACAATGAACAACCAACTAAGAACACCGCTATTTCGTCATCTATGCCTAGCTGGGGCCCTGGCATTTACAGCTTTGAATGGCAGTACCGTATTCGCTGCTGATGAAGTGAAGTTTCAGCTTGATTGGCTACCGGGGGGCGACAAAGCACCCGTTTACGTTGGCATCAAAAAAGGTTTTTTCAAAGACGTTGATTTAGACGTAACTGTAGCAAGTGGACGAGGTTCCACCGACGCTATTAGTAAACTCGCCACCGGAAATGCCGATTTAGGTTTGTCCGACTTGGTCGCACTGTTAATGGCAAAAGCTCAAAACGATGTACCAGTTTCTGCGATTTATTCTGTATTTAGCAAAGCTCCCCATGCTTTCTTTGTACCTGCTGACTCAGACATTAACAGCGTAAAAGACGTTGCAGGTAAACGTATCGTCACCTCGCCTTATACCTCCTCAAATGTCTTTTTACCCTTGCTGTTAGAAGTGAATGACGTTGATCCAAACAGCATAAAATTGGTCAAAGCAGACGCCGGTGCTCTAAACCCAATGTTACTTTCTGGTAACACAGACGTCGTTATTTCATGGGTAACTGACACCGTAATTTATCAACAACAAGCCAAAAGTGCTGGCCAAACCTTGCGCGTATTGCCTTGGTACGATGCCGGATTAGAGTTTTACTCCACTTCTATCATTGCATCTGATCGCTTTATTAATAAACATCCAGACGTGACCAAACGCTTTGTTGCAGCTTATAAAAAAGCCATCGAATATACTTGGGAGCATCCAGAAGAAAGCGGAAAAATCGTTCATGACATGGTGCCAGAAGTCGATGCTAACACAGCAACGGACACAATTAAGTCCATTAAATCTTTAGTTTATAACGCCGTCAGCGATCAAGATGGTTACGGTGCATTTACCAAAGAGCGACTCGCCACCACATGGAAATGGACCGCCAAAGCACAGAATATTCCTGTCGGAAGTTTTGACCCTGAAAGCGCCGTTAATCGCCAGTTTCAGCCTTAAATAAAGATCATCACCTTGTAAAAGAGAAACGGTAATAAAGCCCATTTATTTGGGCTTTATTATTGCTATTAGACGCAAATACCTTCTATTTGGAGTAAGATATCTTCATTAAAAATAACAACAGAGGTCGATATGGACATAGGTCTGGCCAAGCATTTAAAACTCAATCAACTGCGTTTAATTTCGGTTATTTCCGAGCATGGTCAACTTGGCATTGCTGCGGATGAAATGGCGATGACACAGCCTGCCGCATCACGCATGTTGAGTGAAATTGAACAAACTATCGGTACACGTTTATTTATTCGTCACGCCAAAGGCATGGAACCAACCTTAGTTGGTCAAGCAGTGGCACGTCGGGCGCACAACCTCTTGGTTGAGTTACGCGATCTTGCCCGTGAAGTGGACGAGCTAAAAGAAGGCGGCGGTGGAACCACCGCTATTGGCGCGGTAACAGGCGCGGCCGTCGGTTTTGTGATTCCTGCTATTCAGCAATTGCGTGCCATCGCCCCAAAGGCCGAGATTGACATCAATGTTGATACCAGTGATATTTTGGTACGGGATTTAATTGCTGGTCACAATGACTTCGTCCTCGCGCGAATCCCCAAACAATACGATGCCAACGAATTTGAAATTTACCCAGCGCGCACTGAATCGGTCAATCTATTGGTTCGCAAAGATCATCCATTAGCCAACTTAGATATTGTTAGGATAAAAGATCTGGCTCACTTTGAATGGGTTATGCAATCTCATCGCGCGCCAATACGCGAAGCGGTCGAAGCCGCTTTTATGGAAGAGCGCGCGGAGCTACCATTAAGCATCACCAACAGTACGTCTTTGCTCGCCTTAATTGCTATTCTCGTGTCATCAAATGCCATTGCACCTATCGCAAGAGAAGTCAGCGATTTGCTGATTGGTCATAAAGTACGAGCGGATCTAAGAGCGCTCAAACTAGACCGAAAAATAATCATGAGTCCTTATTATTTATTGCAAATGCGCGGTCGCCAATTATCGCCTCTTGCCAGTCAACTTAAGCGCTTGGTGCTTGCTGAGCTCGAACAGAAACCTACCAACACGTAAATACTCGCTCTTAACCTTTGCGAAACAGTAAAAAAAAGCGAGTCGGTTGCTTTCAAAACCGAACTCGCTTAATAACCCGCCTTGGGATATTTAATGCTTAAGAACTAGCCAGCTAGATCTTTTGGTAACAATGCTTTTGGAATATTTTGATAACAAACAGGACGCAAGAAACGACGAATAGACAAGGTGCCGACTGAGGTTGCACCGAAATTTGTCGACGCAGGATACGGCCCACCATGTACCATGGTATCGTTCACTTCAACTCCTGTTGGGAACCCATTCGCCAACAAGCGGCCCGCTTTGCGTTCCAACACAGGCAAAAGCTTCTGACAAGCCGCATGATCGCCTTCATCAAGATGAATGGTACAGGTCAGCTGACCTTCCAAATGACGAGCCAACTCGACCATTTGCTCGACGCTTTCTGCCAGAACCACCAAGCCAAGAGGACCAAAAACTTCTTGATGAAGAGTTGGGTGATCTAGCCATGCTTGACCCGTTACCGTAAACAAGTTTGGCAATGCCGTTCTATCTGTTGTGTCTGCGTTACGAACAACCGATTCAATACCTGTTTTTTCTATTGCAGCAACACCAGAACGGTATGCATCAGCAATGCCATCCGTCAGCATGGTTTGCGCAGAGATCTCAGATAGAGCTGCACTCGCCGCTGCAATCATGGTTTTTGAATCTGCGTTATCCAACATCACCGCAATACCAGGGTTAGTACAGAACTGCCCTGCGCCCATAGTCAATGAACCCGCCCAGCCTTTACCTAACTCTGCCGCTCGATTTTTAACCGCTTCCGGCATCACAAACATTGGGTTCACAGAACCCAGCTCACCAAAGAAAGGAATTGGTTCTGGACGTGCTGCACACAAATCAAACAAGGCACGACCACCCGCCAAGCTGCCAGTAAAGCCAACAGCTTTAATAAGCGGATGCTGTACTAGAGCTTGACCAACTTGGCGATTACCGCCTTGAATCAAGGAGAAAACACCCGCTGGCATCTTGCAACGTTTCATCGCCACTTCAACTGCTTGAGCAACAAGCTCGCCTGTTCCCGGATGAGCAGAATGCCCTTTCACCACAACTGGACAACCCGCCGCGAGAGCCGCCGCCGTATCGCCACCTGCCGTTGAAAACGCCAACGGAAAGTTAGACGCACCAAACACTGCAACAGGACCAATCGGACGCTGTACCATGTACATATCAGGACGTGGCAACGGTGCGCGATCAGGCAAGGCTTCATCAAAACGACGATCCAAGTATTCGCCCGATAAAATACGCTCAGCAAATAAACGCAGCTGACCTGTTGTACGACCGCGTTCCCCTTGCAAACGTGCTGCTGGCAAACCTGTTTCCTGTACACCGATCTCTGTAATTTGATCGCCTAGCACATCAATTTCATCAGCAATCGCATTTAGAAAAGCCGCGCGATCTTCACGAGTGGAATAACCAAATTCTTCAAACGCCGCTTCGGCGGCTTCTACCGCTGCGTCTACATCAGACACGCGACCAACGGCAAATTCATGAGAAGATCCTGTAGCAGGCGTTGAAGAAAATGTTGCGTCGCCCTTTACCCATTTACCGGCAATAAAATGCTGTCCCGTTAACATACTCACTCCTCTCTTTAATAAATGAAATTCAATGCATTAAGTTAAACGCTGAAGTTGCCTAGCGATGGCGAGCATCAAGCCCAAGGATGGGCGTTACGCCCCTCGCGGACAGGGATGTCCGTTGGGGCGGTGCTGCCATCACAAGGCAGGGTCAGACTTAAAAACTTAATTTAATGGCTATCTTTTGGTACCGCAGCGCCTCGACAACCTTTTAGGAAGTCAAAATCGGCACCCGTATCGGCACCTTGTACGTGGTCATGGAATAATTTGATGTAACCACTTTTTGGTGGTTCCAAATGACTTTTCCAGTTCGCTAAACGTGTTGCCATTTCTTCATCGGAAATGTCCACATGAAGACGGCGATTTTCTACGTCTAACTCAATCATGTCGCCATTTTGAATGACCGCCAATGGGCCACCAGCAGCCGCTTCTGGTGTGGTATGTAAAACCACAGTGCCATAAGCCGTTCCTGACATACGCGCATCTGAAATACGCACCATGTCTTTAATGCCCTTGCGCAACACTTTTGGTGGCAAGCCCATGTTGCCAACCTCAGCCATACCTGGATAACCTTTTGGCCCACAGTTTTTTAGCACCATGACGCAGTTTTCATCGATATCCAAGGCTTCATCATTGATCTTAGCTTTGTAGTCATCAATGTCTTCGAATACCACAGCGCGGCCACGGTGTTGCAATAAATGCGCCGATGCCGCAGAAGGTTTCAGTACCGCACCTTGTGGCGCAAGGTTACCTTTTAATACAACAATACCGCCTTTTTGTGTCAGTGCTTTTTCCACTGGCAAAATGACGTCTGGGTTCCAATTACGAACCTCTTTGACTTCTTCCCAAATAGATTCACCAGACACGGTAATGGCGTTTTTATGTAGTTTTCCAGCTTCTGCCAGATGCTTAATTACCACAGGCAAACCGCCTGCGTAGAAAAATTCTTCCATCAAATATTTACCTGATGGCATCAGGTTAACAATGGTGGCGATTTCTTGGCCCAATTTATCCCAATCATCTAGGGTTAAATCCACACCAACACGACCAGCAATAGCCAATAAATGAATCACCGCATTGGTGGAGCCACCAATCGCGCCGTTGACGCGAATCGCGTTTTCAAACGCTTGGCGAGTCAAAATATCAGACGGTTTCAAATCGTCTTTCACCATGTCGACAATACGACGGCCAGTAAGGTGCGCCATCACTCGACGACGGCTGTCTACCGCTGGAATCGCTGCGTTACCCGATAACGCCATACCCAAAGCTTCTGCCATAGACGCCATGGTGCTAGCAGTGCCCATGGTGTTACAAGAACCCGCTGAGCGAGACATAGATTGCTCGGCCTCAAGGAAGTCTTCTTGGGTCATCTTGCCCGCTTTAATGTCTTCCGACATTTGCCACAAGGCCGTGCCAGATCCCACGCGCTCGCCTCTGAAGTAGCCATTCAACATCGGGCCACCAGATACGACAATCGATGGAATATCGACACTACAGGCGCCCATAAGCAGCGCTGGAGTAGTTTTGTCACAACCTGCCAATAAGACAACGCCATCAAGCGGATTGGCTCGTAAAGCCTCTTCCACATCCATCGCTGCCATGTTGCGATACATCATAGCCGTCGGACGCAGTGAGCTTTCACCCACAGAGAACACAGGAAATTCCAGTGGCAAACCACCCGCCTCATAAATACCGTGTTTTACTCGATCAGCAAGATCACGAAGATGGGCGTTGCACGGTGTAAGCTGCGACCACGTATTACAAATGCCGATCACTGGACGACCATCAAATAAATCCGCTGGCAAGCCTTGGTTTTTCATCCAGCTGCGGTGGTAAATATGATCACGTGAGGTACCGCCAAACCATTCGGTTGAACGTAATTTGCGGGGCCATGTTTTCGGTACGAACTTATTTTTCTCAGAATCACTCATACCCAACCTCCATCAACGATAAAGTTTTGCGCCGAGCACATTGCCGCCGCATCGGACCCTAAAAACAGCGCCATGTTGGCGATATGTTCAGGAAGCACTTTGCCTGTTAGGCATTGGCTCTGTTTAATTTTTTCTTCTGCCGCGTCATCAACCCACATGCGCAGTTGTTTTTCAGTCATCACCCAGCCCGGTACCAAGGTATTCACACGAATACCAGAACTACCCAAATCACGAGCAAGGGATCGAGTTAAACCGTGGGTCGCCGCTTTGCTCGTGCCGTAAGTTGGATAACCGGCCGTTGCCATCATCCAGCCCACAGAACCAAAATTGATAATCGAACCACCACCCAATTTACGCATCATCGGCGCAACCGCTTGAGCGGCAAACATAGCGTGTTTGATATTCACACCTACTAGCTCATCAAAACGCTCTTCTGTCAGCGATTCTAAAGAATGACGTACGTCGTTGGCGGCGTTGTTCATCAAGACTGAAATTGGCCCAAACGCCTCTGCCGCAGCGCGGATTTTGCTTTGATAGTCTTGAATGTTGGTGATGTCACACACTTCAAAGCGCACTTCACAACCGTCTTTGGTCAGACGTTTGGCGAGCGCCGTACCGGCTTTTTCATCCAAATCCACAAAGGCCGTTTTTGCGCCTTGTTTGGCATACGCCTCAACAATCGCTGCACCAATGCCCGTTGCACCACCGGAAATAAAGACTGAGCGATCTTTTAAATCTGGGTAAACGGCGCTCTTTGTTTTATTCATAACGGCGCTACCTCGGTGTCGAGTTGATCCGCTTTCGCCAAGGCGTTGCGTAATGGCAAACCAAACGTCGGAGAGGAAATTTCAAAGACATCGCCTTCTTGTGCTTGAATACCATCAGCAAACGACAAGGTCGCTGTGCCAAACATATGAACATGCAGATCGCCAGGCTGACGGAAAATCGAATATTTGAAATGATGATGTTCTAAGTTTTTAAAGGTGTGCGACATATTGTCTTCACCGGATAAAAAGCCTTTTTCCCATAAGGTTTTCTCGCCACGTTCGATGCGCGAATGACCATCGATGTGCATAGGCAATTCGCCCACCAGCAACTCAGGACCAAACGCTGCTGGACGCAATTTTGAGTGTGCTAGATACAAATAGTTTTGGCGCTCTGTAATGTGATCAGAGAATTCATTCGCCAAGGTGTAACCAAGACGATGCACTTTGCCGTCTTCGCCAACTAAGTAAAAACCAGCGATTTCTGGTTCTTCACCGCCATCTAAAGCAAAAGATGGTGAAGGCAAAGCGTCACCCGGTGCAATCACGCCAGCACCATTGCCTTTATAAAACCATTCAGGCTGAACACCTTCTTGACCGTCTTTTGGTTTGCCACCTTCAACACCCATTTGGAAAATTTTCATCGAATCGGTCAGCTCTTCGCTTTTCGCATGCATGGCATTGCGTGTTGCAGCGGAACCTAAATGCGTTAAACCGGTACCAGTCAGATACATGTGTGCTGGGTCTGGGTGACGCACAGGACAATCAAGCTGATTGTTCTTAGCAAGCTCAGCTAAATTTACCGACTCACCCAAACCATGTTTTTCAATAATAGACTTCAGCGGCACGCCATTTTTAACGGCTTCTTTTGCGAGTTCGTAAACACTCGATGCGTGAAGAACAAGGTGTGCTTCGCTGCCTTCACGACACACCACACCACCTTGTTTAATTTGAGATAAAAACAACATAAATCGCTCCTTAACCCGCGTTCTTAGCGCGCTTTTTGTTTGTTGTAGACGTCGAAGATAACCGCAGCGAGCAATACCAAGCCCTTAATAACCTGCTGCCAATCAATCCCTATACCCAATATCGACATCCCGTTATTCATTACGCCCATGATGAAGGCACCAATCACCGCACCGATGATTTTACCAACGCCGCCCGACATGGAAGCGCCACCGATAAATACGGCAGCAATAACATCTAACTCCATGGCGAAACCCGCTTTTGGCGTCGCTGTATTTAAGCGCGCAGCAAAGATCAAACCTGCCAATGCGGCCAACATGCCCATGTTGGCAAAGGTCAAAAAGGTTAAGCGTTCGGTATTAATGCCCGATAGCTTCGCCGCCTTAACATTGCCACCCAAAGCGTAGATGCGACGACCAATTGTGGTGCTATTAGTCAAGAAGGTATAAATAGCGATCAACACCGCCATAGTCATCAACACATTTGGCAAACCACGGTAAGTACTTAATAAATAAGATAAATAAATGATAGCGATAGCAACTAGAGCATTTTTCACAATGAAGAAAGAAAAAGGCTCATCTTGAATCCCGTATTTCAAGGCACGAGATCGACTGCGAGCGGCCAAGAAAACAATTGCACTGGCTGCCAACACACCTAACACCAATGCAGTCACATTTGGACGCCCCACACCAAACACATCCGGTATAAAGCCTGTACTTAATAGCTGAAAGCTTTTTGGAAATGGTCCCACTGACTGACCTTCCAGCAAAGCAAGAGTCAAACCGCGAAAAACCAACATGCCCGCCAAGGTGACGATAAAGGCTGGGATTTTCCAGTAGGCAATCCAATAGCCTTGTAAACCACCAATGATCAAACCAACAACAAGACACACAGGCACTACAACAATCGTTGGCAAGTCATAGTTAACCGACATCACGGCAGCCAATGCCCCAACGAAGCCTGCTACAGAGCCAACCGATAAATCGATATGTCCTGCAACAATGACCAGTAACATGCCAATCGCCATAATGATGATGTAGCTGTTTTGTAAGAATAAGTTGGTTAAGTTAACCGGACGCATCAAGGTGCCATCGGTCAAAAACTGAAACATGCCCATGATCACAACCAGTGCGATCAACATACCGTAATCACGCATATGCGATTTCAAGTAGCTGGTAACAGACGGTGCCGATTGGACCACTGTAGAGGTTTCTTTTGTTGTCATTATTATTGCTCCGTTACGCTTTCACTATCATTGACATGATTTTCTCTTGGCTCGCATCAGCTTTGTCTAACTCACCAACAAAGCGGCCTTCGTTCATCACGTAAATACGATCACACATGCCAAGTAACTCTGGCATCTCTGAAGAAATCATCACCACGCCTTTACCGTCATCGGCCAGCTCATTGATGATGCTGTAAATTTCGAACTTAGCCCCCACATCTATGCCGCGGGTTGGCTCGTCTAGAATCAAAACGTCTGGCTGCGAATACAACCACTTACTCAACACCACTTTTTGTTGGTTACCGCCTGATAGGTTCATCACCTTTTGAAAGACGCTAGGAGTGCGAATATTGAGCGCTTGTCGATAATCCTCTGACACCTGACGTTCAATGTTTCCGTCAATTACACCATTTGAAGACACACGATCAAGGTTCGCTAACGTAGTGTTGGTCTGGATGGTTTCTTCTAGGATCAAACCCAGCTCTTTACGGTCTTCGGTGACGTACGCCAAACCACTTTTTATGGCCTTTGGCACGGTTGATAAATCGGCGATTTCGCCGCGTAAACGCACTTCGCCTTGGATGTTTTTGCCATAACTCTGACCAAACAAACTCATTGCCAATTCAGTTCGTCCTGAGCCCATCAAACCCGCAATCCCGACAATTTCACCGGCGTGCACGTTGAATTCAATATCATGAATCATCTGACGATCTAACGCATCGGGATGCCACACATTCCAACGGCTTACTTCCATGAGCGTTTTGCCTAAATGACCTTCTTGGGTCGGGTGCTTCCTTGCTGGGTAACGGTTCGCCATATCTCGGCCAACCATATCGCGAATAATGTCTGCTTCACTGATGCTCTGCGCATGACAATCTAGAGTAGATACAGAAGCGCCATCACGAATCACTGTGATGCTGTCTGCTACACGGCTGATTTCGTTTAATTTGTGGGTAATTAGGATGGAGGAAATACCCTGAGCTTTAAATTCCAACAATAGGTCAAGTAACTTCGCGCTATCGTTCTCTTGTAGCGCAGCCGTTGGCTCATCCAGAATCAATAACTTCACATCTTTGGCAAGGGCTTTGGCAATCTCAATAAGTTGCTGCTTACCCACTCCCAATTGACCCACTAAGGTCGAAGGAGACTCTTTCAAGCCGACTTTGGCTAACAATTCTTGCGTACGAGAATAGGTTTTTGGCCAATTAATCACGCCACCTTCTACATTCTCGTTACCTAAAAATAGATTCTCTGCGATTGATAAAAGCGGCACGAGCGCTAGCTCTTGGTGAATAATGATGATGCCTTTCTCTTCGCTGTCCGTAATACCGGAAAACGCCACGGTCTCATCATTAAAAAGAATATCGCCTTCGTAACTTCCGTATGGATAAACCCCACTCAACACCTTCATGAGAGTCGATTTACCCGCACCATTTTCACCCACTAAAGCGTGAATCTCGCCAGCACGAACTTTAAGGTTCACCGCATCGAGGGCTTTAACTCCAGGAAACGTCTTGGTAATGCTGCGCATTTCCAAAATAATATTTTCCATAAAACATCCCATTAGCAGACGCGTTCTTGCCGTATCGACACACGGTCAACAACGCCTCTGCTGGTTTATTATTGTTGAATCAGGATAAATTTAACAAAGTATTGGTAAGCACAGTCATCGTGCGCTTATTCGACCTGAGACTTCGTGTAATAACCGCTACCTAGCAACACATCTTGCCAGTTGGATTTATCAACGGTTACAGGCTCAAGCAAATAGCTTGGAACAACTTTGATACCGTTGTCATAGGTTTTAGTATCATTGATTTCAGGCTTCGCACCATTTAATACAGCTTGCACCATACCAACAGTCACATTGGCTAATTCACGAGTGTCTTTGAAAACAGTGGAGTATTGCTCGCCTGCGATAATGGATTTCACCGATGGCACTTCCGCATCTTGACCCGTTACGATAGGCATTTTCAAATTGCCAGAACCGTAACCTACACCCTTAAGTGATGACAAAATACCGATAGAAATACCGTCATATGGTGACAATACGCCATCTACACGTTTGGTTGTGTAATGGGCAGACAGCAAGTTATCCATACGCGCTTGAGCAGTTGCACCGTCCCAACGTAAGGTACCCACTTTATCCATGCCCATTTGACCAGAGACAACATTTACCTTGCCAGAATCAATCATTGGCTGAAGCACAGACATGGCGCCGTTATAGAAGAAATAAGCGTTGTTATCGTCTGGAGAGCCTCCAAACAACTCGACGTTGTAAGGACCTTTACCACGTTTTTCCATACCGCTTACCAAGGACTTAGCCTGCAACACACCGACTTTGAAGTTATCGAACGTCGCGTAGTAGCTCACATAAGGGCTGTTTTTAATCAAACGGTCATAGGAGATAACTTTAATACCAGCAGCATCAGCGTTTTCCAGTGCATTAGATAAGGTCGTTCCATCAATCGCGGCGATGACCAATACATCGACGCCTTTTACGATCATGTTTTCGATTTGAGAAAGTTGATTCGGAATTTCATCTTCCGCGTATTGCAGATCAACTTTGTAACCAGCGTCTTGGAAGAGTTTTACCATGGAGTCACCATCGGTGATCCAGCGAGCGGAAGACTTAGTCGGCATAGCAATACCAACATAACCATTAGCAGCCAAGGCACTAGCGGAACTCAGCGCAGTGGCACCTAGTACTAAACCAGCAATGGCATTTTTTAGATAGTTCATTAGCTTCTCCTGTTACGGCCAAGCAAGCACCGTCAGGAACAAGCTTCAGGTGGCCATAGAATTATTTTTATGATTATTTTTTCGAGCCAATCAGGTCTTGAAAAACCTGTTATGCAGAGTAGGCAAAATGAACATATCATTCAAATAGAATAAACGCTTCTTAACATACCATTTTTGTCATGTTACTTTTATTAAACAAGAAAACCGAATTCGCGGCATTACGTGCTGCGCTACTTACGTAAATTTCGTATGATAAATACCCCCTTTACACACGTTATAAACTAGAAGGAATCTATGGAATTTATTTGGATCTTATTCGCATTTGTATGCGGGCTTGCCGTCAAGATGATCAATTTACCGCCATTAATTGGTTTCTTGTTAGCAGGTTTTTTACTTAACTATGCAGGCTTAGAACCAAGCAACACATTGGACTCTCTCGCCAATATCGGCATTACGCTCATGCTATTTAGCATCGGCTTAAAACTGCATGTTAAAGACCTTCTAAAACGTGAAGTCTGGGCATCGACATTAAGTCATATGGGAATAAGCACTATCCTATTTGCAGGTATTGCTTTATTACTCGGCACCTTGAGCCTGCCGTATTTTGGTGTGCTTGATTTTAAAACCGCCGCGCTTATCGGTTTCGCACTCAGCTTTTCTAGTACTGTTTGTGTAATGAAATTGCTAGAAGAAGGCAGTGAATTAAAAACTCGTCACGGACAGTTGTCCCTTGGCATTTTGGTTATGCAGGACATAGTCGCTGTGGTTTTTCTTGTCGCAGCCACAGGCAAAGTACCTTCAATCTGGGCACTGGGGTTATTTGGTTTACTGCTGATTCGTCCGCTTATCAATAAAATCGTCGACAAAGCGGGTCACGGGGAAATGCTGCCATTAACAGGATTATTTCTTGCGCTAGGTGGTTATGAACTGTTTTATCTGGTTGGCGTAAAAGGCGATTTAGGCGCGCTGATCGTTGGTATTTTATTAGCATCTCACCCTAAAGCTGCCGAAATGAACAAGTCGCTAATGAATTTCAAAGACTTGTTTTTAATTGGTTTTTTCTTGTCCATCGGCTTCACCGCATTACCTACATTAAGCATGATCGGCATCAGCCTGATCATTACTTTAGTGATTCTATTGAAGTTCGCACTCTTCTTCGTACTAATGACAAAAATGAAACTGCGCGGCCGAACATCATTTTTATCATCGATCATTCTTTCTAACTACAGTGAATTTGGCTTAATTGTCGTTGCACTGAGTGTGGCAAACGGCTGGTTAGAAAAAGAATGGCTCGTCGTATTAGCGCTTGCGGTGTCTTTCTCCTTCGTCATTACCAGTATTTTGTACCGTAATGTGCACCGCATGTATCGTAAAAACAAAGACGTCATTCGTCGCTTTGAAAGCGCAGATTGTTTACCAGAAGATCGCTTTGTACAACCAGTAAACAGCGACATTCTCGTGGTGGGTTTAGGTCGAGTCGGACGTGGTGCGTTTGAGTCGTTGAAAGGTCTGGTTGGCGACACAGTCGCTGGTATGGATGCGGATCGCAATCGTATTAACCAAATGCAAGCCGACCAAGAAAACGTCTTCTACGGGGACGGTGAAGACGCTGACTTATGGGAACGTTTGGACACATCTAGAATTGAGCTCGTTCTGTTGGCATTACCTGCCACGGAAGACACCACTAATGTCGCCATACAGCTACGTAAAGCCAACTACACAGGCCAAATCGCAGCCATAGCACGTTATCAAGATGAAAGAGAAATCCTCATCAACAGCGGCATAGACAACGTCTTCAACTTCTACACCGAAGCGGGTACGGGTTTCGCAGAAGAAAGTTTGGCGCTGATTCGGCCAATGGAAAACGCCATGCCTTCTTAGTCACTAAAAAGCGCTATGTGCTAAACCAAAAAACGCAGTGCCATTAAAATGGCACTGCGTTTTTTTATTGAATCTATTTATGCAGACCTAGCTTCATCTATTTTGGCTTTCACCACTTCGGCTTTTTCAGTCAATTCTGAATAGAGTCTGATGTCGCCGCCGCGTTGGGCTTGCATGGCTTTTTCTAGTAACTCGCCATATTCTTTATCGAGCTTTTTAATCGGGTCGGACTTAAGAAAAGAAAACATAATTAGCCTGTTGTTGTGAGTTAATAGTGTTCATACGACGCTGAACGGGATTTAGATCGTTTTGACTGAAAAATTACCAAAACAAAAACGCCAATCAGATTACTCTGATTGGCGTTTTAACTTAAAGCTGTACAAGCTTTCGAGCGTAGTAGCGGTGCTTAGACGTCTAGGAAATCCATAATCCCTTCAGCTGCCTTACGACCTTCATCAATAGCTGTTACCACTAGGTCAGAACCACGCACCATGTCGCCACCAGCAAAGATTTTCTCGTTGGTTGTCTGGAACATGTACTTACCTTTCTTAGGCGCAATAACACGTCCACGAGCGTCTGTTTCGATACCGAATTTTTCAAACCAAGGCGCTGGGCTAGCTTGGAAACCAAAGGCAATCAATACGGTATCAGCAGGTATAATTTGCTCACTACCTTCGATGATTTCAGGGCTACGGCGGCCATTTTCATCGGGCTCGCCAAGCTGTGTTTCCACTACTTTAACGCCTTCCACTTTTCCGTTACCAATGATTTCCACTGGTTGACGGTTGAAAAGGAACTGTACGCCCTCTTCTTTGGCATTCTGCACTTCTTTACGAGAGCCGGGCATGTTTTCTTGGTCACGACGGTAGGCACACGTCACGCTTTTCGCACCTTGACGAATCGCCGTACGGTTACAGTCCATTGCCGTATCACCACCACCCAAGACAACGACTTGCTTGCCTTTTAGATTCACGTAATCAGCTTCGTCTTCTTCGAAGTCTAGGCAATGATTGACGTTAGAAATCAGGTAATCCAAGGCATCATGAACGCCTGGTAAGTCTTCACCTGGGAAACCGCCTTTCATGTATTTATAAGTACCCATGCCTAAAAACACGGCATCGTACTCTTCCAATACATGTTCAAATGGCACATCGTCACCAACAGACGTTCCAAGTACAAACTCAACGCCCATTTCTTCAAAAATTTCACGACGGCGTGTCATAACGCTTTTTTCCAGTTTGAATTCTGGAATACCAAACGTCAGCAAGCCACCAATTTCTGGGTACTTATCAAATACGACTGGTTTGATGCCGTTACGCACCAATATGTCCGCACAAGCAAGACCAGCAGGACCTGCACCAACGATAGCAACTGTTTTATTAACCGGTACTACGTTAGACATATCAGGACGCCAGCCCAAAGCAAACGCCGTGTCTGTAATATATTTTTCAACAGAACCGATCGTCACCGCACCAAAGCCACCTTCACCAAGGGTACAAGCACCTTCACAAAGACGATCTTGTGGGCAAACACGACCACACACTTCTGGTAAAGAGTTGGTTTGGTGGCTCAACTCAGCCGCTTCCAAAATGCTACCTTCGCTCACTAGCTTAAGCCAGTTTGGAATGTAGTTATGTACTGGGCATTTCCACTCACAATAAGGGTTGCCACATTCTAGACAGCGGTGTGCTTGATCTTTCGCACCGGCTTCTTCAAATGGTTTATAAATTTCGACGAACTGCCCTTTACGTGTAATTAAAGGCTTTTTCTTAGGATCCTTTCGATCCACTTCGACGAATTGAAATGCGTTATTCAAGCGCTCAGACATAAGCTGCTATCTCCTCGGCCGCCTGTAAACAAGCGGCGCTTCTCTCAAATGGGTCAGACTGATTCGTTCACAGGGCTTGATCTAAACTCAATCAAACCAAGCCCCATAACAGCGTGTTTTATTCCGGACGTTGACGAGTGTTAGCCAATAGCGCGCCTAAACTTGCTGCTTTTGGTTTCACTAGCCAGAACTTGCCAATGTAGTCGTAGAAGTTTTCTAAGATCTCTTGGCCCCATTCGCTGTCAGTTTCTCGGACGTATTCTTCGATCACAGAGCGGAGGTGTGAACGATACTCTTCCGTTAATTCCGTACCGATGCGGTGAATTTCCACCAATTCGTGGTTGTACTTATCCACGAAGGTACGGTCTAAATCGAGTACGTAAGCGAAACCGCCTGTCATACCCGCACCAAAGTTGTAACCTGTATTACCAAGCACAGTTACCATACCGCCAGTCATGTATTCACAGCAGTGATCGCCTGCGCCTTCGATAACCGTATGCGTTCCAGAGTTACGTACTGCAAAACGCTCACCCGCTGTACCTGCCGCGAACAATTTACCGCCAGTAGCACCATACAAACAGGTGTTACCAATAATGGCAGAATCTTGTGATTTGAAGATCGACCCTTTAGGAGAACGAATAACCAACTTGCCACCTGTCATGCCTTTACCAACGTAATCGTTAGCATCGCCTTCTAGGTACATGTTTAAACCACCTGCGTTCCATACACCGAAACTTTGACCAGCAGTACCAGTCAACTTCAATGTTAATGGCACATCAGACATACCTTGGTTACCGTAACGCTTCGCAATCTCACCAGACAAACGCGCACCGATAGAACGGTCACAGTTAGTCACGTCAAAAGCAAATTCGCCGCCTTCTTTTTCTTCAATCACGTCTTTAACTGTGTCCCACATTTTCAAAGCTAATAGGCCTTTATCGTGTGGTGGGTTAAATGGTGTTTCACAGTATTGTGCTTTATCAGCAGGGATTGCATCGTTTTTCAAGATCGGTGACAAATCCAAATTACGCTGTTTATCAGTTTCACCCGGCAAGATGGCCAACAGATCAGTACGACCGATCAAATCTTGTAAACGAGCAACGCCCAACTTCGCTAGCCATTGACGTGTATCTTCTGCCATAAAACGGAAGAAGTTTTTAATCATGTCTACTGTGCCGATGAAGTGTTCATCACGCAGCATTTGGTCCTGAGTCGCCACACCCGTAGCACAGTTATTCAAATGACATATACGCAAGAACTTACAGCCCATGGCAACCATTGGCGTGGTACCAAAACCAAAGCTTTCTGCACCAAGAATCGCCGCTTTCACTACGTCCAAACCAGTTTTTAAACCACCGTCTGTTTGCAAGCGAATTTTGCCACGAAGATCGTTAGAACGAAGTGCTTGTTGCGCTTCTGCTAAACCTAATTCCCAAGGCGATCCCGCATGGCGAATTGACGTAATTGGCGATGCTGCCGTACCACCGTCATAACCAGAGATGGTGATCAAATCCGCGTAAGCTTTCGCTACACCAGCGGCAATCGTACCAACACCCGGTTCAGAAACCAGTTTCACAGAGATTAGCGCATCTGGATTCACTTGTTTCAAATCAAAAATCAGCTGTGCCAAATCTTCGATAGAATAAATATCGTGATGTGGCGGTGGTGAAATCAAGGTAACACCAGGAACCGCATAGCGTAGGCGAGCGATTAAGCCATTTACTTTACCGCCAGGTAACTGACCGCCTTCACCCGGTTTTGCGCCTTGTGCTACTTTAATCTGTAGTACTTCAGCGTTGACCAAATATTCTGGTGTAACGCCAAAACGGCCAGAAGCAATTTGCTTAATCTTAGAGCGACGCTCAGTACCGTGACGAGCTGGATCTTCACCACCCTCACCAGAGTTAGAGCGACAGCCTAATTCGTTCATCGCTTGCGCTAGGGCTTCGTGTGCTTCTGGTGACAAGGCACCCAAAGACATACCTGCCGAGTCGAAGCGAGGTAGAATCTCTTCAATGGATTCAACTTTGTCCAAAGCAATGGCTTTCGCTTTATCAGACAAGGTAAACAAATCGCGCAACATAGACGCTGGGCGGTTGTTAACTAGCTCTGTGTATTTGGTGAAATCTTCAAAACGCCCACTACCAACTGCCGTTTGCAAATTGCGAACCACGTCTGGGTTAAAGGCATGGTATTCCGCTTCATGGACGTATTTTAGGTAACCACCCTGCTGAATTGGCTTACGCAATTTCCACGCGTTGCTCGCGATGGATTCTTGATCCTTTTGGAAATCTTCAAAACGTGCGCCTTTGATGCGGCTTGGAACGCCTTTGAAACATAGTTCAACCACTTTCGTGTCCAAACCAACTGCTTCAAATAGCTGCGCACCACGGTAAGAAGCAATCGTCGAGATCCCCATTTTAGAGATTATCTTCATCAAGCCTTTGTTAATACCTTTACGGTATTTCACGTGACAAGCAATTGGATCACCCAATACTTCGCCTTTATCTATCATGTCATTGATTAAGCGATAAGAAAGATACGGATAAACAGCCGTTGCGCCAAAGCCTAATAACACAGCAAATTGATGAGGGTCACGTGCAAAACCAGTATCAGCGATGATGTTGGAATCACAACGCAAACCTTGCTTAGACAAATGATGATGCACAGCACCGACTGCCATAGGAGAAGGAATTGGCAAATGGCCTTTTGCGATATCACGATCCGTCAGTACCACGATTACCGCGCCATTACGCACAACTTCTTCCGCTTTCAATTGCAAGTCTTTAATCGCTTGCTCAAGAGAAACGTTTTCTGGATTGTAATTGGTATTCAAACGCACCAAACGGAAACGGTGATCGTCTAATGCTAATAAACGACTGTATTTACGTGGTGACAGTACAGGCGATGACAAGATGATGCGATTTGCGTGCTTTGGCGTTTCTTCAAATAAGTTACGCTCCACACCAATACAGGTTTCCAACGACATCACCACAGATTCACGTAGTGGATCGATTGGTGGGTTGGTTACCTGCGCAAACTTCTGACGGAAATAATCTGTCACTGGACGAGTTTGACTAGACATAACCGCCATCGGCGTGTCATCACCCATAGAACCAACCGCTTCATGGCCACTTTCAGCCAATGGACGGAAAATTTGTTCGCGCTCTTCAAAAGATACTTGGAACATCTTCTGATACGTCAGCATTTCTTCTTTAGTGAAAGGTTCGAATTCAAGAGACGATTCTTCCAACAATGACTCAATACGAATCGCTTCCTGCTTCAACCATTTTTTGTATGGGTGCATGGATTTAAGACGATTATCGATATCATCAGTGTGTAGTACTTTGCCGTTTTGTGTGTCAATAACCAACATTTGGCCAGGGCCAACACGACCTTTTGACACAACATCTTCTGACTTGTAGCCGTAAGTACCGACTTCAGAAGCCAGCGTAATAAAGCCGTTCTTAGTGATAACCCAACGAGCAGGACGCAAACCGTTACGGTCAAGCATACAAATAGCATGACGACCGTCAGTCATTACCAAGCCAGCTGGGCCGTCCCAAGGATCCATGTGCATAGAGTTGTACTGGTAGAAAGCACGCAACTCTGGATCCATGTTTTCAACGTTTTGCCACGCTGGTGGAATAATCAAACGCGCAGCACGGAAAATATCCACGCCACCGGTTACCAAGACTTCCAACATGTTATCCATGGAAGAAGAATCAGAACCCGTCAAGTTAACAATAGGTTGAAGATCTTGCAGTTCAGGGATCAGCGGCGTGCGTAGCTTGCTGCTACGAGCCAATGCCCAGTTGCGGTTACCTTCGATGGTATTGATCTCACCGTTGTGCGCCAACATGCGGAACGGTTGCGCCAATGGCCACTTAGGAAGCGTATTGGTAGAGAAACGTTGATGGAAAACACAAATCGCTGTTTGCATTTTTTCGTTGCCCAAATCTTTATAAAAGAAAGGCAAATCCACTGGCATCATCAAACCTTTGTATGCCAACACTTTGTCAGACAAAGAACAGATGTAGAAATTTTCGTATTGCGCTAGTGCGATTTCAGTTTGGCGGCGAGCGACAAACAAACGTGTTGCGAAAGTACGAGCGTCCATACGGTTGCTGTCGACAAATACTTGCTCGATACGAGGCAAGCAATCCATCGCGATAACACCAAGACAAGACGCATCAATTGGCACTTCACGCCAACCAACCACATTCAAACCTTCATCAGTCAATTTTTTCGTCAAAGTTTCACGTTGCTCACTGGCAAGCGTGTCATCTTGATCAAGAAACACCATGCCGATACCGTAAAGGTCAGACAAGGTGTGATTAAATAAAGCGTGTGCTTCACCACGTAAAAATAGATCCGGCTTTTGGATAAGAAGACCACAGCCGTCACCAGTTTTGCCATCAGCAGCGATGCCGCCACGGTGTGTCATACATGTCAAAGACTCAATGGCTGTCTTAAGTAATTCATGGCTAGTATTGCCTTCCATATGAGCAATTAAGCCAAAGCCACAGTTGTCTTTGAACTCGCCAGGACGATAAAGGCCTGCATTCATACACCAACTCCCACAGTTAAAACGTAAAATTATTAAAATTAGATATAAATTCGATTATCAGGTGGCTGGGCTAAAAAGCGAAAGCGTAAAGGAACTCCGCTTCGAGAATGACTATCATCTACCCTAAATACCACCGAAATGGACGATCATACTACCCTGACGAAGAGCACTACTCAAACGAGGCAAGGCCTGCTTTATGTTATTTTGGCGGTTTTTACAGGGGTTTTAGCGGCAAATAACGAGGACTTAGAGAATTATCTATGGCTGGAGTTTTTCCAAACAGAAAATTCCACTGTTCATTCATGTTTTTCAGGGAATTACAGTGATTTTTACTAAATTAAGAGGTTTGCTATACAAAAGTCTCACAAAAAGAGACTTTGACGACGTTTTATACACTTTGAATCAGCAGAAAACTCGGTATCGGAGATATAAAGCGTAAACAGTAAACGCAAAACAGCATGAGATCTTTGCGCTAAGTCCCGAGCGAAGCCAAGACGAGGCCGAAATCTCAGCAGAAATCACTGGGCTTTCTTAATATCATCCTGAATACCACGAGCGCTTCGTGCCCAAGGATTAAGATCTCGGATATCTTTAGGAAGCGTTTCTGCCGCAGCAATAGCTTCGCTACGATTACGATAAGAACCATAAACCACGACAAACCAATCCTTGCCATTGTGCTTCGACTTAAAGTAACCAAAAGCATCCACACCACCTTGATCACGAATAAAATCCTGTACGGTTCCCTTATTATGAGTACCTAACAACTGCAAGGTGTAACGATTTGGGTTTTGCGATAACCACCATTCCGTTTTATCGAAGCGATCTTGTGAGACTTTTAGATTAGCTTGTTCATTTCTAGTCGGCACCATTTCTGCTGGCGCATCGACAGTTGGAGCGGCTTGCGCTAAAGGTGCCTCAGAACGAATAGGTGCAGTAGAAATTGCTGGGGTTATCATAGATGACGTATTAGGCTGTTCTGCAGATGGAGCATTAGACATGCTTATCGCAGGCAGTGAAGAAGACCCCGCAGGAATTGGTGGCAGTATAATTTCACCTTCTTGGCCGATCTTACGCTGCATTGCATCAATACGTGCAATCGTTTCCGCAGAGGATTGCCCTTGCCTTGGGCTTAAAGGGATCACATTACTACTTCTATCGGCCGAGGAAGTTATTGGCGTCTCTGATTTATCAGAAAATAACACGGCGACTAAAATGCCGAGCATGACCACTGAAAGCAGCGCCATATGCGCTAAAGGAAACCCCACAGCCAGATTAAAACGCATAGCAGATTTTGCAGGTTTATTACCATTGCCCATCATGGCCTGAGCAAGCTGATTAATTCGACCTGGGTAGCCACCAGACTCTTGATAAATCTGTTTCACTTGCTTGTCATTAAACGGCAAATTAATCCCGCCACCAACCGCACGTACCCTATGTAATAAGTAAGCACGTGTTTGCTCTAATGAGTAAGGGGCTAAAGTAAATGAATGACTCAGTTGCTCATAACGAGAGCGCTGATAGGCATCAAGATTGCGTGATAAGGAATATTCACTGAACAAGACAATATGAGGAACGGTTTGATTTTCTGTTGCCAGCGACATCATGTCTAGCAACATACTTACCGCATCGGTGTTTAGCTCTTGAGCATTATCAATTAACACCAAAGCCGCTTGGCCTTTTTCATCTAAGTCATGGGAAAACTTAAGCAAAGGGCCAAAAGTGGTTTCATTTGGAGGCTGTGTGAAATGACTAGCAAAACCAGCATACATGGCTTGCAGCAACTGCCCTGCCGTCATCAGCATAGTCGCTTTGACGTGACTAACAACTGTCGTGTCATCTTGGTGACGAGCAAATTCCATCAAAAATCGACTTTTGCCGCTGCCTTGTGGCCCTTGAACCACAGACAACAAACTACTGTAACGACTCAAATGCTCAAGCAAAGCCAGCTGCTGATTGCCTTCTTCAGACGCAAAATACAGCGAGGCGTCTTTCGAGCCAAAAGGATCCCTCAGCGTGGCTTTTGGGGGCTGATTAAGCGCATCCTCTAGATCAAACTGAAAGTCTGGCTTAGGCATAGTCGTCCTTCAACAATAAATAACTAACAAGAGTAAGCAATGTTAAACAAGCTTAGTTTGTTTACTCGCTTCAAGCGCATCTAAAAGACAAGAGTTAAAGTCTTCCATTGGAAAATCCGATGTTACAATCGCATCACCCAATGCGCCAAGCAGCACCAAACGCAAACTGCCATCGAGTACTTTTTTATCCAACGCCATGCGCTCAATGAAACACTCAAGCGTCATCTGGGCAGGTGGTAAAACAGGTAAATTTGCCGCTTGAAAAAGTGCCACAGAGCGACTGACATCTTCTTCTGTTAAATTGCCCATACGCCAAGAAAGATCAACGGCTAACACACTACCTGCCGCAACCGCCTCGCCGTGCAACCAATTGCCATAACCCATTTCGGTTTCAATCGCATGACCAAACGTATGGCCTAGGTTTAAAATAGCACGAATTCCGCCTTCTCTCTCGTCTTGTGCTACAACAGTGGCTTTCGCCAAACAAGACCGGTAAATCGCATCGCTAATTTTGTCGTTGTCTAATGCCATCAACTGAGGCATTTCTTGCTCTAGCCAATCAAAAAATGGCACATCGCAAATTAAACCGTATTTAATGACTTCCGCCATGCCTGCTGATAATTCACGTTGAGGTAAGCTCAGCAAGGTTTCAGTATCAATAATCACAGCTTGAGGCTGATAAAACGCACCAATCATGTTTTTCCCAAGCGGATGATTCACGCCGGTTTTTCCACCGACAGAAGAATCTACTTGAGAGAGCAAAGTCGTTGGCACTTGAATAAAAGGCACACCACGCTGATAAGTCGCCGCTGCAAACCCTGCCATATCACCCACCACTCCGCCACCTAAGGCAATAACAGTCGTGGTTCGATTATGCTTTGCTTCTAATAAAGCTGACATAATCATGCCATAGGTTTCTAGCGTCTTATAAACTTCACCATCAGGTAAAACACAGGTGTCGACTTTATAGTCCACCGATAACATTGACACCATAGACTCTAGATACAAAGGCGCAATGGTCTCATTGGTTACTATCATGACTTGCTTGCCATGAATGGCATCATCAAAAAGAGCTTTCTGCTGGCGAATGCCACTACCAATAAAAATAGGGTAGCTACGATCGCCAAGGTCAACGGTTAACGTGCGCATTAGGATACGGTTATCTCCATTTTAAGATGGCGCTTGATTGCGTCTAGCACCTTATTAGCAACAGAACGAGGATGACGAGAATCCGTTTCAATAACTAAAGTCGCTACTTCTCTGTATAGAGGGTCACGCACTTCAAATAGTTTTTTTAACGTTGCTCTCGGATCACCCGTTTGCAAAAGAGGACGATGAGTACTTTTTGAGGTGCGATATAATTGCTGGGCAACGGAAGCGTACAAATATACCACTAGCGCATTTTCTCGAAGAATGTCTCTGTTTTCTTCACGCATCACGATACCGCCACCGGTCGCTAAAACGCAATCGCCGGTGTCCGATTCAGCTATAGAGGCCAATGCTTGAGTTTCACGCTTACGAAAACCATCTTCGCCTTCCCGTTCAAAAATCCAAGGAATGTCGGCGCCGGCATTGTCTTCTATGACTTTATCGAGATCATAAAATTCTTTGCCCATCGATTGAGAAATCAAACGGCCTATCGTCGTTTTTCCTGCGCCCATCGGGCCTACTAAAATAATATTGGGGGCTTTTATCATTGTATTCAATTACGTCGGAATTAAGCAGATTTAGACTGCGGCCTAGTTAACTGACATTTGTAGCAGCTTTGGAGTAATAAATACAAGTAATTCAACCTTTTCTTGCTGTTCTGAACGTCTTTTAAACAACTCTCCCAGCCAAGGAATGTCGCTAAAGAAAGGAACTCGACTCTCAGATTCAAAGCTCTCCTCCCGAAAAATCCCACCTAAAACAAGCGTTTCTTGGTTTTTCACCACGACTTGTGTTTTTAGTCGATTCGTATTTAGGCTTGGAATACCATTAATGAGCTCCCCGACTGAATCCTGATGTATATTCAGCGACAACAAAATATGTTCACCCTCTTTCACAAAGGGTGTAACCTCCAACATAAGTGCTGCTTGGCGAAATTCAATGCTGACTTTGTCATCATTAACGGTTTGATAAGGCACCTCGGTTCCCGACTCAATTCGAGCCGGCTGACCTTCCGAAGTGACAATTTTGGGTTTTGAAACCACATCAGCCAGGCCTTCGCTTTCCATCATATCTAAGGTAAATGCCAATAAGCCGGAACCGCCGATGTTTGAAAAATCCAGATTTGCCGTTGGCGTCAGCGCACCTAAATCAATTGCACCTCCAATCGATGACCGAACGCCATCCGACAAAGTCGTTTGCCAGTTCACACCGAACTGTGACTGGGCGCTTCGAGTTACCTGAGCAATTTGTGCGCTGATCTCAATTTGCCTTAATGGCGTGTCTAGCCAAGCGAGTGTTTCTTGAATACTGTCGGAAGAACCACAAAAGTTGGCAATGATCGAATTCGTCCGATCATCAACAACTAAAGACATAGATGGGTGCAAGGTGCGTAAATGCACGCCAACGTCTTTTGCTTTGGCATGCCTCAATACCCAATAAGATCGCTGACAAACAGAAGATGCACTTTCAATATTCTCGCTTGTTGATTCTTTCGCTGGCATAAGAACCGCAACTCGCCCTTGCCACTCTAGCTGAAGATGTGGTTGTTGAGCTACCGCTTCCATCACGTCTTTCCAGCTCGCATCTCTGATAGAAAGCGTTAAAACATCGTCAATTTCAGGGCTGATCACCACACTTTCATTCATTTGTGATGCCAACCAAGGCAATACTTCTTGTAATGAGCGCGACTCAAAATACACATCCATCGCTAATGCTATACGAGGAAAAATAAGAGAAAACATAAATAGACATTGAAGCAGCAACTTATTCATTATCACTACCTTGTCTGCGTACCACCACAGCCTGTTTAGAGCCATCTTTTGCCATCAGAATAACGCGATTAAAAGACACTTCATCGACAGAGACGCCCGCATCGGGCAACCAACTGCCTTCTCGAATCCAATGCCGAGTATCTTTATAGACTACTAGCGCCGATGTGTTTTCCCCCATCCTCATGGTCGATAATAACTGCCAATGATTTGGCACAAAGCGATTCATGTATAGCTTAGTCGGCAACCAATTATGGTATTCGCGATTGGCCTTAGGGGGGTGAACAGTAAACAACAAACGCCCTTGCCACTGGCCATCGGCCTTTCTTTGCCAAGACACAGAAAGCAAACCTAAAGCAAACCGCTCTTCGATCTTCTCAAGTACGGTCTGCCACTCCATCAGTGGTGCAACACCTTCGATAGACCATTGCGTTGGAACACCGTTTTTGGTGTCTTCAACTCTGTGTTGTAACCATGATTCGTCAAGCGATCTAATGTCGCGTAATAGATTGGCTTGTTGCTGAACTTTTTTCCAATCGTTCTCTGCATGATTCTTTAATCGCGCCTGTCGATTTAACTCATCTTGAGCTTGAGATAAAAACGGATACCAGATAGCAATTTGCAAAAGAATCAAAAGAAATACCACTGAAGCATTGATATTTATGAATGACACAGCATTAGCTTTTAAAAACTTCGATAGAAACATCCACCACCTCCTTTTGGCTCATTGGCGAAAAAAGAGAATGTGGCTGTTGCTCGATTTCCCAGCGCCAGTCTGGGTTATGTTTACGCCACTCCATTAGCAAAAGGCTAAGATCTTCTTCCAATAATGTTATTTGAAGAAAAGCTCGCTCACCTTCACTTTCAAAATATGTGAGTCGAGCAGACATCGGCAAAGCCTGAACCAAGCCCAACACAGATTCAGAAAACTCATTGGTGTTTTGCGTTGATGACCATGCGGATTGTGTTGCTTGTATTTGTTGATGCTCGATATGCGCCTGCGCCGACTGCTGATGCAAGGAAATAAAGTGGATAGAAGCAAAACAGTGAACCAACAAACTACACACAATTAAATACCAACAAAGCCGTCGAGCTTTTATGCGTTTTTCTTTTTCAGGATGAAACACAGACAAAGCTCGCCGTGAACAAGAAGCCCAAGAACGAGTACGCAACGGCATTGCGGCCCATTGACTTAACGGCATTAATAAACAGAACTTGGCAATCGACTGAAACGGCAAACACAGCTGCTCCCCCCATTCATTTGAGCAAGCAAACACCGTCAACTCAGACTGAGGCGTTGACAATTCCTCATATTGATAGCTCAACATCAAGGCATCAGGTGGCGAAAATGTCGTTTCTACGGCATAGCTCAAGGCTGCCAAAGGCCGTAATGATGAAGGAATGAAATGATCAACCCTATGCAGCGATACAGATAACCAAGCATCGGGAACCAATATAATGATTCGAGAGAGTTTAAGATTTTGATCGACTACCAGACCTTGTTGAATGGTGCTTAATTGCTGAGAATCGGGCTGTGAAGTATTACTTGAGAGAGAAAAGTCCACCAAGCTGGCGGCTTTATTAGAGTTATATAAGGTGCATTCTTGAGCCGAATAAACCGCCACAGAATAGTCAGACATGAGCTTCATCATTCATCCTTGAAATAGTAAGCAACAGAGTATTGTTTTCAGTTTGGCTTCCGTGCCAAATATTTACCAAGATAACACGATTTGATGCAAAGTTAACCGCCTATTCTGTGATCATCTTAGGTATAATGCCATTTTCTCATACTGCATTAATCGAACTTATATGGCTAAAACACTCAAAATACTTTTCTTCCTCGGTCTATTTGGAACGCTTTGCGCGATTGGAATTACCTACGCGATTTACTACAACGTAAAAGACCGCATTCCTTCCGTCGCCGAATTAAAAGACATCGAGCTAAGAATCCCACTGCGCATTTATACCGCCGACAATAAATTAATTGGTGAGTTTGGAGAGCAGCGCCGTTCCCCTATCGATTATGCAGAGATCCCAGAAAATCTAGAACATGCCATTTTGGCGGCGGAAGACACTAATTTTTATCACCATCCAGGCGTCGACATTCTTGGTTTAGGTCGAGCCGTTGTTCAGCTCATCACGACAGGTCAAAAACAAGGTGGTGGTAGTACCATCACCATGCAGGTAGCGCGTAACTACTTCCTTTCATTTGAACAAACCTACACCCGTAAATTTACCGAAATCTTTATCGCACTCAAAATGGAACGAGAGTTATCCAAACACGAGATTCTTGAGTTGTACGTTAACAAAATCTACCTGGGTAATCGCGCCTATGGTTTCGAAGCTGCAGCTCAGGTTTATTACGGCAAAAACTTAAGTGAACTAGATCTTGCGCAACTGGCCATGATTGCGGGCTTGCCAAAAGCGCCTTCACGTTTTAACCCTGTCGTAAACCCTTCTCGTGCGCTGATTCGTCGTAACTGGATTCTGCAACGAATGTTGTCACTCGGCATGATAAATAAAGACGCCTACCAAAATGCCGTTGAAGCACCAATTACAGCTAAGAACCACGGCGTTATGCCAGATATCGAAGCTGGCTACATCGCAGAAATGGTTCGCTCCGAACTTTACGGAACGTTCGGAGACGACCTTTACAGTACAGGTATGACTGTTTATACGACGATTGACTCAAAACGCCAAAAAGCCGCGAACGAAGCGGTTTTCAATGGCGTTTTAGATTACGACATGCGTCATGGTTACCGAGGTTCTATTGAGACTCGTGTTGACTTGATTGACGCACCATTAGAAGAACAAGAAAAAGCTCTACAAGACGTAGAGCGTTTCAAAAATTGGCAAACAGCGTTGGTTATCTCAACGACAGAAACCACCGCTGATGTGCGTTTGGCGAATGGCGAGCGTGCCACCTTGCCATGGGATGCTGTCAAATGGGCAAGACCTTATATTAATGAGGACTCCCAAGGCGCTTCACCTTCCACCGTTTCGGATGTTTTGGTACCTGGCGATATTGTTCGCTTGCGCCCAGACAACCAGCAAAAATGGCTACTCGCGCAAAAACCTGAAGTGCAAAGCGCGCTCATTTCGCTAAATAGTAAAGATGGCGCAATTCAAGCGTTGGTGGGCGGTTTTAACTTCTACGAAAACAAATTCAACCGCGTCACGCAGTCTAAGCGTCAACCAGGGTCGAACTTTAAACCCTTTATCTACGCAAGCGCACTAGACCGAGGCTACACTGCGGCAAGTATTATCAATGATGCTCCCGTTGTCTTTAACGACTCCAACCTAGCGTCTGCTTGGCGACCAACCAACGATGGCGGAAAATTTTATGGCCCAACCCGTTTACGTCAAGCACTCTATCGCTCGCAGAATATCGTCTCCGTTCGCTTGCTCGACGAGATGGGTATTAGACCAACACTAGATTTCTTACGTCGTTTTGGGTTTGATCCAAACGAGTTACCACATAATTTATCTTTATCTTTAGGCAGTGCAAACTTATCGCCACTGCAAATTGCAACTGGCTATGCCGTTTTCTCTAATGGCGGCTATCAAGTACAACCGTATCTGATAGACAAAGTCATAGATAGGAACAATGAAACCTTATTCCAAGCCAATCCTGTTACCGTTTGCTTAACCTGCACTCCATTGGAAAAAACCAACGATGGCGAACAACAAATGGGCTTATTTAATACAACAGAAGGTATTCGTAGCTTGCCAATAGCACCACAAGTGCTTGATCCAGAAGTGAACTACATCACTTACGATATGATGCGAGATGTTATTAAATACGGTACCGGTCGACGCGCACGAGTACTCCAACGTGATGATCTCGCAGGCAAAACAGGTACCACAAACGATGGTCGTGATGCTTGGTTCTCGGGCTTTAATGGCAATCTAGTCACGTCGGTTTGGAGCGGTTTTGATAACTCATCGCCTCTAGGACGTGGTGAATGGGGTGGCTCTGTCTCATTACCGCCTTGGATTGATTACATGCGCGAAGCACTAGAAGGTACGCCGCCTGATTTCGTGACGAAACCGTCTTCTTTGGTTACAGTGAGAATTGATCCAAATACAGGTGAACGTGCGCTACCGGGGCAATCTAATGCGATTTTTGAAATATTCAGAAAAGACCATGTGCCAGCACAGCGTGACCTGAGCTTACCAACATTTAACAACAACGTTGGTAACGAGGCACAAGAAGAGAAACAAGAAAATAACGTACTAGAAAACTTATTCTGATTACAGTCTCGCTCTTTTAACCAAAAATGCCAGCCTAAGCGCTGGCATTTTTTATAACGGTAAACCCGTTAACTCCACTTAGCCAGAGGCGCTTGATAATTTTTAAAAGCGGACACTAAAGTTTCCGGCGTATTCACGTTAATGATCATGTCGATATAAGACTGTTTCACAAATCCTGCCTTCTGCATGCTTTCCACCATAGTAAACAAGGGATCGTAAAAGCCATTTATATTGTAAAAAGCACAAGGTTTATCGTGTAACCCGAGCTGCCCCCAAGTCCATATCTCAAACATTTCCTCTAGTGTTCCTACGCCACCAGGAAGCGCGACAAAAGCATCGGCCAACTCACTCATCTTAGCTTTGCGCTCATGCATATTAGCGACAACATGAAGCTCAGTTAAACCTGTATGAGCAATTTCTTTGGACTCAAGGTGTGTAGGAATAACACCGATAACCTTACCACCAGCTTTTAAAGCTGAATTAGCAATAACTCCCATTAAGCCTACCTTGCCTCCACCGTAGACAACATCTACTCCTTGCCGAGCAAGGTATTCGCCTAAAGCTTTTACGCCATTGACATAATCAGGAGAGTTTCCCTCTGCCGAGCCACAGTAAATAGCCACTTTCATTCCATTCCTCCTATACGTTTATCCATGTTATTACAGTGTTTCATCTAAAAAATTTCGCAAAAAAAGGCGACTCCTTATGAGGGAGCCGCCTTTTTAGCAGATCACTATTCGATTAAGCACCGAAGTGATCAAGATTCTCTAGTGGGTAGAAAGCTGGGTATGGAAGCATAGCCACACCAGAATCAACCGCTGCACGAGCAACTGCTGCAGAAACAACATTAAGCAAACGAGCATCCATTGGTTTTGGCAAGATGTATTCTTTACCAAAGCTCAATGGTGCGCCGCCGTATGCAGCAACAACATCAGCAGGCGCTTCTTCTTTCGCAAGATCTTTCAGCGCGTGAACTGCAGCCAATTTCATTTCTTCGTTGATCTTAGTCGCGCGAACGTCTAAAGCACCACGGAAGATGAAAGGGAAGCCAAGAACGTTATTTACTTGGTTAGGGTAATCAGAACGACCAGTCGCCATGATCAAGTCATCACGAGTTGCACGAGCAAGCTCTGGATTAATTTCTGGATCAGGGTTTGAGCAAGCGAAAACGATTGGGTTCGCCGCCATTTTAGCAAGCTGATCAGCAGACAATAGATCTGGGCCAGATACGCCGATAAATACGTCAGCACCATCAATCGCATCATCAAGCGTGCGCTTGTCAGTATCAATCGCAAACATAGCTTTAAACTGATTCAAGTCAGTACGGCCAGAGTGAATAACACCATTACGATCAAGAACGAAGATGTTTTCGCGCTGTGCGCCACAAGCAATGATCAGCTTCATACAGGCTGTTGCAGCAGCACCAGCACCTAGACAAACGATTTTTGCATCTGCAATATTTTTACCTTGAAGCTCAAGCGCATTCAAAAGGCCTGCAGCGGTAACAATCGCTGTACCGTGTTGATCATCATGGAAAACAGGGATAGAACAACGTTCGATCAATTGACGTTCGATTTCAAAACACTCAGGCGCTTTGATATCTTCTAAGTTGATACCACCGTAAGTGTTCGCAATACGAGCAACAGTATCAATGAATGCTTGTGGGCTTTCAGATTCAACTTCCACATCAACAGAGTTAATGCCAGCAAAACGCTTAAACAATAAACCTTTACCTTCCATTACTGGCTTACTTGCCAATGGACCTAGATTACCCAATCCAAGAATCGCAGAGCCATCAGAAATAACAGCAACTAGGTTACCTTTACCAGTGTAACGGTAAGCAGCTTCTGGATCTTTTGCGATTTCACGACAAGGCTCAGCCACACCTGGGCTGTAAGCTAGAGAAAGGTCACGAGCGGTCGCTGTTGGTTTCGTAATAGTTACGCTCAGTTTTCCTGGAACTGGATACTCATGGTAGTCCAGTGCAGCTTGCTTTATATCTTCTGCCATTATGATGTTTCCGTCTATTTGGTGTAATTAATTAGTTTTATCATAGCCAAACGGGGCCTTGTTCCCAAGCCTACAAAAGCTTCGAAAGTGGCACCTTATAATTTTGTGTCGTCAGAATAATCGATCTACTCAATACTTTAAAGCGTAAAACCATAGGAATATTCTATCAATCAATGTTTGAGAGAAGCTTTGATTTCAAGCAAGTCATTGGGATGTCTTACAGAAAGTACCCAAGACTTAAAGTCTGAATGTCGACTTTTCCTTTGATGTTGCCAACCACGCACTTCAATTTCCTTACCCTCAAGATAAAACACTTCTTGGGCGGGCCAATAATCAGTAACGCCTAGTGGTAAATTGATCACTAGATCCTGATCGGTTTCTAGCCACCAACCTCCTCGGTTCTGAGTAATTGAAGTGATGTTGACACGGGAGATTGCAAACCCAGCTTTTGGCTGCCATTGCAAATTTTGCTGCCATAATCCCTTATGCGCATTGCGAGCTGCGGTTTCAGCCGCCTCGAAACAGTCTTGATAGGCTAAGTTTGGAGGGACAGCAATACGATAACCAAGTCCTTCGGATAATAACTGACTCGTCAGTGAAATACGATCTTTATCGAAAAGGTAGTACAAATAACGACCATATCTATCTTGATCGTTTTTCGCTCTTTGTATGTAGACAAATTGATCGAGGCGAGAGCGGAGAAAGTCTGTTGCCGCGACAGCATAAGGCTCATGATTGCCTTTTTTGTGGTCAAGTTCAGGTGTATCTATACCCACCAGCCGAACTTTTCGGCCATCGGCAAGATGTATAGTGTCACCATCCACCACTCTCTTGATCTGAGCTTTTTCGAGCTCGCCTATTGCCGTACAAGCTTCATTGGCTTGAGCGACAAAGGACAAAAACAAAAAAAGCGCCAAGAGAACTTGGCGCTTTTTTAATGCGATCACTATCATGCCACCAATTACTTAGTAGTACGACGTGCTCCGAAACGTTTGTTGAAGCGATCAACACGACCACCAGTATCAACCATTTTCTGTTGACCTGTGTAGAATGGGTGACAGTTGCTGCATACGTCGACGTGAAGGTCGCTACCTAAAGTAGAATTTAGGTTTAGAGTGTTACCACAAGTACAAGTAGCAGTAACTGCAGAGTAATTTGGGTGGATATCTTTTTTCATCGTATATACCTTTAGGTTTGGTGTGCCGCCACTTGATCGATATAAATGGGCTTTCGCCGCGTCAAGCACCGCACGTTTCGTTGTACAGACATTGTACAGTGGAGCCAAGAGTCGCGTATTTTAGGGATCTATTGTCCAATCAGCAACCTTTTTTCATGCTTTTCTCATAAAATTGTGGCTCGCACCGACCCACTACTCTGACGTACACTTAAGAAATGATCAAGACATCCTATTTTTGCTTTACTAAACAAGGTCTAACCTAACGCATGTCAGAGGCGCTTCTTACTCCTTATCCTTTCATCAAAGTCGCTTTACCTGTGCCAATGCGCACACTGTTTGACTACAAAGTCCCCAAAGCGATTGCCCTAAGACACGAGCTAAAACCTGGCATGCGTGTCAAAGTTCCTTTTGGTAAAAGCAGTCGTCTTGGCGTTATTGTCGCACTTAGCGACACCAGTGATTGGGACCCTGAACAAGTCAAACCTCTGACATCGATGCACGACCAAAGCCCAGTCATTACCGAAGAGCTGATGGCATTATGCGAATGGGCCGCGCGTTACTACCATCATCCGATTGGTGATGTGATTTTTCATGCTTTACCCGTTCTACTGCGCAAAGGTGAAAGTGCTGAATTTCGAACGGAGAACTGGTGGCTTACCACGCCAGAAGGGCAATCATTGTCTCTTGAACAACTCAGTAGAGCACCACGCCAACAAGACTTTTTAAAAGCCGTACAACAGCACCCCAATGGCTTAAGCCAACATGCTGCATCAGTTTTAGACCTTGCCCCTGCCGCCGGAAAAAGTCTAGAAGAGAAAGGTTTGCTGCGCCGAGAGCCTCGCTCTTTTAATAAAGGGGGAGAAAAGCACGCACATCAGACTCAAGTCCCACCGACACTTAACCCTGAACAAATGCGCGCAACAGAACATTTATTAGATTACCGTCATCAATTTAACGTTGCGTTATTGGACGGTGTGACAGGCAGCGGTAAAACGGAAGTGTTTCTTCGAGTCATGGAACGCTTGATCGAGGAAGGAAAGCAAATTCTTGTCATGGTGCCAGAGATAGGCCTGACACCTCAAACGCTGAAACGCTTTGAAATCCGCTTCAATACCGACATCGTCTTAATGCACTCCAATATGAGTGACAGAGAGCGTCTGGATGCTTGGTTATTGGCTGCTAGCGGCCATGCCAAAATTATTATCGGCACAAGATCCGCGGCTTTCATCCCTGCGCCGAACCTTGGCATGATAGTGATTGATGAAGAACACGACACGTCCTACAAACAGCATGAAGGCTTTCGTTATCATGCTCGCGATCTTGCCGTTAAACGCGCCCAAGCACTAAATATTCCGGTGCTACTTGCCTCGGCTACACCGTCTTATGAGAGCCTAACCAACGCCCTGCAAAAGCGCTTTGCTTGGCTCAAACTTCGTCAACGAGCAGGCAATGCCCATATCCCAGAAATGGAAAGAGTGGACCTAAGAGGCAAGACTCTCATTCATGGTTTTAGCGAACATGCTCTTGCCAGTATGAAACTGTGTTTAGAACGCAAAGAACAAGTCTTGGTGTTCCTAAACCGCCGCGGCTACGCGCCAACCTTAATGTGCCACCAATGTGGCTGGATTGCCGCTTGTGATCATTGTGACGTCAACCTAACGGTGCATAAGCGAGCAAACAAACTCCATTGTCACCATTGCGACACGCAAAAAGCATTGCTTCATACTTGCCCTGAGTGTCAGTCAGAAGAGTTATTTACCGTTGGTGAAGGCACGGAACAAATAGAAACCCAGCTAAGCACACTATTTAAAGATGTACCTATTTTGCGTATTGATCGTGACAGCACTCAGCGAAAATCTGCTATGGCAAAGCTGACCCAGAAAATCCATGAACATGATCAAGCTATTCTAATCGGTACACAAATGCTGGCGAAAGGTCATCATTTTCCTAACGTCACACTCGTCATCATCATGGATGCTGACGCAGGTCTGTTTTCTTCAGACTTTCGTGGTATGGAGCGCACCGCTCAGCTCATCATCCAAGTCGCAGGTCGCGCAGGTCGCGCCAAAAAGCCTGGACACGTTTTGCTACAGACATATCACCCAGATCATGCGGCTATTGAATGTTTATGCAATCTCGGTTACGAACACTTTGCTATTGATGGCTTGTCGGAGCGTAAATCGCTCTCA
Organism: Marinomonas sp. A3A; assembly: GCF_018336955.1. Lineage (NCBI taxonomy): Bacteria > Pseudomonadati > Pseudomonadota > Gammaproteobacteria > Oceanospirillales > Oceanospirillaceae > Marinomonas > Marinomonas sp. A3A. The sequence goes on from NZ_CP025532.1 coordinate 4,185,229, forward strand.
CTTCCCCCCTTTTATCACCAAGTTATCATTCGCGCCGAATCAGGCAATGAACAAGAAGCCATGCAGCTTTTAGCCGCTATGAGAAACGACCTTGAACCCCACTTTGCCAAGGACGTTTATTTGGTTGGCCCTTATGCTGCCATCATTGTTCGCAAAGCGGGACAGCACCGCGCTCTGATTTCGATCAAAGCCGCGCAGCGTGCGCCTTTACATCAGGCGACGCAAATGATGACCGAATGGTTAGAGCAATCTACAAAACAACATAGAATTCGTTTCGCAATTGATGTAGATCCACTGGAAACTTACTGATCTTGCACGCATAATGTGCGCAACTCTCACTCTGTTTATTTATTTACGCTAAAGCTAAAAGCAAAAAGCCCAAATTATGTTTAATCCTGTTCAAATTGCAGCAAAAGGAAGTCGCCCAAAAAAAGGCGCAACACGTCGCACTCCGCCGCCGCCAAAACGAAAAACCGCCTGGTGGTTATGGCTTCTGGTCCCCGCAATCCTCGTGGCTTTTATTTACGGGTTAACGCAACTGAACCAAGTTGCCCCCAAACCAAAGCCGATAGTAATAGAAAAACCTAAGGCCGTAGCACCTAAACCAACAGCTGCCCCCGTAAAAGAGAAAGCGCCAATCCCCGTGCCAGCGGCACCGAAAAAAGACACTTTTGAATTTTATCAAATACTGCAGAATAGCGAAGTAGATACCAGTCACGTTGATGCCTATCAGTCTACACCTCGTGGCGAGCAAGATTTTTATTACATGCTGCAAGCAGCTTCCTTCCGTAATCCAGAAGATGCTGACCGCATGCGCGCAAAGCTGATTCTTTCTGGAATGGTAGAAACGAGTATTCGCAAAACGACCGGTCAAGGCGAACAACCTTGGTATCGTGTTGTACTTGGCCCTTATGAATCACGCTCTAAAATGAACCGTGCAGAAGATAAGCTCGTTTCTATGGATATTGCGTCCTACTCTTATAAAGTCAAAAAAGAGCAATAACCCTCCTTTACCATCTCGTATAGATTGCATACGGAAAGTGAAAGCTGACTCTGTATGCAATCCTTGCTTGAAATCCTCCGGCTTGCCCCCATTTCGTTAGAATCGAAACTGGAGTAGACCATGACAACGATTCTTACTGTACGCAAAGGCAATCAAGTCGTCGTAGGCGGCGATGGACAAGTATCTTTAGGCAACACTGTGATGAAAGGCAACGCTCGTAAAGTGCGTCGTCTATACCGTGGTGAAGTGATTGCTGGCTTCGCTGGCGGTACAGCGGATGCTTTCACCTTATTCGAACGCTTCGAAGGTCAGCTAGAAAAACACCAAGGCCATCTTGTGCGTGCTGCGGTAGATCTTGCTAAAGACTGGCGTTCAGACCGAGCATTGCGCAAACTAGAAGCCATGCTTATTGTCGCCAACAAAGAAAGCACCCTAATCATTACCGGCACTGGCGATGTGGTCGAACCACAACACGGCGCATTAGCCATTGGCTCGGGCGGCAACTTCGCAGAAGCAGCGGCTCGCGCCTTGATTGACAACACTGACTTATCAGCCAAAGAAATCGTTGAGAAAAGCCTCAACATCGCTGCTGATATTTGCGTGTTTACTAATCACAGCTTAACTATCGAAGAAATCACTATAGATGCACAGCTTGAAGATAAGTCTAAGTAACATTCTATCAACATAGAAAAGCAGACTTTAAAGCAACGCAACCATCATTCAAGAACATAGAAGAGAATTGATAATGAGCAGCATGACCCCAAGAGAGACGGTTAACGCCTTAGACAACCACATTATTGGTCAGCAAAAAGCAAAGCGTGCGGTCGCCATCGCTCTGCGTAACCGCTGGCGTCGTATGCAACTTCCTGAAGAAATGCGTGCGGAAGTCACCCCTAAAAACATTTTGATGATAGGGCCAACCGGTGTTGGTAAAACCGAAATCGCGCGTCGTTTGGCTAAGCTTTCTAACGCACCTTTCATCAAAATCGAAGCAACTAAATTCACCGAAGTGGGCTATGTTGGTCGCGATGTTGAGTCAATAATCCGCGATCTAGTCGAGATGGCGATCAAGATGCTTCGCGAACAAGAAACTGCGAAACTGCGTCACAAAGCCGAAGATGCTGCGGAAGACCGCATTCTAGATGTGCTATTACCACCAGCTCGTGGTGGTGATCCAGAACTAGAAGACAACAGCACACGTCAGACTTTCCGTAAGAAATTACGCGAAGGTCAATTGGATGACAAAGAAATCGACATCGACGTTGCCGATTCACCAATGGGCGTAGAAATCATGACACCACCTGGCATGGAAGAAATGACTAGCCAGCTGCAAAACATGTTTTCTAGTTTTGGTTCACAAAAAACCAAAAAACGTAAATTGAAAGTCAAAGAAGCATTGCGCCAAGTTCGTGACGAAGAAGCTGCTAAACTGGTCAATGAAGAAGAACTAAAAGCGCGTGCGGTTGAAGCCGTTGAGCAAAACGGTATCGTCTTCTTAGATGAAATCGATAAAGTCGCAAAAAGCTCTGAACGCTCTGGCGGTGAAGTATCCCGCGAAGGCGTGCAGCGTGATCTATTGCCTTTGGTCGAAGGTTGCACGGTTAGCACAAAATACGGCATGATCAAAACCGATCACATCCTATTTATTGCGTCTGGCGCGTTCCACTTGTCTAAACCATCGGATTTAATTCCTGAGCTACAAGGTCGCTTGCCAATTCGCGTTGAACTAGATGCGCTAACCGTAGACGACTTCAAACGTATCTTGGTCGAGCCAAGTATGTCGTTAACTAAGCAATATGTTGCTCTCGCTAAAACAGAGCACATCAACTTAAACTTCACTGAAGAAGGCATCCATCGTATCGCCGAGATCGCTTTCCAAGTGAACGAACGCACAGAAAACATCGGTGCTCGTCGATTGCACACGGTACTTGAACGTCTACTTGAGGAAGTGTCCTATTCCGCTAGCGACATGCCGAATGACCAAACGGTCGACATTACCGCCGCATACGTTGATGAACAGCTTGGCGAAATCGCTGAAAACGAAGACCTAAGCCAATACATTCTGTAATTGACTCATACTTCTACAAGAAAAGCGTTTCTTTAGAAACAGCCCCTTCATTGAAGGGGCTTCCATAGGATACTGAGATCATGACAACGCCTACGCCTACGACTATCAATTACCACAAGCAATCCCGTGAATTGGCACTCACTTTCGCCGATGGCCAAAGTTTTCGACTTAGCGCTGAGTTCTTACGCGTCCACTCGCCTTCTGCCGAAGTACGCGGTCACGGTATGCAAATGCCAATTCTGCAATACGGCAAAAAACACGTTGGCATAAACAATATAGAAGGTGCGGGCAATTATGCGCTGAAAATTTCCTTCGACGATGGTCACGACACTGGCCTCTATACTTGGGAATATCTCTACAATATTGGCAAAAATCACGACGAACTCTGGCAAATGTACCTAGATCGCCTTGAAAAAGAAGGCCAGACGCGTGACACTTCGGTAATTCAAATTCACCAAGTTTAGTTTTAATCGCATTCACACCATCATCGGGAAGATTTTTTATGGGCTCAATCAGTTTATCGGCACTCAGCGCCATTGAAAATGCGATCAACCTCGCCCTTAAACAAGACACACCTTCCCAAGACCGCCTAAGCAAATTAGCAGGGCAACAAGTTTTTCTTTATGTGGAAGACTTCACCTTTATTTTGCAGATCCATATTCTCGAACAAGGTGTGATGCTTAATCGCCCTGAAAGTCTAGATGAGATCGAACTAGATCCTCGATTGGACACACTTGTTCAAGGGCCGAGCGCGGCGTACCGAAAATTGCTAGATGGCGATGGTTTCTTTGACGGTGACCTACGCATTCAAGGCAATGCTCAAGCCTTAATGACACTGCATAAAGTGATGGAGAACTTTGAATTCGATTGGGAAGGATTACTTGCTGATCATATTGGCGATTTATCCGCAGCGGCCATGGCTCGACTACTTCGCGCCCAATGGTCTTGGAGCAAAGAATTCGCTACCAACGCCAGAATGCAGATGGTTCATCACCTACAAACTGACAGTCAGCTACTGCCAAGCAAAATCGAATTCGACAACTTCGTCGATGAAATGGAACGCTTCAGTACCTTGATTGATCGTGCTGAAGCTAAGCTGAGGATTCTAGAGAAGAAAGCCTAAGAGTCCTTGAGAAAAGAAAGGCTAACCTCGCTTTTCTTCTCAATTATCACTGGATTTTGCCCGACTGAAATACACACCAACAATCGTTATCACAAAGCCGATAATTTGAATGCTTGTCATTGATTCATTGAATAAGAAATAACTTTCTACCGCTGCTAACGGTGGGGCTAACAGCAACATAGTGGAAACTTGTGAGGCTCGAACTTTTCTTAATAACCACACCATTAAGAAAACACCGCCGCCAGATAACACAAGCACGCCCCAGATGACGAGTAAGAAAGATTCCAGCTGAACTGCAAATAAGGTTTCACCCAGCAACAGCATAAAGCCAATGGAGACGACGCTAGCCGCAAGGTTTTGTATCGCCATAGAACTAAAAATATCAGATGATGATATCGACATTTTTTGGTAGGTGACACCAAGTGACAAGGCAAATATCGCTGTGCAAGCCAAGGTAAACGTCAGCAAAGTAACGCCTCCGTGACTCATATCTAACTCTAGTGCTGGACTGATTACTAACACGAGCCCTACGATACCAACCAACATGCCAATGACGCCTTTAAAGGACGTTTTTTCCTTGATCAACAAGAAGGCTAACAAGGTCACCAATGCTGGCTGTAATGCGCCGATTAAGGCCATAACGCCAGCGGGTAAGCCTTTGGCGATGGCCACATAGGCAAAGCCAAGGTAGAAACCATTCATCAACATACCAGCAATGATGTGCTTGGGTAACTCTTTCAATGAAGGAAAGCGTCGACGCTGCCACAAGGCAATGGCAAGAAACAGCAAACCTGCCAAAACAAAACGAATACTCAAAAAGACGTTAGGATCAATCAGACCCACGATGAGTTTGCCCGTGATAAAACCTGTTGACCAAATCAGCACTAAGAGCACATATAAAAATGCCATGTAAATTCCCTTTTAGCTTTCCATTAGGAAAAGTGTTTTTTAATTTTTTCGCTCGAAAGACCTAAACCGATCAAGAAGCTCAATTTCACAAACGCGGCTTCGTAAGTCATATCTGTTCCTGACACCACGCCCGCTTTCACCAAAGCCGAACCCGCCGCATAAGCGCCCGCGGCGATGCTTCCAGCGCCACATTGGCTCACATTAACAATAACAACACCGCGGTCTGTCGCAGCTTTTAATAGCGCTAAAAGAGCAGGATCTTTATCGGGGGCATTGCCTGCGCCATAGCTTAACAACACAGCACCTTTTACATTCTCACTCAACAAGCCTTGCCAGTGAGCGACCTGCACACCTGGGAAAACAGGCAGAATAGTCACTGCGCCTTCGTTCATCTCAGGAATCTGAATGGTCATTGGTTGCTTCACAACATCCGTAGAGCGCCAGCGCCAATCAATACCTAACACGCCTAGCTCTGGACAGTTTGGCGAGCTGAAAGCTTGCCAGTCACTGGTGTGAGCTTTATGAGCTCGGTCGCCTTCTATCAATCGCCCTGCGAAGAATAAAAACACGCCATTGCTATTCTTTTCACAGTTAAGTTCTTCACAAGCGGAGATGGCGCCCATGACATTTATCATCGCATCAGTACGCACCTTATACATGGGCACTTGCGAGCCAGTCACGATAATAGGTTTGTCACTGTGAGCAAACATAAAAGACAACGCCGCTGAGGTATAAGCCATGGTGTCTGTACCATGCAAAACAATAAAAGCATCGAAGTCATGCCATTTGCTTTCAATATCACGAGCGATGGTTTGCCAGTCTTTTGGCGTAGCGTTAGAAGAGTCGATCAAAGTTGCATAACTTGCAATCGCAAAATCGTGGGCAAGCTCATCGGATTCGTTTAAATGTTGGGTAAGATGATCAGCAAAGGCCGCATCGGGAATTAAGCCTTGATCCGAAGGCACCATACCAATCGTGCCGCCTGTGTAGGCAATATAAATTTTCATCTGCTGATTCTTCCTCTTTATTAATCCTATTTTACGTGCGGATTATGTCACTTAAGATTTAAAACATAAAAGGCGCTAATCGAGCAGAAAAGCGCCTTTTATTTTATTCATTAAAACAAACCGGTAGAGAGATTTTACATGCGCTCTAAGGTTTCAATCCCTAGCAAAGACAAGCCAAGTTTCAGAGTTGAAGCCGTGTTCAACGCCAATTGTAAACGGCTATGTTTCACTTCGTCTTCAGCATTCAAAATAGGACAAGCTTCATAGAAAGTCATAAAGGTTCCCGCTAAGTCGTACAAGTAAGCACACAAGAAATGTGGCATACCGTCGTTAGCAACCTGTTGAATCGCTTCTTCAAACTGGCACAACTTAACCGCCAAGGCGCGTTCTTGCGGCTCATCGATAGCGATATCACCGGTCAAGCTCGCCACATCAATCTCAGAGCGTTTAACGATGCTCGCTACGCGAGAATAAGCGTACAGCAAGTAAGGTGCTGTGTTGCCTTCGAAGCTCAACATGGTATCCCAGTTGAAAACATAATCACTGGTACGGTTTTTCGATAGATCAGCGTATTTCACTGAAGCAATACCGACCACACGACCAATGTTGCGCAATTCTTCTTCGCTCATTTCTGGGTTCTTCGATGCCACCAATTGATAAGCACGCTCTTGGGCTTCTTCCAATAAAGACGACAATTTCGCAACACCACCAGAACGAGTTTTGAATGGCTTACCGTCGCTGCCCATTACCGTACCAAACGGCATGTGTTCCAGTTGTGTTTCTGGTTTCACAAAGCCCGCTTTACGAGACAAAGTAAAAATCTGTTGAAAATGCAAAGACTGGCGCGCGTCCACAAAATACAACACACGGTTGGCATTCAAGGTATGTTGACGGAAACGCACCGCTGCTAAATCGGTTGTGGCATACAAGAAACCACCACCGGTTTTTTGGACGATAATTGGCGTAATTTCGCCTTCTTTATTGGCAAACTCTTCCATGAAAACACATTGTGCGCCATTGGATTCTTGCAGCAAACCTTGATCTTTTAGCTCATTGATAACGTTCTGTAAGTCATCGTTATAAGCACTTTCTGGCATCACGTGCTGACGCTCTAAAGAAACGCCTAACATCTTGTAGGTTTCTTCACAGTGAGTCATGGAGATATTGATAAACTCATCCCAAAGCGCCAAACATTCTTCATCACCAGACTGCAGCGCCACAACCAATTCACGAGCACGAGCAGCGAAAGCTTCGTCCTCGTCAAAGCAGGTTTTCGCCGCACGATAGAAGGTTTCAAGATCAGAAAGCGCCATGCTGATTTTGGTATTCTCCGCACGTAAGCGTTCCATGTAAGCCAACAGCATACCGAATTGCGTACCCCAATCACCTACGTGGTTTTGACGAACAACGTGATGACCAAAGAATTCTAACGTACGCACAACAGCATCACCAATAACGGTAGAGCGCAAATGACCAACGTGCATCTCTTTGGCAAGGTTTGGTGCAGAGTAATCAACAACAACCGTTTCTGGTGCTTCAACAGTACTGACATCTAGACGATCACTGGTGCGCAATTGCACCAACTCTTTGCTCAACCAAACGTTCTTTAAGAAAATATTAATAAAACCTGGCCCAGCGATTTCGACCTTATCTGCCAGATCAGACAGATCCAATTTCTCTAGTGTGGCTTGGGCAAAATCACGAGGATTCATTTTTAGCGCCTTCGCTGCGCCCATAATGCCATTAGCTTGGTAATCACCAAATTGAACCTTTGCCGATTGACGAACTAACGCTTGTGCCGTATCAGACGCGCCAGCCGCAACCATAGCCGCTTGAATGCGTTGATTTAGAAGTGTTTGAATATTCACAGGGAGACCTTTAAGCAGTAAGTTTGTCGCTTACAATAGCGACTTACTAGAATCACACAGCCCTCTGATCGTTACCAATCAGAGGGCTGAATTCAAAAAATAGTTGCGCTAATGATAAACGATTTTCGCGCTTTTAGCGAAAGAACAGCTTGCAAGCTTCGTTGTTATTTTCATCCTGATATGGATAACCTAGCTCATCTAAGAATTGAGTTACATCGGTTTCTTCGCCTACCGCTTGCAAGCCCACCAATACACGACCATAAGCATCACCATGATTGCGATAATGGAACATGGAAATATTCCATTGTCCGCCAAGCGTGTTCAAGAATTTCAACAAAGCACCTGGGCGCTCTGGGAACTCAAAGCTATACAACAGCTCGCCTTTATCGCTTCGTAAATGCCCACCAATCATGTGACGAACATGAACTTTGGTTGTTTCATCATCAGTTAAATCTGTGATTTCGTATTCTTTTAAATCTTCCAATAGCTCTTTGCGACTATGCGGGCTACCACCTAGCGCGACGCCAACAAAGATCACCGCTTCTTGATCGTCACCATAACGGTAGTTAAACTCAGTGATGTTACGGCCTACCAAGGCTTGACAGAAATCTTTAAAGCTACCTGGATGCTCTGGAATTTTCACCGCAATAATGGCTTCGCGTTTTTCGCCTAATTCCGCGCGTTCGGATACATGACGCAAGCGGTCAAAATTCACATTAGCACCACTATTAATAGCGATAAGTGTTTGGCCTTTGGCACCTTCGCGCTCGATGTATTTTTTCAAGCCAGCTAAGGCACACGCACCGGCAGGTTCAGTAATCGCGCGAGTATCATCATAGATGTCTTTGATCGCCGCACACATTTCATCTGTGGTAACAGTAATCACTTCGTCGACTGTGTCTTTTGCAATAGCAAAGGTGTTTTGTCCGATTTCAGCCACCGCGACGCCTTCCGCAAAAATACCCACAGTCGCTAAACGAGTTGGTTTGCCTTTTTCTAAAGCAATTTTTAGACAAGCAGCATCTTCAGGTTCTACACCGATGATTTTGATATCAGGACGAAGGTACTTGATATAAGCAGAAATCCCAGCAATCAAACCACCGCCACCAACAGGAATAAAAATCGCGTCAATATTTCCTTCATGTTGATGCAGGATTTCCATGCCGATCGTACCTTGACCCGCAATCGTATCCAAATCATCGAATGGATGAACGTAAACTTGACCCGTTTTCGCCATGATCTCACGTGATTTTGCCGAGGCTTCGTCAAAGGCATCACCAAACAAAATCACTTCTGCTCCGTGATTACGTACAGCGCTAACTTTTACTTCTGGCGTGGTCGCTGGCATCACAATCGTCGCTTGAATGCCAAGCTTTTTCGCCGCCAAAGCCAAGCCTTGCGCATGATTACCAGCCGATGCTGCAATAACGCCACGAGCACGCTCTTCCGGTGTTAACTGACAAATCTTGTTGTATGCCCCACGAATTTTGAAAGAGAAAACTGGCTGCAAATCTTCTCGCTTCAAAATAATCTCGTTACCCAATCGATTCGACAATTGATTGGCTCGAGACAGTGGTGTTTCTACGGCAACGTCATAAACGCGCGCCTGTAGAATCTTTTTGATCATGGTATGAGGCATAGTGTTTCCTAAACGAATATAAATCGACAACACGATGTTCTTAACGACATCTACGCTGACTGCTAGTCAAAAAAAACCGAGTAGGAAATATACTCTTTCACCTCTCTTGGCGCAAAGATAGATCACGTCTAAATCCACATCAAAAAGGCATAAAATCGATAATTAGCTTGATCAGGCGGGGTAACAATCACATCTTGAAGCGCCTATAATATCACCACCATCAGAGGTGGTTTATCATAAAAGATAAGCCGAATAATACCGCCCCCTAGTAAAATTATAATAGAAGGTGAACATCACCATGACTCAAGACGAATTAAAACAAGCCGTTGCAGAAGCTGCGGTTGCTTACATTCTTCCTATGTTAGAAGCCGATACTATCGTCGGTGTTGGCACAGGCTCTACGGCAAATCTATTCATTGATGAATTAGCCAAGCACAAAGGTTTATTTGACGGCACAGTGGCAAGCTCTGAAGCTTCTACAGAACGTCTGAAAAAACACGGCATTCCTGTCTATGATTTGAACAGCGTTGACAGCATTCGCGTGTATGTTGATGGTGCGGATGAGTCGAATGACAATCTGCATTTGATCAAAGGCGGTGGCGCTGCGCTCACTCGCGAGAAAATCGTTGCTGCATGCAGTGATGAGTTTGTCTGCATCGCGGATGAATCTAAGTTGGTAAAAATCCTAGGAGATTTTCCGTTACCAGTTGAAATAATTCCAATGGCACGCGGCCATGTTGCACGCGAATTGGTAAAATTAGGCGGAGACCCGGTTTATCGTGAAGGCGTTGTTACGGACAACGGCAACCATATTCTTGATGTCTACAATTTAGAAATTCTTGATCCAATAGCACTAGAAAAAAGCATCGACGGCATTGTTGGTGTAGTGACGAATGGATTGTTCGCAAAACGCTCCGCGGACATTTTGCTATTAGCCACGAAAGATGGCGTTAAAACACTGAAAAAATAATCTTCAGTGCTTTAAAGCATAAGATATGAAAAAGCCGCTAAATTAAAACCAGCGGCTTTTTCTCATTAACACAAATTGCCCACCGCCTAACACCACCAAAACTACGCAAAACAACCAAAAAGCAGCGCTGCTATCAGTTCCAGGCATACCGCCAATGTTGATACCAAACAAGCCAGTTAAGAAGCCCAACGGCATAAAAATACCTGACAGAATCGAAAGTACATACATTCGAGCATTCATTTTTTCAGCTTGTAAGTTGGCAAACTCTTCTTGCATCAACAAGCAACGCTCGCGCAGCGACTCCAATCCTTCCACATAACGAGTGATATCGTTGGCAGCTTCCTGCACTTGTGCGGTTTGCTCCGGTGTCATCCAGGTAATAGATTCTTGCGACAATTTATTAATGGCTTCTTTTTGTGGAACCAAGAAGCGTCTTAGGCGAATAGTTTCAAGACGGCGCTGAACAAGTGAATCTCGCTGGCCAGCTTCTATGCCTTCACCAATACTTTCTTCTAAATCCGCTAGCTCATCTTCTAAGCCAGTAATGATTTTCGCCATGCGGCCAGTCAGGGTTTCTGTCAGCGTTGCAACAATATCACCTGTATTTGTTGGGCCTTCGTTATTAGCCAGATCCTTTACGACATCTTGTACAGACAACAACTTACGACGACGACTAGAAACAATAAAATGAGGCGTTACCCAAAGACGTAAAGACACCATGTCAGAAGGATTAGACTCTGGGTTTAAATTCACCCCACGCAGAGTTAGTAATAACCCCTTACCCATTTTTACCGTACGAGGGCGAGTTTCCTCAGCAAATAAAGCCTCTATAGCCGTCTCAGGTATACCTTCTAAGCTAGATAACCAATCATAGCCATCGTCTTGGAGAGCATCCAAATGCACCCAACGACAACCTTGATCAGGCAAGATTTTTGGTAACTCCGAAACAGGTAACGACGTAGCGCCGCCTTGACCATCCAGTTCTAGGTTGTGTACAACAAACGCAGACATATTTATTCCTCTCAACATTTTGCGTAGATTATCTGAAAACGTTGGTTTTCCCTATTTATTTTGCCTTCATATTCCTACCTTGGCTGACACTCAATGTCTAGAGTGGCATAATTTAAGCAACTTCAAATAACAAGGAAATGCCAAACCATGCAAAACCTACCCGATGTTTTAGCAACCAGCGCGACACCGAAAACATTACAAGATGTGTTAACGGTTACTACTGACACCTGCATCGCTATTTCAGATGCGCTAAAACAAGGCTCGCTTGCAGGTATTCTAGGAATGGCTGGTAATGAAAATGTTCAAGGCGAAGAACAGAAAAAGCTGGATGTCATCTCTAACGACATGTTGAAAGATGCACTCGTTGCTTGTTCGGCTGTTAGAGCCATTGCTTCAGAAGAAGAAGATTACATTGTTCCTGCAAACACAGATGGCGAATACCTCATTGCCTTTGATCCATTAGACGGCTCTTCTAACATCGACATCAACGCAATGGTCGGGACTATCTTCTCGATCTATCACCAAACAGGTGACAAACCAGCAACCGAAGCTGATTTTTTGATTCCTGGCAAAGAACAAGTCGCAGCAGGCTATGTTCTCTACGGCCCATCAACCATGTTGGTTCTTACCACTGGCAATGGCGTCAATATGTTTACTTACGACCCAACCAAACGTGTCTTCACGTTAACCCATGAAAAAGTGCAAGTGGCAAAAGACACTCAAGAGTTCGCTATTAACATGTCTAATCAGCGTTTCTGGTCTGCGAATATGCAGAGCTACGTGAATGATTTAGTAAAAGGAAAAGAAGGTTCTCGTGGTAAGAACTTTAACATGCGCTGGGTAGCAGCTATGGTGGGTGACGTACACCGTATCCTTTGTCGCGGCGGTATCTTCATCTATCCTTGGGATAACAAAGATCCATCTAAAGCTGGCAAACTACGTCTAATGTATGAAGCTAATCCAATGGCAATGTTGCTAGAACAAGCTGGCGGTAAAGCCCACACTCACACTCAACGCATTCTAGACATCCAGCCAGAAGCTATTCACCAACGCGTTGCCGTCATACTAGGTGCCGCGAACGAAGTGGATAAGTGCCTAAGTTATTAACATTAACTTTGTTTTAAAATAAAAAAGGAGCTTCGGCTCCTTTTTTATTAGTCATTTTCTCATCATAGTCAAACTTCACTAATGTCATATATTTTTCTAAATAGAAACACTGCTTATTAAAAATTATATTTAATACTTTGGCTGAACATGGCCTGACGTTGAATTCCGCGAAATAAAAAGGTTGTATAGATAGATTATGGCAGATAAAAAAATAAAACTTGGTTTAATTCATTATCCAGGAACATTACGATCCGCACTTTATGGACTGGAAGAATTATTTTTAATGGCTAGCCAGATCTGTACAGAACAAGGTGTTAATGTCGTCTTCGAACCACAAATTATCGACTCTCACACACTAAGATCTGATGCTAATTTAGATGTGTTGATGCTGCTCCCTAGCTACGATGAAGAGTTTTATATTAATCCTGCACCAGAGTTACTTGATTGGCTAAACTCTCAACATAAAAAAGGAACCATAGTAGCAACAACCTGCGCAGGGGCGTTTATCGCAGCCCGAGCCGGCTTATTAGAAGGTAAAGCATGTACAACTCATTGGAAGCTGGAAAATCAGTTTAAAGAAACTTTTCCTCATATAACCTTAAAAACAGGAGAAATAATAATCAACCAAGGAGATGTTATAACATCAGGCGGAATGATGTCTTGGTTGGATCTAGGTTTTGAGTTGGTTACCCTATACAGTAAATCAAGCGTATTAAGAGAACTTGGTCATATTCTTGTTATAGACACATCCCAACGTGAACAGCGCTATTACCACAAATTCACTCCTCGCCTTAATCATGGTGATGATACTATATTAAATCTACAACACTACCTTGGCACTCACTACCAAGAACACCTCTCCATTACGATGTTAGCAGAAAAAGCCTGTTTAAGTGAACGCACACTCCAACGTCGATTTTTCAATGCAACAGGACTGAAACCTACTCGATACATACAAAACCTTAGGATACAAAAAACCTGTGATTTACTCGAAACCACCTCACAACCCTTCGAAAGTATTGCTTATTCTATGGGCTACCAAAGCGCTAGCGCACTCCGCAAACGCTTTATCGAAGAAATGGGACTAACACCTAAAGCTTTCCGGGAACGTTTTTACCTAGCAAACAAGCCTTATCATGAAAAAGAAAGTGGGCCTTTAACATAACCCTTTTCACTCCAATTTCTTCTAATAATAGGAGAGATAAAGACCATTAAAGCAATTGCCAAAAACAAGCAGACACCATATAAGATCAGAAAATGCTGAAAAGATAAATACTCTGATAATGGACGTGCCACTCCCAAGAAACCAGCAAATGTCCATGAGCATGTGCTAATGGCTCCAGGGATGGTCATGACCAGCATATCTGTATAACTTAGTTTAGCTTTCTGGGCCTTTTTAAAAACAATATTATGTATCAGAGTCGCATTAATGGTTAAAACACTCACACAAACCAATTTCGCCAAAAGCTTATCAGATGCAAGAATCAACACAGGGTCAAAAGACGTATCAATAAAAACAACTCCAGTCCCTGTAATCCACAGCCCACCAAGCAAGAAGCTCATCTGACGTCCCAATAACTGCAACTCAAATAAATTCGAACGTCGGAAAAACAGATTAAAATCACTTATATATAATTTACTTATAGCAAATGCGAAAACAATCAAATGAAGGAAAATTAACACTGTTCGCAATGCATCCATAAAAACTCTGCTCCAATATTTACAAGAACTTATAATCTCGTAATAGCTAACGAAATCGATATGACTTTCGATCTATATTACGGAATGAAGTTTTTTACAAACAGATGAATAAGTGACAAAAAACACTTTGTTTCAGACACTAGTAACTTAAGTAAAAGAGAACAGGCACTTTAGTACTGGATTCACGCAGACGCGTTGAGCTTGCGAAACAGGCGCAAGCGAAGGCAATGACAAGATGGCATTCCTACAGGCAAAAGAATTTTCTGCAGACGAAAAAAAGCCCTGACAGCGTTAGCTATCAGGGCCTTCTTAATATAAAGCTTGACGACGACCTACTCTCACATGGGATCTCCCACACTACCATCGGCGATGGCGCTTTTCACTTCTGAGTTCGGGATGGGATCAGGTGGTTCAACGCCTCTATGATCGTCAAGCAATTCGTTTTGCGTTTGTTTTGAGGTGCACTGTATTGTGCGCTGACTTTTTATCGTTAGCTTGTCTCAAAACACGCGAATACGTGCTTGGATCTTTAACAATTCTTTTTTGAAATAGCGATAATCAAGGTCAAACCGATGTGCATCATTGCTGATGCTTAATCGTAATCTGTGTCGTAGTTTTAAAAACCACTTTGGTGTTATATGGTCAAGCCTCACGAGCAATTAGTATTGGTTAGCTCAATGCCTCACAGCACTTACACACCCAACCTATCAACGTCCTAGTCTCGAACGGCTCTTTAGGGGACTTATGTCCCAGTGAGATCTTATCTTAAGGGAGGCTTCCCGCTTAGATGCTTTCAGCGGTTATCCCGTCCGAACATAGCTACCCGGCAATGCCACTGGCGTGACAACC
>NZ_CP025532.1:4200583-4277567 GCF_018336955.1 Marinomonas sp. A3A
ATCTTACGCAGGCTCATCTAATAGCGGAAGGCTCCGAAAAGTCCCCTCCTTTCCCCCTTAGGGCGTATGCGGTATTAGCATGCGTTTCCACATGTTGTCCCCCTCTACTAGGTAGATTCCTACGCGTTACTCACCCGTCCGCCGCTCGTCAGCAGGAGCAAGCTCCCCTGTTACCGCTCGACTTGCATGTGTTAAGCCTGCCGCCAGCGTTCAATCTGAGCCATGATCAAACTCTTCAGTTAAAAAGTTTGCTTACTCAAAATCTATTACACTAACAATAACTTAATCGACTCATCATTCCTAAAAACAACAAGCCAACATAAAGCGAATTGACGTGTTAGACGTTTCGCAAGACTTCAATTTTTTTGATCATCTCGAATAAGTTAAAAACCAATCCGGACAATCTTCTGAAGCCTCCAGCGAGCGCCCACACAAATTATCTGATTATCTATTTTAAAGAGCGTGCTAACTTGAATCACCAATCAGGTAACAACCTAATCAGTTGAACTTGGTCTTCGTTGCTCTGAAGCCTTGTCCGTGTCAGCGAGGGCGTATATTAAGGATCTACAGATTTTGTGCAACCCTTTTCGACATTTTCTTTCAATTTATTTTAAATAAAAGCGCATTCGTTCATAAAACCGTCAAAAATCGCTCTTTTTGGTTATAAAGCAACCAAATCAAGAGAATTTATGCGCCATTAATCTATCAATTCAGGCATCACCACAGGTACCGAGTGTATTACCTTCATTTCCTGAGAGTCGATTTCTACCTGGTAAGCAATTACCTCAACACCTTTTGCGACAACTTCTATAAAAGCCTGCGCATACTTTTTATCGATGTGAGCAGCAGGCGTAACAGAACTTATTCCAGTATGACTCACACAGAAGAACATTACTGCTCGATGACCTTCTTCGACCATCTTCGCCAGTTCATATAAATGTTTGCGACCACGATCCGTCACCGCATCAGGGAAATACCCTAATCCGTCTTCTTCTAATAAGGTGACGTTTTTAACTTCTACATAACACTTGCGACCATCATCACCTGTCAATAACCAATCAATACGACTTTTCTCGCCATACTTCACTTCTGCTTTCTGTTCTGTATACCCAGAAAGCTCAGTCACAACACCATCAGCAATGGCTTCGCCTACCAATTTATTTGGGTAACCTGTATTAATGCAAGCCAAATACTGCTCATCGACCTCCACCAGCTCCCATGTATAAGCCAGCTTACGCTTTGGGTTATCACTTTTAGATAGCCATACACGAGCGCTATCTTGCTGACAACGTTTCATTGATCCAGTATTGGGGCAATGGGCCACCACAACCTCACCATTTAGCAATTCAATATCGGACAAAAAGCGCTTATAGCGTTTAATCAATTTTCCTTCTATTAAGGGGGTTGGAAATTTCAACCTACACTCCAAAACTTTTCACAATACTCAATACAAACAAAAAAGCTCTCTTTGTAATTAAAAAGAGAGCCGATTGAAATATAAAGCCATTATGCCGTAATAAGGAATTACAACAACCACATAACTCTATGAAATTTCTCGTAAACTAAGCTCCGTCTCAAACGAATAAAATTTCGCAGTTAGACCGGCAACACGTACCCCATAAAGGCGTGCTGTATCGAGGTCTCCTTGCGACATTTCCTCTGGGCCTGCATCAGCAGCAACTTGTGCCATTGGCCCAAGAAACGAACCCATTCGGTTAATATCATCACGCTGTGACGCTTTTGTGTTAGAGGACTTCATTCCCATCCCCACCCAGATGCCTCGATGCTGAGCCGCAAATAAAGTAAAGTATTGCAATGTCGATAGCTTGTCGCCATTAATACTAGAGCTATTGGTAAAACCACCAAACACCTTGTTTTTCCATTTGTCCTCAAACCACTGCTTTGATGACGCATCTGCAAATTTCTTAAACTGCCAGCTAGGTCCACCCATATAGGTTGGAGATCCTAGAATCACAAAGTGCGCTTTGCTAATATCAGACCACGCTGTTTCGCTTAACTCACCATTTGCATCAATCGGTAGCAGTTTGGCGTTTGCCCCATCCGCCACGGCTTCTGCCACACGCTGAGTATGGCCGTAACCAGAATGATAAATAACCACCCCTTTCAACTCTGAAGAAAAACTCATAACACACCTCTTAATTTTATTAATAAAGTTTGTCTTAAAGACAAGACAAAAGACGCCCAGCTTTTCATCACAGAGCGCAACGCAAAGACTTTTGCTTAAATTGAAATAACAAAACTGCCAACACCAACGAAGGAAGAATTACATGCAGCCACTGCTGATTTAGTACGAGCGTAATAAGCGCCCCAACTAAAACCAAACCACCTAAAGCAAGGCCAGCACGTCGCCATTTAAGTGACGACTTGGCTTGCCAATAAGCACTTAGAAGCTCAAGTGCCGCGGTGATGTAATGGAAACCATCGGGGTAACCCCAACGATGGTAGTCTTCCAGCAAGGGCACTGGCGGAAACACATTCAACAACCCAGCAAAGACAAAAAAAGCGACCAATAACCAAGTCATAAAATTTTGATAAGAAAACAGTTTCATTTGAGTACTCTCCTGACTATCGCAATGTTGGCGTAGTTTGCTTACCAGATGGCATGCGAGTAGGTGCTGTACGCTCAAGCATCCAGCCAGGGTATTCTGGCGCGAGACAACTTACTGTATCCAATGTATTTAGATCTTCCTGGTCCAGCTTGACCTCTACCGCCGCAAGGTTCTGCTCTATTTGATCAAAGCGTCTTGCCCCCGTGATCACAGATGTTACAAAAGGCTTACTCAACACATAAGCAAGCGCTACGGCAGCAATAGAAGCATCATGTTTTGCAGCAATCGGGCGCATAGCATCAACACATGCCCAAACTTTGTCCCTATCCACAGGAGGGAAGTCAAAATTGGCACGCCGACCTTCCCCTATCGAGTCTGGTGAAAACTTTCCTGATAGCAGCCCGCCAGCCAAAGGAGACCAGGCCAGTAATCCCATCTTTTCTTCCATTAACATGGGAGCCATCTCACGCTCTAAATCTCTCCCAGCCAAAGAAAAATAGCCTTGCACCGTTTCAAATCGCGCAAAGCCTTCTCGCTCAGCAATGCCCTGTGCTTTCGCAATACGCCAAGCTGCCCAATTAGACAAACCGATATAACGAATCAAACCTCGCGAAATAAGGTCATCAAGTGTACGAAGTGTTTCCTCAATGGGCGTAACAGGATCGTTAGCGTGAATTTGATATAGGTCGATGTAATCCGTCTGCAAACGTTCCAAACTTGCATCCACCGAATCCAAAATATGGCCTCGAGAAGCGCCTCTATCATTCGGACCATTGCCCGAAGGGTTAAAGACCTTAGTTGCAATGACCACATCTTTACGAGGCACGTTCAGATTTTTTAAAGCTTGGCCTAACATTTTCTCGGAGTGGCCATTTGTGTACACATCCGCCGTATCAAAAAAATTAACACCAGCGGAAAAGCAACAATCCACAATACTGTCTGCTGTCGCCTGATCCATTCCAGCAATATCGTGATATAGACCTTGCTGACCAACCGGACCAAATGTCATAGTTCCAAGGCATATTTCCGACACAAATAACCCAGTATTACCCAGTTGGTTATAGCGCATGTCATTCTCCCAAATAAGTGGAACCAGCTCGCCTGACTCTCTAGGATTCCACTTTACCTTGTGATATTTTTACGATAAAGCACCCTAATAAAAACCCATTGTTATCAAAAAGAGAAACAATGCAAAACCTTGATAATCTAGCTATATTTATTCGTATCTCAGAAATGGGCAGTTTCACAGGCGCCGCAGAAAGCCTTGGCATCCAAAAAGGTCGAGCCTCTAATGTCGTACGCCAATTAGAAGCTCAGGTTGGAACGCGTCTTCTACACCGCTCAACTAGAAAAGTTCAACTCACAGAAAACGGGCGAAATTTTTATCTACGAGCTTGCGCTTTACTCGCTGATGCAGAAGAACTCAATCTTATGTTTGCAAAGGATGATGCTTTGCTTGAAGGTCGAATACGTGCAGATTTACCAACAGAATTCGCGCGCGCGAACATTATTCCTGAATTACCTAAATTCATGGAAAAGTACCCTGGTATTGAACTCGAAATTTCCAGTACAGACCGCAGAGTGGATTTAATAAAAGAAGGAATGGATTGTGTACTTAGGGTCGGAGGTGTTCTCGACGATACACTGGTTGCTAGGCACCTTGGCGATCTAAAAATGGTGAATGCAGCAAGCCCTGAGTATCTTAAACAATACGGAGTCCCGCACACACTGGAGGACTTAATAAGCCAAGGCCATCGCATTGTTCACTACACACCAACATTAGGTAATCGCCCATTCGGATGGGAATATTATGATGGTCAAAGCTATCAATCCCTAGACCTCCCCGGCTCACTGCGTGTCAACAACGTTCAGACTTACCATGGCGCGGGCATAGCTGGACTTGGATTGATACAAGCCGGTCTATCCAGCCTGAAACCATTTTTAAGCGACGGATCTCTTGTTGAAGTACTACCAAGCCTACAATCAGAACCCTTACCTGTTTCTATTGTCGTAGCACACAGACAAAACTTGTCTCGTCGAGTACGCATTTTTATATCTTGGATTGAGGAAGTATTAACGCCTTATCTTGATTAGTTTGACTTCAACAGTGCCCAGATTTTTAGACAGTAAACACAAACAAAAGCAGCCCTCTTTGGTTACACTGTCAATCTTATTCTATTGTTTCGGGCTAGGTATGAAAGTAGAAGAGATTTACCGCCGGGATTTAAATCTGTTGGTCGCGTTGCAAGTTCTGGTTGAGGAACGCAGTGTCAGCCGAGCGGCAGAGCGTTTAAACTTGAGCCAATCTGCCATGAGTCGGGTTCTAGGACGATTGCGCTGTTTGTTGTCAGACCCGTTATTTACACATCAAGGACAACACCTAGTTCCAACAGAAAAAGCGCTATCTGTGAATAGGGCTTTGGACGACCCCATTCAGTCCCTTAGACAACTCTTATCTCCAATTGATTTTGCCCCCAAGTTTTGTGATCAGACATTCACGATTTTAACCACTGATTACGCAATGCAAACTATTTTACCCTTTGCGTTACCCCGCATATATCAGGAAGCGCCGAATGTCGCCTTTGAGTTTTTGCCACTACAAGATGAACACTTAAAAGAACAACTCACCTACGGCCGAGCCGACTTAGCTATTTGTCGACCAACACATGCTATTGAACCCTTACAGTATGGGGCATTGGGACGTGTTGGAGTGTCGTGCCTATTATCCAAACAACACCCGCTAGCAGATAAGCAAATGTGCCTAGAGGATTATTTGAATTTTCCTCACGCCATGATCGCCATAAGCGATGGGGTTAAATTTCTGATTGAGCAAGCACTCGAAGATAAGCCAAAACGCCGCATGGTTCTGAGGGCTTATCATTTGGAAGCGGCACTGGCCATTGTGGATATGATGCCACTTATTATTACCGTACCAGCCGATTTAGCTTACCTAATGTCCGGTGGTCAGCCGTCATCCTCGCCTTTATCTCGGCATTGCTCCACCTACCAATCGACGACAGACCTGTCTTACGTATCAGAATGGCAACAGCCTAACTCCCACAGCCTCCTAACACAAAATGTTGGGGGCTTTTTTTAAACCAACACTGATCATCAGCCAATAAAAAAACCCGCTTCAAACGAAGCGGGTTTTTAGGTGTTTCTATTTATTCAGTTAAGACGTACTTAGCTGAATTATTCCCACTCAATCGTCGCAGGTGGTTTAGAAGACACGTCGTACGTCACGCGTGAGATGTGTTCAATTTCGTTGATGATACGACCCGACACTTTCTCTAGCAGTTCGTACGGTAGGTGCGCCCAACGTGCTGTCATGAAGTCGATGGTTTCAACGGCACGAAGTGCAACAACGTATTCGTAACGGCGGCCGTCACCTACTACGCCAACGGATTTGACTGGAAGGAATACAGCGAAAGCTTGGCTTGTTTTATCATACCAACCAGAACGGCGTAGCTCTTCGATGAAGATAGCATCCGCACGACGAAGAATGTCTGCGTATTCTTTCTTCACTTCGCCAAGGATACGAACACCAAGACCTGGCCCTGGGAACGGATGACGGTAAACCATGTCATAAGGAAGACCTAGTTCAAGACCTAGCTTACGCACTTCGTCTTTAAACAATTCACGAAGTGGTTCAACCAACTCCATTTTCATATCATCAGGTAGACCACCAACATTGTGGTGAGACTTGATAACATGAGCCTTGCCAGTTTTTGAAGCCGCTGACTCGATTACGTCAGGGTAAATCGTGCCCTGCGCAAGGAAATCAATACCATCCAATTTAGATGACTCTTCATCGAAGATCTCAATGAAGGTATTACCAATGATCTTACGTTTTTTCTCAGGGTCGTTTTCGCCAGCCAACTTACCAAGGAACAAGTCTTCTGCATCAACACGGATAACTTTCACCCCCATATTGTCTGCAAACATCTTCATTACTTGATCACCTTCGTTTAAACGAAGCAAGCCGTTGTCGACAAAGACACAAGTCAATTGGTCACCAATCGCTTTATGAAGCAATGCCGCCACAACAGAAGAATCCACGCCACCAGAAAGAGCTAGAAGAACTTTTTTGTCGCCAACTTGTTCTTGCATGCGTTCAATCGCATCTTGTGCAATGTTTGCCGGTGTCCACAAAGTATCACATCCACAAATATCTACGATGAAACGAGATAGAATACGGCCACCTTGTAACGTATGCGTTACTTCTGGGTGGAATTGTACACCGTAGAATTTCTTAGCTTCGTTCGCCATCGCTGCGATTGGGCAGCTATCCGTAGATGCCATCAAAGTGAAGTCTTCTGGCATTTCAATCACTTTATCGCCGTGGCTCATCCATACATCAAGCAAGGCAACGCCATTGTTTGCAATGTGATCTTGGATCTCATCGAACAATGCTGGGCCTTCATGCTTACGAATTTGTGCGTAACCAAACTCACGAATTTCAGAACCTTGAACTTTACCGCCCAATTGCTCTGCCATGGTTTGCATGCCGTAACAAATACCAAATACCGGCACGCCCAATGTAAATACTGCTTCTGGCGCACGAGGAGAACCTGGCTCAGGAACGGATTCAGGACCACCAGCAAGGATGATACCTTTAGGATCGAAGTCGATAACGTCTTGATCTTCCATATCAAAAGCACGAACTTCACAGTAAACACCAATTTCACGAACGCGACGCGCAATCAGCTGAGTGTACTGAGAACCGAAATCAAGAATAAGAATTTTATGAGCGTGGATATCTTGCGACATTATTAGCCATTCCTTTCACTCTACTTAAGAGACAAATCTTTTCGTAGAAGTAATCAATAAATAGTAAGAGCAGTAAATAAAGATGGGGCGTGTTGTACGCCCCATCTCAGTATCAAATTATCTTGGATTAACCAGCGTGATAATTCGGCGCTTCTTTTGTAATCGTCACATCATGGACATGACTTTCACGAATGCCTGCGCCTGTAATTTTTGAGAACTGTGCTTTCGTACGCATTGTCTCAACATCTGGCGAACCAGTGTAGCCCATGGAAGAGCGAACCCCGCCCATCAACTGATGGACAACCGCAGCCATCGGACCTTTAGAAGGAACACGACCTTCTATACCTTCAGGAACCAATTTCTCAACACTGCTGGAATCCTGGAAGTAGCGATCACTTGAGCCTTGAGATTGCGACATTGCGCCTAGCGAACCCATTCCACGGTATGCTTTAAAAGAACGACCTTGGAATAAAACAACTTCACCCGGCGCTTCATCTGTACCAGCAAGTATACCGCCAACCATGACAACACTTGCGCCAGCAGCAATGGCTTTACTGATATCACCAGAAAAACGTACACCGCCATCAGCGACTACAGGAATGCCGCGAGGATTCATTACTTCAGCCACATTTGCCACAGCACTGATTTGAGGAACACCAACACCTGTCACAATACGAGTTGTACAGATAGAGCCTGGACCGATACCCACTTTCACGCCATCAGCGCCAGCATCAGCAAGGGCAATTGCCGCTTCAGCCGTCGCAATATTGCCGCCAATCACTTGAATGTGTGGGAAGTTTTCTTTTACCCAACGAACACGGTCAATAACACCTTTAGAATGACCATGCGCCGTATCCACAACAATGATATCAACGCCAGCATCAGACAAAGCTTTCACTCGATCGCCAGTATCTGCGCCAGTACCAACAGCGGCACCAACACGCAAACGACCTTGATCGTCTTTACAAGCGTTAGGGAAGGTAGTGGCTTTATTAAAGTCGGTTACAGTAACCATGCCACGCAATTCAAACTGCTCATTCACAATCAGCACTTTTTCAATGCGATTTTCATGGAGCAACTTGCGAATAGAACCAGATGAAGCACCTTCAAGCGCCGTCACTAGGCGATCTTTTGGTGTCATAATGTCAGAGACTTTTTTATCGTAGTCTTTAACAAAACGCACATCACGGCTTGTTACGATACCAACCAAGTCAGTACCTTGAACAACTGGAACACTTGAAATGCTGTTCGCAGCCGTCAAATCCATTAGCTCTTGAACGCTGGCTTCAGGATTGATGGTAACAAGATCACGAACGATGCCGCTTTCGAATTTTTTCACACGACGCACTTCACGAGCTTGCTCTTCAATGGTCAAGTTTTTGTGCACAATGCCTATGCCACCTTCTTGAGCCAGAGCAATCGCCATGCGATGTTCAGTAACGGTATCCATCGCTGAAGACGTAAGCGGAATATTTAACTCAATGTCTTTAGTGATTTTCGTTTTGAGGCTAACATCCTTAGGAAGAACTTCGGAATAGCCGGGGATAAGCAATACGTCGTCAAACGTTAAAGCTTCTTGCACGATTCGTAACATAATGGGGAGTTTCCAATGCCAACAAGGGTGTTAAGATGGCAAGTAATTCTACTCCAATAGTTGCATTCGGTAAATCAAAACCACGAGAGATTGATGAAAAATTTTACAACTTCAGCGCCACAAGAAACGGCTTTTACCGTATCGCAGCTAAATAGACAAATACAACAACTACTTGAAGCCAGTTTGCCGTGGATTTTAGTGGAAGGTGAAATCTCCAATCTCGCCAAGCCGAGCTCAGGACATTGGTACTTTTCCCTCAAAGATGACAAAGCTCAAATACGCTGCGCCATGTTTAAAGGCAAGAATGCCGCTGTACGCTTTAAGCCCAAAGATGGCGACATGGTTCGTCTACGTGCTCGCGTCACTTTTTACGGCCCAAGAGGTGACTGCCAACTCAGCGTCGAAGGCATGGAGTCTGCTGGCGAAGGCGCATTGCAACAAGCGTTTGAGCGACTAAAAAACAACTTACAAGCCGAAGGCCTATTCGCGCCGGAACACAAAAAACCACTGCCCACAAAACCAGAGCGTGTTGCAATCATCACTTCACCGGTTGGTGCTGCGGTGCGCGATATGATCATTGCCTTCCGTCGACGCTTCCCATTAACTGAACTGACAATTCTGCCCTCTTTGGTACAAGGCCAGGACGCTGCCAAAAACATCCTAAGACAATTACAGCGAGCTGATGGTAGCGGACACTTTGACGCGATTATTCTCGGTCGCGGTGGCGGTTCGCTAGAAGACTTATGGAGTTTTAACGATGAGACATTGGCGCGCGCCATTTTTGCGGCCCAAACCCCTATTGTTTCTGCCGTAGGTCATGAAACCGATTTTACTATTGCGGACTTTGTCGCCGATGTTCGCGCCGCCACACCAACGGCTGCCGCTGAGCTTTTAAGCCCAGACCGCACTCAATTAATTAGACAGATCGAGCAACAAGAGAAACAACTGGTGCGACGTATGTCACGCATTCTCGAACAAAGTCAGCAACAGCTCGACTTCATGACCAAACGTATTCGCCATCCAAAAGAACGAATCGAGCAACAACAGAATCAACTTGAACAACTCAAACGCCGTTTGCAACAAAGCATGCAGCGCAAAATATTAGAGCAACAAACTCAAACTACTAACTTGGCTCATCGCCTAGAAAGAAACAGCCCGGCTCGCCGTATCGATCAGGACAGACAAAAACTAAAAGACATCGACGCTCGCCTTGCTCGCGCATTAAGCAACACCCTAACCAACAAGCAAACAGCCTTTGCACGCATCGTCGACAAACTAAACCTTGTCAGCCCGCTTAATACTTTGGCTAGAGGCTACGCCATTGCATCAAAAGACAAGCAAGTGATTCGCTCCGTTAAGGACGTTAAAAAAGGTGATGCTATTTCGGTAAGGGTGCAGGATGGAGTCATTTCGTGTGACGTAACATCAAGTCAAAGCTAACAATATGCTCCAGTAAGTTTGTACCAAGCTCAATCAATAAGACTTGGTACAGACCATTAAATGCCATCACGTCACTTTGAACAACTCGACTTTATCTTTTAGGTGTCTCATCTCTTCACCAATGGCATTGGTTGCTGCTCGACTTTGATTGAATAATTCGGCTGTCTGCTCGCTTTGTGCCGCCAACATAGATAAATGTTGGTTAATATCCTCCACAGAAGCATTTTGAATACCCGCCCGCTCGGCGACCTGCTCATTCATATCGAATAGTTGCTGCAAGAAGGCATCAAGCGTATTTACTTTTTCTGACACCAGCTTTTGACTGTCTAGGGTCTGAATACTTTTCTCACAGGCAACATCCATCTGCGATGTCACTTGAGTCGATGCACTTCTCAACTGAGTAATGATACTTTGAATTTCATTGGTGGATTCGCTGGTTCGTTGCGACAGCATGCGAACTTCATCCGACACTACCGCAAAACCGCGACCATGCTCGCCCGCCCGAGCCGCTTCGATTGCCGCATTAAGAGCAAGCAAATTGGTCTGTTCTGAAATCGAGCTGATCACATCCAAAACAGAGACAATCTTCTCTATATTTTCATTCAACTCGGTCAAACTGGATTTGCTTTGCAACATATCGACTTCCAGTGCTTCGAGGAATATCAAACTGCTCTGAACTTCTTTATTCGCTTGCTGAAGCTCGGCATTACTTTGATCCGACAACTCACCCGCTTTGGTGGCTAAATCTTTTACCTGCGCACTCTGCTCAGTGATGTCTTGGGTAGAGTTAAAGATCTGATCCACCGATTGCTTCTCAGCCTCAGAGGCTTGAGAAAGTTCATCCACCTGTTGATGCAAACCAGCAATAGCACCATCGGTCGTTTTAACGGCATCATTCACAGTCAAAAGCGAACTTTTCAAAGTTGATAGCAAAGAGTTAACCGCGTCAGCCAAACCACCAATTTCAGCCTTGTCAGAACTTTTAACTTGATAATTGAGATCTAAGTTATCAGAAACATAACGAACATCCTTGCCAATAGCGACAATAGGACGAGTCAGCGAGCCAATAACGAAATGAAGAATGAGCAGAGAAATTAGAATAAAAACGATAGAGTAGAGAAACGCATTCTGTAACTGAGAATAAATCGGCGCCATGATCTGCTGTTTCGGCACCGCGAGCATAATGAATCTGTCTAACACTGGAACCCACAAAGAACCAAGATAAAAGACCTGTCCATTAATGGTCACATCATCCAACACCACCTCGCTTTTATTACCCAATAGGTTAACAATATGATTTTTGTCGATTAACTCCATAAATGGAGAATCGCCTTTCGCTTGAATCACACCATCACTTGTTACCAACATAGCACGGCCCTGCTGACCGACTTGGAGCTTCTGAACCATATTAATCAGCTTATCAGCATTAATTCCTAAGCCAGCTACCGAAAAAGGTTTATTGGTATTCGGATCCATAGAATCACTACGATAGTTAATAAACAGCATCGAATTTTCATACTGCAAATTCAATTCATAGTCATGACCCGTAGCCAAGAAGTTTGGATAAAACTCTTTGTATGGATAGTCTGATAACGGCGTCCTAAAAAAGTCTTTTTCATAGCCAAAATATTCCAAACCATTTGGGCCATTTAATACATAAAAAGTCGAGTCACTTCCTGCGATCTCTTTCACGGATTTCAGCTTAGCTGCTATAAACGCAATCTGGTTATCTGGCGCGCCTTTACTCACCCAATCTTCAACGAAGTTGTCGTTTGTCATCAAATGAGAGGCTGTAATTAACGGAGTAATTTCTGTACTGATTTGCGAAGCTAGATTACTGAGATGGGTTGGTAAAACTTCTTTTTTTAACTGTTCTAGTTCTGTGTCTAGTGTGGAAAGAGCCTGAGTACTGACAGAAACAACAGTACTAACAACAAGCAACACAGCAAGCACAGAGAACATGCGACTTCTAATGGATAGACTTTGCCACTTCATAATAACGTCCTTATTATTCATTCTTATTGTAAAGTTATCGTCAAATACTACACCTCAGTTAATGACAAAAACAAAACAATTTTCTGATTGTAAATAACAAAGCTATTAATAATCGAAAACATTGACACCCATCAAGAAAAAATTCATCTCTGAGAATCTTCACAACCCATAGCGCTCGATTTTCTTAATCAACCCTTGCCGAGAAATACCCAGTTGTTTGGCGGCTTGGGTGCGGTTGCCTTGATTCTTCTCTAAGGCTTGGGTAATCAAACGAATTTCAAGGTCACGCACCTGCTCATCCAGCGAAGCGTCACTTGTTGGCAAATTAACCGACGTTGGGCGAATTTTCTCGCCATTTGGGTACAATAGTTGAATGTCTTCCATGGTAATTCGTCCTTGTGGACAAATAGAAGCCACGCTTTCTAGCGTATTTTTCAACTCACGTACATTCCCCGGCCAAGGCTGATCACGAAACCATTGCACAGCTTCGGGGCTAAGCTGTAATTGCTTAGTTTGCTGACTTTGCAAGCGCTGTAGAAATGACTGTAGCAACACAGGAACATCTTCGAGTCGCTCCGACAGCGCTTGGGTTTCAATATTGACACCCTTAATGCGGTAATACAGATCTTCTCGAAAACTACCTTCTCGGACTTTTTCAAGTAAGTCTGCATTGGTCGCAGAGATCACTCGAATGTCGATGTGCTTCTGCTCTCGTCCTCCCACAGGAAAGAAGGTACCTTCCTGCAACACCCGCAGCAACTTGACCTGCATAGCTAATGGCATTTCGCCGATTTCATCCAAAAACAAGGTACCGCTATCGGCCAAACTCAATAAACCTACCTTGTCTTTTTCCGCCCCAGTAAACGCGCCTTTCACGTAACCGAACAACTCGCTTTCTAATAAATCCGCTGGAATCGCGCCGCAATGCACAGAAACAAACGGCTTGGCTGCGCGATGACTCAAGTCGTGCAAGGTACGCGAAATGACTTCTTTACCGGTTCCCGATGGCCCAGTCACCAAGACCCGTACATCCGTCGGTGCGATTCGCTCCACCAGCGCCCTGACCTTTTGCGAACTCATCGAATGACCGATATACGCAGACGCACCTTGGGCAGAATTGCCTGCTTGTTTTAACTCAGTCAGCTCTCGCTCCAAGGTAGTTTTGGTAATCGCTCGGCGCACTACAACCGCTAACATATCTGGGTCAATCGGCTTGGCAATAAAATCCCATGCGCCAAGCTCGATGGCTTTAAGCGCCAAATCCCTATCCGCATGGCCAGTAATAATAATCACCGGACGACCAGCAAAATCGTCCATAGCATTCAAGGTGACTTGCGGGTCAAAATGCGGCGGCATGGACAAGTCTAATAGCACTAAATCCGCATCAAACGATGCCAAAGTACTTCGGGCTTCGTCTAAGCTACCCGCCGTTTTCACATGATAATCTTGATTCGCCAACCAACGACTAGCCAGTTCGCGAAACGCTGGTTCATCGTCGACCAGTAATATTTTATTTTGTGTCATGAAATTCTCTATTTGAAATAGCAACGCCAGAAAAATGGCGAGGTAAAATAAGCTCAAATGTCACCGGCCAAATCGAATCGGAACGGTGTCTAATCTTCCCGCCATGAGCATCAACAATACGGCGTACTATTGCTAAACCAAGACCACTGCCGCCTGCTCGCTTAGTCACAAAGGGTTGAAATAAGGCTTCGCCTTGTAAGCTTGCATCGATTGCTGGTCCGTTGTTATGCACTTGGATGACTATCTGTTGATCTTGTTCTTTAGCTTCAATAGATAACTTGCCATCTGGCATATTGCGCAAAAAAGACACGGCGTTATCAATGAGATTGATAAACACCTGTTGTAATCGTTGTGGGTCAGCATCCAGCTCTATTGTTTCATTTATATCTAGCTCAACCGCCACACCTTCTAGCTGAGCCTGCGCCAGAATACTTGCTAATAACGACCGTAATGGCGTGGCAACAATTTGCAACGTCAAGCCACCGGAATACACCAACATATCACTCACCAAACGATCGGCGCGTTTAAGCTGAGTCTGAATATGCTGACGCGTTTCGGCTGGCGCGTCATAGGCCGCCATTGAAATTATATTAAGTGGATTGCGTAGCTCGTGGGCCATTGCTGCTGACAAACTGCCCAACTCAACCAGATGCTGTTCGTCCATGCGTTTTCGTTCTGCCGCAGCCAAGGCCAGCGACCTTTCAAGCAAACCACAACTGGTCGAAAACAAGGATGCAAACACTTCCGCCGTCAAACGCATGCCAGGGCTGGCATCTTCCCAACCGATTAATACAAAGTGCCAATCAGAATCTGACCGAGACACTCGAATTGCCAAGGCATCATTCTGCTCCTTAACGGGATAAGCAGAACGTTGCAGCTGAATTGCCACACTACGCCTTATCTGTAGAGAAAGTAAACGCTCACCAATAGCGATCAATTGCGGCCAATCTTGCGCTTCTTTAAGCTGGGTTGACCAAGTATCCAACACAGCTTCATTTAATAAAGCGCCAGGATAAATAAGCCGAGAAACCAAACGACTCAAAGGCTGATAAATGACAGCCGCGACAACCAAGATAAATAGGGAATACAACCAAAGCTGCCAACTGGGAACATTCGCTAACGCCTGTAAACCTATGCGTCCAGACACCACACTGATCACCGCGATGACACAGAGAATTACCAGCATCATGGCAACCCAAAGCAAGGCCCGATTGGCGAACGCATTCACCGATAATATTTGATAACGCACCACCGCGTAGACCAGCAACAGCAAATAAGTTGGCAGCAGCAACATAGGGTAAGGAAACCAGCTAATGCCAAAAGAAGGAAACACAAAACTGGTCGCTAACAACAGGCCCCAAGCGCCAACGCCAAACATGGCGAGAATGGAGCGTTTCTTGTTACCAGAATGTCGATACCAACCAAACAACAACACCCCATGAGCCAAGATGCCGATCAACACCGTATAGGCGAGATTCCATGTCCCCGCCTCGGTAAAGATAAAAAAGGAACGCGTGTCGAGCGTACTAATCGCATCTCCAGCGCCGATCCACCAGCTTTGTAATACCACAGCAAAACTGGTCAGATAAAACCAAGGCACCACTTGATATAAGCGTTCTAGCATCGGCTCTTTAACCGAGCCAGAGTTCACAAAACGAATCGCAAAGTGCAAGAAGAAGGTCGGCATCAACGGGTTGGCCAGAATAATATGAATGCCAATTTGCTCGTAGCCTTGGAACAAAACCACATGTCCAAAGCACCAAATCGCCATCATAATGGCAAAACCTGCCAAGGCTTGCAGATCACTTTGCTTTCGCGCTCGCCACAACAACCAAACAGCTACCAATACGCCGCACACACTGGTCACCAGCATAGCAACTTCAAACATCAACGAAAGCGTCAAAATCGTAAACCTCGTTTACACCTAAAAGTGAGAAAATCGTAAACCTTTTTTACACCGCAAGCAAAGATATAAATTTTCCCTTTAAAATCAAAGATATAAATTCCATTAATAGTTGGCCTGTCCTTTGCTCTACTAAAAACAATCTTTGATCCATATCAAACTATTATCAACTTATAGGACAAGCATCATGAATACTGGCTTTTTAATGACTGAAATCATCGCACTTTTTAGCATTGTAGGTTTAGCCCTATTACCTCTGGCCTTGCAGCAAATGCGTACGCTAAGAGTTAAGAGAAACGCCTAACCTTATCTATATATCTCTTAACGCTTATTGATACCCAAGGGAGCCATTATGGACCTCGACGTTGCCATCTTATCTCGCATACAGTTTGCTTTTACTGTGAGCTTTCACATTATTTTCCCCAGTATCACCATTGGTTTGGCGACACTGATCGCCATTTGGGAAGGCATGTGGCTAAAAACACATAATCCTTATTACCTCCAATTGGCTAAATTCTGGATCAAACCTTTTGCGATAACCTTCGGTATGGGGGTGGTTTCTGGCATCGTTTTGTCCTATGAATTTGGCACCAACTTCTCCAAATTCTCGGAGATTACCGGCGCGGTACTTGGGCCGCTGATGGCCTATGAAGTACTGACCGCTTTCTTCATGGAAGCCGGTTTCCTTGGCGTCATGTTATTCGGGTGGCAACGTGTTGGTCGCAAACTACATTTCTTCGCAACGCTCACTGTTATGGTAGGTACTTGGATTTCAGCGTTTTGGATCATTGTGGCGAACTCTTGGATGCAAACGCCAACTGGCTACAAAATTATCGATGGCAAGTTTGAAGTCGAAAGTTGGATGGCTGTCATCTTCAATCCATCAATGCCCTATCGCCTCACTCACATGGTGGTTGCGTCATTAATTACCGCGACTTTCGTGGTGGCTGGTATCAGCGCTTATTACTTGTTGAAAAAGAAAAACATTCCTTTTGCGAAAAAAGGCCTATCCATGTGCATGTGGTTTGCCTTGGTACTCACTCCACTACAAGCATGGATCGGCGATATGCACGGTTTGAACGTAAAAGAACATCAGCCGACCAAATTGGCGGCGATGGAAGGAATTTGGCCAGCGGAAGAAGAAAACGTTCCGTTATTGTTATTCGCTATGCCTAACATGAAAACCGAGTCGAATGATTATGCAGTCGGTATTCCAAACCTTGGTAGCTTGATCCTGACACACTCGTGGGATGGCGCGGTGCAAGGTTTGAAAGCCGTACCACCTGAAGACAGACCGAATGTACCGTTAGTATTTTGGTCTTTCCGTGTCATGGTTGGTATTGGGTTTGGCATGATGGGTATCGCGGCACTAGCACTCTTGTTACGCCGTAAAGGCCGCTTGTATGAAAACAAAGCCTTCCTCTCCTTGGTGACCTTCTTTACGCCGATGGGAGTCATTGCGGTGCTGGCAGGTTGGTATGTGGTCGAAATTGGCCGTCAGCCTTGGATTGTCTACAACCTTGTTAGAACATCCGAGATAGTATCGCCACTTCCAGCGGAACGCGTGCTCTTTACCTTAACCATGTTTGTCATCATTTACAGTCTGCTAATCGGTGTTTATCTCTACTTCATGCGTAAGCTGATTAAGAAAGGACCGCCATCAATGGAAACACTAGAGCAGCAACTGATTGGTATGAAAGCGCCGGGCTACGCATTGGCTTGGGTGAAGTCACTAACTACTCAAGAACAACAATCGACAGAACCGAAAGCAAAATATCAACCAACAATAGAACAAGGAGATAAATGATGGATTTGGCTCTTTTCTACTTCCTTGTCTTAGGCTTTGCCATCTTTATGTACGTGTTACTCGATGGCTTCGACCTAGGGATTGGCATTCTCTACCCTTGGTTTAACCAAGAAGGCGAGCGCGACCATTTAATGCGTTCTATTTCACACGTTTGGGATGGTAACGAAACTTGGTTGGTCTTTGGTGGTGTCGTGCTGTTTGCGGCGTTTCCAGCCGCTTATGCTGGCATTACCTCAACCTTTTACTTGCCTATCATGCTCATGCTGTTTGCTTTGATCTTTCGAGGCGTGGCGTTCGAATATCGCTTTAAGTCCGATACCTCTCGACCTTATTGGGATTTCGCTTTTAGTGCGGGTTCTGCCATCGCGGCGTTTTGCCAAGGCATGTTGCTAGGCTCAATCGTTCAAGGCGTTCCCGTCGGTGTCGACAGTTTATCCAGTCTACATTGGCTAACGCCGTTTTCTATATTAACTGGCTTTGCCGTAATGGCTGGTTATGCTCTATTAGCCGCTTGTTATCTGTTTATGAAAAGTCGCGGACGCATTCAAGATCACGCAGCTAAGTTAGGCAAACGCCTCTTATTGATCACTATTCTAGCCATGGTCATCGTGAGTTTGTGGACAGTGGCCAGCCAAGTAGACATTCGTCAGCGTTGGTTCTCTGGTTTGAATTTCTTGTGGTTATCGCCCTTGCCTATTATCACCTTGGTGGTCGCGGTGTTGGCTTGGAGAGATCTAAACAGTCACGCCACAGGAACCGCTCACCATGAAGGTCGACCTTTTTGGTATGCTGCAACGCTCTTCTTACTGGGCTTCGCTGGTCTTGTTGTTGGTTTGTTTCCATACCTGATACCAAGACAATTAACCTTTATGGAGGCCGCATCACCAGACAGCAGCTTGCTCTTCTTACTGCCAGGTATATGCATCTTCGTACCATTGATTTGTGCTTATACCTTATGGGGCTATCGCGTCTTTGCTGGCAAAGTGGAAGACTATCAGGAGGGCTACTAATGTCTCTAAAAAGCCTGAAAGAAAAAGCCGCCAAACTCAAATCGTGGCAATGGTTTTTACTCTTATACGGCGTCGGTTTTATTGCAGTATTAACCGCGTCTTACGGCATTAAACTGCTGATGACTGGATTGCCTTAACGTCTTAATCTCAGTAAATAAAAGAACTGGCCTTAGCTAAGTAACAAGCGGGCCAGCTTTTTTTGCATCTATGTCCTTCATTCTTTCTTCATCTGCCCATGTGCAAACTTATCGAAAACACGTAAAGTGGTTGGCTTATTTTCGCCTCACTATTGTACGGTTAAGGACTAGACATGATTCGCAAAGATATGTTTTTGGCGCTATTTATTATTGTCGCCTGGGGCTTTAACTTTATCGTCATGCGTTGGGGGTTGGACGAGCTAACACCGATGATGTTAGGTGGATTGCGTTTCCTAGTCATCGGTATGATTGGCTGCTTCTTTTTCTCTCGCCCTAATACGCCGCTGCTTTGGTGTATTGGTTATGCCTTATCATTGAACTTCGGGCAATTTGCGTTTTTATTCAGCGCCATATCTTTCGGAATGCCGGCAGGATTGGCTTCTTTGGTGTTGCAGTCCCAAGCCATTTTCACTCTATTATTCGCTATTTTGTTGCTAAAGGAAGCCGTGCGACCTTATCAAGTGCTCGCCATTGGCATTGCCATTGGTGGCTTGGCGGTCATCGGGTTGGACAATGAAGACTCCACTATGACGGCGCTTGGCTTTGGCTTAACTTTAGCCGCAGGATCTAGCTGGGCAATGGGAAATATTTTCACCAAAATCATTAGCCGCAAAGGCTACGATGCCAACCTAAACCTAATCGTTTGGTCGAGCTGGATTCCGCCAATTCCTTTCTTTATATGTGCCTACTTCATTGATGGTGCCGATATCATGTGGAGCAACATCATTGAACTAAGTTTTAAATCCATAGCATCACTTGCCTACCTATCACTCTTTGCTACCTTGGCTGGCTATGGTTTGTGGAGCTATTTGTTGTCTCGCTACCCAGCAGCAACTGTCGCACCGCTAACTTTGGGAGTTCCAGTTGTTGGCCTAACATCAGCCGAAATCTTCCTATCTGAAACCGTTAGTACCACGCAATGGATGGGGATTTTGATTGTATTGCTTGGTTTAATGCTGAACACATTCGGCGGTCGCTGGCTAAAGAAAGTAAGCCAGCGAATCGCTTAAAAACGGTTAAGAAATAAGAAGTTATTTAATTCTTTTTATCTTGTTGCGCGTCGATTTTATCCGCGAGGCGTGCAACTTGAGCCTGTAGCTCAGAAATTTGCGTCACTAAGGCTTGATGATTACTCTCTTGATTCTCATGTTCTTCTTCCGCGGTTTCTCGTGTCATCACGTCTAGTACAACACCGACCATCATGTTTAAAAATACAAATGCGGTTAAGAAAATAAAGATAATGTAGAAGATCCAACTGAACGGATAGACGTCCATGGTCTCATACATTACAACTTATTTATCGGGAAAATATTGTTAACAAGAGAGTGAGTGAATGAATAGAGGCCCATCGATAAAGACTTAAAGCTTATACGAGAGTTGTGTTAACAAAAAATCGTTAACATAGCTCTATGCAAAGTAGAATTAGTCAAAGAGATCATAATCTGTTAACCAACATGTATCGCTTATAAAGATCGATAGCATCACAAAACAATTTGCAGTAAATCGTAACGAACATCACTATAATTGCCATCACCTTAAAAGATTGACTGAAGAAACTATGTACAACACTGTAAAAACTAAACAACCTCAAAAACAATAAGATTTTTGAGTTGCTGGTTGTTGCAGTCATAATTATCTCTGCCCTTAAAATCGGTGCCACAACTAGGCTACGTTGTGCTTTTGATGTTCATCATCTTTTACATTTACGCGGCAGTTGGGAGTTTTCTGTTCAGTGAAATTAACCAATTTCTTTGGGGGGACATCGCTATATCAATGCTCACGCTGTTCAAAATCGTGACGTTTGAAGATTGGACTGATATCCAATATGAGACGATGGAAGTCTACCCAATGAGTTGGATGTACTACATGTCGCTTATCTTCCTCACCGCATTTGCATTCTTAAATATGGTGATAGGTATGTTATGGAAGAAGAACATAGAGCTTGCAGAGCTCCAAAAAAATAGAACAGTTAGCCCCGGGTAAGGGGCTAACTTCTTTCTACACAAAAGTATATCGAGTAGAAACTATCTCTCTTTAAAAAGACTTTTGTATGAGGCTTAGTACGATACGCCTTTCAGGTTTTCAAGGTTTTGCTTCAGAACCATCAGAATCACGGGTTGCCTTCGCTCAAACATGAGCCCTAAAACCTTTTCTCGGACATAAAATGTCATCAGTCTTACAGAGATATTTAAAGCTACAGTAATTTAAATTTCCCTAAATCAGGGTGGTTAGGGAAATCTTCAATAGCAGATTCTACTAAGCTTGTAATATTGATATTCAGTCCACCTCCACCTTGTTTCAATGTACGTATAGCCACGTGCCAAGCCGCTTGGCCGCTACGTCTGATTTGCAAGCGGGATAAATCTCCCCCAGCTCGGCTCCAAATCTCTTCATCTTCTGGGCCCATTGGGTATAACTCGATTAAAAGCTTTTCCAGCTCCCCCCATTCAGGCTGTATTTCAGGATTAACGGATTGTGTACTCTGTGTA
This sequence comes from Marinomonas sp. A3A, assembly GCF_018336955.1. Taxonomy (NCBI): domain Bacteria; kingdom Pseudomonadati; phylum Pseudomonadota; class Gammaproteobacteria; order Oceanospirillales; family Oceanospirillaceae; genus Marinomonas; species Marinomonas sp. A3A. The sequence continues at coordinate 4,221,883 of NZ_CP025532.1, forward strand.
GATGTGTTCAGAGATTTATTGCCACCCTGGTTAAGCGCAATGGCAAAGTTGTTTTCTACATTATCAGCTTTAAAAATTGGATGCTGCGTATCTGATATTAATTTAGGTACCTCATCCGATATGTAATTGAATAGATCGAAGACCTTAATCAAGCCGCTTGCATCTTTATCTGCTGCTCCACGTAATCCATCTAATAAAGTGGTTGTAAAAACACTATTCCTCGCATTCGTAAAAACATTTGAGACTTCTTCATCACGGCATGATGCTATTAGTACACGACCAGTGCCGACAGCTAACTTTTCGAAAGTGTTTTGACTAAAACCAGATTTTAGTACGTTGCTTTTATCATCTGAGAAAGTCTTTGCAATTGCAGCCCCCCCAGCGTGGCAGGCATCAATAAATACTAGGAACCGTTTTGATTTTATCTGTGAAAATGCATGAGCCAGTTCATCAGAGCTTATAGATGTATTTCTAATGTCATCCAAATCGGTATCCACTGTAGCTAACAAACTGTCTTCATTCCCCGGTTCTCCGAATCTCCCTCCATGGCCGGAGAAGAATATGAAGACAGTGTCATCTGGATTTACTCTATTGGCCAATTCAGACAAGCTATCCAATATAGATGCTCTAGTGGCGTATTCATCCAATAATACAGTGACATTGTTCTGTGAATAGCCACAATAACTTGGTGATACCAGTGTCGAAGCGACATCGTTCGCGTCGTTCAATACAGCACTAGGTAGGCTAGAAACTTTTTGATAATTAGCTACACCAATAAGCAAGGCATGGCCCTGAGGGTATCCGATAGAGGTCATTTATTCACCACGAAAGTAAGTTTCTGCTTTTTCCAAGAATATCAGGGTCATTGGAAAAAAATCTTAGTTCTTCATTACCTGGATAGTCACCAAGCATGGTCTCCATTAGGTTCTTGGATTTTAGACTACCTCCAGACTGCATTTTGTTTAGAGCTGAATGCCAGCGTGTTAACCCACTCTGGTTTTGATTCAAAAGATCCGAGTTATTTCCTCCTGCTCGGGACCACAGTTCATCGCTATCAGGCCCTCTAGGGTATAGGTCACATGCTAATTTCTCGAAAGCGTTCCACTTATCTGAAACACTTGGTTTTGATATGCCAAGTTTCCATGCCTCAAAAAAACCGAGAAAGTCGCTACAAACCATCAAACACGGTTTTAGATCAGGTCGATGAGGAGCAAAGTGATCTACCAGGTGACTTACAGCAGCCTTCCAGCGCCTCGACAATATTAACCTTCCCAGTTGTTCTGCTTCCGAATACTGGATTGATCGCACACTCTTTAGAAGCTCATGAATCCAGTGGATGAAATTCTCTTCTGTAAAAGATGGGAGGCTTCTGATTATTAAAAGGCGAGTAGCAATAGATACGGTTGGCTTCAAAAGTGACTGAGCTAGCGCATTACTGCGAGCAATGGCCTGCTCAAGTTCAGCTTCTAATTGACCTCCGATAACGGATTGCTCTGCTTTTTCTACCCAGCCTGAAACCGTGGCCTGTAGATAGCGATCATAAATCCTAGCTGGAAGAAGTTTCCATAAGTTCTCTCTCCCTGGGGATCCACATAGATTGGCTAGCGGAGTACTTGCCAGCACTTCAAGCAGTCTATTATCAATGGAGCTTCCGTTTGCTAGCATTGCGAACAGGGTATCTCGGGCATTTATCGGGTCACTTAGAGAGTCCCACAATGTAGACTTTTTCTCTATGGCGGATCTCCAAACCTGTTGTTCGGTAAGGTCTTTGCATTGTATATCGAGCAAAATCTCTGGATGGTTAACAGCTGATTCAGAAGCCAACTCAACCAGGCGCAAGTCTTTGTATTTGAGCGTACACTCTAATACCTCAGCTGGAGTAGCGAACCTAAGAGCGGCTCTAACACCAGCCCCCTTCGATGAATCAGTATCTACCTGGATCTGCTGCTTCACTGCTTCCATCGGTGATAATACAGATGCCAGTACGGCCCCATGTGCAACTATCCACTTCTTCTCCAGTAGCGGGATAAGCAAAGCCGAAAGTTTGGAAGTAGATAGTTTGTTTGGGATCTCTGATACGAGTTCTGACTCTATGTCATCAGTATTTGGCAAGATAGAAATAGCAGCCGAAAACGCATCATTAGCAAGCGGAACGCAGCGACATATACCTCTAAACAACGTCGAAGGTTTTTTATGGACTGCCATTTCTAACGCAGCCCGAATGCTCTCACGCCAGTCAGGTATCGCAAGATCCGGTTTAGCTGACCATAAAAACAGGTTGCTCAAGTCATCATCGTTCACCTCACCAAAGTCGAGGTTGCTGACCCTGTTTTCAACCGTAGTCCAAATACTTTCAGTATCGAAAAATCCAGATAACGTAAGATTTCTCATTACTAGTAGCTGCTTGGGAGTTGCCTTCGGTATTAAGGTACTAACCCTACTTACTAGAGTGGTTTTTAGTTCTTTACCAGTCTGTGGATCCCTAGACAGACCATCGATCAAACGGAGTGCATTGAGCAAATGATCAAAATCTTCATTGCCTGAAATCAGAGAATTCAAACGTTCTAATCTAATGAATGTTTGCAGTGAATCCAGTTGTATTTCCAAACTGCTGGCGAGTGTCAGGACAGGGTTGACATCAACATGACCACAAAGAATCCGTGCTGTTTCAGTCATTGGTGAAGCAAGGTGTTGTTTGATTAGGTTCTGGTTCATCCAGCGGGGTTGTAGTTGCTCTGGGCTACATACAACCGTTGGCCTCGAGTCATCAACAATGTCTTTTGGGCTAAAACTTAAACGAAAAGAAAACGTGCGTCTTAAATCTGGCCAGAAATTTTTCCATAGAGAGCCAATCAGCTCTTCAAACCCTGTTACCCCAAGCCAAATCGCTGTTCGCCCAGCTGGATCTAATAGTGCATTGGCCGCTGCTATCAAGTCTGTTGCTGGAGACGATTTACAAAGAGAAGGGATGAGTTCAAGTGGTGATACGGAGTCAGGGCATTCATCTGCACTTGAGAACAAACGTTCAAACAGAAAGGATAAGTCTTCAATATGAACTATATCCTCAATACGAATAATCAGGGCATGGGTTAATACCATGCCACTTCGAGACGCGCTTGTATCCAGAAATGTTCGGGCAATTACATATTGATCATCAATGGGAAAACCGCGAACAAAAGGCGACCAATTGGATATTCCCGGAGGAATGCTATCCGGCAGATCCAGGCGAGAAGCGAAAGTCTTGGCTATCTGGGGGTTATTCATACTTGAAGTTCTTAGACCGTGTCCCCTGCCAGATACCTCACCGTAGATCGCTTGTTCAACACGCATATTCTCAGGCCTCGTTAGCCATCAAGCGCTGTATCGGCAAAGTGATGTCCTTGTTTTGGGAGCCATCAGGCAAAACGACATAGCCAAACTCTTCAGGCCCTTGTATTTCGTAGTCTTCGTCTGGTGAGTCTGTGCTAAGAGGGCGACCAAGAGAAGAAAGTCCGTAGACTTCAGGGGACATCCAATTGCTACATAAAAATGACCATAGCATTGGCAATCTCGACTCCAGAAGTTGCCCTGGTAGTTCTTCTGTCTTCAACTCATCCCAACAGCTCAATAAAATCGTCAAACGTGGCTGTTCAAGCGGTTGATCCAAATTAGCTTTGGAGAAGTAGAGTAGTATCTGAAGTAGCTCAATTGCCCTTGCTTGATCGGACATATCAAATACATCAGATTGCTTGTCAACAGTAGGTTGATCGCCAGCCTTGGTCTGATCGTTCTCTTTGTCGCGTTCAAATAGGGTATGAAAAGGACGAGAGAGTAGGTCCTCTTCGAAGCGTATGGATTGCAGCCTGAGCATCAAGACCCAGTCGGTTGCTCCCATCACTCGCTCTTTCCATTTGACGGGTATCTGACGCTGAGCAACGAGACTACTCACTTGCTCGCCCCCATAATCTGGCCAGACAAGTTCAGCATGGCCACCTTGTTCGCTAATAACTGGCCATACGCTTTCAAGGTAAGCTTCCGAAGGTGTATGTGCAGTCGCCTTTCCTTCAGTTAAACAAGCTAAGGCATTGCTGAAAGCTTCGATATTTGTAGGAGCTCCGGACATTTGGAGTGAACATTCCTTCACCATTAGGCGCTTCAGGAATTGAGCTCCATAGTGAGTTTTCCCTACATTCGATTCGCCAATCAAAAGGATGCTTCGTTCAACTGTCATCGTCTATTTCCTGCTAAATCGAAACAAAGGGTCGTGATTGACTGGAGCCGTCTCTGGCAAAACCACACCGGAACGTTTAAAAGCTAAGATCCAATCAAACAGCTCATGGAAGCATTGCTTCGACTGAGCCTCAGCATCTTTTATGCTGAGAGTGAACTCTGGAAGATCGGATGGAAACGACACAACTGCTTTTCTGATCGCCGCCTCCATGGCAGGAGCCACTTCAATATCTCCTTTTGTCCACACAAGAGCCATCGGCCGTCCGTGTATTTCTGAAATTACTCGTTGTGCAAGTAGCTGAAAGTCGTTACGTGCCGCCCCCTTTCTTGAACCTGCCAGAGCCTCTCTGTCTACAATAAGCAAAACCACATCGGCATGCTTACTAATCCAGCGGGCACCTTCAGCCTCCTCGGATTGTTGATTGACGGACCACTTCTTAAACCACTCTCCGGGAGCATCAGCAAACAGGAAATCACGTAGCTCATGATTACTTTGACGAAAGGCGAGATGCAGCATTCCTGGCGACCTTGATGATCTGCTCGGAGTGTGTGCTGGAAAATTGGGTGGCTGACCAGGCTGCCAACGTAAGCTGTTAGCTACAGCTTCCCAACCTGAGAGCGTGTATGAATTACTGAATCTGTACTTCTCAGACTTGTAGTCTCCGTGGCCGAGTAGCAAATACAAGGCAGCCAAAATAGTGGTCTTGCCCGCGCTTTCTGGCCCAAAAATACCGACAGTAATGGGTTTCACCTTACCTGTAATAAAGTTAAGGTCGGTGCCTCCCATTGCCAAGCCACTCCATGGCAGCATCATATGCTCAGACGATGCCAAATCCTTTTGGACCTCTCCTTCATTATTGTGGTGTTTGTTCCATGCGGGACACTGCTGCAGAGTCATGTGACCGTCAGCACAAGAAGTATTGTCATCCGCAAAACAATAGGGATTAGAGCACTTTTCCATATGTGCCTTAGCTCTTTGCGGTTTGCAGGGATGGATTGCCCAGGATTGCCCGTGCACTTTGTAGTTCGCGAAACAGATATGTTCCCCAATCAACAGGGGTTAACTTTCTTTGCGCATTAATGCTTGAACACGCTGACAAAGTCGTAGTATCTTCAATACTTGCTGACAGTGGATAACCGATCAGGGATAGCAAAGGACCGCGCCCATCTGGAGACGGTGAGTAGTCTGCCGCCAACCTTCGAAATGGCTGCATGAAGTCAGCTGTTCTTGCCTTATGGAGAAGTTTCAAAAACTCTTGTTCTTCATTTGTTGGTAAGCAACGAATCGCTTCTTTCAAAAAGGCAGATACGCTTGCTGGTGAATAGCTTGGCACCTGTTGATGCAGATCCAGAGCCATAAGGGCTGCGGCTTCGAACACAGGTAGATCAAGATAACTTTCGTGGGCACTAGGAGAATAGAGTGCTTCCTTCCACCAAAGGAGATTTGTTCGACGCTGCAGACCAGCTGTAGCACCACTGAAACTCACCAGTGCTTTTTCAACGTGACCATTAACGGCATTTGCCAACGCAGATAATGGACCTGACAAGTCAACAGGCTCAGAAATAAGCTCTTCAGCAATCTCATCAATAGCATCCGCAATAACTGGCCCCATAAGGTCTGAGAATGATTGAGCCCATGACTGAGGTTGGTTGTGAGCTGCATACTGATTCTTTGGCTCAACACTACCCCACGGCCCTGCTGCTGAATAAATTTTTGCAGTAAGAGCACTCCGATCAACGATAGGAGTTTCCTGCTCTAGCTCTTTCGGAGCTGGGGCTTTGTAACGTAATGGAGCGACTGTAATCATTTCTGGCGTTGCCCATTCCGATTCAGCCCGCTCATCAACTTTTGTTTCGATTTCGCTGACAGCGGCTTTCCAAACAGGGGTTTCGGAGGAGCATTCTGAATAGGCAAGAGCATTACGAGCAGTATTGACGAAGGCCACTGCAATCAAGTCATCTTCGCGAGCAGACTGAACCAGTGCTTCAAGGAGTATTGCCCGCAGAATCGCTACTGGATATCCACCTTTGTATGCGTTGGCAACAGTTGTCCATTGAGCACGCAGTGCCTGCATGGCTTCTTCTATGGTTGGATCAGTGCTGAGGATATTAGGATCGGCTGCAACTAATGTGTAGCGTATGGTATTCCCTGGCGCATTTTGGAGGGCTGATGCCAAGTCTTTAGCTGTGGAGCGAAGCTTTTCTAGTTTGTTGTCATCACCACCGAGGTCGATAACTCCATGCTCAAGGAACGTTAACAAATACTCTTGCGTCATTACTTACCCCTGTCGGCAGCAGTGAGCCACCATCCCTAGTCTTTGTAAACGATTTTACACGCAGTGAGTTTATAGTCAAAAATTTGGATCATCAAGTACACTCAACAACTTAGTATTTCGAGAGAATAATTCAAACATCGAGGCAAGCCTGCTCTGTTTGAAGATCTAGGGCTTGTTAAATAGCAGACCATTATCAGGAAAATGCTATTAACAAGCGAGTGAGTGAATGACTGACACCCATACCAATAAAGACTTAAGGCTTATACAACAGCCATATTAACAAAAATATCGTTAACATGGCTCTATGCATAGGAAAATTTAGCCTTGGAGATCGTACTCTGTTAACCAACATTTATCGCTTATAAAGATCGATAGCATCACAAAACAATTTGAGGTAAATCTTAACGAACGTCACTATAATTGCCACCACCTTAAAAGATTGACTGAAGAAACTATGTACAACGCTGTAAAAACCAAACTAAACAACCTAAAAAACAATAAGATTTTTGAACTGCTGGTTGTTGCAGTCATCATTATCTCTGCCCTTGAAATCGGTGCAAAAACCTTTGATTTACCCTACTCTGCAATTTCAATCACTACAGTCCTAGATGTCTTCATAACAATCTTCTTTCTTTTTGAGTTAACAATTCGATTTGTGGCTGATGAAGATAAAAAAGCCTTTTTTAGAAAAGGCTGGAACGTCTTCGATACATTGGTAGTGGTTGTTAGTCTTATACCAATAGACAACTCAGAAATGGCTCTCCTTGCTCGTCTAGTGCGAGTATTTCGTGTTTTGAGGATGGTCTCTGTTGTTCCAGAATTAAGGATTTTGATCAACTCATTAATAAAGGCATTGCCACAATTAGGGTATGTGGTTCTTCTGATGTTTATCATCTTTTACATCTATGCGGCGATTGGTAGCTTTCTATTCAGTGAAATCAATCCATTTCTTTGGGAAGACATAGCTATCTCAATGTTGACATTATTTAGGGTGATGACCTTTGAGGACTGGACAGATATTCAATATGAGACCATGGAAGTCTATCCTATGAGCTGGATCTACTACATGTCATTCATCTTCTTTACCGCATTTGCGTTCTTAAATATGGTAATAGGTATCGTCGTCAACGTGATGGAAGAAGAACACCAAGCAGCCAGAGCAGACAAGCAACCTTCACTTAGTGAGCTACAACAGGAACTAAAGGAAATCAAAGCAGTACTGTCAGAATTGCAGAAGAAATAACTCATAAAGGCTTTAATAGAGCCAACACAAAGCGAGGATTAAACGTTCATAAAAACCTAAAGCAATACATGAATGGATTAGCTATTCACCCTAGGAGGTTGAAATGGAAGAGTTTAATCTCAAAAAAGTAGTCACAGACCTAAATAATAAAAAGTTAGCGGCAATACAAAATATAGAGGCAACTCTAGACACAGTTTGTGCTGAAACAATGTTGAGCTTACAGATAGCTCAGCTATTAACCACAACCGAGAACGGTAACATTGGCGATACTTATGGCACACACCCTGCCATGATTGAACGCCTTGCTGAAATTGCTATTCCTAAGTTTGGTGTTAGCCCAAACAAACAAATCAGCATGTTCCAATCCAATCCCGTTTACTCATTACTTCAAGATATTTTACATGCTGACATGATTTCCACTCGGCAATCTGATGACTTACCAAGTATTTCGGAAGACCTAAAACACTCAAGCGAAGTAATAAGAGGCAATGCTTACCCAGAACAAACAGCTGCGAAGATTAGGCAAATCCAAGGTAAATTTGATTCATGGTTTGAAGCACGCGTTGGAATATCACCCAATCGTGTAGTGGACGTCACTTCTGCTCTGGTTCCCCGTATAGAAGAGTTATACAGCAATGAAATGGATCATATTCGTAAAAATGCAGAAAGTTACCAAAATCAGTTTATAGACTACAAAAATCAAGCTACTCGTGGTAAAGAAGAACAGGATTTTATAGATTCATTACAGAGTGAGGAAGCGGCCTATATTTATGGTTGCGTAGAATATATTAATCTTGAGATGTGCCATAAGTGGCCAGCAGAGTTGACAGAACTGGCACTTTTACCCGTGGTAACAATTAAAGAAGCTGATGCTTTTAAAGGTCTATTTGCTGTTGGAAAACATAACATTTCTCAAGTTGAACACATTCAACGTAAACCATTTTATCAATTACTTGATGGTCGCTTGCTATTTGGGGATATATCCAATGCTTATGATGTTATTTTCGATGAGCTTGAGGCAATAGCCAAAAAGGATAATAAGTTCTTTAGTAACCAATACCAGAAATACAAGTCTAAATGGTTAGAGCTGCGTGCTTATGAACACTTATGTCAAATATTCCCTAAGTCAGATGTATATCAAAGTTTATGTTACCCAGACCCTGACAAAATAAATGCTGAAGCTGAAATGGACTTAGCTGTGAAATGGGGACCTTTTTTGTTGGTAGTTGAAGCCAAGTCAAAACAATTTAGGTTTGAAGGCCGAGTAGGTGATGTTGGCCGATTGCGAACGGATATTGTTAGAAACATTCAGGATGGATTTGAGCAATCACTTAGGGCAAAGCGATATATTGCTAGTTCGAACGAATGTCACTTTAAAGAGAAGAAAACAGGAAAGCTTCTGTCGTTTAAATCAGATGATGTTAAAAAGATATTTTCTATATCAATCACATTTAATCATTTAGCGGATGTTGCAACTCGTTTGCATCAGTTAGGGGATTTAAACTTGTTTACTGACAAGGACTATCCTTTCTCTATTTGTGAATCGGATTTTGAGCTATTAACAAAAGCAAAGCTAACTCCGGATGTGTTTTTATATTATATTCAAAGACGTATCGAATTGTTTAGTGATAAGCGCGAATGGATGGGTGACGAACTAGATTTATTTTCTGCTTATTTGGATACACGGCTACTTTTTGACAATTTAGTATTTGGCGAAGAAAAATGTATTAGCTCTATGTCTTTTAGTGGCTATTCAGATCAGTATGATGAATTGATGGCGTTCGAGCGAGGTGAATATCCGGATAAGCCCGATATCAAGTTAAATCTGCCGCCAGGTACTGAACAGTTATTTGAAACACTTAAAGATTATGATGATGACAGTGCTAGGTGGATAGCTTTTGCGCTGCTTGCCTTATCGGATAGCTTACTTCATAAGATTACCCAGTCTTTACTAAATATCGGATTAGATTCGCTAAATAACGGTTTCAGAACTATGACGTTTGTCGAAAACGACACAGTGATTGTTTTAGTCGGCACAAAAATTCATAGCTTTGATGATCTGCGCTCTCATATGGCTAATAAAGCGCTATTGGAAAAATATCGTTATAAAGCAAAAAAATGCATTGTAATAGGTGTAAAGTATTGTGCTGGCAACCCTATTAAACTTTTCAATACTGCCGATTACATAGAATTTAAATGGGTACATGATGAAAGCATTGAACAAGTCTTGGCTTCAATACCAAAAGCTAATATTACGAAAAAGATTGGCCGAAATGAGATATGCTTTTGTGGGAGCGGTAGAAAATTTAAGAAATGCTGTATAAACCGAATACAGTAATTGAGCGTATTTTCCATTTTCTCATACATCTTTCGGCTGAAAAATATAAAAACGAATAAAATAAACACCTTAAAAAATTCGCTAATGTTCAAAATTAAACACATCAAATTACAAGCTATACTTCCACATATACTTTTTGGCTAATTAGTTTAAGATGATATACAACATATGATTCATATTGGCTGATAGCTTCTAATTTCAAAAAGGATTTGGTATGTCGGTAATTCGTCACATAGAAATACAAAACTTTAGAGCAATTAAACAGCTATCTTGGCATCCAAAACCAGGCCTTAACTGTCTAATAGGGCCAGGGGATTCAGGCAAATCTACAATTTTAGATGCTATAGATCTTGCCCTAGGAGCACGGCGTACATACTCTTTTAACGATGCAGACTTCTATCAACTAGATACATCATCGCCACTGGTTATTACAGTCACTATTGGTAAGCTTCATGAAGAATTAAAAAATATAGAACGTTATGGATTTTTTCTCAGAGGTTTCAATCCCGAAACTAAAGTTATAACAGATGAACCACAAGTCGGTTCAGAAGTAGTTCTTACAATAAAATTGTATGTAGACGTGGATTTAGCCCCTGATTGGAGATTGTATTCGGACAGGGCAGAAGCAGATGGTTTAGAACGTCGGCTCCCTTGGAGGCACAGAGAGCTATTGTCGCCAGCTCGGCTTGGCACAACCTCCCATCAAAACCTTGCGTGGGGAAATCGATCAGTGCTTAATAAGCTTTCCGAAGATACACTAAACGTATCATCAATACTTCATCAACTAGGACGACAAACTCGTCAAGCCTTTGCAACGCAACAAGTTCAAGGAGTCTCTGAGATTCTAACTCAAGTCCACATAATAGCTAATGGCCTTGGTGTACCAGTTGGACAACTTAGCGCTCTGCTTGATGTAAATGGAGTATCCATATCCAATGGTGCAATCAGCCTTCACAATTGTGATGGGACTCCCCTAAGACAACTAGGAACAGGTTCTTCACGCCTTCTAATCAGCGGCCTACAAAAAGCGGCTAGTTGTTCTAGTATTCTTATCGTAGATGAAGCTGAATATGGCCTCGAGCCATACCGTATTACAAGACTGCTTAATGAGTTAGGTTCAAAAGATACGGAACCAACCCAGCAAGTATTCATCACCACTCATTCACCTTACGTCTTACGTGAATTGCAAGCTGAGCAATTGCATGTAATTCGTAAACTAGCTCCTCCTACGCCACAAACGCCCCCACTAGCACCCCCAACATATGTGCACGCCATATACTCTTTAGATGCCGGAGGAGACCAACAGGCAACATTAAGAGCCTGCGCTGAAGCTTTTTTTAGCAAAGCTGTAATCGTCTGTGAAGGTAAAACTGAAATAGGGCTAGTAAGAGGGATTGATCTATACAATCAAGGTGCTAATCACCCGACAATTCTTGCACAAGGTGTCTATTGCGCAGATGGCGGCGGCGATAGCATGTTCACTCGTGCAAAGGTTTTCAGCTCTTTAGGCTACCCTACATCTATTTTTAAAGACTCAGATAAACCGCAAGAACACCTGAGATTCACTACTGAGATGGTCACCGAAGGAATATCTATCTTCGAATGGCTTAATGGTAATGCAACAGAGGACGCTCTGTTTCTTTCATGCCCTGAATTCTTAATTAATGACCTCTTAAATTTAGCAATAAGCCGTAAGGGTGAAGATTCGATTAGAGATCACATAGAAAACTATTCAACTAAAAAATTCACCTTAGATGATTGTAGAGAGCACTTCTGCGATGCCCATAGAAAAGTATTGGCAAAAGCTGCAAATAAAAAAAGCTGGTTTAAAGACATTGAACCATCAGAATATATAGCTCGAAATATGATAGGGCCTCATTATGGTTCATTTAGCCCAATATTGTCTGTCGCTTTAAACAACCTCTTCGCTTGGGCTCGTAGCCAAGGTGTAGCATGATAAATGCTGAAATTGTTCTAAATACTGAACGAGGAGCAATAGTCGCTCCAGCAGGTTGTGGCAAAACCCATTTGATAACGGAGGCATTATTAATACAAAATTCTAAGCCAATTTTAGTCCTTACACATACAACCGCTGGAGTTAGTGCATTAAAAAAAAGGCTTCGGAAATTGTCAGTACCTACAAAACACTACATTGTTACAACTATTGATGGATGGGCTCTTCGAATAGCAAATAGTTTCCCAAATAGCAGCCCTATTCATTCATCACCAGAAAAACCTGGGATGTTCTATCCAGAAGTTAGACAATCTGTTGTGACATTACTCAATTCTGGCGGCATTAGCGACATCATTCAGGCATCATATTCAAGGCTGCTTGTCGACGAGTACCAAGACTGCGATGTTAACCAACATAACCTCGTCACCTCTCTTTCTGCAGTACTCCCGACTGTTATTTTTGGAGACCCAATGCAATGTATTTTTAACTTTGCGGGACCAATGCCCAATTGGAACGGTGAAGTTTTAAAGCATTTCCCGCTTATAGGTGAATTAAATACCCCATGGCGCTGGATAAATGCTGGAGCACCCGCTCTTGGGGAATGGGTACTTGCAGCAAGAGAAAGCCTCAAGTTAGGGGCAAGAGTTGATCTACAAACTTGTCCTGCCCACGTAATATGGCACCCACTGAAAAACATACACCAAACAGATAGAACTAATCAGTATAACGTTCAGCACTCTATCTTAAATAACTTTCCAGAAGATTCTTTATTAGTCATTGGAAGCTCTGTGAACAGTCAATCAAGGCACGACTATGCTCAAGGAAACTCACGAATTGAAGTCGTTGAGCCTATCCAACTTACAGACATAACTACAGCAGCTACCCAACTCGATAACAAAATAGGATTAGAACTTACAGCTATTATTCTAAACGTGGTTAGCACAATGATGACAAATGTCGCAAAGACTGCCACATTGCAACGAGTAGAAAGTATTCTCAATGGTCGAAATAGGACTCCAGCCACTAATATTGAGCAAGCACTTTGTGATGTAGCTACTGATAGCTCAAGGTCTAATATCTTAGAAGCTATGCAAGAACTCGAATTAAAATCTGGTACTCGTGTTTATCGAAAAAGTGCATTCGATGCACTTAAAGAGTCTGTGTCTATAGCCATAACTTCGCCAACAATAAGTGTATTTGAAGCTGCATCCTCAGTAAGAGAACGCCTGCGCCATCAGGGAGACAACCGGATACCAAATAGAGCTATTGGATCAACTCTTTTACTCAAAGGTCTTGAAGCAGATCATTGTATGATTTTGGATGCTCAAGCTAATGGTATGAATGCAAACAATTTATATGTTGCACTCTCACGCGGAGCAAAAACAATTACGATCTTTTCTAGGAATGCTTATATCCCATAAGATGAAATACAAGTTATATTGAGTTAACAATTGACCTATAACGGGCGATATTGTGATATCCAAGGTTGACTAGCAGAGCCGATAGAGCCCCTCACTGAACTCTTCGCGGGTTACATTCATCTAGCATTACCTTGAAAGGCTTTTTCGAAATCATCTAATTCTAATATCCGATTCGCGATGTATTGAACAATCGCTTCCTCATTCATCGGGCCTAACATGAAACGATAACCTCGATAGCGATAGTCACCTTTACCTTCTACCCATCGCTCCACTTGCTGTCCTTTCAATATGTAGCTGTCTGCCTTTTTCTCATCGAAACTACCACATAAGTGGGCATAAGTGTTGACCGAGGAAACACCGTCCTCTCCGGAGAGATACAAAACTACGTCAGATTCAGTTTCGGTCCATTTTTGAAGAGCAAAACGCATGGCTGGATAACCACTCCAGTGGTGTAGACGAATGGCAATATCTTGAGTTAAGCGGTTTTGAATCACGATTTGTAAGCGATGATGGTATTCATTGATAGCTTTCTGTTTAACATCTTGAATTTCTTTAATTTCAGCTAAATTATTTAGTATAAATTCATGTGTCTGCTGATTCACAGATGACTGAGACATTAGACTCTCCAGATGAACGATGAACTCTCGCAGTATTAAAGTCCATTTATCTATGGGCTGAGACAAAAACTTTTGCGCAAGCTGTTCTTTTAATGCGCCGGTAAGTTGCGGATAACTGATAGCAAACCAGCTATCGAGCAAAACTTCACCAGAAGGGGATAACACAACAAAAATAGCTTTTTTATCTTTAAAACGAATAAGGCTTCTCTCTTCTAGGACAAACTTCTCGTAGTCATGAAAAGGGTTATTCTGCTGATGATAGACTTTATTTTCTAGGATGATGACCCAGTCAGGCCCTTCCAACAATAAATCAATGCGCTTACCTGTATCCGTTTTGACTTCTCGCTCAGGTGTTTCACTGAGTGAACAATCAAAAACTTGATAATCTTCAGGCAAACATTGCATTAATGCCTTTAAGACAATGTTTCCTAATTTATGGGGGCCGTTGGGGTCACAAAAAAACGCCAATATGTCTGTGGTAGGATTCTCGTAGTAGCCTCGGCCACCAATGCTAAAAATGGTGGTTTCGGGAGTCTCTGATGGTTGCATTGTTTTAAACTGCGTCAGCAAGATCTCCATGCGTGATATAAGCTCTGTTTCCATACCTAACCTTATTATTCTTTAATTGATCGCCCTAGGTCGAGTGGTCTGCTCTACTTTATACTGCCTTTTCTTGATCGTCATATGCAAGCACATTAATGTTTAATGCTAAAAGTGACTATTTGCTCTCATATACCATTAAAGTATGGTATCAATCTCTGTGCGTATTGCTTCCACTACCTTGAGAATACACCGGGTTGGCCACTTTATACTAGGCTTCAATGTTGCCACACAATAGGCTATAAAATGAAATTTGATTACCTTGCTGCGTTTCCTATACCTGAAGAATACCTCCCCCCAAAGCTTCGTGAACTCCTAACTCCTGTTGGGCTATCAGCAAATATAAGAGTAGAAGTTGCTGCTATGCAAGAGAACGATCAATACGGTCCAAATGCTGAGCACCTTCACCTACAAATGGCAGTTGTGAGCGGAATAACAAATCAACCACTCGAGACTATGAGAGAAGCTGGTGATGGCGTTGTGGAGTGTTCAGTTCCAGCTGATGATGCCATCGGCTGTATAAGCAATTTTATACCATCTCTATCAAGTCACGATTACATTGTTGCTGCATGGGGGGGGAGCTCTTTTTATTCGTATAGTCTGTCTGAAAAAGTTTGGATGGCTCTTGGTTTATCACCACGCTGTGTTGGTAATGATGAACAACGCTTAGTTTACGATGACTTAGGTCTTCCTGAATTTGATGTAGCAGATGGTGAAATATCTACTTGCTACCATGGTTCACTTAAAAGAAATGTATGCTGGCGAATGTCTAATGAATATTTAAGGCGATATTTGTGGTTAAGAGGAGCTCGAGGTGTTCGAGTTTTTTTCTATCAAGTGCATATACAAGATACCGTCCACATTCGAGAAGTCATGAAAGGCAAACCTCATATCAATTTAAAACCTATCAAAGGTGTAGAGTGGTTTGAATTAGACATTCGTGAACATAAACAGGGACTCCTTTTACAGCTTTGGGCATCTGTAGAAGCGGTATATCCTGAATTATGTCCAGAGCAAAATGCAGAAACACTGGTATGGCCTGGCGAGCAAATACCAATGACTCATGACAGAGCTGATTCCATAATTCAGCGCCATAATCCAGTTTATCTTGATGACAAGTTTTTAGAAAAATACGAACAAAGTATTTTTTACGATACTACCCCTTATCAAGCCTGGGGCCAATGGAACTGTGATCCCTCTTACGGAGGGCAATGGTGCTTCACTGAATGTCAGCGGGTTGGTAGGAATTTAATAAAAGTTCCTATGAGAGAGCTCTATAAGGCTAAACCAGATCGCGAAATTATTCATGCATACGAGTATGTTATCGCCCCAGAGAATTTGGAACATATCGATTTAGCTGAAGAACATATAGTCAATAAAGTACAACGATTATTAGAAGCATTACTAAATTTAGGCGATGGTCTATCTCAGCTTGGAGATACGATAGGTTTGGCTCAAACAACAGAAGAGTTAACAGGATTCAGTCGAAAAGAAATTGAGGATAACGGATGGCTCAAATACCCCTCGTTAAGTCGTCTGGCTCAAGTGGCTCCCATCGACATGACCCAACAAATGTTTTTAGCACGCTGTAAAAATATCCACGAGTTAATACAAAAAATCCCAAATGGATACCTCAAATCCCTGCTCATTAACGCTGGCTGCCCACGAAGTAAAATAGGAAGTCTTGGGAGCCTAAAACTTATTCAAGCCTTGTTAAACAGGCTAGAATACTTAAATGGTCAACTCGAATCAGTTCATGACTTCCCATCTCAAGTCGAACCCGAAGATTGGGGTGATTCAAACGTTAATTTAGCCTCACTATTTTTAAACAATGACCTAAGAATAGCGGATGCTCATGACGCAATAGAAAAATGCATTTTAACACTACAAAAGCTAGGCTTTGATACAGCCAATCTTAGTAGTGGGTATGGGAGAGCACTTGATTTCGTGATGGATGGTGTTATCAACTCTTTAGATTACATAGCCAATCAGTTAAAAGAGCTGCTGCTTAGAGTATGAGTAAAATATGTTGCTCTCAGCTAGGACATTCCTATGAATTATGGCCTGCTCTGTTAGAGTATTTTCGATTATTCAGGATGAACTAGTTGGGCCAGGGCTCCATAGTAAGCTCCCTTACTATCTATTTAGAAATGCCATTACTGCTTTCCA
Organism: Marinomonas sp. A3A; assembly: GCF_018336955.1. Taxonomy (NCBI): domain Bacteria; kingdom Pseudomonadati; phylum Pseudomonadota; class Gammaproteobacteria; order Oceanospirillales; family Oceanospirillaceae; genus Marinomonas; species Marinomonas sp. A3A. The sequence goes on from NZ_CP025532.1 coordinate 4,238,710, forward strand.
ACCAGGAAATTCAGTACTTCCAAAGTGAATAAGCAGCCCCTCAAAACCATCCTGCCCTCTACCTGTAGCATTATCATCAATTAAGTATTTGCCTTTCAATAAGCTCTTGTTGGGCGAAATGATTAGTTTTTCTGTGAACTCTAAATCAAAGTATTTTTCAACCCAAATCCGCTTTTCTGTATAGCAAAGCGGATTTTTCGTAGAAGGGGCTGTCAGAATATAAGGCTCATAAAGATCTGAATCAATTAGCTTTTTCACTGATTCAACTCCAAACGGAATAGGATTTAAGTTTGCGTAGAAACCATATTGAGATTGAGGATAAATGATATTTGGTTCATCTACCCGAGCCTGTTGATATGCCCCCTTAAAGTCACATAAGACATCGTCCATATCGATATAAACAATAGATTTCATCGTGTTTCTTCCTATTTTTTTCGTCATGTTCATTAAAAAGGTATCCAAGCTTATCATTTTGGAGTTGATTAGCTTTAAGTCGATAGCTCCACTTATCTTCATGCGTATGCGAGCAGCTCCAGCACTCTCACCCCATATCAGTCATTTGCTTAAATAATCTATTTGTTGTTCAAAAAGAAGACCCTCATCAGTTTTTTTACTTTACGTGTTGAATATATATTATCCCTGTGACAATATATATTCAACAACAAGGAGGCAGCAATTATGAGTATCACAATCACAACAGATTTAAACGACACTGTTCAACTAGTAACTCTTGGTTTTTCTGGAGGAGAAAGACACGTTCAACTATCTAATCTTCCGACTGACACTCCAAAGTTTGTGTCCATAAAAGCTATTCTTAACAGCACGGATGATTTGCTCGATTTACTCTTAATCGATAATGCACTAGAAAATCACTATGAACAGCAAGTTAAGCTTCGTCTTGAAATTCCTTACTTACCCTATGCTAGACAGGATCGCGTTTGTGCTGAAGGTCAAGCTTTCTCTCTCCAGTTAATGGCTAGGTTGATTAAAAGCCTAAACATTGAAGAACTTGCAGTATGGGATTGTCATAGTAATGTCGGCCTTGAATTAACAGGAGCGACTAACGTTCCCGCTACCGAGATAATCAAAAGTGCTTCTCAACTCTCTGATTTATTACGCTCCCCTAAGGCTGTATTAGTTTGTCCTGACAAAGGAGCACTGCAACGCTGCACAGAGTTAAAAGAAGAGCTTAATATTTCGAATATGGTGATATGCGAAAAACAAAGAAACCCAGCAACTGGAAAGATTACCCATACAGATGTACTAACCGATGATTTGACAGGAAAAGTAGCCATCATTACCGATGATATCTGTGATGGCGGATACACCTTTATCAAAATTGCAGAACAACTAAAAGCAAAGAATGCTGAAAAAGTGGTTCTCTACGTGACTCATGGAATTTTCAGCAAAGGCTTAAGTGTATTTGAAGGGCTCATTGATGAGGTTTACACCACGACCAGCTTTACTCATCAGCCTAGCGATAAATTACACGTTATTGACTACACGTATAAATCAAACAATCTAATCACAACAAACACTAAAGGAGCGTGATATGAACCCATTAATGTCTATTGACTTTTATAAAGCAGACCACAGACGTCAGTACCCAGAAGGGACTGAATATGTTTACGCAAACTTCACACCACGCTCATCTCGATTAGCAAATTTACTTGAAGGCTATGATGAACGAGTGGTTGTCATTGGGATTCAAGCTTACATCAAACGCATTTTGATCGACCAATGGAATCAAGAGTTTTTTGCTAAGCCTAAGCAAGAAGTCGTCAGTAAATATAAACGCAGAATGGATACATCTCTTGGTGAAGGAGCCGTGCCAATTGAACACATTGAAGCGCTTCACGATTTAGGTTACCTACCATTAAAAATCAAATCCTTACCAGAAGGCAGTCGGGTAAATATTAGGGTTCCTATGTTTACCGTTGTTAACACTCTCCCTGAGTTTTTCTGGCTTACTAACTACATAGAAACAAGCATTAGCGCTGAAATTTGGAAGCCATGTACAACCGCTACTATAGCCTATGAGTACAAGCGTTTATTAACCGATTACGCGGTACAAACAGGTGCTCCATTGGATTTCATACCAGTGCAAGCTCATGATTTTAGCTCTCGTGGTATGAGTGGCATGTTGGATGCCGCCGCATCTGGTATTGGACACCTAGCCAATTTTATCGGCACCGATACAGTGGCTGCGATTGATTATGCCGAAGACTATTATGGCATTGATGGTGTTGTCGGTGTTTCTGTCCCTGCCACTGAACACAGCGTTATGTGTATGGGCGAAAAAGACAATGAGATCGATACTTTTAAAAGACTAATTAACGACCTATACCCATCAGGCGTGGTAAGTATTGTTTCCGACACTTGGGACTTTTGGAAAGTCATTAGTGAATACACGAAAGTGTTAAAACAAGACATTCTTAACCGTCAGCCCAATGCTATCGGACTTGCGAAGGTTGTTTTTAGACCGGACAGTGGTGATCCAGTAAAGGTTATCTGTGGTGATGCTGACGCAACACCAGGTACGCCTGAATTCAAAGGCGCAGCGGAATGCTTATGGGATATTTTTGGTGGAACCACCACGGATAATGGCTATAAATTATTAAATGAGCGTGTGGGATTAATTTATGGGGACTCAATAACACTTCAACGTGCTCAGGCTATTCTTCAAGGACTTAAAGCAAAAGGGTTTGCATCAACGAATATTGTATTTGGTATTGGCAGCTATACTTACCAGCACCTAACACGAGATACCTTTGGCTTTGCTATCAAAGCCACATGGGGACAAGTGAATGGCCAAGGTCGTGAGATTTTTAAAGACCCAATTACAGACAAAGGAGATAAAAAGTCTGCAGCTGGCTTATTGCGCATAGAAGAAACAGAAAATGGTTTTGAATTATTCGACCGCCAGACACCTGAGCAAGAACAACAAGGTGCATTAGATATTGTCTTTGAGAACGGAAAAATAATTAAGGAAACCAGCTTTGCTGATATCAAAGCTAAGCTAGCCTAATAACGCATAAACCCACCTGTACAAGGATGTACTTAGTGGGTTTTCTCAGATAATTTTACGAGAACATAAATGACAGAAGAAGAGTTTTTAAAGCAATACAACATCCACGACTTTGATGTTCCTTTATGTACTGTTGATATCGCTATATTTTCATTAATTAATAATGAACTGCACACTCTTATGGTTTTGAGAGAAGAGCATCCGTTCAAGGGCAAATGGGCTCTTCCTGGTGGGTTCATACACTTAGGTGAAGATGATTCTACTGAGTCTGCGGCACACAGAACACTTCGTCAAAAAACAGGTATGAAATCTGCCTATCTAGAGCAAGTTAAAACAGTAAGCTCCCCTAAGCGTGATCCTCGTGGATGGTCGCTCACTGTATTGTACTTTGCTCTCGTGGACATCAACCAAGTTAAGCGAATAGATACTGACAAAAAGTCTACTTGGATGCCTCTTTCTGATTTAAAGCAACATGACCTAGCATTCGATCATATTGAGTTAATCCGTTCAGCAACAAATCGCTTACATGCAAAAGCTACTTATACTGCTTTGCCTATTGAGCTCATGCCAACTGAATTCACATTGACTGAACTCCAGCACGTTTTTGAGATGATCTTAGGGCGAGAGCTACAAGCAAAAGCATTCAGAAACCGAGTACTGTCAGCCAATATGGTGGCTGAAACAGGAAATAGCAAAATCAGTGGGAAACGGCCTGCTAAGCTTTTCAAGTCAACAGGAGTCAATCGAGAAATGTTCTTTAACAGACCCTTGATGGAGTAGTCGTCAACTACTTAAAGTGTATTTTTATTTCAGAAACTGGGTTTAATTTTTAATATTCTATTAACGACTTTTTTTACCTAAGAATCAGTTATGAGTACTTTGTTGAGAATGGTGTCGTTGTTCCAGTAGGTGCTAAAGTTAAAACGGTTTCATAGGAGATTTAAACTACAAATCTTTGATATCTATAGCAATCTCAGGTGAGTTTTTACGCTGTTCTACGACTTTCTCTAACTCTAAGTCTTCCAATTTTTCAAGCTCAGTGATTAATGCTTTCTTGGAATTATCATCCAAGCGGGAAATCAAGCACGCCAATTCAGCACTTAGGTCATCCTCACACAAAAAGTAGTTCAGCGGGACGTTGAGTTCTTGAGCAATTTTTCTAAGCGTTTCGAGATCAGGCGAATGCCGTCCTTTCTCATAGTGATTCATACGGCCACTAGCAGAACTCGCGTCCATACCTATTTTGATCCCAAGTTCTTTCTGGGATATGCCGATGTTCTTACGAGCTTGTTTAAGCCGAAGTGGTATTGGGTTCTCTGACAAAGTAGTTTCATCTTTAAAGTCTCATGTACTTAGATTGTCTAAGTTTTACTTATTTCTGTATACTTAGCAATCCTAAGTTTTATAGTTTTTTGAGACATAAACATGATATCTAAACCATTTTCTTTGAATAAACAGTTCAAAGAACTCTTACAGCGCGTGGAAGGAACCAGCATCAGACGAAAAGAACTCATTCAATTAGCATCAAGTACAACAGGCCTAGATACAGTCCAATCCACTAGACTAGTAGCAAGGAACGTTAACAGACTGACGTCTAAAAGCCTCCTAAGCGCTAGTGGAGAGCGGAACGCTAGAACCTATCACCTTACTTCTGAATTGATTTTAATGCTAAACAGAAGCCCTCGTGAGCCGTCAGACGAAAAAACTATAGATACAAGTCAAAGCTCAAATGAGGTGCATCTTCTAGATGAAGAAAAGAAAGCCAATGCTGAATTAAAACTACTGTTGGGAGAGATTGATGCTTATCAGGAATATTTAGGGCTATTCCCGCATAAGCGACCAGCTATTTTGAAATTGCTAGATGAGTCTAGAGAAAAAGCGACAAGGTTCTACGGTCGATTAAACGCCATTAAAAAGATTATTCAATCGACTCAACCTGAGGGGAATATGTAATGCTTAGGGCATGGCAAGAACAGTGTCTCTCTCAGGCAGTAACATCCTATAAGAAGCAATCGCAGTTCCTGGTATTGGCTTCCCCTGGTGCGGGTAAAACCCTGCTTGCAGCGCTTATAGCAAAAGCTCTTATAAACAGTGGCGATATCGATTATGTAGTATGCTTTTCCCCTTCTCGAATCGTTTCACAAAGCATTGAAGAAACATTTGAGAAAATATTAAAGCGAAAGTTTAATGGCAGACTTGGGGCAATCGGAGCATCGCGTACTTATCACTCACTTAGTAACGCAGCTGAGCTAATCAATGATCTTGCCGCTACTAGAGTCTTGGTCATTTTTGATGAAATACATCATTGTGCCGGTAATGGTGAGTCTCCAGCAAATGCATGGGGATTACAGCTTCTCTCCACGATACAGCATTTAGCGACTTATACGTTGTCACTTACTGGCACACCTTGGCGCACTGACACACTTCCAATTTCATTCGCTAAATACTCCGATCCAGAAGGCAACATTGTCTGTGATTACTCGTATGATCTTGTTGATGCAATAAAAGACAAAGTCTGTCGGATGCCTCAAATCACCGCAATTGATATTGAAAAAGTAACAGTAAAAGGATTAGGTAATTTTGAAACCTACACTAGTTTGCAGTCATTACTAAACGAAGGTGAAGTAAGCTATCAAACTGTGATCAGACATCCTGAAGTCATCAAGCACTTACTTTCATTAAGCGTTCATCGGCTGAATATTCTTAGAAAGGACTCACCTAATGCTGGCGGCTTAGTAGTCGCATCTTCATATGAACATGCTCTACAGATTCAATCGATTCTATTGGACCACTTCAATAAAGAGTCTACTTTAGTGTCCTGTAGGCATGATGACTCACCAGAGCTGATCAACCGTTTCCGTAAAGACAACAGCGAATGGATCATCAGTATCGCCATGATCAGCGAAGGAACGGACATACCAAGGTTGCAAGTCTGCTGTAGTCTTACCGATGTCACCACTGAACTTTACTTCCGCCAGATCCTTGGACGCATAATACGAATGACCAAAGATCAGTCACATGTGGCCGATATGTACATGTTGGCAGAACCAAATTTAGTGGAATTCGCAGAACGGTTGAACAAAGCAATTCCAGGTACTTACAACTATCAAAAAAAAGAAGAATTGCTGAATAGTATAGACATTCCAAGTTCAACTAATGGTGGTAGTCGTAATTCATACAGAGACGACGTATTACAACCGGAGACTGATCTTAGTGAATTTATCTTGAGTAACGATCATGATCTATTGAAACAGACATGCTTGAATGAACTGACAATGTCTTCATTTAAATCGAAAATCATTTCTTACTATTTATAATCTCAATATCTTCAATCATTTACTTATAGCTCCGCTTTGATTCGCTGGGCCATCGCCTCGTTAGACTTTCCAGAGTTTGCTAGACCCCCATACAATAAAATAAACAATTGTAAGCATAGAAATATGCAGCAGTTTACCTTAGGTGATAGACTGCTTATCAAGTTACTAATGTATTTTTTCACCCTAGTTTACATTTTGTTAACTCGGGTAGCTTGGGGGTGTTTTTTGATTATAAAGAATTTAAAGGTAGAGGAAGGTTTTTTTAACAACCTCGATTTAGATTTCTCTAAAGGGCTAAATGTTTTAGTAGGCGGCAGAGGCGTTGGAAAAACCTCAGTTATAGAGTTACTTCGGTTCGGTTTGGGAGCTAAAAGTCTTGGGGACGAAGGAACGTCATCTTCACCTAATCACGCCCTATCAATACTTCAATCTTCAGGAAGAGTAACGATCGAGCTTGAACTTCCTTCTGGTGAAGAAATTAGTGTATCTAGATCTGCTCAAGAAAACACTCCTTTAGTTGGAGCCTCTTATATTTCTCCTATTGTCTTCTCGCAAAAAGAGATTGAAACAGTTGGTGTAACCAAAGCTGGCCGCTTGGCTCTGATTGATAGTTTTTTGCCTGATATAGACGACATGAAGGATCGCTTAAGAAGCTCTAATGTGGTTTTGAGAAGCCTTTGTGCTAATTATCATTCAGCAATGCAAGAATTCAATGATCTGGCAGATAAAGTCTCAGAGACTAAAAACTTAAAAGAACGAGAGCTAATCCTTCAAAAACAATACGAAGAGTTCCAGAGCGTATATGAAAAAAACGCAACAGATCAAAGTGATATATCAAAACTACAGCAACAATTAGCCGCTCACTCCGTCAATATTGCAAACTTACTTACGCTTAAGTCATATATTGAAAAAAGAACTCCGTTATTGAACTCAATACTGAATTTAAATAGCGGAGATTTTACTAATATAGTTCAAGATTTCAGTCCAAAATTATACTCATCTTTGCAATCACGTCGAGAGCAGGATACAAAGATGGTTCTAGCTATACTAAATAATAATAAATTGTCTTTGGATGAAGTTAATGAAAATTTAAATTTACAACAAATGCAAAAAATCGAACTAGAGAAGGAAGCTCGTAAAACCAGAGCAGAGATCGATAGTTTTAAAGACGGCGCAGGCGCAATGCTAAATGAGCTAGGAAGAGTACGAGAACAACTAGCTCAAATAGCTAACTATACACATATTGCTGATCAAAAACGTGACCAAGTAAACACTCTTTATAATCAAATCCAATCTCAATTAATAGAGATATATCAGATAAAAGAGGACATTTATAAATCAAGGATTAGCATTGTAAATATTTTAAATGATAATCTTAAGCCAAATGTAACAGTTGTTTGTCGTCAGCAAAACAATCTGTCCGAGTACTCATCTAACTTAGAGTCTTCATTAAGAGGCTCTGGACTCAAATATAAGGAACTTTTGGATACTATTACTAATAATGTTAGTCAGCAATGGCTTTTTTACTACATCGCAGCCAATAAGTTCGAAGACTTCGCTAATGCTCTAGATATACCTGTAGACAGAGCTGCACGATTACTTGGGCATTTATCTGAAATTGATTTAGGGCTTCTATTATCTTCGGGTATAGAAGATGTAGTTGATTGTATGCTTTTAGATCACGGTAAATATAAAAGTGTTGAAGAGTTATCAATCGGTCAAAGATGCACTGTAACTCTTTCAATTATCCTTGAAAACCCAAATAGAGTTCTCGTTATAGATCAACCAGAAGATCATCTAGACAATGAGTTTATTGTAAATACTTTAATTAAAACCATAAAACAAAGAGCAAATATAGCTCAGACTATTCTTTCAAGTCATAATGCAAACATTCCAGTTTTAGGTAATGCATCTAGAGTTATTAATTTAGATTCCAATGGTCGAAAAGGTTTTATTAAAAATTCTGGTAGCTTAGATGAGACTCTGGTCAAGAGTAGCATTGAGTCGATTATGGAAGGAGGAAAGGAAGCTTTCCAACATCGTTCAACCTTTTACTCAAGTTAGAAATGAATATTTTCAATAGAATAAATAATATAAAAAGTCTTGCTCCAGAAGAGCAACACACACAATTAAAGGAACTCAAGGCTTCTCTTTCTAAGCAAGAGTTACGTCAAATTGCTGACGAAGCTCATACAATTGATCCACCTTGGTTTCGAAATGCTCTTTTGAAAGCTGTCGGAGTTGCCCCCCCTAAGCAAATACACAAAGAGCAGACCGAATTTGTTAAAGGTGATGTCGCGTACAACGTTGAAGAGATCCGCAGTGATGCAGTAGCAGAGAGTATTGGAGAAATTGTACATGAGTTATCTCCAATAATTGGATCATTAGAGGTATCGGCTACTGAAGAGGTACTTCAATATGACAGCTCTCGTACTAAAAAAGAAATAGAGCGATTACAAGAGCTAGTAGAAATGTTTTCGGCTTGGCGACGAGCGGAGCAGCAACCAAATTATCGAATAGTAAATATACATTCATTGGTGTCAGGTGAAATTCAGAGAGTGATTGAAAAATATACTGATGCCAAAATAGAAATTAATATTGAAGATAACCTCAGCTTCAATCTGGACCGTTCTCTTACCCAAACAATCATATTGAACGCACTTAGAAATGCCGTTGAGTCGACTAAGCAGGTAGTAAACCGAGCACCAAGAGGAATATTGGTTAATTCAGGCCTAACTGACACACACTTTTGGTTATCTGTAATCGATGACGGTATTGGGTTACTAGAATCAGAAGCAATTTTATTTAGTAGCAATTTTACAACGAAAGTTGGTAATGAAGGATTAGGCCTCTCTATTGTAAAAAAATCAATATCATCAATGAATGGGAAGTGGAATTTAAAAAACTCTAAACCTTACGGTGCAGAATTCTACTTTGAGTTACCTCGTGGAGAATATTAATTGAGAGTATTACATGTTGAAGACCGTATCAGTTGGTTTAATGATACCGTTCGCCCTGTATTGACCAAGTTTTGCGATGTAGTTGATCACGCAGTTAACTTTAATGAGGCCACTAAAATGCTCGATGATAATGAATATGACTACATTATTGTCGATCAATCCATACCTATAGACGACAGTAGTTCATTGCCGGATATATCAAATGGGATTCGTTTTGCGGACCATGTTCGAAACACATCACCTGGCATGCCAATATTGATTTTAACTGGCGAAGATGACAATGAAGCTACCGAGAAATATTTAGATGACCAAGAGCTGGTCACTTTTTGGGATGGACAACAAAGAGGATTAATCAAAGTACGTCCAAAATATAAGCTTGTTGCTGCATTGAGTCTAATAAAAACAGCGGCGACTGAACTTAGGAACGTAGAAAACATAGTATTGGAAATCACTGGGAGCATAACTCTTACAAAATATCAAAAGAGAGTAATCAAAATATTTGCTAAGCAATACAACGCTTTTGCAGCAAAAGTCGAAATACTGGGTGGAGGGCTATCCTCTTCAACCGTTTTAAGAGTAACTTTAATCAATTCTTCTCTTCAAGAGATCCAGCATGCGCTAGCAAAACTCGATCGAGAAAGTGAAGTAAAAAAAGATGTATCAAATTATCTTAACCACATCCAGAGGCTTCCTGTAGGAAGTGCTCCTATTTTATTAGGGCGATATTTTGCTGGATGTGCAGATATACAGGGGGCCTTTTACAGATTTGCAAGTGACTATTCTACAGATTATTTTGATGCTCTAATAAAAGATCATAGTAGAACCAAAAAGGCTTTAGAAGATGTTTTTCAAATATTAGGCTCTTGGGAACAAGCTAAAACAGTAACAAACATTGAACTTAGAGAGCTTCGAAATAGGATTTGTAGTGATGAGAAATTTTCTAAGTTAAAAGATATTTTTCCTAGTGTTGATTTTGACGACCTTGAGAAAAAAACTATTAAAGTTTATCAATCTATTCAACATGGAGACTTACATGGTAAGAATATTTTGCTTACGGACACCGGAAATAAAGCTATTCTGATAGATTATGGAGATGTTAAAGAAGCTTCTTCTTTATTAGATATTGTAACACTTGAGTTGAGCCCTTATTTCCATCCTAATGTAGCATACAATTTCATTAAGGAAACCGACTACTTTGATGACTGGTTTGATGATGATCTCTATATAAAAAACTCATTCTTTCCTGAAATAGCTTCATTTCTTCGTCAAAAGAAACAAACACTAGCAATTTTGAATATGGGGTATGTAGCCACAGTTTATGCTTATGCTCTAAGACAATTAACCTATGACGATACGGACCATCAAGCTGCAATTGCTTTAGTAAATGCGGCAATTAAGAAATTAACTCTGTAGCAAAATGTTAGTCATGAAGGCTAGTTTTAAGAGCATATTTTTAGTACAAAGTTCAAACTAACTAAAGCTTATAAAAAAATAAACTTGGTATGGACCCGGTTTCCTAGACAGTTTCTAGCTCCGTAAAATATCGCTTCTCATATTGCTGTGGCGATAATACATAAATCTCAAAATCAGTAAACTGATTACAGTTGTTTTATAGATCTAGGTTTTTCGAATTTAGACCACGAATATACATTTCAGTCATTAGACGTCGATTATGACCGAATGTGTTAGCTATTGCCTCAAGCGACTGACCACTCTTTACCATTTGATGGTACTTGGTTCTTCGCATCGAATGCATGCCTAATTTTAACTTGATGCTATTACGCTCACCTACAGCTTTAAAAGCTTTGGAAACAGCTTCACGACTAATAGGTTTTTCCAAAGCTTTTGAGCGATTAGAGTCAGATTGAAACAAGTACTTATGTTCAGGGTTTGCCTCTCTTCGCTTGGTAACGACATCAAGTACAGTGCTATCAAGCCATACTTTTCTCTCCTTACCTGTGCTTCCATTTATAATTGTAAGTGTATGATCGCTTATGTCTTCAAAAGTAATGGCAAGAAGTTCTGAGCTACGTAGCCCGCTATGAACACCCAATATCCAAATGTCAGCGTAGATATTTCCTACATTTTCACGTAAAGCCTGCTCTATTTTCTTTAACGTTTCTAAACTTTTCACAGCTTCTACTTCATTCATATGATACTCACGACTTATGCAATCAATCACACTTACTTAGATCGTAAAACAGACCATTAAGTAAACCTTTAAGTCATATATTACGTATAACTTCTAATTCACATAATAAATTGTGTGAATTAGAAAAGCAAATCCGACTTGCTTTTAGGTAATACAGAATATTTATGTGAGTAATTTTTGAAGGTAGCTTTTTCTTCGACTCGCGTTGCTACTGGCCTCTGTAATTGCAATAAAGTCTTCCTTGCTCCCCACGATATGTATTTCACTCTCTGCACGAGTAATCGCTGTATAAAGCCATGCGCGATCAACGATTCTGCCTTTACTCAATGCAATGATCACTCGAGGAAATTGTGAGCCTTGGGCCTTATGTAGGGTTATAGCGTAACCCAATTCCATACACTCTAAGACGTCCTGCGTGATTTTTATCCTGTCACCAGTATCAAGTGTCACATCACCAAAGTATGTTTCAGCCAACTCATCTGAGTCATTCTGTTCTGGCTTAACGCCACTAAGAACCCCAAGGCTGCCATTCTGGATGCCTCTGTGATAAAGGTTCTTCGTAAACAAAACGGCATCATTCAGTCGTAGATTTAAGAAGAACTCTTCAGAGTACATGGTGAATCTAAGCATTTCGCTATGACTATTCACAGCAGATTGAACTTTGTTATTTATCTCAGAGACCATATTTCTAGTAGGCGCAATAATACGACTATTCTCAGGGCTTTCACGATACAGAAGGCAACACCTATCGGTTATTTCGCTTCTATTAGCCTCATGGAAGAATATAGAGGCGGTAGACAGTTTCGGAGGAATCTCTCCCTGATTAATGAGCTTTGAGTACTCAGGAATTCCAGAACTTCCTTCCTGACGTTTCACAATATCCAGCATGGTGTTTGCTATTCGTTTTGAGTGAACGATATCAGCCAATACTTTTCCGCACCCAATAGGCGGCAGTTGATCTGGGTCACCCGTTAATACGATCCGTACAGATGGATGTACATGCGTAACAATCCGATACATGGCCGGTAAATCAACCATGCTTGCTTCATCAATCACCAATAGGTTTTTATCGCTACCTGTGCTGTCCAATGGTGGATTTCTCAAAAAACCAGCAATAGTCATCGTGGTGAAGCCTATAGACTCATGTAGACGCATTGCAGCTCGACCACTTAGTGCAACGGCATGGATGGCATAACCCATTAAACTAAAGGCTCTAAGCGCGGTTCTTAGTACTGTCGTCTTACCTGTTCCGGCCCCTCCTGTAATACAGGCCACAGCATTATCTAAGCATGTTCCCACTGCTTCTTTTTGCTTGGCCGTCAGATCATAAGGTAATTCTTTAAGGGCCGCACGATAGGCTTGACTGGTTTTTCGGTCATACAAACCGTCAATATTAGCCATTGTTAACAGACGTTTGGCAACGGTAGATTCCATTAATAGTTGAGCGGTTGGGTGATACGTCAGAGTGTCATTATTCAGAAGAAATTGAGCTTTATCGTGTCCTGCTTTGCAGGCGCTTGCAACTAGCTCATTATTCTTCAGCAATTTGTTTAATGCTGGTACTAAGTCTTCTCGCTTAGTATAGGTATGTCCTTTTTCTACTTGCTTTCGTAGGGCAAATTCTAGAGCTGCACTAAGTCGTCTCTGATCATCAGCCGCAATTTCAAAAGTCCACTTTCTAATAAGGCCTTCAACATCATCAAAGGACATTCCGAATCCACAAAGCAAATAAGGATTATCCTGTATTGCGTCGACAGATTTGTCATCATGAAACTTGAGCAGTCGCTGTTGAATTGAAGCTGGAATACCACGCAACGTCATCCAGTTGGTATGTTTGAGATTTTTATACTTCTCATACCCTTCGTAAAGAGCATCAATAGAACCCTCACTCAAAACCCCTTTAAGGCGATTTCTGGCTTCAAGTGTGTCATTTTGCAGGGTTGAGTGGAAAGAGTTGCCTAGCAACGCCCATAGGGCTCTGGCCTTAACTTCCCCAATCCCTCTAAACGCTTTTTCTTTGGCAATGAACTGTATTAGCTGCTCTCCCGACTCTGGCAGAGTACATTCAACATAATCTGGTGCTTCATAGATATGCTGTAGCATTACGTAATCACCTGTTGTCACTTCCTCAATACGTCTTGTACCTTTTACTGTCCAATACTGACCAATTGCCGGTTGCACAGGGATTGATTCAGGATTTGCTTTGATAGTAACGTAATATTTACCGCTAGTAGTTTTATAAGAGTCTTTTTCCAGCGGCACACCAGAGAAAATAGCTATGCTAGAGGAACCGTACGCAATGCTAGTTATCCTAACGCGATCTTCCTGAATGGCATTATTCATCGAGGCATGAACCCCATCTCAGACAGAGTTTCAGACAACTCACCGAAGCGTTCCAGGCGAGACTCTAATGCTCTAACCTTGGCTTTAAGTTCGATGTTTTCAGCCTCTAATTGAGATAACCTTCTAGACTCCAGTTGCCTAGAGGCTTGGCTAGCATCGTATTCCTTTGGGTTAGACTTCGCTGTTTCAGACTCAGGTGTCAGTTGCGGCAACACACCACGAGCCCTTAACTCCGTCTCAAGGTTCTCAAGACTTTCTCTTAGAATAGGGTTCTGTATCAGCGCCGACTTTCCACAACCAATGGCCTTCGCAACTTCACCGCGTTTTAACTGCCCTCGATGAACAATTTGCAGAAAGTCATCATCCGATTGAGTAGCCCTCCAAACCTCAAAAGATTCGACGTTTTGCTGTGCTTTTTGCTGCCCGTTAGCCATTATTCTTCATCCCTTATTCGCATGATTGTCTGTCTGCTTACCTCGAATTCACGTGATAGTTTAGAAATACTCTCGGCTTTGAGGCGCTTACGTATCTGCTTTCTTTCGTTAGCACTGATTTTTGGAGGCCTTCCCATATGCTGACCAGCTTGTATGGCGGCAGCACGGCCTTCGCTTGTTCTATCAAAGATTAAGTCACGTTCTAATTGGGCGAAAACCCCAATGAGTGAAACCATTGCTTGTGATAGAGCCGTGCGCTGGGAAGTATCTAAAGCGCCATCCAGCGTTTTAAGGGAGGCATTCTTTTCATGAATTTTATCGATGGTTCTCAAAATAGCTTTTAGGGAACGGCCAAGCCTGTCTAGCCTTGTTACAACAACGACATCGTCATCACGCACATAATCAATCAGAGATTGAAGCTGAACATCGTTATCCTTTGAACTACCGCTGTATTTTCCTGAAAATATTTTCTGACACCCAGCGTTCTCTAGGGCAGCAACTTGTGAACTTAGGTCTTGCGCTATGGTGCTTACACGAGCATAACCAATCAAGTGTGACATTATATGTACCAAAGTTATAACTTTAGTACATTATGAATTCAGTCCGTACTATTATTAATTAAAATAAATAAGTACATGTACTTATTAAAATCTCTATCTTTAGTACGACTATTAGCTCTTAGTATTCAACTGATGCAGTAGATTTGCAACCCGTCGCTCAAGTACTTCATTTTGCATTTTTTCACTATTCAGTCGTTCCTTTATTACATCAAACTCAACCTTTACTGCTTGTAGTTGAGCTCGAGACACATCTATTTGTTTCATTAAACTCTGAATCGTTTCATTTTGGTTAAATGATTTCTCTTTGTATTCTTTTAAATCATGTTGAGCGACTTCTAATTTGTTAACTAGCCGTCTTTGCTCTTCAGAAATATTGCTAGAAAAAAAGTCTTCAATCAACGAACCGATTTTAAGCTGTCTAAGCTCCTCAACCTCTTTCTTTAATTGATCGCATCTTGCTTCTAACTCATCTTTTCTAGGCTTCCGATCACGACTTTTACGTTGAGCGTTAATTTCAAAATGTGCTGACAACTTAACATTGGTCTTATCGATCAATTCAATTAATTCGGGTCTTCGAGACCTCACTAAAGCAGCACGAGAGCAACCTATCTCCTTAGCTAACTCCGCTACAACGATTTGCTTTTCTGTTACAAGAAGCTTATCCATAAGGTCTCGGGGCGTTTTCTTCAGTCTCTCTTCGATTTCCTGCGCTTTTTTTATTACCGCTTCATAGGCTGACTTAGATACAGCGTTACGACTTGCCCATTCTGGAGTTATGTCAGTTTTTTCTTCAAATTGGTCTAACAGATTAGAGAAAAGGTTATTCATGATTATTCCCTAGAACTCGCAATGATCTTATCTGACTTCATTCTTTTTAGTACGCGCTCAGCATTTTTAACTGCATTCATGGAAGCTTGATACTGCTTGTTGTTTTCTAAATTAAAACTGGTTGTTGCTTCAATGGATTTCATCTGCTGCGCATGAGTTAATCCAATCTGAACAATAGACGCTTCATGCGAGTTAATTTCTTGCACTGAATGAACACAGCTAGAGCATGTAGAGAAGCTAGCCTCTTCAAGCTTCGCTACTTTAGATATCTTATCGAAACACTGAGACTGTGAGATAGTTTTGGTACGAGGCATACAATACCCATACTCATGCGGGACTATTTTTTCAAACCCCTCAACAAATTCTTCAATCACATTCTCCAACTCTTCTTCAGATGAGACGACAGTCGCATCCAATAAATCTATAGCCGCCTTCATTGCTGCACCAAAGAATTGAGGCTCAAAGACTTCTTGATTAAGAGATTTACGAGCATCATTTATCATCTTCTCTGCAATCTCTTTAATCATAATTTCCTGCGCATTCGAAAACGCCTCATGCACTTTATTAGACAAATAGATATTGGTCATGAAGCTACCATGAGAGTGGCGAAAATGACGACGAATGGCTTCATGCACTTTACCGTCAAAACGCCTCAGAGCAAATTCGGCAAAGGTATGACGGAACATGTGAGGGTGAACATTAGAGCAGATCTCTTTGATCTCTGGGTGTCGCTCAAGAAATGCCGAATAAAACGCGTTAAGCATAGAAGCGAGTGTATTAATTGATGCACTTTGTGAGAAAGACTCAATATCTCTGGAAGGAAACCTTTCAACACTTATCGAATAAAATCTGCCAAATAGAAAAACCTTTGCATCATCTTTTTGCTTCACTTTATCGATGTAACTTAATTCATTTAATAGGTGAGCCGCTTCGGCAGCAAGGCCATGTACCGCTCTAACTGTTGGAATGCCATCATTGGTTTTTACAATATCGGATTTGAAATCACATATACCATCCAAGTTATACGTCAGATCCCCCGCTTCCATGCTTGCTAATTCGCTTATTCGAGCCCCAGTTAGAGTAAGCATAATGACTAATGCTGCCTGATAAACTCTATTACACCAATTATAGATCTCATCATGACTCATCGGAAAGGAGTTATGGGAAGCTCCAAAATTTTTGTGGATCAGACTCAGCAGAGCTTCAGCTTTAGGTTTTAAAGTTTTAACGCTGTGGGTTCCTTTTCCTTTAGTTGGCCACAGACCGTCACAAAACCGTTGAAAACTACCAGTTCTGAAAATAGACTGAGAAGAGTAAGACATATCAGATCGTTGGAATTGAAAATAGTCTACTAGAAATACAGTCTTCCTATCACGAATCACCTCAATCGCATCATTCAACAACAACATTGCAACAGGTAACGAGATGGAAGAATAGCTCTTCCCTTTTTTCCAGTCTTCATAGGCCAGTTGATGTCGGTTTAAAACAGGACGAATAATAGCTTTTTGTTGCTTCTCATAAATATGGAATGTAAGTCCGTCTTGGATCATACCAATTATGGTGGATCGTTCACTTTCGTTCAGACAAATAACAATACCCTCAATGGCTCCACGACTTGCAACACCTTCTGATTTAGCCAGATTATACTTTTGACTGTGATCAGCTTGCCAATTCACCCTTAATTCAAGCACATCTTCTAGTAGCTTTTTTACATCATTTATTTCCCACTCAGAAAGTTTCGAATAAGGTTTATTGGTAGCCCACCAAACACCAATACGTTTAATACAGTATACTTGATTTTTTACTGTTCCTTTTCTTCCTGATAAGGATTGAATACTTGGATTTGACCAGCCTAATCCTCTTGAAACACGCCGAATAAACAGTTCACTTAATGTCCTACGTATGTGATCATGATTGTCATAACTGGGGTGTGATAAATCAAAATTAAAGTCTTTTTGTTTTACTCGGTCATATACAATAAATTTAAGTGATCCAATTTCGTTGATCAGCTTTATATTTTTTGATGAATTGAGCTCTTTACCAACTGCCTGATTTAAACTGTCTGAATTAGCAGACAAAACTATGTCTTCTTTATTACTTTTCATAATTTGCCACACCAACAATATCGCTTAATTTAGCGTAATCAAAAGATAGTAAATTTGCGTATTTCTCACCATCCTTGCGAATCTCAGATGGAAATTTCTCCAGAATATTTGAAAAGTAAAAGTAATCTCTCGCAGCCAATGTGGCTTTCGTTAACTGAGGAGTATCATCATTCAGGAGGTCATCAAAATTAGCTCTAATATGCTCTAAATATTTAATGATCAGTGCCGTTGTTGTTTTGTTGGCAAGAAAAGTTTTTTTTCCATGAGCTTGGAATGAGTCCATTAGATCAACGTCAATCCCTAGCTCATCAATCTTTTTTGCAAGACGCTCTGAAGCACTTTCATCTGTTCGAGGTAGGCCAAACACCTCAAGTGCTTCGTTGTAATCAAACACGGAAGTCCTCTTTATGAGATCCCCCATTTTGTTTGCGGCCTCTGCCATTAGTGTGCCAATACGTGACGCAAACAATCTATCGGACTCTATCTTTTCTTTGGCAGTAGAGCTATCGATATAAACCTCATTGTGAACTGGAGGCGAGTGATTAGATAATTGGGCGGTGACGTTGATATCATCAAATGCATTGATATCACTAAATAACTCAATATTCTCTGAAATGATAGAAGACTGACGAATATTATCTGTACTTAGACCGATTGATTTTTTAAGTACAAAATCGCTTCGTTTTTTAGTTCCGTTATTTTTGTATGCTCTATTGTATGCTTTATTTTTATTATAATTTCCCCTATTATTCTCCATAATCCTAGAGAAAATCCAAAAAAAAGGGTCTAAATCCTTAACATTCTCATCAAACGCTTTTAACAGTTCATTCCTTAGATGACTGTTTTCGGTAAGTATCAACTGAAAATATTTGTTTGAAGCCTCACCAAAAGAACTATACCCTATAAATCCATGTTTAGTTGTTTCAATCTGATAGCCCAAAATTTTGCCATTATCCATATCATTGAAGTGTTTTTGCGATGTTTTCTTAGCTTCTATGTATCGATTATACGTCTTTCCCAGAGTTGAACCTTGAGGATGTAGAGCAGTTATATTTGCCTGATGAGATTTAGGTCTACGTCTTTTTTGAAGCTGAAATTGAATGCCTTGAGGAATGTTCACTACATCGTCTAATTCCATCTTTTCAATACTAGACAAATTCACTTTCTCACTAGCCAATAAGCATTGCATGGCAAAAATTTCAACGTCACTAGGCACTAGAAGACTCCGTAATGACAAGCTTTTTATAACACCAACTTTATAGACATTTCTCTTACCATTCTTAGATATCTGATAACCTATACCGCACTTAGCAACAGCGCCTTCTTTCGGTTTCATCAACGAGCTATCTAACACAAAATTTAACTGTTTTTCTGTCAGCGCACCTTCATCAAATGGATGCTGAATATCTGATACTAACCGCTCTTTAAGCACTAAATTATTACTAGCCCGAATACTTGAAATGACAACTGCATATAGCTCCCTAGCTTCATGTTTAGTAGGGTTAAAGAAGTCAAATGATCCAAATGAAATCGGACATTCATAAATACTTCTATTTCTAATACTTTCTACTAACAAACGAATCTCTTCTATTTGTAAAGCTTCCATACGTAAATAGCCCTCGTAATTGATAATCCAAATAAAGAGCTTTTTGAGCGAGTCTAATAGCTGAGTATCGGAGTAAGGACAGTCGGAAAAAAGTTGAGATAGTGGAGGGGTTGGTGTCACATCAGGTTTCTGGTTTTTAGGGGCATGAAGGTAATATTGACGACAAAGAAGTTTAGCACTTTCACTTAACGTGCTCTTCTCACTAGCTCCCCAACCAATTATAGACTTTAAACTGATTATAGTGCTATAAATACCATTGCCATTTATTGTTCTTGTATTGTTTTTTTTAAGTGACTGTTTGTAGTCACACAATAAATCCAACGGCACAAACTCATCGCTTTTATAGCTCTCCAAATAGGTAAAAAACTTCACAATTAAGAAGGAAATATTATTTCGTGTTGCAACTGAAAAGTTTTTATAACTACTAAAGTTGAGATACGCAATCATGGCTAGATGCAGAGTTAAGCGACCCTCTGAAGGAGCTTCTATTTTCCTTAGTTGTCTCTGACCAATATTCACCATAGCAACAGTCTTTGACTCGCTGAAAGGTTCATCAATTGCAGAACTATCTCGAAAACCAACCTGGTTCAAATCATAAATACTCATTTAATTCTCTATTTAGCGAAGTCTTTTAATTGATAGTCTTTCAGCATCTTATTCATATCAATTTCGTTATTAATCAAAGTGCGATGATTCAGAAGAGCCTCAAAATAGATGTAAATCTCTGTCGTCGAGTAGTCGCTATGCCCCATCCATTGGGTCACGAAAGTTCGCTTGTCATATCCTTCTTTATAGCAATATGTCACGGCGTTAGTGGCGTAGCATTTTCGTAAACCGTGGTAATGTCTGAACTTCCATAAACCAGCTTCATCTGCAGATAATTCACCTTTTAATTGAAGGGTTATAACCGCCTTGCGAAAGACTTTTGTACCATGGCCTTGGGTAGTTAGGGGCTTACTATCTTGTTTACACATCAATTGCTTTGCACCTATGCGTTTTGCCATTTTTAAAAACTCATAAAGCGGCTGAATTAACTCGGGCCATACGCGGACACTCCTGATCTTATTGCCCTTCCCATATATTTTCATAGGCTTTGTAATAGATGGTATACCTCGCTCATCAAGTGTGATTAATTCCTCCAGATCCCTAACCCTTAAATTGTTGGGGTGAACTAACTCATGAGTTCTAAAATTCGCGTAATACCCTAGCATCAATGTCAGTTGATCACGCTTACAGTTGAAAAAATTGTTTGTAGGCACACTCTCTAAAAGAGTTTTCAGGTCATCTTTAGACATGTACTCAAGCGTTAGTTGCTTAGAGATTCCTTCTAACTCAGACGTTTTGACCTCATCGGTACGCACTAAAAAAGAAAAGTTTTTTCGTTCAGCTATCCACCCATAAGAGTAGGCAAAATCATAAAACGATCTCAATGTGGCTATATGACGATTGATTGATTTCAGTTTTAATCCGTGTTTTCTCCGAAGATACGCATTCAAATATACGTTCATTTCGTTATCAGTCACATCACGAAAGTCTTGCCCCAGAATTCCACTAGTGCCATTCACCTCTGAGAGTTCACGAAAGAATTTCAGTAAGTCATTCCCATACGCTCGTACGGACTCTTTAGAATTCTTTTGAGACATATGAGCTAAAAACATAGTCGGCTCAATAATTGGATAAACCCTATCCTCAAAAATTGCATAAGTGTTAATTTGGATGCCACTTATTATTACATTTTTTATTCTTTGTAATTTCAAAACCAGATATCCATTTAAAACATTTCTTATAAAACCTTATTACCCATTGCTTCACTTGTAAACAATTATTTTTCATCCCACACATCAAAAGATTTAAAAATATATAAAAAAATAAAAATCATACTTAAACTCAATGACATACAAAAAAAAACACCATATGACAACCTTCATCACCTAAAACCTCATTAATTAAACCAAATACACTTAATAATTAAATATACTTAACAATTAAATTAAATATACTTAACAATTAAATTAAATATACTTAACAATTAAATTAAATATAAATTAAATATAAATTAAATACACTTAATGATCATTATAAATTGGGGGAGTAATGGGAGTAATGGGAGTAATGGGAGTAATGGGAGTAATGGGAGTAATGGGAGTAATGGGAGTATAATTTTAGGCTTGAAAATTGAAGCCATTAATTTTTAGGGTTAGAACGTTTATTCGTTGCTTTTTATATTTTATATACTCAAGAATATAACTTATCTTAGAATTAATTATGTATACAAGGTGTCCCAAAAAAATGTTTACAAAATTTCTGTACGAATAGCTGTTCCGATAATCCGTCCAATCTTCGAACGTAGCGACCCGAAACAATGTCAGCATCGAGATAGCGATATCGCCCCAAAGGGTTTCATTCACTTGGTGAAAAAAGAGAGAACCAACCGCCGCGAAAATGTAAAAAATGATAAACATCAGCAAAGCAATGTAGCCCATTTTTGGGATGGCTTTGAGCAATGCATTAATCAAAAAACGTAGATCTGGAATAATCGACACAAGACGTAAAACGCGAAATACTCGCAGCAAACGAGCTACAACAACCATCTCCGAATCAGAAATAGGCATTAAGCTACCAATCACAATGACGGTATCAAAAATATTCCAAGGATCTTTAAAGAAACCGCGCTTGTCATCACACGCAATAAAGCGCAGTGAAATTTCGGCTAGAAAGAAGACCGTTATAAAGTTATCTAAGAAGTTTATGGCTTTATCAATACCATAAGGTAACGAATAGGTTTTGGCGCCAACGGTTAATGCGGCAACCACAATAATGCCGATAATAAAACCCTGAAACAAAGCACTACGCTCAATGCGCTTTATCGTGGTAAACCAATTATCAGAACGACTCGTTTCCATTATTTTCTACACCCAATATGCAAAGATAAATACCTGAAACACAGACAGGCGTGGCCATATTAAGTTCATATCATGAAGAATAAAAGCAGAAGCGGGTTAAGTTCTAGTACTTGATGCTTAAGTTCGCTTTACTCGCACAACCTTCATGATTTCAACAGGGATTCCTGCGACGATTTCTTGGGTAGGATAGTAGGTTAAGTTCACACGCGCACCGCGTAAAGTGCGGTATTTTCCTTGACGTTTGAAACGAAAGGGCACGTCGTAGCCTTCGATCATCAAGGTGTGCAAGACCCAATCTTCTTGGGGACGCTGGGCATGAGATTTGACTTTCAGCGCATCCGAATGGATAAGCGCATCATTGTTTTTTAACAAAGACTCAGGATCGGATTTCACAAGAGACTTCCTTTCTTAAAGATGAAAGCCTCTTAGTATGACACAAATATCCTAAATCTTAAAAAGCTGATTATTTTTTGTTCAATTTTAGAAAGGTGTCTCTTGATTTTCGACTTTCAACTTCTCTAACAACTGACTCATTGCCTGTGCGGCTTCTCGACTCTCAAAGCGTATAACGGCTTTTTGTAAGATCAAACTATTTGGGTAAGTCACTATATCGCCTGACAATCGGTGAATAATAACGTGAAAGGTCGATATTTCCATAATTTGACCCAAAATTTCATCGTCCTTATCGACCACCTTGACCCAATCTCCCACTCGATAAGGAAAGCCAAAGAAGATAATCAAGCTGGCGGTGATGTTGCTTAAAATCGACCATTGAGCAAATAACGCCACACCCACAACGGCAAACACGGACGAGAAAAAGATCGCTAGCTGACCATAACCAATACCAAGAACCAAGCAAATCAATAAAACAAAAATTGCAGTAAAGCCAAGATTTAACATTTTCGAAACGTAGGTTATTCGCACTTCATTAGCAAATCTCTTTTGTCCTAACAAGGCGACGCTGGATTTCAAAATGCGAGAAACAATGACGTAAGCCACCACTAACAAAGCGATTAAGCCGATTTGCACCATCATGCTTTTTCTCCTACTACGGATTTATAGAACATAAAACAACACGCAGGGCACAATCCCCACACTCATCAAATTACTAATCAATACAATCGACGCCACTTTATGGGGCTCTTGCTGATACAACTCGGCCACCATGTAATTCAGCACGGCTGGCGGCAAACAAGCAAAGATCAATAAGTAGGCAAAATTTTCTGCCGACATGCCAACGGTATAATACCAAATAACAGCAATAACTAGACCGCTTAATGGACATAAAAAACCACTGATAACGCCAAGTTTCCACTCACTAAAGTCCACATTCGTCATGCGAACACCGAGCGCAAATAGCATCAGAGGAATCGCAATCTGCCCCATCATATCAACAGATACTTTTATTGCAGGGATGACCGTCCAGCCTTGTAAACTCCAAATTAAACCCAGTACCGTCGCAATGATCATCGGCATTTTCAGCACATTGAGAAGATTAGTTTTTGGATTGAGCAAATACATACCGACGGTAAAATGCAGTAAGTTTTCGGTAAGAAACAGTACAACAGCAATAGGCAAAGCGGATTCACCAAACGCAAGCACTATCAATGGAATACCTAAGTTACCACTGTTATTAAACATCATCGGCGGAACCAGCGTCTTCGGCGAGATTTTTAGCCATTTACAAAGCGGCCAAACCAACAGCCCAGAGCCTAATACAACGACCGTCGCAGCAATGATCAAATCGATATATTGAGCAATATGAAACTCTTTAGACGCCATAACCGAAAAAATCAGTGCAGGACAAAATACACTGATATTAAGACGATTCGCCACCGTCATGTCGGTAGGTCGAACACGGGCATATAAAAACGCCACCAGCACTATACTAGCCAGAGGAAAAACCGTATTGAAAATTTGTGAGAATAACGTCGATGTATCCATTAACAGCCTCTTTGAAGAAGGCCGATAGCTTAACGGTCTTGTAGTAAAAGACCAAGATAGGAATTAACGTTCGAGAACTTTTCTCGATGATGAAAGCAAAAAAGCTGTATTAGTTTTTCTCAATCAACATGGAAGGGATCAAAATAAAACGCTGTACAACCTCTTTGCCTTTTAATAAATCCATGCCAATTTCGATGGCTTTTTCGGCCATTGGAATAGGACGCTGAACAGCAGTAGCAATCCAAGGATTATCCTTTTGCTTAATAATCTCAGTCGCAAATGGAGCACCATCAATCGAAGCCAGCAAGAACTCGTTACGATCAGCTTGTTGCGCCGCTCGCAAGGCTCCAAAAGCCGTTGGATCATTAATAGTAAAGACTGCATCAATATGATCATACTCTTCCATCAGATACGTCATGGCTTCCATCCCGCCTTCTACACTACCAGTACCATTCATTCGATCGCTTAACAGCGTAATATTGGGGTATTTATTTAATGCCGATTTACAGCCAGCAACACGTTCTATAACGGACGACACTAAGACGCCATTAATAATGACAAAGTTACCTTGGTAACCGATTTTCTCTGCCAGTTTTTCACATGCTATCGCGCCAGCCTGTACATTGTCTGTGGTAATGGTTGCGTCTGCACCTTGGGCATTCACATCCACAGCAATCACTTTAATGCCTGCTCGCTGAGCCTTGGCGACGACGGCTGCCACTTTATATTCATCCGCTGCGGTTAATACGATTAAATCAACTTTTTGCTCGATGAATTCATTGATTTGCCCTATTTGCCGCTGCCAGTCATAAGCGTCTGAACGAATCAGCATTTTAACAGGCTCACCAGCCAACTCTTCCGCTTTTGATGAAACAGTATCCACTAGCTGAACAAAATAAGGGTTACCTAAATCAGCAACGCTAATACCAATAGATTTAAGTGGTTGAGGCTCTGAGGATTGAGAAGCCAAAGGAGAAAGTGAAACAGCGATAATCGAAACAGCCAATAGACTTGGCATTAGGCGATGAGCCTTCCAAAGCTGTCGAGCTTTATGAAAACGCGACATTGACTGTTTAATTAGGCTCATTTTGTTTCCCCTGATGAAAGGCCGCTATTTTGCCCTACCTGATGGCAGATAAAAATAGCGACTTGGCTTAGGCTGCTTCTTCCTCGGAACTACCAAGATCCATCGCGCCCGTCATAATAGCAACGGCATCAGACATGGTATGAGACTGAGGAGTAACAATCGCAGCTCGCTTACCCAAACGATGAATATGGATACGATCCGCAACTTCGAACACATGTGGCATATTATGACTGATCAATATAATAGGTAATCCACGATCACGAACCTCTTTAATTAAGTTCAACACACGACGTGATTCTTTAACACCAAGTGCAGCAGTTGGCTCATCCATGATTACTACTTTGCTACCAAACAAAGCCGAACGAGCAACTGCCACGCCTTGACGCTGACCACCCGAAAGAGACTCAACCGCTTGACTGATATTTTGAATCGTCATTAAGCCTAGCTCGGTCATTTTATCCTTCGCGCGGCGCTCCATCTCCTTCTTGTCCAACATACGAAAAACAGAACCTAAAATGCCAGGTTTCAATAACTCTCTACCTAAAAACAAGTTGTCCGCAATATTTAACGCGGGTGATACGGCCAAGTTCTGATAAACCGTTTCGATGCCTAGTGCACGCGCTTCCATTGGCGAAGAAAAATGCACTGGTTTGCCGTCTAACAAGATTTCACCTTCATCAGGAATAAGTGCGCCAGACAAAGCTTTGATCAAGGAGGATTTACCTGCGCCGTTATCACCAATCACCGCTAATATCTCACCGGGATACAGTTCAAAGTCGGCATGATCAATCGCGGTCACACTGCCATAACGTTTTACCAAATTCTTTGTTTGTAACACGGGTGTTTTATCGTATTGAGCTGCCATTATGCTGTCCCTCTTCGGATCCACTGATCTACACCAACGGCGACAATAATCAAAATACCGACGGTGAACTCTTGCCATAACACATCGACACCAGCGAGTGCTAAACCATTACGAAATACGCCTACAACCAAGGCGCCTATTAAGGTGCCGTAAATAGAACCTCGACCACCAAACAAACTACAACCACCAATTACAACGGCAGTAATACTGTCCAAGTTTGTGGTGTAACCCGCTTGAGGGCTCACAGAACCGATACGACCAATCAATACCCACGCACCCAGCGCACATACCACACCAGCCAAAATATAAACGGAAAGCAAAATACGATCAGTACGGATACCCGCTAGCTTTGCCGCCGCTGGATCATCGCCAGTGGCATAAACGTGACGCCCCCACGGAGTCCAATTAAGCGCATACCAGATCACAAAGAAGATCCCCAACATCAACAAAGAACCATAAGTTAATCTGGCACCAAAGACGTTGATGGTTTCACCTAACCACTGCAACAAAGGTGCAGCAGCACTGATATCTTGAGAACGAATGGTTTCACTTTTTGAATACCACAAGTTAAGAGCAAAAAAGACGTTCCACGAACCTAATGTTGCGATGAAAGGCGGCAACTTCATACGTGTAATCAGCAAGCCATTAATAAAGCCAGCAATCGCGCCTACGCCGATACCAATCAACAAGGCAAGCCAAGCGTCGAAGCCATAATCCATTGCCATACGGCCCATTACTACGGACGCTAACACCATGATGGCACCCACGGATAAGTCTATACCCGCGGTTAAAATAATTAAGGTCTGAGCAACACCAATCACGCCGATAATGGTGACCTGCTGCAGGATTAAAGACAAGTTAAATGGGTGTAAAAAACGCCCACCAACAATCATACTAAATCCGATAATAGCCAAGATGAGTACAATACTTGGTGCTGCGATTGGATACTGATGAAGAAACTTTTGGAAGCGCTGCACAAAGGTTTCTTTACGCTCAAATTGCGCCACATAAGACTGAGCTTGATCTGCGACTTTATCGTGATCGAGAACCGCTGTGGACGGTTTTGTGTTGGTAGAACTCATAGACTACTCCAGATAAGACAAGAAACATTGCTCCGGACAGAAAAAGGGCCGCTAGCCAAAACTTGACTAACGGCAAATAAGGGCACCTTCACACCCATCTATCACAAGAGATTGATTAGCCCCAGCACATGCTCAAACCAGTTTTAGAGCTAACAGAGTTAACGCCTTTCACTGGTTCGTCAGTAATTAACTGAACGCCTGTATCGAAGAAATCTAGACCATTTGACGCGGAAGGACGTGAGCCAGATTTCGCAAACTCAACAATCGCAGTAACGCCTTCTGAGGCCATTTTAAGAGGGAATTGCATAGAAGTAGCGCCGATCACGCCATCTTTGATATTGCGCACACCTGGACAACCGCCATCAACGGAAACAATCAATACGTCTTTTTCAAGTCCAAACGATTTTAATGCTTCATACGCACCAGCCGCAGCGGGTTCGTTAATGGTGTAGACCAAGTTAATTTCTGGGTCTTTTTGAAGTAGGTTTTCCATCGCACGACGGCCACCTTCTTCAGAACCTTGAGTCACATCGTTACCAACAATACGTGGATCTGTCTCATCCCCCATACGATTGGCATTTTTAAGATCGATACCAAAGCCTTTCAAGAAACCTTGGTCACGTGCGACATCTACTGTTACTTGGCTGGTACTTAAATCAAGTAAGGCAATTTTGGCATCTTTGGCTTTGTCGCCCATTTTCGCTTTTGCCCACATACCAATCATTTCGCCGGCTTTAAAGTTATCCGTCGCAAACGTCATATCGGCTGCACTAGCAGGGCTAAGGGCGGTATCTAACGCAATAACAAGCAAACCTGCATCACGTGCTTTTTGAATAGTTGGAACTATAGCTGCGGTATCGCTAGGTGTAATAAGAATACCTTTAGCACCAGCGGCAATTAGGTTTTCGATTGCTTGAACCTGAGTTTCGTTGTCGCCATCGTAGCGACCCGCAAAGGTACGCAATTCAACACCAAGCTCAGTAGCTTTTTGCTGCGCGCCTTCTTTCATTTTTACGAAAAATGGGTTGGTATTGGTCTTGGTGATAAGACCGATGATTGGGGTTTCCGCCATAGCCACGGTAGAAAGTGTGCCAGCAGCCACTAGGCAAGCTAATTTTTTGTACGGAATACGATGCATGAATTTCATTGTTTTTATAACTCCAATTTTTGTTTTTATTATTGGCAGCGATGCCATTCAAAAACAGATCCAGCCCCGACTCTGCTTTGATAAAACACTATGAAGATAAAAAACTAATGAATAATTTCATCATTTAATCTTTTTTTGTAATATTTGTAACATTTCAATATTCGACCTGAAATATTCCACTTAACTCCTTGATAGTAAAAGGTTTTGAAATGAATAAATCGTCATCTTTTAATTGATATTTTTGTTTCAATTCGTCTCTAGGCAAACCGGACATCAGCAATATTGGTCCGGTAAAGCCAAACGAATCGGAATTCAGGCTGTGCGCCAGCTCGACACCACTCATGGTTCCGGCTAGGTTTACGTCCGAGACAATGGCATCCGGGACAATCGCTTTGCACAAGGCATTCATTACTGATTCTGCACAATCAAAGGTTTGTACCATAAAACCCATTTTTTCCAATTGCTCGCGCATCACTCGACATACTTCTTCGTCGTCTTCCACCAGCCATACCAAGCTAAACTCGGGTAAAACAATAATGTCTTGTTGTGTTTCTTTCTCTTCAGATAACATCGTAATCGGGGCCATTTGTTGAGGTAAGAACAGACAAACACGTGTCCACTTACCTTTTTCAGAGGTCACTTTGATTTCACCGCCGCTTTGCTTCACAAAGCCATAAATCATACTCAAGCCCAAACCGCTGCCCTTGCCAACTGGCTTAGTGGTAAAGAAAGGTTCAAAGATGCGACCAATAACCTCTTCCGCAATACCTTCGCCAGAGTCTTCTACGCGTATACGAATAGCTGGAACATCACTGTCTGGCAAAGTACACAGCTTGGTTGAAAAGGCCAAACGGCCACCGTCAGGCATAGCACTGGCGCTATTCAAGGATAAATTCAATAAGGCATTTTCTAGCTGGGACGGATCAATCAGACTCACCACATCAGGACATTGTAAATCACTCTCGACAACAATATGCGAGCCAACGCTGTATTCAACCAAATCCAGCATACCTTCGATCAAGTCATCTATTGCAATCGACACTGGGAAAAGCTGCTGACGACGACTAAAAGCCAATAAACGCTGCACTAGGTTGCTACTTTTTTCCGAAACAACAAGTGCTCGCTCTATGTAACGGGCTTGATCGGTAGTCTGTGGACGCGAGTCAGACAGCATTTGTAGATTCCCCATGATCGCTGCCAAGAGATTATTAAAGTCATGGGCAACGCCACCAGTCAGTTGCCCTAACATCTCCATTTTTTGCGCCTGACGTAACTGACTTTCAACACTCTTACGCTCAGTTAAATCCGTATATAAGGTAACAAAACCACCTTCAGGCATCGGCTTGGAACGAAACTCGATAATTTTTCCCGAATCAAAATGGCGCTCGAAACTTTGAAAACGTAAATGACGAGAAACGTTCACTTCTTCCATATGAACTTGCTGGTTTTCTAGGTTAAGGTTTTTATGCTGCCCTTGATTAATCAAGCTTTGCACTTCATCAATTGACATGCCGACACTCAAGTCATCGTCCGATAAATCAAACAATTTCTGATAACCCGAGTTCCAAGCAATCAAGGTACCTTTTGAGGAAAACACACTCAGACCGTCATTCATATTATCGAAAATGGTTTCGAGCAAGCGTTTTTGTTCCGACAATTCGGCTGTGACTTCCAAACGTCTTAAGGCATCACGGCGAAATACCTCAAACGTGTCGGCCAACGTACCGATTTCATCCTTGCGACGTATTCCCGTGTGTTTTGAATCAACGCGACCTAAGGAAAGCTGTTCCATGTCGTTGGTGACTACGCCTAAATCTTTGGTCATGCGCTGGCTGTACCAATACAAGCGTGTCAAACCCAACAACAGAAACACAGAAATGCCAATAATCCAGTTTTGACCACGAGCAACAAAGGTCGACACTTCCTGACGCTGACGACTCACCTTCTTTTGCAATCCGCCCACAAAGTCGCTAACTTGTTTGCTCAATTGTTCTGATTTGGCGCGAATGGAAATCAGTAAATAGTTTTTACGCTCTTGGATTTGGTTCAAGCGCCGATGCGCCATCAGTAAGTCTTCCGCAATGCTCGCAACCTGCTCGTTTTGCTCTGATAACTTTAAGCTTTTCAACATGCTCTCAGGCACTAGGCTTGGCGATTCTAATAATTGCAGCAACCACACTAAACCCTGCTGGCTGTTTACGCTGGCAGCAGCATCATCATTAAGAGGCAATTGACGAATACGAAATTGCTGAGCCAAGCTGTCTTCGCGTAAATACAGCTCTTCTCGCACCAAAGCGACAAGCTCTTCAAGCGTGGTTTGTAGATCGTCTAATCGCTCGTCGATATCACGTTGAAAAACAGAATCCGTCAAACTGTCTGCAACACCGCGAAGTTCAAGAATACGTCGATGAATACGTTCAGATTCGGTTTGTAATTGAAACGGACGCCCAGAGCCTGCTGTATAAGGCGCGATAGCGGCCAACTGAGCAACACCCTCGGCTAAAGTTAAAGAGGTGCTAATTTCGGGTAAGGTTTCCGATTCGAATTCGGATAAAGAGGCCTCACTAACGCGCATAGATTGCCAGCCGATTCCCACCATAAAAAAAGCCACCAAGCTAATCGCTAAGATAGACAAAGAGGCTTTTTGACGGATACTGGTAAAGCGCATCTAATTAATCCGCACAGGGCCTTGAAAAAAGTAACCAAGCCCGCGTTGAGTCTTGATGAACTCTGGCGTTTTGGGATTTGTCTCTATTTTTCGTCTTAGGCGAAGGATCAATACATCAACGGTTCGATCAAATACCTCGGTTTCTAAACCTCGACTTTGCTCTATTAGTTGTTCACGAGAAAAAATACGATCAGGATGACGGGCTAACACTTCCAACAGAGAAAACTCACCTAAGGTTAAGGTGACCAGCTTGCCACTTGGATCGTGTAAAAGTCGCGCGGTTAGATCCAAGGTCCAGCTGCCGAATTTTAAACAGTCATGATCTTGATTAATCGTATTTCCCGTTGTCGGTGGTATTTGATAAGAGCGACGCAACAAAGCATGAATTCGCGCTGTGAGTTCACGCAAATTAAACGGTTTCATCATGTAATCATCGGCGGCTAACTCCAAGCCCAAAATACGATCTGTTTCATCACCTTTACCGGTTAGCATCATGATTGGCATCACAAAACGCTCACGAATATCACGAGCTAGATTCAAACCATCTTCTTCTCGAAGATATAAATCCATCAGCACCAAATCAACAGGTTCAGCGTCTAAGTGAAGCCACATCTGAGTACCATTTTCCGCTTCCAATACTTTGTAACCCTTTTGCGATAAGGCATCACAAAGCAACTGACGAATATCTTGATCGTCATCCACTACCAATAAGGTTTTTTTATGTTGTTCTGTCATTGTCTGGGTTGGAATCCATTATCGTTGTTATTAGAAGCTAGAGAAGCAGCTATTATTGGGCTATTAATATCATGTTAAAGTTAATAGACAATTAACAAAAGGAAAAGCTTCTCGTGACGTCGAAACTCATCCAGCTGACTTTCTTAGATCCTGAGCAATCCATTCTAGTCGAGCAGGATGAAATCGTCCTGACCGCGTTAGTATCTGCAGGTATCCCGATCAAGCAAGCATGTACGAATGGAGTTTGCGGTGTTTGTCTGACACCCTTGCTATCCGGTGAAATTGATTACGCTAATCGACAACCTCACGGCTTAAACGAAAAAGAAAAGCAAAATGGTTATTTCTTGCCTTGCATCGCCACTTGTAAAACCGATATATCCATCGACAGGCCTAAAGTGAGACTGCGCTAACAGCCTAAAAACGTTATCATGGACGCAGCGAATTAATGAGCCCTCTTATGTCCAGCGAACTGCCAATTTACCAACTGATTCCCCAGCTAAAACATCAACTATTGCATCACCACGAAGCGATATTAGAAGCGGCTCCGGGTGCTGGTAAAACCACGGTAGTACCGATTGCCTTAATGGATGAAGTTTGGCTTAAAAGCCGCAAGATCATCATGTTAGAACCAAGACGCTTAGCAGCCAAAGCCGCGGCAAAGCGCCTTGCAGATACTTTGAAAGAACCGCTTGGACAACGCATTGGTTATCGCATTCGCCATGAAGGAAAAGAAAGCCCACAGACGAAAGTATTGGTTGTCACCGAAGGCGTGTTAACCCGCATGTTGCATGACGATCCAAGTTTAGATGACATTGCCTTGGTCATCTTTGATGAATTCCACGAGCGCAACCTGCATTCGGATTTAGCCTTTGCCTTGTGCCTACAAGCACGAGAACTGTATCGCGACGAAGACCCACTCAAACTCTTGGTCATGTCCGCGACACTAGATACTGAAGCACTCGAAACACGACTTGGCTGTCCGACGCTCACCAGCCAAGGTCGAAGCTTTCCTATCACTACGCATTACAGTAATAAATCACTCAAGGCATTTCAAATCACCGACGAAGTTGTGCGTCTCACTTGCCAAGCCTTTTACGAAGAGTCTGGCAGCCTATTAGTTTTCCTGCCAGGCCAAAAAGAAATTCGTCAGGCGGCAAGCCAGCTTCAACAACGCTTAGGTCATGAGCCTCATTTGAGCATTTTGCCTTTGTATGGCGAATTAAGCTTAAAAGAACAAGAAGCGGTGATTGAACCCACTATCGCACCCAATCGAAAAATTGTACTCGCCACCGCTATTGCGCAAACCAGCTTAACTATTGATGGCATTCGTGTGGTAATCGACAGCGGCCTAAGTCGCGAAGCTCGCTTTGATGCCAGTACCGCCACCACACGATTACATACTCGTCGCGCAACGCAAGCAGAAACTATTCAACGAATGGGGCGAGCTGGACGCACCGAGGAAGGCATTTGTTATCGTTGGTGGAGTGAAGGTCAGCAACATCAGCTCGCGCCACAGGCTCAGCCCCAGATAGAAATCAGTGACCTCAGTAGTTTGGTGATGGATTTAGCAAAATGGGGCGTACAAGAACGCCTTGAATTAGATTGGATTACGCCGCCACCGAACAGCCACTGGCAACAATCGATCAACTTGCTAACCAACTTGCAAGCTCTTGAACAGAATCAAACGTCGCAACCTTCCTTAGTATTAAGCGCACTCGGTGAGCAAATGAGTAGCCTCGGTATTGAACCTAGACTTGCTCGATTATTATTGGATGGCAAACAAAACCACAACAGCGATTCAGCCAGCGCCATCTGCACTATTTTGTCGGAAGGCGATCCGTTTGCGAATTATCATAGCGATTTGTCTGATCGATTAAATTGGTTAGCAGGCCACAATCAGGCGCAGAGCAAACGCCCGAGACAGAACTATTTAAACGCTCAACAACAGTGGCACAGACGCAGTCAGCAGATCAGTATTCAACAAGCTTCATTAGATAATAAAAACGATATTGCCTTTTTACTGATTCGAGCTTTTGCGGATAGAGTTGCTCAACGCGTTGGACAAGATCATGACAAAACGCGTTACAAACTAGCGAATGGGCGAATGGCAAGCCTGTCGTCTCTTGATCCT
Organism: Marinomonas sp. A3A; assembly: GCF_018336955.1. Taxonomy (NCBI): domain Bacteria; kingdom Pseudomonadati; phylum Pseudomonadota; class Gammaproteobacteria; order Oceanospirillales; family Oceanospirillaceae; genus Marinomonas; species Marinomonas sp. A3A. The sequence continues at coordinate 4,272,605 of NZ_CP025532.1, forward strand.
TGCGCACAAAGTGAGTGGCTTATTGCACTGGATATCGGCGGCCATCATGGTCAAGAAGAGGATCGTATTTTCCTCGCTTACCCAATTCAGCTCGCCATGCTAACGCAAGACTTTGCGGACTTACTTAGTATTAAGAATCATCTCGCGTGGTCAAAAAAAGACGCGCGTTTATTAAGTGAATCACAACGCTGGATAGGCAAACTTTGTATTGATAAGCAAAAGCTCAGCAAACCTTCTGAAGCCGACATCTGCCAAGCGATTTGCCAATATATTCGCCAAGAAGGTCTTTCCGTTCTACCTTGGAACGAATCCAGTGATCAACTACGAGCGCGTATGCAATTCGCCTTTATTCACGATAAGCAAAACCTCTGGCCAGATTGTTCTGACGACGCCTTATTAAATGAGCTAGAAGAATGGCTCGGACCTTATCTTGGCAAAGTGACCAATCAACAAGCCATGAGCAAGCTCGCACTAAACGATATATTGTTAAGTAGATTAGATTGGAACCTACAGCAATTTCTTAATCGAAAAGTGCCCGCTCGAATAACTGTGCCATCTGGGTCGAGTCATGCGATTGATTACTGTGAGCAACAGCCAACCCTAAGAGTGAAACTTCAAGAAATGTTTGGCTACACAAATAGCCCAACCGTGCTCAATCAAATCGTACGTATAGAACTGCTCTCACCGGGACAGCGACCGCTTGCGGTAACACAAGATTTGGCTTTCTTTTGGCGTGAAGCTTACCCAGAAGTACGTAAAGAAATGCGGGGGAGATATCCGAAACATCCTTGGCCAGAAGATCCTATAAGTGCACAAGCCACCGCGAAAACCAACCGAGCCCTAAGATCCTCTTAATTGACTTAGCGCTTGCTCGGTGATTTTCTGGCTAAAAGGAATGTTCTTAGGATGAGTTGGTGACCAACCCATAATAAAGCGATGAAAATCTGCCCAAGCGATAGGGAACAGATATTGCCACTCTTCAATAATCTCTTGAGCAAAAGCCTGTGATTCCCCTTGCGCCATTAACTCACGCCCTAATTCAGAGAAATAATGCTCCAGTAGATAATCTATATTTTCTGTCAATTCAGATTCAGACAATGCACTCCCCAAAAGATACGCCACATCCTGAACACCAACGCCACCACCGACATATTGAAAGTCCACAGCAGCCACCTGATTATTGAGAGGGGAAAAACAAAAATTCGCCACTTTAGCATCGCCATGGACAATGGTTTTAAAGCGCGCGTTATCCAAACATTTTGCCAATTCAGACGCTGCAGATTTTAACTCTCCCTCAGCCATAACAGACCACTCATCTTGTCGAGTATCAAGGTGCCAATAGGTCCCTTTAGTCCATAAGTCATGAGGCCAGTTCAAAGGAGGATTTTGATAAATAAAACCCGCATGAAACGCGGCGAGCCAATTAATACAAGAAATTAAATAATCGCTATTATTACCATTGTATCGATCTGAATAACCTGCAGCGTCTAAATCTTCTAATAAGGTTAACCGCTGCCCCGTGCGTTCATCATAAAAATTGCCATAACACAGTGCGATACGGGCAGATATGTGGCAACGTGGTGCCCAATTTAAATACCAGCTCTGTTCTATTTCATACGAACGAATTTTACGTTGATGGCCGTGATTAGAATGCCAACCTCTGGGATGGTTAACCTCTAACGGTAATGAATAGTGTTTAGCAATAACAAGAGATAAGGATTCGTTCCCTGTTAATGAATAACGAGCTACTTCTCCATAACCGCTCCATAAAGATTGAATCACTTCTTCACGATTAACGGTACGAGCTTTGCATTGTCGTTTTATAAAAATATCAGGCGTCATAATTTTTTGTTCACAGTGATTATTTACATAAATTAACAAAAGTTAAATGCATTTCAAATCCAGTCACAGTTTTTGTCATGTATATATAACGCTCTCATGATTTAATTTCTAAAAATCATCCTATTATAGAGGAAGTCATTTCTAACCATGGAATCAAACAATAAACTCTCGAATCACAAGCTATTTAATATCGGCGTTAGGCTGGTAAAATTTGCTTGGGTTGTAGAAATACTCGCTGTCAGTATTGGCTTTCTTATTTCGATCATCGTCTCGTTTTCTGTCTATGCAGAACTCGACAAAATGGATCGTACACTTAACTTTGGTGACTACAGTAGCATCTTGGTTGCGGCGTTACCCTTCGTTCTCGTTGCAGTTGTTGAAGCCTCTAAAATCCCTGTCGCCACCGCAATGATGTATGCAAAACATACTTCTTGGCGTATTCTATTTTTTATCGGTTTGTTTTTACTTGCTTCTATTACCTTTGAAACCATGCTAAATGGCTTTGAGCGTAACTTCTCTGGTTTAAACATTGCTATCGATGATAAAAAGAATGCTTCCTTGCTATTACAAGGAAAAATCGATGATTTTGATCGTCGTAAAAAAGACATTGATATTATTGATCCCCAAGTAGTCGATAACAATTACCAAAATGCTATCCAAAACGCGAACGCAGCATACTATCAAACTTTAGAAAAAGAGCGGGAGTACATCAATCGTCAAATAACCAAGCTCAGCTCAGATAACGAAGCAATCCAAGGTTATCAAGCAGAAATTACCGAACTTAATCAAAAAGAACGCGAAATTTATGACGCTTGGGATATAGAAAGAAGTGCTTTACAGAAACGTTTACGCGGCCTATTAAACAGCTATGTAACAGGCTCAGAAAACGATAAAGAAAAACTACAAAGAGAGTTGGATCAACTTAAAGCAGAAATGCAGCAAGAAATGGATGACGCTAATTTCTTTACTCGGCCAACCGTTGAGAAAAAATATCGACAGTTGATCACTGAAAAAGAAAACCGTCTATACACAGTCGCAGATCGCACAATTGGTGATGATGCCCTTGCTAAACAAACCCAAAGTGAACAGCAGCTTCAGGACCAACTACAAGTACTAGGTCAAGATTATCAAAAACGCATCGATTTAGGGCGTCAGCGTATGGCTTATCTAGAAGATCAAATTTTATCTCAAACAAAGGGCCTTGAAGAAAAGCGCAATAGCTATAGAGCAAATTATGATAAAGTTGCCCAGCAAGCCGCTCAAAATAGAAATGGGACAGTTTCACGATCAGCCAACGAAAAAGACTCTCTGCTAGCACAATATGACGAAATTCAAGTAGAAGTGAAAGCTATTGATAATCAAATCTATGGTCTTCAGCAAGAACAAACCTTACTTAAAAATGATATTAACCGCTTGGTTAATTCAAACCAAATTTATCGTCTTGCCGCTTACGTCAGTAATAAAGAGCAAGCAATTGATGTTCCTAAATCAACCGTAGGATTAGTTGCTTTAGTATGGTTTGCTTCGCTAGCCTTTATTAGTGCGGTAACAGGAGTCTTCCTTGCGATTGCAGGCATCTATATGCAACGCATTTATGCAAAAGATGATGAACAAAATCAAATGCCGGAAAGAAGTGCCTAAAAGAACTTATTAAGGACTAGAAGCCCGCTATTTACGCATAACTTCTATACACAAGGCCCAGCTTCGAGCTGGGCTTTTTTGTGCATAAAACCCAAGCTTATCCCCAAGATTATTTAACACATCTTGTCACCTGCCATTAACAATGGCTTCACGTATAAAACCCAAACATGATTAACGCCAGTAGAGGGCGAATTCGCATCTGCAGCTTTGCATGCGATTATAGATTCACAAATTGAAAATACAGAAAAAAGAGAACATGAAGAGATGCAAGATAGATGCGTATGAGAGTGGAATAGATTTTCCGCTGCATCCATGCAGCTTAATTCATCCTGATAAGAGAGACAGAGCCTCCGTCCTGGAGGCGTAGGCAAATCCATTTACCCTCTGTCTAAAAATAATTTAACGAAGATCAACCGCATATGCAAGAAAAAACTGACTCTAAGCAACATGACTATCACCTTGGTATTGGATTCACACAGACGCGTTGAGGCACGAGGCAGGCGCAAGCGAACCGAAGGGCAAAGGGATTTTAAAACAGATGGTGCATTTCCTTGAGACGAAAAAAAGCCCTGACAGCGTTAGCTATCAGGGCCTTCTTAATATAAAGCTTGATGACGATATATTATCACATGCGTGTCTTTGATAAAGAGCCCCACACGTGGGCGAGGTTCTTGGATAGACGCATTTCCTTGAGACGAAAAAAAGCCCTGACAGCGTTAGCTATCAGGGCATTCTTAATATAAAGCTTAACAACGATATATTATCACATGCTTGTCTTTGATAAAGAGCCCCACACGTGGGAGAGGTTCTTGGATGACGTGATTGCTTGAGACGAAAAAAAGCCCTGACAGCGTTAGCTATCAGGGCCTTCTTAATATAAAGCTTGACGACGACCTACTCTCACATGGGATCTCCCACACTACCATCGGCGATGGCGCTTTTCACTTCTGAGTTCGGGATGGGATCAGGTGGTTCAACGCCTCTATGATCGTCAAGCAATTCGTTTTGCGTTTGTTTTGAGGTGCACTGTGTTGTGCGCTGACTTTTNATCGTTAGCTTGTCTCAAAACACGCGAATACGTGCTTGGATCTTTAACAATTCTTTTTTGAAATAGCGATAATCAAGGTCAAACCGATGTTCATCATTGCTGATGCTTTATCGTAATCTGTGTCGTAGTTTTAAAAACCACTTTGGTGTTATATGGTCAAGCCTCACGAGCAATTAGTATTGGTTAGCTCAATGCCTCACAGCACTTACACACCCAACCTATCAACGTCCTAGTCTCGAACGGCTCTTTAGGGGACTTATGTCCCAGTGAGATCTTATCTTAAGGGAGGCTTCCCGCTTAGATGCTTTCAGCGGTTATCCCGTCCGAACATAGCTACCCGGCAATGCCACTGGCGTGACAACCGGAACACCAGAGGTTCGTCCACTCCGGTCCTCTCGTACTAGGAGCAGCTCCTCTCAAATCTCAAACGTC
>NZ_CP025532.1:4277667-4349438 GCF_018336955.1 Marinomonas sp. A3A
GTTCAATCTGAGCCATGATCAAACTCTTCAGTTAAAAAGTTTGCTTACTCAAAATCTATTACACTAACAATAACTTAATCATTTCATCGTCTCTAAGAACAACAAAACAACATAAAGCGAATTGACGTGTTAGACGTTTCGCAAGACTTCAATTTTTTTGATCATCTCGAATAAGTTAAAAACCAATCCGGACAATCTTCTGAAGCCTCCAGCGAGCGCCCACACAAATTATCTGATTATCTATTTTAAAGAGCGTGCTAACTTGAATCACCAATTAGGTAAGAACCTAATCAGTTGAACTTGGTCTTCGTTGCTCTGAAGCCTTGTCCGTGTCAGCGAGGGCGTATATTAAGGATCTACAGATTTTGTGCAACCCTTTTTTTGAAGAAAATTTAAATTAATTTAAATTAATTTAAATTCGATCAAACTTCTACTATGCGTAATTCTTTAGGCATAGAGAAAGACACGTTCTCTTCTCTACCTTTTAACTCTTGAGGTGCACTACCACCCTCTTTAACAAGACGGTCAATCACCTCATTAACAAGCACTTCAGGCGCTGAAGCGCCAGCGGTTACGCCAATACTACGAATACCTTTCAACCAATCGCACTGAATCTCACTGGCATTGTCGATTAAATAGGCTTTTGCTCCCATTCTCTCTGCCAGCTCTCGAAGACGGTTTGAATTAGAGCTATTCACTGAACCAACAACAAGAACTAATTCAGATTCTTCTGCTAGCGTCTTCACCGCATCTTGTCGATTCTGTGTGGCATAGCAAATATCATCTTTCTTTGGCCCTGTAATGTTAGGGAAATATTGACGAAGTGCATCGATCACTACTGAAGTATCATCCATAGATAAAGTTGTTTGCGTAACAAACGCCAGTTTCTCAGGATTCTTAACTTGAAGCTTTTCTACATCAGCAGGACTCTCTACTAGATAGATAGCACCACCCTGACGATCATCGTATTGCCCCATGGTCCCTTCCACTTCGGGATGACCATCATGACCGATCAAAATACATTCCATTCCATCACGAGAATAACGCAACACCTCCAAATGGACTTTTGTCACTAGCGGACAAGTCGCATCAAACACTTTTAAGCCTCTATCTGTGGCTTCATCTCGAACTGCTTTTGAAACACCGTGTGCACTAAAGATAACAATGTTGTCATCTGGTACTTGATCAAGCTCATCAACAAAAACTGCACCACGAGACTTCAAAGACTCAACAACAAATTTATTATGCACCACTTCATGGCGAACATAGATTGGCGCTTCAAAAAGATCCAAGCATCGATTAACAATGTCTATAGCTCTATCAACACCAGCACAAAAGCCACGAGGGTTGGCAAGTTGAATTGCAAAACTCATGCGGCATCCTCAATAGCTATGATTTGCACCCGAAAAGTAAGCGATCGACTAGCAAGAGGGTGATTAAAATCGACAACCACTTCTTTTTCACCAATCTCAGCAATAACACCCGGCAATTCGTTTTTGCTCATATCAGCAAAAGAAACCACCATCCCTTCTTCTAAATCCATAGAGAACTGAGAACGAGGCATGCGCTGAATATTGCTTTCATTATGTACGCCAAAGGCTTTTTCTGGCGACATAGTGAAAGAAGCCTCTTGCCCAACAGACATACCTAATAAAGCAGTCTCGAAATCCGGCAATAAGCTCCCATCCCCAAACACGAAGCTAGCTGGAGACCGAGAAAAGTTAGAATCAACGATTTGACCGTCTTCAAGTGACAGCTCAAAGTGCAGAGTGACTCTGCTTGCCGCTGTAATTACGCTCATTCTTTTGTACCTTCCTGCTTTTTGGACACGAAACTTTCAAGCAACATTAAAATAACACCAATAGTAATAGCACTGTCAGCAAGGTTGAACGCAGGAAAATACCACGACTGCTGCCAATGAAATTGTAGAAAATCTACAACATGGCCATAAACCAATCGATCATAAAGATTACCAATCGCTCCACCCAACACAAAAGTCAGTGCCAATGATTCCAATCGGTTGCTTTCTGCGATCCTAACAAGACGCCAACTAATACCAACAACCACAGCCAATGCAATCAAAGAAAAAAACCAGCGCTGCCAGCCCCCAGCTTGAGCGAGGAAACTAAAAGCAGCCCCGGTGTTGTATCTCAGAGTCAGATCAAAAAACGGGAAAACAGCGATTTCTTGCCCATAAAATAAGTTAGACGCAACAACCTGTTTAGTCCCCCAATCCAAAATAAAAAGAATAAGAGCCAGCGCCCACCAGCGCTGAACTCGTTGCCACACAATTAAAGCTGTCATTAAGCGTAAAGGCGTTGTTCACCTTCCCCATCTGGCAAGTTAGAGATACAACGATCACACAATTCAGGGTGCGCTTCTCGTTTGCCCACTTCTTCACGATGGTGCCAGCAACGCACACATTTAGTGTATTTACTCAATTCTACATGCACTTTCAGACTATCAAGATCTGTCGCGACAGCGCCATCACCAGCTTCAGACAAAGGCAACACCTTAACGTCAGAGGCGATCAAGACGAAGCGCAATTCTTCACCAAGACGGTTCAATGTTGCTTGCAAAGCATCATCACAATAAAGCGTGATATTCGCGCTTAAACTCGCCTTCATTTTACCTTCGCTACGAGCGGCTTCTAAGACTTTGTTGGTCGCCACTTTAGCCTCAAGAACCTGCTTCCAGAATTCACGCCCCATAGGCTCTTCACCTGAAAGTTCTTCAAGGCCTTCATACCATGTTTCTAAGAAAACAGACTCACCACGCTCACCTGGCAATGTTTGCCAAATTTCATCAGCCGTAAAGCTCAAAATAGGCGCGATCCAACGAGAGAACGCTTCCATCACATGATAAAGCGCCGTTTGCGCAGAACGACGCGCCAGGCTGTCTTCTTGAGTTGTGTATTGGCGATCTTTGATGACATCCAAATAGAAACCACCCAAATCCACAGAACAAAAGTTCTGGATTTTCTGGTTAACAGTATGGAATTGATATTCGTTGTAAGCTGTATTCAATTCTTTTTGCAACAAGGCAGCACGATCCACAATCCAACGATCTAATGCAATCATATCGCTAGAAGGAACCATATCAGTCGCTGGATTAAAACCATTTAAGTTTGCCATCATGAAACGCGCAGTATTACGGATACGACGATAAGAATCCGCTACGCGCTTAAGAATTTCATCAGACACAGTCATTTCAGTAGTGTAATCGGTTGCCGCTACCCAAAGACGGATAATATCAGCACCCAAGGTATCCATAACTTTCTGTGGTGACAATACGTTACCCAAAGACTTAGACATCTTGCGGCCATCGCCATCAACGGTAAAACCATGAGTCAACACTTGCTTGTATGGCGGCACACCACGAATCGCGATAGACGTTTTCAATGAAGACTGGAACCAACCACGATGCTGATCTGAACCTTCTAGATACAAATCGGCAGGAAAGCTCAGCTCCTCACGCTGATCGATTACAGAATAATGAGTCACACCAGAGTCAAACCATACATCTAGCGTATCAGTTACCTTGCTGTATTTTTCAGCATCAGCACCCAATAACTCTTCTGCTTCCATTTCAAACCAAGCGTCGATACCTTCAACCTCGATGCGCTTAGCCACTTCTTCGATCAAACGTGGCGTTTCAGGATGAAGCTCTTGAGTCTCTTTGTTGATAAACAAAGTAATCGGCACACCCCAAGTACGCTGACGAGACACACACCAATCAGGGCTGTTATTTAACATCCCTTCCATACGGTTTTGTCCCCAACTTGGTACCCATTTCACACCTTCAACAGCATGCTTTGCAGAATCCAGCAAACCTTCTTTGGTCATACTGATAAACCACTGAGGCGTCGCACGGAAGATGAGCGGCGTTTTAGTACGCCAGCAATGTGGATAACTGTGGAAGATCTTCGACTCAAACACTAAAGCATTATTACGATTCAGCGCCTCAAGCACGGCATCGTCTACTTTATAAACATGCAAACCAGCAAACTCGCCTGCAGCATCAGAGTAAACACCATTATCTTGAACAAGATTAATAGTACCAATGCCATTTTCACGACCGACGTTAAAGTCATCTACGCCGTGATCAGGTGCAGTATGCACGCAGCCAGTACCCGCTTCCGTTGTTACATGCTCACCCAAGATGACAGGAATATCGCGCTCTAGGAACGGATGATCCAACACAGTACCTGCCAGTTCAGCACCAACGGCACGACCAACGATGTGGAAATCAGTTACGCCGTAGCGAGACATCACACTTGCAACCATGTCTTCAGCAACGATTAAACGCTCTTTGCCTAAGCCCATATCGACTTCAACTAGCGCATAGTTAAACTCTGGATGAACAGAGACCGCTTGGCTTGCTGGAAGCGTCCAAGGCGTAGTCGTCCAAATAACAACAGAAACCTTACCTTCACCCTCAACATCAGAGAATTTAGCAAGCAAAGCTGCTTCGTCTTGTGGCGCATAACGCACATCCAAAGACAAAGACGTTTTATCTTGATATTCAACTTCCGCTTCAGCCAACGCAGAACCACCAACAACACTCCAGTAAACTGGCTTAAAGCCTTTTACCAAATGACCGTTCTCAGCAATTTTACCTAAAGCACGAACAATGTTCGCTTCAGTTTGGAAATTCATGGTCAGATAAGGATTTGCCCAATCACCCATCACACCCAAACGAATAAAGTCTTTTTTCTGTTCTTCAATTTGCGTATAAGCGTATTCACGGCACTTCGCACGAAACTCCTTATAAGAAACTTTCGTTCCGGCCTTACCTATAAGCTGCTCAACTTTGTGCTCGATTGGCAAGCCGTGACAATCCCAACCTGGAATATAAGGCGCATCAAAGCCACTAACGGTTTTAGACTTAACAATAATATCTTTGAGGATTTTGTTAACCGCGTGACCAATGTGAATACTGCCATTTGCGTACGGAGGGCCATCATGAAGAATAAAAGATTTACGGCCTTTACTTACATCACGTACTTTCTGGTATAGGTCCATATCCTGCCAACGCTTAAGCATTGCAGGTTCACGTTTTGCCAAATCTCCACGCATTGGGAAGTCAGTATCTGGCAAATTCAGTGTCGGTTTATAATCACTCATGGTTTATCGATTCATCCTCAAAGATCATCTTTTCACTGATTAGCAAAAAAGCGTAATGCTTCTTCTTTATCACATTGAATTTGTTTTTCCAGCGCATCTAAGCTGGCCATTTTTCGCTCTGCCCTAATAAAATGACAGAAAGTAACCTGCACATATTTGTCATACAGATCACCATTAAAATCTAGCAAGTGCACTTCCAGTATCGGCGTCTTCCCTTGAACAGTAGGACGCACACCAATATTCGCAACACCGTTATGGGATATGCCATCAACCATAAAGGTCACAGCATACACACCAGACAACGCAGACTTAATACCTTTCAGGTGCACATTAGCCGTTGGGAAACCCAGTTTTCGACCAAGTTGCTGCCCATGTATCACACGACCACTCAAAGTAACCGAGTGCCCCATGTTCATCTGTGCGGCCGCAATATCACCACGCTCTAGAGCATCCCTAACCAGAGTACTACTCACTCGCTCATTCAAAGCATTTAACACTGACGGTGTGTTTTCAACATCAAAACCATGCAGACCACCAAACTCTTGCAGATAATAAAAATCACCTTGTCGATCACAGCCAAAGCGAAAATCATCACCCACTACTAAATGCTTTACAGACAAGCCATCCAGCAAAAACTGCTGACAAAATGCCTGCGCATCTAACTGTTGAAGTTTAGGATTGAACGGCATGCAAAGAACATAATCGATACCCTGCCCTTCCAACAACTTCACTTTATCCCGCAGACGACCAATACGACCTGGGGCCGTATCAGGAGCAAAGAACTCTCTCGGCTGAGGCTCAAAGATCATAATAGCTGCAGGTGAATTGTATTCTTTAGCCAAGGCTTTGACGCGTGCCAATATAGCACCGTGCCCTAAATGAACACCGTCAAAATTCCCTATCGTCAGCACGCATTCTTTATGCTTTGAACGGATATTATGAATACCGCGAATTAACTCCATAGAACCCCGTACAAAACAATTAAATCCAGCGTCGAAAAAATATCATGGATTATATAGCAGTTAACCAGATGAAGGTAGGCCAGAACTTGAACAAGCTGTGCAAACCTATAATCAAAGCAAAAACGCTTCGATACACCTAATGCTTTAAAATGGAAGGACGCAAACCTGCCGCCACAGCAACAAGAACGTACACCAGCACACCACAAACGACAACCATCAAGGTACAGCCTATCCGATACAAGTCTTCCATTTGCGTCCACTGCCAGCCTTGCTGAAGAAACAAGTACAAACATCCACCAAGCGCCAACGTAGCACTCAACAATATACGCAGCAAACGCCCCCATTGAGCAGAAAATACGTGATATTGTTTTTTATACAGACCACGCCATAACAAAAAAGCATTCAAACCTGCAGACAAACTTGTTGCCAACGCCAATCCCACATGCCCCAACGGCCAAACCAAAATCAAATTCAGCACCATATTCGATATCATCGCAATGATACCGATACGCACAGGCGTTCTCGTATCCTGCCTCGCATAATACCCCGGCGCCAGCACCTTAATCAGCATCATAAACACCAACCCTAGCGAGTAAGCCTGCAGACTCTGAGCAGCCATATGAACATCATTCACAGTTAACTCACCTCGATAAAAAATCGTCGCAATCAAAGGCTCAGCCAACATAAATAACGCAAGAGAAGACGGAATCGCAATCAGCAGTAATATTCGCAACGCCCAATCAAGCGTTTCAGAAAACTTCGACGCTTCACCACCAGAAAAACTACGAGACAAAGAAGGTAAAATAACCGTACTGATGGCAATAGCAAAAATACCTAACGGCAATTCGTACAAGCGATCCGACAAGTACAACCAAGTGATACTGCCCGTTTGCAGAAAAGAAGCTAGCACTGTATCAAGAAGCAAATTAATTTGGCCGACAGACACACCAAACAATGCCGGCCCCATCAAAAGCAAAATTCGCTTCACACCTGGATGACGAAAACCCAACGTCGGCATCGGTAGCAATCGCAACCTCGCCAAAAACGGCACTTGAAACATCAACTGAATCAGCCCCGCAAAGAACACTCCCCAAGCAACAGCGGTTTCGGCCTGGGCCGCAGTGCGAGCAAAAAACACCGTCGCAACAATAAGAGAGATGTTCAGAAAAATCGGCGTAATAGCCGGAACGGCATATTCACCATGCGCGTTTAAAATACCGCCTGCCAATGCCGTTAATGAAATAAATAACAGATATGGAAAAGTAATGACTAACAGCTCAGAAGCCAATTTAGTCTGACTATCATCCGTAGCAAAACCAGGTGCAAATACATACACCACCCAAGGAGCACACACCATGAAAAGCACAGTAATACACAACAAGATCAAAGCCAGCGATCCTGACACAGCAGAGATAAGTGCTCGAACCTCGTCCTTGCCTTCTTTTACTCGGTAGTCACTCAATACTGGGACAAAAGCTTGAGCAAACGCCCCTTCGGCAAATAATCGACGAAAAAAGTTAGGAATTTTAAAAGCAACATAAAATGCATCTGCGCTGCCACTTGCGCCTAATACATACGCCAAAGCAGCATCTCTTACCAAGCCAAGAATACGAGAAAAGAAAGTACAAATGGAAACCAAGACACCAGAACGCAACAAAGACAAAGACTTAGGCACTTTATCAAGGGCGGATTTTTTTTCAGACATAAAATTTTACGACATAGACAATAGATAGATGGACAAAGAATAACACCAGCTACTACCTGAGCGCAGCCAAATATATAAGCTCATTTGACTAATTTTTGTATAATAGGGTTGTGACCGCGCTAAAAACTGGTAAAATCCGCCGCGAGATTTCAAAGTTAATACTTGACATTAATTTCATGACACAGCAGAGTGCTGGGTCATTACTTATTCCAATTTAAAGGAGCCAGACCGTGGCAAATTCCGCCGGTTCAAAAAAACGCGCGCGCCAAGCAGTAAAAAGCCGCGCTCACAATGGTAGCCTTCGTTCAATGGTTCGCACATACTTGAAAAAAGTAGATGCGGCTATCGAAGCAGGCAATCAAGCTGACGCACAAGCAGCTTACGTTCTAGCAACTTCTAAGCTAGACAAAGCCGCTGACAAAGGCCTATATCACAAAAACAAAGCAGCTCGTCATAAGAGCCGCTTGAGTGCTAAAATCAAAGCACTGGCCTAATACCTATAAAAAAACCGGCAAATGCCGGTTTTTTTATGTCTTTAATTTATGCTTTCAAAATCCCAGACCTTTCAACCTGAACAATACCATCCAAAAGCACTATCTAATTAAGCCGCATCAGCCAAATAAAACCACCAGCCAAACCACTGCAGCCAAAAGCAACGCCAACATAACGGCCGCCGAACCTAAATCTTTCGCGCGACCAGACAGCTCATGATGCTCACTACTAATTCGATCAACTACTGCCTCAACACTTGAATTCAACGTCTCAACAATCAACACCAAGCCTACAGAAAAAATCAGCACCGCACGCTCAAGACCCGTATCACCAAGCCAGATAGCAAAAGGCAAAGAAATCAAAAACAGAACAGCCTCTTGACGAAAGGCAGCCTCATGCCGCCATTGAGCTCGCAAACCTTGATAGGAATATTTCGAAGCACTCAATACGCGATCTAGACCTACTTTACCTGGCTTTGCCATGACACCACTACCTCTTAAATAATAACCAAATCATCGCGATGAATTAACTCCGGCTCACCCTTGTAACCCAGAATCGCTCCAATATTAGACGAAGGCTGACCAAGCAGCTTCAATGTTTCAGCCACACTGTAGTTCACTAAGCCACGGGCGACCAGACCACCTTGCAAATCGACACAAATGACCATGTCTCCACGCGAAAAAGTACCCTGTGCATCTTTCACTCCGACAGCCAAAAGACTCGTGCCTGCTTTTCGCAACGCCTTTACGGCGCCATCATCTAAAATTAAGGCTCCACGACTCTTCAAATGCCCTGCTAACCACTGCTTACGCGCCGCCACTCTTCCGTGCTCCGGCTGCAACCAAGTTCCTAACATTTCGCCTGACGCAATACGAACAATCACATTCTCTTCGCGACCTGAAGCTATCAAGGTATCCGCACCAGAACGCGCAGCCAAAAGCGCCGCTCGCACTTTCGTTAACATTCCACCACTACCAAGCACACCTGCACCACCGCTCGCCATAGACTCAAGACGATCGTCCGATGCTGAAATATGAGAGATTAGTGTTGCATCTTTATGGTCACGTGGATTTTTATCGAACAACCCCTGCTGATCCGTAAGAATAATTAATAAATCCGCCTCAATAAGATTAGCAACCAAAGCGCCCAGCGTATCATTATCGCCAAAACGAATTTCGTCGGTTACAACCGTATCATTCTCGTTAATTATAGGTACAACACCAAAACCAAGCAGAGTTCGCAGCGAAGATCGAGCATTCAAATAGCGTCGACGATTAGACAAATCATCATGGGTAAGCAAAATTTGCGCTGTACATAAACCATGCCTCTCAAAGTGAGACTCATAGACCCCAACCAACTCCATCTGCCCAACTGCCGCAGCCGCTTGCAGCTCATTCACTTGAGTGGGGCGAGAAGAAAAACCAAGACGCTTCATTCCAGCCGCAATAGAACCAGAAGACACTAAAACGACCTCCTTCCCTTGCGCTCTTAACTCAGCAATTTGAGCAACCCAAAGACCAATTCGGGCAACATCTAACCCCTGACCATCGTTTGTCAATAACGCGCTGCCAATCTTAACAACGACACGCTGCGCCTTAGCTATTTTCTCTCGCATTTCCATGATACTACTTATTCTCACCTATCAGATTAGCTAACGTATTCCACTTCAACATCGTAATCATCTTCATCAAAATCGTCGTCATCCACCAACAGACCAGCTTTACGACGTTTTTCACGCAACGACATAATACGGTTACGACCTTCTTCATCAATCAAGGTACGCATTGCTTTTTCTTTCTCGCGGGCCTCTGGGCTTTCTAACAGCAACTCACGTTTTTCATCAAGCGCCGTCATCAGGTCTAAACACAACACCTCTGTGCCTTCACCTGATATCGCAGAAATACGGTAAGCCTTACCTTCCCAACCAAGTGCGTCAATAACGCTCTGACAACGCTCTTCCAGCTCATCTTCTGGCACCATATCGGTTTTATTCAAAACCAACCAACGGTCACGCTCAGCCAAAGCAGGGCTAAACTGATGCAACTCATTTACCGCAATAACTGCCGCTTCAGCTGGGGTGATTTCATCCCAAGGCGCCAAATCAACGATGTGCAACAAAATACGGTTACGCACCAAGTGCTTCAAGAAACGAATACCCAGACCAGCACCTTCAGATGCACCTTCGATAATTCCAGGAATATCGGCAATTACAAAGCTTTGGTGCTTCTTAACTTTTACCACACCAAGGTTCGGCACCAAGGTTGTAAAAGGATAATCAGCCACTTTTGGCTTAGCAGAAGAAACAGCACGAATAAACGTCGATTTACCTGCATTAGGAAGACCAAGCAAACCCACATCCGCCAAGACTTTCATCTCTAGCTTCAATGTACGCTCTTCACCTACGGTACCTTTCGTCGTCTGTCTTGGCGCACGGTTGGTACTTGATTTAAATCGAGTATTCCCCAACCCATGATGACCACCTTGAGCCACCTTTAACTTCTGACCATCACGAACCAGATCCCCAAGCGTTTCGCCGGTATCATCATCAATAACAGTTGTACCAACTGGCACTTTGATTTCAAGATCTGGTCCTTTCGAGCCAGTCATGTCTCGACCTTGGCCACCTTCACCACTTTCAGCGATATACTTTTTCGTAAAACGAAAATCGATCAAGGTATTTAGCGCTTCATCAGCCACCAGCACAACGCTGCCGCCATTACCGCCATCACCGCCATCAGGGCCACCTTTAGCGACAAATTTTTCACGCCAAAAACTCAACGCTCCATTTCCACCTTTACCCGCTCTTACGTAGATACTGGCTTCATCAACAAATTTCACAATAACACCTCTTCGGTGGATTATCAGAATCAACAGAATCTGATTATAGAATTCTTCCAAAAAAAAAGCCCCGCGTCGCGGAGCTTTTTTTAAGTTTTTAGTAAGCGATTAAGCAGCTACGACAGAAACTGTACGACGCTTCAACTTACCTTTCACTTCAAACTTCACTTGGCCTTCAACAACAGCGAACAAAGTGTGATCTTTACCAATTTGAACACCAACACCAGGATGGAACTGAGTACCACGCTGACGTACAAGGATGTTACCTGGGATCACAACTTGACCACCAAAACGTTTGACACCTAATCGTTTCGACTCGGAATCGCGACCGTTACGAGTACTACCACCCGCCTTTTTATGAGCCATGACTTACTCCTTAAATTTGAATAGTTAGCGCTTAGTTAATACCAGTTATTTTCACTTCCGTGAACCACTGACGATGACCCATACGCTTCATAGAATGCTTACGACGACGGAATTTCAAAATTTTCACTTTGTCTCCGCGACCATGAGCAACAACTTCAGCTGTTACTTTAGCGCCTTCTACAACTGGTGCACCAACTTTAACGTCGTCGCCGTTGCATACAAGAAGAACGTCATCGAATTGAATCGAACCGCCTTCTTCAACAGCTAATTTCTCAACCTTAAGGGTTTGGCCTTCTTCTACACGGTATTGCTTACCGCCAGTTTTGATCACTGCAAACATGTTCTTCTCCAATGAGATTTACCCGGCTACTGAAATTGAATTTGACCTACTTCTAGTGGCAATAAGTTTCTGACCGAATAGGACAAAAATCACTAACCATATGATAGGGAGCAAAATGTGGGTAAATCGGACGCGAGATTGTACAAAATCACACCACCCAATACAAGCGAAAAGCAATGTCTTTATACATTTTTCATATTTTGGGTTGACCCTGACACAAGCCTTACCTAGCATGAGGCACACTTGCTGATCAGCTTGGGACTATTTAGCTTCGGAAATTGCATGCAACCTATACAAATACACGACGTTGTGGCCAATGAATTTGGCCAAGTGAATGACTATATTGTGTCACAACTTAGTAGTGACATCCCTCTAATCGAGCAAATCGGCTACTACATCATAAGTAATGGTGGAAAGCGACTGCGGCCTCTTTTGGTTTTATTAGCGGCTAAAGCGAGCGCTGAACTAGATAAGCCAAAACTAGATCAAGCCATTCAAATGGCGACTATCATAGAGTTCATCCATACATCGACGCTGTTACATGACGATGTTGTTGATGAGTCCGACATGCGCCGCGGCAAAAAAACAGCCAATGAAGAATGGGGCAATGCACCAAGCGTTCTAGTTGGTGACTTCCTTTACTCTCGCGCCTTCCAAATAATGGTGGATGTTGGCAGCATGCAATGCATGAGCATTCTAGCTAAAACAACCAATATCATTGCCGAAGGCGAAGTTCAGCAGCTTATTAACTGCGGCGACCCAGATACAACTGAAGAAAGCTATTTGAAAGTCATCCAATACAAAACCGCAAAACTGTTTGAGGGTGCAGCCCTTTGTGGTGCTGTTATAGCAGGTGCAAGTACAGAATACCAAGAAGCGCTAAGACATTTTGGCATGTACGTCGGAACAGCATTTCAGCTAATTGATGATGTGATGGATTACACCAGTACAGCTGAAGAAATGGGCAAAAGTGTTGGTGACGACCTTGCTGAAGGCAAACCCACCTTACCGCTTATTTTCACTATGAAACATGGTTCTCAAGACGCCGTAGAGCGAGTCAGGCAAGCTATCTTAACCGGTGGACTTGAGCAGCTAGAGACTATTATAAATGATGTGCAACACTGCGGAGCCATTGAGTACACGCAACAAAAAGCGCAAGAACAAGCAGACCTAGCAATAAAAGCCATTGAACCATTACCAGAGTCTGATTATAAAGCAGCACTTATCGCACTAGCCAACGCATCAGTAAAGCGTCGTAACTAGTTACTAAGTCAGCAAAATAAAACCGCCAAACATAGCAAACTATGTTTGGCGGTTTTTATCTCAACTTCCATCCTAGTCTTTCCTCAACACATCCAAGACCGCTTGAGCTGCCATCGTCGAATGTTGCTGCATAAAACAATGACCTCCATCGACCTCAATTACCTGAATATTCGAGTTCAGCTTTGCAGCCAGCCGGTAGGCCTCTTTGAAATAGTCGAAAGTATCTTTGCCTTGGATAATGTAAGTAGGAACAGAAATGTTAGAAATCGCGCGCCAGAGCCTCTTGGGATAACTTGAAAATATCGCCGCCTCCATCCAAGACGGGCAACCTAATTGATAGCGACCTTTTTCATCATGTTTAATAGAAAACTCGATATAGTCATCTAAGCAAGCAGATTCCCACCCCTTAAAAGTCCCTCTTTCAAAAAAACTACTTTTTACTTGAGCTAGGCTATCCCATTGGGTACGGCGACGGCGAGCCTGTTTGACCAAAGGGATTTGGCTTTTCAACCCTGTCAAATTTACTCCCCGCATCATCCAAATTAAACGCGGCGGAAACAGTGCAGGATCCAATAAAACAAGACGATCAAAAAGCGCCGGTTCTTGCTCACTCATTAATGCCGTCATACAACCACCAAAGCTGTGGCCAACACCAATCAACTCAGTTTTCGGCAGTACTGACCGTTGTGCATTCAACGAATCAACAAAGCGAGAAGCCGTGACATTCCAGCCCACAAAACGTTTCCCTGCCGTTGATTCACCATGGCCAGCCGCATCTTGCATAATCAAATTGTAGCCTTCAAGCTTTTCTAAAAAGCACAAATAAGTCTTTACCGAAAAGCCATTACCATGAAGAAAATGAATCGTAGACTGGCTATCCTCTACTCGCCCTAAGTATCCTTGAATATGACCGTCGTTAACTTGATGCTGCCAAACAGCTAGATTTTCACTTCTTTTCGGACTCATAAAGGCACTCAAAACAACCAAGACATAACTAAAAGAAATATATTAACAGAAAAAATAACACTGAACGGTATTAACAAATCAGCTTAAAAAGCCCTTATTGTAGCCACCAGAACCTCTAATCCCTTAAAACAACGTAAAGATGATCACTTTTCATGCAGGTAATTTGGTTTTTTTCCGTTCAAACATTCATATTAGGGTTTCAAACCGATATAATCAGCTGGATTTTCTACTGCAAACTGGACCACGACAATCCACCGGACTATTTTAAGTCATCGGCTGGATGTGGATATAGGACTATAATGACTAGAGCTTCATCTTTTGAAAAAGACGAACTATTAAAATGCGGCCACGGTGAAATGTTTGGTGCAGGCAATGCCCAGCTTCCTGTCGGCAATATGCTAATGATGGATCGCATTACTCACATCTCGACTGAAGGCGGGGAACATGGCAAAGGCGAAATTATTGCTGAGCTAGACATACATCCTGACCTGTGGTTTTTCGAGTGTCACTTTCCTGGCGATCCAGTTATGCCTGGCTGCCTAGGCTTAGACGCAATGTGGCAGCTAGTAGGATTCTTTCTAGGCTGGAAAGGAAACAAAGGACGCGGACGCGCGCTTGGTTCTGGTGAAGTAAAATTCACTGGGCAAATTCTCCCTACAGCAAAAAAAGTTACCTTCCACATTAACTTTAAGCGCGTTATCGAGCGCAAGCTAGTAATGGGCATTGCAGACGGAAGCGTTAAAGTTGATGGTCGTGAAATTTATACCGCAAAAGATTTGCGCGTAGGCTTATTCACTTCAACTGAAAACTTCTAAAGATTAAGAATGAAAGAGGCACATTTATGCGTCGTGTAGTAGTAACAGGTCTTGGCATTGTCAGCTGCCTAGGCAATGACAAAGAGAGCGTTTTAAACTCCTTGCGCGAGGGCCAGTCTGGTATTCGTTTCGCTGAAGATTACAAAGAGCATGGCTTCCGTAGCCACGTTTGTGGTCGAATTGATTTAGATGCTGAAAGCATTGATCGTAAAGTTCGCCGTTTCATGGGCGATGCAGCAACTTACGCTTACGTTTCTATGCAACAGGCCATTTTGGATGCGGGTTTGACTGAAGATCAAGTATCTAACATTCGAACTGGATTGGTTGCAGGTTCTGGTGGTGCTTCCGCTAAAAACCTGGTTGATTCCGCAGACACACTTCGCGAGAAAGGCGTTAAGCGTGTTGGGCCATATCGTGTAACGCAGACTATGGGTAGCACGGTTTCTGCTTGTTTAGCGACGCCTTTTAAAATCAAAGGTGTTAACTACTCAATCACATCTGCTTGTTCAACAAGTGCTCACTGTATCGGTAATGCCATGGAGCTAATCCAACTTGGCAAGCAAGATATCGTGTTTGCAGGCGGTGGCGAAGAAGAAAGCTGGACTCAAACTTGTATGTTTGATGCCATGGGCGCTCTATCTTCAAAGTACAACGACACTCCTGAAAAGGCGTCTCGCGCTTACGATGCAAATCGTGATGGTTTCGTTATTGCTGGCGGTGGCGGTATGCTCGTTATCGAAGAACTAGAACACGCCAAAGCTCGCGGTGCTAAAATCTACGCTGAATTAGTTGGTTACGGTGCAACATCCGATGGCTATGACATGGTTGCCCCTTCTGGCGAAGGCGCTGTACGTTGCATGAAGATGGCGATGAGCACAATTGATGGCGACATTGATTACATCAACACTCATGGAACAAGCACACCTGCTGGCGATATGAAAGAGCTACAAGCTGTCAACGAAACTTTCGGCGACAACATCCCATTGATTAGCTCGACAAAATCTCTTTCAGGCCACTCTTTAGGTGCTGCAGGCGTTCATGAAGCAGTCTACTGCTTACTAATGATGGAAAACGACTTCATCGCTGCGTCTGCAAACATTGATGAGCTTGACCCAGCAGCAGGAAACATTCCTGTGGTTAGAACCCGCAAAGATAATGCTAATCTGAACATGATTATGTCTAACAGCTTTGGCTTTGGCGGCACTAACGCAAGCTTAGTATTCAAAAAATACTCAGCGTAAATACTCTTCAGCTACAAAAAAGCCGCATCGATTAATGCGGCTTTTTTATGTCTTCTATTTTAAACAACACAGCAGGTTACGGTTAGGCTAAAATAAAAAGTCATTTCCTTTTGGAAGTTTCGCCATTTCGGCACGCATCCAAACATCCATTTCTTCATGTAATACTGAGGTTTTCTTGCCCTCAGACTCAATGATAGGTCCAATAACAACACGGATAGATCCCGGAAATTTGCGCCACTTTTTACCCGGCCACGTGTAACCAGCGTTATGCACGACAGGCAAAATTGGTACACCTGCCGACGTTGCTAACATGGCTGCACCTTTGTTAAAGGCTTGCTCCTCATTGGGCGCGATTCGCGTTCCTTCCGGAAAAATCAATACAGAACGCCCGTCATCCAAACGCTCTTTACCCTGACTGATGATTTGCTTCAGTGCATTGGTACGTTGAGAACGATCAATCGCAATAGGCTGCACCATACGCAGCCCCCAACCAAAGAAAGGCACTGACAGCAGCTCTTTCTTTAAAACCGTTGAAACAGGTGCCATCAATACCTGCAGCACATAGGTTTCCCATTCGCTTTGATGGTTTGCCACCAACACAACGGGACGATTTTTGTTGATATGCTCTAAGCCAATAATCTCAACTTTCACACCACAAAAAATACGAAAAACAAACAACAAGCCTTTGTTATGCAGGTTCAAAACTGGTTGACGATAATTCTTCGGCAACAAGATAGTCGCGAAAGGCGCAAGAACACCAAATACAATAGTGGATACCATATAGTAAATGGCAAATATTGTTGAGCCGATCCAAGATCTTGATGACGCCCATATGCTCATTGACAGCTTACTCCTTATGACTATTTATTTAGATATTTTTGCTGTTGCTTCAATGGATTCGCATACATCGCCAACACAGTTTCTCTTAGATTCTCGGGACAGCGCTCAAGATAGCTTGAGAATGCACTGTCCGTTGAGGGCAAACCTTGCTGCAACGCAAGCGCTGCTTCATTGGTAGACTGAATGGCATAATTAGTAATGATCTGACGATCCACTTCTGCAACAAACTCTTCAGGCGTTTCGAAGCCGTCTTTTATTACATCGCCAAAAGTAACAACTACTTTGCCTTTTTGACCAACAATGCCATTTTTAATACTGTCTATGTCTTCAAATTCCGCTTTTTCATAATTCCCTGTTGTCGACTTCTGATGCAGTTCGCGCGCCTTATCAAAGGCACAGGGATCATATTCATACGCAATCGACACGGGCACAATCTTCAAGTTGGCCATCGCATCAGAAAAAGGCGTTTTCTCTTTCTTCTGACTCATAAAGAACATTTTTATAATCGCGGGATCTGTCTGGTCCAAGCCATCTTTCGCACGCCCTTCTTTTTGGGCTATCCAAATATTGGCTTGGTCTTTCGTCAATGATTCCGTGATATAAGCAGAAAGCTGACCAAACGCCGCCATCATCTCTCGAATACCATTTGCAGAGCGTTTCACGATAAAGCTTTTATTAAGACGCATTAAGTCAGACACAAAAGGGCGACGTAATAAATTGTCCCCTATTGCGATACGAACCGTGTCTAAACCTGCTAAATACAGGCCATAGTTGACAAAGGCCGGATCCATGGCGATATCTCTGTGATTAGACAAAAATAAGTAGCCAACGCCTTTCTCTAGCTTTTCAATACCTCGGTATTCAACATTCGTCGTTGTGGTTTTTATCATGCGTTCCATATAACTTGCGACACGCATTTGGAACTCATGAACATTCGAAATATTAGCAATTTGACGTTTTAGCGCCAACTTGACACAAAACGCCAATGGCGCTTTAAGAAACTTAGGCCATTGAGCAAAGCGAAAACCAATAATAGTATTAATAAAATCTGGCATTTCGACCAGATTGTTCAACACCTCGGCGACCTCATCGTCGTTGTAGGGGCGTATATCGTGAAACTGATCCATTTAATTTTCCGTCAGTAAGACTGTTTTGTTATTCGTTATTAAGTGAGACATTTACACAACGCTTTACTCGCCACGCCATGCAAAGGTCTCAATATTTTTAAAGGGCCTGAATATCAAACCCTAACGTTTCTAACTCTGCGCGCTTTGATGTGGACGTTACCACTGCGACGTTTTCATTTTCTTTTGTTAAATATGTTTTCGTGACTTGCTTCAACTGATCAAGAGTCACCGCCAAGATCTTGGCGCGGAATGCTTCTCTATAAGCCAAACTACGCCCATGGAGATGCACATAGAAATCACTCTGCGCCTCCCCGGCTGGTGAGCCAGGTTTATCCATAGAGCCAATCACACCTAAAATGGCTTCTTCAAGTGCATCTTCAGTGTGTGTTTCATTTAACATCCACTCAATCGAAGCATCAAAATCGGACAAGGTTTCAGTCAAACGAGGGTCACGATAAGAGTAGAAGCGGAACGAGCCGGTGCTACCATCAAAAGTTGCACCACCACCGTAAGCGCCGCCCTGCTCGCGAATTACTCGATGCAAGAAACCATTACGCAAGAAGCCGCCTAACACCGTCAAAGCCGCAACATCTGGATGTTCGCCAAATGCCGTACGGAAAGCTTTACTGCAGAAACTTACCTGAGTCGATGTCAACCAAGCAACATTCACTTTAGAGTCAACAGCCGCCATAGCGAACTTAGTCTGTGCATTGCCAGCAGGCAAATCAGCAAAAACAGACTGAACCTCGTTCAATACATTTGCTTCATGCTGAGGCTCTGCCACCAATAGAAGCTGCTTGTTTGCTTGTAACAGTTTTTCATGTAAGCATTTGAAGATAGCTAAAACATTTTCAGCCGTTTTGCTATCAGCCTTCATGGCATCATCTAGTGCAATCGCAGAACGAATGCCAGACATACCACTCCATTTTTCTTGTTGCGCAGCCAAACCAGAAATCGCACTAGAAGCCGCCGTCATAGCCAACGAGTGACCTTGACCGGTAATAGATTGTTCACGACGAGCACGACGTTGAGCCACCAGCTCTTTCACTCGACTTGCTTCATCAAAACGCACATTAAGCATAGTATCTTTTAGTAATTCGCTCATGGCTTTAACGTTTGGCACTAAAGCTTTAGATGACAAAATGAAGTAACCATTTAATTCTTGGCGATCTTCAATCGTTGCACGAATCGAATTAGAGGCACCTAATCCGCCACAAACTTGAGCTTGACGCTCTTGAACAGCAAGGTAATCTGCTTCGCCAATGCCCAGTTCCGTCATCATTGAAGAGAACAAAGGCAAGTACTCGATTTCCTCTTCGTCTAACTCTGGTAGGTCAATCACTAATTGCTGATAAACCAAACCATTTGTGCCTTGCGGATAAAAAGTAATCGGTAAATCACCTGCCACTTTTTCATTCTCATATTCAGGCAAGCGCGCAGGCACATCTTCTAAGCCAACTTTCGGAAGAATGCTCATGTCGTCAACTTGCGATTGACGCGCCTTCAATGCTGCACTGCGAGTGATAATCTGCTGTTTTTCAACATCAGACAAAGTAGCTTTAATCTGACTCAAGCGGTCTTTCTCTGCCTGATTTCGACGAGCTTCAAGAGCATCATCAGGGCTCAATGTTAACGTTACTCGGTGCGCATTTGTCAGCAGCAAGTTTTTAATCAAGTTCGGAATATATTGCTGATCTTGAACTTTCTCACGCATTGCATTGATAACAGGATCAAGATCAAGCTGAGCAATGACATCCCCCGCATGAACCGCAGTCGATAAACCCGCTAAAATTAGTTGCAAACCATAAGGATAGCTGCCACCGCCAACTTCACGCTGGCTCAATTCCAATTGATGCAACATGGCATCAACCATGTCTTGTGGAACGCCTTTTTCAGCAATGCTTTCTAAAGTAGACAAAACTAACGCTTCAACTTTCGGTGCGTCTTCTCGTTTTACACCTTCCAATCCACACATGAAGCTCATTTCTTTATTGCTGTCTTCAAGGCCGCACATTGGTGAAGGCGCGCGACCAAGGTCGCTGTTTTCTAATACTCGTAACAAAGGCGATGCGCTGTTATCTAGCAAAACGCTAGACAGCAATTGTGCTTCGAACTGTTGATTTAGGTCAGTACTTTCACCTAACAACCAACCAACAACCACATGACTGCCATCTTCTTTCACTTCATCTGCCGCGTAGCCTTCTTCCACTCGTACTGGCGAGAAATAACGCTTCGCATTCGGCACACTGACTTGCTCTTCTAGGCGCTCAAAACGGCTCAGCACTTTCTCTTCGAATTCAGCTTGTAGTGTTTCAGCTGGAATATCGCCAAATGTCATGAATACCGCATTGGAAGGATGGTAATGCGTGCGATAAAAAGCCAATAAATCTTGGTAAGATAAATCTGGGATATCCGTTGGCTCGCCACCAGAATTGAAATGATAGGTATTATTCGGAAACAAGTACTTGGTTAGCGTTTGCCACAAAACAGACGTGGTTGAGCTCATCGCGCCTTTCATCTCATTGAACACAACGCCTTTGAAAGTCAATTCTGACTCGGCATTGTCTGGCTCAGCGAACTCTAAGCGATGACCTTCCTGAGAAAAGTCTAATTCATCAAGACGCGAGAAAAACACCGCATCCAAATACACGCCTAAAAGGTTATGAAAGTCTTTTTTATTCTTACTGGCAAACGGATAAGCCGTCCAATCAGAAGACGTAAACGCGTTCATAAAGGTGTTCAACGAACGTCGAATCATCATGAAGAAAGGGTCACGCACAGGAAAGCGTTCGGAACCACACAATACTGTGTGTTCAAGAATATGCGCGACACCACATGAATCCGTCGGAACGGTTTTTAAGCCAACTAAGAATACATTTTCGTCATTCTCAGACGCGATATGAAAATGTTTAGCACCTGTGACTGTGTGCTCAAACTCTTGAACGGTAACATTCAGAGCATCAATAAACTCACTGCGAAGAAACGTAAACGCAGGATGGTGCGCGGTGCTATTTGCCATTCTCTACCTCGATAAAATTAGAATACGATAATTACAATGTTTTGGGGCAGTTTGGATACATTCAAGACAACATAAGTCCAAGACAGCAAAGTGGCGAGATTATAGCAAAAACATAGCTTTTACTGCACGAACTAACGTGAATACTCCCACCTAAGACAAAACAGAACATTAACGCTTTTGATGCTTTTCCCAATCATCCAAGCGTGCTTTTTCCGTCTTTTTAAACAATACATACACAGCCCCCAAACCACCATGATGCCGTTGTGCACTATGGAACGCCATGACAGCATCAAGCTCTCTCAGCCATTTATTAATATGGCTTTTAATCATAGCTCGACTATCAGGATCTGGGGTGCGATCACCTTTTCCATGCACTATGATTGCGACTCGAATATCGTTACGCATGCAATCATCAGCAAATTGATACACCTGCTCCCGCGCTTGAAGCACGGTATGACGGTGCAAATCTAAACGCGCCTCTATGCCATACTTACCTTGCCTAAGACGCTTAAACACACCGTCCTGTACGCCAGAGCGTTTATATTCAAGCACATCATTGGGCTCAACTTTTTCAACATAGTCTTGCGACAAATGATTTCTGTCCGCCTCTTTAGCGATCAACGCCGCCTTTTGGCGAGCTGAAAAGTCGACCTGAGGACCCTTCTTGCCCAGATACACTTCGCTTTTTTTAAGTGGCTTAATACCCGCCACCTCTTGAGCGAACAAAGACGTTTCATCTTCGTCGTTCACGGCCTAAATCCTCTTTGATTTACTCATATTATTTAGCACACCACTATAGAACAATAAAGGCCCCTAAACAGGAGCCTTTATTACTTCAACACCAGTGCATCAAAGGATTACTAACTTATACGTAAGCTAGAACGGGATATCGTCGTCGAAATCATCAAAGTTTGGCGCTTGTTGAGGCTTTGGCTGTTGCGCTGGTTGCTGTGGCGCGCGCTGCTGTGGTGCTGCTTGAGCCGGAGCTTGCTGTGGCGCGCGCTGCTGTGGTGCTGCTTGAGCCGGAGCTTGCTGTGGTGCGTTACCCCAGCTGCCAAATGACTGAGGCTGAGCCGCTTGCGGTGCAGCCTGATGCGCTGGTTGTGCTGGCGCTTGGTAGCCGCCTTGAGGCTGATTAAAGCCACCACTTTGAGGTGCATGCTGCTGTGGAGCTTGTTGCGCAGGCGCTTGACCGTATCCACCTTGTTGAGGAGCAGCTGACTGTTGCGGCGCACTGCCATAGCCACCGCCTTGACCACCTTGCATTGAGTCGTAACCACCACCTTGTTGCCCTGCGTTATCGCCACGGCCATCCAGCAATTGCATTTCGTTCGCCACAATTTCAGTTGTGTAGCGTTTAATACCATCTTTTTCCCACTCACGAGTACGCAATGAACCTTCTACGTATACTTTAGAGCCTTTCTTAATAAAGTCGCCTGCGATTTGACCAAGACGGAAATTACCACGATCCATAAAAGCCACACGGTGCCATTCCGTACGCTCTTGCATTTGACCAGTTTGCTTGTCACGCCAGCTTTCTGTTGTTGCCAAGTTAACGTTTGCAACCGCTGCGCCAGATGGCATGAAACGCACTTCGGCATCGTTGCCTGCGTTACCTATCAAAATTACTTTGTTTATTCCACGTGCCATGACGTTCTTCTCCAACTAAAAGATAGAATAGTGTTTTACTTAAAGACGCACTTGCGGTGCCAGACGCACCAGAGCATCTTTGTCTAATATTTTTTTATCGACTTTCAGATAAGCGGTTTGCTCATCTTTAAAAATTTGCATACCTTCCACTCCTTGGATTTGCGCAAGTTGATCCGCCAACTTCGTTACTTCTTCATCTGTCATATTGGGCAGGCTAAACGCCAGACTACTTAACTGACGAGGTGCAGGCTGGATGGCACAAACAAGTGACCAAGCCAAAAACACCACGCCGACAACCCAAAAGACGCCACTGTTTGAATGATGTTGAAGCAGCCAACCGCCACCAACGCCACCCAAAAATGATCCCATAAATTGATGGGTAGAAAACACGCCCATCGCTGTGCCGCGATAACCAACTGGCGCTAACTTGCTAATAAGAGATGGCAACACAGCTTCCAGTGAGTTAAAGCCTACAAAATAAACCCATAACAACACCCCAAACACCCAAAGGTAAGGAGCCCATTGCAGCAATATCGAGCTTAAACCCAACAAAATCATTACGGCGATTAACACACCTTTTGTCTTGCCTTTTGATTCGGCAATAATCACCAATGGTAGCATACCTGCGAAGGCAAAACCCATGATAGCTAAGTAAAGCCAGCTATGCTCTGACAAGGGTAAATCAAATTGTTGAATCAACAAATTTGGCACAGTGACAAACAGCGCCGTTAGGCTTGCATGCAACAACAAAACACTCACATTCAGGAACCGTAGTTTCGAGTCTTTCAGCACCAAACCAAGAGCCTTAAGGCTCGGAGTCGTGTCACGTTTAAAGGTGTGCTGGACAATATTCGGCACAGCAAAAATGATCAAGAGTATGCCCAGTAAAGATAATGCAAAGGACAAATAAAACAGCCCAGAAAGTCCGACCAAGGCAAAAATCCAAGGCCCTAATACCAAAGACAACATAAACGAGGCGCCGATACTAATACCGACAATCGCCATGGCTTTGGTACGGTTTTGCTCTCTTGTTACATCACTCAATAACGCCATTAAAGTACTGGCAATAGCGCCCGCGCCCTGAACCGCTCGCCCAACAATCAATGTATTGATATTGCTCGCATTAGCACAGATCAAACTCCCTACAGCAAACAGCAACAGCCCGATAATAATGACACGTTTACGGCCGATTTTATCCGACCACATCCCCATCGGAATCTGCAAACTCGCTTGAGTCAGGCCATAGATACCGATCGCGGTGCCGATTAAAGCTGCATCCGCTCCAGTTAGCCCATCAGCTGCAACACTAATGACGGGCATAATTAGGAATAAACCTAACATTCGGAATAAATAGATCAGTGCTAAAGCAAGAACTGAACGTCGTTCAAGTAGATCCATAAGGAGGTTTCAACCGTTTAACTAGGTGGTTAAGAAAAAAGATTGTCAATTTTACAAAAAATACCGTTGAAGCTCCATTTCAACTACTGTAAAAATAGACAGTTATTTAATTTACTGACAGATTTCTTTCTGTTGATCGACTTCACATTGGAGACTCATGGATACCATTACCATACGCGGGGCCCGCACACACAATTTAAAAAATGTGGACCTAGACATCCCAAGAGACAAACTTGTGGTGATTACTGGCCTATCCGGCTCAGGTAAATCCTCTCTCGCTTTCGATACTTTGTACGCAGAAGGACAACGTCGCTATGTAGAATCCCTTTCGACATACGCTCGACAGTTTTTGTCCATGATGGAGAAACCAGATATAGACCACATCGAAGGTCTTTCACCTGCTATCTCTATCGAGCAGAAATCAACCTCTCATAACCCACGATCAACAGTCGGTACAATAACAGAAATCTACGATTATCTACGATTGTTATTTGCCCGTGCAGGACAACCACGCTGCCCAGATCATGGTGAGCCGCTAGAGGCGCAAACCATATCACAAATGGTTGATAAAGTTATATCGCTACCAGAAGAAACTAAGATGATGCTACTTGCACCGATCGTCAAGGATCGAAAAGGTGAGCACTTACACACTATCAGCGATCTACTTTCAAAAGGCTTTATTCGCGCGCGAATCAATGGCATCGTCGTCGACTTAGATGATGCGCCAGCATTAGAGAAAAACAAGAAACACACAATCGAAGTGGTTATTGACCGTTTCAAAGTTCGCTCCGATCTACAACTTCGTTTGGCAGAATCCTTTGAAACTTGTCTTGGCTTATCTGACGGTATCGCCAAAGTCATCAATATGGATGATGACCAAGAAGAATATATTTTCTCTAGTAAATTTGCCTGTCCAGTTTGTGGTTACAGCTTAACGGAATTAGAACCTCGTCTATTCTCATTTAACAACCCAAATGGTGCCTGCCAGACATGCGATGGATTAGGCACTCATCAAATGTTTGATCCAGATCGAATCATTCAAGATGAAACACTAACGCTTGCTGAAGGTGCGATCCGAGGCTGGGGCCGACGTAGTATTTTTTACTACCAGCAACTTAGCGCCTTAGCGAAACACTATGGATTCGACATAGAGTCGAAATACAAAGATATACCGAGCGATTTCAAGAAACGCATTTTACAAGGCTCAGGTAAAGACAAAATAGATTTCATCTACATCAATGAACGTGGCGACAAAATGACACGCTCTCATTCATTTGAAGGTGTCATCCCAAATTTGCAACGTCGCTATCACGAAACAGAATCTGATAGTGTGCGTGATGACCTTTCACAGTACATCAGCATTCAACCTTGCCCAGATTGCCATGGCTCTCGACTCAATCGGTCTGCTCGTAACGTCTTTATTGCTGAACAAACATTACCGGAAGTCGTGACCTACCCAATCGCAGAATGCTTGAAGTATTTTGAAACACTTGAACTTCCAGGATCACGCGGTGAAATCGCCTCTAAAATTCTTAAAGAGATACGAGACAGATTAACCTTCTTGGTAAACGTTGGCTTGGACTATCTAACATTAGATCGAAAAGCAGACTCACTATCTGGTGGCGAAGCACAACGAATCCGACTTGCTAGTCAAATTGGTGCCGGTTTAGTGGGGGTTATGTATATCCTTGATGAGCCGTCTATTGGTTTGCATCAACGCGATAACGAAAGACTGATAGCCACACTGACCAGACTAAGAGACCTAGGCAATACTGTCATTGTCGTTGAACACGATGAAGACGCCATACGTATCGCTGACTTTGTTGTCGACATTGGTCCTGGCGCAGGCATTCACGGTGGCGAAATTATCGCCAGTGGTACGCCACAAGACATAATGAATTGTCCTGAATCCATTACAGGACAGTTTCTAACAGGCAAACGCAAAATTGACATTCCAGCTATTCGTCATCAAGCCAAGGACAAACAATTCCTTAAGTTAGTAGGTGCAACAGGTAACAATCTAAATACTGTTGATCTTAAAATCCCTGTCGGTGTAATGACTTGTATCACTGGCGTTTCTGGATCTGGTAAATCGACATTAATAAACGGCACGCTGTACCCACTGGCCGCTACAGCACTTAATGGCGCAACAACACTTAAAGCGGCGCCTCATGAACGTATTGAAGGTTTAGAATTATTTGATAAGTGTGTGGACATTGATCAAAGCCCTATCGGACGCACACCAAGATCAAACCCAGCAACCTATACTGGCATCTTCACTCCAATGAGGGAACTGTTCTCAGCGACACAAGAATCTCGCTCACGAGGCTATAAGCCAGGGCGATTCAGCTTTAACGTAAAAGGTGGCCGCTGTGAAGCTTGCCAAGGCGATGGCGTAATCAAGGTTGAGATGCACTTTCTTCCTGATATCTACGTTCCTTGTGATACTTGTAAAGGTAAACGCTACAATCGCGAAACGTTAGAAATCCATTACAAAGGCAAGAACATTCACGAATGCTTAGAAATGACCATTGAAGACGCTAGAGAGTTCTTTGACCCGGTTCCTTCTATCGCAAGAAAGCTACAAACCCTGATAGACGTTGGTTTGGGTTATATTCGCCTTGGACAAGCGGCGACAACGCTTTCTGGCGGTGAAGCACAGCGAGTTAAACTGGCAAAAGAACTGTCTAAACGTGATACAGGTACAACACTCTATATTCTAGATGAGCCGACAACAGGCCTGCACTTTGCTGATATAGAACAGCTGCTAAAGGTGCTTCATCGATTAAGAGATCACGGCAACACCGTCGTTGTCATTGAGCATAACCTTGATGTGATAAAAACAGCAGATTGGATCGTAGATTTAGGCCCTGAAGGCGGCAGCGGCGGCGGATACATAGTCGCTGAAGGAACGCCTGAAGACATAGCAAAAGCAGAGAAGTCTCACACAGGACGATTCTTGAAACATATGCTAAATTAGTCATCACATAGAAAATAAAAAACCGGTAAATTTTTACCGGTTTTTTTGTGCCTGAACATCAGTTTAATTTTTGCAAAAAAAAGCCGAGCTATTTGCTCGGCTTTTTATTACAAACTGATATTACTCAGCGGCTTCTGTAACTGGACGATCGACCAATTCAACATAAGCCATAGGCGCGTTGTCACCTGTGCGGAAGCCACATTTAAGAATGCGAACATAACCACCAGGACGAGCTTGGTAACGAGGACCAAGTTCAGAAAACAATTTACCTACTGCATCTTTGCTACGAGTACGAGCAAAGGCAAGGCGACGATTCGCAACAGAATCAACTTTCGCCAATGTGATCAATGGCTCAGCAACACGACGTAGTTCTTTAGCTTTCGGCAACGTAGTTTTAATAACTTCGTGTTCGAACAAAGAAGCAGCCATGTTTTTAAACATCGCTTTACGATGTGAGCTAGTACGGTTTAAGTGACGTCCACTCTTACGATGACGCATTTTACATTCCTTACCAAACTACGGTGGTCAGGGAACAATGACCTAGCGAGCTAGAACTTTGCTATCGTCCTTCAAACTAGCCGGTGGCCAATTCTCTAAACGCATTCCCAAAGACAAACCACGCTGTGCTAAAACATCTTTGATTTCAGTTAACGACTTCTTACCTAGGTTAGGCGTCTTAAGAAGCTCAACCTCAGTACGTTGAATCAAATCACCGATGTAATAAATGTTCTCTGCTTTTAAACAGTTAGCACTGCGAACGGTCAATTCAAGATCATCAACCGGGCGTAGCAAAATTGGATCAATCTCATCCTCTTCTTCTACAACAGGTGCTTCGCTTTCGCTTTCAAGGGCGACAAAAACCGCGATTTGCTGTTGTAAAATAGTCGCTGCACGACGAATTGCTTCTTCAGGATCGATAGTACCATTAGATTCGATGTCTAAGACTAACTTATCTAAATCTGTACGCTGCTCTACACGAGCATTATCGACACTGTACGCAACACGGCGAACAGGGCTGAATGAGGCATCCAGTTGCAAGCGACCGATTGGACGAGTCTCATCGTCGCCAGCAACACGAGCATCAGCAGGCTCATAACCACGGCCACGTGCGACTTTGATCTGCATAGTTAATTCAGCAGTGTCATCCAAGTGCGCAATAATGTGATCCGGGTTAGCGATCTCTGCATCAGCAACCAACTGGATATCTCCAGCTGTTACGATACCAGGACCTTTTTTACTTAGAGTAAGAGTTGCTTCATCTTGCCCGTGTAGAGCGATCGCAACTCCTTTCAGGTTAAGAAGAATTTCAATTACATCTTCTTTAACCCCTTCGATTGCGCTGTATTCGTGTAATACACCGTCGATTTCAACTTCAACAATCGCACAACCTGGCATTGAAGAAAGCAAGATACGGCGCAGTGCGTTACCCAAAGTATGACCAAAACCACGTTCTAGCGGTTGCAGTGTAACTTTAGCGCGACAGTTGCCTAGTTCCTGAACTTCAATGTTGCGTGGGGTTAACAATTCGCTCACTGAACGCTGCATAGATCCACCTATTTCTTAATCCTAATTACCGACTTACTTAGAGTAAAGTTCAACAATTAGGTTCTCATTAATTTCAGCTGATAAATCGGCACGTTCTGGAAGTGCTTTGTAAGTAGCTTCCAGTTTAGTTGAATCAACTTCGATCCAATGGATCGGTGCACGACCTTTAGATAGCTCTAGTGCGCTTTGTACACGCAATTGCTTCTTAGCTTTTTCACGGATTGACACAACATCACCAGCTTTAACTTGGTAAGACGGAATGTTAACCGTAGCGCCATTAACTAGAATGCCTTTATGGCCTACTAGCTGACGAGCCTCCGCACGTGTAGAACCAAAACCTGCGCGATATACAACGTTATCTAAACGTGATTCCAAAAGTTGCAGAAGGTTTTCACCAGTTGCACCTTTAAGGCGAGCTGCAGATTTGTAGTAATTACGGAATTGTTTTTCAAGAACACCGTACATACGACGTACTTTTTGTTTCTCACGTAACTGTAAGCCGTAATCAGAAAGACGACCGCGACGTGCACCGTGCACACCAGGAACCGTTTCTACTTTACATTTCGACTCAAGAGCGCGTGAACCGCTCTTCAATTGCAAGTCGGTACCTTCACGACGAGACAACTTACAAGTTGGACCTATATAACGAGCCATGTATCTGTCTCCTCAATTAAACGCGACGTTTCTTAGGTGGACGGCAACCGTTGTGCGGAATTGGCGTCACATCTGTGATGTTATTAATACGCAAGCCCAATGCATTTAATGCACGAACTGCGGACTCACGACCAGGACCTGGGCCCTTAATCATTACGTCAACGTTTTTAAGGCCGAACTCTTGTGCGACAGTACCGGCACGTTCCGCTGCTACTTGAGCTGCGAAAGGAGTACTTTTACGAGATCCGCGAAAACCAGAACCACCGGCAGTAGCCCAAGACAAAGCATTGCCTTGGCGGTCAGTGATAGTCACGATCGTGTTATTAAATGACGCGTGTACATGAGCAACACCGTCGACGACCGTCTTTTTGACTTTTTTCTTGGTGTTGCGCGTAGCTGGCTTAGCCATATTGCACTTTCCTATTTAATGCTCAGCTCTAGCGAACTTAGTGGCTAGAGCGAAACGCGTTTAAATTACTTACGAATAGGCTTACGAGGGCCTTTTCGTGTACGAGCGTTCGTTTTGGTACGTTGACCACGAACTGGTAGGCTGCGGCGATGACGAATCCCGCGATTACAACCTAGGTCCATCAAGCGTTTGATAGACATACTGACTTCACGACGTAAGTCACCCTCTACAGTATACTTAGCAACTTCACCACGAAGTTCATCAAGGATATCATCACTTAATGAACCAATTTTCGCAGTTTCAGCAACACCCGTAGCAGCGCAGATAGCGCGTGAACGAGTGCGACCAATTCCGAAGATGTAAGTCAGAGAAATGACCGCATGTTTATTGTCAGGAATATTGACACCGGCTATACGAGCCATTCACTTTACTCCGTTGTTATTGATGATTAAATGTTAATTCATCACTTTACTTTCATGAGGGCGGCTGATTATGCCTATCTTTAGGACATAAATCAACCACCCTTTCCCATCATCGAGCGAACTCGCTATTAACCTTGACGTTGTTTGTGACGAGGCTCAACGCAAATCACTCGAACTGAACCGTTACGACGAACGATTTTGCAGTTACGACAGATTTTCTTTACAGATGCACGTACTTTCATGTTCAACTCCAACCTACGCTTAACGCATTAGGCCATTTGGACCATAACCAGTCAGATTAGATTTCTTCATTAATGACTCGTATTGCTGACTCATCAAATGACTTTGCACTTGCGACATAAAGTCCATGACAACTACCACTACGATCAACATAGAAGTACCGCCAAAGTAGAATGGAACATTCCACGCAACAACAAAGAACTGAGGCATCAGAGACACTAGAGTGATGTATAAAGCACCAAACAGTGTCAAACGAGTCATTACACCATCAATATATCGAGCTGTATGATCGCCTGGA
This sequence comes from Marinomonas sp. A3A, assembly GCF_018336955.1. Classification (NCBI taxonomy): domain Bacteria; kingdom Pseudomonadati; phylum Pseudomonadota; class Gammaproteobacteria; order Oceanospirillales; family Oceanospirillaceae; genus Marinomonas; species Marinomonas sp. A3A. The sequence goes on from NZ_CP025532.1 coordinate 4,308,364, forward strand.
CGAATACCCGGCAAAAAAGCACCGGATTTTTTTAAGTTATCTGCCACATCTTTAGGGTTGAACACTAGCGCCGTATAGAAGAAGCAAAAGAAAACAATTGCTATCGCAAACAACAGCACATAGAGCGGTTGCCCAGGAGCTAGAGCCAAAGAGATATTTTGCAACCATTCCATTCCTTCACCCTGACCAAACCATTGTCCGATCGAAGCTGGAAACAAAAGGATACTTGAAGCAAAGATAGGTGGAATTACACCAGCCATATTCACTTTAAGAGGCAAATGACTCTTTTGTGCAGCAAATACTTTTTTGCCTTGCTGACGCTTAGCATAATTAACCGTGATACGACGCTGACCGCGCTCGATGAAAACAACGAATGCGATAGTCGCAATGGCTAATATACCAATTAGCAACAAGGCTAAAATATTAATATCGCCTTGACGAGCCGACTCAAATGAACGGCCTAAAGCAGAAGGCAGGCCTGCAACGATACCCGCAAAGATAAGAATGGATATACCATTACCAATACCTTTCTCGGTAACTTGCTCACCTAACCACATCAAGAAAACAGTACCAGCAACAAGAGTTACAACAGCAACAGCATAGAACTCCATACCATTACTAAATGAGATCCCTTGGCTTGCCAAGCCAACTGCCATACTAGCAGATTGAACAAGGGCAAGAAGCACAGTGCCGTAACGAGTGTATTGAGTAATCTTACGACGACCCGCTTCACCCTCTTTCTTTAGCTGCTCTAGCTGAGGACTCACAACCGTCAATAACTGCATAATAATAGAGGCAGAAATGTAGGGCAAAATCCCAAGCGCAAAAATACTCATGCGCTCAAGCGCGCCCCCTGAGAATACGTTAAATAAACTCAGAATAGTGCCTTCATTTTGATCAAACAACGCAGACAATCTGTCAGGATTAATGCCTGGAACAGGTATGTGCGCACCGATTCGGTATACAATAATTGCTAGAAAAACGAAACGGATACGAGCCCAAAGCTCGCTTAATCCGTTTTGCATACCAGCTGGTAGTGAGCCACGCTTTGCCATTTATTCCTCGACTTTTCCGCCAGCTGCTTCAATAGCGGCACGAGCACCTTTAGTCACTTTAAGACCACGAACAATGATAGCTTTGTCGATAGAACCAGACAAAATCACACGTGCAGTCTTAATTTGATGACCAAGAATGTCGGCGCTTTTAAGAGCAGCCAAATCTACAACTTCAGCATTTACAGCAGCAAGCTCGTTTAAACGAACCTCAGCAACATACTTTGCCTGACGTGAAGTAAAACCGAATTTTGGCAGACGACGCTGCAAAGGCATTTGACCACCTTCAAAACCAGGTTTTACTGAGCCACCAGAACGAGATTTAAGACCTTTATGGCCTCGTCCGCCGGTTTTGCCCAAGCCGCTACCAATGCCGCGACCAACACGTTTAGGAGCATGCTTGCTACCTTCGCCAGGACGAAGTGTATTTAAGAACATGTTATTCCCCTACCACTTTAACCATGTAATAAACTTTATTAACCATGCCACGTACAGAAGGAGTATCTTCCAACTCACGTGTTTGGCCAACTTTACGCAAACCCAAGCCTTTAACAGTTTCACGGTGCTTTGGAAGACGACCGATCGGGCTGCGGGTTAGTTGAACTGTGATGGTATTATTCGCCATGACACATTACCCCAAAATTTGATCGACTGACTTACCGCGTTTTGCCGCGATTTGTTCAGGTGCTTTCATATCCTGCAAACCTTTGATCGTAGCGCGAACTACGTTTACTGGGTTTGTGGAACCGTAACATTTCGCCAAAACGTTGTGAACGCCAGCGATTTCTAGAACCGCACGCATTGCACCACCGGCGATGATACCAGTACCTTGAGACGCAGGCTGCATGTAAACTTTAGATGCTCCGTGATTCGCTTTAACAGGATACTGTAGAGTATCACCATCTAACTTAACAGAGACCATGTTACGGCGAGCTTGCTCCATTGCTTTTTGAATAGCTTGAGGAACTTCACGCGCTTTACCACGACCAAAGCCAACTTTACCTTTACCATCACCAACGACTGTCAAAGCTGTGAAAGAGAAGATACGACCACCCTTTACAACTTTAGCAACGCGGTTTACTTGAACTAGCTTCTCTTGGAGGTCGCTAGTTTGTTGATCATTAACTGCCATTTGCTACCCCTTAGAACTCTAGACCGGCTTCACGTGCAGCGTCAGCAAGAACTTGAACGCGGCCATGATATTTGAAGCCAGAACGGTCGAATGCGACCGAAGTGACACCTGCTTCTTTAGCGCGTGTAGCAATCAAAGTGCCGACTTCTTTAGCCGCTACTTTATTACCAGTCGCTGTGCCACGAAGAGCCTCTTCAAGAGTAGAAGCACTAGCTAGTACTTTGCTACCACAAGGAGAAATCACTTGAGCATACATATGGCGTGGTGTGCGATGTACAGTAAGACGATTCGCACCTAAGTCACGAATATGCAAACGAGCACGACGTGCACGACGAATCCGAGATTGTTTTTTAGTGTTCATGAATGCCTACCTACTTCTTCTTAGCTTCTTTACGACGAATTACTTCGTCAGAATAGCGAACACCTTTGCCTTTATATGGCTCTGGTGGACGGAAACCGCGAACTTCTGCAGCAACCTGACCAACGGCTTGTTTATCAATGCCACGGATCACGACTTCTGTTTGAGAAGCACATTCAGCTGTTACGCCTTCAGGAAGTTCGTAATCTACTGGGTGAGAGAAACCCAGAGATAGGTTAAGTACATTGCCTTTAAGCGCAGCACGGTAACCAACACCTTGAAGAAACAATCTTTTCTCGAAACCTTGACTAACACCAACAACCATGTTGTTAACCAAAGCACGAGTTGTACCAGCTAAGGCACGGCTTTGTTTTGCACCATCGCGCGCAGCGAAGGTAATAACATTTTCTTCTTTAGACACTTGTACGCTTGTGTGAACATTAAACTCTAAAGAACCTTTGCCGCCTTTAACAACAACAGTTTGTCCATTTAGGGTTAAATCTACACCACTAGGAAGCGTCACGGGACTATTAGCAACTCGAGACATACTAACTCCTAGAATACTGTGCAGATTACTTCGCCACCGATACCAGCAGCACGAGCTGCACGGTCTGTCATCACACCTTTAGAGGTAGAAATGATTGCAACACCAAGGCCAGCTTCTACTTTAGGTAGAGCACTAGTGCCTTTGTATTGACGCAAACTTGGGCGAGATGCGCGTTTGATTTGTTCGATAACTGGCTTACCTTCGTAGTATTTCAACTCGATAGTAAGCGTCGGTTTTATTGCTTCGTCTACAGAAAAGTCACCTACGTAACCTTCTTCGCGTAGAACAGCAGCAATCGATGTCTTCATTTTTGATGAAGGCATGCTCACAGAGGTCTTTGCAGCCATCTGTGCATTACGAATACGTGTAAACATATCCGCAAGGGTATCTTGCATACTCATTTAAGAGCTCCTAATTTAAAAACCATTGTGCAGCAAATAGAGCTCGCGCATAGTACACAGCAGCGAGCAGAATGTCCAGTATTTAGACACTCCACTCACTGCCATGTATTATGATCGCGCTCTACTTGCTTACCAACTAGCTTTCTTCAAGCCTGGTACGTCGCCACGCATCGCTGCTTCACGCAACTTGATACGAGACAGACCGAAGCGACGGTATACACCGTGCGGACGACCTGTAATTTGGCAACGGTTACGTTGGCGTGAAGAAGATGAATCGCGTGGAAGCGCTTGCAATTTAAGCGTCGCTTCCCACTTTTCATCGTCCGATGCATTAACGTCGCTAATGATCGCTTTTAGAGCCGCACGCTTTTCAGCGAATTTAGCTACTAATTTGGTACGTTTTGCTTCGCGCTGAATCATTGATATTTTAGCCATGATTCCTACCTCTTATTTCTTGAAAGGGAAACTAAAGGCTGCTAGCAAAGCACGACCTTCTTCATCGGTACGAGCAGTCGTTGTAATGGTAATATCCATACCACGTACACGATCTACTTTATCGTAATCGATCTCAGGGAAGATGATTTGCTCTTTAACACCCATACTGTAGTTACCACGACCGTCGAAAGACTTAGGATTAAGTCCACGGAAGTCACGGATACGTGGAATAGCAACATCAACCAAACGGTCGAAGAAATCCCACATACGCTCGCCACGTAGAGTAACTTTACAACCGATCGGGTAACCGTCACGGATTTTAAAGCCTGCTACAGATTTACGAGCCTTAGTCACTACAACTTTTTGGCCGCTAAGTGCTTCAAGATCATTTACCGCATGCTCAAGAAGTTTCTTGTCTGCGATAGCTTCACCAACACCCATATTTAAAGTGATTTTAGTGATTTTAGGCACTTCCATCACATTCTTGTAGCTAAACTCTTCTGTAAGTTTTGCTACAACTTGATCTTTATAAACTTGCTTAAGTCTCGCCATGGCTATAATTCTCGCTCTTAGGCGTCGATCGCTTCACTATTTGATTTAAAAACACGCACTTTCGTACCGTCTTCGTTCAATTTAAAGCCGACGCGATCCGCTTTACCCGTAGCATTGTTAAAAATGGCTACATTGGAAACCTGGATAGGTGCTTCTTGTTCAACGATACCACCAGTTGACCCCTTCATAGGGTTTGGCTTCTCGTGCTTCTTAACAGTATTAATGCCAGAAACTAGAACTCGGTTTTCGTCTACTACCTTAACAACTTTACCGCGTTTGCCTTTGTCTTTCCCAGCAATCACGATAACTTCGTCGTTACGTTTGATCTTACGCATAATGTCCCCTCTCCCTCTTACAGCACTTCAGGTGCAAGAGAAACAATTTTCATGAACTGCTCAGTACGCAATTCACGTGTTACAGGGCCAAAGATACGAGTACCAATAGGCTGTCCTGAAGCATTCAATAGAACCGCTGAGTTTACATCAAAACGGATCACTGAACCATCAGAACGACGAACACCTTTCTTAGTTCTAACGACAACTGCGTTAAGAACCTGCCCTTTTTTAACACGACCACGAGGGATCGCTTCTTTCACTGTGACCTTAATGATGTCACCGATAGCAGCATAACGACGATGTGAGCCACCCAGTACTTTAATACACTGAACACGCTTTGCGCCGCTGTTATCTGCTACATCAAGCATCGATTCTGTTTGAATCATTACTGCTCTCCAATCAAATTAGATAACAAGTCTCACGAAGGAAGGAGCAGCTTATACAGCTGCTGCTTTCTCTACAACTTGAACCAGATTCCAAGTCTTAGACTTAGAGTAAGGGCGTGTTTCAACGACCTTAACTGTATCACCGATCTGGCACTCATTGTTTTCATCGTGAGCGTGTAGTTTAGTCGAACGACGTACAAACTTACCGTATAAAGGGTGTTTTTCTGTACGCTCAACTAGTACCGTGATGGTTTTATCCATCTTGTCGCTTACTACCTTACCAGTAGCTGTACGCGCTTTTGTTTCTGCCATCTTAGTTACCTGCCTTATCATTTAGCACGGTTTTAACACGTGCGATATTGCGGCGAACTTGCGAGAGCAAATGAGTTTGCGCTAACTGACCAGTGGCTTTCTGCATGCGCAGAGTAAATTGCTCACGTAGCAGTTCAATCAAGGTCGCTTGTAGCTCAGCTACAGACTTTTCTTGCAGTTCTTTTGCTTTCATCTACATCACCGTACGCGTTACGAAAGTTGTGGACAGAGGAAGCTTAGCAGCAGCCAACGCGAATGCTTCGCGAGCTAACTGTTCTGAAACGCCCTCAACTTCATAAAGCATTTTTCCAGGTTGAATCTGTGCAACCCAGTATTCTACGCTACCCTTACCTTTACCCTGACGAACCTCAAGAGGCTTCTGAGTAATCGGCTTATCAGGGAACACACGAATCCAGATTTTACCGCCACGCTTGATGTGACGAGTCATTGCACGACGCGCCGCTTCAATTTGACGAGCAGTAAGACGACCACGTTCTGTGGACTTCAATCCGAATTCACCAAAGCTAACTTGGTTTCCGCGAAGAGCAAGACCGCGGTTACGGCCTTTCTGCATTTTGCGGAACTTAGTACGTTTCGGTTGTAACATGACTTACCCCCTACTTAGACTTCTTCTTTTGTGCGCCTTTGTCAGCTCGCACTTGTTCAATACCGCCCAAGATTTCGCCTTTGAAGATCCACACTTTTACGCCAATGATGCCGTAAGTTGTAGCAGCTTCATAAGTAGCGTAGTCAATGTCAGCGCGTAGAGTGTGTAGAGGCACACGGCCTTCACGGTACCACTCAGCACGTGCAATTTCTGCACCGCCTAAACAACCACTTACCTGAACCTTGATACCTTTCGCGCCTGCACGCATAGCATTTTGTACTGCGCGCTTCATAGCACGACGGAACATTACGCGACGCTCAAGTTGGCTAGCAATATTTTGCGCAACCAATTTAGCATCCATTTCAGGCTTACGAATTTCTTCGATGTTGATGTGGACAGGTACGCCCATCATTTCAGAAACTGCATTACGTAGCTTCTCAACATCTTCGCCTTTCTTACCAATCACGATACCCGGACGGGCAGTGTGAATTGTAATACGAGCGGTCTGAGCAGGACGCTGAATCTCGATACGAGAAACAGAAGCCTGGACCAATTTTTTCTCCAGGAACGCACGAACCTGAAGATCGTTTAATAACAGCTTAGAGTAGTTTTGATTATTCGCATACCAAGTAGAAGTATGATCTTTAACTATCCCTAGGCGTATACCAGTTGGATGAACCTTCTGACCCATTGGGTTTCTCCTAATTAGTCAGCGACTTTAACTGTGATATGGCAACCGCGTTTTAGAATACGGTCAGCACGGCCTTTGGCACGTGGCATAATACGCTTTAGAGTCATAGCCTCATCAACGTAAGCCGTAGACACACGCAAGTCATCTACATCAGCACCTTCGTTATGCTCAGCGTTAGCTATAGCAGACTCTAGTACTTTCTTAACAATTACTGCCGCCTTCTTAGGACTGAACGTTAAAATGTTCAGTGCTTCGCTAACAGATTTGCCGCGGATTTGATCTACAACCAAACGGGCCTTCTGCGCTGAGAGGCGAGCACCCTTCAATGAAGCTTTTACTTCACTCATGTTAATACCCCTTATTACCGTTTGGCTTTCTTGTCCGCAGCATGACCACGATATGTACGGGTCGGAGCGAACTCACCCAATTTATGACCGACCATATCTTCAGTTACTAGAACTGGAACATGCTGGCGACCATTATGGACAGCGATAGTCAACCCTACAAAATCAGGGAAGATAGTAGAACGGCGTGACCAAGTTTTAATTGGACGACGATCATTTTTCTCTACCGCAGCCTCTACCTTTTTCAACAAATGAAGGTCGATAAAAGGACCTTTTTTTAGTGAACGTGGCACAGTCGTTTCCTCTTATTACTTAGTACGGCGACGTACAATAAGTTTGTCAGTACGCTTGTTGCTGCGTGTTTTGTAACCTTTAGTAGGCACACCCCATGGCGTAACTGGGTGACGACCACCTTTGCTACGACCTTCACCACCACCATGTGGGTGATCCACTGGGTTCATCGCCGAACCGCGAACGGTAGGACGAACACCACGCCAACGCGTAGCACCAGCTTTACCAAGAACTCGTAAGCTATGCTCAGAGTTTGATACTTCACCTAAAGTAGCGCGACATTCTGTCAATACTTTACGCATTTCACCTGAACGTAGGCGAAGAGTAACGTAACGACCTTCACGAGCAACTAGCTGAGCAGAAGCACCAGCAGAACGTGCAACTTGTGCACCTTTACCTGGCTTAAGCTCGACACAGTGTACGGTACTACCAACTGGGATATTTTGCAGAGGCAAAGTATTACCCGCTTTGATAGGCGCATCTGCACCACTAAAAACGATATTGCCAGCGACCATACCTTTGGAAGCGATAATGTAACGACGCTCACCATCAGCATATCTAATCAATGCAATATTTGCAGAACGGTTTGGATCATACTCCAAACGCTCAACTACCGCAGAAATCCCATCTTTGTTACGACGGAAATCAACCATACGGTAATGCTGCTTATGACCACCACCTACGTGACGCGTAGTGATGCGTCCGTTATTGTTACGTCCACCAGATTTGCTTTTTGTGTCTAGCAAAGGTGCATATGGTGCGCCTTTGTGCAAATCGTTGTTGGTAACTTTAACAACGTGACGACGGCCTGCAGACGTTGGCTTACTTTTAACAACAGCCATTGACCTATCTCCCCTTATTCAGCGACCATGAAATCAATGTCTTGACCTTCAGCCAAACGTACATACGCTTTTTTCACGTCTTTACGTTTACCTAGACCACGAACTGTACGCTTAGTTTTACCTTTATGGTTCAACGTGCGAACAGACTCAACTTTGACTTCAAAAAGCGCTTCGATAGCTTGTTTGATTTCAGGTTTCGTTGCATCACCAGTTACACGAAAAACGTACTGACCATTACCTTCGGCAACGATTGTAGCTTTTTCGGAAATGTGTGGACCCAACAGAACTTTATAAATACGTTCGCCGATCATGCTAGTGCCTCCTCAACTTGTTTCAGAGCACCAACTGTCACCAACACTTTGTCGTAAGCAATCAAGCTAACAGGGTCGATAGACGCTGCATCACGTACATCTACGTTAGGAATGTTGCGAGCCGCTAAGAATAAATTGTCATCCAATTGATCGGAAACAATCAAAGCGTTCTCAATATTCAATTCTGCCATTTTTGCTATGAAGAGCTTAGTTTTTGGAGCTTCCAATTTAAGATCTTCCACAACAACAAGACGGTCTTGACGTACAAGCTCAGACCAGATGGTGCGCATTGCTGCACGGTACATCTTCTTGTTCACTTTCTGAGAGTGATCTTGTGGCTTAGCAGCGAAAGTAACACCACCAGAGCGCCATAAAGGGCTACGGATAGTACCTGCGCGTGCACGACCAGAACCTTTTTGTTTCCAAGGTTTGCGTCCACCACCTGCTACTTCAGAGCGTGTTTTCTGTGCACGTGAGCCTTGACGAGCGCCAGCCAAGTAAGATGTAACTACTTGGTGAACCAACGCTTCGTTATATTCACGAGCAAAGGCTACATCAGAAACTTCTACAGTTCCTTCTGCGCCTGTTAGATTCAAGTTCATTGTCTACCCCTCTTAGCGAGCTTTAACAGCTGATTGAAGAATAACATCACCATTTACTGCACCAGGTACGGCACCTTTCACAAGGATAAGGTTACGTTCTGTGTCTACGCGAACCACTTCTAGTGATTGTGTAGTTACTTGTGCAGCACCCATATGGCCAGCCATCTTCTTGCCTTTCCAAACACGACCAGGTGTTTGACATTGGCCGATAGAACCAGGTGCACGGTGAGACAATGAGTTACCATGTGTAGCATCTTGCATACTAAAATTATGACGCTTGATGGCACCTTGAAACCCTTTACCCTTTGATTGACCAGTTACATCAACCATTTGGATAGATTCGAAATCAGCAACAGTCAGCTCATCACCAACATTGATTTCTTTTTCGTCACCTGCCAGGCGGAACTCCCACAAACCACGACCTGCCTCAACATTTGCTTTTGCATAATGACCCGCAGCAGCTTTGTTAACGCGGCTCGAACGGCGAGAACCTACAGTAACTTGAACAGCTTGGTAGCCATCAGTTTCTGATGTTTTCACCTGAGTAACGCGGTTCGGTTCAACCTCGATGACGGTTACTGGCACGGATACACCATCTTCAGTGAAGATACGTGTCATACCGGCTTTGCGTCCGACTAATTGAATAGCCATTTTTTACCTCACTTGCCAGTTGTGTATGGGGCTATCACCCGCTACGGCTGATCATTCCAGATCATTCCACTATTGTGCATATAGCCGACTGATAACCAGCCGGTTGTCGCACCCCAAACTTTGAGCTATTAACCCAAAGAAATTTGTACTTCCACGCCTGCCGCAAGATCTAGCTTCATTAGAGCATCAACAGTTTTTTCAGTTGGCTCAACGATGTCTAGAACACGTTTGTGTGTACGGATTTCATACTGATCACGCGCATCTTTGTTTACGTGTGGAGAAATCAATACTGTATAACGCTCTTTGCGAGTAGGAAGTGGAATCGGTCCACGCACTTGCGCACCTGTACGTTTCGCTGTGTCCACAATTTCTTGTGTTGAAGCATCGATCAGACGATGATCAAACGCTTTCAGACGAATACGGATTTTTTGGCTTTGCATTTCCAACTCCAAATACAATGTTTTGATGACTTAACTGTACATTTATTAAGCCACAATCCTTTTTTAAGGACGGCGAATATTAGCCATTCAAAAACTGGTTGTCAAGTAACCAATTTCTGAACAAACAAAATAAACCATAAAAATAAAAAGGCCACCCGATCTGCGAGTGGCCTTTTCTAAATCAAAGTAAGCAGATATTAATATCTAATTACTTAAGGATTTTAGCTACAACACCAGCACCAACTGTACGACCACCTTCACGGATCGCGAAACGTAGACCTTCGTCCATCGCGATTGGGTGAATTAGTTCAACAGTCATTTGAATGTTATCACCAGGCATAACCATTTCTACGCCTTCAGGCAGAGAACATGCACCAGTTACGTCAGTTGTACGGAAGTAAAACTGTGGACGGTAACCTTTGAAGAATGGAGTATGACGACCACCTTCATCTTTACCCAACACGTAAACTTCTGCTTCAAACTCTGTGTGAGGAGTGATTGAACCAGGCTTAGCCAATACTTGACCGCGCTGTACGTCTTCACGCTTAGTACCACGTAAAAGAATACCACAGTTCTCACCAGCACGACCTTCGTCTAGAAGCTTACGGAACATCTCTACACCAGTACAAGTTGTTTTAGTAGTATCAACGATACCAACAATTTCAACTTCTTCTTGGATTTTGATAATACCACGCTCAACACGACCAGTAACAACAGTACCACGACCTTGAATAGAGAATACATCCTCGATAGGCATCAAGAATGCACCATCAATAGCACGCTCTGGCTCAGGAATGTACTCGTCAAGAGTTTCAACTAGTTTACGTACTGCAGTAGTACCCATTTCGTTGTCGTCTTCGCCTTTCAACGCCATTAGCGCAGAACCTGGGATGATTGGAGTATCATCACCCGGGAAGTCGTATTCAGAAAGAAGGTCACGCAATTCCATCTCAACCAACTCTAGCATTTCAGCGTATTCTTCAGAATCCGCACCACCACAGTCTTCAGCCAACAAGTCAGACTTGTTCAAGAAAACAACGATGTAAGGAACGCCTACTTGACGAGAAAGAAGAATGTGTTCACGAGTCTGAGGCATAGGACCATCAGTCGCACCACAAACTAGGATCGCACCGTCCATTTGAGCAGCACCAGTGATCATGTTTTTAACATAATCGGCGTGTCCAGGACAGTCTACGTGTGCGTAGTGACGAGTTGGAGAATCATACTCTACGTGAGAAGTAGAGATAGTGATACCACGCTCACGCTCTTCAGGAGCATTATCGATACCGTCAAAAGCAACAGCTGTTCCGCCGAATACTTCTGCACATACGCGAGTCAATGCTGCAGTTAGAGTTGTTTTACCATGGTCAACGTGACCGATTGTGCCAACGTTAACGTGCGGTTTATTACGTTCGAATTTACTCTTTGCCATGATACATACACCTTAAGAATTAGTAAGTATGATGATTAATCTTCATTTTTGATGATCGCGTCTGCCACACTAGCCGGTGCTTCAGCGTATTTCTCAAACTCCATTGCATAACTTGCACGCCCTTGCGACAAGCTACGCACGTCAGTTGCATATCCGAACATTTCCCCAAGAGGAACTTCAGCACGAATAATCTTCCCTGACGGGGAATCGTCCATCCCCTGAACAACACCACGACGACGATTCAGGTCACCCATCACATCACCCATGTATTCTTCAGGAGTTACAACTTCCACTTTCATTACAGGTTCAAGAACGCAAGGATCAGCATCAGCCGCTCCTTTTCTTAGCCCCTGAGAAGCTGCAATTTTAAAGGCCATTTCATTAGAGTCAACATCATGGAATGAACCATCGATCAGCACAACCTTGATACCCAATAATGGATAACCAGCGATTACACCGTTCTTCATTTGCTCCGAAACACCCTTTTCTACTGCAGGGATGTATTCTTTAGGAATAGCACCACCAACAATCTCGTTAACAAACTCAAGCCCATCTTTATCAGTCGGGATTAACTTCATCACGACGTGACCGTATTGACCACGACCACCGGATTGACGCACAAATTTGTGATTAACCACCACTTCTTTGCGAATTTTCTCCCGATAGGAAACCTGAGGCTTACCAATGTTTGCCTCCACCTTGAACTCGCGACGCATACGATCGACAAGTATATCAAGGTGCAGCTCACCCATACCGGAAATAATTATTTGACCCGTTTCTTCGTGCGTTTCCACCCGAAAAGAAGGATCCTCTTGCGCCAATTTACCCAGCGCAACGCCCATTTTATCCTGATCAGCCTGAGATTTTGGCTCAACAGCGACGGATATAACAGGCTCTGGAAACTCCATACGCTCAAGCACAACAACATCATTCATATCGCAAAGCGTATCACCCGTAGTTACGTATTTCATTCCTACGATAGCAGCAATATCACCCGCCAATACTTCTTTGATTTCTTCACGATTATTAGCATGCATTTGAACCATTCGGCCAATACGCTCACGCTTCTGCTTAACAGAATTGTAAACCGCATCTCCTGAACGCAACACTCCAGAATACACACGAATAAATGTTAATGTACCCACAAATGGGTCTGTCGCTATTTTGAATGCCAACGACGAGAATGGATCCTCATCATTAGCTATTCGAGTTACAACAGTTTCACCATCTTCAAGCGTCCCTTCAATCGCTTTCACTTCAAGCGGTGAAGGTAAATATTCAACAACAGCATCCAAAACAGCCTGAACACCTTTATTTTTAAAGGCAGAACCACAAGTAACCAAGACAATTTCATTGGATAACGTGCGAATTCTCAAACCGCTTTTTATCTCATCAACAGATAGCTCACCTTCTTCAAGGTACTTATCCATTAATTCATCATTCGCTTCAGCTGCCGCCTCAACCATGTGCTCACGCCACTCTTGCGCTTCCTCAAGCAAATCATCAGGAACCTCCTCCAAAGAGAAAGTCATACCATGATCTTCTTCATTCCACACAATAGTTTTCATCAAGATCAAATCGATTACACCTCTGAAATCTTCTTCAGTGCCAACATTGATCTGAATTGGAACAGCATTAGCCCCAAGACGAGTTTTTAACTGACGAACAACAGCAAAAAAGTCAGCTCCCGTACGATCCATCTTATTGATGAAAACCATACGCGGCACTTCATACTTATTTGCTTGACGCCAAACCGTCTCAGTTTGAGGCTGCACACCCGAAGAACCACAAAGCACAACAACAGCACCATCCAAAACACGTAGAGAACGCTCTACTTCAATAGTAAAATCTACGTGCCCAGGCGTGTCTATAATGTTGACACGATGCTCTTCAAACTGCTTATTCATTCCACTCCAGAAGCATGTTGTTGCTGCTGAAGTTATCGTGATACCACGTTCTTGCTCTTGCTCCATCCAATCCATTGTTGCTGCACCATCGTGCACTTCACCAATTTTATGAGATAGACCAGTATAAAAAAGAACGCGCTCAGTTGTCGTCGTTTTACCTGCATCAACATGCGCACAAATACCGATGTTACGGTAGCGGTTGATAGGTGTTTTACGTGCCACTGTGTATCCTTCTCCGGATGATTAGAAACGGTAGTGAGAGAATGCTTTGTTAGCTTCTGCCATGCGGTGAACGTCTTCACGTTTCTTAACAGCAGAACCTTTGTTTTCAGCAGCATCTAAAATTTCGCCAGCTAGACGCAAAGCCATGGATTTTTCACCACGCTTACGAGAAGCATCAACCAACCAACGCATAGATAAAGCTGCGCGGCGAGCTGGACGAACTTCCACAGGAACTTGGTATGTCGCACCACCAACACGGCGAGATTTAACCTCAACCATTGGCTGGATAGATTCCAATGCTTTTTCGAAGATAGCCATTGGCTCTTCAGTTTTAGCGCGAGCTGCTACAGTATTTAGCGCATTGTAAACAATGCTCTCTGCAACAGACTTTTTACCGCTAACCATTACATGGTTGATGAATTTAGCGAGAATCTGGCTTCCGTGTTTAGGATCCGGAAGGATTTCACGCTTAGCGACGACGCGTCTTCTAGGCATATCTATATCCTCTTCAGGTTCGCCCGAGACAATTATATTATTGCTCGGCCTTACTGTATTAAAAAATTATGTCTAAACGATGAATTAAGCTGATTTAACTTACTTCTTAGGACGTTTAGTACCGTATTTAGAACGGCCTTGCTTACGATTTTGTACGCCTGAAGTATCCAAGCTACCACGCACTGTGTGGTAACGAACACCAGGAAGGTCTTTTACACGACCGCCGCGAATCAGCACTACGCTGTGTTCTTGCAGGTTGTGACCTTCACCACCGATGTAGGAAGTAACTTCGAAGCCGTTAGTCAAGCGAACACGACATACTTTACGCAAAGCCGAGTTAGGCTTTTTAGGTGTAGTAGTATATACGCGAGTGCAGACACCGCGGCGTTGCGGACAAGCTTGTAACGCAGGAACGTCACTCTTTGCCACTTTACGTTTACGTGGTTTACGAACCAACTGGTTAACGGTTGCCATTAGACAAGCTCCACAAATCCAATTCTTATGACGGAAATCGCCAAAATTAAGGAGGCGCAAGTTTAATTTGCGCCTATAAAACAGTCAATAGGGAGGCGACTAAAAAATCACCTCCCTTACGATTTAACAGCAAATAACTAGTCTTTCAGTGCAGCACTCAATGCTTCTTCAACATCTGAGGCACTTACTGTCGAACTTCCTTCCTTCGCTGCTAGTGCAAGCTCTTTCTTTCTCTTGCGCTCATTGTGGTAAGCCAAACCTGTACCAGCTGGTATCAAGCGACCCACAACAACGTTTTCTTTCAAGCCACGTAAGTGATCTTTCTTACCAGTTACCGCACCTTCCGTAAGAACTCGAGTTGTCTCTTGGAAAGATGCCGCTGATATAAAGGACTCAGTAGCCAAAGAAGCTTTCGTGATACCTAGAAGCACACGCTCAAACTTAGCAGGGAATTTACCCTCTGCTTCCGCTTTTTCGTTTGAATCTAGCAGATGAGTAAACTCAACCTGATCACCTTGAATAAGATCTGTATCACCAGACTCACCAACTTCTACTTTGCGTAACATTTGGTTAACGATAACCTCAATGTGCTTATCGTTAATTACTACGCCTTGCAAGCGGTAAACTTCTTGCACTTCATTCGTGATGTAATCAGCCAAAGCCTCTACACCCTGAAGACGCAAAATGTCATGAGGGCTCAAAGGACCGTCGGCAATAATCTCACCTTTAGCCACTTCTTCACCATCAAAGATGTTGATTTGACGCCATTTAGGAATCAAAGTCTCGACTGGATCATCACCGTTTTGAGGAGTGATAACCAAACGGATCTTACCTTTTGTTTCTTTACCGAAGCTAACCACACCGCTCGTTTCCGCCATAACAGCAGGATCTTTCGGACGACGCGCTTCGAATAGGTCTGCCACTCGTGGCAAACCACCGGTAATATCTTTGTTACCAATAGATTCTTGAGGAATACGCGCAAGAACCTCACCTGATTTCACTGTCGCGCCATGATCTAGACTCAACAATGCTTTTTCAGGAAGCATGTACTGTACTGGTGATTCAGTACCAGGAATCAATACAGGGTTACCCTCTGCATCAACAACGGCAATCATCGGACGTATGTCTTTACCAGCTGCAGGACGATCACGCATCTCCATAACTTCAATAGTAGTCAAGCCCGTCATTTCGTCAGATTGACGACGAATAGTAACGTTCTCTTCCATACCACTGAACTCAAGGCGACCCTCCATCTCAGATACGATTGGGTGTGTATGTGGATCCCAGTTAGCGACGATTTGACCCGCAGTAACTTGATCACCTTCACGCACACTCAATACTGCACCGTAAGGAAGCTTATAACGCTCTTTCTCACGACCCGCTTCATCAGCAATGGCCAATTCAGAAGAACGAGATGCAACAACTAGGTGACCAGTATGACGCTCGATACTCTTCATTTTATTGAAACGTACTGTACCCGCACTCTTCACCTGGACACTATCAATCGCAGACGCTCGAGATGCCGCACCACCGATGTGGAACGTACGCATCGTTAACTGCGTACCTGGCTCACCGATAGACTGTGCTGCAACAACACCAATGGCTTCACCAATGTTAACTTGATGACCACGAGCAAGATCACGGCCGTAACACTTAGCACATACACCATGACGTGTATTACAAGTGATAACAGAACGAATGATCATTTCATCCACACCAGCCGCTTCGATAGTACGAACGTCATGCTCGTCAATCAAAGTACCAGCAGCAAGAACGAAATCGCCTTTACCGTCAATCACATCTTGAGCCACTACACGACCCAATACACGATGACCTAGCGGAACAACTACGTCACCACCTTCAATCATGGCTGCAACGGAAATACCGTTTGTAGAGCCACAATCTACTTCAGTGATAACCAAATCCTGCGCTACGTCTACTAGACGACGAGTCAAGTAACCAGAGTTTGCTGTTTTCAATGCCGTATCGGCTAGACCCTTACGAGCACCGTGTGTAGAGGTAAAGTACTGAAGTACTGATAGACCTTCACGGAAGTTCGCAGTGATTGGTGTCTCGATAATGGAACCATCTGGTTTCGCCATCAAACCACGCATACCACCCAACTGACGCATCTGCGCAACACTACCACGGGCACCAGAGTCAGCCATCATGTAAACCGAGTTAAAAGATTGTTGTTCAACCTCTTCGCCCGCTTTATTGATTGTCATCTCTTTTGCCAAGTTTTTCATCATGGCTTCAGTAACAGTTTCGTTGGTACGAGACCATAAATCGATTACCTTGTTGTACTTCTCGCCTTGCGTTACAAGACCATCAGCGTATTGGTATTCGATTTCTTTAACTTCTGCTTCAGCTTTCGCAATGATCGCCGCTTTCTCTGGTGGAATAACAAAGTCATCAACACCAACAGAAGAGCCTGACGCCGTAGCGTAAGCAAAACCTGTGTACATCAATTGGTCAGCAAAAATACAGCTCTCTTTCAAGCCGACTTTACGGTAACACTCGTTGATCAAGTTAGAGATCGCTTTTTTCTTCATGGTTTGGTTAACCACAGAGAACGGTAGGCCATCAGGAACAATATCAAACAACAAGGCACGACCAACAGTTGTATCTGCAATGAAAGTAGACGGCACTTTGTCGCCATCAAGCGTGGTATCAACTTGGCTGATACGTACTTTTACTTTCGCGTGCAATTCAACCTGTTTAGCACCATACGCACGGTGTACTTCTTTGATGTCAGAAAATGCCATGCCTTCGCCTTTGGCATTGATTTTCTCACGAGTCATATAGTACAGACCCAATACAACGTCCTGAGAAGGAACGATGATCGGCTCACCGTTTGCAGGTGATAGGATGTTGTTCGTAGACATCATCAATGCACGAGCTTCCAGCTGCGCCTCGATAGTCAACGGAACGTGAACCGCCATTTGGTCACCATCGAAGTCGGCGTTATATGCCGCACACACTAGTGGGTGCAACTGAATCGCTTTACCTTCGATCAACATTGGTTCAAACGCTTGGATACCCAAACGGTGAAGTGTTGGCGCACGGTTCAACATCACTGGATGTTCGCGAATAACCTCATCTAGGATATCCCACACTTCAGGTGTTTCACGCTCAACCATTTTCTTAGCCGCTTTGATCGTCGTCGCCATGCCACGAAGTTCAAGCTTAGAGAAAATGAATGGCTTGAATAACTCAAGTGCCATTTTCTTAGGTAGACCACACTGATGTAGACGCAGTGATGGACCTACTGTGATTACAGAACGACCAGAGTAGTCAACACGCTTACCTAGCAAGTTCTGGCGGAAACGACCTTGTTTACCCTTGATCATATCAGCCAAAGATTTTAGAGGACGTTTGTTAGAACCAGTAATGGCGCGGCCACGACGACCGTTATCAAGCAAAGCATCAACAGATTCTTGCAACATACGCTTTTCGTTGCGTACGATGATATCTGGAGCTGATAACTCTAACAGGCGTTTTAGACGGTTGTTACGGTTAATTACACGACGGTAAAGGTCGTTCAAATCAGACGTCGCAAAACGACCACCTTCAAGTGGCACCAATGGACGAAGATCTGGTGGAAGAACTGGCAATACATCTAACACCATCCACTCTGGGTTGTTACCAGAATGATAGAATGCTTCAACAAGCTTAAGACGCTTAGAAAGTTTCTTAATACGAGTTTCAGAATTAGTGCTGTTTAGCTCTTCACGCATGCTGTTAATTTCTACAGGCATATCTAAATCGCGAAGCAACATCTGAACCGCTTCCGCACCCATACGGGCATCAAACTCGTCACCGAATTCTTCTAGCGCTTCAAAATACTGCTCATCGTTTAGCAATTGGCCTTTATCAAGCGTTGTCATACCTGGATCGATCACGATGAAAGATTCAAAATACAAAACACGCTCAATGTCACGCAACGTCATATCTAAGATAAGACCGATACGAGACGGTAGAGACTTCAAAAACCAAATATGTGCAACAGGCGATGCAAGCTCAATGTGACCCATGCGTTCACGACGCACTTTAGACAGAGCCACTTCAACGCCACACTTCTCACAGATAACACCACGGTGTTTCAAACGCTTATATTTACCACACAAGCATTCGTAGTCCTTAATAGGACCAAAGATTTTTGCACAGAACAAACCGTCACGTTCTGGTTTGAACGTACGGTAGTTGATGGTCTCTGGCTTTTTAACTTCACCGTAAGACCATGAACGAATCATATCTGGTGATGCCAAGCCAATGCGGATCGCATCAAACTCGTCAGATTGTCCCTGTGATTTTAGAAGACCTAATAAGTCTTTCATGGATATTCGCCCCACTCGTAAGGCCGGGGAGTCTTGCTCCCCAGCAGGTCAAATGTGATTCGTGCTTATTCGTTTTCCAGCTCGATATCGATACCAAGAGAACGAATCTCTTTCACCAACACGTTGAAGGACTCAGGCATGCCAGGTTCCATACGGTGGTCACCATCTACGATGTTTTTATACATCTTAGTACGGCCATTCACGTCATCGGACTTAACAGTCAACATTTCTTGAAGCGTGTAAGCAGCACCGTATGCTTCTAGTGCCCATACCTCCATCTCCCCGAAACGCTGACCACCGAACTGAGCTTTACCACCCAGCGGCTGCTGAGTAACCAAGCTGTAAGAACCGGTAGAACGTGCGTGCATTTTGTCGTCAACCAAGTGGTTCAACTTAAGCATGTACATGTAACCAACAGTTACAGGACGTTCAAAAGCATCACCAGTACGACCGTTAAACAATTTAACTTGGCCGCTTTCGTTGATTCCAGCTAAACGCAACATACGTTTAATTTCAGACTCTTTTGCACCATCAAAGGCACCAGACGCCATTGGAACACCACCTGTTAGGTTAGATGCCAAGGTCAAAATTTCTTCGTCTGTAAAGCTGTCCAAATCTTCAGTACGCGCACATTTCAAATCACCTTCATAGCCGTTATAGATCTCGTCAAGGAAGCTACGCAGTTCTGCAACTGCCTCTGCTTTTTCACGCTCTACAACAAGCATCTCGTTGATCTTACGACCCAAGCCTTTAGATGCCGCACCTAAGTGAGTCTCCAAAACCTGACCAACGTTCATACGCGAAGGAACACCTAGCGGGTTCAAAACGATATCAACTGGATCACCGTTTTCATCGTACGGCATATCTTCAACTGGCATAATTTTAGAAATTACACCTTTATTACCATGACGACCGGCCATTTTATCACCTGGCTGGATACGACGTTTGATGGCAACATAAACCTTAACGATTTTAAGAACGCCAGGCGCTAGATCATCACCTGTTTGTAGCTTGCGTTTCTTATCTTCGAATTTCGCGTCAAGTTCTTTACGGCGCTCAATCAAAGCGGCTTGTGCTTTTTCAAGCTGCTCACTCGCTTCTTCATTAGCAACACGAATTTTAAACCACTCAGGGTGATCAAGATTCGCCAAGTACTCTTCCGTAATAATCGCATTGCGAGCCAAACCAGGACCACCTTCCGCTTGCTGACCGATTAGGGCTTCAGCTAGACGTTCGAAAGTCGCTTTCTCAACAATACGGAACTCTTCGTTTAAGTCCTTGCGAACTTGATCAAGTTGCGATTTTTCAATGAACTTAGCACGGTCATCTTTTTCGATGCCATCACGAGTGAAAACTTGCACGTCGATAACTGTACCGCGCGTACCCGTCTTAACACGTTGCGACGTATCTTTTACGTCGGACGCTTTTTCACCGAAGATAGCTCGCAAAAGTTTCTCTTCAGGCGTTAGCTGTGTCTCACCCTTAGGCGTTACTTTACCAACTAGAATATCGCCCGGCTCTACTTCTGCACCGATGTAAACGATACCGGATTGATCCAACTTAGAAAGCGCACCTTCACCCACATTCGGGATATCGGCAGTAATCTCTTCTGGCCCAAGCTTAGTATCACGCGCAACACACGTTAACTCTTGAATGTGGATAGAAGTGAATCGATCTTCTTCTACAACACGCTCAGAAACGAGAATCGAGTCCTCGAAGTTGAAACCGTTCCAAGGCATAAAAGCAATACGCATGTTTTGACCTAGTGCCAAATCACCCATATCTACAGAAGGACCATCAGCCATAATGTCGCCAGAAGCAACCTTCTCACCTTTCATAACCAAAGTACGCTGGTTGATACAAGTGTTCTGGTTAGAACGCACGTATTTAGTTAGGTTGTAGATATCTACACCCGCCTCACCAGCAATTGTTTCTTCTGAATTCACACGTACAACGATACGGCTCGCATCAACAGACTCAATCACACCACCGCGGTTCGCAACGATACAAACACCAGAATCTTTTGCTACATTTTTTTCCATCCCAGTACCAACTACAGGCTTATCTGCCTTAAGTGTAGGTACTGCTTGACGCTGCATGTTCGATCCCATCAATGCACGGTTAGCATCGTCGTGCTCTAGGAACGGAATCAAAGATGCCGCAACAGAAACAACCTGACGAGGTGACACGTCCATTAGGTTTACTTTCTCTTTTGGAATCAAAGTCGTTTCGTGCATGTGACGCACCTGAACCAACTCATCAACCAAACGACCTTCCGCATCAACATTTGCAGATGCTTGGGCTATTACATATTTCGCTTCATCGATTGCAGAGATATAAACTGTTTCATCAGTCATTTTGCCATCGATAATCTTACGGTATGGCGTTTCTAAGAAGCCGTAGCTGTTAGTGCGCGCATAAGTTGATAGCGAGTTAATCAAACCGATGTTTGGACCTTCAGGTGTTTCGATAGGACAAACACGGCCATAGTGAGTAGCGTGTACGTCACGTACTTCAAAGCCTGCACGTTCACGCGTAAGACCACCAGGCCCTAACGCCGAAACACGACGCTTATGCGTTACTTCAGATAGCGGGTTGTTTTGGTCCATAAACTGAGACAACTGGCTTGAACCGAAGAACTCTTTAATAGCGGCAGCAACTGGCTTCGCATTCAAAAGGTCTTGCGGCATAAGGCCATCAGCTTCTGCCATTGACAAACGCTCTTTCACTGCACGCTCAACACGAACAAGACCAACACGGAATTGGTTCTCGGCCATTTCACCAACAGAACGAACTCGACGGTTACCCAAGTGATCGATGTCATCAACCATGCCGTTACCGTTACGGATATCAAGCAAAGTTTTTAGAACAGCTACGATGTCGTCATTATCAAGAACGCCAGCACCCGTATCTTCTTCACGACCTAAACGACGATTGAATTTCATTCGACCAACGCCAGATAGGTCATAGCGATCTTCGGAGAAGAACAAACCTTGGAACAAACCTTCAGCCGATTCTTTGGTCGGTGGCTCGCCAGGACGCATCATGCGATAGATTTCAACTAGAGCTTCTAACTGATTACTCGTTGGATCAATACGCAGCGTATCAGAAATAAATGGACCATTATCCAAATCGTTCGTATAAAGCGTTTCAACTTCAGTAATACCAGAAGAAACCAACGCCTCTAGCAAATCAACAGACAACTCAGTGTTTGCTTCCGCAATCAACTCACCCGTTGAAGGATGAACCAAGTTTTTCGCTGTTACCTTGCCAAGCATGTACTCAAGCGGTACAGATAGACGCTCAAGACCTGATTTTTCCATCACACGAATGTGCTTAGCAGTAATACGGCGACCTTCTTCTACGATCAGTTCGCCATTCGCATCAGCAATATTAAACAGTGCAGTCTCGCCACGTAGACGATTTGCAACTAGATCCATTTCAAAACCATCACGTTTCAAATAGAAACGAGTAGAGTCAAAGAAAGTATCTAGAATTTGCTCAGTTCCGTAACCCAAAGCGCGCAACAAAATAGTTGCCGGCAACTTACGGCGACGGTCAATACGAACAAATACGCAATCTTTTGGATCAAACTCGAAGTCCAACCATGAACCGCGGTAAGGAATAATACGAGCAGAATGTAGTAACTTGCCTGAAGAGTGTGTCTTACCACGATCGTGGTCGAAGAACACACCAGGAGAACGGTGTAATTGAGATACAATAACACGCTCAGTCCCGTTGATTACAAAGGTACCATTGTCTGTCATAAGCGGAATTTCGCCCATGTAGACTTCTTGCTCGCGAATGTCTTTGATTGCCTTATTGGACGACTCTTTATCATAAATAATAAGTCGCACACGAACACGTAAAGGTGCCGCGTAAGTAACACCACGCAACTGACACTCTTTAACATCAAAGACTGGCTTGCCTAAACGGTAATCGACGTATTCTAGCGCCGCATTGCCGGAAAAGCTGACCATTGGAAAGACAGATTTAAAGGCCCCATGCAGACCTAATTCCCCACGCTCTGCAAGACTTTTACCTTCCTGCAGAAAATTACGATAGGATTCAAGCTGAATTGCCAGCAAGTATGGCACATCCAAAACGGGCGGCAGTTTACCGAAATCCTTACGGATACGTTTTTTCTCAGTGTATGAGTAAGCCATCAGCATTCCCCAGCTTGTGCACATTGACGCAAAAGGCCCAAATCAGGCCTTACCATATATGGGAGCATTATCTCCCATGTGAAAATTCTTTTAAGTTTTATTTGAGTTTCAGAAACCCAAAAAGGCCGGTGACAATAATGTCACCAGCCATTTCGACTATTGGTCGAAATCTGGAAATACAAGTATCATTACTTGATTTCGACAGATGCACCAGCTTCTTCAAGAGCTGCTTTAAGAGCGGCAGCATCTTCTTTAGAAGCAGCTTCTTTAACAGTCATTGGAGCGCCGTCAACGATAGCTTTAGCTTCTTTCAAGCCTAGACCAGTCGCTGCACGAACAGCTTTGATTACGTTTACTTTCTTCTCGCCTGCAGCAGTAAGAACAACGTCAAATTCAGTTTGTTCTTCAGCAGCAGCGCCAGCTTCAGCAGCAGGACCCGCAGCTACAGCAGCAGCTGCAGATACGCCGAATTTTTCTTCCATTGCAGAAATTAGTTCAACAACGTCCATCACAGACATTTCTGCTACTGCATTGATGATATCTTCTTTAGTTAGAGCCATGACTCAGATTCCTAGCATTCTTTATAATCACCCAAGGGTGATAAAACAAATATTTATCAAGAAGGGATACGGTAAGCCGTATTAAGCCGCTTCTTGCTCTTTTTGATCGCGAACCGCTGCAAGAGTACGTACAAACTTGCTTGTTGCGCCCTGAATAACACTCATCAGTTTCGCAATAGCTTCGTCGTATGTAGGCAGTGTTGCCAAACGATCAATGTCGCCAGCTGGGATCAACTCACCGTTGAACGCCAACGCCTTTACTTCAAACTTGCTGTTAGTTTTCGCAAACGCTTTCAACAAACGAGCAGCCGCACCCGGATGTTCGTTAGAAAAAGCAATTAACGTAGGACCAACAAAGCTCTCAGCTAGACATTCGAAGTCAGTGCCTTCAACTGCACGGCGAGCCAAAGTATTACGTACTACACGTACATAAACACCTGCTTCACGCGCTTCTTTACGTAGTTCTGTCATACTACTCACGGTAACACCGCGAGAGTCAGCAACTACTGCAGATAATGCAGTTTTAGCAACTTCGCTAACTTCGGCGACAATGGCTTTTTTGTCTTCTAGACCTAATGCCACTGGTTTTCTCCTGGATTAGCAGGGAATAAATTCCCCTATTTTTACCAACTCTCCGATTACTCGAAGTACTTGCTGGTGAGTTAGATCCAGTTAATCTGAATCGGGCCACACCATCTGCGCAGGACAAACATTTTTCAACGTTGTTATTAAACCATTAGGCTCCTGCGGTCTTTGACGGCCTGCTCAACAAATAGATGAAGGCAGACCCCAAAGCTCATGATCTAAACACACTTACTTAGTAGAGTTAAGCGCGCCTAGATCAATTTGTAGACCAGGTCCCATTGTAGAGGACAAGGTCACTTTTTTCAGGTAAACACCTTTAGAAGACGCAGGTTTAGCACGACGCAAGTCGGTCAAAAGCGCTTCCAAGTTACCTCTGATAGCATCCGCAGCGAACTCAATAGAGCCAACAGCAGCGTGGATGATACCATTTTTATCTGTACGGTAACGAGCTTGACCTGCTTTTGCATTTCGTACTGCAGTAGCAACATCAGGCGTTACTGTGCCAACTTTAGGGTTAGGCATTAGACCACGTGGGCCTAAAACTTGGCCTAGCTGACCAACGATACGCATTGCATCTGGAGATGCAATAACTACGTCAAAATCAAGGTTACCAGCTTTAACTTGTTCAGCTAAATCTTCAAAACCAACAACATCTGCACCAGCTTCCTTCGCAGCTTCAGCATTTGCACCTTGCGCAAATACAGCAACACGAACATCTTTACCGGCACCATGAGGCAATACTGTAGAACCACGAACAACCTGGTCAGATTTGCGTGGGTCAACGCCTAGGTTAACAGATACGTCGATAGACTCTTTAAACTTAACAGTAGAAAGCTCAGACAATAGAGCAACAGCTTCTTCTACAGAGTAAAATTTAGTTGCTTCTACTTTTTCAGCGATCAAACGAGCGCGCTTAGTTAATTTAGCCATTAGTTAACACCCTCAACTTCTAGACCCATAGCGCGTGCGCTACCAGCAATAGTACGAACTGCTGCATCCATGTTAGAAGCAGTCAAATCAGCCTGCTTAGCAACAACAATCTCTTCTAGTTGAGCACGAGTAACCGTACCGACTTTTTGAGTATTTGGACGTGGAGAACCACTCTTTAAACCAGCTGCTTTTTTAAGCAAAACTGCTGCAGGAGTAGATTTAGTTTCGAATGTAAAACTACGATCACTGTAAACAGTGATAATAACAGGCGTTGGAAGACCTGGCTCAAGGCTTTGAGTTTTAGCATTGAACGCTTTACAGAATTCCATGATATTCACACCGTGTTGACCAAGTGCTGGACCAACTGGTGGACTTGGGTTCGCTTGACCCGCTTTAACTTGTAGCTTGATATAAGCTTGGACTTTCTTAGCCATTTTTCAACTCCAATTGGGTCACTGCCCGAAGGCTACCCGTTCAACAAAATCAGGCTTTTTCAACCTGACTAAATTCCAAATCAACAGGTGTAGAGCGCCCAAAAATAAGCACCGCCACTTTGATTCGACTTTTATCGTAATCCACCTCTTCCACAACACCATTGAAATCAGCGAACGGCCCTTCATTAACACGAACCACTTCACCCACTTCAAACAAGGTCTTAGGACGAGGCTTATCAACACCATCACTAACACGCTGCAGAATAGCATCCGCTTCGCGAGTTGTAATTGGTGAAGGCTTATCCGCCGTACCACCAATAAAACCAAGTACGCGAGATGTACCTTTAACCAAATGCCAAGAGGCGTCATTCATATCCATTTGAACCAATACATAACCTGGATAGAACTTTCTTTCACTCTTGCGCTTTTTACCATCTCGGATCTCGACCACTTCTTCAGTCGGCACCAAGATGTCACCAAAATTTTCTTCCTGCCCCATAACCTGCACCCGCTCAATAAGCGAACGCATTACGTGCTTTTCGTACCCTGAGTACGCCTGTACTACATACCATCGTTTGGTCACGAGCAACTCCTAACTAATTACCGAGGAAACGATCCAACCAAGGAACGAATCCACCCCCCATAGCACGAGAGACATAAAAACAACAACCGCTAACACTATTAAGGTTGTTTGCATGGTTTCTTGTCTAGTTGGCCATACAACTCTGCGAATTTCAGTTTTAGCTTCTCTTGCCAGAGTAAAAAAAGCCTTACCTTTCACAGTTTGCAACGCAACAAAACCAGCGACACCAGCCAACACCAAGATAGCGATTAAGCGATACAATAGTGACTCAGCAGAATAATAGTTATTACCAATCACGCCTACCGCAACTAGCAGAACAACAATTGCCCACTTAAACACATCTCCGCGAGACGCTTGAGCTTCAGTACTCGAACTCATACTTCAGGTGATCCCTAACTAAGAAATAGGATACGAAAGATGGCAGGCCAAGAGGGACTCGAACCCCCAACAGCCGGTTTTGGAAACCGGTGCTCTACCAATTGAACTATTGGCCTACATTCGTATGGGCGAAGGATGATACCTGAACAAGCCAAATCTGGCAAGGGTATCTGCCCAAAAAACAGACAATAAAAAAGGCGGTCAAACCACCTATCTTTTGCATTGGAAATGCTGGAGCTCATGAGCAGATTTGAACTGCCGACCTCACCCTTACCAAGGGTGTGCTCTACCAACTGAGCTACATGAGCCTGGAGCGGGTAGCGGGAATCGAACCCGCCTCTTCAGCTTGGAAGGCTGAGGTAATAGCCACTATACCATACCCGCAATTGGTGGAGGGAGGTGGATTCGAACCACCGAAACTTTCGTGGCAGATTTACAATCTGCTCCCTTTGGCCACTCGGGAACCCCTCCACGTACTCAGCGCTACAACGCAACACCCCAAAAGGTGGGAGCCATTATATGAATCGTCTTGCCAATTGCAAGCACTAGCAAGGATTTTTTTCTACTTTTATCATCATCTTGGTTAGATCGAAGCGTGACATAAACCGCTCCCAGTCTTTTTCATCTACTGGCTGCGCAATATCAATCTGCTGAAGCGAGACATTTCGCATATGTTCATAAACATCAACAGCATAGCCAGATACATTTTGTATGCGTACTTTCGCTTGATCAGCTCGCTCTTTTGAGGAATACAGTCCTAAAGAAATACGGTTCTTCATTTCTGCGCGATTAATAACAAAGCTATCAATAGATTTAGAGGCAAGTTCTTTTACTATGCGTTCTGCAATGGCAGGGGTTTCTGGTGCCGCAATGTAGAGCCAAAACTTCGGCCGTTTACCTGAGATCTCTCGATCTTTATAAGCCCAGCCAAAACTCTTTAGCACTTTAGTAATTTGTTTTTTATCATCATCTCGCTCCGTTTCTAAGCGTGGGCAATATAATTCAGACGAATCACCAGCAGATTGCTCAATAACTTTACTAAGTGCCTCTTCAAGGCTCTCATTAGCCGCGACTCCAGAACGATAATCTTGCTCACTAACTGCTGGAGCTTCCGACAATAAATGAATCTTTTCACTGACGGGTGGGCCGTAAATCGATTCTTGATTTTTTTCCGGCTTATCTTGAACAAAACTATGCCAACTCAAGAAGGCAGCATTAAGTAACACTACAAAAAGAAACAGCCACTTCATTTATTGCCTCTTAACTCTTCATCGCCAACAAGCTTTGCACCCAAAGCCACAAGATTAGGCAGACTCTCTAGTGAAATACCCAATACATCTAATAACGCTTGCGCATCTCCGCCCGTCACAACCCACTTGAATTCTGGGTAACGATGATGAATACGCTCCAAAAAACCCAATGCCATCTCGTGACAACCTTCCGTTACGGCCCTTGCTGTTGAATTAGGCAAGCCGTCCCCTACGACAACCTCATCGGCAGCATAGCGAATGCGAGCTGTTTTTGAGAGCAAAGATTCCTCCATCATTACCAACCCAGGAGCTATATAGCCACCAAGATGAACGCCTTCTTTATTGACCACATCCACCTTAATTGCCGTACCGGCATCCACCACAACAACATCCCCCTTTACCATATGGTGGGCAGCAATCACCCCAAGCCACCGGTCAATTCCCAAACGCTCAGGTTCAATATAGGCATTGCTAACACCACAAGCAAACGCCTGACTCGTTAATGTGACCCATTCACTGTGTGGGAATTCAGCTTGAATATCCGCATGCAGCAACGCGCTCAACTCTTTAGAACGAACACTGGCAAAATAAATCACATCAGGCGCAAAACCAGTATCAGTAGGAAAACCTTCTCCTCTTTGCACCCATAATACTTGCTCACCTTCAAAGGCGGTAAACTTGATGCTGGTATTACCAGCATCAACAACTAAAAACCTAGCCGCGACGGACACTAATTTCTCCCCCATGAAGAGCCACCAGCTCACCATTTTCTTCTAGAAGCAAGGCGCCTTTTTGGTCAATACCTCGGGCGATCCCTTGACGTTGCTGAGAAACCGTACTGACAGTAACAGATTGATTAAACAAAACGTCATATGCCTGCCACTGATGCTGAAAGTGCTTCATGCCATTACCATCTTCAAACAACTGACAAATACCAATTAGCTCTTTGGTTAATTCACCCAAGATGACATTTCGGCTCGGACGAGATTTCAGGCGAGAAAGCAGATCAGTCCAAGGCTGATCTACGTTCGTCATAAAGGCATCATCCATTGCTACATTAAGCCCAATGCCGATGATCACATGACAAACATCCTGATCCGCCACCATCTCCAATAAAATACCGCAAATTTTCTGACCATCAACTTGTACGTCGTTGGGCCACTTCAAGCCAGGATTCGGAATGCCTGCTTTTTTTAACACCCTAGCTACAGCAACACCCACAGCCAAACTCAGACCCTCAACAACATTTGGGCCATTATCAAAGCGCCACGCAAACGAAAATGTCAGGTTTTTTGCGACACCTGATTCCCATTGACGGCCACGACGTCCCTTGCCTTGAGTCTGACGCTCAACAGAGATCAAAACAGGCAAAGGCTTACCTTGGGATATATACTGCTTAGCATCGCCGTTAGTTGACTCCGTCTCAAACGCTAATTTAATCGCCACGTCATTTGGCACCCCATTTTCGCGTAACAAATCTTCTGACAACAGCTCGACCGGAACTGGTAAACGATAGCCACGGCCTTTTACTGAATGAACGGTCACACCAATAGATTCTAGCTTTTTAAGCTTTTTCCAAACCGCTGCACGGGTAACGCCTAATGCGGCTCCCAATTCTTCGCCAGAGTGAAATTCGTTATCACTAAGCAGGGCCAAAACAGCTTGCATCAACACACTCCAATTTCAATTTTTCACTTCGCATGAAACGGCACAAAAGAAGAACCCTTCTTCGCTTGAAGCCAATTTAATTCAGGATATTCACAAGTATTATCAACGGCATGGATAGCATAAGCATGGCGAGATTTTCCCGATCTATTAGCATAACTAAGATGCGGAAACTCACCATTCAAAATAACCAAAGAACCTTTAGGCACAGGCATTGCCACCAGCTCATCTTGATGCCACTCATGTTCTTTTAGTATCACCATTTTGGTTTCTATCGTATCAGCACCAATACGCTCAAAACGTTTTAACAACCCCTGTTTGTGGCCTGTAGGCACACCCCAAAGACAGCCATTTTCAAGTGTCGCGTCCTCTATGGCAAACCACAGCCCTATCACGCTCATCGGAGTGGTATAAAGGAAAGTACTATCTTGATGACAGTTCACCTCACCTCCGATTCCTGGCTGCTTAAAAATATACATGGATTGCGCTGCACGCGGATCAATCATCCCCAATTTGTGTAACAACTCCCCCCAAACTGAAGATAATGAAAAAGCCTTGAACACCGGATCTTGAAAATGAAGGCTGTGCCCTACTTTGTTAATGGATAACTCAAGTGGTTGCTTAAGAACACCGACTTCATCAAAAGCCTCTTCCTCAAAAAAGAAAGACACTTTGTTAGCCGACTCCATAAAGTAATTATCGGTATGGCGAGATTGCTCATTGGTAGTAAAAATGGAGCGCACTGAATCAGGCTCGAAGGAAGCCATGAGTTCTGACATACGAGTTTTTAATGCATCACATAGCGCTTTAGGAACAATCGATTCTAAAACCAAATACCCATCATTATGATACTGATCTATTTGCGATTGGGTTATGCCAACCGACGAAAGACCAAGGCCCATTTTCTCTGCCATAAGCTATCCTCTTTATCTATTGCTGTTAGCGTTTGCCTTGATAAAAAAAGCGACTTCTTGCATTAACGAATTGAAGTTCGGATTCCAAGATATTCGTGCCGCATGAGGGCTGTTTTTCGTTAATGCATCAGAACCCTCACCAAACCAATTGTTTTTATCCGTTCGACAAGCTTGATACAAAGGCTCATCCTCCTGATACCAGCCGCAAATACGATACTCCCCCATAGCACCGTAATAGGTATTATCAGGGCTGCCATGTACCGCCATATGTGAAAGCCCTAATATTTTAGCTTCTGGCAAATTCGTATTGTAAACCTTAATGCGATCTGTGTTGGCGCTCATTTGATCTTTACTATAAAGCACCATCTGGCTCTTCGATCCGATCATTCCTATGTTAAAAACCTTTTCTGACACAGATGAGTCTACTGTTTGATCATCTTCTGACAAAGCGATGAACACGGGTAATTTTTTTGGATTATCAATAATCAAGTTGCGCACTTCTTTAGATAACTTGTACACCTCAGCAATAGCTGGAAGCGGAATCGAAGCGTATTTAGCGAAGTCGTCACTTGGGTAATTGTCCAGCCAATCTTTCACCATTGCCAACCAAGGCGAAAGCCAATCAATGCTGCTGTTCACCTTGAACACAGGGGAGAACAAAATAGCACCAGCGACACTGTCTGTGTGCTGCCATGCATATTCCGCAGCCAGCGCACCGCCAGTAGAAAAACCGCCAACGTACATTACATCCACGTCTTTACTGAATTCATCCGCGGCGTTTCGAAATGTGGCTCGCCAATCATCACGAGAGACGTCAAGAAGGTCTTCTGATTTTGTACCGTGGCCGGGCAATAATACTACGCGCACTTGATAACAAGCCGCTTGAAGCGCAAGAGCTGGATCTCGCATCGAAAAAGGAGAATCTGACAAACCATGCGACAACAACACGCCAATGTGCTCTCGTCCAGCACAGTTTTCGGCATTCGGTAATAGCTCAAAAGGCAGAACGGCGGCAAGCTCTCTCGGCTTGTCCTCAGTATTAATCCACACCTTACGCTCACCTACATATTGTTCTGCACGTGCGACATAATGAGCAAAGGACTCTTCTGGCTCGTAAACAAATCCCGTTTGTTCTTCCGCTGCCAGCCCTATTACAGAACCAGACAATGCCAAAACACAAAAGCACCAAAATACTATTTTTTGCCGCACAATAACCTCCATTATAAGCAATTCAATTGACCTGACATTCTTAGAGTAGCCGATTATGCTATTCTCAAACATCCAATCACCACACATATTCAACTATGAAAACACCCGATCTTATCGCTGAACAAGTTCCTTCACTTTGGTTTCCTCTGGTGAAGAAATTTTATCAAGAGCATTATCCAAGCGGTAAACCAAACAAAGCGGATCCTATTTGGGTAATAAGAGATAAAGGCAAAATTCTTTGCGCAGTAAGACTCAAACAAATTATCGACTCTCAACTACTTACAGGCATGGTGACAGAGCCAGCCCATCGAAATCTTGGCCTCGGCAGCCAGCTAATAAGTAGTATTCACTATCCGTTAAGTGAAAAGCCTACTTATTGCTTCGCATTCACTCACCTTGTGCCTTTTTATAACGCAAATCATTTTACGACCATCTCAGCAGAAATATTACCAAAAGAACTAGAAAGTCGCTTCCGAGCCTATACAGCACAAGGCCGAGATCTTACGCCAATGCGCTATAACCGCTGCTAAAAAGACCTTAAAATGCACTTAAATCTTCTTAAGTTACTAAAACCACATTCCCATTGTTGACGCTTTTCAGTGTCCTCCAGTACCTTTGAGTGCAATACATTCCTTCGCGAAGACAACAAATAGAAAGACTGGGGACAACATGTCAATCACCTTACCATCAAATTCGAAAATGCTTACCTCCGATTTTACCTTTGGCGTGGCAACCGCCTCCTTCCAAATCGAAGGCGCAACAACCGCTGATAATCGTCTTCCTTCTATTTGGGATACCTTCTGCGCAACACCCGGAAAAGTAAAAGGCGCAGATAACGGTGAAGTGGCGTGTGATCATTATCATCTATGGGAGCAAGATATCCAGCTGATTAAAGATCTTGGTGTAGACGCGTACCGACTATCCATTGCTTGGCCCAGAGTGATGAACGAAAAAGGCGAAGCAAACCAAGCGGGACTAGATTTTTATCGCAACTTGCTTAAAAAACTCAAAGCAGAAGGTCTCACTGTATTTGCGACACTTTATCACTGGGATCTACCGCAGCACTTAGAAGATAAAGGCGGCTGGCTTAATCGAGAAACAGCCTATCAGTTCAAAAGCTACGTTGATTTAGTTACCAAAAAATTAGCGGAATGGGTTGATAGCTGGTCGACCTTTAACGAACCTTTTTGCGCAGCAATATTAGGTTATGAGTTGGGTATACATGCGCCGGGGTTAAGCAAACCAGAATTTGGTCGACAAGCTGCCCATCATATTTTGCTCGCCCATGGTTTAGCGCTTCCTGTTATTCGTAAAAACGCACCAAAATCTCAGGTTGGCATAGTACTAAATATGAACCGCTCCTACGCCGCCAGCGAAAAAGCCGAAGATCAATTCGCGTGCTTGATGCGAGAAACTCTAGATAACCAATTTTTCATCGAACCGCTAATGAAAGGGCAATATCCGCAGTTACTCAAAACCGTCGCTCCGCAATATTTGCCAACAGTTTTACCTGGTGACATGGACATCATTTCTCAACCGATTGATTTCTTAGGCATGAACTTCTACACCTGTAATCACAATGCCTACGACGCTGATGACATGTTCAAAAATGTAAAAAACAGCCAAGCTGTTGAGTACACAGACATTGGTTGGGAAATTGCCCCTCACGCCTTCACTGAGCTATTAGTCAATCTTCACAAACAATATACCTTGCCACCTATTTATATTACCGAAAATGGCGCAGCATGTGCGGATAAGATCATCGATGGCGAAATAAACGATGATCAACGAGTACGTTATTTAGATAGTCATATAAACGCTGTGCATCAAGCCATTGAAAGTGGTGTTGATATTCGCGGTTATTTCGCTTGGAGTTTAATGGATAACTTTGAATGGGCAGAAGGTTACAGCAAGCGCTTTGGTCTAACTTACGTCAATTACCAAACCCAAGAAAGAACCATCAAACGCAGTGGATATGCATATCGCGACTTTCTAAATAGCCGTAATAGTTAAGAATCTTAGGGCTCTTTGTTGAGCAACAAAAAAACGCCCGATGCGAAACATCGAGCGTTTTTATTTGCTAAACAAGTAACTTGTGCTTAGAGCGTTACTTCAAATGGCCTGCATTATGGAGCTCTCTATCTTTCTCCGCTGGCGGGGTCCATTGGTACTGCCAAGTTTCAGTAAGCGGCTGGCCATTGGCTTCCAAGTGAACGGTTAAGTTAATTGGTTTAGGCTCTCCTTTTGGCGGTACTAAATCAAACATCGCACGATAACCATCGATTGAATGCAGTGGTCGAGCTGATTCGATTTCCACTCTACCTTCAGAAGACGTAATCACCGCTTTCACTTTGGTGTCATTACCTAACATAGACAAAGAACCACCCGCAAAGTCAACCACAAAGCGTTTGCTGTAATATTGACGCTTCTTACCAATCACTCCGCCAATACCAGTGAAGGTATCAACAACGCGAGCTCGGTTAGATTGCACAGGAGGATGACTACCCCAGTACATGTTGTAGCTATATAGAAGCTCTTGACCCGCTTCAACCGGAGCATCTGGATTCCAAAACGCTACGATGTTATCGAAAGTTTCATCTAGAGTCGGAATTTCTACCAATTGCACAGAACCCTTACCCCAGTTACCTAGTGGTTCAATCCATAAACTTGGACGCTTCTCATAGAAAACACCGTCATCTTGATAGTGATCGAAGTTACGGTCACGCTGTAGTAAGCCAAAGCCTTTTGGATTCTCATCACTGTAAGCATTAAACTGTAAGTTTTCAGGGTTAGCTAGTGGACGCCAAATCCATTCGCCGTTACCTGTTTGCATCGCAAGACCATCAGAATCATGAATCTCAGCACGCCAGTCATAATTTGTTCTACGATCATTTTCGCCGACCATAAACATACTGGTCATTGGCGCGACGCCTAAACGCTCAACCGATTTACGCGGATAAATAGCGGAATCTACTCGCATTTTGAACGGTTCGCCCGGTGTCATATCAAAACGATAAGCACCTGTCACACTAGGAGAATCCATTAACGCGTAAACAGTAACAACATCGGAACCTGGTTTTGGTTTCTCTAACCAAAAGTCGGTAAAAGTTGGAAACTCTTCAGGATGAGGCATTGCGGTATCAATCGCCAAGCCTCGAGCGGAAAGACCATATTGCATTTCACTGCCAACGGCACGGAAATAACTCGCACCCAAAAAGGCAACAACATCACGCTGCCAGTCTGTGGCAAACTGCATTCTAAAACCTGCAAAGCCTAGATCCTTGGGAAGCTTATCACCATCTACTTTAGATTTACCGTAGGTAAACTCAGATGGCATGTACGGAATAGGCGTGGATTTACCATTTTCAAGTTCATTCATGTGAATGGGAGTATCAAATCCTAAACCAAGATGAAAAAGTCCGGTGCGGAACTCCGATTTTTGATCGTGCCATAACGCAGCGTCTTTATTGAACTGAATTTCTTGGTAGTCATCCCAGTCCAAGCCTTTTAAGCTCTCTGGCATTTCACCTTGATGGCTTTCATAAGGCTTAGTCGACAATTGACGTGCATATCCTTTCAACCAAGCATAGTTGAACTCTTCACCTTTTTTAGGTTGAGCAATAGAGGCTTGTGAGGATGGTGAAGACTCAGGCTGAGATTGCGCAGCACAAGCGGTAAGACTAAACAACACACCGACAGCCACTAAAGACCGACTAGCCAAGCGTTGCAAATTACTAGACACATTTGTTTTTCGGGATTTTCGCAAAACCTGCGGCCCGACCAAGTTTGAATCCTTCATGGATTCTGAAAAACAATGAGGAAGCATAGAACATGACCCTATCAGCTAAAAAGTTACTATCTATACTAGCGAATTATGATCTGATCGAGTGTTCAGATTGAGTAAATATTTAATATATTTATATGGGAAATTTAGTATGTTGGTTTACATTTTGTTCTAAATTCAATTTATCCAAAGCATAACCCCAATTCGAGACAGCAAATATATCTTTTAGTTGCAGAAAAAAGATCATTCACTAAATTATTCCCCCCCCCCTTCTGCTCTCACAAAAACCACCTAATAGTAAGAACAAAGTAAGTTTGTTACATAACAATACAGAGTAGCATCATATGCTATACAGCTGAAAAAACTAATTGGGATTAAAATAGTCAACGTGAAATACAAAATTGTGTCGCGTATATAGACTGCAGACTCTATTTTTCATTTGAACATAGATAAAAAGATTAAGGTGAAGAATAATGACATATCCTTGGGTAACAATATTAGGCTACTTTCTAGCTTTGTGTTTTTTACTCATGCTTATAAATGTCTACATCAAATTGAAAGCAGACAACCGCAAACTTATTCAAAGCGTCAGACGTTCTGAAAGCGATAAACACCAATTAACATCGTCACTAGACAGCATTTTTGATCCCATTTGGATAAAAGACAAAAACCAAAAGTATGTTTATTGTAACCCCTCATTTGAACAACTCGTTGGTTTATCAAAAGTAGATATAATCGGCTATAAAGATGAAGAAATTCAATCTCAGCACCCTCAATTAACTCAAGACTTCCTCCCCACCATTACATCAAATACAGAAACAGGAACGGCTGAAGAATACATTTGCTTACCCAGTGGCAGTATCGATTATTTTCAAGTCAATACAACCAATACACACAATAAAAAGGGCCAATTCTCAGTTGGCCATGCATATCGAACAACGCCATTTAAAGAACGAGAAAGCGAACTTGTTGAAGCTGAAATTCGTGTAAACGAAGCGTTAAAGTTAACTAAAGTGGGCATTTGGGAATGGGATGTCACCAAAGATATTTGGTTTGCTACTCCATCCTACTTTACTATGCTGGGCTATGCTCCCGTCGAAGGTATGGCAGATAGAAAAGCTGAATTGGAAAAAATACACCCAGAAGATCGTCAGCGAGTTCTGAGTACCATTCAAAGCATTTTAAGTAGTAAGAAAGAATCAAACTATTATAAGTATCAGGCACGAATAAAACATATTGACGGCAGCTATCGTTGGATTGGTGTACGCTGCATCGTGACTGAGTTTGACCAAGAGGACAAGCCTGCTCGCATGCTTGGTGTCCGTATTGACATTGATGAAATTCAAAAGGCACATGATCAGGTCGAGTGGTTAGCACATCACGATTCATTAACAAAACTTCCGAACAGAGTAGCGCTTCATAAAACGTTTCATCAGATTATTAAACCCGATATCAAACTGGCCTTACTATTTATCGACCTAGACCACTTCAAAAACGTCAACGATACATTAGGTCATACCATTGGCGACCAACTCCTACTAACCCTTGCAGACAGGATGCGCTCTTTAGTTGGTAAAATTGGCTACGTAGCACGACAAGGTGGTGACGAATTTATTATTCTCTTACCTGCAGAAAATGAAGCTTGCTTGATAGAAAAAACCAGCGAAATAAAGGACGCTTTATCAGCACGTTATAACATAGATCAGCATCAGTTTTTTATTACTCCTTCCATAGGTGTGAGTTTATATCCACGAAATGGCAAAGACTTTGACACTTTATATCAACAAGCAGATACCGCCATGTATCACGCTAAACATGCAGGTAGAAATAGATACGCCTTCTTCACAGAAGAAATGCAAGCTACCTCGACACGAGCTCTAATTTTAAGTAATGCACTACATGACGCCTTAGAGCGAGAAGAGTTTTCTTTACACTATCAACCGCAAGTTTCACTCATCACAGGAAGAGTCATTGGAGCTGAAGCACTCATACGCTGGCATAGCAAAGAATTGGGGGCGGTTAGCCCAGGAGAGTTTATTCCTCTTGCGGAAGAGAACGGACAAATTTTAGCCATAGGTGAGTGGGTTCTACGAGAATCAGCACGTCAACTCAAACAATGGTTAGAAGAAGGAATTACCCCAGTTAGAATTGCAGTAAATCTCTCATATGCTCAATTTCAAGCAGACGACCTTCCTGCCACTGTGGCTGGAATACTCTATGAATATGAAGTCCCAACAGAATACCTAGAACTAGAACTCACCGAGCGCATTGCCACAAAAGATCCTGAACATACGATAACAATATTAGAATCCTTTCAAAAACTCGGCATACACACCTCTATTGATGATTTTGGTACTGGCTATTCTTCTTTGAGCTATCTACAAAGATTTCCCGTTTATAAACTGAAAATAGACCAGTCTTTTGTCCGCAATATGACCACCAATGCGAATGATCAAGTGATTGTAGGTACGATTATTCTACTCGCGCAACAACTAGGCATGACCACAATAGCCGAAGGAGTGGAAACAAAAGCACAACTAGAAATGCTCAATAATATTGGTTGTGATGATATTCAGGGCTACTACATCAGCCGCCCCCTTCCAGCAGAAGAGTTCAAAACAGGCTATTTGGAGAAAAAACAGAGACTCAATATCGCTGACGACTAATTACCTCAAACTAACGGAATATCCCCAACAAAGCTCGCACCTGTCTGGCACTTATACCGACTTGCCTATAAAATCCCTGCATTCAAAACCACCCAAGGATTTTACCTATGAAAAATGCCGTCTTAGGCATTCAAATGCTGTTTGTTGCATTTGGCGCTTTAGTGCTTGTCCCACTATTAACTGGATTAGACCCCAACGTTGCGCTTTTTGGCGCTGGCGTCGGAACGCTTTTATTCCAATTAACAACTCGCAGAACAGTCCCTATTTTCCTCGCCTCCTCATTTGCGTTCATTGCCCCAATTATGTACGGCGTTCAAACATGGGGTATCCCAGCGACTATGGGAGGCTTAATAGCAGCAGGTTTTGTCTATGTCATTCTTGGTGGAGTAATTCGCCTTAAAGGCGCAGGCTTCATTCACACCCTATTACCACCAGTTGTTATTGGCCCAATCATTATGGTAATTGGTCTTGGGCTAGCACCCGTAGCAGTCAACATGGCGCTAGGCAAAGCTGGAGACTCTCAAGTTATTGATGCCAATATCGCTATTTGGATTGCTCTTGCTTCATTACTAACAACCATTTTAATTAGCGTGTTCGCAAAGGGTCTTTTCAAATTACTGCCTGTCTTTGGTGGTATTGTCGTTGGCTATGTTTTAAGTTTATTCTTCGGAATAGTCAATTTTGATCCTATCTACAATGCAGCATGGTTTGCTATGCCAAACTTTAGCGCGCCTGAATTTAACATTAATGCGATCTTGTTCATGCTGCCTGTTGCTATTGCACCAGCAGTTGAACACGTAGGCGACATACTATCTATCTCCAACGTCACTGGAAAAGACTACCTCAAAAAACCAGGTCTACATCGCACTATTGCTGGCGACGGTATCGCAACGATGGCTGCGGCTATGGTTGGCGCACCACCAAATACGACTTACAGTGAAGTAACTGGCGCAGTGATGCTTACCAAGGCATTCAATCCTGTCATCATGACGTGGGCCGCTATTGCAGCCATTGTTCTTGCTTGGGTTGGTAAATTAGGAGCTGCTCTGCAAACTATCCCGCTACCAGTAATGGGCGGCATTATGATTCTATTGTTTGGTTCTATTGCCGCTGTAGGACTAAATACTTTGATTAAGAATCAAGTCGACCTTCATAAGTCTCGCAACTTAATCATCGTTGGGGTGACTCTAGTGTTTGGTATAGGTGGTATGGCCTTTGGTATTGGTGAGTTCAGCCTTCAAGGCATCAGCTTATGCGGCATCGTCGCGATCACGCTGAATTTAATTTTACCGAAAGACATCGGTGATAATCACATCGTCGACAAAGCACAAATGGAAGAGTAATTCTAGGCAAAAGAAACAACTAAAACGGCCCTAAACGGGCCGTTTTTTATACCCTAACTCTTGTAGAAAATATCTCTTAAGCAATCATCGGATAAGTGAATAAAAAGAAATGCGTAATATTTAGAGCAAAATGGCACAAGATCGACCATTCAATTCTCTTAGTACGATGGAAAAGGTAGCCATATCCTAACCCTGCTACACCGGCAACGAAAACATACTCAACACCACCCGCAATATGAGCTAGACCAAAAATTAACGCTGAAAATATGGGTGCAATTAATAAAGAAAATCTTCCCTCCAACCAATTTGACAACTCTCGCTGCAGAAAACCTCGAAAAAAAGCCTCCTCGGCAACACAAGTAAACAATAAATTTATAGCAAGAAAGCTCAACCAAAAACTAGGTACCTTAAAATCAAGTTGAATCAATCCTAACAGTAAAGCCAAGCCCAAAGCGAAAAAGAGAGTAAATATGACAAGCACTAGCGTCTCTTTAGGTTTCTGCTGATTATAAAAATAATCGACTCGCGCTTGTCCGCTAAAAAAATAACCTAATAGAAATAAACCAGCCAACCCTTTATCAAAATTCGCATACAGACTAAAGGGGATCGCATCTGCGCTTACTGTTTGCTCTACAACAACAGCAGAATTATAAAAGCCAGGCAATAAATGCATAGCAAGAGCCAGAGAAACAGCGCCAAACAGGCAAACAGTTACTCTGCGTAGCCAAATCTGCTGCAATGTTAGCGAGCCAAATAAAATACCTGAATATACCAATACAATAAGAACACCCTGAATATCGACAACCTTGTCTAAATAGCCAGAAATAACTGCTGTAAAGCAAGCAAGACACCACAAAGGAATCTGTATTATTGGAGTTTTACATGGGAAAAACGCCAGTAAAATAGATAAGCCAAGAAGATAAAAAGCCACAAAAACCCCTTTGTAGACAACATATGCAGAATCACCGAATAATATATTTGGATCTGGTTAGTATACAGCGATTGCTTGAACTTATTAGGATTGAGACCCTTTTTCGAGACGAAAAAAAGCCCTGACAGCGTTAGCTATCAGGGCCTTCTTAATATAAAGCTTGACGACGATATATTATCACATGCTTGTCTTTGATAAAGAGCCCCACACGTGGGAGAGGTTCTTGGATAGACGCATTTCCTTGAGACGAAAAAAAGCCCTGACAGCGTTAGCTATCAGGGCCTTCTTAATATAAAGCTTGACGACGATATATTATCACATGCTTGTCTTTGATAAAGAGCCCCACACGTGGGAGAGGTTCTTGGATGACGTGATTGCTTGAGACGAAAAAAAGCCCTGACAGCGTTAGCTATCAGGGCCTTCTTAATATAAAGCTTGACGACGACCTACTCTCACATGGGATCTCCCACACTACCATCGGCGATGGCGCTTTTCACTTCTGAGTTCGGGATGGGATC
>NZ_CP025532.1:4349538-4419823 GCF_018336955.1 Marinomonas sp. A3A
AAAGTCCCCTCCTTTCCCCCTTAGGGCGTATGCGGTATTAGCATGCGTTTCCACATGTTGTCCCCCTCTACTAGGTAGATTCCTACGCGTTACTCACCCGTCCGCCGCTCGTCAGCAGGAGCAAGCTCCCCTGTTACCGCTCGACTTGCATGTGTTAAGCCTGCCGCCAGCGTTCAATCTGAGCCATGATCAAACTCTTCAGTTAAAAAGTTTGCTTACTCAAAATCTATTACACT
Source organism: Marinomonas sp. A3A (assembly GCF_018336955.1). Classification (NCBI taxonomy): domain Bacteria; kingdom Pseudomonadati; phylum Pseudomonadota; class Gammaproteobacteria; order Oceanospirillales; family Oceanospirillaceae; genus Marinomonas; species Marinomonas sp. A3A. Next base: position 4,349,775 of record NZ_CP025532.1, read on the forward strand.
AACAATAACTTAATCGACCCATTGCCCCGAAGAACAACAAGCCAACATAAAGCGAATTGACGTGTTAGACGTTTCGCAAGACTTCAATTTTTTTGATCATCTCGAACCAGTTAAAAACCAATCCGGATAATCTTCTGAAGCCTCCAGCGAGCGCCCACACAAATTATCTGATTATCTATTTTAAAGAGCGTGCTAACTTGAATCACCAATCAGGTAAGAACCTAATCAGTTGAACTTGGTCTTCGTTGCTCTGAAGCCTTGTCCGTGTCAGCGAGGGCGTATATTAAGGATCTACAGATTTTGTGCAACCCTTTTTTGAGGTTTTTTATCATTTTGTCATATTTATTTGCTTCACCCTCAGAAACTGATTACGCAGTGATCAAAAGACACAAAAAAGGCCATTATTCGTACAAATAATGACCTTTTCATTTCAAATACATCGCTCTATTTTGTTATGAATTTGTCGAAAGCTCTCGACGACGTTTTACTTCATAAACAATCGCTAACAAGATAGTGACAGAAATCATCACCAAACCCAGGGCATTTACCGCTGGTGTTAAACCAGTTCTCACCTTAGATGCGATATAGACAGTCAACGTTGTGTCGTAACCTTTAACAAACAAGGTTGTATTATAGTTTTCAAACGATTGTAAAAACGCAATTGCTGCCGCTGAGATAATCGCTGGCTTTAAGTAAGGCAACAAGATTCGACGGAATGCTTGCCATTGTGTCGCCCCCAAACTTAGCGCTGCATTTTCAAGCGTACGGTCAAAGCGCTGTAAACGAGCCAATACCATCAGCATGACATAAGCAGCAATAAAGGTGGTTTGCGCAACAACCGTTAGAAACACGCCACCACTTACAGACAAGCCTTTCCAAAAGATCAGCGTTGAAATACCCACAATCACACCAGGTGTTAATAGTGGTGACATCATCAATGTATAAATAAAGGTTTTTCCCCTGCCCTGCACCGTCGATAAAAACAAAGCACAGCAAATACCAATCGGCACAGCAACCACCAGCACACCTGCCGCAACCAGAATACTTGTCCATAAAGCAGTCCACATGGCACCATCTTGAGCAAGCGCCTCAAACCATTTGAGCGTTGCCCCTTTCCAAGGAGAAACGGTAGGGAAACGGCTGTCGTTAAAAGTCGCCAGCCCCATAATTATAAGCGGAGTGAATAAATACACAAAAAACACGCCGATATAGAAGCGCACAGCAAATCGCATAATAGTTTCAGATCTCATTTTGCAATGTCCCCCAAACCTACTTTAAAGACGCGCATTACCAAGGCGATAAAACCAATACAGATAATCAGCAATAAGAAAGCATATGCCGCGCCTTGGTTCCAATCGCCACCCTCAAAAAACCAATTGTAAATAATTTGCGTGAACCAACGGCTTCCCGGTGAGCCCAATAAAGCAGGCACAGCATAACTACCTGCAGCCAACATAAAGGTCATAATACAACCTGTCGCAATACCTGGCTTAGCATGCGGAATCACCACGCGCCAATGAGTACGGATCCAGCCAGCACCTAAATTACGTGCGGCTTTAATCTGATTGGTATCCAAACTTTCTATGGCGTTATAAATAGGAAAGATCATAAATAAGATGTAGGCGTAAACCATACCGATCAGCACGCCACCATCACCCGATAAGAATCGAATGGGACGATCAATGATACCTAGCCCTAATAGCAAGGCATTCAACGGCCCTTTATAAGCTAGGATGATGTACCAAGAAAACGTACGTAGAATTTCATTGATCCAGAAAGGAATAATCAGTAACAACAAACATAACGCAGCTTTTTGAGGAGTGGCGACTTTGGCAAGATAAAAAGCAATCGGATAACTTACCACTAGTGTCAGCGACGTGACCAACACACTCGACCAGATGGTTTTAAAGAAAATAGCCAAATGTATTTTATTGCTGAACAAGGTCTCATAATTCATTAAGGAATACGTATCTTTTGGTCCACCAATATCGGCAGGCAATAGATTCGGACGAAATGAGTAATCCACCATTAATATCTGTGGCAAAATCACTAAGCCAATCAACCAAATAGCGATCATGCCAATAATGCCAACCGCCAAGCTACTGCCAAATCGCGCTTTTAGCTGACTAAACATGGCCGCCTCCGGCAATCACAATGGCATCCTGCTCATTATAAGAAAGGCTAACTGGCGCACCTTTTTTCAATGACTCAGAAAACTGATGTGTACCAAGCTGAATAGACAAAGGTAAGTTAGCAGGCGTATTAGCATTGAGCGTCAAATACGCGCCTTCAAAATTCACTTCATCAATAGTGGCTCGCAGAGTGTGCATTCCTTCCTCTGCTTGTAACCTAAAGTGCTCAGGACGTATAAAAAGTGTCGCATCAGTTCCAACAGCCATATGACCTTGCGAACGCCCTGCCAACTTGCCAAATGGCCCACAATCTAAAACAACAAGATCTGAGTTCGCTTCGATTACTTTTCCAGTAACACCATTATTTTCGCCAACAAACGAAGCAACAAACGCGGTATGAGGATCACGGTATAAGGTAATAGGATCGGCTACTTGTTGAATTCGTCCCGCTGACATAACCGCTACTCGATCTGACATAGTCAGCGCTTCGCCTTGATCATGGGTAATATAGATAAAGGTAATACCTGTTTTACGTTGAATCGCTTTTAATTCGGTACGCATATGTTGGCGTAGCTTTAAATCCAATGCGGATAATGGCTCATCTAATAGCAAGACTTGTGGCTCAACAGCCAAGGCTCGAGCGATGGCGATACGCTGTTTTTGACCACCAGACAACTCAGATACTTTTTTTGTGCCACTCCCTTCCAAAGCGACTAACTCAAGCAAGCGATCCGATGCTTTTTTGCGCTCACTTTTCGAAACACCGCGAACCTCTAGGCCGAATTCAATATTTTCGGCGACCGTCATGAGAGGAAAAAGTGCGAGGTTTTGAAAAATCATCGAGGTTGGACGTTTATTGGCCGGCACGCCACGCATGCTCTTACCACCAATTTTAATATCGCCCTGTGTTGGATCGATAAAGCCGCTGATCATGTTAAGAATCGTAGTTTTGCCACAACCAGAAGGCCCTAAGAAGCTAAAAAATTCACCGGATTTTATCGTTAAGTCGGTTTGTTGTATGGCGGTAAAATCACCAAATTGCATGACGGTATTATCTAGATGAACACTGCTATCCATATTTCTCTCGCTGGTTATTTTTTCTCGATACAAAAAGCCCCTCGTGAAAATCACAAGGGGCCTTCGAGGTTTATGCAGACAAGTAACGGTCTTGGTATTCGTTACGTAATGCGACGTACCATGGTTCTTGGATTGGCCACCACCAAAGATTGGCAAGATCCTGTTTGCTATAAGAGTCTTGGAAGAACTGCTTCGTTTCCGCTGGTAATAAAGCATCAGCACCTTTTGAGGTGGAATTATAGCCAGTTGATTTCACGAACATAGCGCCCGCTTCTGGCGTGTAGTACCAGTTAATGAATTCATAGACAGAATCCACATTGTTGGCATTTTTAGGAATCACAAAACCTTCCATCCAAGCCAACGCCCCTTCTTTTGGTGCGCCGTAGGCAATAGGTTCGCCTTCGGATTGTAGTTTGAACGCTGTACTGTCCCAAGTTTGACCAATCGTCGCGCCATTAGTACGGAATGCACCTTGGGCTTCATTTTCTGTTGACCAGAACTGAGCAATCGCACCTTTATGTTCAACCGCCGTTTTCAAAATAACATCGAAGTTTGCACGCATGGCCTTTTCGTTTTTATAGGAATCTAGCAGAGGGAAAGGTAATTTACCGGCTTTCTCTAACCACAAACCAATACCGACAAGAGCTGAATGCCCTCGAACGGTTACGCCACCAGAGTTTTCTGGCAACCAAAGATCGCCATAGCTTAGTTCTTTGCTGATTTTTGCATCGTTCTTATTGTAAGCAATCGCTTCTGTACCCCAATCCGATGGAGCAAAGTAGCGCTTACCTTTTACAATCCCGCCAACATCCGAACCTGACAGCGCGCTCTCCAAACAACCGTCCCAATTAATTCTTTTTACGTCAAGAGGCTGAACAAGACCGTAATCGACATAACCAGGCACTCGATCGACAGTCGGCATAATAATATCGAAGCCGGTTCCATCCGTAGCACGCAAAGAGTTCATCAACTCATCATTTGTACCGTATGGTGTAAACGTCGCGTTAATACCAGTCTTGGCTTTAAAGTCCGCTAACATCTCATCAGTTATATAACCAGCCCACGCATAAATACGTAGCTCTTTATTAGCCGCAATGGCTTTGTTAATCGAAAATGGGGTAGCGGCAACAGCACCTGCGATTGAGGCGCCTTTCACGAATTGGCGACGGGAAAGGGTCATTCTTGAGCTCCTTTATATTTTATGATTAATTGCTATTTCAAGAAAAAGCGGCTTAACAGCCAAAACACTCTTTTAATTAAACGATCGTTTAATTTCTTTTTTAATCTAATACAAAATAATGACGAAAAAGTGACCATGGAAGGTTTTTTTTCCAATTGGACAGAAATCACACCCAGTAATGCGTGAATAGACAAAGTCCTGTCGCTTTTGGTCAATTTTTGAGATTTGTCACACTCTCTGCTTCATATAGCTCACACGGCTTAAGTCACATATTTGTCACATACTCATATTAAGGTAGTCGTATTCGTCGTTTTATGTAAATTAAAGTAGGTTCTGAATTGAAAATATCCCATGTCACACGCACAACAACCGTAAGCTATCTGGTTATTGCGGTCATGCTTGTCGCCCTGCTCCTTTGGAGTTTGATGAAATTTCGCAGCGCTTTTGAGCAAAGTGACACCTACACTCAAGTTTGGGAATATTCCTCCATTGATTTAAAGCAGCAAATTGAAGGCTACCTATCCACAGGAGAAGCGTCTGCACTACAGACAGCACAAGAGTTCATTGAGAAAAAAATTCGTCCCGCTCTTAACGCACTACCCGATACCATTAAAGATCCAATTAACAACCAATTAAATGAAATAGAAAAAAGTCTTCAATCTGATGTGAGAGCTGCGGGCAAACTGTCCGGAAACCCTTATGCACTGATCGAAAATAATGAACGACAAACACTACTATCTTTAGATGCTTTGGCTGATAAGGTTGCGCTATTTCAATCACACCATGACCTACAATCCGCAGCCATTTATTTAGCAAGCCAAGCCTTGTTATACGCAGACCTTGCTCATATGAGTGGCGCAAAAGACGACTACTTGGTCAACAATACAGCAGATAATAAACAACGTTTAGTCCAATCAATTGACATTTTTCAATCTCATATTGCTGATTTCGATCAACTTCCAATACTAGAATTAGACGAGAAGAATGACACTGAGTCTGCTGACGATTTATCGTCATTAATGGGATGGGCAAGCGATTCAGAAGACTCTACAGAAGCGACTGATCCACTAGAAGAAACCAAAAGCGAGCTCCATACTTGGTCAAGCCGATATTTAAAAGACGTTGATTCTAGTCTTTTAAATATCCAGCAAGCTATCGCAGCCCAAAACAAAATTCGCTCATTGATTCATCAGCTCGAAGAGATTTTGAAAACTGGTACTGAAGACATTCAAAAAAGCGCAGAAGCCACTCAAGAACAAACTTTAATAGCATTTTCTGTCTTTGTCATTTTGATGATTTTAACCACTATCTCAGTGCATATTTTCCAGAATAAAGTCGTGGTAAAAAGCGCCAGAGACCTTTACACAGCGGTAAAAGACTTAGTTGAACATCAAAACATCAACACCCTTAAAGTCAGCAAGAACAAAAACGAACTATCAGACGTGGCTCATTACTTAAACCGCTATTTAGAGCAAATAGCCGTACAACGGCAGCAACGTGATACAGAACTAAACAATATCTCACTCTCGCTCAATGAAATGCTAAATGCTTTTGGACAAGTACACGAATTAAGTCTGGCATCTCGACACGAATTGGATGACACACTAAAAATGTCAAACCAAGTCGAGACTCTGGCGAATAAAGCCGAAGTGCGTGCCCACGAAGTGGCAAATTATGCCATCGAAACCAATACCGCCATGTCACACAGCGTGGATCAAGCGGCCTCCTTAGCACTTGCTAATCAAACAACCGTTGAGAGGCTAAATAGTAGCAAGAAAGCATTAACCCGATTAAGCTCATCCGTCTCTAGCGCGTCATCTATTGTTGGTGGCATCAGAGATATCTCAGAACAAACCAATTTACTCGCACTCAATGCCGCCATTGAAGCGGCACGAGCAGGTGAACATGGTCGAGGGTTTGCCGTAGTTGCTTCCGAAGTGAGAACCTTATCTACCAGAACCCAACAATCCCTTGAAGAGATCACTAAGATCTTTTCTCTGCTTACATCAGCAACAGATAAACTCACCAAGAACATAGAACTAATTGAAACGGCCTCGATTGAGCAAATAGATTTGACCCATGCTCTCGGCCAATCGGCTCAAGATATTCTTGAAAAGTCTAAGCAATCTAGTCATTTAGCAAAAAAATCGACAGGCTATGCAGCAGAGCAAAAGCTCGGTATGAACAAGCTAAACAGCGCAGTTGTTAAAGTAAGAGAACAAGCCAATGAGTCTGAAGTGTTTATGGCTGGCGTGACCAATAACATCAAACAAAAAATCCAAGACATTACGACCACGTTGGGAATCAACTAGCCCCCCAAGATAGATCTTTTGACTTTAAGCTTTTTATTTTTAAGAAAGAATGGCAGATACAAAAAATCCAGCCGTAGCTGGATTTTTTAACATCAAGAACACAGTGAAAAAGCTTAGAACAAAACGCGTGCCTTTATTGTTCCTTCTACTTCTTTTACTTTCTCAAGCGCCAATTCGCCCTCTTCTGCATCCACGTCCATTACCATGTAGCCAAGTTTCTCCGTGGTACGAAGGTACTGGCCCGTAATGTTGATGTTGTTTTCAGAGAAGATCGCGTTGATCTTAGAAAGCACTCCTGGACGGTTTTCGTGAACGTGAAGAATACGATGGTTATCCGCTTGAGCAGGCAAGGCCACTTCTGGGAAGTTAACCGCTGCTGTCGTAGTACCAACATCAGAGTATTTAATCAGCTTCTCAGCCACTTCAATACCGATGTTCTCTTGCGCTTCCATGGTGCTACCGCCGATATGAGGCGTTAGAATCACATTGTCTAGACCACGAAGTGGTGATACGAACTCTTCGTCGTTACCTTTAGGCTCAACTGGGAATACATCGACCGCTGCGCCACCTAACTCACCTGACTTAATAGCTTCAGCTACAGCATCTAAATCGGCAACCGTACCGCGTGAAGCATTAATGAAGATAGAACCCTTCTTCATTTGAGACACTTCTTTCGCGCCGATCATCATCTTAGTCGAATTCGTTTCTGGCACATGCAAGCTGATAATATCGCTAGTAGACAGCAATTCTTTTAGACTCTTGATTTGACGCGCATTACCCAAAGGCAACTTGGTGACGATATCGTAAAAGCATACTTCCATACCTAAAGATTCTGCCAAAACGCTCAATTGAGTACCGATGCTACCGTAACCAATAATACCCAAACGCTTACCACGAGTTTCGAAAGAGCCTGCAGCAGACTTAACCCAACCACCACGATGACATGCTGCGTTTTTCGCAGGAATGCCTCGAAGTAATAGAATTAACTGACCAAGAACTAGCTCTGCAACACTACGAGTATTGGAGTATGGCGCGTTAAAGACAACAATACCTTTCTCACTTGCTGAATCGAGATCAACTTGGTTCGTACCAATGCAGAAACAACCAATAGCAACCAGTTTGTTAGCATGCTCTAAAACATTCGCCGTTAACTGAGTACGAGATCGAATGCCAATGAAATGTGCTTCCGAGATTTTCTCGATCAGCTCATCTTCTGCAAGTGCAGTTTTGTGATATTCGATGTTGGTATAGCCTGCGTCATGCAATGCATCCAATGCAGATTGATGAACGCCTTCTAATAACAAGATTTTGATTTTGTCTTTGTCTAGTGAGTTATTACTCATGGCTCGTTCGACTTCTCTTTGGTGGTGGGGGAAAATGTGTGCGTATATGTTACCACAGAACATTCTATGTCGTATTCAAGATACAAGAATGTCTTTCATTATGATAAGAACAAAACTCATACAAGGTTTGCTGCTAATAAATTTTAGATGCCTTCAAAAAAACAAAGTATGTGGCTCACTACACTCTCAAAAAACTCGCTGTACTCGGTAAAAAAGGGGCGTGTTAGCCTTTATTAATCCACCTTACGCTTCAAGAAAACACCCGTTTCCACATGATGAGTATAAGGAAATTGGTCAAACATCGCATATCGAACCACCTCATGGGTACTCGACAAGGCTTCTAAATTCGCTTTCAGCGTTTCAGGATTACAGGAAATATAAAGAATGGAATCTATCTTACGGATCAATTCAACCGTTGCATCGTCCAAACCTGCTCGTGGTGGATCAACCAAAACCACAGAAGGAGTAAGCTCGCTGACGCCAGCTTGAACTAGGCTCTTAGGAAGTTCTACGTCGCCATTCAAAGCAGCGGACACATCTTCGCTGGCCATTTTAACCACTTGAACATTATGCATGCCATTGATAGCAATATTTAGCTGCGCAGAATTTACTGAGACTTTGGAAATTTCGGTCGCAACCACTCGATCAAAACGACGAGCTAAAGGAATAGAAAAATTGCCATTCCCACAATACATCTCTAACAAATCACCGGATGCATCTTTCGTTACATCTAACGCCCATTCTAACATTTTTTCACTGATGCCAGCATTAGGCTGAGTGAAGCTATTTTCAACTTGTTGATAATGGAATTTTTGACCATTTACCGTTAGCGTCTCCATTACAAAATCGCGCGTGATAATTTGTTTCTTCTTACGGCTACGACCAATAAAATGACAAGCAGGAAAAGCGTCGTTTAACTGCTGGACAGCAGCATTCCATTCGGCATCGATCGGTTTATGGTAAAGCAAGCTAATCAAGGCTTCACCTGTGGTTGTCGTTAAGAAATCCACTTGAAAAAGCTTATATCGTAAAACAGGAATATCCCGAACCGCATCAAGCAACTTTGGCATTAGCTCATTAATAAGGTTCGATGCAGCCAAAAATTGATCGGTACGAATCGGCGTTCTAGGATCAGCTGAATCAAACATCGCATAATATAAATCATCACCATCATGCCAAATGCGGAACTCAGCTCGCATGCGGTAATGAATCGGCTGACTCGCAAACACTTCCATCTCAGGCAATGACAAAGTCGCCATTAATTTGGCTAATTCAGCTTGCTTATCTTGCAGCTGCTTTTCATACATTTCTGGTTGGATTTGATCCGGTCTCATAGCTGATTCTCTTGGAAGCGATAGGTACTGATAGAGCGCGGCATTATACGAGTTCCCCGTATACAAATCTAATCGCTTACGTAAAAACACAAAAATTGAAAGGCTTATTAACGTAAATACTTAACGCAGGTACTTAGGCCCGAGCAAAATAGCTAAAGACAAAGTAAGGGAAAACTTACCCTCATAGTCATCATCCGCTTCATGGGTGAACTGAGGTCTTATTTGCCCAATGAGCCAGTCTTTATAAAGCAGGCGCTCATATTGAACATTGTACAAAAAGCTATCTGGCTCAATCGAGTGTTCTCCCGATTGAAGAAAACTCAATTGATACCTTAAACGGTTTTTTTCGTCTAATCGATGCTGAATTGAAAAGTTTTCACGGACATAAAACAGCCCATCTCTATCGAGCCAAGTCACGCCAAAATCGGTACCAATATTCAAAGTAGGACTCGTAGCGTAACCTAAACCTACCGAATAACGAGCTCCAATTCCTCTGGAATAATAAGCAAATGCTTCTTGATTCTGCCACCAGCTCCAGCGCTCATTCTGTTCACCTTGCTTAACACGCAAGCGCAAAAATGGATCAAGAGGAAAATCCACCTTGATACCAGCATCAACATCTAACCCTATATCGTCTTTGATATAACGAATAGCAGCCGAAATATTCGTTTTCAAGGCAGAGTCTACAACATTGCCCTCTTGAGACGACTCCCCTCTTAAACTTTCTGGTGCCAAGGAATCTGGCTCAGACTCTACCACTAGGCGTAATCGATCTTGAGTATTCGGCAGTTTCAACCGTGTCCGAAACTCAAAAAAACCAGATTGATCACTTTTGCTTAAAACGGAGCCAAAGCGTATTTCGGCATAACTATCAGAAGGCTCACTACTTGGCGTACCAGATAAAAACGAATCGATATTCGTTGACCAATTACCAATGGTCTTTGACACTGTTTCATGGGAACTCAACCACCAAGGCGGACTAACACTCTCTTCTACTGGTCCGCTATTTTCTACTTGAGTCTCTACATCATCTCTCGTTTCTTCTGCAGAAAAAGCAAACAAGGGCCAGCAAGTTACTAAACAAAATACAGAAATCTGCCCCTTGCTCAATGGCATACTTTAGTTGCCTTTCAGCATTTGTTGAATCATCAGGGAAGAGTTTTCAGCTGCAACTTTAAGGTATTCCTCAAAACTTTGAGGAGATTCTTTGCCTGCAATATCTGACAGAGAACGCACAACGACAAAAGGCGTATCAAATTTAAAACATACTTGAGCAACAGCCGCGGCTTCCATTTCAACAGCCACTAATTGAGGAAAAATGGCTCGTACTGCTTCCACTCGCACAGGATCATTCATGAAGCTATCGCCAGTTCCGATCAAACCAACTTTTGCCTGCACTTGGGTGACTGTCTGCAACGCTTGTTTTGCCTTATCGACTAACGCCACATCAGCTGGGTAAGTCGCAGGCATATTTGGAACCTGCCCCATTACATAACCAAAGGCCGTCACATCTACGTCGTGATGAACCACTTGATCTGATATAACTACATCACCAACCTGTAACTCCGGATCAAAACCACCAGCAGAACCAATATTGATCACATACTCAGGCTTAAACTGAGATAGCAATAGAGTGGTAGAAACAGCAGCATTTACTTTACCGATACCGGATTTCAGCAAAACAACGTCTTTGCCTTCAAAATGCCCAACAAAAAAATCACAACCAGCAATAGTCTGTTCTCGGACGCCTGTCATCCACTCTTTGATAACAGCTACTTCTTCATCCATAGCTCCAATTAGTCCAATTACGCTCATTCATTGCTCCTAAGGTTTTTGTTGCATAACTTTTTGTGTGAATAATCGAATTTGATCACCAGAGTAAGGCAATGTCATATCGAAAAGCGCCACATTATCCGGCATTTCTGACCACCTTTGTACCGAAAAAAATCGGGTTGCAGGAAAGGCTTCCTGAATTGACAATAAAAGCGTTCGTGGCTGAGGCTCAAGCAATACAACAACGGCATCAGGGTGATATGACAGCACCACATAATAATTGGATAAATCGGCCAACCACTGCGTCGCCACGTCATACTTTTCTAATTCGGTATACCAGATGGCTTTCGTGATACGACTGCCACCAACCATCACCCAAGATAAGGCCTGCTCATTCGAATGGGTGGGAATTATACCCTCTAACTCACATGCTTTAACTAAGACCTGATGTAAATTGTAGTCGAAAGAACAGCCTTGCAAGGTAAAAACATGCGGATCCACCTCAATCGGCAGGGTGCTATTGAGCCAAATAATAGGAAGGTTATTACGATTATATTTGAGTTTAAGAGCCCGTGTCATATCCGCTTGCGCTTCAACATCTTTATCACAACCAATCAGTACTGCGTCAAATCTCACCACAGCACTGGATTGGGTAAAAAAGCTGTCGGTTGAAACATACTCCTCTACCTGAAGACCAAGCCTCATTAAAGCTGTCTTAATAGCAAAGGGGTTGGGATAATCATTTGCCACCCAAGCCACAACTTGGTTCGATGCTAACGGCTTAAGTGCCTGCTTGTATTCATACTCTTCCGCCATCAAATTAAGCTGTAGAGCATTATTCTGTAGGGTCTTTTGCTGGCCACCAAGAGGCACTAACAACATTTTTATCATCCAGTAAAAAAGCGGCCTGAATGCCATGTCATTCATCGCAATCATTTCCAGCTCTGCACCATCGAAGCGAACTGTTAATCGACGCTCAGCCATGTCATTAGACATCACCATCATAAATAAAACGCGAATCAATCCTCTAAAATTAGTATCAATAGCAAGGATCCTTGAGCCATCCTCAACAGAACAATCCAACAGCACCCTATTTGCTTCCACTCCCATGGCCGCCATAACTCGAGCACTTTCTTGGCAAAAGACCTCCCCGATTGGCAAATAAGACACCTCATTATTCACGCTACTGATATCATTTAATACGGATATCAAAAGCGCAAGCCAACCCTGTAAATGCTTACTATCAATATAACCAGGCAATAAAGACAGATACGTCAACTCATTCAATATAGCGTCCGTGTCTACTTTCTTTTGCTGTGCGGATGACAGTGGTTGCAGCTGCTCCAATTGCCACATTAAACTGGTTTCTTGAGTGACATTGCGCCCTACCAACAACAAGCCTCGATAGTCACTCTCATTTTTAAATGAATGCACTTGCCATTTATATATTCGACCCAAATTATTGATAGTTAATTCAAAAGCAACGCCCACTTCGCCTTTTAAAGCGTCTTGAATAGATTGATGACAAGAAATAGGCATAAAATCAAAAACCGTTCGGGCCTTATCCGCATCAGGAAAAAGAAGCTTTGCTTCCGAATTAATTAATTCCACTTCTGCGACTTCCGTGCAAAAAATAACCGCACTATGTATCGATTCCGCGAGCAGCTTGAACCTATGCTCTTTGGACTCAATAAAGGCTTTATATTGATGACTTTGTAACTGTATTGGTTGGAGTTCACTATACGGCAGCAGACCTTCTTCATGCCGATAAACAATCGACTCAAGAGGTTGAAAAATGAACCTATTGATTTGACGGAATAACAGCAAACAAAAGCAGCATAAAACCATTCCAATTCCAGCGATTAACGGCAACGCATTGGTTAAAATCGCAGACGAAAAAGTGTGCTTTTGGATGATATCTAATTGTAAGTCTGCCTGAATAGGTGATACCAAAGGTAGGCGAGAATGCAATGTTGCGTCCGATAAATCTACGCCGACTTTACGCTCTTCAAGTAAGACGCGATTATGTGCACTATCATAAACCCGCACAGCGCTTACTTGAGCACTTTCAAGCAATTCATTCGCCAAGGTTAAGTTGTCGTTCAGTGAAATAAAACCATACAAAAAGCCAATATTTACTTGCTCTGACGACAACAGCTTCTTTTTAAACATCAGCAAGATCGAGTCGTCTTTTGTCACTATAGACGCCCATCGATTAATAAGCCCCTCTGCCAATACAGACTGTAGATCTACCTTGGTAAATAAACGTGCCCTAGGATCCATCGAATGCTTACCATTTTCCCACTCGATATAAAAAAAATCTAACCCACCAAAAAACAACACTTCATGATGGCTAAACAACAAATCTAACTCTCGACCAGAAGCATAATTACTCAGAGAAAGATCCTGACCAATAAACTTCATCTCATCTTCAGCACGAGCCAAATAGCCATTAAAAGCCTGTTCAACCACGCGATGCTTCAATGCCAAGTTTTTTTCCGCTGCAGACTGATTCAATGTTTCAATAAAGTACAAAACAGCTAAGGCAGTCGCCAAGAAGACGATACCAACCAGTACAAGGACTTTTAAGCGCAGACGACGCTGTAAACTAATGGTTACTCCAGCCATAGTTCCACCGAATAATGATAGGCTTGCTGGACCATCAAACGCAGACTATCTGTATCTAATTCAGCAGGCATGAGCGTCGAATTGGCGACATAAAGATTTGGCATATTTTTTCCTTCGAGATCCAACTTAATCGCCTCTGCTACCGCAATAGAAAGATCATCTCTCATAAAAAGTACATTCGCTTTTACCTTACGACTCTCTAAATCTGCAATACCATTCGAAGACAACCCCCAAGCATTGGTTTGTATCTGCGAATCAAAACCTTGAGCTTTTAATGCCGCAACCACCCCCTCAGAAATATTCTGAGAGCAACTAAAAATAAAGTCAGAAGGGTTGTCTTTTAATAAAGCTTGAGCCGCTTCAAACGCACTGACCTTATCATCTGATACCGCTCTAATATGGCTGACCCGACGATTGTACTTCATCATTTCATCGAGAAATAAATCACAGCGCATATGTCCAAGATAACCCGTTGGTAAAACCAGTGCCGAAATAGTTGTCTCTGGTGGCAGCTGACGTTCAAGGTAACTAGCCAGCATAGTCGTTGCTTTCTTCTGATCAAAGCCTATGTACATTAAAGGAGGATGGTTCATCCAATGAGTTAACGGCGAAGCAAAGTCATACAGAATGATTTTTGGCTTACCTGAGCGCAAAAATCGCTCTAAGAATCGGCGCTGAACAGAACCTAGTTTCGTCATGATAATATAATCCGGCTGAGCATCGGCCATCTTAAAGTAAGATGCCAAATCATTATCTGACTCAAAGCCATCTGTATACGTATCTAAACGATAATCTATGCTTAATTCACGCATGCGTTTTCTAAATGTCACTAGAAGCGATCTGTTTTCGAGAGAATTAGCGTCACCAAATAACAATAAGGCAATACGTACGGCTCGCTTCTGAGATACTCGGATCGGGTTAGGAGGAGAATTGACTATCGTAGTGAACTGTTCGGCCAGAGGGCCTTGTCTTGGCGTAGACTGATAAAAATCATGACTATCCATAAGATCAAGCGCCATGTTGGCAGCTTGCGCCGTGAAAGCAAGGCTTCCCAGAACAATCCATATAACAAAAGAATGTAGTCTTCGCATTTCCGAGCCCGATGAAACGTCATAGAAAGAATTATTCTAACCAAATTAACGAACTTTTATGATAACAAGAATAAGAAAATACGCTTAAGCACTATAAATGTGCTCTAAATACATGTTATTACGAAGAAGAAAGGCATTTAGATAAATTTCAGACATAAAAAAAGCCGACATAAAGTCAGCTTTTTTTAAATTTGGTGCGGAAGGAGAGACTCGAACTCTCACGCCGTGAAGCACTGGAACCTAAATCCAGCGTGTCTACCAATTCCACCACTCCCGCAAGGAATGGCGAGCATTATAGGTAATTGAATTTTCCGGTCAATAGTTTTTTTGTTTTTTTATTAAAAAACTTAAAAAAACTTTCCTTTACCTATATCTACCCACCATTTTATTAAGCATTACTCTCTTTAAAGCTAGACTTAAAAAACACGACCACCAGAATATTCACCACGCTCATAACGTACAGCCATCTCTTCCAGATCCATAGTATGAATGCGAGAAGCTTGACCAGCACAACCAAAGGCTTCATAGCGATCAATACAAACCGCTTTCATCGCCTTGATACTTTCCGTTAAGTATTTACGTGGATCAAAATTACCTTTGTGTTCAGCCAAACTACGACGAATCGCACCGGTTGCCGCCAATCGCAAATCTGTATCAATGTTGACCTTACGAACACCGTAACGAATCGCTTTAACGATCTCATCAATCGGCACACCGTAAGTCTCAGGAATGTCACCACCAAACTCATTGATGATAGACAACCAATCTTGTGGAACAGAAGACGAACCGTGCAACACGATATGAGTGTTTGGTAGTAACTCTACGATTTTTGCTATACGTTCGATATCGAGAATGTCGCCGGTAGGCGGACGTGTAAACTTGTATGCACCATGGCTTGTTCCAATCGCAACAGCCAATGCATCAATGCCAGTTGCATTAACAAAATCCACCGCTTCTTGTGGATCCGTCAACATTTGATCATGGGAAAGTGTGCCTTCAGCGCCAACACCATCTTCTTCACCAGCTTGACCGGTTTCCAAAGAACCCAACACACCCAACTCACCTTCTACAGATACACCACATGCATGTGCGAACTCAACAGTACGACGAGTCACATCAACGTTGTAGTCATAACTAGCCGGTGTTTTACCATCAGCCATCAAAGAACCATCCATCATGACAGAAGAAAAACCAAGCTGAATAGAGCGTTGGCAAATAGCTGGAGACGTACCATGATCCTGGTGCATTACAACAGGGATATGTGGGTAATCTTCAATCGCCGCCGCAATCAAATGACGCAAGAAGTGCGAACCAGCGTATTTGCGAGCACCAGCAGAGGCTTGCATGATAACAGGTGAATTCACTTCGTGAGCAGCTTCCATGATCGCCTTAACCTGCTCCATGTTATTCACGTTGAAGGCTGGCAAACCATAGCTGTGCTCCGCTGCGTGGTCGAGCAGTTGACGCATACTAATTAAAGGCATAAAAGGTTTCCTCTGACAATTTGTCTTATATTTTATTTATAACGAACAGAGTTATGGTGTTAGTTAACTCTGTGATTTTGTAATCATGGCATTGCTTATCACAAACCATGTGGCTTACGCCTTATCGTTATTGTCATACTCGACTCGCGCCGAGTAGGTCACTCTCTAGTTTTGTTTTCACCAACACTGTTTTCAGCACAAATCATATGCAGCGTCTAACAGTGTTAACGAAGTAGGCTTTTCGCCTTTTTATTACTTATAAAGTGCTTTAGAACGATCTTTGCCATTCTTTGATACTAATTTTGCGCGCGTGACTCTAACATCGCAACCGCTGGCAGCACTTTTCCTTCAACAAATTCTAAAAATGCGCCACCACCAGTAGAAATATAAGAGACCTGATCCGCAATGTCATACTTATCAACAGCAGCTAACGTATCGCCACCACCAGCAATAGAAAACCCTTTACTGTTTGCAATAGCCATCGCAAGCGCCTTAGTTCCACCGCCAAACTGATCAAACTCAAAAACGCCAACAGGGCCATTCCAGATAATCGTTTGGGATTTTTCAAGCAACGCAGCAAACGCAGCGGCAGCTTTTGGTCCAATATCCAAAATCATGTCATCAGGACCAACATCTGCAGCATTTTTCACTGTCGCAACGGCATCTGGCGCGAACGCAGTAGCGACAACAACGTCTTCAGGTAGCGGAATGCTGGTTTTCGCCATCAAAGCTTTTGCCTGAGGAATCAAATCTTCTTCGTACAAAGACTTGCCCACTGGAAAACCAGCGGCAGCCAAGAAAGTGTTGGCAATACCACCACCAACAATCAATTGATCCACTTTATCAGACAAAGATTCCAATACAGTTAATTTAGTCGATACTTTTGAGCCACCAACAATCGCCGCCATTGGACGAGCAGGTTTCGCTAAGGCTTTTTCCAATGCTTCAAGCTCAGCCGACAACAATGGACCAGCACAAGCGATTGGTGCAAATTTCGCTACGCCGTGAGTAGAAGCTTGAGCACGGTGAGCCGTACCAAATGCATCCATCACAAACACATCGCACAACGCCGCCATTTTTTTAGACAAGGCTTCGTCGTCTTTTTTCTCGCCAAGATTGAAACGTACGTTTTCAACTAGAACAAGCTGACCAGACTCAACTTCAACGCCATCCAACCAATCTTTTGCTAACGGTACGTCTTGTCCTAGCAAACTCGCAAGATGTGTCGCAACAGGCTGAAGCGAGTATTCTTCTTCGTACAGACCTTCTGTTGGACGACCAAGGTGAGACATCACCATGACCTTTGCGCCAGCAGCTAACGCCAATTTAATGGTTGGCAAGGCCGCACGAATACGCGCATCGCTAGTCACCTTGCCATTTTTCACAGGTACGTTAAGGTCTTCACGGATCAATACTCTTTTGTTCGCCAGATCCACGTCTTTCATATTAATTACAGTCATGTACGATGTCCTCGTCGTTTAAACTTCTGATGTCTCAATCCAAATTTGATTGTTCAATCACACCTGCCCAATACTTAGCCACATCCAACATTCGATTAGCGTAGCCCCATTCATTATCAAACCAACATAGTAACTTCACCATTCGCTGGTCGATTACTTGGGTTTGCGTACTATCGATAATTACCGAACGTGGATCATGATTAAAATCCACCGAAGCGTGAGCCTCTTTAGTAAACCCCATTAACCCTGCGTATTTTGAGTGTGCCGCTTGTTCTAACTGCCCATTGATTTGATCAACCGTCACATCTCGTTCTGTACGTAAAACTAAATCAATTACAGAAACATTTAATGTTGGCACACGCACCGCATTACAACCCATTTTTCCGTCAAGTTCTGGCATCATCCGTGTAATACCTCTCGCCAATCCTGTATCGACAGGAATAATCGAACTCAAGGCTGCACGAGTCAGGCGCAAGTCTTTGGTATGATAGCCATCAATCACAGGCTGATCATTCATCGCCGAGTGGATTGTTTGCGTCATGCCATGCGCCACACCCGCAAACTGCTTCACCACATCCAAAACCGGAATCAAACAATTCGTCGTACAAGATGCCGCTGACACAATGTTTTGATTTGCCTGAATGTCCTGATGATTAAAACCATACACAATAGTCGCATCCACATCAGCCGCAGCAGGCTGGGATAGCAACATTCTGGGAACACCGGCATTCAGATAGGCTTGCGCACCTTCTCGACTAGAAAAACTGCCCGAACACTCCAGCACCATATCCAGTTCAAGAGACGACCAATCCAACTCATCAGGAGTAGCACAAGAAAAACATAAAATACTATCGTCACCGATCAACAAGGCATTGCCTTGGGTCGAAACAGGCTTAGGGAAACGGCCATGAGTGGTGTCATAGCGAGTAAGATAACTGATTGTCTCAATATCGGACAATTCATTAATAGCAACCACTTGAATGTGATCGCGGTAGCCGTTTTCATACAACGCTCGCAATATCGAACGTCCGATACGACCATAACCATTTATAGCGACTCGCAACATATTCCTACTACTTCATCGCAAAGAAAGTGATCAAAAACCATCACCTTCCGCCTTAATAAAAGGAAAAAGAGGCATACAAACGTATACCTCTTTTCTTATCAAGCACCAGATTACGCAGCTAGAATTTTCTCAGCAGTCGCAACCACATTGTCTACTGTAAAGCCGAAGTGTTTCATAAGATCGCCACCAGGAGCCGACTCACCAAACGTCGTCATCCCCACCATAGCGCCGTCGAAACCAACGTATTTGTACCAGTAATCAGTATGGGCCGCTTCGATAGAAACGCGCTTAGTCACGCTACTTGGCAATACAGATTCTTTGTAAGCAGCGTCTTGAACATCAAAGACATCAGTAGATGGCATAGAAACCACACGCACATTCTTGCCTTTCGCTGTAAGTGCTTCAGCAGAGTCCATTGCTAGGCCTACTTCAGAACCTGTAGCGATCAAGATAAGATCAGGTGTACCAGTGCAATCTTTCAGCACATAGCCACCTTTCGCTGCGTTAGCTAATTGGTGTGCATCACGTGCTTGCGCAGGCAGACCTTGACGAGAGAAAACCAAAGAAGTTGGGCCAGTACGGCGTTCAATGCCCGCTTTCCAAGCAATCGCTGTTTCCGCGGCATCACATGGACGCCATACAGACATATTTGGCGTCATACGCAAATTCGCTAACTGCTCAATAGGTTGATGCGTTGGACCGTCTTCGCCTTGACCAATAGAATCGTGCGTGTAAACAAATACGTTTTGAATGCCCATCAAAGCAGACATACGAACCGCGTTACGGGCATATTCCATAAACATCATAAAGGTCGCACCGTAGTTAATAAAACCACCATGCAAAGAAGCACCATTCATGATACCGCTCATACCAAACTCACGAACACCATAGAAAACATAGTTGCCTGCTGGATCGTCTTGAATACCTTTTGAACCAGACCATAACGTCAAGTTAGAACCAGCAAGATCCGCAGAGCCACCTAGCAACTCTGGCAACATAGCACCAAAGAAACCAATCGAATTCTGAGAGGCTTTACGGCTCGCAATGCTTTCACCTTTGTCTTGGCTTTCTTGAATGAAAGCTTGTGCTTTCGCTTCGAAATCCGCAGGCAGTTCACCCTTAATAACACGACGTTCAAATTCAGCTGCCAATTCTGGGTAAGCCGCTTTGTAAGCTTCAAATTGAGCATTCCACTGCGCTTCACGAGCAGAACCAGCTTCTTTCGCATCCCAACCAGAGTAGACGTCAGCGGGAATCTCGAACGGTGCATGTGGCCAACCAAGGAATTCACGAGCAGCAGCAATTTCTGCATCGCCTAGTGGCGCGCCATGGCAATCATGACTACCAGATTTATTTGGCGAACCAAAACCGATAATGGTTTTGCAGCAAATCAAAGTTGGCTTAGTTGTTTCAGCTTTTGCCGCTTCAATCGCCGCTTTGATCGCTTCTGGATCATGTCCATCTACATCAGCAATAACATGCCAGCCGTACGCTTCGAAACGCTGCGGTGTATTATCAGTAAACCAACCTTCAACATGACCATCGATAGAAATACCGTTGTCATCCCAAAACGCAACCAATTTACCCAAACCTAGCGTTCCAGCAAGAGAAGCCGACTCGTGAGAAATACCTTCCATCAAACAACCGTCACCAAGGAAGCAATAGGTGTTGTGGTCGACGACAGTATGCCCTTCGCGGTTAAACTGCGCAGCTAAGGTTTTCTCAGCAAGCGCCATACCGACGGCGTTACTAATACCCGCGCCCAATGGTCCCGTTGTGGTTTCTACGCCATCGGTATATCCATATTCTGGGTGCCCAGGTGTTTTAGAGTGAAGTTGACGAAACTGTTTTAAGTCTTCAATTGCCAATTTATAACCAGATAGGTGCAATAAAGAATAAATCAGCATAGAGCCATGGCCGTTTGACAACACAAAGCGGTCGCGATCAACCCATTTTGAATTGTTTGGGTTGTGCTTTAAAAAATCATTCCATAGCACTTCAGCGATATCCGCCATACCCATTGGTGCACCGGGGTGACCAGAGTTAGCTTTTTGTACGGCATCCATACTCAATGCACGTATGGCGTTAGCAAGTTGTTTACGAGACGGCATGGTTATTCCACTCCTGATAGCTTAACGAACAATAGAAGTAACATTCTCTACGGGATAGAACCACGATACAAGGTTGGCACCATCGTAACGCCCAAACATTGGGCAAAGAAAATGAAATTACATAAAAATCTGCACCATCCTAACAAAAAAATCGTCCTTTGCCTCATTAAAATCCACAGATCGGGTTGATATTTAAACAGCTCTAGTTCATTATTCACATCACTTAAAAGCGTCGATTTGTTTCGGCTTGCGGACGCTATATAAATTCAGCTAAACAGAAGCAATACGACCTGTTTAGCTTTTTTGAAATATAATCATTGCTAAGCGGGTTTTTTATACCTATTTAGCGCTTATCCATCATTTTTGATAGAGGCACTAAACATGTCAGAATATTCTTTATTTACTTCAGAATCCGTTTCTGAAGGTCATCCAGATAAAATAGCGGACCAAGTGTCCGACGCCATCCTTGATGCCATTTTGGCAGAAGACCCGGAAGCACGTGTTGCCTGCGAAACGCTGGTAAAAACAGGCATGGTACTGGTAGCTGGTGAAGTTCGTACCAACGCATGGGTCGACATTGAAGAGATCGCTCGTGGCGTTATCCGTGAAATCGGCTACAACAGTTCAGACATGGGCTTCGACTGGGAATCTTGTGCCGTGATGAACGCCATCGGTAAACAGTCTTCTGATATTGCCGTTGGTGTTGATGAAGCAAATGAGAAGGAACAGGGTGCTGGCGACCAAGGTTTGATGTTTGGTTTTGCCACTAACGAAACTGACGTGCTAATGCCTGCGCCAATCACTTACGCGCATCGTTTAGTTCAACGCCAAGCAGAGGTTCGTAAAAACGGCACGCTAGATTTTCTTCGCCCAGACGCAAAAAGCCAGGTTACCTTCCGTTACGATGAAAATGGCAAACCATGCGCTATCGATGCGGTTGTTCTTTCGACACAACACAGCGCATCAGTAAAACAAGCAGACCTTCGTGAAGCAGTGATGGAAGAGATCATCAAGCCAGTGCTTCCTGCAGAATGGTTATCAAAAGAAACTAAGTACTTCATCAACCCAACAGGCCAGTTCATCATTGGTGGCCCAGTTGGCGATTGCGGTCTAACCGGTCGTAAAATCATCGTTGATACATACGGCGGCATGGCTCGTCACGGCGGTGGTGCTTTCTCTGGTAAAGATCCATCTAAAGTTGACCGTTCTGCTGCGTACGCTGGTCGTTATGTTGCTAAGAATATCGTTGCCGCAGGCCTTGCTGATAAGTGTGAGATTCAAATCTCTTACGCCATCGGTGTTGCTGAGCCAACCTCTATCAGTATCAATACTTTCGGCACAGGCAAAGTAAGCGACGCGCTGATTTCACAACTAGTGCGTGAATATTTTGAATTACGTCCAGCAGGCTTGATTAAGATGCTAGACCTAAAACGCCCAATCTACCTACCAACAGCGGCTTATGGCCACTTTGGTCGTGAAGGTGAAAACTTCACGTGGGAAAAAACAGACAAAGCTGACGCATTACGCAAAGCGGCAGGTTTATAATTTCCTGATTTTCCGTTATAAAGCCTTCTTCTGCCCTACTCTTTTATTAGACAACACGTGCAGAGGAAGGCTTTTTTATTTCTATTTTTTAAAGACATAAGGCAAAACATGCGTATTCCAAGAATTTTTATCGATACAGAACTCAGCGTGAATAGCACCTTTGCCTTACCAGATTCTGCGTTTCAGCACCTTTGCAAAGTATTGCGTTTAAAATCAGACCATCCTATTCGTGTTTTTAATGGCCGAGAGTTTAATGGTAAAGGCGGTCAATTTAACGCCACTTTGTGCGATGTTGAAAAACGCTCCGCTAATATTCATGTCACAGATTTTGAAGCACTGGATAATGAATCCCCAATCCAAGTAACAATTGGACAAACACTGTCTAGAGGCGAACGAATGGATTACGCCATTCAGAAGTCCGTTGAAGCTGGCGTATTTGCTATCCAACCTCTTTTTAGTGAGCGATGTGAAGTAAAACTGCACGACAGCCGTGCTGAAAAGCGCCAACAACATTGGCAACAAGTTGCAATCAGTGCAGCGGAACAATGTGGTCGAGGTGTGGTTCCTATTGTTTATCCACCAATAGAATTGAGTGAATGGCTGGAGAAATGTAACGAAATGTTAAAATTTACGTTACATCATCATAGCGCAAAACCGATTCGCCAATATGAACAACCAACAAATAATCAGGTGGCTTTATTGATTGGACCAGAAGGAGGATTAACTGAAAAAGAAGTCCAACTCGCTGAAAAATCAGGCTTTAATGCCATCGCACTAGGCCCAAGAGTGCTACGAACAGAAACAGCTCCCGTTGTTGCCCTTAGCGTTATTAACACTCTATGGGGTGATATTTAGTCTATTCTCATAAAAAGCTGTAACTAACAGAATCGCTACATATTAAGGATCTAAATGGCTTTACCATTTCAGTAGATCTCAATAAAGGATAGATAATCACATGTTTCATCGAATAGTTTTGACTTGCACGGTTTATATAGGGACAGTTTTTCTACCTGCAATAGCGCATGCAATTACTCTCGAGGAGGCGACATATACGGCAATCGAAAACAGCCCAACTGTTAGACAAGCTGTAGCACAGTATCGCGAGTCTAAAGAAAATGCTGAGATTGCTCGTCGTTCCGGCTATTACCCGAGTGCAGACCTCTCTGCGGGTATTGGCCGAGAAACGACGTATGCAGACAACTCCAATTCGGACGATATTGATCTTACTCGTCGAGAACTAACACTTTCTCTTAATCAACCACTATTTAATGGCTTTTCAACCGTAAACGATGTCGAACGATTAAACAGCGAAGCCGAGGCAGATCGTTGGAGCGCTCTGATTTCAGTTGAAAATACTGCTCTAGAGGTCGCTCAGGTTTATGCCAATATTTTACGCTACCGCGAATTGGTCAGCCTTGCTGAACTAAACCTAAAAACACACGAGCGTATTTACGGGCAAATCAAACTAAAAAGTGATTCAGGTATTGGCCGACAATCCGACCTTAGCCAAATTACCGCGCGTCTTGCCAAAGCTCATGCTAATTACTTTGCAGCCGTGAACAATCTTCAAGATGCAGAGAGCAACTACAGAAATGTCGTCGGAGAAATGCCACCGAAAGACTTAATCTACCCAATCCCTGATAAAGATTTGCTGCCAAAAAATCTTGATTCTGCGATCAATGAATCCTTGAAGAAAAACCCAGCTATTGAAGGCGCTCGCTGGGATGTCGCAGCAACAGAAAGTCTGCAAAAAATTGCTAATGCTGATAATTACCCAACGGTTAATTTTGTCTTAGAACGTACATGGGACAACAACATTGACGGAGACCGAGGCCCCAGTGAAGATTTATTGGCCATGGTGCGACTAAACTACAACCTCTACAGCGGTGGCACGCATAAGCGTAAAAAAGAAGCGGCAGTTCAACAATACGTTCAGGCTTCCGAAATACGCCGTAAAACCATCAGAGACACAGAGCTAACCGTAAGACTTGCATGGGCAGCCTTTGAAGCAACCACAGGACAAAAAGAGCATATTAGACAATATGTCATTGCAACAAAAGAATCTCAGATCGCTTATGAAAAGCAATTTCGCTTAGGCCGTCGTACGCTACTTGATGTACTAGACAGCGAAAATGAACTTTTTCAAGCTCGCCAAGATTACGTAAACGCAGACTATGATGAGCTTTTTTCAGAATTTCGTTTATTTAATGCCAAAGGCGAACTGATGCGTGCGTTCCGTATCTACCGCCCACAACTGCTTGGTTTTAATGACGAGTTTGATAAGAAAAAAGCACCGCCGGCTCCTGAGCCAAGCGCTATTGACGAATTAAAAGCCGCAGAAGATTCAGTAGAAGTTAATAACTCGCCTCAGCCTTCAGAAGCTCCGGCAGCCAGCACTCCTCAGAAAACACAAGAAAATGATCTTTTCTTAGATGCCGATGGAAATTCTGGTAGCTGGTAGTTTTATAAACGAGAGCCTCAATAAAGCAGAGTCATTAATGTAAACGCATAAGCGACGCCACCCATGATTCTGCTTTAACACATCAAAAACAGACACCACCGAACATATAATGATAAAGGCTATTTTTCATTACTTCCACTCATCCCTATATTCTGGTTCATCTAAGCAACTATCTGAAAATCATGGGTGTTTTTTCTTCTCAGCGTCCCCATATTTCTATAGCATCAACACCTATTAACAGATTAAACAAAGCACTGAAACGTTGCTTTCGCTTTAGGAACCATTTTATGACTATCAAACTCGGCATTGTTATGGATCCAATTTCATCCATAAACTATAAAAAAGACACGTCACTTGCCATGTTATGGGCTGCTGCAGACAAGGGTTGGCAACTGATTTACATGGAACAAAAAGACCTATTTTTGGACAATGGCAAAGCCTACGCCATGACTCGTCCATTAAGCGTTTATAAAGATCCAGCACACTTTTACGATCTTGGCGAAGAAACAAAAATGGCTATGGGTGATATGGACGTGATTTTAATGCGCAAAGATCCACCATTTGATAGTGAATTCGTCTACAGCACCATGATTCTAGAACAAGCAGAAAGAGATGGCGCACTTGTGGTCAATGATCCAAAAAGCTTACGTGACTGTAATGAAAAACTCTTCGCCACTCAGTTCCCACACTGCTGCCCACCAGTCTTAGTAACTCGACGTGCAGACTTGCTGAAAAGCTTCCATAAGGAACATGGCGACGTTATCTTCAAGCCTTTAGACGGCATGGGCGGCAGCTCGATTTTTCGTATCAAACCCGATGATTCAAACGTCAGCGTGATTATTGAAACCTTAACAAACATGGGTGTAGAGCAAATCATGGCACAAAAATTCATACCAGAAATCAAAGATGGCGATAAGCGCATTTTGGTTGTTAATGGTGAACCTGTGCCGTTTGCACTAGCACGTATTCCAGCATCAGGCGAAACCCGTGGTAACTTAGCTGCCGGCGGACGTGGTGAAGGCAGACCTCTTACTGATCGTGATCGCTGGATTTGCGAGCAAGTTATCCCATCATTGAAAGAAAAGAACTTAATGTTTGTTGGCTTAGACGTGATTGGCGACTACCTCACTGAAATAAACGTCACCAGCCCAACCTGCGTTCGTGAATTAGACAATCAGTTCGATTTAAATATCGCCATGATGTTGATAGAAGCCATAGAAAAACGTCTTCAGTAATATCAACATGCGAATAAGAGAAAAATTTTCTATCGCGCTTTTCATCGCCATTAGCTTTCATGTGCTAATGGTGATGATTTTTGGTTTCGATTTTGCTCTGCCTGCACCCAAGCCGAAAACACTGGAAGTAACGCTTGTTCAACATACAACAAAAGCACCGGTCGAAGCTGACTTTATCGCCCAAGCCAATCAGCAAGCCAGCGGCACAGAAATACGCAAGCAAAAGCTCACCACCACCGAAGATGCCCGCTTCTTGTCAGATACCATCCAAGAAATATCTCCTCCAGTCCAGCCTCAGCTTGCCTCTGCCGAACCTATCGACGAACCAAGTCTGCTCGCAACACAAGACCAAGAGGCGGTATTTGAGATTATCAATGAAGCTGAAAATGAACCGAAAACGCTAGAAGAAAAATTTCGTGGCGAAACTCAAATCCCTAGTCATATATCCAACGACATTGCCACCTTAGAAGCTCTGTTAGACCAACAACGCCAAGCCTATGCCAAGCGCCCAAGAATTCGCCGTTTGACCTCAGTCTCCGCCAAAGCCGCTGTTGATGCGCAATACTTAGATGACTGGCGACGCCGAATTGAACGTATAGGTAATATTCACTATCCAGAAGAAGCAAAACGTAACCATCTTTATGGAGAGCTGCGCCTAGCAGTTATTATACAGCCGAACGGTTATGTCGATGATATTGAAGTATTGCACTCCTCTGGTATTCGAGTGCTCGACGATGCAGCCATGCGCATTGTTCGTTTGGCGGAACCTTTTCAGGTCTTCCCTAGTGAACTAAAGAAAGAAGTAGATAAGCTGGAAATCATTCGCACATGGCGATTTGTTCCAGGCAACCAACTACAAAGTCAGTAAACGCACGGCCCAATGACTATAAAATCAACAGGCATAAAAAAGCCCTCACTTCAACTTAGAGGGCTATTTAATTATTGCCTGTTAGGTATAACAATCAGTCAAACTGACCATCACCCATAGCAAGACGAATTTTCTTCATCGCATTCTTTTCAAGCTGGCGAATACGCTCAGCAGAGACACCGTATTCATCAGCCAAATCATGTAAGGTAGATTTAGCATCAGACAACCAACGCTGTACTAGAATATTTCGGCTACGCTCATCAAGATCAGCCATCGCCACTTCTAGACGCTGGTTGGAATCTTCTTCCCAATTACCATTTTCAAGCAAGGTGGCAGGATCTGAACGATGATCTTCTAAATACTGTGATGGCGCTTGGAAAGCACTGTCGTCATCATCGTCGGCTGAAGCATCAAACGCCATATCAGAAGAACTTAAGCGCCCTTCCATTTGACGAACCACCTCTGGCGTCACACCCAAATCACTAGCAACAGATTCAACTTCTGAGTTGCTGAACCAAGACAGAGTCTTTTTCGCACTGCGCAAATTAAAGAACATTTTGCGTTGTGCTTTTGTCGTCGCCACTTTAACAATACGCCAGTTTTTCAGAATAAATTCATGAATCTCTGCTTTAATCCAATGCACAGCAAAGGACACAAGGCGAACACCAACTTCTGGGTTAAAACGTTTAACCGCTTTCATCAAGCCAACGTTGCCTTCTTGGATAAGGTCGCCTTGAGCTAAACCGTATCCAGAGTAACTTTTCGCAATATGCACAACGAATCTCAAGTGCGACATAACCAAAGTACGCGCTGCCTCAAGATCTTCTTGATAATAAAGACGTTCCGCCAACGCTTTTTCTTCGTCTGCGGTTAAAATCGGAATTCTGCTGACGGCTTGTATATAAGACTCGAGGTTCTGACCAGGAATCATCATATCCGTAGGCTGAAGAGCTTTACCCATCTCTATTTCCACCTTTCTAATTGTTCATACTGTGTATGACAAAATACTAACAAGTAAATTCTGCTTGTGTGTGACATAAATGTGAATAAACCATGGCTATTATCTTAGTAGTGATATTAGCCTTTCATTGTCACTGCAGTTCAATAGTTGTGATATGTCGGTTAACGGCAATCCATGCGCCAAACACACCAACAAATGCACTAATAGTTAAACATAAAACAATTTCATCCGCATTAAAAGTCTGCAGTTGAAAACCGCTTTGATAGAGATCAATCAACCGTTCTGCTGGAGCACTTACCCACCAGCTAAGCACGAGAATACAAAGGCTGGCGAAAAAACCACCCAGTACACCGAACCAAAACCCCATGTACAAAAATGGGCGGCGAATATAAGCATCGGTTGCGCCAACCAATTTCATCACCAACACTTCATCACGGCGACTTTCGACCGCCATGCGAATGGTATTACCGACAATCAGTAGTACAGCGACAACCAACAAAACCGACAAAGCATAGACAAATCGCTGCCCAAAACTCAGTATATTCGCAAGACGCTGTAACCATTGTGCATCAAGTTCTGCATAATCCACTTCTTTTTGCGCCGCTAGCTGGTCTCGCAAGGCCTGCAAACTTGATAACGTTGTGATATCGACCGCTTGTTTAGGAATAACACGTAAAACAATCGGCAATGGGTTCTCTGGTAGAGAAGACATAATCTGCTCATAACCACTCGAACGTTCAAAATATCGAAGCCCTTCTTCCTTAGAAATGTATTCCACCGACGCCACATCCGCTTGCGCAGAAAGACGGTGTGAAAGGGCAAGAGCTTGCGTGTCTTCTAGATTAGGAAAAAGATACAAGGTAATAACAGATTGCTGCTCCCATTGATCCGTCACAGATTGCACGTTTTTCAGCAAAACATACAAGCCACCCGGTAAAGACAAAGCAATAGCAATCACCATTATGGTCATAACGCTCGCCAACGGATAATTTACAAGGCGCATAAAGCTTTCGGTTAGCGTCGTTTGATGCTGACGAAAATATTTACTCGGACTAAAAGACGTTCGCGTCGGCCAATTATGCTTGGTTGCTTTAATTGATTCTCTTGTCGCACCGCGTTGATTTGGCTTCTGAACCATCAACCAAACCCTCCGTCATTGACCATTCGCCCCTGATTTAAGGTCAAAACACGATGACGCATACGAGCCACAAGCGCTAAATCATGACTGGCTACTAAGACTGTCACACCAACGCGATTGAATTCTTGAAATAGGTTCATGATTTCTGCTGACAATTTGGGATCCAAATTACCCGTTGGCTCATCAGCCAACAAGAGTTGAGGCTTGTTCACGACAGCTCGCGCAATACCAACACGTTGTTGTTCGCCGCCCGATAATGCCATTGGATTGTATTTTTCTTTATCCAATAAACCGACCTTATCTAATGCTGCACGCACTCGCTTGGCAATTTGCTGAGAATCTGCTCCGCTTACCAGTAACGGCAAGGCAACATTATGGAAAACACTTCGATCTAATAGCAACTGATGATTTTGAAATACCACACCCACGCGACGCCGATGATGAGGAATCGCTCGGCGACTCAAAGTCCGTAAATCGACACCATCAACCAAAATTTGGCCTGAGGTTTGGCGCTCGATCATCATCATGAGTTTCATCAAGGTACTTTTACCCGCACCAGAATGCCCAGTAAGAAAAGCCATTTCACCTTGCTGCAAATGAAAGCTCACCTGCGACAATGCTTCTTGTCCACTCTCGTACTTTTTACCCACTCGTTGAAATTCGATTTCCACGCTAATCCAGCATCCTTAAATTAGAAAGAAAAAGGTCTTATTACCACTTATTTGCTGTCAAACTATTTATTATCAAACTATTCACTATCAAATAAGGCGTCGACAAACTCTTTAGCAACAAATGGACGTAAGTCATCCGCTTGCTCACCTACACCAATATAACGTATAGGAAGGCCGAACTGTTTGGCGATGGCGAAAATAATACCGCCTTTTGCGGTTCCATCCAGCTTAGTTAGTGTGATACCGCTCACACCAACCGCTTCGGAAAACAGCTTAGCCTGACTGATAGCATTTTGACCAGTACCAGCATCCAAAACTAACATAACTTCATGTGGCGCGTTTTCATCTAGTTTTTTCATCACACGAACGACTTTAGACAGTTCGTTCATCAAATTCGCTTTGTTTTGTAGACGACCAGCGGTATCTGCAATAACGATATCGATGCCTTTAGCTTTGGCGGACTCAATCGCATCATAGATAACCGACGCTGAATCTGCACCAGTATGCTGCGCCACAACAGGAACATTATTGCGTTCGCCCCACACTTGAAGCTGCTCAACTGCGGCTGCACGGAAGGTATCACCCGCAGCCAACATAACACTTTTGCCTTCGGCCTGATATTTTTTGGCAAGCTTACCGATGGTTGTCGTCTTACCAACACCATTTACGCCGACCATTAAAATAACAAAAGGACCATCTTTACTGACAGGTTCAAGCACTTGCTGAGACTGACTAAGAATGCCCTCCATGTCGGCTTTTAAATGACTTAACAAGGTGGCGGAATCTTTTAACTCTTTGCGATTTAGCTTGTCCGTTAACGCACCAATCAAAGTTTGCGTAGCATCGATACCAACATCGGCCATCAATAACTGAGTCTCTAGCTCTTCCAGCAGATTATCATCCACTTTTTTATGACCACCGATAACAGAAGACAGACCATTACCTAGACCACTACGTGTGCGAGACAAACCAGATTTAAAACGCTGAGACCAAGATAACGTAGGCTGCACAGGCTCACTTGGTGCTACATCTACTGCTCGTGCTTTAGTGCTTACCGCCACGTCATCTGCAGGTTTCTCATCAGAGGCCAAAGTTCCCGCTGCATCGGACTCATTCTGAGCTGAATCAGGCGTATCTGTATCCTTTTTCTTGGCGGCTGCAATATTTGCATTCATCTTGTTCACAAAACGACGGCGAACAACAAAAGCAATAATGGCTAAAAGTGTTCCAATCGCAATAGGAACATAACGCGCATATTCACCAAGATACGGTGTAAAAAAAGCAATAATTTGATTAACAACTTCCATTAAATCAGTCTCTTTATTTTGACTGATGCGATAAACATCAGTGAAATGCTATGATTAGACACAGCGCCACATACATGGACACTTAAAAACGATTATTTTAACATCATTCTGGCTCGCAAACAGGCTTAGTTTTAACCAAAATACTCTTAACACGCACCACTCAAGGCTCATTATGTCCGATGATAGCAAACCTCTATTTAGCCGACCCGTTCTGGCTGCGGTCATGTTGTTCTGCACTCTGGCTATTTGGTTATTAAATCTAACCGCTCCGAGCAGTAAATTACCCACACCACAAATTGAAACCTGGACGACTAAATCCGGTATTCCGGTTATCTGGTTAAAGCAAGCACAATGGCAAGGCAGTAACAAACTCGAAGTTCGTTTTTCATTTCGTTCGACTACCGACAACCTAGCATTGACCCAAGCGACCCTTGCCATGTTAATGAGTGATTCTCTACCACTTAGCACAGCATCGATAAACCAAAGATTAGCGCCCTTGGCAGCCAGCGCGAGTAGCTATTATGATCATGAAAATCAAACTATTGGTTTAACTCTGAGTAATGAACCTAGATATTTAGTGCCGACTCTTTCTTTGGCAGCCAACTGGCTCAAGCAACCAGATTTCAAACGCCGTACTTTTGATGTGTGGCAAACACAACAACAAGCTAACCCACCGGTTCAACATGAACTCGAGAATGTTTTGTTTTTTGATAAAACTCACGAACAAAATGACTCAACAGTACCTGTAGTATCATTAGACCAAATCGCAGACTACTACCAGAGCTTAAAAGCATCCACCGCTGCGATTTTTGTTGTGGGTGATATGTCGCCAGAAGCGAAACAAACAGTCCAAGATGCGATTAACACCATCAGCCAAGATTATCGACTATCAAACACTTCAGCCGAGGCCATTTATTACGAGTCAGTCAGTTCAACGATTCAACAAAATGAAGGTGAGCTTTGGCAAACCCGCAGCGCCATTGCATTAATGCAAGTGTCTTCAATCAAAGAATGGATCAGTTTGCACATTTGGGGCGCAGACTTGGTTTCTACGCTCAACCAGCAACAACATATTGATTTTGTTCAACTAGCCTTAACGCTTTCGCCACAACGTCCTTGGGCATGGTGGAATATCCAATACGCCGATAACATCACAGAAACAGCGAACGACCCCAGCGATAATGACAGTCGCTTCATGAATGCTAAAAGCCTTGTATTTGTAGAACAAGTTCCCTCAGCAAACGACAAAAAAACCTTTGACACATTGCTGGATAATTTCAAACAACAACTCGAACAGCAAACACTATCACCAACATGGTGGAGCTATATTGCCACACAAGTCACTCATCAAGATGGCCCGCTCACCGTGAAACAATTCGCCGAAGGCTACAAAGAAGCCGTCGACAGCTTCACCATAGAAGATTATCAAGCGGCTCTACAGCACCTATTAAAGCCATCGTCCTATCAAGAGATTCAGGTTTACCAATGAAGAAGAAAGTTCTAAGTAACGTTTCGAATAAAAGCAAAGCAAAGGCATCAAGACTTCGTATCATCGCCGGTGAATGGCGCTCACGCCAATTGCCGATTCCAGATATTGAAGGCTTACGTCCTACTCCAGACAGAGTAAGAGAAACCTTATTCAACTGGATCAATGCTTACCTTCCAGGCGCGGTATGTGGCGACCTGTTTTGTGGCTCTGGTGCGCTAGGATTGGAAGCGCTATCACGTGGGGCAAAACACATGACCTTTGTCGATAACTCTCGCGTAGTGTCACAACAGATGCAAACAAACTTAGCGACATTAGACGCGACAGATAAAGCCAATGTGATCGCACAAAACGCGGCAGTCTTTCTTGATACGGTAACGCCACATGCTATGGATATTGTGTTTTTAGATCCACCATTCCGCAAAGGCTGGTTGGCACAAATTATTCCTTTACTTGAAACCGGTTGGCTCGCGGACCGTGCGCTTGTTTATATCGAAATGGAAAAAGAAGCCGACCTACCCGCACTACCAAGTCATTGGTCTTTATTGAAAGAAAAAGTTGCTGGTCAATTGGTCTATCGGCTATTTGAAATTTCTAAATAACAAAATCACCAAGCCCTATCCAAAAATAGGGCTTTCTGATTCACCGATACACGCACCGCACCAAAAATACGCAAAACTACCTTTTCCCTCCTATACTACTTTCATCAAAACAAGCTATATCAGCCATCGTGATTTGAGCACGATACTTGCATAGCCTAGTAAAATATGTGCTCTGAATGAGCACTTCACATAAACTTCGCCACGCGATGAAGGTGCCTATGCTGTCAAACCTATCCTTTAAGACAAAACTACTCATACTTCTTATCACCGCGATTATGGGATTAATTATCGTCACCTTTGTTGCAATGGAAGGGCTTTCTTCTCAACAAAACGCTAATAATGAACTGAGAAACCTTTCAAAAATTCAGGCATCTAATGATCAACTCAGCATTCACATGCTAGAAATTGCAGATAGTCTGCGATCTATTTCTGTAGAAAACTATCAAGACTATGTTGCTAGCGCAAAAGAGCAAATTGCACAGAATGCCAACATCATCGCTACGAATATCGAAAAAGCTCAGAGCCAAAATTTAAAGCAAACCCTCGAAGAAAACCTAGTAGAACTCAATGACTATAGCCAAGCACTTATGGCTCTTATTGAAAAGCGCTACATTATTGGCTTTGACTCGTCTTCAGGCTTACGAGGCAGCATAGATAAAATGGGCTCAGAGATAAGCGAAGACATTCAAAAGCTTAGCTTATTAAAACGCGAGTTTACCAATGTTCGTAAGGCTGAAGCAGGCTATCTATCAGATCCAACCGAAAGCAATCTAGAAGAATTCACCACAAGCTTCGACCGCTTTGATAATCGAATTCAAAACTTTGGTTTTCAAGATACTCACGGCGTTAAGGCCAACGTTTATCGTGATGCCATCTTCCAATACGGTAAGGAATACGCGTCACTTAGTGATACTGAAAACACGTTTACCACACAAAAAAATCGCTTCACAGAAAGCCAGCTCAAAGCCAATCAATTAATTGAAGACAAGGTTCAGCAAGCAGAAACCAGCGCAGAAGAAAGCTCGGCTCAAGCTAATGCCACCCTATTGGCCGTCAGTATCGCGATCATTCTCGTCGCAGCCCTTCTTATGCTTGCCATTGGCCGCAGCGTCAACAGCACCTTACAAAATATCATTACAGACCTTAATAAGGTCAAAAAAGGCGACATGTCATCGAAAGCGTCTGTTAATACCAAACGCAACGACGAATTCGATCAATTAAGCCAATCACTCAATGAAATGACAGGCGGTTTAGGTGATGTATTAAAAGACGTTGTCTCCACTACAGATAATGTCAGTACTATGTCCACCGATTTGAACAACACCATCAGTAGCATTGCCAGTAGCAACCACTTGGTTAATCAGCGCACACATTCATTAGCGTCCGCCACAGACGATATTTCGAGCCGTTTAACCGAATTGTCTAGCACCACCAATACGCTTCAAGCGCATTCCAATGAAACCTACCAATCAGCTAAGTCTGGTGCTGACACAATCAAGATGGTATTAAGCAGCATCACCGACACAGTGAATATTGTAAACATGACTAGCCAGCAACTCGATGAACTTGGTCGTTTATCCAAAAATATCGACAGCGTCATTGCAATGATCAACGACCTTGCAAGCCAAACCAACTTGCTTGCGCTAAACGCCGCGATAGAAGCGGCTCGCGCCGGCGAAGCGGGTCGAGGATTCTCTGTGGTCGCAGACGAAGTACGAGCATTAGCAGAGAAAACCGTCGACGCGACATCAAAAATTACGGACATCGTCAATACCATTCAACAGTCGACCCAAACCGCGATAAGCACGATGGAAAGCGGACAAGATAACTTAAGAATCATCGGCGAAAATGGCAGTAAGGCCGAAGAAGCCATGCGTGACATCGAAAACAACGCCATGACAGGATCGAAATCCACAGACTCAATGGCAAGCGCCATTCAAGATGTTGCTAGCACCGCCATCCAAATGAGCACCGAGATGGAAGAAATTGCTCAACAGTTAAATCAAGATACACGCTCTATCGATATTTTAGCGGATAAAACCAAGCAAATTCAGCGTATTTCTGAACAACTTGCTGTTAAAACTCAGGTATTCACTCTCGTTTAACGCCTTATTACCCCATAGATATCAGTAATAAGTAAAACGCTTCTGCCGTTAACAGAGACAGAAGCGTTTTACTTTCAGCCTTCTAATGCCATACACAGATTGATGGCGACATCCGCCTCTTGATGACACTGTGCACAAACGCTAGACTGTGTAGCATCTTTCATCGATGAGCCTTCCCACGTTTCTTCACGGGAATTCGAGCACTTTCTTTAGGACTTTACTTTAGGATAACAACAAACCTATGCCGGACGTCATTCCAGCCGACTCTGTTGGTATTGTTACGCCACAGATTGCGCAATTCGACACACCGTTGGCGCTTTCCTGCGGACAAACCTTGTCATCGTACCAACTGATTTACGAGACTTATGGAACCCTGAATCAAAGCGCTTCCAACGCTATCTTAATTTGTCACGCACTGAGCGGAGATCATCACGCTGCAGGCTATCATGCCATGTCGGATACCAAACCAGGTTGGTGGGATACGGCAATAGGACCTGGCAAAGCCATCGATACAGATAAGTTTTTTGTTATTGCACTCAATAATTTAGGTGGTTGCTGTGGTTCAACAGGGCCAACTAGCATTAATCCAGAAACTGGACAACGATGGGAAGCCAGTTTTCCTATTGTCACAGTAGAAGATTGGGTTGAAAGCCAAGCACGTTTAGCCGATTTATTAGGTATCCAAACCTTTGCCGCTATCGTCGGAGGTAGCCTTGGCGGCATGCAAGTACTGGAATGGAGCATTCGCTTCCCCACTCGCTTGAAATCAGCGGTAATTGTCGCGTCAGCTCCGAAGCTATCGACACAGAATATCGCCTTCAACGAAGTCGCCCGTCAGTCTATTCGTCGTGATCCAGACTTTTTTGATGGCAACTACATAGACAACGATTCGGTGCCAACTAATGGCCTTGGGTTGGCGCGCATGCTAGGTCACATTACCTATCTTTCAGACGATGCCATGGGTGCTAAGTTTGGCCGTCAGATGCGCCATGACAGCTATCAATACAATTACGGCATTGAGTTCGAAGTAGAAAGCTACCTGCGTTATCAAGGCGAAGCATTTACCAAACGCTTTGACGCCAACACCTACATGTTGATGACCAAAGCGCTGGACTACTTTGATCCCGCCTCACAAACCGATGGCGACTTATCCGCGGTTCTAAGCCGCGCACAATGTGAGTTTTTATTGGTTTCCTTTACCACCGACTGGCGTTTCTCCCCAGAGCGCAGTGAAGAAATCGTCAACGCGCTAGTCAAGGCTGGTAAACAAGTTTCTTACGCCAAGATCGAAGCGGCAGAAGGTCATGACGCCTTTTTGTTCCCAATACCGCGCTACATGGCCGTGTTAAACACCTTTTTATCCCGCGTTGCCAATAGCCTTACAACGGAGGTCAAATAATGCGCTCGGATTTAGAAATGATCGATGAATGGGTTCAGCCCAATATTCGAGTGCTCGATTTGGCCTGTGGTCCCGGTGAGTTGCTTCACCATCTCATTCAAAACAAACAGGTGAAAGGCTATGGTTTGGAAATCGGCCCTGACGATTTAAATACCTGTATCGAAAAAGGCATTCCAGTTTTAGAGCAAAACATCGACGAAGGTTTGCAAAACTTCGATGACCAAAGTTTTGACTTAGTCTTGATGACCCATGCTTTGCAACAATTTCGTCGCCCAGATTTGTTGATCGATGAAATGCTGCGCATCGGCAAAGAATGTATTATCACTTTCCCGAACTTCGGACATTGGCGAAGCCGTTTGCATTTGGCGTTAAAAGGCAGAATGCCAGTATCGGATTTCTTGCCGTATAATTGGTACGACACACCAAACATTCACTTTTTCACCTTTCAAGATTTTGAGCGTTTATGTCGTGAAAAAGACATTAAAATCTTACGTTGGGCTGCCGTAGACGGCCAACTAAAAGACCATTGGTGGATTCGCTCCATGCCTAACTTATTCAGTGAAACGGCTATCTTCCATATCAGTCGTTAACTCACCAACAGCAAATTAAATAGAACGATTAACAAGGCGGCGAATCAGCCGCCTTTGTTTTAGAAAATGAAGGAAAACCGATGAACAAGACCATCGTACTAGCCAGTAACAATGCTGGTAAAATCAAAGAATTCAATGCGTTATTGGGTGACATGGGCATTGATGTTAAACCGCAAAGCGAGTTTAACGTCGAAGAAGCCGAAGAAACAGGCTTGAGCTTTATTGAAAACGCTATTCTAAAAGCGCGCAATGCTTGTGCTCATACCGGCTTACCAGCCTTAGCCGATGATTCTGGCATTGAAGTTGATTACCTTAATGGCGCTCCAGGCATTTATTCGGCGCGTTTTGCAGGCGACCACGGTAATAACGCAGCAAATAACAAGCTGCTATTGGAAAAACTAGACGGCGTACCAGAACTAGAACGTACAGCTCGTTTCCATTGCGTATTGGCTTATATGCGCCATAAAGACGATCCAACACCACAAGTGTTTCATGGCGTCTGGGAAGGCCGTATTTTGACCTCTACAGAAGGCCAAGAAGGCTTTGGTTATGATCCCGTATTTTATGTACCGGAATGCGCTTGCAGTGCGGCTAGCCTACCAAAAGAAGTGAAGAACCAAATTAGCCATCGTGCCAAAGCCTTGAAACAGCTTTTCGCTGCTTTTCAGCAACAAGGTAAGTCATTTTGAGTTCTCAGTTACCACCACTAAGTTTGTACATCCATTTGCCTTGGTGTGTGCGTAAGTGTCCTTATTGCGACTTCAATTCCCATCAAGCAGACCGTTTTGAAGCCAATGGTAAACTGCCAGAAGAGGCCTATTTGGCGCAACTTTTGGCAGATCTAGATGCTGATCTACCTTATGTCGCTGGACGAAAAATCCAAACCGCCTTTATTGGCGGTGGTACGCCAAGCTTGATGAGCGAAGATTTCTATTATCGTTTAATGGATGCGCTACGCGACAAGCTAACTTGGACTGAAAATGCTGAAATCACCATGGAAGCCAACCCAGGGACCTTTGAGCAAGAAAAATTTCGCCATTTTCGCCAAGCGGGCATTAATCGATTGTCCATTGGTATCCAAAGTTTTCAGCCAAACCTGTTGAAAACCCTAGGAAGAATCCACAACCGTGAGGAAGCGATACACGCTGTGGATAAGTCTAGAGCCGCGGGTTTTGACAATATCAACCTCGATTTGATGCATGGCTTACCAGATCAGAGCCTAGAAATGGCGCTAGAAGACTTATCTCTTGCTATCGAATTGAACCCTGAACACTTGTCTTGGTATCAACTGACTATCGAACCAAACACTGAGTTTTATCGCCGCCCTCCAACACTTCCTGAAGACAATACCTTGTGGGGAATTCAAGACGCAGGGCAAGAGCTGCTAACCAAACATGGTTACGCTCAGTACGAAGTTTCAGCAAACTCGAAAGAAAATCGTCGCGCGGAACACAATCTTAATTATTGGCGCTTCGGCGATTACATAGGAATTGGTGCTGGCGCTCACGGCAAGATCACATTAATTAATGGTCAAATATTTCGTACACGAAAGACTCGACACCCAAACCATTACCTAAACAACCTACCTGAAGCCTTGGTGATTAAAGAAGCCATAGAGCAAGAAGACCTGCCGCTTGAATTCATGATGAACCGTTTACGCTTGTTCGAAACCTTTGATTTAAAGGACTACGAGCGTTTTACTTATCAAAGCGTGCCAAGCTCTCTGGTCAAAGCCTGTGAAATAGCATTAAAACAAGGCTTGTTAGATGCCGATGAATGGAAAAATCAGCGCGTCAAAACCACTGAAAAAGGCAAATTATTCCTCAACGAATTGCTTGAATTATTCCTCCCGTAGCGCGTCATTTTATTTACTATAATTTGACATCTAAGCATTTAGATGTAACTCTTATTAAGTTAAGAACAAAAAAGGCCATCTTTGATGGCCTTTTTTGTTCACGTTAGCAACACAAAAAACTAGTGACTTTTTAAC
Organism: Marinomonas sp. A3A; assembly: GCF_018336955.1. Classification (NCBI taxonomy): domain Bacteria; kingdom Pseudomonadati; phylum Pseudomonadota; class Gammaproteobacteria; order Oceanospirillales; family Oceanospirillaceae; genus Marinomonas; species Marinomonas sp. A3A. The sequence goes on from NZ_CP025532.1 coordinate 4,389,124, forward strand.
AAAAACGATCTTTTTAAACGAAAGAAATCGCCCATTGTTTCGTTCTAACTCAACAATTTACAGCATTCTATATCTCGTATTCTCGTTAAATTATTGAGACGCAATAAGGTGCTTACTTAACAAGCAAACTTATCAAACTAGATTATGTAGTAATTGTGAAAATAGGACAAAATACGTCGTATTAAGAACAATCCAGTAATAGGAATTCTTTTACGGTTAGGTAGCGGAATTGTGTAAAAAACGCTCATGTTGATTTTCGTTTAAAAAGATTTGAACAGACCGTTATAAATTCAGTGATCCAGCAAAGGTCTTGGGGAAAGTTTTCACTAATTCGGGAGAATGTTTATGAGTAATAAAGTACCTGACAATGGTCGGGCAGAATACAACACATCGTATAAGGTAGGCCAAGATAACATTAAGTTTCTTGGTCTTGACGTACTAAATCCAGTGTTTAGTACCAGCGCTCTTATTATTTTTGCATTTATCATTGGCAGTATTTTATTCCCTGCCGATGCAAGTGCAATTTTATCTGGCGCAAAGAATTGGTCGATTAATAATTTTGATTGGTTCTTCATGGTTGCTGGTAATATTTTTGTCCTCTTTTGTTTGCTTCTGATCCTTCTTCCTCTTGGTAAAATTCGCCTTGGCGGCACAGAAGCCAAATCAGATCACTCTACTATTACATGGTTCTCTATGCTTTTTGCAGCAGGCATGGGTATTGGCTTGATGTTCTGGAGTGTCGCTGAACCAGTTGCTTATTATACAGGTTGGTACGGAACACCATTTGATGTGGTTAAAAACACGCCAGAAGCAAGAGACTTGGCAATGGGCGCAACTATGTTCCATTGGGGCCTTCATCCTTGGGCCATTTACGCGGTAGTCGGCCTGTCTTTGGCCTTTTTTGCGTACAACAAAGGCTTACCTCTTACTATCCGCTCTGCTTTTTACCCATTATTTGGTGAAAAGGTGTGGGGGGCAATTGGTCATGTAATCGACGTTATTTCGGTTATTGCGACTATCTTCGGCTTAGCTACATCACTAGGTTTTGGCGCACTACAAGCAACAAGTGGTCTGCACTTCTTATTTGATATTCCCAATACGCTAACCACACAAATTTTGGTAATCTGCGGTGTAACCGCTGTTGCGATTTTCTCTGTAGCTCGTGGTCTTGAAGGTGGCGTAAAACTACTGTCTAACGTCAACATGATCATTGCTGCAGTATTAGCTATATTCATTGTGATTGTTGGAAACACAGGCGCTATCCTTGCTGCAATAGGTTCTTACTTCCTGAATTATGTTGAATACATTATTCCCCTAAGTAACTGGATTGGCCGTGACGACACAACTTTCTACCATGGCTGGACTGTGTTCTATTGGGCTTGGTGGATTTCCTGGTCACCATTTGTTGGTATGTTTATCGCACGCGTTTCACGCGGTCGTACTGTTCGTGAATTCATTGTTGCGGTTCTATTAGTACCAACCGTCGTTTCCCTAGTATGGATGGCTATTTTTGGTGGGTCAGCTCTAGACCAGTCTGCTAATGGCATTGGTGCTTTGGCAAACGGAATCTCTGATTCTTCTCTAGCTATGTTCCAAATGTTTGCAAACCTTCCAATGACGTCTGTGATTTCCTTCATCGGTATCATTCTAGTATTGGTGTTCTTTGTAACCTCTTCTGACTCTGGCTCTTTGGTTATCGATGGTATTACCGCTGGCGGTAAAACAGATGCCCCAATGATTCAGCGAGTTTTCTGGGCCGTTCTAGAAGGTATTATTGCGATTGCATTGTTAATTGGTGGTGGTTCTGAAGCACTTGGTGCAATTCAGGCTGCAGCAATCACTATCGGCTTACCATTTACCGTACTCATGTTAATCATGTGTGTGAGCTTGTGGAAAGGCTTGAATAGCGATATGCACCTCTATAAATAAGCGTAGATTTATAGCAATTTTATAGAGATCCATAACAACCCAAAAAACAGCGCGAATGACAATTATAGAGTGTTCGCGTTGTTTTCTTTTTGTAAGTACTCTATTATCAGCACCCTCTTAGGGGAGTAATCTTCTTTGCACATACCCATTGGCGTACTGCAAAGATTCTTTGTCAACATAATCGAGCCTCAAGCTCGTGGCAAAGAAGTCCTGATCCGATAAAGTATCGACAGGGTTGATGAGACTTAAGACAATGACTTGGCTCAGGTGGGCTCAGGTTCGTTGTCTTTTGTTTATTGCCCACCTAGGACCTATCAAAAATGGAAGCACTACTCACTTCTATCTCTACTGTTGCCCTTGCTGAAATGGGAGATAAAACCCAACTTTTAGCCTTATTCCTTGCTACGCGTTTTGCGTCTAAATCTTCTATTGTTCTTGGTATTCTTGTTGCGACATTACTCAATCACGCACTGTCCGCATGGCTTGGCGTTGAAGTTGCTCAATGGATTCCAGAAAGTGCTATCAGTTGGGTCGTTGGTTTAAGCTTTATCGCCGTTGGCTTATGGTTATTGATCCCAGATAAAGACGACAGTGAAGACAATAACATGCTGAAATATGGTGCGTTTGGTGCAACATTTGTGTTGTTCTTTCTTGCCGAAATCGGTGACAAAACTCAAATCGCAACCGTCTTATTAGGCGCTCACTATGGCAGCGTCTGGATGGTCTTGCTAGGCTCAACAATAGGAATGATGTTGGCAAATGTACCTGTAGTGTTTGCAGGCAATTGGATAATGGAAAGAATCAATGCCAACCGCATGCGTCTGCTTGCTTGTTTACTTTTCCTGATCATGGGAATCGTGACAATAGCGACACCACTGCTTCAATAGGCAAATAGATAGGCATTTCATAAACTGGCTCGTTAAACCGTCTCTAATAAATAGGAATGAAATAATGGATGTCGAATTAACTGAAATACTCGAAGCACTTTGTCAGCACGCGCCATTCAATGAGATTGCTGACGATCCGCAGCTCAATGATATGACAAAAGAAATTGAAATTCGTTATGTTCGTACTGGGGAGTGGGTCATTGCACCGAGTGCGCCGAACAATACTCTTTTCTTTATTCGTAGTGGTGCTATTGAGGTTCTTAGTAAAGAAGATAAGTTAATTCGACGTATGAATGAAGGCGAATTATTCGGCTATTATTCCTTACTACGTGGCGGTAAATCTTCACAGTCCATGCGAACCATCGAAGACAGCTTATTGTATTGTATTCCTGCTCGATGGTTTCTTAAGCTCTATGAAGAAAACGATATTTTTTCTGATTTTTTCGAATTGGCTCGCGAAGTACGTTTGCGCGTTGCGATGGAATCGCAAAACTCAGATGTATCCTTAATGACCTGCCCTGTCGTTAGCCTTCTAAGACGGCCACCAATTAGCGCAGACATCAGCTCAAGCATTCTTAATGCTGCCCAAATTATGGCTGAACACCGTGTCTCTAGCCTGCTAATTACGGATAAAGATGAGTTAATTGGTATCGTCACAGATAGAGACTTACGCACTCGGGCCGTTGCCGAAGGACTTGCCTACGACACGCCCATTTCAGACATCATGACTCGCAATCCGATTGTCATGGACAGCGGAGACTACGCCTCTGAAGCGGTGTTAAAGATGATGGAACGCAACGTTCACCATATTCCCATCGTCAAGAATGGTCGTCCTATTGGTGTGGTGAGTACAGGAGACATCATCCAAAAAGAAAGTCACGGCAGTGTGTATTTGATTAGTGATATTTATAAGCAAACCAGTATAGAAGGCTTACAAAGTATCAGCCGTAAGATGACGCACACCTTCACCCAACTTGTGCTCGCGGATGCCAATACACAAATGATTGGCAACGCGATGTCGCACATAGGCACTGCTTTTGTGAAACGACTGTTGCAACTAGCCGAAGAGAAATACGGCCCTCCGCCAGTACCTTATTGCTTTATCGCCCTAGGTTCACAAGCAAGAGAAGAACAAACCATTAAAACAGACCAAGACAATGCGCTGATTTTGAGTGACAAATACAATAAAAAACTACACGGCGAGTATTTTGAAGCCCTGACAGATTGGGTTTGTAATAATCTTGATAAATGTGGTTATGACTTATGCTCTGGTGACATCATGGCATCGAATCCTCGTTGGCGCCAACCGCTCAGTGTTTGGAAAGATAACTTCAGTGAATGGATACAAAAACCTAAGGCCGAGGCGCTACTACGACTGTCTATCTTTTTTGATCTACGTGGTGTCTATGGCGATAAAACCCTTGCCCTACAGCTAAACCAGCACATACGTAAAGAGGCTCAAGAGCATTCGGGCTTTTTAACCTTTATGGCAAGAAATGCCAACCAACGTAAACCACCTCTAGGCTTTTTCCGGCAGTTTGTGTTGGATGGCGAAGGCGAACAATCACGTACTTTCAATCTAAAAGAGAGAGGCATTGCGCCAATTATCGATATCGTTCGAGTTCATGCCCTAGCTTGCGGTAGCGATAAGCTCAACACCCTAGAGCGCATTGAAGACATCGAGGCCGCTGGATTATTGCCAGGAGGACGAGCCAAAGACCTTACGCTTGCTTTAGAAATGATTGGTATGATTCGTATTCAACACCAAAGAGAACAAATCGAGAATGGTGAAGAACCGAATAACCACGTCAACCCTGAAAACCTGTCCTCCTTTGAAAAACGTAATCTTCGTGATGCTTTTCACATTGTTTCGCGCCAACAGGAATTTATTAAATTCCGTTACGCAGGGAAGCGCAGCTAAATGGGAAAGTTACTCATGAAGAATCAGTCCAAAGAAGGCATTCAAGACTGGCAAGCCATGTTTGCAGAGTGGGCAGAAGAAGCGCCAGAAGGCCCACTGAAACGCTATTATCAAGCGGGAATGATTGCGCCACAAACGGCATTAAAAGATACGCCTTTGCTGGCCTTAGATTTAGAAACAACAGGACTTGATCCGAGCCAAGACGAAATCATTAGTCTTGGGATAATCCCTCTCAACAACAAAACAATACGTTGCCAAGGTGCAAAATACTGGATGGCAAAACCCGAACGATCACTGAACGCCGAATCCGTCACCATCCATGAAATCACTCACTCTGAATTGGAAGAGGCACCACGACTTCATGCCATTTTAGATGAAATTTTAATGGCGCTCACTCATCAAGTCATCGTCGTGCATTGCGTTGCTATCGAACGTCAGTTTTTGCTGGAAGCGTCGATGAAAATCTATGGATTCCCACTGTATTTTCCTGTGCTAGACACCATGGATATTGAACGACAAGCCACTTTTAAACCTTGGTGGCAGCGCTTTGGCAGACGTCCTTCGTTACGCTTAGACGCATGTCGCCAACGCTATAAACTACCTCGCTACAAAGCCCATCATGCACTCACCGATGCTTTGTCATCAGCGGAATTATTACAAGCACAAATTTCCTACCACATGGACCCAAATACCAATATTTCCAACTATTGGGTTTGAGCACTTTCACTTCGTTGCCAGCCCTATCGGCGTTTGCGATTAAGCAAGCACCGATTCGGCCGGTACGGATTCCACACTATCAGCAACAGATGGACAGCTCTCGCGAATCACTAACTCGGTTTCTAGCACAACGTCTTTGGCCTCTCGCAGCCCTAAAAATACCTCAGCGGCAACACGACCTTTTTCCACTGTGTGCTGGTGAATTGTCGTAATAGAGGGGTGAATGTTAGCGCTTTCAGCAATACCATCAAAGCCAACCACTTGCAGGTCTTCTGGCACACGCAAACCTAAATGCAAGGCGGCTTGCACCGCTGCAATAGCAATACAATCACTCATACAAAGTAATAGTTGCGGGCGCTTAGCCATAGTCAAAGCTTCACGGGCGGCCTGATACGCCAATTTATGGTTGTTCTCAGGAATATTCCAAATATGCTCGGATGCAACTGACAACTGATGCTCTTCCAAGGCTTGAAAATAACCATACAAGCGCTGAATAGAGATGGATGCGGCACGATCAAACAATTCGTCTTCACGTATGCGGCACACGCGATCTGTCGCTAGCAGACTCAAACCCAAAATAGCCACGGCTTCAGGCTTATGCTTTAAAGCATGACTAGCAATTCGATAGGCGCCACTGTGGTTTTCAATGTTGACCGACGTCGTACCAGGAATGAAACTATCGACGGTAATAATGTTCTTATTTGGCATCAGCCAAGGTGCATTAATACATTGCTGTGGTTTATGACCATAAACAATAAAGCCATCCACCATAGAAGATTGCATACGGCTTTGTGCATCTTGCTCCACTTGATCCGAAGACAACAGCAACATATTGTATTCATTGGCTTCAAAAACTTCTGCCATGCCTTTTAGAAACTGATTCGCAACAGGATCAGTTAAGCTGTAACTAAGATCATCCGACAGTACAATTCCAACGATACCCGTGCGTCCCGTACGCAAACTACGTGCGGCAGCGTTTGGACCAAAGTAGCCCATTTTCTCGCATTCGCTCAAAATGTTTTCGCGCAAAGTCGCCGACAATTGATCTGGTCGATTAAAAGCATTTGAAATGGTTGCCGTGGAGACTTCTAATCGTTCAGCAACGTCTTTTAAAGTCAGTTTTTTTATGTTTTTTGTCATACTAACTACTCGCAAACCAAAAGAGCTTCGACAGACAAGCCGATTTACGCAAAACGCAAATCGGCTTGAGGTGACAAAGCTCTATTAAAAAGCTCAATGAACCAGGCTATAACCTAATGCAGCTTAGCAAAGAAAGCTTGATAAGCTGGTAGGGTCAATGCCTCACCATCCAAAGTCGATTCAAAACCATGCCCCTGCATCACTTCTGCAACATCAGCATTTAGCCTTGCTTGCTGTACTTCGCCTGTCATGTTCAAAACAACCAGAAGGCGAGAACCTTCGTATTCACGCACCAAAGCGATTAATTGCTCATTACCAAGATCAAGCTGAGACAATTCGCCATTCACTAAAGCTGGCTGTTGCTGACGCCAATGAATCAGCTGACGCACCTTATGCAACAAAGCCTCAGGATCGGCCTCTTGTTCAGCCACACTCAATGGCAACTGCTCTTTAGAAACAGGCAACCACGGCTCAACCGTAGAAAAGCCACCTAATGTCGATTTATCCCACACCATCGGCGTACGGCAGCCGTCACGGCCTTTAAAAACTGGCCATAGCGGAATCCCATAAGGATCTTGAATACGCTCAAACGGCACCTCAGCCTCAGGTAAACCAAGTTCTTCACCTTGATACAAACAAACACTGCCACGCAAAGACAAAATCAGCGCTAACGCGATTAGAGGATAGGCTTTGCCATCTTCGTCTACACCCCAACGAGTGCGAGAACGCACCACATCATGGTTCGATAACGCCCAGCAAGGCCAACCATCACCCACAATGTTATTCATGTCCGCCAAGGTTTTACGAATGTATTCAGGCGAATGCGGCTTGTTCAAAAAATCGAAGGTATAAGCCATGTGTAACTTATCGCCACCAGATGTGTATTCCGCCATACGTTTCAAAGGGAAATCATCACCAATCTCGCCCACCATAGTGCTGCCTGGGAATTCATCCATCATGGCACGTAAATCCTTTAAGAAGTCCAAGTTTTCAGGACGACTCAAATCATAAACATGTCGTTGATAAGTGTAAGGATTATCGTGTGGCGCACCCATAGTTTTTGGCTCGCCAGCTGGCACAGGTGGATTGTCTTCCAAGCCTTCACTGTGGAAATAGAAGTTCACCGTATCTAATCGGAAACCATCCACACCAAGCTCTAGCCAAAAACGCATATTATCTAAATGCGCCTGACGAACGTCTGGATTATGGAAGTTAAAATCTGGCTGAGACTCTAAGAAGTTATGCAAATAATACTGCAAACGACGGCTGTCCCATTTCCATGCACTGCCACCAAAGATAGACAACCAGTTATTCGGCGGAGAACCATCCGGTTTCGGATCAGACCATACATACCAATCGGCTTTCGGATTGGTTTTGTCTTGACGACTTTCTTCGAACCAAGGATGAACATCAGCCGAATGGCTAATCACCTGATCGATCATGACCTTTAAACCTAGCTCATGGGAACGATCAACCAAGACTTTAAAGTCTGCCAACGAACCGAACATTGGGTCAATGTCACAATAATCAGACACATCGTAGCCAAAATCTTTCATTGGGGAAGTAAAGATAGGCGAAAGCCAAATAGCATCAACGCCTAATGAAGCAACATAATCCAGCTTGCTGGTAATACCAGCTAGATCACCAATACCGTCGCCATTTGCGTCCATAAAACTACGTGGGTAAATTTGATAAATAATCCCACCTTTCCACCAGTTCAGATTGGTTGTCATCAGACTCTCCAAAAAAGATAAAACGTGGAGCAATACCCAAAAAGTACTGCCCAATTAAAAGACTAACAGGCTGACTAGCCTATTAGCCTTTACGTAAATAAGACTGCTCGTTTTCATCAAACAAATGCATTTTTTCAGCAGGCGCGGACAAATATACTTTATCCCCACGCTTAATGTTCAATGTACCAGCTTGCTTGGCAATCACCATCTCGTCTGCGCCAGGGATTTTCACATACAGTAAAGTCGCTTCACCAAGGGATTCGACAAAGGATACGTCACCAGAAAAAAGACTTTCTTGCTCAGCAGAGACAACGACCAAATCTTCTGGACGAATACCAAAGAAGGCAGGTTTCGCTTGCTCACTTGATTCCGTCACGATAGGCGTTTGAATAGACGCAGAAGCCGACAAAGACACCAAGGTTTGAGCGCCAGCTTGTTCAATACGACAAGGCACTATGTTCATCGCTGGCGATCCTATAAATTTCGCCACAAAAACATTTGCAGGGTGCTCATAAAGCTCCAATGGCGAACCCACTTGTTCAATATCACCGCCAGACAACAATACGATGCGATCTGCCAAAGTCATGGCTTCTACCTGATCATGGGTCACATAAATCATGGTTGAGTCAGGCATGCTGTCTTTCAAATTGGCTATTTCCATACGTGTTGCCACACGAAGTGCCGCATCCAAGTTAGATAAAGGCTCATCAAACAAGAAGACTTTCGGACGACGCACAATCGCACGACCAATCGCCACACGTTGACGCTGGCCACCAGAAAGCGCCTTCGGCAAACGATCTAAATACGGCGTTAATTGCAGCATATCAGCGGCTTTACGTACTTGCTGGTCAATATCGGCTTTACTTGTTTTAGCAATTTGCAAACTGAACGCCATGTTGTCATACACAGTCATGTGCGGGTACAAGGCGTAGCTTTGAAACACCATCGCAATACCGCGCAGTGCTGGTGGAACATCGTTGACTACAACGCCATCAATTTCCAATGTACCAGCAGAGATTTCTTCTAATCCTGAAATCATCCGCAATAAGGTGGACTTACCACAACCTGATGGACCGACGAAAACAATAAATTCGCCCTGCTTGATGTCCAAATTGATGTCTTTTAATACTTCAACATTATTGGAATAAATTTTCTTAACATTGGTGAGTTTTACATCAGCCATGATTCTACTGCCTCAATCTAAATTCATACCTTAGGTGAGGAGCAAACGCTCGACTCACCTGCCTAGGTTTTGTTATTTCACCGAGCCTGCTAACAAACCGCGTACTAAATAACGCTGTAAGCCAAAGAAGACACACAAAGGAATAATGATGGTAATAAATGCAGACGCCGTCAGGATTTCCCAGTTACCGCCACGAGAACCCAACAGTTCACGAAGCTGACCCGTTAGCACCATGTGTTCTGCATCATTACCTAGGAATACCATGGCAATCAGCAAATCATTCCATACCCATAAGAATTGGAAGATGGCAAATGACGCCAATGCAGGAAAAGACAGCGGTAATACAATCTTACGGAAAATATCAAAATCAGAAGCACCATCAACACGGGCGGATTCAATAATTTCTCTTGGCAAACCAACAATATAGTTACGCAGTAGATAAATCGCCAAAGGCAAACCAAACCCCGTATGCGCTAACCAAATCCCCACGTAGGTTTTCGATCCAACGCCAAAGAACTCACCAATCAAGTTATAGGTTTTCAGCAGCGGAATCAGTGACATCTGTAACGGAACAACTAATAAACCAACCACAGCCGCAACTAGCAATGCACGCCCAGGAAAACGCATCCACGCCAAAGCATAAGCCGCAAACGCAGCCACTAAAATAGGAATAATGGTCGCAGGTATGGTAACCGTTAACGAGTTAATAAAAGACTTACCCAACCCTTCGGCATTCAATACTTCGCGATAGTTTTCTAGCGTAAAACGCGGTGGCGTCTCGGCCGTATAGAAAATGCGGTCGCCACGGGAACCTTTCCACTCCACAGGAGAAGAAAATGCGTAGTCGCCATTTTCCATGACTTGCAAAGTCTCACCTTTTTTAAGCTCAGCCACCGTTCCAACATCGAATTCATCGGGTCTTAATGAACTAGAGCCAAATTTGGTAACTTCTCCCGCTGAACCTTCGAATAGGTTACCGCGAATAACAAAGCGATCACCCTCTTGAACTTGTTTTTTCGGTTCATGGGCACGGGCCACAAGGCGCTGCTCTGAGGTCGCTAGTGCAGTCCACCAGCCAGACGTAGAAAGCTGATTTTTATCTCGAATAGAAGAGATGAACAAACCCGCCGTCGGAATCGTCCAAATAATGACAAGAAACAAGACAGTCGCATGCACCAGATAGGTTAACGGAGTACGTTTAGATGACGTAATCATATTAACGCCCCTCCATTTCGGCATTAGCGCGGCGAATATTCCACACCATAATAGGGATAACCAGAACCATAATAACCAACGCAATCACCGCGCCACGACCAAAGTCGCCACCGCCATTAAACATCCAACTAAACATCTGATTGGCCAACACTTGGGTGCCCCATTGAGCATTCGTCATAGCCAATACGATATCAAATACTTTCAAAACCAAAATGGTAATCGTAGTCCAGACCACCGCAATGGTTCCCCAAATTTGCGGTACCATAATTTTGTAGAAAATCTGAAAGCCATTGGCGCCATCTAACACTGCCGCTTCAATGGTTTCATCTGGAATACCACGTAATGCAGCCGATAAAATAACCATGGCAAAACCGGTTTGAATCCAGATCAAGATGACCATCAAGAAGAAGTTGTTCCAAATCGGAATCGTTAGCCATGTCTGAGGTTCTCCACCGAAGAAGACTACCAAAGCATTTAACAAACCAATTTGATCTTCGCCGCCAGTACGAAAATCGTAAATAAACTTCCAAATAACCGACGCGCCTACAAAGGAAATAGCCATCGGCATAAAGATCAAGCTTTTCGCAATATTGCCCCACCAAATGCGGTCTGTCATGGTCGCGATAATCAAACCAAAAAACGTTGCCGCCGTTGGTACAACAATTAACCACAACATGTTATTACGAAAAGATTCATAGAACTCATCGCTACCAAATAGCCATTTGTAGTTCGCTAGGCCAACAAACTCTTCGCCACTGCGGCCATAAAAAGACAAACGAATAGAATCAATAACAGGATAGAAAAGATAAAACGTCAGTAGTAAAACCGCTGGCCCCAAAAACAACCAAGGACGAATATTGTTCGCCACACGTAAATTACGAGCGACAACAGCAGCAGCGCCACTTTTGGTTGGGAACAGTTTATCTAAAAGGAAATTTGAACCGTAAAAATACGCGGCACATCCCATAACACCTAGAATCATGGTCACTAACGCCGAGGCAAGCTGTCCCATAGAATCTCCAAAATATTAATACAGTGACTATTAAAAACGGTCAACCGCTTTACTTAAAACAAAAAGCCCTAGAACGAGAATGCGCTCTAGGGCTTTTAAAAGAATTACTTTAAGGCATCCCATGTTTTTTGGATGTCATGAGCCACTTCTTTAGCGTCTTTACCGCCAGTGTAGTCAACCATCCCAGTCCAGAAAGAGCCAGCACCGATTTTACCTGGCATCAAGTCAGAGCCGTCAAAACGGAACGTCGTCGCGTAGCGTAAGATCTCGCCTTGTTTTTTCGCCGCTTCACTTGAGTAAACTTCAGGGTTTGCTTTCAAGTGTGCAGAGATAAAGCCAGTTTGCGCCATCCACAACTCATGAGCGATTGGTGAACGAATGAAGTCGATAAAAGCGCGTGCGCCTTTAGAATCATTCGTCACACTCATCAAGGTTCCGGCGCCCAATACTGGATTACCTAAATCTTTAGACGCATAAGATGGGAAGTAGAAGAAATCAGCGTCTAGACCCAGTTTCGTTCCTTCAGGGAAAAACGCAGGAATAAACGACGCTTGACGATGCAGGTAACATTTAGGCGGAGATTGGAACAAGCCTTTAGGGCTATCGCGGAAGTCAGTAGACGCTACAGCGCCTGCGCCACCATCAACAAACTTGTCATTACGAGCAAACCAACCAAATTCTTCGATGGCGCCCACTATGCGTGGATCATCAAACTTAATTTCGTTAGTTACCCATTTATCATAAACCGACGCTGGCTGTGTACGAAGTAGTAAATCTTCAACCCAATCAGTTGCTGGCCAACCTGTCGCCGCACCAGAACCCAAACCAATACACCAAGGCGTTCCACCGTCTGCGACGATCTGTTTGGTTAAAGCTTTTAAGTCTTCCATGGTTTCAGGAACTTCGTAACCAGCATCTTCAAAGTTATCTGGTGAATACCAAACCAATGACTTCAAATCTGCACGATAGAAAACACCGTAAAATTCTTTTTCACCTTTCTTGTCTTTAAAGGTCGCTAGGTCCACCCAAGACTGGCCCGCTGCGTAATCTTTTTTCACGCCATCTTTTACAGTATCGCTAAGTGGCGTTAAAAAGCCTTTTGCCGCTAAATCTGCTGCCAAACCTGGTTGAGGGAAAACAGAAATATTAGGAGCGCTGCCCGCTTGAGTATCAATAACGATTTGTTGTTCAAAAGAATCAGAACCAGCGTATTTCACTTTGGCGCCTGTGGCTTCTTCGAAGTAAGCAACCACTCGCTCAAAATTAGTTTTTTCGTCACCAGTCCAAGGACCAAAAATAGAAATAGTTTCACCAGACAGCTTGGTAGATTTCAGAGCTTCATAGCTGCTCCAACTAAAACGAGAATCTTCACCAGGCTTAAACAAGAGGTCAGCTGCGTGCACAGCGTTTGCGGAAAGTGTCAGGGCAACAGCCACAGACAAAAGAGATTTTTTCATCATTGCTCCTTACAGGCCCGCTTGGGAAAACCCTAGCACGCCTTTGTTTTTATTATCGTAGGTCGAAACAAGGTAAACATATCTTCTATAAGGATTAAGAAGGAATTAGATTATTAACAAACAAAACCCGCGCTTCAAGCGCCTCACCTCCTTAATATTGACTTAATTATTTTTAAAATTTAGTAAATGTACCAAAAATTACAAATCTTATTTATACAACCCAAACAGTATAAAAAACCAACAAAATCAGGTTTTCATCATGAATTCAGCAAGTTAATGAACAATTTTCAACCAACTAACGCCTCTTTAATTCTTTATTTTTACTCAATTAAAGGGCTTTTTTTAGACATAAAAAAAGCGTGGCTAGCCACGCTTCTTGTTACTATAAATAGACTTAATATTCTCTTAACCGTTTTACCAAAATCTAAGCAGAACGCGCCTTACTTAAAACTGGCTTAACTGCACTTGTGCTTCACTCAAGGAGGGCAAAGAAGGATACGCCCCCAATTTCGTCACAGAATTCGCACCACACGCTGCAGCAAAGCGCACAATATCCACTAGCTGCTGTTTGGCTAAAGCTGATAACGCAGCACGATCACCACCTTGTTCTGCCAGTTTATAAAGCAAACCGCCAACAAAAGCATCACCTGCCGCTGTGGTATCTTTCACTTCAACTTTTGGCGTAATTACTTCGCTTACGCCATGAGTCGCGGTATAAAAACGAATTAAGTTGCCGCCATCAGTTAACACAAACAAAGTCACGCCAGCAGCAAGAGACTGCTCAATTAGCGCAAATGGATCTTCTGCTAATACAGTCAACTCTTCTAGGCTGGCTTTCACCACATCACCGCTTTGCATCCAATCGATGACGCGTTTTGTATCCACTTGCCCGTTTGGCCAAAGGTTCATGCGCAAGTTCACATCAATACTAACGATCCAATTAGCCTTACGAGCCATGCTCACACCCGCCAAAGTAGCCTTAGTAATATCCGCATCGGTCAGAGTGTTAGAACAAGTATGGAAAACACCTTTGCTGTCTGCAAACCAAGTCGCATTAAAATCACTTTCGCGGAACAGAATATCCGCAGAAGGGCTACGATAAAATTCAAAGCTACGCTCGCCAGTTTGATCTAAACTGACAAACGCCAGCGCTGTTTTGGCTTCTTTGGTCATCAGCATATTGCTCGTATTGACGCCGTAGCCATCAAGAGACTCTTTTAAGAAATGACCAAACGCATCGTCACCTACTTGGCCGACGAAGTGACTATTGCCACCTAAGCGAGCCACAGCAACGGCAACGTTCGCTGGCGCACCGCCAGGAAATTTAGTAAAAGATTCAAGCTCTCCCGCTTTAGTTGCTCCATTAGAAAGGAAATCGATCAAGGCTTCGCCGAACGCCATTACTTTTGTTGTCATTATTGTGTTCTCTTGTTGATTCGCAGACTAAGCTACGCTGATAAAATAATATTAGGCGAAAAATTATGCAGGGGAGAAAGCATTAAATCAATTTAATTTATTTAAAGGCTATTTCTCTCAAGCTTATTATGGGCAATTGGTTCACTGTAAGTTTCTTGCTAGACTCAAAGCCTACATAACAATTTTTATAATTACTTTCTTATAATAACTAACAGACCTTAACCTTCCACTGAGCAAGATAATGACCAACGCAAAATGTATCTATGTTGTAGACGATGACGACGAGATTCGCTCCCTGCTCAAAACTTACTTAGAAAAACATCAGTTTACGGTGCTAACAGCCGATTCTGGTGAAGCTTTTTTAGCCAATTTTCGAGCTGAGCAAGACGTTGACCTTGTCATTTTAGACATCATGCTACCAGGGCAAGATGGTTTTGCGGTTTGTCGCTCTCTACGAACGCAGTCACAAGTTCCGGTTATCATGCTGACGGCAAATTCCGATGAAATGGATCGCATTATCGGCTTAGAGATTGGTGCTGATGACTATCTTGCAAAGCCCTTTAATCCGCGAGAGCTTTTGGCTCGGATTAAGGCTATTTTGCGTCGTATGGAACACACCGAAGTCATCGAAGCTGCACCGGTTGCTCATCGTTTCTATCGCTTTGCGCAATTTACTTTAGATACGCTGTCGCGTGAACTGCACTTTAAAGACGAAAAAGAGTCGTTATCCGGCGCAGATTACAACCTTTTAATGCTGTTCTTAACTCATCCTGGAGCTGTGCTCACCCGCGAACTTATCGCCGAAAACACGCGTGGACGCGACAGCGCCCCACTGGATCGCTTCATCGATGTCCATGTTAGCCGCTTGCGTCAACGATTACGCGAAGATGCTCGCCAACCACAGTTGATCAAAACCATTCGTGGTCAAGGTTATATATTAACCGCTAGCGTCGAAGCCATTAGTGATGCCCGTTAATACACCGATCAGTAAACGCTCACGGATTAAGCGCTGGTCACAATCGCTTACGGGGCAAATTCTAATCATCATGGCGCTGGGTGTTGCCAGCGCCCAGTTCATCAGTTCAACAATCTGGTTGCGCCAACTGGAATCCGATACCGAAGAAAACGTGCGAGAAGTGTCTAAACACATGGCATTTCGTATCGCCGCGACCGTCAGCTATTTCACCTCTTTACCAACCAATTATCGCCATATTGTCATCGATCAATTGCAAGATATGGGTGGTACGCGCTTCTTTGTAACACTAAACAAAGAAGAAATTCGTATCAATAACATCCCTGATTCTGCGCTTAAAGACATCGTCAAAAATGAAGTTCAGTCGACTTTGATTAAACAGCTGGGAATCCATAATGCCAAAATTGCGTTTTCCAGCCCAAGTGATTTGCATGTTATCAACAACCAGATACGCCTTGTAGACTTGCCCGAACGTTGGGGGCACCACAGTTTATTGGTCAAACCTCTTACGCCACCGATCATTGTTATTCAAATCCCCATCAACGACAAAGATTGGCTGTATTTGGCGAGCCTTATGCCAGATCCGTATTTTCTGGATGGTAACTCAGCGCTAACTGGCGACCGTTTGTTTTCCATGGCAATGTCTGTGGTGACTGTGCTACTTCTTAGCATCATCATATTAAGACGCGTCACTCGTCCACTGGCTACCTTGGCGCGAGCTGCAGAACGCTTTGGTCAAGGTGATTGGAAACCCATAAAAGAAGTAGGCAGTGTTGAAGTGCGTAATACAGCTAAAGCCTTTAACGATATGCAACGGCGTATTCAACGTTATCTCAATGATAGGGAAAGGCTGTTTGCGTCAATATCCCACGATTTAAAAACCCCCATCACTCGCTTACGGCTGCGCGCTGAAATGTTGGACGAAGACGATACTCGTGATGCCATGATCCGTGATCTTGAAGATTTGGATATGTTGGTAAAAGGCGCTCTACAGAGCGTAAAAGAAACCGATATTCATGAAAATCGTATTGAAGTAAACATTTCTAGAATGCTCAGGGACATGCAATCCACAGCGAACTTACACGGCATCACACTAACCGTGGTAGGTGAGTTACAGCACCCTTTTATTGGTAAACCTCTTGCTATAAAGCGCTGCCTTGGCAACCTTGTCGACAATGCCTTGTATTACGGAAAAACGGCCATTGTGTACATTGAAGACGATGAAGATGAAGTCTGTATTCGTGTTTGTGACCAAGGGCCAGGTATTCCGATAGATAAAATGGACAAAGTTTTTCAGCCTTATACACGTCTCACACCAGATCATTCAGGACACCCTGGCGGCATGGGATTAGGATTAAGCATTGCACGAAACATTGCCCGCGCTCACGGTGGTGAAGTCACCTTGAGTAACCATATACAACAAGGCTTAGAAGCCAAACTATGGTTACCAAGACATTGATTTTGAGCCATCAAGGCGACTTGTTTAGTGATCTAAAAACGAAATAAATAGGCATATAAAAAGCAAAAAAAGGTCACGCCAAAAAGCATTCTTGCAAGACTTTGTTACAATTGGTTGCTCTACTTTACCCTCCCTTGTCAAATCCTTTGCTAAATTCAGTAACTCGAATACTCGCTTAAGCTGACCTTCAGGAAGCGAAGTCGACATAAAAAATAACGCGACATCAAAGTCTATAAAATGTCTTTGATTGGATGATATAACAATAACAAAGGTTCCTATCATGAAAAAAATTGCTTTCGGTTTAACCACAGTTGCACTTTCTCTAGCCGCGGCTACTGCTCAGGCTGGTGAAGTAGAAGTTCTACATTGGTGGACATCAGGTGGCGAAGCCGCTGCGATCAATGTACTTAAAGAAGAAATGGTAGAAGCTGGCCACACTTGGAAAGACTTTGCAGTCGCTGGTGGCGGTGGTGAATCTGCCATGACAGTTCTAAAATCTCGTGCTATTTCTGGCAATCCTCCTTCTGCCGCTCAAATCAAAGGCCCAACCATTCAAGAATGGGGTGATTTAGGCTTCCTAACAAATCTTGATGATGTTGCTAAAGCGGGCGAGTGGGACGTTATCCTTCCTCAAGTTGTTAGTAACGTAATGAAGTACGACGGCCACTACGTAGCGGCTCCAGTAAACGTTCACCGTGTAAACTGGATGTGGGCTAACCCTGAAGTATTCCGTAAATCAGGCGCGTCTATCCCAACTACTTGGGAACAATTCATTGTTGAAGCGAAAAAGATCAAAGCAGCTGGTTTCACACCACTCGCTCATGGTGGCCAAAACTGGCAAGACGCTACTTTGTTCGAAGCAATCGCTTTGTCTAAAGGTTCTAAATTCTACAACAGCGCGTTTATCGGATTGTCTGACAAAACCCTTCGTAGCCAAGACATGATTGACGTGTTTGATACTTTCAAGAAAATGCGCGAGTTCGTTGATCCAGGTTTCTCTGGTCGCGATTGGAACATCGCAACGTCTATGGTTATCAATGGTGATGCAGCAATGCAAATCATGGGTGACTGGGCGAAAGGCGAGTTCACGGCAGCAGGCAAAAAAGCCGGCATCGATTACGTTTGTTACCCAGCGCCAGGCACAAGCGGTTCTTTTACTTTCAACATCGACTCTCTAGCCATGTTTAAAGTGGATGGCAAAGACAAGCAAGCGGCTCAAAAAGACCTTGCGCGTTTGATTCTTGAACCTAAGTTCCAAGAAACATTCAACTTGAACAAAGGCTCTATTCCAGTTCGCTTGAATATGCCTCGCGATAAGTTTGATACTTGTGCACATTCTTCAATGGATGCGTTCCTAGCAAGCTCAACGACTGGCAACCTAGTACCAAGTATGGCTCACGGCATGGCTGTGAACTCTATGGTTCAAGGCGCTATCTTTGACGTAGTGACTAACTTCTTCAATGACGAGTCTATGACGTCTAAAGAAGCAGTAGACAAGCTAGCTCGTGCTGTTAAAGCAAGTATGTAATATCTAAATCTGCAAAGTCCTCGTTTGCAGTAAACATACGAGGCTGGCATCTGGTCAGCCTCGTCTTAATACCTCCGAATAGTGAAGCATCAACTATGAATACTAAAGCCGCCAATTCTGGGTCAGGACAGACTCAGTCAGGACGTCCTGCGCGCCTAAGCTTGGCCGATTGGATGCCTAAAATCGTCATGGCACCAACGGTACTGGTTACCTTAGTGTGCATTTACGGCTATATGATTTGGACAGCCGTACTCTCTTTCACTGGTTCTCGCATGTTGCCGTCGTACAATTTTGTCGGCTTCGAACAATACGAGCGCCTATTCAACAACGACCGCTGGATGGTAGCCCTATCCAACCTTGGTATTTTCGGCGGCCTGTTTATTGGCATCTGTTTGTTCCTTGGCGTTACCTTAGCTATTTTCTTGGATCAAAAAATTCGTGCTGAAGGCGCGATCCGTACTATTTATCTTTACCCAATGGCGATTTCCTTCATCGTGACAGGTACCGCTTGGAAATGGTTGCTTAATCCGACCAACGGTTTAGAAAAAATGATGATCGACTTTGGTTTTGTAAACTTCAAGTTCGACTGGTTGATCAATCCAGATATGGTTATTTACTGTTTGGTTATCGCGGCTGTTTGGCAAGCATCTGGGTTCGTTATGGCGCTGTTCTTAGCTGGCCTGCGTGGTGTTGACGGCGATCTTATCAAAGCGGCACACCTTGATGGTGCCAGCACATTTACCACTTACCGTCGTATTATTCTGCCTTCTTTGAAGCCAGTATTCTTTAGCGCCTTGGTTGTTCTGTCGCACATTGCCATTAAGAGTTTCGACTTGGTCGCGGCATTGACCAATGGCGGACCAGGTTATGCATCTGATTTGCCAGCTAACTTCATGTATACCTACACATTTACTCGTAGCCAAATCGGCTTAGGTTCGGCGTCTGCTATGGTGATGCTAGGTTGTGTATTGGCGATTTTGGTTCCTTATTTGTACTCTGAATTGCGAGGTAAACGCCATGAGTAACCTTAATTCTACAAGTAAAAATGCCGTTGGCCGTAAAACGTCTGGCCTAGACAAACTATTACGCGTTGCCTTGTACACTGTACTAATCGTCGTTGCGGCGTTTTATCTGATGCCGTTTATCGTCATGTTGATTACTTCCCTAAAAGATGTGGAAGAGATACGCACAGGTACGCTACTTTCTTTGCCTGCTTCCTTGCATTTCGACTCTTGGTCAAAAGCGTGGTCAAGCGCTTGTACAGGTAGTAGTTGTGGTGGTATTTCGCCTTATTTCATGAACTCGTTTCAAATCGTGTTACCGGCAGTGGCGATTTCTACTTTAGTGGGCGCCATTAACGGTTATGTTATTTCCCTATGGAAATTCCGTGGTAGTGACTTTTTCTTTGCGGCGATGCTTGTAGGTTGTTTCATTCCGTTCCAAGTTATCTTGTTGCCAATGGCACAAACACTAGGCTGGTTAGGTATTGCCAATACCACTTCAGGTTTAGTCTTCGTGCACGTGGTTTACGGTGTGGCATTTACGACTTTGTTCTTCCGTAACTTCTACCAGTCTATTCCTGGTGAATTGGTAAAAGCGGCTCGCCTAGATGGCGCTGGCTTCTTTACCATTTTTTACCGCATCATTTTGCCCGTTTCTACGCCTATTATTGTGGTAACAGTGATTTGGCAGTTTACGCAGATTTGGAATGACTTCTTATTTGGTGTGGCGTTCTCTGGTTTTGACACTCAACCAGTAACGGTTGCCTTGAACAATTTGGTAAACACCAGCTTCGGTGGTAAGGAATACAACGTCGATATGGCCGCAGCCATTATCGCCGCTCTACCAACACTGGCCGTTTACGTGTTTGCAGGAAAATACTTCGTCCGAGGCTTAACAGCTGGCGCGGTAAAAGGCTAATAACGCTGCTAAGCAACCTAGCGAACATCGATAAAGACAAAATGCACTCGTGCCTTTTTACCTAACACAGTACGAGTGAACTAAAAAATTCGGAGTAATAACATGGCAAACCTAGTCATTGATAATGTTAAAAAACGCTACGGCGAGACTGAGATCTTAAAAGGCATCAATATTTCTATCAAAGCAGGTGAATTCCTGATTTTGGTTGGCCCATCTGGTTGTGGTAAATCCACGCTGATGAACTCAATTGCCGGTCTTGAAGACGTCACTGAAGGCCGCATTCTAATCGCCGACAAAGACGTGACTTACACTAGCCCAAAAGATCGTGATATCGCGATGGTGTTTCAGTCTTACGCCTTGTATCCAAATATGACCGTAGAGCAAAACATCTCTTTCGGTTTGGAAATGCGCAAAGTGCCAAAAGAAGAGCGTGACGTGGAAGTACAGCGCGTCGCCGAGCTTTTACAAATTAGCCATTTGCTAGACCGTAAACCAGCGCAATTGTCTGGTGGTCAGCGTCAACGTGTTGCCATGGGGCGCGCCTTAGCGCGTCGCCCTCAGCTTTACTTGTTTGATGAGCCATTGTCTAACCTAGACGCTAAATTGCGCGTAGAGATGCGTACAGAGATCAAGAAGCTACATAAAAAGCTGGGCACAACCATCGTTTACGTAACCCACGATCAGATCGAAGCCATGACACTGGCGGATCGCATCGCGGTAATGAAAGATGGGCAAGTTCAACAGCTTGGTACACCACAAGAAATCTACGACAACCCAGCGAACTTGTTCGTTGCAGGCTTCATGGGTTCACCAGCGATGAACTTCATTCCAACCAAGGTCGTCGAACAAGGTGGCGTACCTATGTTGGAACTGGCCACCAGCACAACCGTTGCACTGCCATTCCCAAAACCAGAATCACTAAAAGATTACGTAGGCAAAACCATCCTACTTGGCTTGCGCCCTGAAATGATCACTGAGCCTCAGCCGCACAAAGAAGGTCAGCCTTTTGTGACAACGACAGATGTCGAAGTCGAAGTGACTGAGCCAATGGGTGCTGACACCATGATTTTGACTCGTGTTAACGATGCCGAAATCAACTGTCGCTCTAACCCAATGTACCCAGCGGATGCTGGCTCAATCATCAAAATGATGTTTGATACGTCCAAAGCGGTTGCCTTTGACAAGGAATCTGGCCGACGTCTGGATCTTTAATCGCTCACAAAGCTAACGGTTAGACACTTTTAAGCAAGCCTGCCACAGAATGTATTTCACTGCGGCAGGCTTTTTTTTGTGAAAAACGTCAGGTTTTTGCACAAATGGTCAAAATTACTGCACAGTCTCTCGAACTTGTCACAAATTTGAGATACATTTTGAGAACTGTAATCAAAAAAGCGACTCCATAGTGGCATTTGGTTATCTCGAATCGAAAAACTGCCGACTAATATCATGTAAAGGAATCAAACCATGAAATTTACCAAGCGTTTTATCACGCAACTGGCCATTACTGGTGTCGCATTATCTGTGACAGCATGCTCTATGATGGGGCCACAAAAGCCAGATTGGAAAGAAGACAAAGAATATCGAGTCACCATCTTACACACTAATGACCATCACGGTCGTTTCTGGCAGAACGACAAGGGCGAATACGGCATGGCCGCTCGTAAAACCTTGATCGATAACATTCGTGAAGAAGTAGCGCTAGACGATGGTAACTCTTTGTTGCTATCCGGTGGTGACATCAACACGGGGGTACCTGAATCTGATCTACAAGACGCCGAGCCAGATTTCCGCGGCATGAAAATGCTCAAGTACGATGCGATGGCGTTGGGTAACCACGAGTTCGACAATCCACTTTCTGTACTGAAGAAGCAACAAGAATGGGCTGGCTTCCCTTTCCTTTCTGCCAACATTTTGGATGCAAAAACAGGCAAGCCACTGTTTGACGCTTACAAAATCTTCCAAGTGGATGACCTCAAAATCGCAGTTGTGGGCTTCACCACTGACGACACAGCTAAACTGGGTAACCCTGAATTTTTAGAAGGCATCAAAATTGAATCGCCTATTACGGTTGCTAAAAAGCTCATCCCAGAACTTCGTAAAAAAGCGGATCTAGTAGTTGCGGTGACTCACATGGGTCACTACCAAGATGGTAACTACGGTGGCAACGCACCTGGCGATGTAACGCTAGCCCGCACTGTTCCTGGTATTGATGTAATTGTGGGCGGTCACTCACAAAATCCTCTGTTCCAGCCTGACGAACAAAACGGCACCCTAATTCTACAAGCGCACGAATGGGGCAAATACGTTGGCCGCCTAGACTTCGTCTACAAAAATGGCGCGATTGTTTGGTCTCAATACAAACTTATTCCAGTTAACTTGAAGAAAAAAGTCACCAATGCTGATGGCAAATCTGAGCGTGTTTTCATCGAAGACGAGATAGTCCAAGATCCAACCATGCTTGAGATGTTAACGCCATTCCAAGAAAAAGGTCAGAAAGAGCTTAATATCGAGATTGGCTTCTCTAATACAGATTTTATTGGTGACCGCGATATCGTTCGTACTCAAGAAACCAACTTAGGTAACTTGATTGCTCTAGCAATGAAGCAAAAAGTGAATGCGGACATAGGCGTCATGAACTCTGGTGGTATCCGTGACAACTTAGAAAAAGGTGTCGTTACTTATAAAAGCGTTTTGAAAGTTCAGCCTTTCGGCAACATGGTGTCGTATGTTGATTTCACGGCTGACGAGCTAACGGATTATCTTTCTGCTATTGCAGCGAAACAAGCGGGAACTGGCGCATTTGCTCAGTTCAGCGGTGTCGCTCTGACACTAAAAGATGACAAAGCGACTAACATCATGGTGAACGGTAAAGCGCTAGACGCAGGTAAAACTTACCGCATCGCGATGAATAACTACTCTGCATCAGGCGGTGATGGTTACCCAAAAATCGTGGATCATCCAAACTACGTTAACTCAGGTTATGTAGATGCAGACGTTCTAGTGGAATATATCCAAAAGAATTCACCACTTGATGGCGCTAAATTCGCTCCAACAGGTGCTGTGAAGCGTTAATAGAAAGGCAAAGCCCACAAGAAAGCCCCAATAGGCATCTATTGGGGCTTTCTTATTAGTCACCTTAAGAGAAACGGCTTAGCAAAAGAGTTACTCTTTTTTATAGGATAAGGACCATGTCAAAGGTGTCGGTAGTTTTTCAGATTCTAACTTCACTGTGAACAGCAATTCATCATCACTTACTTGTTTCCAAGTATTGGTGCGTTTACCTCGCTCGGACTCAAGAATCACCACCACGGAATCAGCTGTTTGCTGGTAGGTGCCTGATATCTCAATATCTTCTTCGTCTTTCTTGATCACTTCGCCATTAGCGGTAAGCGGTATGTTATCGGCTTTAGCATCGTCACACTGCCACTGGAACTGTTCGGTTTGCCAACCTAAAGTCCATTGCTGACAAATTTGCGTTTGCTTTTTCAACACAGGTCGCGCCAAAGCACGAATAAAAAAATTCATCTCTTGCGCCACATTTTCAACCGCTTCGTCCAACTTGGCCTGCGTGCTATCTGCGTCTTGCAATATCCACTTCCCTGCCAAAACATCGCCCGATGCTTGCGCACCTGAACTAAGCGCCATAGCGGCAACTATTCCAACACCAATCAGTTTCTTCACCTTGCTTCTCCTTATTTTTATTGTGAATAGATAATCGCAGAGTCAAAGAAGCTTGTAAGGCGCAAAAACGCGCACAATGACTGACATTTAACGCCATTCTTGCCATTAAGCGTTTTGGGACTGCAATGGAAACGTGATGTCGCCAGAGAGATATTGTGTTGCCGTGTCGGCTTTTACAGGTTTAGAAAAGAAATAACCCTGATATTTCGAGCAGCCCATGTTTTCCAGAATGTCCTTTTCTACTTGATGCTCTACGCCTTCAGCCAGTACTGATAAGTTCATATGCGTCGCCATAGACACGATTGTATTAATGATCACATGGCTCTGTGGATCGCTCGTTAAATCACGTACAAACGATTGATCGATCTTTAATTGCGTAATAGGAAAGTGCTGCAAATAACGCAATGAAGAATAGCCCGTGCCAAAGTCATCAATGGAAAAACGTATATTGTGTTCTTTGAGTTGCCACATTTTCTCAGCAACAGAAGCAATATTTTCGACCAACATACCTTCGGTGATTTCTAAATCGAGCAAGCCTGCATCCACTTCAGAGCGAGCGATAACATCACAGACAGTTTCAACAAAGCTCTCCTTAGCAAACTGATATGGACTGATGTTTATCGCCACGCCTTTAAAAGTCGGCGGAAGGCCAATGTCTTGCCACGCCTTTACTTGCTGACAGACATTTTCTAACACCCAATTTCCGAGGTCGTAAATTAAACCAATTTCTTCCGCTATTGGAATAAAACGATTAGGTGGCACTAATCCAAGCTCATCATTAAACCAGCGAATAAGCGCTTCGAAACCTATTAATTGTCCGTCTTGGTTTACTTGTGGCTGATACACCAAGTAAAACTCATTATTGCCAATCGCGCTGTGTAAGGCTTTTTCCAACTTAGCTCGCTCGGCAACCTGCTGTTGCATTTCTTGTCGATAAAAACGGTAAGCATTACGACCACTTTCCTTAGCTTCATACATGGCAGTATCGGCTTGGCGTAAAATCTGGGCATCGTTCGCCCCCTCAAACGGAAACAGGCTGATGCCAATGCTCGCAGATATAAATAAGTCCGTTTGCTCTAAACGGAACACCTTAGACAACTGTGACAACAAGGTTTCCGCCAACAAAGTCACTTTGCTTTGTGCTTCTTCGAACGTTCTTCCCAACATAGGAATCAATAACACAAACTCATCGCCGCCCATTCGAACCGCAATATCCGCTTCCGACAAGCAGGCCATAAGGCGTTTTGAGGTTTCAACCAAAAGGGCATCACCAATGTGATGTCCCATGGAATCATTAATGTTTTTAAAGCGATCTAAGTCGATAAACAACAAGCCACCAACATGATCATTATCCTGTGCGGTGGTGATGACATTTTCAATATTCTGATTTAAAAATCGTCGATTTGGCAAATTGGTCAGAGCATCGTAATAGGCCAAAAACTGAACCTGTTCTTGATCTAATTTTCGTTGCGTAATGTCTCGAAAAGACGCCAAGAAATGCGCTTCATGATCCAAAGTAATAATGTTTCCACACACTTCAACCGGGAAATCGATGCCATTACTTCGACGATAGTTAGTCTCATAAACTTTAGCCTCACCTTGAGATCTTTCGGCCCACTCTTTCAATCGCTCCGGTGTATGATCAAAATCGATCTGTTGGATTTTTAACGTCAACAAAGCGGATTTATCATAAGCCAATAATCGACACGCCTCGCCATTGCAGTCGAGAATTTGACCCTTTAGGTTAGCCAGCAACATACTCTCGCTAGACTGATGTAAAACAGCTTTAAAATAGGCTTCGCTTTTTGCCAGCTCAGTTTCGACCTTTCGCCGTTTATGCCAAAGTGCAGTAATAGTACGAGCTAAAATCCCCAACTCATCTTCTCGAGCGGTTTGCTTAAATTGCAGTTGAACAGGATCGTTACCGTCTTTTTCTAACCAACTCAACTGATCAATTAGTCGAGAAAGAGGTCGAGATATTTGCAAATAAAAGAGAATAAACATGGCAGCGCCGAGTAGAAACGCCGACAAAAGCGAAGTGCTAATTAAGCGGATATTACGACGTAAGAAAGCATTCGTTACCGCACCGCTATCAATCGAGACTATAACGGTTCCCACAGACAAATGAGCATTCCGCATTAACGTCAGCCGGAAGTCCTGCGGCAATTCCTTAAAGACTTTTTCAGATAAGCCCCGCAGAAACATAGGCTGCAAAGGACGATATGTACTTGCCAACTCATTACCCAAATCATCTTCCAAACGCGTTTTATAAAAACTCCCCGAACGCATCAGTCCTGTAAGTACTTTTTTGGCTAAGTCCTCATCCAATAAATAGGCCGCTTCCGTGGCCGCATTCTCGGCAATGTACAATGTCGACATTACTTGGGATTGAATAGTGGCCTTCTCCTCTTGCCAATCGACAAAAATTTGCAAAGCACTCATCGATAGACTAAGCAACAATATCAGCACTAATGCCCATTTAGCTTGTTTGTAAGATAGACGCTTGCGCAGTGGTAACATAATCCCTCACGGTAACTAAACGGCTAATTAAGCTCAGAAGAAATTCCATATCGCTTGAATATTTCATCTCTTTTGCCGCTTTCATCCAATTCTTTTAAGCCTTTATTTAATACATCTCGCCATTTTTCAGCATCTGGATATTTCTTGCTAAAACAGACGGCATAATGATCTAAACCCAATTCAGCGATATCATAAAAACTAAGCTGGTCAATCACTCCCATACGCTGTGCTGCAAAAATAGCGCTGTCACGCTCAGTCATGAAAATATCTTGGTTGCGTCGCAACACAAGATTAATTCCTTGATCCAATCCAGAGACTGAAGAATAAGGTATTTTGGCACTGTCCAAGATATCGGTCTGAGACCATCCATTCACAGCAGATACATGGAATTTTTTTAAGACAGCCAAGGTTGTGGCATAACCGTCTAAAAAAGAACGACGCGTTACAAAGGCATTAGCAGAATGACTAAGAGGCGTTGAATACAACGCGAACTTCTCACGTACTGGAAGTCGACGACAAGACACAGCTCCCAGCACCAACCCCGCCTCAACGTCTCGCATAATTCGCTTCCAGGGCGTTAATTCAATTCGAACTTTTACGCCTTGCGTTGCGTATGCGGCCCGTAAAATATCCACATCAAAACCATAAACATCTTCGGCATCTTCAAAATTCGCAGGGGGAGACAACTCAGCGGAATCAATAATGTGCGGAGGCAAATGAATGGTATGAAGAACAATTTCTTCGGCTCGAACGGATGGCAGGAACAAGAACACAAACCCCAAAAGACACGAGTGCAAAAATCGTTGGACTCCTATCATGAAATTCGCTTCTCCTCTCTTCTATTATGAAGATAAAACCATCACCACCTAATTTAACATTGTTCAAATATGCAGCAGAATGCAAGCCGACTCAAGCTTTAAACCGCCACCAGCTTACCTGTTTGCAAATTGTTACATTACACATGCCGACGACAACCTTTCAGGCAAAAAAAATCTAGCCGAAACTAGATTTTATAAAACGCGTTAACGCCTAAAAACAGTAATTACTTATCAAACAAAGCCGCACGTTGTATTTCCATGATTTCAGCAATGCCTTTACGCGCCACAGCCAACATGCCCATCATCTGCTCATCACTAAAGGCTTCACCTTCGGCAGTGCCTTGGATCTCAATGAAACCGCCTTTGTCGTTCATAATAACGTTCATGTCTGTTTCAGCGTTTGAATCTTCTGGGTAATCCAAATCCAATACAGGCACGCCTTTATAAACGCCCACAGAAATCGCTGCGATTTGCGATACGATTGGATTCGCTTTGATTTTTTTGTTCTCAACCAAGACACGCATCGCATCCGCCAAAGCGACAAAACCACCAGTGATAGACGCGGTACGAGTGCCGCCGTCGGCTTGAATCACGTCACAGTCAATCGTGATCGTGTTCTCGCCCAATTTTTTAAGATCCACCGCCGCACGCAAAGAACGACCAATCAAACGCTGAATCTCAACCGTACGGCCAGTCTGTTTACCACGGGCGGCTTCGCGATCCACTCGACTGTGTGTAGAACGCGGCAACATACCGTATTCAGCGGTAATCCAACCTTGGCCCTTGCCTTTCAAAAAACGCGGCACGCCATGAACCACAGTCGCCGTACAAATAACTTTCGTGTCGCCACATTCGATCAGCACCGAGCCTTCGGCATGTTTGGTAAAATTACGTGTGATTTTCAGGGGACGTAATTGATCTGCTTCTCTTCCGCTTGGACGCATACTTGCTCTCTCTATCGATAAACATCATAAAGGCGCAATTATAACGAACCCACATAAAATTGCTCGCCCAGCGACGGGAAAACATGACATTTAGCAAACCTGTCGAACACAGTCTGGTTAGGCTACAATATCGCCTTTGTTTTTCTTTATTTACTGATCTTTTTTATAGGTACTCAACATGACAGCAAGCATGACCGCCTTCTCACGCCAAGAAGCCGTATACGATTGGGGCACCATCAGCTGGGAAGTTCGCTCAGTGAATCAGCGTTACCTAGAACCCAGCTTTCGTCTACCAGAAAACTTCCGCGAGCTTGAGTTTGCTTTTCGTGACGTGCTGCGTAAAAAGATCAACCGAGGCAAACTAGAATGCCAACTGCGCTTCCAAGGCGTAGACAAAGCCGCTACCAATCTGACAATCAATCCAAATAACGCCCAAGCCTTAGCAAACGCCATAGAAACGCTTGGCACATGGTTCAAAGATCTGGATCCTGCCAATCCTCTCGACATCCTGAAATGGCCTGGCATCCTTAGTGATGAAGGCAGCGACTTTGAAATGATGAAAAAATCCGTCGTAGAGCTCTTTAATAAGTCTGTCGACGAAATGATCCAAGTTCGCCTACGTGAAGGTGCGCAACTAAAAGACATTATCGAACAACGTCTTGATGCCATAGACGCCATCGTTGTAGAAGTGCAAGCCAAACTGCCAGAGATCATCGCGGCGCAAAAACAAAACTTACTGGATAAACTCGAAGCTGCCAAAGTCGACCTAGACCCAATGCGCGTCGAAGCGGAAATAGTCCTACTGGCCCAAAAAGCCGACGTGGCCGAAGAACTGGATCGCCTAGCTACCCACACCAAAGAAGTCCGTCGCCAGCTACAACAAAAAGGCCCAATCGGCCGCCGACTCGACTTCCTAATGCAAGAACTCAACCGCGAAGCCAACACCCTTTCGTCAAAATCCATCGTCGTGGAAACCACCCAAAGCGCCGTGGAATTGAAGGTTCTGATTGAACAAATGAGAGAACAGATACAGAATATTGAGTAAATTTTACACTTTAGAAGATGGCCGTATTACACGTTACTTTGTTAGAATTTACATATATCAGGGTAAAATACTCTGTAATATATTAGGTTGTTAGAAAATTTTATTAATTAACCTTTTTAAAATACCGACCAAATCAATAAGGAAGTAAAGCTATGGTAAGCTTTTTTGGTTTAAAACGTTATGACGTTGAGCTATCTCCTCCAGTAAAAGGAAGAATCACTGATAATGGAAAGCCAGTAGCTGGAATAGAAGTTGAGCGTAGGCTTTTTTATAGCGGATACAGTAAAGAAGCAATATTTGACTATGCAACAACTAATGCTGATGGTGAATTCTCATTTGAAGAAAAAATAGTGAAGTCTCGTGCTCCAGGAGATATTTTTGGACAAAATGCTCTAATATTTCAAGACATTTCCATAAAGAATAAGCTTTCTTATGACAATGAGCCTTACTGGATTTGGTTAATAAGAAAAGATTTCTCACCTTACTCTAAACTCAATAATTTAATGTTAAACCTAAATGCAGATTTAAAAAACAAAGAAGTTCAGCACGAAATAGATCTTTCTAAAAACGGAGGTATGTATAATCAGCCTATTGTAAGTATTTGCTATTTTAAAGACGAATTAATAACTACATATTATAATAGTAAAATTATAAAATCTTATGAAGAAATAAAATAACCCCATATTTTAAGGATGAAAAATGATGGAATTATCTCCTAGCTTAGCTTCTCAATTGGCACTTCTTTCTTATACAATCGAGCAAAACAACAGTACGGTTGTATTACCTGAAGCAGTAAAAAGACACTTTATATTCAACTCGAATAATATACAGAAAGGAACAAGTGGTGGTTTTTTTTGGCGCGTAGAAACAGGTTTCGCTTTAATTGGCCATGGTAATGGAGAGACCTATAAGAATGATCATGTTATTGCAATAAGAGGAACAAATACAAAAGCCGATGCAATTACAGATATAACTTGTCACAGCACCAACAGTGATTCTGGAAACTCAGTTCATAAAGGGTTTCAGTCAACATTTTCTTCTCTTAGAGACGGCATTAAAACATACATGGATAAACCAGACGTTCTGAATGGAAACGGCGTTATTCATTGTGTTGGTCATAGCCTAGGTGGAGCCGTAGCTACGCTTGTAGCAGATTGGATCAAAGTCACCTACAACAAAACCGTTTACTTATACACTTTTGG